>CBDCQQ010000005.1:770000-2597649 GCA_965220665.1 Arenicellales bacterium
TGGTCAATGTTTCCAGTGGTACGAAGAAGCGGGACAAAAGCCGGATAGGTTCCACCATGATGCAACATTGCCTGGTAAATCGCAGCCATCACATCTCGCTGAAGTACACCTTGTCCAGCGGTCGCGATACCAGACATTATCATTGCATCAGTAATTTTTGCAGCTCGTCTGGCGTACTCAATCTCCTGCGTTGATTTAACCAGTCGACATTCACTAACTACGTCGGAAGCATCGACAAATTCTGAATTGGACAATATGTCCTGAATGCGCTGTGCAATACCGTATGGAAAATAGGAACTGTTCGCCTCAAAACCAATCCGGGCACTTGAAAGGCCTTCCTCTGAAATTGCTTGTACGGTGGCGTTAACGGGTTCAACATACTGTTCAGACACATCGCCACCCGAACCGGCACTGTCTGAATATGGACAGTGGCGTACATTCGGTACCTCATCACGAATGGTCGGTCCTTCCATCGCTCTTGTGATCAGGCACGGTTGACCGGACTGTTGGACTACCAGCAGTTGATATGCGAAATAACCATGATAACTGAGGCCGGTGAGATAACAGATGTTGTCGGGACTGGAGATGAGCATGCCATCCAGTCCGCGTTTGGCCATAAGAGTACGAACACGCGATAGACGCTCACCATACTCCTCAGGAGAAAACGGTTGCAAATGAGACGAGGTGCCGGAATTATCGTTGCCGGGATTCATTGCTAGTCCTCCGGGAGGTTGTATACAGAAGGCGAATTTCCAAAGCGACAATTTAATTTAAAGCCAACACTTTGTCCAAGAATTTTCCGAGTATTGATTGGTGGTCCGAAAACCGTCCCAGAGTGTTGTACACCAAGGCCGAAGGTTTAGAGAACCGTCAGGTCTGAATCTAATTAGTGCTGGTATGAGTGTCGATTGAACAGGGCGTGCAAAAGAAGCATGATGAATATGACGAGAACAAAGACCTTATTCACGAACCAGTTCATCGTCCAGATGGTCCATTCCGGTTCAGAAAGAAACAGAACAAACTTAGTAGCAACGATGCCAATTTCAAGCACTGAAACTATCATCACAAAACTGAATAAAAATTGAAAGCCATAGATAAGCGTCACGCCAAGCGCAATGTGTATCACCCACCAAAAATCCCACCAGATATAAGTACTGATTGCAACATTCTCATTGAGTGCCCAGACAACAGGCAGAATCCACTTGATTGTGAGTGTCCAGGCTGCTAGTACAAACAGGAAGTGTGCAAAGAAACGTCTCACGCCAGGCTGAATCGCTGCGCAGCATCCCTTGTAAACGATGCGATCGGAATATGGTTGGGGCAGGCTCCCAGACAGGTTTGTTCTAGGCAGTTCAGACACGCAGTCGCTCCGCCTTCCAGATTCACATAACTATCCATTGCGAGCTGCACATCCTGATAGTCGACTGCATACATACGCGCTCTAAGCACGTCTGAAATTGGTACTCCATAGGCACAGGAATCTGCACACACACCGCAGCCCTGCTGGCAATAATGCGAACCCTGCATAGCGACATAACGAGTTAACAGGTCTGTATCCAATTCTGATACCGGAAAAGCACCAGAGGCACCAAGATATTCATCAATATCGTATTCATCTGTCATTGAAATTAAAGCGACATCAACGCGACCGCTATTCAGTACCCATTTCAGTGCTGCCTGTGCGAATGTAGCACCCTGCGATTCATACATTCGCATATCGTTCAACCGCGCACCCATCAGTGTTTTCATCGCTGCTACTCCGACGCCTTTACTGCGCGCTTTGTCCAGCACCTCAACCAAACCAGGCTGCAACGAAACGTAGTGAAACTTGTGTTTAAGCTGTTCAACAAATTTCGGGTCCTGTGCGAAATTAAATGCAACCAACACAACGTCGACCATGTCTTGATCCAGCGCATAGTCCAGACATTGAACCAACTTTGAACCGTGCCCGGACATGCCTCGAAACCTGATCTTTCCCTGTTCAATCGCCCGTTCGGTAAATTCGCCCCACTCGGGATTTTTGAGGCGATCAATACTGTTAACTGCATGAATGTAATACAGGTCAACATAATCGGTTCGAAGGCGCCGCAGGCTGTTTTCCAAGGCAGACATGATCTGCCTATGATCCTGCCCGGCTCTGGCTCTGGTTTTAGATGCGATGATGACATTGTCCCGCACCCCGGCAAGGGCCGTTCCAACGGCGGTCTCCGAAGCCCCACCGCGGTAGCTTTCTGCAGTATCAAAATAGGTTACACCGTGATCGTAGGCGTAGCTAACAAGTGATGAGTCAGATAACCGACTACCGCCAAATGAGATATCTGAAACCGTAAGGCCGGTTGAACCAAGCGGCACGTAACGCTGAATTCGTGGTTCAACGGTCGATGCAAGTGATGGTGCACGCCCACAAGACGCATAAACCGCCCCAGCAGCTGCACCTAATTTGAGAAAAGATCGCCGTTGCACTTTACTTACCCGTCAGAGTGAATTTCTTCAATGAGTTGATTTCATCGATAGAGTTTACCATGAATGAGCTTAGCGCTTAACGCGACACTTGGTTAGATTCGATAATCAGGACAGACAGCTCGCGTCACCCCGCATCTGAGTCAATTAGACCACGTATTTCCAAGTATTTTTCGTCACTTTTCAACCAGTTTGTGACGTTGGCTATCAACTCCTCAAATTCCAGTCTGCCTTTACCTCTTGTACTACACTCCCAGACGATTAGAATCCGCCAGTTCTGCTCCAGCAAAAGGTCCCTATTCTTGGCATCTCGCGCCCCATTTGTTTTGATCTTTGTTTCCCAATATTCACGATTTGTGGCTGGTGCTTTAAACAATTGGCAATCATGTCCGTGCCAAAAACAACCGTTGACGAATACGACAGCGTTAAGTCCACGAAATACTATATCAGGTTTTCCAGGTAAGCTTTTATCGTGAAGTCTGTATCGAAAACCCTTGCGGTGCAAAGCCTTCCGCAACAACAATTCTGGTTTGGTGTTCTTCGCAGAAATTGAAGCCATCACCTCTCTTCGTTTCTGCAAATCGAATACATCTGCCATCGTTTGAAATGACCTCAATCAGTCAGTAATTCGGTTTTTCCGTAGTTGGCGCTCTGAACTGCTGTGAGTGAAATATGCGTTGCTCCAGATTCTAGATTGTGGAGCGCTTACAGACCTCGTTCAGTTCCTGTAGACACCTTAACCAGGCGTTGTTAGATCTATCAATGCCGCATAATAATTTTGGGGTTTGAGTCACCTTACCGCTGTTTTGCACTTTTACTACGTTTCAACAGTTGCATCAATGGCACCCCGAAGCACACTTCCGAATTTGGCGGACCATCGAATTCCATATCGTCGAGAAGTAGCGCATAAACCTGCCTTTCATTCGGCAAGGCCAGCCGTCCCCGTTTCATTAACGTTCTTGAGTTTCTGCAGGATATCCGTTATTTCCGCCAGAACTTTCGTCAGATCGGGACTGTATGAGTCTGCATCGTACAGTATGTCTTGCAGTAAGCGAATGCGTTGTTCAAGCAGCATGAACAGTTCTTTGTTCTGCTCCAATCTCTCTTCAAGAAGCCCATTTAATTCGCGCAAAGCATCCTCTAACCTACTCCGGTTTTCCATATAGGTATCTATCGACTGTCCTAGTCTATCGATCTCCTCGGTTAGTTCCGTGATTTCCTGATCAAGTTGTTCAAGCTTTTCCGAGCCGTCGTCAAACCAGAATGAACTACCCCAGACAATGAAACTGAAAACAAATGTATATACCAATATGAATATGATATTCTGTTTGTTTCTCAATAACTTAAGCATAATGACACCTTAAGCTGCGGATTCTGTCATTGAGCCGGAACCACCCAAATTTCGAACAAAGAAATCGATCATTGATTTGAGTTGATATGGCATTTGACTACGTTACATAGACCTATTGGGCACAATTTGCTTTCCTGAAGAATTTCTATAATTGTATGTGCACTTCAACAGGCTGATTTTGTCGACTATTCCAAATTAATCCGCAATCCAAGAGTCGCAATATTACCCATATCTGGACATTTTTGGATTTATGCAATTTATTCTAACACCTGCCATTCGCTCTCGAATCATGAATGCCCAACCGGAAAACCCGAGGACTCTGTCACCTGAGCCATGCATACAGGCCGAATGAATTCGCTAGAACAGCCGAATCGGTCATCGCCTCGCGCAACATTGCGCATCGTTCGCCAGAGCAATCTGAATGACGCTCAACATTCAACTTTGATTGCTGTTGGAAGGGCGGCGGATTGAAGCCGCAGACACTGGCCAACTGTGGATTGCAATTACGACTTTACATCGCCATTTTGCTCAAACCACCCCGAATTTAGCAATAAAATACATATTTCGACCACCAACGCACACCTGGATTGTGCCGGTACAATTTATCACCTCGAATTTCCAAAACCAGACCTGTATCTATTGGGGTGTAGCCAAGTGGTAAGGCACCGGACTTTGACTCCGGCACTCCCAGGTTCGAATCCTGGCACCCCAGCCAATTCATTCGACTCAGAATTAACAGTCATCACCAAAGCCCAAAATCGTCTGAAATGCCGATCGAAGCCACTGTACCATGATTGAAAATATGATGATCCTGGCTGGCAATGCCAACCGGGACCTTGCAAACAAAATCGCAGAGTACCTTACTGTTCCACTAGGCAATGCTACGGTGGGCCGTTTTAGCGACGGGGAAATTTCAGTAGAAATCGGTGAGAACATTCGTAATATGGATGTCTTTATCGTCCAGCCAACCTGTCAGCCAACGAATGACAACCTCATGGAACTGCTGGTTATCATTGATGCAGCAAGACGGTCGTCGGCAGGTCGAATAACTTCAGTTATCCCATATCTGGGCTACGCTAGGCAGGACCGCCGCCCGCGAAATTCAAGAGTACCGATTACAGCTAAACTGGTCGCCTCTCTTATCAATCAGGCCGGTGCTGATCGTGTCCTGACGATGGACCTGCACGCAGACCAGATTCAGGGGTTTTTTGACATTCCCACAGATAACGTTTACGCACGTCCTGTCATCATTGGCGATATCTGGAAGCAAAAATTTAAAAAACTGACGATTTGCGCTCCAGATGTCGGCGCAGTGGTCAGAGCAAGGTCGATCGCCGAACAGCTCGGATCGCAATTTGCAATCATCGATAAACGGCGACCTCGCCCGAACGTCGCTGAAGTTATGAATGTCATCGGTAGAATTGAAAAGCGTACTTGTGTATTCATTGATGACATTGTGGATACCGCCAATACGCTGTGCCAGGCTGCCACCGCCTTAAAAGAGCGAGGTGCCCGAGCGGTTATGGCCTACTGCACGCACCCTGTACTCTCCGGCAGTGCTATTGAAAGTATCGAAAATTCCGATCTGGACGAATTAGTGGTCTGTAATACAATAAAACTTTCCGATGAAGCGCAGTTTTGCAATAAAATTCGCCAACTTGATGTGTCACAGTTAATCGGAGAAGCCATGCGTCGAATCTCAATCGGCGACTCCGTCAGCTCTATCTTCGTCGACTGATACATGCCACAGTCGGTCGCCCAAGGAGGACAAAAATTCCAATGAGTACCAATTTTTCGATTGAACTTGAATCGCGCGAGGAGCTTGGCTCCTCACATAGTCGCAGACTCAGACGCCAAGGAAGGGTTCCTGTCGTGGTGTACGGAGCGAACAAAAAGAACGCCTACTACTCGGCAGATCACAACAGTATGATCCACAACCTTGAAGTCGAGGCTTTCCATTCAGCGATCATTGACGTCAAGGAAAACGGCAAGAAACAGGGTACGATTCTTCGCGAAGTTCAGATGCACCCCTACAAAACTCAGATTTTGCATGTCGACCTTCTACGAGTTAGGGCAACTGAACAGATTTCCTTGCGCGTACCGCTCCATTTCGAGGGCGATGAGATGGCACCTGGAATCAAAGTGCAGGGCGGGATCTTTACGCGGCTGGTTACCGATGTTGAAATTCAGTGCTTGCCGAAAGACCTACCTGAATATTTGACTGTTGATGTCAGCCAACTTGAAATCAACCAGGCTGTCCACCTATCAGACGTCGAGCTTCCGGAAGGGGTTGAGATGATTGCGATGTTGCACGAAGGTGATGACTTCGCAATAGCATCGATCTCACCACCGAGAATTTCAGCAGAATTTGAAGAAGAAGATGAAATCGATGAAGAGGAAATTCTAGCGGTACCGGAGGCAGAAGAGGAGAGCGATTAATCACACGGTTGTTCAACACCTGTCCAGTTATTCTGCATATCAATTTGCGAATTTAATTGATTTCTGTCAGGGTGAGCCATGACCGACGCCCGTGTCATTTTCGGTCTTGGCAATCCCGGCGCACAGTATCGCAATACCCGCCATAACTGCGGTTTTCGATTCGTCGAACAAATCGCCAGCCAGCACCAATCCCAACTGAAAGCGAATCCACGCCTTCAGTCTGACCTGGTGCGGGTAACAATCAATGGCGCAGCTGTCTGGCTGGTGCAGCCAATGACCTACATGAATCGAAGCGGCTACGCTTTTCACCTAGTCACCCGCTACTACGACATTGATCCTGACAATGCAGTGGTGGTCTATGATGACCTGGACCTTCCGGTTGGCAGTGTACGCATCAGGCGAAGTGGTGGAGCAGGCGGACACAACGGAGTCAGCGATATCATTGCACACAGCACGACTCGCAATTTCTTGCGCATTCGCCTTGGTATAGGACGGCCCCATCGCAACGCCAATACTATTCCTTACGTACTGAGTGTCCCACCCGCAACAGACCAGATTCTGATCAATCAGGCTATTGAAGACACGATTGATGCCCTGCCTGAAATGCTCACAGGCAACCTCGAAAAAGCCATGACATTATTACATAGCCGAGGCAGCCAAAAAGGGTCAGAAGAACAGTCAGCTACGTGAGGTGCCAAGCTAGTCCATGAGCGTCCGGTGTGGAATAATCGGAACACCCAATGCGGGTAAATCAACCCTGTTCAACGCCCTCACCCTCTCGAATGTTCCGGCAGAGAGCTTTCCTTTTTGCACGATAGAACCGAATACCGGTATCGCCGCTGTACGTGACACCAGGTTGCTGGCGATCGCACAGGTGGTTGGTGTGGAAACACAAGTTCCCGTCACGCTTGACTTTGTTGACATCGCAGGACTGGTTGAAGGCGCATCTCGTGGCGAAGGACTTGGGAATCGTTTTTTGTCACATATTCGGGAGATGGATGTTATCGCTCACGTTGTGGGGTGCTTTGACAGTCAATCTGACTGGCAATCAGATGTCGATGTGGTTAATCTCGAACTGATTCTTGCCGATCTCGCAACGGTAAGCAAAGCGCTCGAAAAAGCAAGCAGACGTGCGCGAATCGGCGAAAAGAGTCAAAAGATCGCCGTTAATGTACTAACGAGAGTCCTATCAGCGCTTGAAAGTAATACATCAGTCAGCGATCTAGAATTGGACCCCGAAGAAAGGGAATTTGTCGACCAACTGCACTTGTTGACTACAAAGCGAAAGTTCTACGTGATGAATATTGACGAGGGCCAACTTGATCGGAATGTTTCACATCAATATGTTCCGCAAAGCTCCGTTCCCACCGTCGCGATTTGTGCCGAACTTGAATCTGAACTCGCTAAAATGCCAGAACAGGAGCAGGAATCTTTCAGGATTGAAATGGGAGGTGACCGCTCCGCAATCGAACGGGTTGTACAGGCCGCTTATTCGGTGCTTGAACTTCTTACTTTCTTTACTTTCAACGAAAGTGAGGTGCGTGCATGGGCCATTCAGAGAGGAACCACCGCCAAGCAGGCAGCTGGTCGAATTCATACCGATATGGAAACGGGATTTATCCGTGTGGAGGTGATGGACTGCAGGGAGCTGGTCGGACTAGGGAGTGAACAGGCCGTAAAGAAAGCTGGTAAACTGCGTATTGAAGGAAAGACATATTTACCTCAAGACGGTGAAATTCTTCGAGTTCGATTTAATTCCTGAAACCCCCTGATTGCACAGGGTATGTAAGTGCATTCAAAACTTCAAGATTGCAGGAAAATTATCTGGTCGCATCAATTTGCGTCAGAAACAGAAGTTGTGAGTTCACTTCTCAACAGTATCCGCCTTGAGGAATATTCGCGAAACCGCATCAAGAATGATGCAATGCACATCGCCCGCGAAGTCCGCAAAAACCCTCCCTCCGGAATAATGTCCCCCTTTTTGGTGGAATATGGTCTAACGACTGAAGAGGGCATCGCATTGATGTGTCTGGCCGAGGCACTTTTGCGGGTACCTGATGTAGACACGGTAGACACACTTATCAGTGACAAGTTGGCGCCTGCTGACTGGGGCAGACATCTTGGAAACTCCGCATCCTCTCTGGTTAATGCCTCGACCTGGGCACTGATGCTCACCGGGAAAATTCTGAACAGCGACAAAAACGACGATGTCGCCAAAGTGATGCGACGGGTTGTTAAACGGCTTGGAGAACCCGTGGTGCGCCTCGCGGTAGCTAAGGCCATTAAATTAATCGCGGATCAGTACATACTCGGGTCTGATATTGAGTCTGCTGAACTGCGTGGCCGAGAATTTGTCGAACAGGGTTACCGGTATTCCTACGACATGCTCGGAGAGTCAGCACTGGCTTGGGGTGATGCGAAACGCTACAAAGACGCCTATGTCAGTGCGATCAATTTCCTCGCCGACCTTTGCCACTCGGATGATGTAAGGGACAATCCTGGAATTTCAGTAAAACTTTCTGCCATACATCCCCGTTACCAGGCTACGCACCGTACACGGAATCTGGACGAACTCATTGATTCAACCTTGGAGTTGGCGATGCTTGCCATGCAGTCAAACATGGGTTTCAACATCGACGCTGAAGAATCCGACAAGCTTGATCTATCACTTGACATCATTGAACATGTCCTGCGAAATCCCCAACTTGAAAACTGGGAGGGATTCGGAGTTGTCGTACAAGCTTACGGCCAACGCGCACTGCCCGTAATCGAGTGGCTGCATACATTGGCAAGAGAACTTGATCGGAAAATAATGCTACGCCTGGTCAAGGGGGCGTACTGGGATACTGAAATCAAGCGCGCACAAGTTCTGGGACTTTCAAACTATCCGGTATTCACTCGCAAAAGTTCAACCGACCTTTCCTATCTTGCCTGTGCACAGCGTCTCTTTGAACTGAACGACCACATCTACCCACAGTTCGCCACTCACAACATTCACACGATCCGTTCCGTTCTGGAATTGGCATCAGATTCAAGTGACTTTGAATGTCAAAGGCTGCACGGTATGGGTGAAGAGGTCCACCAATACGCCAAAACTACTTTCGGCTACCGGTGCCGGATCTATGCACCCGTTGGTGCACACGAAGACCTGCTCGCCTACCTTGTCAGACGGATTCTGGAAAATGGCGCGAACAGTTCATTTGTCAATCAATTGATGGACCAACGCGTCCCCGTGAGACAAATTGTTTCAGATCCTATCGAGCAGACAAAATGCCTCAATCAGCAGATTCGAAACCCCAGCATTCCTGAGCCGAGCGAAATTTACGGTGAATCACGTCAAAATTCCAATGGCCTAGATTTGGAAAGTGACCCCGATTTGCTTCAACTCAAAAGTACGATGGATGAGTATTCAATTCGCGAATGGACCGCCATTCCAACTGGTGTTGCAAAAGTAAGCGACCGTCAGATGGAAACGCGATTCAACCCTGTGTATCCCGATAGACCAGTTGGAAGCGTACTGCACTCAAACCCGGCTGTCATACCACAAGTGATCTCTGATGCTTTTGGTGCTTCGAATATTTGGCAGAAAAGAACTGCAGAGGAACGCGCGACCATTTTGCAGCGAATTGCTGAAGAATATGAAGCAAACCATGTCGAATTGATCGCCTTGATGGTTAGAGAAACCGGAAAGTCGATTCCAGATGCAGTGGCCGAAGTGAGAGAGGCGGTCGATTTCTGTCGTTATTACGCCAATGAAGCGATCCGTTTAACAACGCTACCACAAAACAGTACACCTCGTGGTGTAATTTTGTGCATATCCCCATGGAACTTTCCACTCGCAATCTTTACTGGCCAAATTACCGGTGCATTAGCTGCCGGAAACTCAGTCATTGCCAAACCGGCAGAACAATCTCCACTAATTGCTTCGAAGGCAATCGATCTGATGTATCAGGCGGGCGTTCCAAAGGAAGTGTGTGTTTCTGTTTATGGAACCGGGGAAACCATTGGTTCCCACCTGGTGTCAGATCCAAGAATCGCTGGCGTCAATTTCACCGGTTCATCCAAAGTCGCTCAAATTATTCATCGCACCATGGCAGAAAGTGGTAATCCATTGGGCAAACTGGTTGCCGAGACTGGCGGCCTCAATGCGATGATCATTGACTCCACCGCACTTCCGGAACAGGCTGTTCGGGACATCATCGTATCGGCTTTCCAGAGCGCTGGGCAACGTTGTTCAGCATTGCGCATGCTGTATATCCAGGAAGACATGAAAGCGAGAATCTGTGACATGCTGTTCGGTGCGATGGAAACACTCGTCGTCGGTGATCCCTGGAACATTGAAACCGATGTTGGGCCAGTTATTGACGATGAAGCAAAACAAAACATCGATGCATACATTGATCGAATGGAAGCAAAGGGACTGCTTCGTTACCAAGCACCTGTGCCGGATGGCCTGGACGGATGTTTTGTGTCACCGAGTGTATTTGAGGTGTCAGGAATTGAAGATCTGGAAGGTGAAATATTCGGACCGGTGCTGCATTTTGCAAGTTATCGTGCGCATGAACTGCCCGCGGTGATACAGTCGATTAACCAGTCCGGATATGGGCTCACATTCGGTCTTCATTCGCGAATCGATCGGCGGGTTCAGCAAATGACCGAATCTGTAAATGCCGGCAACATTTATGTTAACCGTAATCAGATCGGGGCCATTGTTGGATGTCAACCTTTTGGAGGCAGGGGTCTTTCAGGGACGGGACCCAAGGCAGGCGGCCCCAACTACGTTCCAAATTTACGTGAGTTTCGTGATTCCTCAGTCAAGTTTTTCAGTGACCACACTTACCAACGAGGGGATGTGCGTAAGGAGTTGTCCAAACTGAGTAGAGCACAGAAGTCCTGGGCTGAACTCAAAAACCGGGGAACGGTAATCAATGCTGCAGTTGAAGCTCACCCGACGTTAAAATCGACACTCACCAGTGCAATCAAATTTCTAAAGTCGCCGATTGATTTAGATGCACCAACCGGTGAAAGCAATCGTCTCTACTTTCAGGCAAAAGGCTTTTTCGTCTGTATCGGTTCGTCAGTACATGTCATTCAGGCACTGTTAAGTGGCAACGCGGTGCTGGCAGTTGGCGTCAGCTCTGGCTTAACCGGTGCGCTGATTCACGCCAGATTGCCATTGATTGCCAGCGAACTAGTGCCCGACGCTACAAGTCTCGCATCATGTGAATCTCTCGCAGGTGTCACGTTTGAACGCTTGGACCGCAATCTGGCAGTCACATTGCGACAAGAGTTGGCCCGCTTCGACGGTCCAATCGTGCAGTTCATCACGGATGTCTGGACTCCTTGGAGCTTCATTGCAGAAAAAACACTTTGCATCGACACCACTGCGGCTGGTGGTAACGCCCGACTGCTAATCGAAGCCGAAGCGTAGTTAAATTGCAATAACATTTGCAGCAGCTACAGACTGAACACAACACTTCTGGAGAGAAACCAATATGGATTTTGACTTAATTGTCATTGGCGGAGGTAGCGGCGGTCTGGCCGCTGCCCGTCGAGCGAGCGAGTATGGTGCAAAATGCGCAGTTGTCGAGAGTCACAAACTGGGCGGTACTTGTGTCAATGTTGGCTGTGTGCCCAAAAAAGTCATGTGGACGACTTCACGAATCGCTGAAATGCTACATGATGCACCCGACTATGGCTTCAATGTTGACTGCAAAGGATTTGAATGGAGCAAAATCAAAAGCGCTCGAGATTCATACATTGCCAGGCTGAACGGAATCTATGAGACCAATCTTGAAAAAGCCAGCGTCAGCTATTTCAGTGGACAGGCTAGTTTCGAGTCATCCGACACGGTTCGAGTCGACGACAATGTTTATAGAGCCTCTTACATCCTAATTGCAACCGGCAGTGAACCGATGGTACCGAAAATACCGGGTGCGGAGTTTGCGATCACTAGCGACGGCTTCTTCGAAATGGAGCGTTTGCCAGAAAAAGTAGTGATCACAGGTGCCGGTTACATTGCCACCGAATTTGCCGGTATGCTACACGGGTTGGGTAGCGAAGTGATCATGGTTCTTAGAAAGGATCAATTACTACGCGGATTTGACTCGTCCATCACACAGGTCGTGATGTCAGAAATGAAGCGTAGCGGTGTGCAGTTTATTTTTAATAACTCAGCAACTGAGATTACCAGACAAGGCTCAAAATTGCGCATTGAACTGAACAATGCACCGGCCATTGATGACGTTGACGAGTTCATTTTCGCAATCGGTCGAAAACCCAACACCAAAGGATTGAATGTGGAAGTGGCAGGGGTTGAACTCGACTCCAGAGGGTTTGTCGTTACCGACAAGTACCAGGTTACATCAGCTAGTAATATTTTTGCCGTCGGTGACGTAACCGGGCGGGTTGCATTGACTCCAGTTGCTATCGCGGCAGGGCGAAGGCTCTCCGACCGAATATTTGGCGGACACAATGGAGTTCACCTGGATTATGAAAATATTCCATCGGTCATTTTCAGCCATCCACCAATAGGTACGATGGGACTCAGTGAAGCGGCGGCTCGGGAAAAGTTTGGCGATGACATCAAAATCTACACCAGTTCGTTCAAGAATATGTACTACCAAATCACCTCACGAACTTCACCCACTTTGATGAAGTTAATTACCGTTGGAGAGGACGAGAAGGTGATTGGCTGTCACATCGTAGGCGACTTTGCGGACGAAATCATTCAGGGGTTTTCTGTGGCAGTGAAGATGGGTGCGCGAAAGCGTGATTTTGACAATACGGTAGCAATTCATCCCACCGTTTCAGAAGAGTTTGTCACGATGCGATAGGCACTTGAACATTTCGATCGACAAATTTCAAGAAAAATGAGTTGAACATTCGGGCAAAAAAATTGCAAGCAAGCACATTCTTGCACAATCAATCTGTTAGAATCTAGCAATCGCTATCCAGAAAGTACAAGAATGTAATCTTGAACTAGGAAAATGTATGCGAACTGTTCCTCAATATTGGAGACAGTAAAAGATTGACCGATGACAGAAGAAGCACCGGAAATTACCGATATAACGGATGAGTTAATCGCTGAGCGTCGCTCGGGCGACCTATCCAAGCTACCAGACGATATGCCGCCGTGGATGGCGTTTCTGATCCGCTGGATCGATACCACGAGTCTTTGGATCGGACGAGTCGTCTGTTTCCTTACGCTCCCGCTGTTCTCAATCATGGTCTACGAGGTCTTCATGCGGTATGTATTTGTCGCACCAACTATGTGGGCCTACGATCTGAGTCGCATGATGTCTGGCGCGTTATTTATGCTTGGCGCCGGCTACGCGCTATCAAAAGGCGTTCATATTCGCGCTGATTTCATCTACCGTAACTTTCCTGTCAAAGTCCAGGGAACGGTTGATGCTGTGCTATACATTCTGTTCTACTTCCCAGGCATGCTGGTCTTCCTGTGGACCGCAATGGATTTTGCCGGGGTGTCGTGGGTACGACTCGAAAAAGGCATGGACACAGCCTGGATGCCTTATGTTGCACCAATCAAATCTGCTCTTCCGATCGGTGTCGCCTTTCTTCTTCTTCAAGGCGTCTCTGAATTGCTGAAGAGCATCTACGCGGCCACCCGCGGACGCTGGCCAGTCTGATGGCACCAGAAATTCTCGGTCTCATACTGATCGGCGTAATGCTGCTGGCAATTTTTGTCGGCTTTCCGATCTCATTTACTCTGATTTTTCTCGGTTTCGTATTCGGCTACATAGGATTCGGACAGGTCGTTTTTTACCTGATGACTTTCCAGTTCTATAACGTCATGATGGAGCAAACACTCGCGGCTGTACCGCTGTTTATATTTATGGGCATCATGATGGAACAGGCTGGCTTAATGGAACGCCTGTTCTCGTCTGTACAGTTGATGCTGTCGCGCGTGCGCGGTTCGTTATTCGTCGCAGTTCTGTTTGTATCAACGATTTTTGCGGCCGCAACAGGAATTGTAGGTGCCTCGGTAACCATTCTCGGCATCATGGCCGCAAAGACCATGAACCGGTCCAACTATGATGTTCGACTGGCATCTGGAACGATCACCGCTGGTGGTACGTTGGGCATCCTGATTCCACCAAGCATTATGCTGGTTGTCATGGGTCCGGTGATGGAGATTCCGGTGACCGATCTTTTCTCGGCCGCCATCATTCCAGGGATTATGCTGGCATTGATTTACACTGCATATTCTCTTGTTCGCTGTTGGTTAAATCCGAGTTTGGGCCCGGTGTTGCCGGAATCAGAACGACCGAAGAACATGGCGGAAGTCTGGAAAGAATTTCTGCTCGGCCTGATTCCACCTTCTGCGCTGGTGTTTTCAGCACTCGGTAGCATTATGTTTGGTCTGGCCACACCAACAGAAGGCGCCGCCTGTGGAGCGGTTGGTTCGGTTGTTCTTGCAGCTGCCTATCGCAAGCTGAATTGGGAACGCTTGTTTAACGCGCTGATCAAGACCCTTGAAATCACTGCCCTAATCATGGTGCTGGTCGCCGCATCAAATTTCTTCGGCGCTGTCTTTTCACGACTGGGCACACCGACCATGTTGACTGAGTTTCTGCTTGATTTGGAAGTCAACCGCTATGTCGTGCTGCTCATGGTGATGGCACTGATATTTTTGCTTGGTTGGCCACTGGAGTGGGTGCCAATTGTTCTTATCATTGTCCCGATCCTAATTCCGCTGATCGATCAACTGCAGTTCAACCTGACTTGGTTTGCGATTCTAGTCGCAGTCAATCTGCAAACCGCATGGCTATCGCCACCGGTTGCGTTATCCGCGTATTTCCTAAAGGGAGTGGTCCCTGAATGGGACCTCAAAGACATTTATTTCGGCATGATGCAGTTTATGGTACTGCAACTTGTCGGACTGGGCCTGATTATTGCCTTCCCACAGCTGGTGCTGTGGCTGCCAGGCGTAATTTACGGCTCCTAGGACGAACCGTCTGCCGCGAGCGCTTTCAATCTGGCGTTCATCCGACTCTTCAGCCTTGCCGCCTTGTTCTTGTGTTGCAGACCTTTGCGCGCACTTCGATCGATTTTCGAACAGGCGACACGAAATGATTCCTGCGACGCTTCAAGATCATTGGAATCCAGCGCCTTGTAAAATTTCTTGATATAGGTGCGCACTGCTGCGCGTTCACTCATGTTACGCGCACGGCGTTTTACATTCTGTCTGGCTCGTTTGCGAGCTTGAGGAGAGTTGGCCAACGTTATATATTCCTTGTCTGAAAGTTGGATATCAAAATAAAGCGCAAAATATGCTACTTTTGGCGTTCAATGTCAATAGGAATTGCCGAGAATTTGGCAGATTAGTCGATCGACTTCCCATATTATCGCGTCATTTGCAGGAATTTGTCAATAATCAGTCTCTGAGCACGTGAACACCAGCCAATTCATCGATCAACTGCACGCAATTAAAATTGATTGTGTGTTCAATCCCTACACCGAGCGTTGTTCAATTTTCGATCTGAAAAATGCACCAGAGATTCGTTCTGAAGTACTACGAAAAGTCCTTGAGAAAGCGGATGCGACGAAACTTGACTCAATATGGATAGGACGCGATCTTGGCTACCGCGGCGGTCGTAGAACTGGCCTGGCTTTCACCGATGATCGACACCTTGAGGCACATGCCAACCGATGGGGCGTTGAGTTGCATCGTTCAACGCACGGTGATGAAGTTGCCGAGCGAAGTGCAACGGTTCTTTGGCAGGCGCTGAGTCGAGTCCATTCATCAGTTTTTCTTTGGAATGTATTTCCGTTGCATCCCTTTGTGGCAGACCGCCCTCTTTCTAACCGATCACATAATGCTGTAGAGCGGAAAATAGGCACTGAACTGCTGGTTGAACTAATCGATCTGCTACAGCCATGCAAACTATTGCCAATCGGAACAGAAGCGACACACATTGCACTTAAGGTATGTGGCAAGCGGCAAGTGCTACCAGTTCGGCATCCGAGCTACGGCGGCCAGCGTGTATTTCTGGAACAGGTATCTAAGCACACGGGCACCGCCCATGACTGATCAACCAGACCCAAAACAGCCACTCACGGCACGCGGCACCAAAGTTCTGCTACGTTCCACAGCCACATTTGGCTCGATGACGATTCTTTCCCGGATCACCGGACTGATTCGAGACATTCTCTTTGCACAGCTCATGGGTAGCACACTGGTTGCTGATGCGTTTTTTGTCGCCTTCCGTATTCCCAATTTCTTTCGTCGGATTTTTGGTGAAGGAGCATTGTCCGCGGCATTTGTGCCGGTCTATACCCAGCAAAGAGTTTCATCTAGTGCTCAGGAAGTACGCGGTTTTGTCGATATCGTCAGTGGCCGCTTGACTTTGGCTCTTGTCATTCTGACGATTGCTGGCGTCATTCTGTCGCCAGTTCTCGTTACTGCTCTCGCACCTGGCTTTCGCGCGGATGCGGACAAATTTCAACTGACAGTCGATTGTCTCAGAATCACCTTTCCGTATGCGCTCTTTGTTTGCCTGGTTGCCTTAAGTGCAGCGATCCTGAATACTCATGGACGGTTTGCGATACCAGCTGCAACCCCGATCTTACTGAATATCTGCCTGATTGCAGCTGCTCTATGGATTACAGATCTGACCGGGAACGTCGCGATTGCTGTGTCTGTTGGTGTCTTTATTGCCGGTATCGTTCAACTCGCATTTCAACTGCCTTCACTAAAGAAGGTGGATGCACTCCCTCGTCCGAAGCTTAGGCGAAAGCAGACAGGTGAAGCAGAAGAAGCGACAAATAAAGTCTATCGACTGATGTTACCCGCAGTATTTGGCGCGTCGATCGCACAAATAAATCTGATGATCAACACACTAATTGCTTCATTTCTGGTTACTGGGAGTGTGTCCTGGCTTTATTATTCGGATCGGTTGATGGAGTTTCCGCTGGGTGTCTTTGGTGTTGCGTTGGGCTCAGTTCTTCTGCCGCGACTTTCAAAAGAGCATGCACTTCAGTCCATGGATGAATTCTCACGACTGCTAGACTGGGGAATGCGCTGGTGTCTGCTGATCTCTTTGCCCGCAACTGCAGGACTGATCGTCCTGTCAGAGACACTGGTGGCAACACTGTTCTATCACGGTGCCTTTACAAAAACCGACGTCATTATGTCAGCGCGTGCACTCGTGGCGTTTTCTGTTGGCCTCACAGCACTGGTGGTCGTTCGAGTGCTGTCTCCAGGTTTCTTTGCTCGCGACGATACGAAACGACCAGTGAAAGCTGGGGCTATCGCCATGGTTGTCAATGCGGTCGCCGCGATTGCCCTGGTGTTTCCATTTCAGCATGTCGGGCTCGCGGCGGCAACATCATTGGCTGCCTTCGTCAACGCCGGGCTTCTGCTTCTATGGCTGATCAAAGACCGTGTATTTATCTTTCGACGAGGCTGGCTGCCCTTTTTGATCAGAGTGGTGGCAGCGACACTTATAATGTGGTATGTACTGGCTGAATATCTTGTTTCACCATTAGAAATGTGGATTGAAAACAGTATTTTGGTGAAAATATTCTTGCTGTTGGGCTACATTCTGGCAGGTGCTGTCATCTATTGTGCCTGTTTGTTCGTATCAGGAATTCGGCCTAAACAGTTAATTTCGCGATGACCCAATCCAACAACAACGTCATTCAAATCGGCTTTTCCGACGCACCGCGGTACTTCACGCTGAGCGAAGCGAGAGAGACACTGAAACTGATTAAACCAATCACGGCTAAATCTCACCAGGAACTCGAGGAGGTGAAAGCACGACTTCATCACTTGCTGCCGAGCGACCCCCGTATCGTATCCGTCGAACAGGATTATGAAGCCATCGTACGAGCATGGATTTCCAAAATGCGTCGACTCGGACTGATTGTTCGAGGTCTTTGGCTACTGGATTTTGATTCTGGTGATGGCTATTTCTGCTGGAAATACCCAGAGCTCACCATCAATCACTACCACTCGTATGACGGCGGCTTTGTTGAGCGAAGACCAATCGCAGAAGTGATCGAAGAAATGCATCCGGACTGGGCGGACGTCGAAGCGGAACCAGGTATTTCAAGCAAAGCGAATAAGATGCAGACTTCACACCGACTGTCCTGAAACCTTGGACTAATTCGATGGAATACATTCGCGGCGCAGCAAACATTGCAGCCGAACATCACGGTTGTGTGGCATCCGTTGGAAACTATGACGGTCTTCACCCAGGCCACAAGAAAGTCATCCGTTCTTTGGTCGAACGCGGTCGAGAATTGAATCTGCCCGTTGCAATCGTCAGCTTCGACCCTCATCCGATGGAATTTTTTGTTCCAGATGCGGCGCCACCACGACTGATGACTACACAGGAAAAGTGTGAAGCATTGCAGGGTCTTGATGTTGACATCTTTTGTTGCCTTGAGTTCAATCACGAATTGGCAAATACGGAACCGGAAGAGTTTATTGAGAACCTGCTGATCGACAAACTGAAAGTACGGTATGTGGTTGTTGGCGATGATTTTCGATTCGGCAGAAATCGGCGTGGGAACTTTCAGATGCTTCGTTCAATCTGTCAACGATACGGCATCGAAGTCGCAAAAACTGATACGCTTGAAATGGGTGGGGAACGGGTAAGTAGCACGCGTATTCGAGAATGTTTGGCTGCCGGTGATGTCGCTAGGGCCAACCGTCTTCTGGGTCGAGAATTTTCCATGTCTGGAAAAATCATACGTGGTGATGGAAATGCCAAAAATTGGGGATTCGCAACAGCCAATGTTCAGGTTAAAGTGCCGAATCCTGCTTTAACTGGCGTTTTTGTCGTGGAGGCAGATTTGCCTGGCAATGCGTCCTTACCTGCGGTGGCAAGCCTTGGAACGCGGCCGACCGTTAATGGAACGAAACCCGTTCTGGAAGTTCATTTGCTTGATTTTGATGACGATATCTACGATGAACACATTCGAGTCCGCTTTTTGAAGAAACTGCGAGACGAGGTCAAATTCGCCTCAATCGAAAAAATGTGTGAACAAATTCAGCAGGACATTACGCGGACTCGCGAGTACTTCGGTCAAAAGCACTCTCGAATTGCGTCGTAATTCAACACCCGTCTACCTCAATTTTTCAGATTAAAATAAACGGTTTAGCCGCCGAATCAGGCCGCTATCATTCAGTCAGGATAGCTGACTGAATGCGCAATCTTACTTCCTCGCTTTTGAATTAACGGTTTTTTCGCGATTTGATTCCATGACCAATTACAAGCACACAATCAATCTTCCTAAAACTGATTTTCCCATGCGGGCCAATCTGGCGAAACGCGAGCCCGACATTCTCGCATTTTGGGATGGGATCAATATTTATCAGAAACTGCGAGAAATTGGTGAAGGAAAGGAAAAATGGGTCCTGCACGATGGCCCTCCCTACGCCAACGGCGCGCTGCATATCGGGCACGCTGTTAACAAAATTCTTAAGGATGTCATTATTAAGTCCAAAACGATGGCTGGCTACGATTCACCTTATGTGCCCGGCTGGGACTGTCACGGGCTCCCGATTGAACATGAAGTAGAAAAGAAGCTGGGAAGGGAAGCCTATCGAAAAGACCCGGCTGCATTTCGTAAAGCCTGTCGTGCCTTTGCAACGGAGCAGATTGATATTCAGCGCCAGGGATTCATTCGCATGGGGGTGATTGGAGATTGGTTTGATCCTTACCTTACCATGAACTTCAGAACTGAAGCCGACACGGTTCGAGCACTTGCACGGATTCTGGAAAACGGCCATATGATGCACGACCTGATGACCGTCTATTGGTGTGCAGACTGCGCATCTGCACTAGCAGAAGCAGAGGTTGAGTATTTTGATAAAACCTCAACCACAGTTGACGTTCGTATGGAAGCTGCTGACCGACAAGCTGTCCTTGATGCATTTGGAGTCGAAGATGGAATAAGCGAAGCGCCGGTTAGTTGTGTAATCTGGACCACAACGCCCTGGACTTTGCCGGCTAACCGAGCTGTCTCAATTCACGCGGCCTTTGAGTACAGCCTGATCAAGTCAATCGCGACTGGAGGTGGATTCGAGTACCTGATCATTGCATCAAAAATGGTTGAATCCTGCTTTGAACGGTATGGGATCAGTAGCTACGAAGTGGTCGCCGAGATAGAAGGTAGGGAACTCTTAGGTCTACAATTTGGCCATCCAATCGAAAGACATAGCCGTCATGTACCCATTACTCCAAGCGAACATGTCACACTCGACGCTGGAACCGGGCTTGTACATACCGCGCCAGGTCATGGACATGAAGACTTTGCACTAGGAAAAGAACACAATCTGGAAATATACAACCCAGTCGGTCCGACGGGTCACTTTCTGTCCGAGGTACCACATGTCGGGGGCAAATCCGTCGATGAAGGCGGCAAGATTCTGATCGAAATCTTAGCCTCGCGTGGCGATTTAGTTTCTAGTGACGTTCTTGAACACAGCTACGCTCACTGCTGGCGGCATAAGTCACCAATACTTTACCGTGCCACCCCTCAATGGTTTATCAGCATGAACCGGACAGGGCTGCGCGATCGTGCGCTGGAAGTAATCAGATCAGTCCAGTGGGTGCCAGACTGGGGTGAAGCCCGAATTGATGGCATGGTGCGAAATCGACCCGACTGGTGCCTGTCCCGGCAGCGGGTATGGGGCACACCAATTGCCATGTTTACGCATAAAGAGACAGGCGAATTGCATCCGGACACCTTGGAAATTTTTGAAAAAGTTGCGAAAAAAATTGAGCAAGGCGGGATTGATGCATGGTTTGACACGGACTCGGCGGAGTTTATCGGTACCGATAGTGAAGATTACCAAAAAATCACGGACGTACTGGATGTCTGGTTTGATTCTGGCGCAACACACTACAGTGTCTTGAATCATCGCGGTGAGATGACCAATCCTGCAGGCATGTACCTGGAGGGTTCAGACCAGCATAGAGGCTGGTTTCAGTCGAGCCTGTTAGTCAGTACCGCAGTGACCGGCAACGCGCCATATCGGTCGGTGTTAACCCATGGATTTACAGTCGATGGTGAAGGGCGCAAAATGTCCAAGTCAGTCGGAAATGTCATTGGACCACAGGAAATTATTGACACGCTAGGCGCTGATGTCCTGCGGCTTTGGGTGGCATCAACGGAGTATGAGGCAGAGATGGGGATTTCGGATGAGATTCTGACTCGTACGACGGACTCCTATCGTCGCATACGAAACACTGCTCGATTCCTGGTTGGAAATTTGAACGGATTTGAGCCGACTGACTGCTTGCCGTGGAGGGATCTGCTTGAACTGGATAAGTGGGCAGTCCATACAGCGAAACAGTTGGACGCGGATATTGTCACGGCCTACGACGAATACCGATTTCACTTGATCTGCCAGAGAATTCATCGCTTCTGTATTGTTGAAATGGGTGGCTTTTACCTGGATGTGATCAAAGACCGGCTGTACACGATGCCACAGGCGAGCCGTGGACGACGGTCTGCACAAACTGCATTGTTCCACATTCTAAATGCACTGGTTCGCTGGCTTACGCCAGTTTTGAGTTTTACTGCAGAGGAGATTTGGAAGTACGTACCTGGGAGAGTCGAAGAATCAGTTTTATTGACAACATGGTACGAAGGCTGGCCAATTGAGAGCTCTGAAGATCATGCAGTTGACTCTGAGTTCTGGTCTCGGGTTATCGCGGTTCGAGAAGAAGTCAACCGTGAGATTGAAAATTTACGCAATGATGGCGTCGTCGGTTCGTCTCTTGACGCAAACGTCACCATTTACAGTACCAATTCTACGCTGAGTATGCTTGAAAAGCTAGGTGATGAGCTTAAATTTTTAACGATCACGTCAAGCGCGACTTTGGGGCCACTGGTTGAAAATCCAGACAATGAAGACAAGGAATCCGACAGAGTAGTGGTTCGAGTTGAAAAATCTGAACATCAAAAGTGCATTCGCTGCTGGCATCAGACAACCGATGTGGGATCAAACCCGGAGCATCCTGAGATATGCCTTCGATGTGTTGAGAATATAGAAGGCTCCGGAGAGGTAAGAGAATTTGCCTGACAGTTGGGAATGGTAAATCCGAGTCTTTCGTAAATTGAAACATCTACCGTGGTGAAAGGCGAGCCATTTAAATTCTGCGAACGAATTGTTCGAATTCACTGTGGCATCGCATTGCTCATCGTGATCGTTGATCAGATTACGAAATGGGCCATCCTTTCTAACCTGGAACCCTATAGCTCCATTGCGGTCACCGGTTTTTTCAATTTAGTGTTGGTTTACAACAAAGGCGCTGCCTTTGGATTTCTTGCCAATTCCAACTTTGACGTGAACCTGTTCTTCCTGATTGCCAACTTCTTTATTCTTCTCGTGCTATTGATCGCACTGCGGACTCTATGTCCCCCACGAAGTCAGACTGCGACTGCAATCTGGCTGATCATTGGTGGGGCGATCGGGAACATCATTGATCGACTGGTTCACGGTCACGTGATTGATTTTCTGTATTTTCACTACGCAGGATGGCACTATAGCGCCTTCAATGTTGCAGACTCCGCAATTACAATCGGAGCGATACTGCTCGCTATGGAGATCCTTGGGCTTAGAGTGATATTTCGAAAAAACGATTCTGCAAAAACAGACTCGACCATCTAGCTATCTGCATCAGACGGACAACTTCCGTTCGAACTGATCCTGATATCCGTATATGCCAGGAGTCCCGCCTGTATGAATGAACAGCATGTTCCCAGGCGCATCTTTAGACCTTGCACGCTTCAGGAAAGCAGCCATTGATTTCCCCGAATAGGTTGGGTCCAAAATCAACGCTTCTTCGCGTGCAGCGAGAAAAATCCCATCCCACACCTCAGAATTTGCTTCGCCGTAACCAGGAAGAAAATGTTCGTCTGAAACAACGATGTCATCATCTTCAACTGAAGATTTCACTTGTAGCAAATTTGCTATTTCATGGCACCTTACCCTAATCCGCTCCCATTGCAAATCACTTTCCCGACGAACGCAGACTCCGACCACCTTGATTGGTATTCCTATTGCACGAAGTCCGAACAGCAAGCCTGCGTGAGTGTTGCCACTGCCCGAAGCGACGTAAATTTCATCAATTTCCAGGTTTCGCTGCGACAGTTGCTCTTTCAGTTCAATTGCTGCGCGTACGTAACCCAAAGCCCCTAGTGGCTTATGCCCAGGCGCCAAGGGAATAATGTAGGGGTTAAGCCCTAAGATCTTTAGATCCTCAGCGATCTCGCGAAGCCTTGCATCAGCGCCAAACTCATCCTCTCCTTCATCATAGTAATGCAATTGCGCACCGAACAGTCGATCCAACAAAACGTTGCCGGAAGAATGGTAGTGTGAGGAATCATTCGCCACCCGTGATTCAAGTTGGATGTGACACTTCATCCCTAATTTTGCGGCAAGCGCTGCTGTGATGCGGACAAAATTTGACTGGATAGCACCTGTAATCATGACGGTATTCGCCCCTTGCGCTTTGGCATCGCCAAAATAGTATTCAACCTGCCTGACTTTATTGCCTCCGAATGCGAGATTGTTGCAGTCATCTCGTTTAACGTACAGTTGCGAAGTACCTGACCACTTGGACAGGTTTTTCATGTACTCAATCTGTGTCGGATGATCAAACACCGGTTCACGGGGATAATTCGGAAAAAGGCCAAGTCCTTGACCGTCAAAACCTTGATTCAACTTAACTTCCTTTCATATTAATACGGTGTCCGAGCAAGACAATTGCGTTCGAATTCACTAGAAAACGGTGTGTGAAAAAATGCTGCCAACGTTTGCCAATTTCCCAGACCCCCTTACACAGACTGTGCGTCTCATGATAATCTTCTATTGTGTCACATTCAGACTGAACTGCCTGTAGCGCGATCATGTTTAAGGTACAAATTCAAAGGCAGTGCTGACGACAAACCAACGCAGGAACCTGCCGAAAACACGAGCCACCAAGTTCTAATTTTATGTCGGCAAGCATCACAGAAAGACCAGATCAGAAACACAACTAACAAAATGATTACACCACCTGTTGCCCTCTATCGTCCATTGGGGATGCATGTAGGACAGATGTCCTGATCTCGCAACTGAATGGAAGATCCGGTTGGTGTTGCAGAGTATATAATTGGACTAAACCAGTATATTAATCCATATATGTATTAATAATATGAATTTGAAACAAACCATAGCAGTGAATATCGACCGCAAGAGTTTGTCGGGTCCGGCTCTACGAACATTTTTTCGAATAGCGCAACTTTGGAATCTGTCAAATGATCAGCAAATGACTCTGCTTGGAATCAGTGCAAGATCGACATACTTTAAGTGGAAAAAAAATACTGATGTGGTCCTATCGAGAGACACGCTGGAGCGCATTTCTTATATTGTTGGAATTTACAAATCTCTTCAGATATTGCTGCCAAACGAGAAACTTGCTGATGAATGGGTAAAACTACCCAACTCCGCACCAATATTTGATGGACGATCAGCACTTGACCTGATGATGTCAGGTCGGGTGGCAGATCTGTTCATCGTGCGTCAGTATCTTGACGCGGAACGTGGAGGGTGGGCTTGATTTCCCAAGTAGTTCCCATTTCATGGAATCCAAGTTGGCGCATCATTCCCAGTCGGTTTCCACCCATTCAACTGTTCGAACGGGTTACCGATTCGAGAGACCTGGAGGCAGTTTTTGCACTAGATGCATTGACAAATCCAAGACTCCACGAGGAAGTCGGTGACCTTAACCTAGTATTACCACAAGATCGCGTGAGTGGGCCGGGAACCAGTGTGATAATGGCACCGTTCACACACCCAAACCCAAGTGGCAGTCGATTTTCCAATGGATTATTTGGCGTGCTTTACTGTGCTGGTGATCTCGAAACCGCAATCGCGGAAACCTGCTACCATCGCGGTCGCTTCATGCTCAGTACAATTCAGCCTGGTGTAGAACTCGATATGCGAGTCTACTGCATTGACCTGCTTGGAGAATTGCATGACATACGCGGTAAGAAACAGGAGTTACCGCTTGTCTATGACGAAGATGATTACACCGAAGCACGGGAATATGGAATGAACCTGCGGAAAGCCGACTCAAACGGCATTGTTTATGATAGCGTTCGCCAAATCGGTGGTGAATGTGCAGCTGTGTTTCGACCATCGCTGCTCTCCAATGTGCGCCAAGAGCGTCATCTGTGCTATGTTTGGGATGGTCAAATAATTGCTACCGTATATGAAAAGCGCGAATTCCTCAAATGACTGAATTCCACAAATGCAATTTTCTACTTTCTACTATTAATTTTTTATGGGGAGGGGAGGCGATTCTTTCGTCGTCTTTGAATCAGGAGAATGTACGCTCTTTTGCGCAAAAGAAAAGACTAAAGAAAATGAGTCAGTCTATACGAATTCATGATGCAATTTGAGACCAAAGAAAGTGTGATGGCCTACTTTGAATCGCGGCATCACATATATGACATGACACTGGTAGTCGCGTCACATTCAGACTGAACTGCCTGTAGCGCGATCGTGTCTGAGGTACAGATACAAAGGTAGTGCTAACGACAAACCAACGCAGAAACCTGCAGGGAGCACGAGCCACCAGGTTCTAACTTTATGCCGGTGAGCATCATAGCAAGACCAGATCAGAAACACAACAAACGAAATGATGACATCGGCTGCGAATCCACCCGCTGCTCCATTTTCGAATACCCCAGAAACAAAAACAACCAGATCAAGTCCATTGGCAGCGAAAAATGAACCAAAAAATACCAAGGTGCGATAGTGCCCAGCAAAACTGCACCAAGGTAAAATACCTTTAGATTCATATCACAACTAGGTTGGTAACTGATATTAAGCGGCAGCAGCTTCCAACCGATTTTTTCGTCGTCTTTGAATCAGGAGAATAGCCGCCAGAACTACAATTGCAGGTATGTAAAACACCTCTTTCGGCATACGATCTGCAGGTTGTTGAATGTGATCAATGACAACCGGCTGATCTGAATAGTAGTCAAACAAGTCACCTATTTTGATGAAAAGATCGGTGCCAACAAATGGTTCGTCGATTCTCATCTGCCCATCTTCTGAGATGACAGTCAAACCGGCCGCCTCTAACCGTTTTTCTGCTTCCGGCAGATTCCCAAGCGGAATCAGAACTGTAGTACTGGTAATCTCGCCTGAGTCAAAATCGGGCCCACTCACAACGATCGTCATCACCCCATCCTGAGGAATGTCATCCACAATCTGGTAGACTTTGGTTGGTTCGACTTTTTCGAACGGCTCGTGAATCTGATCTAGCCAGTATCCTGGACGAAATAGTGTGAATGCAACCAGTAAAAGCACGGCAGACTCCCAAAGCCGATTGCGCGTGAGAAGGAAACCCTGTGTCGCTGAAGCAAAAAGCATCATCGCGATGACAGCCACAACAAACACAATAAACGCCTTACCAATCGATACATCGATCAGCAAAAGATCGGTATTGAAGATGAACAGGAACGGCAGTAATGCAGTGCGGATATCGTATGCAAATCCCTGAATTCCTGTCTTGATAGGGTCTCCTTTGGAGATTGCTGCAGCCGCAAAGGCCGCTAGCCCAACTGGTGGTGTGTCGTCCGCAAGAATTCCGAAGTAAAACACAAACAGGTGTACTGCAATCACTGGTACAACCAATCCATTCTGTGCGCCCAACAGCAGAATGACCGGGGCCATCAGTGACGACACGACAATGTAGTTTGCAGTGGTCGGTAATCCCATTCCCAGAATCAGACTCATCACTGCAACCAGTAGTAACATGGCAATCAGGCTTCCACCTGAGAGAAATTCGACAAACTCACCAACGACCTGATGAGCGCCGGTCAAAGAAATGGTACCAACAATAATTCCTGCAGCGCCAGTGGCGACCGCAATTGCCACCATGTTGGATGACCCGCCAATCATACCATCCTTCCATTCAACTACTCCCTTGCGAAATTCAGTACCGAAATCACCTGTTTTTCTGAAGAACGCCTTGATGGGGTGCTGAGTCAACGCGACGACAGTAATGGCAATCATCGCCCAAAACGCCGAAAACGCAGGTGACAACCGCTCAAGCACAATGCACCAGATCAGAATGACGATTGGAATAACGTAATAGAGTCCGGTGATTGTTGTTTCGCCGGCACGAGGCAGTTCGGTAATTGGGGCGTCAGGAGCATCGACTACCAGATCTGGTCGCTTTGAAGACAGCCACAACAGATAGAGGTAGACCCCTGAACACAAAATTATGACGATCGTAAACGCCGCAGATGGGAAAACGACTTTAATCCAACCCATGCCGAAATAAACAATCAGACCTAGAATCGCAATGCCAATGAATCCACCTAGGAATCCAATAATTTTGCGCATGAATGTTAACGATGACGGTGGTTTCGGCAGTCCCTTGAGATTCAATTTCAGGGCTTCAAGATGAACGATATAGACCAGTGCGATATAGGACACCAGTGCTGGAACCAGGGCATGTTTGATGATGTCCGTATAGGAGATGCCGGTAAATTCAGCGATCAGAAACGCTGCAGCTCCCATCACAGGAGGAGTTAACTGTCCATTGGTGGAAGACGCGACTTCAACCGCCCCTGCTTTTTCGGGGGTCAGCCCAGTTCGCTTCATTAGGGGGATGGTAAAAGTTCCCGTCGTAACCGTATTTGCGATAGAGGATCCGGAATACAACCCGCTCATTGCAGATGCCATCACAGCAGCCTTGGCGGGACCACCTTTCAAGTGTCCCAGTAGCGCGAATGCAACTTTGATGAAATAATTTCCGGCGCCGGTTTTTTCCAGGATCGATCCAAATAAGACAAATAGAAAAATGAGCGATGCAGAAACCCCCAGTGCAACACCAAACACACCTTCATTCTGCATCCAGTAGTGCCACATGGCTTTACCAAAGGACGCGCCTTTCCATTGCACCGTTTCTGGGAGAAAATCAGCATGACCAAAGAAGACATAGAACACGAACACGGACGCGACGATCAGTAAGGGTAGCCCCAAAGCACGAAACACAGTGATTGCCAAAACAATCATGCCGATTGATGAAATGACCAGATCGCCAGTGGTGGGCAAGCCAGCTCGAACTGCAATTTCATTTCTCAATACCACAATATAGAGAGTGGAAAGCAATCCTAGGGCAATGAGTATCCAATCATACCAGGGGATGTGATTTTTCGGACTGGACTTGAGCAGAGGAAATGACATCGTCGCCAGGACAAATGCAAATGCAAGATGGATCAGACGCGCATTGGAGCTTGTAACTACCAGCGGAAGTCCTGTAATTTCGGTGACAAAAAATGGAATGTTGGAAGAAATGTAGATTTGGAACAATGCCCATATGAAGGCAATGACTAGAATCATTTTTCCTTGCCAACCGAATGCGGTCCGGGAACCAGTATCGACATTGGCTAGGAGTTCTTCAGCTGATGGTCTAGCGGGTGTTTGTTCTTCTTTCATGGTTTTTGCACCTGCAGGATGTGGGGGGAGGCGAGGAGGCGTTTGAGGGAGAGGTACGCTCTCCCTCAAACTTCATATGAACAGATTGTTTTACATCCAACCTCTTTCCTTGTAATATCGTGCCGCGCCTTCATGTAGCGGTGCAGATAGGGAATCAGAGATCATCTCCTCAGGCTTCAGATTGCCAAACGCAGGATGCAGCTTTTTGAAATTGTCAAAATTATCAAAGACTGCCTTCACAACGATATAGACAACATCCGCAGGAACGTCAGCACTGGTTACGAAAGTCGCACCAACACCAAAAGTCTGAACGTCGTTTTCATTGTTGTACATACCAGCCGGAATTGTCGCCGTTCGATAGAACGAGTTGTCCGCAACCAGCTGATCGATTGCATCGCCTGTTGCGTTCACCAAGTGCGCATCACAGGTTGAAAGTGATTCCTGCGTCAAGGCTGACGGGTGTCCGACCAGCCAGAAGTACGCATCAATCTTCTTGTCACAAACGGCCTGACCGGTTTCTGCAGATTTCATTTCCGCAGCCAGTTTCAGGTCACTCCGCTCCCAACCAAGTGCTTCTTCAATAACTTCCCAGGTACCTCGTGTACCGGAGCCGGGGTTACCGATATTCACACGCATGCCCTTGAAATCAGTGATGTTCTCAATACCTGAATCATCGTGGGCAATGATGGTCACGGGTTCCGGATGAACGGAAAAAACGGCGCGCAGATTTTCAAATGCACCTTTATCTTCAAATTTTGAAGTTCCGTGGTAGGCGTGATACTGCCAGTCAGATTGCGCAACGCCGAACTCAAGTTCACCGGCGCGAATGGTATTAATGTTGTAGATGGAACCACCGGTTGATTCCGCAGAACAACGGATACCGTGTTCTTTACGATCCTTGTTTACAAGCCGGCAGATGGCTCCGCCAGTTGGATAATACACACCTGTTACGCCGCCCGTGCCAATGCTGATGAACTGCTGTTGGCTTTGTGCTGGCGTGATACCGCCAACCAAAGTTACAAGGCAAGCAGATGCCAATGCTATTAGTGTTTTCTTCATGTTGTAATTCTCCTCCAAGAGAGTTCATGAATTTAAATCAGTGTCATCAAGTTGAGTTATAACAATTTCCGATAGCCAATTTGAGGGTTTTGCGTTAGCAACAATTTTAGGGTCAGAAAATTCTGTCACGGAGAAAAATTCGGTCAATTTCGCGAAACAAAATCCCGCCCGCCGCTGATTTCCGAGTCATCAAGGCGCCCAGTGCCGCGAAAACCGCCATTGCCGGCGACGCGGGCGAATTGCAGCCGCGCCGAATCTGCCGCACCCGCAGCATCGTGTTCGGTTTGGATTTTCCGAGCCCCGGGAACCGGGGCGCCAGTCAGGCCGCCAGCGAGGACGCCCAGCTGCGCATCTTTTCCGGCTGTCCGGCCTTGACCGCCACACACGCCCGCGCCAGCATCACCGCATAGCCAACGGTGAACTTCAGCGTCAGGCGCGCTTTGCCGCGCAGGAAATGATCGTGCGCCAGATGCGCCTGATCGACTCTTGAATAAATCCGCTCCATCGCCGACCTCTGATCGTAATGCCGCCGCCACTTGTATGAATTCGGCGGCAAAGGGCCGTAATTGCGAAGATGATCCGGGTCCATCTTCACCCGCACCACCCGGCTCTTCGACCCCGGTTTCACCTGACCCATGCGGTAACAGGCCGCCTGGCCTTTACAGGTGAAATCATAACTGGCCGCCGGACAGGCCCACTTGAGCGTACCGCGCTTCTGCTCCCGTCCCTGATAGTGCATCCGTCGAAGTTCCCGGCTCTGAGGACACTGACAGTACAGACTGCCGTTCTCCGTGCGAAGAATCGTATCCACCTTCGACTCATCCAGCGGCCGGGTCGGCACCTTCAGCTGCTGCGGATGCAGATTGACGTCCTGCCACATCCGGCGGGTGTCAATCACCGGCAGGATATCGTTCTTAAACAGGCGCTTTCTGATCTGGTTGCTGTCAAGCCCCCGGTCGGCCACGAAACTCCTGCACCGGTCAAAGAACCACAGCTTCTCATGCTCTTCAATCAACCCCTCACAGTGACGGTATTCGGACTCGCGGGCCGTTTCCAGCCGAAACCGAATCGGCAGCTCGTAAGTCACGTCCCCGTGCGTGTGCAGCGTGTAACCAAACCATTTCTTGGTTTTCCTGACTTCCCGGCCGTTCTGATCAGTCCCGTACTGCTCATGCACGCCCCAGCTGGCATCCGGATCCGAGGTGGGATGCCGGCCGGTGGTTTTGTCGATTGCCTTATGCTTGAGCGGCCGGCCGGTCGAATGCGATTCGACGGCTTTGCCGTCGTAGCCGACACTTTTTCCAAAGTCCGGCAGCAGTGCCGCGATCTCATCGACCTGCGCCTCAAACACCCGCATCAGCGCACCGGTACCGCGTTCAATCTCGGTCAGCAGTCGGATGAACCGGCAAAAGGCCGAATCACTCGGCACCGCATAACCGTCAAAGGCCGGGTCGGTGTGAAACCCACGCCGCATCGGAAAGCCCAGCACATGCATCAGCGCGGGGTTGCGTTTCAGCTCCCGGACGAATCCGGACACGCTGCGGTGCTGCAGAATGTCGATCGCGAACACGGCATTGAGCATCGCTTCGATGGGCCAGTCCCGCCGGCCTCTGCCTTTGCGGCGGATGAGAATCTCATTGATGAGCTCTGAGAAGTCGAGCTGTTCGAGCAGTGCGGTCAGGTTTTTCAGCTCACAATTGTCTGCAGAGTCAGACGCGAAAAGGTCATAATTGATGAGTGCCATGCGTGAATCTCCCGTGGGTTGGTTTTTGTTTCTTTTATGGAGTCAATTATACACGATTGGGATTCGCTCATGGCATTATTTGTCAATTAAAACAAATCATTAGATGATTTTCGTTGGATTCGGCCAGGTGCCCGCAGAGGGCTCAGCGGCGCGCTGAACGGTTGGGGTGGAAATTCGGGATTTTGCCCTGACAGGCCGCAAATGGCGCCTGATTGGCGGTTTTTGTGGGGTAAACGAAAATTCAGACCCGCTGAATCGCGCGTCTATTCAAGGGGTTACCGATCTAAAAATTCCCTCAATTTAGTTTAAATTCCGAAAAGCACAAATTGACATCGAAAAATGCGAACAAACAGCGTGTCAAGCTCGCTGAAATCTGTCAGAACAAATACAGACAGGCCATGTTTACTTGAAGGTGGCCTGTAAAGAAATTAAGAGCAGGTAGTCGGAGTATTAAGTGGTAAGTGTTTACCTAGCAATATCACCCCCCGGTCATCTCGTATTCGATTGCTATTTTGGTTGAGGTGTTTCCCGTTTGAACTATCCCTTTTTGTAATATTAGTCATACAAAAGGATCGGAGCGGTGATTCAGCGGAACTTCAGACATTTCTGTCGCGAAAAATTTACGACGATGTCAAACAATTCTCATATTCAGGGATTAATTCCAGCGATATATTGTGTTCTTGGTTTTTTCGTCACACCAATTGAACCGTAGCCAACAATCATGAACGCAGTTCTGAGTCAACAGCAGTTTAATTTTCTAAGAAAAGGATTTGATCCGGTACCCCAACGCTCCAGTTCTATCAACAAGATTTGCTATACCGAACCTCACTTTCTCGAAGTCGAAAAGGAGCAGATTTTTCAGAAGTGCTGGCAGTTTGTTTGCCACGAGGAGAAACTGAGAAATGTTGGTGACTTCGTCACTGTCGACATTCAAGGCCAAAGTATTTTTGCCGTTCGGACTGATGATGAGATCAAAGCTTTCTACAATGTTTGCCAGCATCGGGCTCATGAACTGCTGCAAGGCGAAGGGACCACGCAACGAATTGTCTGTCCCTATCACGCCTGGGTCTATAAGCTGGATGGGTCGCTTCTCAAAGCCAGAAGGAGCGAATATTTGGAAAACTTTGATGTCGGCAAAATCTGCCTTACATCAGTGCGACTTGAGATCTTCTGTCACTTTGTTTTTGTTAACCTAGACCCCGATGCACCCTCACTCAAAGAACAATCCGGTAATCTGGAACAGGAGATCAGAAATTTCGCGCCGGATATTGCCAATCTAACCTTTGCTCACCAATTGACCTATCGAATACAGGCAAACTGGAAAGCGGTGGTGGATAACTTCCTCGAGTGTTATCACTGTCCGGTTGCGCACCGCGATTTCTGCTCGCTTATCGACATGCAAACTTACAAAGTCAGGACCCATGAAATCTACTCGAGCCATATGGCTAAAGCGAAAAGCGTCAATAACAATGCGTACAGTATCGAAAACGCTAGCGTAACTGATCATGCGGTCTGGTATCTTTGGCCGAACATAACATTAATGCGATACCCAGGCCGAGGAAATTTCATGGCTTGGCGTTTCTATCCAGTCAGCGAAACTCAAACCTATGAAGTATTCGATTTTTATCTCGAAACTTCACAGCCCAATGATGAAGAAGCGGAAGCCATTAAATTCATAGACGAAGTGCTGCAACCCGAAGACATCGCGCTCGTAGAAAGCGTGCAACGGGGGATGCGTACACCGGCATTCGAACAGGGTCGTTATCTGGTGGACCCCGAAAGCAGTGGATTCAGCGAGCATGCAGTCCATCATTTCCACAGCCTTCTGCTAAAGGCTTATGAACAAGCAAAGACACCATGAGTACTGATGCAGCCAGCCAGTTCGACACGGTTGCTGTATTGGGTGCAGGAGTTATTGGTGCGAGTTGGACAGCTTTGTACCTGGCAGCTGGGCTCCGGGTAAGGGTATTCGACATCACAAACGACGTCGAAGCGAGAGTCGACGCATATGTGAGAAACGCATGGCCCGTTCTTGAGCAACTGGGTTTGACCGATTCGAGAGACTGCCGCCATGCCAGTTTTCATAAAAGCGCGTCTGATGCCGTACAGGATGTCGACTTCATTCAGGAGAACGTACCCGAGTGCATAGCGACCAAGCTTGCTCTGTACCGTGAAATTGAACCTGAATTATCTCCGAGATCAATTGTGGCATCCTCCGCTTCTGGTTTGATGCTAAAAGAATTGCAGCGTGGTTGGGCTGACCCAAGTCGAATAATTTTGGGCCATCCGTTTAATCCACCTCATTTGATTCCGCTAGTGGAATTGCTTGGAAATGACTCTACCGCGGAAGGTGTGCTCGACACGGCTGAAAGTTTTTATGAGCGTGTAGGGAAAGTAACCATTCGGATCAAGAAAGAGGTGCCAGCCCATGTTGCCAACCGCCTGCAAGCCGCGCTGTGGAAAGAAGCCATCCATTTGGTGCAAAGCGAAGTCGCTTCAGTTGAAGATGTCGATAAAGCAATGTGGGCAGGACCGGGACTGCGTTGGGCTGCAATGGGACCTCACATGTTGTTTCATTTGGGTGCGGGTTCGGGTGGTATGCGTGAGTTCTGTTTGCGCTATTCAGACAGCTTCCATCGTTGGTGGGAAACTCTGGGGGAAGCACAGATCGACCAGAACACGATTGAAGAGCTGGTTAAAGGTATTGATGGCGAAGCGGAAGGTCGGAGCACTGACTCTCTAGCCAATGAACGAGATGCTTTAATTTTGGAATTCCTCAAGGGCCGCAAGCAGATATTAAGCAGTCAGTAAGCCAGCTGGCTGTGACTGCGAAAACATCTAATTCGCAAATTTGGAGAAACTGGAAATGAGTCAAATGCTTGAAGGGAAAACCGCAGTTGTTACTGGCGGTGAAGGAGGCATCGGTCAGGCAATCTGCAGTCGATTTGCAAGCGAAGGTGCGATGGTCGTGTCAGCGGATTTAGTCCAACGTATTGCACCCACGAGGAGTATTCGTTTCGTGGAATACGACGTTACTTGCGAAAAACATGCGTCTTCATTGTTTGAGGCATTGAGTGAAGAATGGGGGCGGCTCGATATCCTAGTCAACGCAGCAGGAATTGAAATTGAAAAAACAATTGAGGAAACCTCACTGGAAGAATGGAATCGAATTTTTGCCATCAATGTTACCGGTACCTTTTTGACATCTAAGTACGCCCTTCGCATGCTTCGAAATTCAAAATGTGCCAGCGTAGTAAATTTTGGTTCTTACGATGGATTTATTGCTGATCCTGATTTGGCGGCTTACTGTGCAACCAAGGGTGCCGTTCATGCGTTGACCCGCGCGATGGCCTGCGATCACGGACCGGAGGGAATTCGAGTCAACGCTGTCTGCCCTGGCTATGTAGATACTCCAATGCTAGCCAGTTTTTTTGACAATCGTGAAGATTCGGAAGTGGAAAATTCAGCTTCAGAAATTCGAAAGCAAGCTGCCCGGAATATTCATCCAACTCGAACTTATGGTCAGCCAGAAGATATAGCCAATCTGGTCAACTGGCTGGCGTCAGATGAGGCTCGCTATGCTTCCGGACAGTTGTGGGTCATCGACGGTGGTCTGAGTGCCCAAGTGCAGCAGATGCGCTTGTGAGCTAATCGAAAAACCCGTATTTCAACATCTAACTCAACTCTCTTTACTGGATACCTATTTTGACGGGCAAAAATGTAATCATTACCTGCGCCGTGACAGGGGGAATACATACCCCAACAATGTCACCCTATCTGCCAATCACACCAGCACAGATTGCTGATGCAGCCATTGGCGCAGCACAGGCTGGGGCAGCCATTGTTCACCTTCATGCCAGGGACCCGGAAGTTGGTCGCCCGGATTATCGACCTGAAACATTCATGCAATTCCTTCCAGTCATTAAGGAGCGAAGCGATGTGGTCGTGAATGTATCCACGGGAGGAGGTCTTGGCATGACGATTGAAGAGCGTCTCGCTGCGGCGCAACATGTCAGCCCGGAGATGGCATCGCTTAATATGGGATCGTTGAACTTCGGAATTTTTCCGATGGCGCAGAAGTACACGGATTGGAAGTTTGACTGGGAAAAACCTTTCCTGGAAATGACAAGAGACTTCATATTTCCCAATACCTTCAAGACCATTGAGCATGCTCTGAACGAACTAGGCGAAGGGCATGGAACACGATTTGAATTTGAATGCTATGATCTCGGACACTTATATAACCTGGCTTATTTTGTTGACAAAGGCAAGATCAAACCGCCATTTTTTACTCAGCTGATATTTGGAATCTTGGGCGGTGCCGGCCCAGACCCTGATAATCTGACACATATGCATTCGATTGCCCAAAAACTGTTTGGAGACGACTTCGAATGGTCTGTTTTGGCTGCTGGCAGATTCCAAATGCCGTTTGCTACTCAGGCTGCCACCATGGGTGGTAATCTACGTGTAGGCTTGGAAGACAGTCTTTGGATTGGAAAAGGCGAGTTGGCCAAATCCAACGCCGTACAGGTCACGAAAATTCGTACGATTATCGAGTTACTCGGTCATAACGTCGCGACACCTGATGAAGCGAGATCAAGATTGGCACTCAAAGGTAAAGACAACGTCAGGTTTTAGAAGCGTGGCTGCGTTATCGCCCATCCAGACAGCCTTGATGGACATCGAAATGTTCGAAACTAACACACGGTTTGACACAACGCTTTATTTTGTGTCGGGAAGCGACTTGCATTTTTTGTACGGTATTTACACTGAGTAATCAGAAGTACTCTCTTGTGCTCATCTAACGCTACACAAACCAATAGGGTCGGATACGATTCTATTGCCTCAGTCACACTGTATTTTCCTCCGCTCTTCCAAATCCCGCTGGATTTCTTCCGCCACTTCCTCGACTTCCTTTGCTACACGAGTTTCCAATCCAAGCTCTCTTTCAAGTGCCGTTGTCAGCGGAAGAAGTTGACCCGATACTGGTGACGAGATGATGAGTTCGCGCAACTGCGCCGGTCCCAGTTCGACAGCCAACCCGCATAAGCTATCAATGACATCTACGGACAGGGAACTGATCTCCGAAAGAATTGACAATGCTGTCTCAACATCCCGCATGCATATCGCTTTGTTGCCCTCAAGGAGATGAGCACGTGCTCGCGTGAAGTAACCTTGGCATCTAATTCTTGGCGACTCTGGGACTTCAGGGTCTAATTGTTCTAGTAAGCAGTCTAACGAAGCGACTGATGTATCGCCCTGTCCCATCGCTAAATACAACTCAGCGATTTCCAATTGTGCTAACTTGACTACGAGTTGCAGTTCAGGCTGATCATTCATGCCAAAACGTCGAACAACGTCATCCCTAACGGTTAGTGCTGCCTCTGGACAGTTCATGCAAACAAGCACCCTGCCCTTGGCAACCATCGCCTCCGCGAGCAAGACCTCCGATTCCAACGTGTCTATAACGTTGTTACGATTTAGTATTTCATCATACGTCGTAAGTGCCTCCTGCAACCTGTTCAATCTGAAGAGTGCCATAGCCTTGCCCAAAAATGCCTTTAAAACAATATTCTGTAGCGATGACTTCATGCCTAACGATCCGAAGCGGTTAATCACATCATCCATCGCCTCTAAGACATCCTGGGGTCGGTTTAAGTCCAAAAGCAGACTACCCTTTTGTAAGAGAGACCACGCAACAGACTCTTGGGTACTCGCAGTATCACTTGACCCGTAGCGGTGGACAATATCCTCCCAAACCGCAACTGCCTCTTCCTTACGGTTTATTTGTGCGAGCGTTTCACCTTTTCTCACCAAGATGGCGGCGACTGCGTCGCAAATTATTGGAGTAGCTGCAGACCCGAAGCGTCGCACAATTTCATCCCAAGCCGCAAACGCTTCCTGAAATCTGTTCTGACCGATCAACCATTCACCTATGCGGGATAGAGCGTATACGGCCGCCAGGACATGCTGAGGATTTTCACTCTCGCTAAGTTGTTGTACGATTTCGTCCCGAAAGGCCAATCCCTCTTCTCTCCTTCCCAGATCGTCGAGCAGAATGCTCTTGGAGGCGAGGGCGATGCTAATTCGATCAGCAGGTGTATCGTCGCTGTCTACCGAGCGCTTGAGTGCTTCTTCCCACACTTCTAGAGCTTCCTCCCACACTTCTAGAGCTTCCTCCGGTCGATTGAGGCTAGTGAGTATCTCACCCTTACCCAAAAGGGCGCCTGATACTATCTGAGAATCTGTGATCGAATCGATTGCTTCAAAGCGCTTTAGTAGAGCGTCCCAATTTCCGAGAGCATCCTCCAACCGACCCAGATCGCGTAAGATCAATCCTCTAAGTTGGAAAACCTCTGCAATTTGCATAGACAGCTGTGGGGGACCGCCTTGTTCAAGGCGATGTAGCGCCTCATTGCAAACCGCCAGTGCTACATTCGATCGACCTTGATCACCAAGCACTGCCGCTTTCTTGGAAAGCGCGGCTACGACAGCACTGACGAGTTTTGGTGCCTTGCTCGTTCCGAAACGGTAAACGACGTCATCCCAAATCGCAATTGCTTCATCCGTTCGGTTCAGTTTCTTGTGTGCTACGCCCTTGTTGGTGAGCGCGGCTGCAACCAATTCAAGATCCGATTCTACAGTGCTCGCATTCCACTGCTGAACCAACTCGTCCCACAATACAATTGCGTCAGACTGATACCCCATTTCAGCAATCTTAAGAGCCTTGGTGTATAGATTCTTCGCAGCACCAGATTCACCCCGAGAAACTGAGTGAGTCCACGATCCGAGTGTGCTCAACTCTTCGCGATGCACTAGCAAAAGCGGAGATTCTAGCAGGCGATCAAACGCGAATTGATGCATTTTTTTGGCTTCGTCATCGAGACTCACAGCCTCACGCACAGTACGGATGACGAAGTCTTTCAGCTCAGAAGTCGAGTAATATGCTTCCATGAACTGAATCAACGCTTCAACCAGGGGTGCCGTCCCACGGAAGCAGCGCATCAGATAGTAAATATTGTAGAGACGTTCGGCAAGATAGTACTGCTTGCGGCGCGCGCTCCCACCAATCACCTCTACAGCGCCCCTGTCCACCAGCCGTGCAAGTTGGGCGCTGCACTTGTTCGTATCCGATCGAGCTAGGTCCGCAATCTCACGCGTGGTCGCTGGAATCCAGAGTTTGGCAAGAGCGACATAGACCCGTCGTTCCTGCGCGGGAAGCGCATCAAGATGGCTCTTGAAGTACTCGGTGTGGTCGTCGACCAGATCTAGTAGATCGGCCATCAATTCTCGAAAAGACAGGTTCGCTCCGAAACGAGCCACGATGGTCAGCAGTCGCGGATTGCCGCCGGTAAGAATCCGCAATGCTCTGATCGTTTCCGGTGGACGGTCCCGGCCGGACACCGTCTGCCAAAGCATCGCGCATGCTTCCAACTCAAGCGGACGTAGCGTTACTTCACGGAGCAATTCGTAGAAAGCGCATTTGGGATTGCTGATGTCGTCGAACCGGCTGGTCGCGCTCGCCAGCAGGATGATCCGTGGCTCGGTCTGTAGCGTATACCGCAGACGCCATCCAGCGGCATCTCTGTCGCTGAAATCCCTGAACATCATATTCAGGTTTTCGACGATCAACACGAGACGTCTGCCCACCCGGTCTGCGTAATCCTGAAGTGCACCCAAGCATCGATCCCCCAGCATTTGGTCGTCCATAACATGCCGTAGTTCCTCGCAGGAGCGCTTCAGATCGGGCCCGTTTGGATCGAGCGGAACTTGTTCCGCCAGTCGGGACAGGCATTCGAGCCAGAACTCACCCGCCGTAGAAACCTCGTAGCTTTCCTCCGCGAACACGACTGGTAAGAAACGCGATGAAAAACTCTCCTCCCGGCGTATCTCCGCCGCCACTCGCAACAGAAGACTCGTCTTGCCGCTGCCGCGCGGACCGATGACAATTTGATGAGTGTTCGAATTTCCTGTGCATTCGCGTAGCGATTCAACCATGGACTCGAACGAATCAAGTCGTACGCAGTAAGTGCTGATCAGTTCCTCGTCGGAGAGGAACCCCGGGTTATACTTTCTGGCGGTCACTGTCATCGTTCAACTTCACGACCTGACTGTCGTGGCTCAATGGTTGACTTGAAGTTCCCGCCGTAGCGGTTTCTCCACCAGTCCTCGAGAAGACCTGAAACGAACCGACTCGTTCCGTCCGGTTGCCGTTCGAGGTAGCCGTCATGGTGCAGTACATGCAATACATCTTCGACCGAAGGGGTGCCTACATCATCCTGGGTCGTGAAATACTTCTCGTATAGGTGTACGGTCTCGTCGTCGAGGTAATCGTGAACGGCTGTATAAGTGAGAATCTCAAGGGCGATCGGATAACCGGTTTTTCCGAGAATTGTTTTCAGACGGCCCTCATAGTGTTGCAGGTCCATCTGACCCCGAACGCTTAGCATTTCTTGCTGATATACCCAACTCACATCGTCCAAGGATGCTTTCTGTCGGCCTTCCCGCTTCAAATGATGGTGAATCTTGTCAAAGAACATCTGCACATGATGAGGGATGCAGCATCGTAATTTACTGCACATGGACTGACGAACATCGAGAGGGAGAACAATGCGATAGGTGTCGGAGAGTTCTTCCAAACAAGAAGCGGCTGTGTATTCGTTCCAGGGCTTCAGGTCGAAGGTGGAAAAGATGTTTGCTTGCGCACTGAGCCCGACCTGCTCTAAAAGTGGTTCGAGCCCCACACTGCCGGACAGGATTATCGAGATCTGCCCTTGATGTTCCTGACCGTTTTTGCGCAGCCAACTCAGGAATGCGTCCGCTTCCTGCTTGCCTTCTGGTGTGATGCGATCGTTTTCATCCTTGAGCAACCGGTTGACGAGAATCGATAACTCGTCGATTGCAAGAACGACAGGTCGCTCGTTACCGGCCAAGGCCGAAAATACCGCATCCCCCCTCTGTTTCCAATTCCCCGCATCAATCCCAGCGCGCAGCTTCACCTTCAGGTCTGCCAACGCAATCTCATCTATTCGGTCACCGAGCCCTTTCAGCACATTCGCGAAGTTCGCCTTAATCCGGTCCCAGGCTCCTCGCACCGACTTCGCTTGAATGCTGAGCTCTGCTATCGCGTCGGCTGAGTTCATGGCTGTCTCCAGGTCCACAAAAACCGTATCGAAGTCGTCTGTCTTCCCCAAGCACCGCAACAGTTCCCGCACTAGGCTCGTCTTTCCCATGCGTCTTTGCGCGGTCAGTAATGTGTGCGTCCCATCACGTACCCGCTCTTCGAGCGCTTCGAGTTCAAGCTCGCGATCGAAGAACTTCTCTCCTTCGACCCAATTGCTTCCACCTTTTTTCAACACAATATTTTCCCAACAATTATGTTGGCAATTATATTGTTGGCATATTAAATTTGTCAATGGGTTAGTGCAGCGCACACCCTGCTACAACTTCACTTGATCTCCATGTCAGAATTCTTCGGAAGTTTCGGTGGGTGTTTAGTCGAGATTCGTCGTCTGGATGTCAAAGTGATGTTTCAACGGACAGCTATCAAGAAAACCAATTCGATGGCATTTTTCTGTTGATCGGTCAGAAAACACCAGTCATGCCTCAAAGTGATGGTGATCGGAACTAGAAATCGACCACGCATTTCGAAACACTACAATCCCTATTGCACTCCTCAACCTGCTATCGTCAGAATTGGTCGGAGAGAAGAACGGTCGTCGGATTAATGAGATTGAAAAACAATCTCTAATGGGTAGGCTAAATTTTTATCCCCTAATTTTTGGTCTTTGCTTGATGTACAAGATTCCAAGCGCAATCCACGCTGGTATTGATACGATAGCAACATAACCAAATATGCCCAAGGGTCCCAACAGTCCACCGACAGTTGCTGCCATAGCGGATATGGGGATGAGAAAGACTCCGAGAATGTATGCAGTTATGCGGCTACGGCGAAAAGTTTTCTGGAGCGCAACCGTCAAAGGGATTCCGCAAGGCCATGCAACCAAAAAAAGCATGCCGATTTGCAAAAAGAGCGTACCGATTTGGCTGATGTGGAAACCTAATCCATCAGAACCGGTCCATATTTCGATGCCGAAGCGAAGCACAAACAACACCAAAACTGAAATGGGTAGCCAAATAGAAAGTAAAAGTGTTCTGATAATAGGCTGTGTTGGTAACTGAAACTTCATTGGAGTCAATTTGTTTGATTTCGGGTTTCGAGTATACAGGCTTCAAATATATGCAAACTGTTGTGAGACGGCCAATTCCTTCAGCAAAAATTCATCTCACCTTTTGAGCTCAGTGTCTGAATGATCTGCATACTATGAGGCTGGATTCATATACGAATTGAACTTTAAAGTCGTAAAAAATTCCCATCGAAGTCGTATAGCGAATTTGAAAGAAGTGAAAATTGACAGTCCATGTGTTGCCAAGTAGTGGGAACAAAAGAACTAGGTGGAATGCACCAGATTTGCTCAATAGAATGTTGATCTTTTGAAATTAAGTTGAGTGGATATCATTCTGCAACGTGCCAGTCTTCAATCCACATTGTCGTGGTTGAGGTGTTACCCGTAGGATTAATCCCCTTTAGCCATGTTGGCAACACAAACGGACTGGAGCGGTAATACAGCGGAATTACAGGCAAGTCTGTCGCATATAGATGTTGAATTTCTGACCACAATTCCTGTCGCTCAGCTTTGTCCAAAGTGACTTCAACCTTATCAATCAATGCATCCATCTGTTCACTTTGATATCCAGGATAATTGCTTCCCTGCCAGTTGTTCTCGGCAGTCGGTATTTCAGTCGAATGCAGTGTACCTCGCGGGGAACTCTCAGGATCACTGATCCAAGCATACATGGCCATACCAGAGAACTGACGTTTCCCAACAGTTTCGCCAAAATACACGCGTGCCGGCTCATTTCGAATTTTGACATCAATACCAACTTCCCGCCACTGAGCCTGTAATACCTGCTGCACAGATTCTCTGATTCGGGACCCGGCAGTCGTTCCAATTTCCAGTGTCAGAGACTCGCCACTCCCATTGTGGCGAATGCCTTCGATAATTTCGTTCCATCCGGCTTCATCCAATAGTTCTCGAGCGAGATCCGGATCATAAGAATAGTTTGGAATGGTTGTGTCATAAATCGAATCCAGCGGATTGACAAATGAATTGGCGACGGGTTGCTTTCCTTCAAACAACTGTTCGCTGATTGCATACCGGTCTATTGAGTGAATCAACGCCTGCCGCACTCTCAGATCAGCAAGGATTGGGTTATCCTGGTTTAGATCGATGTGTTCGTAAATCAGGCCAGGTTGATAGTGAAATACAAAGGTTGAACCGTGTCTCTTTTCCATAGTCAGAGCCTGATCAAGTGTGATTCCAAGCGTACCAGACATGTGATCAATGGAATTTGACAGAAGATTCGCCTCCAAAGCAGCGGTATTTTCAATTGTTCGTATCACAATCCTGTCAAAATATGGCTGACGTCCCCACCACGTTTCATTTCTCGCATACTCAACGTGTGAACCAGGTTCTACATTAACAATTCGGTAGGGCCCAAAGTACAGTCCAGGATTGTAGGTATCTGTGTCGTATGTGTTGCGATGACGATACTCTTCCGGCTCAGCAAATGCGGGGCGATCAATATGCTCTGGAACCAAATACAGATCAAGTTCGTTGTATTTGTAGTCCAGTCGGTCCATATTCAGGGTAAATGTTTTGTCATCGGCAATGTCGACTGATAGCACCCGTCGATAGAATTCAGCTCCAAGAATGCCGCTTTGTGGATGCTTCCCAATTTCAATGGTATATTCAACGTCTTTTGTTGTGATTGGAGTACCATCACCCCACCGCGCTTTAGGCTGAATTGTGTAGGTGATTGCGACACCTACTTTACCTTCTCCAAGATCAGTTTCCACCGCACCACCGTTTTCGATGGTCGGTAACTCTGTACACAGCATGCAGATGAGATTCCAATTTGCATCATAGGCTGTAAACGGTCGCATGGTGAGATTCAAAACGTAGTACTTGGCCACCATCGAATCAATGCTGGGATGAAATGTTGAAGGGAACTGGGTAACGCCAATTACCAATGTATCTTTTGAATGCGCAACATTTGATAATGGCAACAGCGATACAAACAGTAATACAAGAATTCGTTTAATCATCTGAGCTCTCCCTAGTCATGACTTTGTCCCCTTGTTGATTACGTAAAATACTATGTCTGCCTACCTACGACGAGTGCCTTTTCAATCGATTATAGGCAATGAATCAAACCTTTAATTAGTCCGGCGAGGTAATTTCAATCCCAATTGAACAACCGAAATTTCAATTCATCTAGGCAGCAGATACACAATGTTCTCTCGACAAATATCGATCGGTTTGCATTTCATGCAACCTGCTGGCGGTTCGCTCGAATTCCTTCACCAAACGCTTACCCGTATAAAGTGAATTGATTGAGGAATGAGCTGAGATTATCAGATGTACACCGCGGTCATAGAACTCATCGACAAGTTCGATGAATCTACGTGCCTGGTTTTCGAACTCCCAATTCAATTCAGGAATGTTAGAGATCATCACGGTTCGGTACAGACTTGCAATTTCAATGTAATCAGCTTTAGAACGCGGGCCATCACAAATTTCAGAAAACTCAAACCAGACAAGGTGGTTCGAATGACTTACGGTCTGGATAGTCCGATGCAATACTTCCAGTGAATTTGAGTACTCGGGCAAGCCAGCACTCAGTTCCGTGAATAAACTTTTGAACACTGCACCCGTCTCAGACGATAGCGAATCGTAGTAGAGCTTTTTTCCAGCCAGTGTCTGTAGACGGAAATCAATCCCGTCATCGACCTGAACCACATCCACTTGCGAATTTATCAGCCTGATTGCGGCCATAAATCGATCTCTTTGTATCCCTCCGAGGTAAAGATTATCCGGGCTGGTGTTTGAAGTAACCACAATCACGACACCATTTTCAAGTAGCGAACGAAGCAGACCCGAAAGAATTACAGCATCACCAATATCTAGGACAAAAAACTCATCAAGACATAAGAGTTTGCAACGCTTCGAGAACTTCCGGCCTATCTTTTCGAGGGGATCAGTCGAATCCCTGAGCTCCTTTAGCTCGTGGTGAATTGACTGCATAAAGCGGTGGAAATGCGTACGCACTTTGAGATCAACCGGTGCGGAATTGAAAAATAAGTCCATTAGGAAAGTCTTTCCGCGACCCACACCTCCCCAGATGTAAATTCCTTTGATCAAATCTTCGTCGGATCGGAAAAATCGCTTTAACACTCTAGTGTGTCGAATCGAACCGGAGTTCAACAGCTGGTCATGCAGGTGCTGGAGGTGCTCTATAATTTTTTGCTGGCCGGGATCCGCTGCGATTCCCTCTTCTTGAACAGCTTGCCTATAACGATCAATCAGCGACGAGTCTGACACAATGGCACTCCAAAATTTGAATCCGTAGTGAGGTGGTCTTAGAAAACAGCATGAACATCAATCAACAGCAAGTTACTCGAATATATCACGTTATAAGTACTTGATAATCAATAATTATATGGGTTTAGTGCGTGAAAACCTGATGATTGGAGGTGTGATTGTCTGACCTTTGTTTCTACAACCCGTGTTTTTCAACCGAACATAAAGTATTGAATTATTTGGTAGCAGCATCACCCGATACTTGGATAATTGATGTATCGAATGACCAGCCAGTTTTCAACAATAGACTTTAAGTCAGCACAATAGACAAATGACAATAACCAACCCTATGGATTTGGAGTCAATCGTTGGTCGCGTTGCCGATATTTCAATTCAGGCTGGGCACGAAATTCTTCGGTATTACAAATCTGACTATAGTATCCGGAACAAACCAAACAACAGTCCAGTTACTGAAGCGGATGTTGCGGCCAATGAATTCATTGTCTCAAGTCTTGCGAAACTTACACCTGAAATTCCGATTATCTCAGAAGAGTCCGAAATAGCGGACTACTCAGTGCGATCTCATTGGCAACGCTACTGGTTGATTGACCCACTGGACGGCACGCGCTCGTTTGTTAAGGGTACCGACGAGTTCACAGTCAATGTCGCGCTGATCGAAAGCCACTATCCAGTTCTAGGTGTGGTCCACAGCCCCGTCGAACGAAGCACCTACTGGGGAGCTATCGGCATCGGTGCTTATCGCTCAGTCACCGAGTTCGACGAACCAGCATCGATAAATACAGCGCAGTTGAACAACAACCACATCAGAATGCTGATATCAAGGTCTGGAATGAATGATGGAGTTGAAGCGTTCAAACGCAATCTTGAAGCGGACTCTTTTACCTGTGAAGTTTTGCGAAGTTCAAGTTCAATCAAGTTCTGTAGGGCTGCCGAGGGCACAGTCGATGTATTTTTAAGATTCGGTACGACATCTGAATGGGATACCGCAGCTGGACAATGTGTCCTAGAGTGTGCAGGTGGATCGGTGATCGATTTGGAAAACAATCGGCTCAAATACAACAAGGCCGATGCGAAACTTAGAAATCCAAAGTTCCTCGCGATAGGTTCAGGTGGGTTGGATTGGCGGCGCTACCTGCCAGAAATGTAACGGCTAAATCCGGGGCTTGGGACAGCCACTCAATAATTCTATATCGTCCACAAGCAGAAAGAAGTTGCCTGCAGTTTCCGCTTGCTGACCGGCACTAAAAAGACAGAATCTTCACTTAAATGCACCGGTCAGATGCGTGTTTTATTACCGCTTTAAACTAAATTACGGCCCTAGTACTTTCTGAAGCAGTGTGAGACTACGCGAATTGGCTGTATTAGCAGAAGCTTCATCATAACTTTCTCGTCCGGGAGTTGCAAATGCATGATCAAGTCCCGGATAGTTGTATATTTCGATATCTTCGCAACCTCTGAATTTTTCAGTGATTTGCTCAACTGCTTCCGGTGGGACAAAGCCATCTGCCCCGGCGAAGTGCATTATCATCGGACAGTCGATGTTATCAGCTTCATCCAGTGAATTTTCGATCGAAACACCATAGTAACTGATTGAACAGTCTACATCAGTTCTTGTTGCAGTCAAATAGGCCAAATTCCCACCGAGACAGTAGCCGAGTGCACCAACTTTTCCAGTACTGCACTGAGGCAATTCCCTGACTGCGGCAATTGTGGCAGCAATATCATTGATACCGTTATCGACATCAAACCGGCCGTAGTAGTCAAAAGCCTTCGCGAAGTCTTCATCGTGATAGCCAAGCACAATTCCAGGTTCAAATCGCCAGAACAGGTCCGGTACCACAGCAACATATCCTTCATTGGCAAACTTTTGCGCTGTCTCACGAAGAAATGAGTTGATACCGAAAATTTCCTGTATCAGAACAAGCCCTGGCCCAGATCCGCTTTCTGGTGCGACCATGTAGGCATCGAATTGGCCTCCATCTGATGAATTTATGGTGATTATTGATCCAGACATGATTTACCTCCCTATTTGTCCAACTGACATTACAAGTAGTGCTGAAGAAACAATTTTAACGAAGTCCTTTACTAAAGCCAAAGTTGATTGCGCTATCACAGGAACACTCATTTGTTGATGATCTGTGAATGTTTTGCTTAATTCTGATCAGATTGCATGAGGTACAACCCGAGTGGTGAAACAAGTGCACCTAGTTCCCAGGCCGAAATTGGAGATATGCACATTTTGCAACCCTCACGGTAGGATGCATAATCTGATTCGCCGCCGCCTCTCTTATCGATTCGCCTGTCCCCATCCAAGTGACAGTACTGGTATCTAGTAACAAATTATTCATTGTAGAGTTTCGCATTCAAGGCAATATCTGTCCAATTGTCCACAACAGGTGCAGTTAAATCGGTATCACCGGGTATGGTTACCGTACCCCGCAAGCATCCAAAAGCAGGATGAACGTCTAATTTTTTCAATGTTGGTGTTGATGATGTTTTTGCTGACACTTCTTCGGCTCCAATCTTAACAAAAACCAGACTTTCTTTGTTCATATTTACTTGAGTTGCCTTGAAGCCGGTCGCAATCCACGATCGAGTCATTGCACTATTGGATGTATTGTTAATCCACCAAGATCTGTGCTTGCGAGCTGATGGAGGCAAACTATCATTTATGATTTGTTCGATTTCTCTAAAGGTCATGGGTACTGATTCGAAGTCGGCCGAGTTCAAATAAGTCTTCAGAGGTGCATACTTAGACATTGTCGCTTCCTCTAATCAGGTTACTCATCAACATTTAGTGTTAAAGGAAATACGGCAAACAAGAACACGGTCAGTTCCTCACAATTGGACAATATGCACATGCACTCTCCCTTCCTCTGCACACCGCATCTACAAAACAGACTAATACCGCTTTCTATGCAAGCAAGATGATGTCCGCTCTGCCGACAATCCGCCAGTCGGTAAGTATTTCAGATGAGTCAAAAGTCCCGCCATATCCGAATCTAAGAAAGTCAATCCAGAACCAACATTCAACTCGTTCGGGCTCGAGCGGCTCGCCTTCTTTTTTTCTTGAAACGATGAATCAGCAAGCGCGACCTGACGTAAATGGACCGTGCAAACCGATAATCCGCGGAGAGTACAATAAGGCCAAGCGGAATCATCCAAAATCCGATAATCGGCAAAAATCCTAGAAACCCCAAAAATATTAGTGATATCCCGATTAATTTGCGTAACCATGCCGGAAAGGAATGGAGCAGACTAATGAAGTTCTTAGTTCGGGAAACTGACATTTTCTTGCTTTCTACCAGTTGATCATTTCCATGTTCGAATTCACAAAAATGCACGCATTGGGTAATGATTTCGTGATTATCGACGGCGTTGACAAGGCTGTGTCCTTTCACCCAACACAAGCAAAAATCATTGCTGACCGGCACAATGGGATCGGATGCGATCAAATTTTACTTGTGAATAACGCCGGTAAGGATAGTTTTAATTTCAGAATATACAATGCAGATGGGTCAGAATCGGCACAATGCGGTAACGGCGCTCGCTGTGTGGGTCGATTATTACATGACCGTGGCTATTTGACAGGAAGAGAATTTATTCTTAAAACCTCTGCTGATGAAATGTTGTGCCATGTAAACGGTTCTGAAATTTCGGTCGCCTTGGGAGTACCTAGATTCAGACCGTCTGAAGTTCCATTTATCTCGGAATCGGAGCAGCCAACCTATGAGCTTGATGTCAATGGCGATAACATTCAGTTCTCAGCTCTCTCCATCGGCAATCCGCATGCTGTGATACTCGTTCAGGATGTTGAGACAGCCCCTGTCGTTGAAACTGGACCCAAAATTGAATCACATCCCCGATTTCCTCAACGCACTAATGTAGGCTACCTCCAGGTTGTCAGTAGAAACGTAATCCGACTTCGAGTATTCGAACGCGGCGTAGGAGAAACGTTTGCCTGTGGAAGCGGCGCAGGCGCTGCGGTTGTGGCTGGAAACCGACTGGGACTTCTAGATCACTCGGTCGAAGTGAAACTCACCGCGGGATCACTGTTCGTCGAGTGGGAAAGTGATAATAGACCCGTTCACCTGTCAGGCCCGGTTGCATATGTTTATGAAGGTCGATGGATTGCAACCTGAATATTGATTGAACAGCTAACCCCACTCCGATGCCAGAACAAAATCTGATTGATGACTTTGTACTGCACCTGGAAAAAGAACGCCGGGTATCTCCTCATACTATTCTCAATTACCGCCGCGATCTGGAAAGGTTAAACGAATACCTGGAAAGTCACAGCATTCGATGTTGGAACGAAGTACAGGTTGTTATGGCAAGAGGTTTCGCTGGCGAGAGTTATCGCAACGGTCTGTCGGGCAGCAGCATCGCACGTAGGCTGTCCGCGGCACGAACCTTCTTTCGCTACCTGATTCGCGAGAATCTGGTCCAAAGCAATCCCTTTGATGGCGTTTCCGCACCGAAATCAAAGCGTAAGCTGCCAAAAATCCTGACTGCTGAACAGGCAATCAAGCTGGTCGACATCCCCGGGGATGATTTACTCGCCATTCGCGACCGTGCGATTCTTGAACTTTTTTACACTTCTGGAATCCGTTTACAGGAACTTGTCGGACTCAACCTGACAGATGTAAATTTACAGGAAGGAATCATGCGAGTGCTGGGCAAGGGGTCGAAGACACGAATCGTACCGATTGGCAGTTACGCGGTTGACGCTCTGAAGAACTGGTTGACCTGTCGCGGTAACTGGGCAGCGGATGAGGAGACTGCTTTTTTCGTAACTCGACGAGGCGCAAGACCCACTACCCGTGCGATACAGCAGCGCATTCAGGTAAGAGCTGTTCAACAAGGTATGCCGACAGGCGTGCACCCTCACATGCTAAGGCATTCGTTTGCGACTCATGTGCTGGAATCAAGTGGTGATATCCGCGCAGTACAGGAGTTTTTAGGACATTCCAATATTTCGACAACACAGATTTATACTCATCTGGATTTTGGACATTTGTCCAGAGAGTACGACCGGGCTCACCCTCGGGCCAAACGAAAGTCAAAAAAATAAAGTCTTCAGGTTTTCACTTGTATTTTTAATGGCTTTATTCGATGAGTCTTTCACCACTGACCATTGGAATTGGACAAGTTGTGAGCGTTTACGCGCGGCTTCAACTGGGAGAACACTTCACCGGGTGCTACGTGAATTACTTGCACAGCGACTCAGCACCGACCGAGCGTCAGTCTGAATTCGATATGACAGGAGAGTAGAAGTGACAAGTACATCAGCCAGTAACCCACAGAGACTAGACTTGAACTCTGACAAAACAAGCGTTGCTGCATGGACCGCCCGCCTGCTAAAAGAGCGAGGTGTGAATCGGGTGTACGGACTTCAGGGTGGACATATTCAGCCACTCTGGGATCGTGTCGCTCAGGAAGCAATTCAAATAATTGATGTTCGAGATGAGCGCGCCGCTGTGCATATGGCTCACGCTCACTCTGAACTGACTCGCTGTCTGGGTGTTGCGCTGGCAACAGCCGGTCCCGGAGTCACAAATACCGTCACTGCAGTCGCAAATGCTTATCTCTCACGGATACCAGTGCTTCTAATTGGGGGATGTCCTCCCACAATGCAAGCAAATATGGGAGGGCTTCAGGAAATATCACACACAGAGATAATGCGACCGATTACACGCTACTCAAACACTGCCAGAGTAGCAGATCAGGCAATTCGAGAACTGAATTATGCGATTGCCCGAGCAAACGGTGATGCTGGTGAACCTGGCCCAGCCTATATTGAAATTCCACCGGATGTTTTGCGTCAATCTGTAAGTCCGAATCTAATTCTCGAGGACTGGTTAAAACCCACTCCGCCACGCCGCCTCCTACCCGATCCAGAAAGAGTCACCGATGCAATTGCTGTCATTCGAGCCGCAAAGCGCCCACTCGTCATCAGCGGACGGGGTGCACGCAATGCGGGCGAATCATTGCTGCGTTTCCTTGATGCCGTTGACGCGCTTTATCTTGACACCCAGGAAAGCCGCGGACTGATACCGACCGACCATGCATCGGTAGCCGGTGCAGTGCGAGGCGCTGCCATGGCTCAAGCTGACCTCGTGATTACTCTTGGCCGAAAACTTGATTACCAACTCGGTTTCGGATCACCAGCAGCATTTCCAAATGCACAATTCTTACGAATTGCAGACAATGCGAGTGAACTGATTGATAATCGACGAGGATCACCCGAAATTCTTGCTGACGTAGCCCTCACCCTTGACGCGATCGTCGATGAGTTGGGAAATGACCAGGGAACTCGCGACACAAACTGGATGGATGTACTTCGCGACAAACATCGCAATCGAGTTGCGCAAGGTGAGAAAAGCGCACCCCCGGCACTTGAAGCGGATGGAAAAATTCATCCGATGACGATTTTTGAGGCGATTAAGGAGGTCGCAGACCCGGACTACATCGGTATTGCTGATGGCGGGGATCTTTTGAGCTTCGCGCGAATTGGACTTCAAGCACGTACGTACATGGATGCTGGAGCGTTCGGCTGTCTAGGAGTTGGTGTACCGTTTGGAGTCGCTGCAGCGTTGCTCTATCCAGACCGTCAGGTGATATCTGTAAACGGAGATGGATCATTTGGATTAAATGCAATGGAGATTGACACAGCAGTTCGTCACGGCGCGAAAGCTGTATTTATCATTTCAAACAATGCCGCTTGGAATATCGAACGAATTGATCAAGACATCAACTACGGAGGTCGAATCGTAGGAACTCTGCTGAGTCACTGCGATTATGCAGCAATGGCGCGCGGCCTCGGTGCCTATGGCGAAAGGGTCGAAGACCCGGACGAACTTGCTGGCGCCATTACTCGAGGGCTGGAAAATGCACCAGCGGTGATTGATGTAGTTACCTCACGGGAGGCAGTATCTTCCGATTCACAAAAAGGGCTGGGCTTCGTGCCGAATTACCAACCACTTCTGGCTTGGGATGAAGCGGAGAAAACGAGACGTCATAACAAAACGCACTAGCAAGGCTAAAGGTGAAAAGGTAAATTGATTTTGTATTTCCTGTCGTAATCGCTCAGCGCATCTGGAGCAGATCACCGCTCAATTTGATTTACTCCCTCAAAGTCAGGATGACCTACAGAAGCGACAGTGTCTCATACTGCACTGCAACATAAGCACCAATTGAATGTAAAATAACGAGTTTTGTATTTATTTTCGTACACGATGTGTTTATTCAACGAAGTTCTGTCTGACGGCACGTCCAAAACTATTCAATTTGGCAGGAATTTATCATACCAACCACTACTGAGAATCTATTCGGTAAGGAATTAATCCGCCGATCATCGGTGCACATAGTGGTGTCATTTCATACATATTTGAGGAGACTATCATGATTGCAGGGAGTTGGATTCCTGTTACACTCGGAATTCTGGGACTGGTAGCCGCATTCATCATTTTCACCATAATCAAGCGCTACCCCGTTGGAGAAGGGAAAGTCGTAGAGATTTCGGATGCGATCCATAAAGGCGCAATGGTGTTCATGCGACGTGAGTACACCATTCTCGCTGTATTTGTCATCGTCGTTGCGGTACTGATCGCAATTTCAGATCTTGGGCTCAATACCATGTACGCGTTTTTGCTCGGTGCCTTTTGTTCCGGCAGCGCAGGTTACATTGGTATGTACACCGCCACCAAAACGAATGTCAGAACCACAACCGCAGCGAACACGCGCGGTGCTTCAGAGGCACTAACTGTTGCGTTTTATGGCGGTTCAATCATGGGTCTTACCGTGGCAGCCATGGGACTTTTCGGGTTGGGTCTGCTTTATCTTTACTTCGGTTCAGATCCAGAACATGCTCATGCGATTCACGGATTTGGCATGGGTGCATCGTCAGTAGCACTGTTTTCTCGTGTGGGTGGTGGAATTTTCACCAAGAGTGCTGATGTCGGTGCCGACCTCGTTGGAAAGGTTGAGGCTGGTATACCTGAAGACGATCCACGAAATCCAGGTGTCATTGCGGACAATGTTGGCGACAACGTGGGCGATGTTGCAGGCATGGGCTCTGATATTTTCGAATCCTACTGTGGCTCAATGATCGCTACCATTGCAATTGCAGCGACTCTTGGCGAGAACGAAATCGGCGCGCAACAAGTTTTGATGTTTCTGCCGCTGGCACTCGCATCCACCGGAATCATCTGCTCAATGCTTGGCATCATTCTGGTTCGAGTTTTTACCAGTAAATCGGCTGAAGTTGCACTCAGAATCGGTACAGTCGGCGCGTCGGTCATCTTCATTGCCTCAGCAGCCGCGGTGATTCAGTGGGTCGACGTCAGTTTGGCGGTTTGGGGTTCGGTGCTTGTTGGCGCAGTCGGTGGCATCGTTATCGGCTTGGTAACTGAATACTATACAGCTGGCAAACCCATTCGCAAGATTGCTGAAGGTGGTGAAACCGGTCCAGCGACTGTCATGATCAATGGGCTTTCCATTGGCATGCAGTCCGTTACTGTCCCCCTGCTGATGCTCTGCATCATTATTTACGTGGCAAGTTCGCTAGCTGGACTATACGGTGTCGGAATTGCTGCAGTCGGCATGCTGGCAACCGTCGGAATGACCATGGCTATTGATGCCTACGGGCCGGTCGCGGACAATGCCGGAGGCATCGCCGAAATGGCTGGACTTGGTGAGGAGACCAGAGAAATTACCGACTCGTTAGACGCGCTCGGAAATACCACAGCAGCGATCGGCAAAGGATTTGCAATTGGTGCGGCAGCATTGGCAGCACTGGCAATTATTACCGCCTTTATTGAGACAGTTGCACACAATAATCCTGAATTTTCACTTGAGATCAACAATCCGCTTGTGCTTGCAGGTATGTTTCTTGGTGGAATTTTTCCATTCCTGGTCAGTAGCATGACAATGACTGCAGTCGGTGACGCTGCCTTCGACATGATCAAGGAAATTCGCCGCCAGTTCCGAGAAATTGATGGTTTGCTTGAAGGCAAGGCAGAACCCGATACGGAGCGCTGCGTTGACATTGCCACAAAGGCAGCTCTCAAGCGAATGGTACCTCCGGGCATCCTCGCGGTAGCGGCACCTGTAGTTGTTGGGTTTTCACCTCTGGGACCAGAGGCATTAGGCGGTATGCTTGGTGGTGCCTTAATCGGATGCGTGCTTCTCGCACTTACCATGGCAAATGCCGGTGGTGCCTGGGACAATGCGAAAAAGTTTGTTGAAAGCGGTAATCTCGGCGGTAAAGGCTCTGATATTCACAAAGCGACGGTCGTTGGCGATACCGTTGGCGACCCTTTCAAAGATACGTCCGGACCATCAATGAACATTCTCATCAATGTGATGGCTATCGTCAGTCTGGTTATCGCACCCCTGCTTTAACCTGACAATCAAACTTACGGTTTAAACTAGTTGGCGCCTTCGTCAGGCGTCAGCTAGTTGCATACATTAGTCGTTGCCCGGCGTACTTAACGGTTTGCCAGGCTCTATTCCGAAAACGCTTTCAAGGTCCAATTCTGCGTTCAGCATGTCTGCCGCTGGGATGTCTTGCTAACGCTGTACGTCAGCCAATATCATGCGGTTGTAGTAGCCACCGAACTTTAACTGTACCTGCAGTAATCCACGCACACGATCGATAGTCATCGCCATGACGCTCAACCTTCATTTTTCCAGTCAGACGGTAGTTTCCTGGGCACTAGCGCATTCTTCAGCCGAACATACTTTGGCATCCCGTTGGAGTACGGCGGGTAGTCTTCACCCTCTATCAACGGAGCTAGGTAACGGCGCGCTTTTTCAGTAATGCCGTAGCCATCTTCTGTGATGTAGTCTCGCGGCAGTGTTTTTTCGACGTTTGCCACTTGATTAAGGTCCGCAGGTACGATATCCCATTCGTACGGAACATCCGCCAGTCTTCGAACTGCCGGCATGAGAGTGGTTCGGCCCTCACTCGCATACTCAACCGCTCGCTTACCCAAGGCATAGGCTTGCTCATAGTCGGTTTTAGACGCAATATGCCGAGCTGAACGCTGCAGATAATCTGCTACTGCATAGTGGTACTTGAAGCCCAGATCTTCTCTAATCATATTTGCAACAACCGGCCCTACGCCACCTAGCTGCGCATGTCCAAATGCGTCTCGAGTGCCTTGGTCTGCCAAAAATGACCCGTCGTCGTAACGCGTACCCTCTGATACCACAACCGATACATAGCCCGACTGTTCAACACTCCTCTTTACACGTTCCATAAACTTTTGTCTTTCAAACGGAATTTCTGGAAAGAGAATAACAATCGGAATGTCGGTATCAGCATCAGATGCCAAGCCGCCTGCTGCCGCAATCCAGCCGGCGTGTCGCCCCATGACCTCAATCACAAAGACCTTGGTTGAGGTCAGCGCCATTGCCGCGACATCAAAACTAGCCTCGCGGGTTGAAATGGCAATATATTTGGCAACCGATCCGAAACCTGGACAGCAATCGGTTATGGGAAGATCGTTATCAACCGTTTTAGGAACATGATTGACCGTCATTTCTAGGTTGCGAGCTTTCGCCTGCAGGGCTAGTTTGAGACAGGTGTCTGCTGAGTCGCCACCACCGTTGTACAGGAAGTGTCGAATGTTGTGCTGTTCAAACACCTCAAATATTCGCTCGAACTCTCTCTGCTGACGATCGGGGTCCTGCAACTTGTAGCGACATGAACCGAAAGCACCTGATGGCGTGTGACGGAGCGCTCGAATTGCTTCGGGCGACTCACGACCGACATCAATCAATTCCTCATTCAGCACACCGAGAATTCCATTTTTAGCAGCGTAAACACTGTCAATGGCTTCAGGATGCTGGGCGCTAGCGTCAATAATCGCGGCCGCGCTGACATTAATCACAGAAGTTACGCCTCCAGATTGGGCGTAAAGCAAATTTCCTTTAATCGTCATTTCTTATCATGCAAGGTATGAATATGGTTCAATCAATATCGGCAGCGGTTGCACCAGACACATATCCTTGAGATTCACCAAATTGGTCTGCCTGAGATTGCAAAAGTGCAGTGACACAGTTCACTGCATTCGAATAGGTTTGTTGCGCACTGGCAAAGTGTTCGTCGGGTTGATAGAAAAAGAAACCCTGAAATTCATCATCTGCCATTTTGATTAGCACAAAATTGCAATCCAGAGCGCTCCAAAAAATTGCAGGACGCTCAACCCGTTCATTGTGCGCCTTGTCGGGTTGAACCTCACAGTCTGCGAGATGGATCTCGACGGGCGATTTGTAGCGCTCGTTTAGCGCCTGCTGAACTGCCTGCCATTCCCGTTCTGTGTAATCGTTCACAATAAAAAATTATAAAGTTGCAAGATTCAGTGTTCAGCTTTGGTTAAGTGATTTCAAGAATACCTTCTTATCTTATCCCCATCGAGTCTAATTCAACAACCTCACTTCTCCCAAATTACTGATCTGCCGACGGATTACGAATAAAATGAATTTATTACACTAGGGAATGGGGGAAACTGACATGTTAAGAGTGGTGTTCTTGGGCCCACCCGGATCAGGTAAGGGCAGTCAGGCAAAATATGTCATTGATGAATATGACATTGATCACATTTCAACCGGAGAGTTGCTTAGAGGTGCAGTCAGCGAAGGAACCAGTCTTGGCAATCAGATTACTGACATCATGCAGCAAGGCAGCCTGGTACCGGATCAAATCGTACTGCAGTTGATATCGGACTATCTGGATTCAAGTGATTTGTCAAAGGGTTTCCTGTTTGATGGCTTCCCCAGGAGTTTGAATCAGGCCGAGCAACTGCAGGTGATTTTAGCAGAGCGCAATGTACCTCTGTCATTTGTACTGCATCTGCACATTGACCCGACAGCAGTCGTCAAGCGTTTGTCTGGTCGACGAAACTGTAGTAATTGTGGCCGAATCTATAATATCCATTTCGACCCGCCGCAGGTTGAAGGTCAATGCGACGACTGTGGAAGTGCAGGTGTATTGTTTCAGCGTGCAGATGATAACGAAGCGTCAATTCGAAACCGATTGGACGTCTATGAATCTGAAACGGCCCCATTGCTAGATTTCTATGAAAGAGCCGAATTATTGGTTACAGTTGATGCCTCTGGAGATCTTGCTGAGGTTGCTGAAGCGGTCCGGCAGGTGATTCGGACAGAACTTAGCAAGACTTGACATGATAGCAGGGCGGGCCCTGAAGGGACTTTTGCCTGAAAGAACCGATATGACAAATCCTAAGTTTCCAGCGACTCGTATGCGAAGAATGCGAAGGCATGAATTCAGCCGTTCAATGATGCGCGAATCCATGCTTACGCCAGCAGACCTGATTCAACCGGTTTTCGTGTGCGAAGGTTCCAACTACAGAGAACCTGTCCCATCGATGCCTGGCATAGAGCGTCTCAGCATCGATCTGTTAATTCAAATGGGGAAACGGCTTCGGGACCTTGGCATCCCTGCAATGGCAATATTCCCGGTCGTACCAATGGAGAAAAAATCCCCCAGTGCCGAGGAGTCTTATAGCCCTGACGGACTTGCACAGCGAGCCATCGCCGCCTTGCGAGAAGCGGTGCCGGAAATTGGTGTGATGGCCGATGTTGCACTTGATCCATTCACACATGACGGCCAGGACGGAATTTCTGATGACTCTGGATACGTACTCAATGATGAAACACTTGAAGTCATCGTAAAACAGGCAATCTCACAGGCACGTAGCGGCGTTTCGATTGTCGCTCCATCCGAAATGATGGACGGACGCATCGGTGTCATTCGTAGTGCGCTAGAGTCGGAAGGCTATCAGAACGTATTGATCATGTCTTATGCAGCCAAATACGCTTCGGCGTTTTATGGCCCGTTTCGAGACGCAGTAGGATCAGCATCCGAACTGGCAGGACGCGACAAACGAACTTACCAGATGGACCCCGCAAACAGCAATGAAGCCCTGCGCGAAGTGGCACTGGATATTTCTGAAGGAGCGGACATGGTGATGGTAAAACCCGGTATGCCGTACCTTGATGTAGTGCAGCGGGTCAAGACTGAATTCGCCATGCCGACATTTGTCTATCAGGTCAGCGGCGAATATTCGATGCTGATGGCCGCAATAGAGAACCAATGGTTGAGCGAAAAATCCGTTATTCTGGAGTCTCTGACTGGCTTCAAGCGAGCCGGCGCGGACGGTGTGCTCAGCTACTTTTCAGAACGCGTTGCCGAGTGGCTTCAGTAAATCCCAATTTAACAGAATAGAATCTTGTGATCAGGCGCGTCAGGCCCACAGAGATTAAGCTCCACAAGCAGTCTCGCGTAGTCGAAATTTCATTCGAAGACGGAAAAACATTTGAGTTCCCCTGCGAGTACCTTCGAGTCTATTCACCATCAGCCGAGGTTCAGGGGCACGGGCCGGGTCAGGAGGTGCTTCAGTATGGTAAGGAACGCGTAAATGTCTGGGCAATCGAGCCGGTGGGAAATTACGCAGTCGTCTTCAAGTTCGACGACAATCATGACACTGGAATTTACTCATGGGACCTGCTGTATGAGCTCGGCATCAATCAAGAAAAGTACTGGCAAAGCTATTTGGATCGTCTGAGTGCAGCAGGCTATGAACGCAGGGTGGATAACAACTGAATCGAATGATGGAAACTCACGATAAAAGGGATGCACAAACTCAATTCGGATTTCGGAAGGTAATTGAGTCTGAAAAGGATCAGCTGGTAGAGCGGGTATTCAAATCGGTCGCTGAGAACTATGACCTGATGAACGACCTGATGTCGTTCGGAGTACATCGGGTCTGGAAGCGATTGGCTGTTTTACACCTTGGCATTCGACACAACAGTTCAGTTCTGGATGTCGCCTGTGGCACTGCTGACATTAGCCTAGCAATTGCAAAAAAACTGGGCCCGAGCGGCAGGCTTGTTCTGACTGATATTAATTCATCAATGCTTAGACTCGGCCGTAACCGAATGCTTGATCACGGTCATCTTGCGCGCTTTAGCTACGTTCAGTCTGACGCGGAGAATCTGGCTTTTGCCGAGGGCAGTTTTGACCGGGTCATCATTTCATTTGGACTAAGAAATGTCACTCGAATTAATCAGGCACTTGAATCGATGTATCAGGTGATGCGGCCTGGTAGCCGACTACTGGTGCTTGAGTTTTCCAAACCGGTAATCCCGCTTCTTGAAAAAATCTATCACGAATATTCGTTCAGAGTCATACCCGCAATCGGACAAATTGTCGCGCGCGATCGGGATAGTTATCAGTACCTTGTTGAGTCGATTCGTCAGCATCCGGACCAAGATACTCTGGCTGATATGATGGCTCACGCGGGATTTGAACGCGTTGAGTATTTCAACCTGACGGGTGGTATTGTCGCCATGCACGTGGCTTGGAAACTTTAAGTTGCATCGCATGATCCGCAATCCATATCTCAAACTAGTCGGGGCAACATTCTCAGACGCGCTCGCAAAAGCAATTAATCAGGGTGCGAATACATCTCCCGCAGTTCGTGAAGTACTCGATCAGTTTGAAGGCAAATCCATTCGTTTTGAACTGACTGACTTCAATTATCAATTCGTCCTGAGAATTGAAAGTCAAACTGTACTGATTGATAGCGAATCCAATCTTCCAGAAGATGTTGTCGTTCAAACAACATTACCAGTTCTAGTCAAAATTCTAGCTCGGGGAAAGCTTGATCCAACCATTCTCCAAGAAGTCAAGATCGTAGGCGATGTCCATCTGATTCAACAGTTCTATCAGATATTCACCAATCTTGAATTTGATTGGGAAGATGAACTGTCGAAGCGAATCGGAGACATTCCAGCGCGGCAGGCCGGCAACTTGTTTCGTTGGGGAAAGGCGCAGGCTTCAGAGTTCCGTGAAACGCTTCGGGAACGAACTCGAGAAGCACTTATTGATGAGCACTATGTAGTACCGGATCACCGAAGAGCTGAGACATTTGTGAATGATGTCGACAGTTTGCAAGCCAACATCGACCGACTTGAAAAACGCGTAGAACGACTCGAGAGACAAACAGCCGAATGAACCTTTTCTCCCAGTCTGGACGGTTATTGCAAATCGCCAGGACAGCGCGTCGTCATGGACTTGATGAGGAACTTGAAACTTATCTGAGAATTCGTATCATCAAATTCGCAGTTAATCTGCTATTTGGCAGACCGAGCTTCGACCCGCAAAAACCATATGGTGCCAGATTGCGGGAAGCTCTTCAGGATCTTGGGCCAATTTTCATCAAATTCGGACAAATGATGTCAATGCGTCCGGATGTATTCCCCGATCATATCGTCGAAGAGTTGCGACCGCTACAGGACAGGGTGGAACCATTCGCCAGCGAGGCAGCTCGCAACAGGATCGAAAAAGCAATTGGCAAACCGATCTCGGAGGTATTCAGCCAGTTCGATAATGTCCCGGTCGCATCCGCATCTGTGGCGCAGGTTCACAATGCGGTTCTAAAATCTGGGGATGAAGTGGTTGTCAAGGTGCTGCGTCCGGGTATCGAAGTCCAGGTTCGTCGCGATATTCAGGTAATGATGACATTCGCGAAAATCGTTAGATTGATTTTGCCTGGGGCCAAAAACTACAACCCCGTCGAAGTGGTGCAAAGTTACGCACAGACAATAACAGACAGCCTTGATCTTACGATTGAGGCTGCAAGTTGTAATCGCTTCCGTGTTCAATACACCAATGACGCGTTCCTTAAAGTGCCGCGCGTTTACTGGAACTACAGTCGCTCTTCAGTTATGGTCATGGAACGCGTTGGCGGAATCCCGATTCGCGAAATTAATGCCCTGAAGGAGGCCGGAATTGACACTGGCAGACTCTCAGAAAATTTGGTTAAGATGTTTTTTACACAGGTGTTTGAGGATGGATTTTTCCATGGTGATCTTCATCCGGGCAATATGTTCGTTTCCGAATCCGGAGTGCTCAATATTGTGGATTTTGGAATAACCGGATCGCTTTCAAATCTCGATCGGAACTACCTCGTTGAAAACATTACCGCAATTTTGAACCGCGACTACCGCGAAGTGGTCGATGCGCATATTCGCTCAGGCTGGGCACCACCCGATATTTCCCCTGAGCGTTTTGAAGTTGCAGTTCGAACGATTTGCGAACCTTTCAATGACCAACCAGTTGGTGAACTGTCGTTTGGAACACTGATGGGTCGACTATTTCTGATGACAAGGGAGTTCAACATCGTCATTCAGCCTCAATTGATGCTGTTTCAGAAAACATACTTGAGCCTTGAGGGTTTGACCCGGATGCTGAATCCGGAACTCAATATTCCCGACACTGTTCGACCCATTCTGGAAAACTGGGTAAAAAACAGATATACGCTGCGCAACATTGGCAGGAAAATAAAGGACGAGATTCCTCACTGGATTGCCGACAGCCCCGACCTACCAAGACTGATTCATACAGTGCTTACTGATATGCACCATCAGCAGATTCGTGAACGCAGTATCAGGAATACCGGAGTAACGACTGGTGCGAATCAGTTGTACCGGAGTCTGTTTTTTCTGGTTATCGGGTTCATTGCACTACTGGCACCTTTGATCGAGTGGCTGATAAGCGGGTTCAGTCCGCTCGGAATTCTCCTTATCCTCATTGGTGCAGTCTGTCTGAGTGAGGCATGGCCGCGTCGCAACACCTAGCCCACGTCTTTTAGGGTCTGAAACTGCGTAATCGAAGGGCGTTGCCGATTACCGACACCGAAGACAGGCTCATGGCGGCGGCTGCAAAGATGGGTGACAAGAGAATGCCAAAGGCCGGGTAGAGTAGTCCTGCGGCAATTGGTACGCCAACCGCGTTGTAGCAAAACGCAAAAAAAAGATTTTGCCTGACATTGGTCATGGTAGCCCGGGCGATGGAATGGGCTCGCACAATGGAGTTTAGATCTTCACTTAGAATGGTCATACCGGCACATTCCATGGCGACATCGGCACCACCACCCATCGCAATTCCCACATCCGCCTGAGCCAGAGCCGGAGCGTCATTGATCCCATCACCTGCCATCGCCACGAGTTTACCGTTTGTCTGAAGCGATTTGACAAGGTTCAGTTTGTCGAGTGGTGACAATTCAGAGTAGACCTCGGTGATACCGCATTTATCTGCAATTGTCTTCGCGGCTGCCTGACGATCACCAGTCGCCATAATGACATTCACACCACGTTTCTGCAATTGCCTGACTGCGGCTGGACTATCGACCCGGATGGTTTCTTCTAATTCTATTGCGGCTGCAAGTTCGCTTCCTATAGCAACGTAGACAACAGAATTACTGGCCTGCTGTAAGTTTTCTAACGTCGTGATGGAGTCCAAATTCGAAACGTTCAGTGATTCCATAAACTTTCTGCTTCCCACTGCGACATTCCTCTCATTGACTTGAGCCTTAACACCTTGGCCAGCCACCGACTCAAACTCGATTGCTTCGTACACCTGTGCATCTCGCTTCTCCGATTCATCAACAATTGCCACTGCAATCGGGTGACCACTCAGGCGCGAAACTGCAGCAGCGTTAGCCAGTACATTAGTTTCTGAAATGTTTCGACAATGAACCTGGACGACTGATGGTTTTCCTATGGTGATTGTTCCTGTCTTGTCAATTATCAACGTGTTGATTTTTGGCAGCACCTCAAGTGCCTCAGCTTCTTTGACTAAAACTCCGGACAAAACTGCCTGCCCAACACCAACCGTGATCGACATTGGTGTCGCCAAGCCGAGTGCGCAGGGACAGGCGATGATCAGGACCGAAACAAATGCAATCAGTGCGAAACTGAAATCTCCGGCTGGTCCCCAAGTCAGCCAGCTAATCAATGCAATGACAGCGACCGATACTACGATTGGTACGAACCAGGCGGCAACGATATCGGCGGTTCTCTGAATGGGTGCGCGACTAAGCTGAGCATTGCTAACCATACGAATGATTTTTGACAGTGTTGTGTCCGACATCACTCTATCAACTTGCAAATCAAACGCACCACTACCGTTCAGAGTTCCCGCACTGACCGTGTCACCGACACCCTTTGTTACCGGCATTGACTCTCCTGTCAGAAGTGATTCATCGACTTCAGATGTGCCGTTAACAACAATACCATCCAGGGGAATGTTTTCGCCCGGGCGTACCCGCAGTCGATCACCCGCGAGGACCTGGTCAATTTCAACCTCTTCAAGCATTCCCGAACTGGTAAGCCGCATCGCAGTCTGCGGCATGAGTTTCATCAAAGAGCGAATTGCTTTGCCGGTTCTTTCGCGCCCTCTTAATTCCAATATCTGCCCGAGCAGCACCAAGATAATGATGGCTGCTGAAACTTCAAAGTAAACGCCAGTATTGGTCACTACATTGCCAAAGACAGATTCAAACCAGCCTGGAAACATAACAAGCGTCAAACTGTAGAGATATGCTGTGCTAGTACCGAGTGCGATAAGGGTAAACATGTTCAATGCGCGGTTCCTGACAGACGACCAACCACGCTGAAGGAACGGCCAACCACACCACAGAAATACTGGAGACGCTAACAGCAGCTGCAGCCAATTGGAAGTTCGCTCTTCCATGAACTGGTGAAGTGGAATTCCGAAATGAGGTGCCATCGCGAGTATTAATACTGGCAGTCCAAACACCAATCCGATTCGAAATCGTCTTGTGAAGTCAATCAGCTCATAATTTGGTTCATCAGCTGCGAGCAGCGGATCCATTGGCTGTAGTGCCATGCCGCAACTGGGACACTCACCGGCTCCTTCCTGAACAATTTCTGGGTGCATTGGGCAAGTAAATTTCGTGCCGGGCGGAGCTGATTGGTAACTGTCTGTTTCGTTGAAGTCTGGATTCAGATACTTTTCGGGATCTTTCTGGAATTTTTCGAGGCAACCGCGGCAACAAAACCAGTAGGTATCGCTATCGTACACAAAATAATGCTCTGATGTTTCCGGATTGACTCGCATCCCGCACACTGGGTCCTGAATCGGAGATACGGGTTGTTGATCAACTACCGGTTGTTCCATTTGTACTGAAGTAAATGAATTGATTGAGGATTACGTGCGGTGTGTAAAACTAAATTTCAAGCATTCAATTGCGCTTCCCATCAATTGAGGCGGAAATTTTGTGCCATTTATGGGTGGGTAAACTATCTTTTGAGTCACTCAAATCGATTTTAGTGCAATTTGCAGTAGTTGATTGCTGAGTCCGCCATTCGAAGCGCAACGCCAGAAGTTAATGAATTATCTTTGCTGGGCACCCTAGAGTCTTTGTTGACTTTCGTATCCCGCTCCTTGCCGGTGACAGAGTGTTTTCCAATTGCAAAATGAGTCTGAAATTAACCACGGAGCGGAAATAAACCTGTTAAAAAATCCGTAAAAAAACAGTTGCGTAGCAACAAGGATATGCGCCTCCCAAAAGCGCGCAATTCCTGGTGTTTTTTATGGATTTATTCACAGGTTTATTCTGCGGTGATCGAATAAATCTTGCCAAAATTGAGTTTTTCTCTGCCATCCCATCTCAACCCTGCAGGCGTTGCTGCCGGGCAACCTCACTGAATAATTTCGTCCGCTCATCCTGCAGCCACTGTGCCGCTTCATTATCACTCATCCTCGCAGCCAGCGCATCAAGTTGTTCGAAACTCACCCCCGGTTTCAGATACTGCCATGCCTCCGGCAACGACTTGAGTTTCTCATACGGCGTCTGCACCCGTTCATACGGATAAAGTTTCTTCTGCCGGCCGCGTTCGTCAACCTCTCGTTTGGCAAACAGACACGGCCGATGATAGTTGACATAGACAAACAGACAGCTGCGATTGAATTCGTTCACCGCACCGGCACAATCCTGTGGGATATGCGCATGACCGAGCAGTTTTCGAATCACGTGCCCATTCTTGCACTCGACCAGCGCATTGTCATTGCTGTGCCGGGTGCGCGACTTGGTGAACTCAATGTGCAGTTTGTTCAAAAGCTCTGCCACTTTGTAGTTGATGTATTCACTGCCATTGTCGGTATGGAATCCAAGGATCTCAAACGGAAAGCCGTCAATCAGCATCTGCAGTGCCGGTATCAGATGCCGTTCAGTGATTTTCTCAACTGAAACAACACATTCGAACTGCGTGACCTGATCAACTGCGTTGATGTGATAAAGCCCCTTGCGACCATCCTGATCGCCCTGGTGGACCGTGTCAACGCGCAGATAGCCGGGCTTGCCATCCGGCTGCGGCCGTTTCCGGGTGCCAATGTCAATCTGCCGAGACTGCGTCTTCGCACGCCAGGTGCGCTGACGCTGGTAGCTGGCAGACTTTCTCAGATTGTAAATGTGCGACACCGAAATGGTGGCCAGGCGCCGAAAGCGCTCATCGCCGTACTCGACCCAGGCCCGTTCAAATATTTTCTTCACCGCCAGACCATTGGGCACATCATGCAGCCGGTCCGTTTCCACCAACAGCGCAATGTCCTGCTCCGTGTACCGGCGGGCAAATCGAACGCCGCCGACACGGCCACAACTGACCCGACCCTTGGTTCGATAGCACTTGACCAATCGGGCAACCTGCTGGCGCGAATAGCCGCTGACCTTCATCAGCAAACGAATCACCAGACCGCGCTGCTTCTTCGACAGCTTCGAATAATTGAAACGAATCAAAACACGCTCAATCCATCGATAGCGAGCCGCTTTGCTGTCGATCACCTCAAACACCACTGCCTGAGTACCTTCCAAAAACGCCTGCACGTCTTCCAGAGTCCTGATTTCTTCCAGTTTCATGATCGTCTTCATCCGCCTATGATGAACCCGATCACCTCGGTTTTTCAGACTCATTTCTCGTTGGAAACGGAATCCTGCTTCAGACTCATTTCTCGTTGGACAACACTGACAGAACAATGAGATATTTCAATAGTGTTAAAATTGATTTTCCCACTGACCCAATTCATTGATCTGTATCAATATGTTGTCTTTTTTATCAGGCAACATTTGGCGATGTGGGATACATGATTGCAATTCCATAACTTAAAAATTGAGAGGATTTTGATGAAATACAAAGCTACCATGATTAGTGTGGTTGCAGCGTTGGCACTCAGCGTTGCGTCAATTGCCCAAGCGGAATCAACGCTTCGGTTACTCACGTGGGGTTCCTATGCTCCGGATGAGTTAATTCAGAAGTTTGAAGCGGAATATCCCGACATTACAGTTGAAGTGACTTTCTCAAATAACGAGGAAATGATCGCCAAGCTGCGCGCCACCGGTGGTGCTGGATTTGACCTTGCTCAACCCAGCCACGATCGGGTTCACGCAGCACAACTGGAATACGACATTTACAAACCAATGGATCTATCGCAGATCGATACATCCGTGATGTCAGAGGTCCATCTGGAAGGTGTAAAAGCAAACACCACGATTGATGGTGAAGTTTACTCAGTTCCACACCAGTGGGGAACTTCCGGCCTGATGGCGGACAAATCGAAAGCACCTGATTTCAAACATTGGTCTGATCTTTGCGATCCCATGTACAAGGGCAAGACTTCGATGCGATTGAAGCGCACAATTTTGCTTGGAACAGCGTTTTCAATGGGCTACGATCCATTCGCCGCGTATGCGGACCTAGATGAGTACCAGAAAATTCTCGATGAAGTTGTCGATGTGCTGATTGCATGTAAAGACAATTTGAAGGCCTACTGGAAAGGCGGTGACGATCTGATAGCGTTGATGTTGTCGGGTGAAATTGTTGCTTCCGAAACCTGGGATTCTACAGCCTACAGAATTTACGGTGAAAATCCGAACATCGTATTTGTACCACCGTCAACGGGTGCACTGACCTGGATTGACACATTTACCCTGCCTCGCAAAGGTAAAGCTGATGATGCAGCCTACAAGTGGATCAATTTTGTCCTAAGATCAGAAAATGTAACCATCATGTCTGGTAGCTCCGGTGCGATTGCAGCGGTAAACGGTGGCCAGGATCTGCTGCCAGCGGACAAAAAAGCTGCAGTTACTGCTGCATTTACACCGGAAGATATCGCCAACCTGAAATTCTTCGCCAACATTCCTCCAGGTATCGAAGACATGGAAGGAAAGGCTTTGGAAAAGATCAAGGCAGCAACCGGCGGTTAATTTAGAATCTAAATCATATCCAATCAGTAGACGCGTTGTACGAGTTAGAATTAATGCCCGTGCGACGCGTCTCAGATTTCTTTCTCAAAGTCGGGCCACAGCAGCATGCCTGATTCAACAGCCATTGACCTGGAATGCATCAACATTTCAAAGACCTTTGGCGATGTACTTGCTGTAGACGACGTTTCGTTTGATATACCCAGCGGGAGTTTTTTCTCGATACTCGGGCCCTCTGGCTGCGGTAAAACCACTCTCATTCGAATGATCGCAGGCTTTGAACAGCCTGACTCAGGAGAAATCCGAATCAAAGGTGCGTCCGTGCTCAATACCGCACCCAACAAGCGAAACGTCAAAATGGTCTTTCAGCATCTGGCGCTGTTTCCAATGATGAATGTCTACGAAAACATTGCCTACGGTCTTCGATGTCGCGGGGTTGCAAAACAGGAGATCGACAAACGAGTTAGCAACGTACTGGATCGTATTGCTCTGCCAGATGTCGGAGAGCGAGAGATTCACCAGTTATCTGGTGGCCAGAAACAGCGCATTGCCGTAGCAAGATGCATGGTCCTCGACCCGGACGTTCTATTACTGGACGAACCGCTTGGAGCACTAGATCTGAAGTTGCGTGACGCAATGAAAATTGAACTTAAACTGCTTCAGCACCAGTTCGACACGACGTTTATCTATATCACGCACGATCAATCCGAAGCACTGGTGATGTCGGATCAGGTAGCCATCATGAATCAGGGAAGATTTGAACAGGTCGGTACGCCGCAGGAGCTTTATCACAATCCGCAATCAGCATTTGTCGCAGGCTTTGTCGGCGACAGCAATCGCTGGTCTGGGACTGCAGTTGAATCTGCCGGAGAAGCGCTGAAAGTTAAAACAGATGACGGCCTTGAACTGCTGGCCATGCCAAGTGATGCCCGCAGTACAGACCGCTCTCAGAAGGTCAGCATATTTATTCGACCTGAATTTATTCAGGTCGAACGTACACGTGATGAACCTGAGCACACTCAATCAGGACAGAACAGACTGACAGGTGTCATCGACAGCCTGTTGTTTAACGGTGCGAATAGCCGAGCGCTGGTACGTAGTCCCACCGATCAGCTGATTGAGGCTGACATTGTTCTCACTGGTGGGTTCGAGGACCTTAAGCCGGGTGAAGATGTGCAGCTGATCTGGTCTTGTGAGCAAACCATGTGCTTTAGCGCCTGACGAGCCTCAACCATGCAAAAGGACATCAGGCGCCTGTCGCTGATCCTGTTATTTGCCCCTTTCGCCCTGTGGATCACCCTGCTGATCTTGCTGCCTCATATCGGAATGGTCGTTTTGTCGCTGCGGGAGAAGGTGGCACCGCGGGTCTATGAGTATGGATTCGCGAACTACATTGAGTTTTTCAACGAACCCATTTATTGGAATACGCTGATTCGAACAGGTTCGATGTCCCTGCTGGTGACTGTTCTTGCTCTGATCATCGGTTTTCCAATTGCTTACTACATCGCCAAAATCGCCGGGCCGAGACTGCGCGGAGCCTTGTTTCTACTGTGTCTGATTCCACTTTGGGTGAGCGATCTCATTCGAGCGTTAGGCTGGATTCTGATTCTGAGGGAAACCGGCGTCATTTCCAGTTTTCTACAGTGGTTGGGAATACTCAGTGGTCCGATTGAAATGCTATACAACGATGTTGCGGTCATCATCGGACTCGTCTATACAGTGATTCTGTTCATGATCGTCCCACTGGCGTCAACTCTGGACGGTATGGATCACTCAATGATTGAAGCGGGGTACAACCTCGGCGGGCGCCGAATCACCGTACTGCGACGCATCATTGTTCCGTACGCCATGCCGGGTATTGCATCCGGCTGCATCATTGTTTTCATGCTGACTGCGGGCAGTTACCTGACTCCAATTTTGCTTGGCGGTAAGAATTCGAGTTGGTTTACTGAGCAGATCTATGATCAGTTCATCACTCGCTACAATTGGGAATCCGGTGCTGCTTTTGGCATACTGCTTCTCGCCTTTACCTCTATCGTGGTATGGCTCGGCCTAAAGTTCACTGGCCAGACTCTGGCCAATACTGTCACAAAAACTTAGTTGTCGATGCTTATCCAAAAAAACAAATTCGACAAAATGCTATGGGGGTATCGAGCCTATGTCGCGGCGTTTTTCATTTTTCTGGCAGCGCCTCTCCTATCAGCGGCAATTTTTGCATTCAATGATTCGCTTTTTCCGGCATTACCCTGGCAAGGATTCACGCTGAGTTGGTTCTTTGGTGATACGGAACCCAAGCTCGGCATGTTCTACGACCGGCGGTTGTTAAGCGGACTCTATTATTCTTTCATTATTGCGGTCATGGTTTCGTTGCTGACCGTCTTTATCGGTACCTGCAACGCATTTCTTTTTATCCGCAAGGACTTTCCGGGAAAGAACTTTTTCTACATTTTGATGATCGTGCCATTGGTTATCCCCGGTGTCATTCTCGGCATCTCAATTCTGGTGCTGGCAAGTTCTGCCGCCAACGGACTGGAAAATCAGTTCAATTTTGAACTTGAGCTTTTAAGACCCGGCATTTTTCTTGTGGTACTTGGCCAGATATCGTTCACTGCAACAATCACCTCACTCGTGATTGCTGCAAAACTCAAAAAGTTCGACATTACGATGGAGGAGGCGGCGCTTAACCTTGGCGCAAGTACGAATCGGGTCCTGTGGACCGTGACGTTACCATTTCTTCGCTCCGCGATGATTGCTGCAGGTATCGTTGCATTTCTAGTATCGTTCGAAAACTTCAACACCACCCTGTTTTTGGTCGGTTCCGAATCGCCACTTACAATCACCATGTTTGATCGGGTTCATAAAGTGGGCTCGACCCCGGTGTTGAATGCGGTGTCGTTCTTCCTCATGGTTGGTTCTGGACTTTTGGCGCTATTGTCGATTTTTGTCCAGAGAGACAAGTCAGCACGAAATTAATCAGAAACCCCGGCAGTTTACTGGTTACTGATCGTTCAGGGCAGAACAAATCAGCCGGTGACTACAGCAGTTGCCCCGAACTGCCAAGCGCGCCACAGCAGACTGATTCCTGAAACTATCAATACACCCAACACCAGGCGATAAAAGATCGTATCTTCAACGCGTTTTCTTAAAGCTCGGCCGGCGGCCAACCCAATCGCCAACGGAATTACAGCCAATGCTGACATGATGGCGAGTCGTCCATCCAGTACTCCAACTAATATCATGATAATGACCCATGGGACAACCGCTCCAATGTAAAGAAAGCTGATGGTGTTGACAAATCTGTTCTTGTCGAGTGTGGGAAGGGAGACCAGATAAAGAATCAGCATCGGCCCGAACAATGACGACAGACCGCCAATCACTCCTGCGGTACCACAAAATGCTGCACCAGCAGGCTTCTCCATGGTGGACGGAATGGTAATTTTTCGTGGCGAAGCTTGTACGAGAGTAAAGCAGATCACTAGAATTCCCACTACAAATAGCAGCGTCTTCTCGTCGATGCCAGTGAAAACCTTAACCCCGACCCATGTCCCAATCAGAAGCGCCGCGAAAGCAGGCCAGAAGCGCTTGATCGTAGCAACGGGCTGGTCTGCATCATAGACTTGCCAGAGGTTTGCAACTACAACCGGAAATGCCATGATCACCACTGCATGGTGAGCTGGGAGAACCAGCGCCATCATGGGTACAGTCAAAAGCGGTGTACCTATACCCAGCAGGCCTTTGATCAATCCACCGCACGCCATGGCGAGCGCACACCACGCGATAATCCAGGGTGACAATTCAAAAATCACGCCAGAACTTGGGAAGTGTTGGGAATATTTTGGGTGGTTAAAAACAAATTTGTTGCACTCGCCTCTACAAACTGAGCCCGAAATTTTATCACTCACCTGATAACACCATGGCAACACGAACCATCCTAATCCCGAACAGATTCACATTCAATATTAGTTTCATCGATTCTTATGACGGCACTACTGACAGGAGAGTTATTCACCCGCAATTACGAAATATCCTTTTTACCTGAATAATAACCAAGTAAAATAGTCGGAAATAACATTAGTTTGAGTGATCAACGATGAAATTGACAACTAAAGGCCGTTATGCCGTGACCGCGATGATGGATCTGGCGCTGCACCAGTCGGAACATGAGCATGTCTCACTCAAGTCGATTGCAAATCATCAGGAAATTTCTGTTGCATACCTTGAGCAGATATTCTCCAAGCTTAAGGCTGGTGGGTTGGTCAATGGTATCCGCGGGCCAAACGGCGGATACCGTCTCTCACGACCCGCCGAAAGCATCTCGATTTTTGAGATCATTGATGCCGTTGATGAACCGATTGACATCACCCGTTGCCATGGCAAGAAAGACTGCCAGGATGGGGAAGTGTGTCTCACCCACGAACTGTGGACCGATCTCAGCAACCAGATTTCATCGTTTCTGGATCAACTTAAACTGGGAGACATCGTACAGTCCGAACGAGTACGAAAAGTTGCCGCACGTCAATCAATGCGCTGTACGGAAGCACAAATGACACAACACGTATCATTTACCTGATTAAATTTTTTAACTTTTTCACAAGGGCTACACTGTGAACACTTCAACCGCTCAGGACATTAGTGAATTTGTCGGCCGTGAGTACAAGGAAGGCTTTACAACAGATATTGAATCTGATACCTTTCCGCCCGGTTTGGATGAGGACGTTGTCATCGCACTATCAGAAAAGAAAAATGAACCCCAGTTCATGACAGACTGGCGACTGAAGGCGTTTGCCCGCTGGAAAAAGATGCAGGAACCCGTCTGGGCGCACGTGAATTACACCCCAATCGACTATCAGACGATCAGTTACTATTCTGCTCCTAAGTCTGATGCCGACCGTCCAAAAAGTCTGGATGAGGTGGACCCGAAACTGCTTGAGACTTACGAAAAGCTCGGAATTCCGCTATCAGAACAAAAAATGCTGGCAGGTGTTGCAGTTGATGCTGTGTTCGACAGTGTTTCAGTAGCAACCACTTTTAAGAAAACACTGGCAGATGCTGGAGTTATTTTCTGCCCATTCTCTGAAGCTGTTCAGGAATATCCAGAACTTGTTAAGAAATATCTGGGTTCAGTCGTACCGTCAGGAGACAATTTTTTCGCGGCATTAAATTCGGCAGTCTTCAGCGATGGGTCATTTGTCTATATTCCGAAAGGCGTGCGCTGCCCAATGGAACTTTCGACCTACTTTCGAATCAATGCGATGAACACCGGTCAGTTTGAAAGAACACTGATTGTAGCCGATGAAGGTAGTTATGTCAGTTACCTCGAAGGCTGTACCGCACCGATGCGCGACGAGAATCAACTACATGCAGCAGTTGTTGAACTGGTCGCCATGAAAGATGCAGAAATCAAGTATTCGACTGTGCAGAACTGGTACCCAGGTGACGAAGAAGGACGCGGTGGCATCTACAACTTCGTCACCAAACGCGGAGCCTGTCGCGGTGATAATGCGAAGATCTCGTGGACCCAAGTCGAAACAGGCTCGGCAATTACGTGGAAATACCCGAGTGTGATGCTTGAAGGTGACCGCTCAATCGGTGAATTCTACTCAGTGGCACTCACCAATAATTACCAGCAGGCCGATACCGGTACCAAGATGGTCCATATCGGGAAAGACACTTCAAGCACTATTATCTCCAAGGGAGTCTCGGCCGGCAAAGGCCAAAATTCGTACCGCGGGCTCGTACGTATCTTGAAAGGTGCGGAAAATGCCCGCAACTATTCGCAGTGTGACTCACTGTTGATGGGAGACAAGTGTGGAGCTCACACGTTCCCATATATTGAGGTCAAGAACCCAAGCGCCAAGGTCGAACATGAAGCAACAACTTCGCGTATCAGTGAAGACCAACTGTTTTACTGCAAGCAGCGCGGACTTTCAGAAGAGGACTCGGTGTCCATGATCGTAAATGGCTTTTGCAAGGAAGTCTTCAAGGAATTGCCGATGGAGTTCGCAGTCGAAGCGCAGAAACTGCTGGGCATCAGTTTGGAAGGCGCAGTTGGTTGACCAACTGCCTGCATTTCTCAAGAACACAACCACCATATAAGAGGCTTGACAAGAATGCTGTCAATTCGAAACCTGAAAGTTGAAATCGGTGACAAGAAAATTCTGAATGGTATTGATCTATCCGTCGATGCTGGCGAGATTCATGCCATTATGGGACCCAACGGGTCCGGTAAAAGTACCTTAGCCAATGTGATCACCGGCAAGATGGAAGATGACATCTCCGGCACCGTTGAGTATCAGGGCTACGATCTGCTGGAACTCGATCCAGAAGATCGTGCTCGGGAAGGCATATTTCTCGCCTTTCAGCATCCGACTGAAATTCCTGGTGTGAACAACATATATCTCATCAAGGCGGCAGTCAACGCAATGCGCAGACACCGCGGCGAGCCGGAAGTGGATGCAATTGATTTTCTGAAACTGATTCGAGCAAAGATGAAACTTCTCGAAATCAACGAAACATTTCTATACCGGTCGGTAAATGACGGATTTTCCGGCGGTGAGAAAAAAAGAAACGAAATTCTTCAAATGCTGATGCTGGAACCGCAACTCGCACTGCTCGACGAAACAGATTCAGGACTCGATATTGATGCGCTCAAAGTTGTATCTCGCGGCGTCAACTCTCTGGCTGATGACGGCCGCTCAATCATCATAGTTACTCACTTCCCCAGAATTCTAGAATACATAGTCCCCGACCACGTCCATGTCCTGCTGAATGGGAAGATTGTGCACTCAGGTGACAAGAACACCGCACATGATCTAGAAAAGTATGGCTACACTTGGGTGACAGAGAGGATCAACAATCCGACCGAGGCTGTTGCATGAGAGAAAGTCCACTGACCGGTCACCTGATCGGGCTTCATGAGGAGATTTCGGGAGGTTTGCCAGGAGCCCAGGACGCGACTGTTGCCGCAATGCGTCAACGCGCAATTACCCGACTGACCGACATCGGTCTGCCCAAAATAACCGACGAGGCTTGGCGCTATACCAACATTCGCGCGTTTGACAAAGTTGCATTCAGACCTACTGCTGAATCCAACGCTGCGCTGACGAAGCTGGATATCGCAGCGTTGGAAATTCCATCATTGAACCGATATCGCATCGTTGTTCTGGATGGCTGGGTTAGCGAGGCGCTTAGCACCCTTGATGAGTTGCCAGAAGGCGTAGAATTTAACCGCCTTAAAAATGTGCTTGAAGGAAACGCTGATTCAGAGACAATTCAGATTCTTGATGATCAAACGACTCGCGCCGGTCACGGATTCGAGGCGTTGAACTGTGCTTTTGCGGCAGATGGAGTGGTACTGCGATTGCAAGCCGGACTAAAGCTCGACAAGCCTATAGAAATTCTGCAAATTACTCAAAATGATGCCAATTCGCGTCTCGCCAATATCAATCACTGCATCACACTGGAAAAAGGCGCCAAACTAAACCTGGTTGAGCGCTACGTCTCAATGGCTGATACCCGACACATGACGAACGCATCAATTCGTATTGATCTTGCTGAATCCGCTGAACTTAGCCACTACCGAATTCAAGATGAAAGTGATGCCTCATTGCACATCGGCTATGCCTCCGCTAGACAGGACTCTGGCAGCTGTTACCAGATTTTCTCCATATCGCTAGGCTCGATGCTTGACCGTCACGAAGTCAGTCAAAGCCTGGAAGGTGCCGACGCGCACTGTGAAATGAAAGGACTCTATATCGGCCGCGGCAAACAGCACATCGATAACTACACAACTGTCGTGCATGCTTCACCGGATGCCAGCAGCGACGAATTTTACAAAGGTATTCTGAATGATCGCTCTCGGTCTGTGTTTCACGGCAGAATCCGGGTTGATCCGGATGCACAGCATACCGACGCTCAACAGCAAAATCGAAACTTGCTGCTGTCAACAGACGCCGAAGCGGATACCAAGCCGCAGCTGGAAATTTATGCGGATGATGTCAAATGCTCTCACGGTGCGACAGTCGGTTACCTGGAAGCCGATGCGATCTTTTACCTTCGAAGCCGCGGTCTGAGCGAAGCGGAAGCTCGAACGATCCTTACAGAAGCATTTGCTGCGGAAATTCTGGATCAAATTGAACTGGCACCCGTTCGGGAATACCTTCTCGAACTCGTGCGTGACAAACTTGTTGACGACAACAATCTTAAGGAGGCGGCATGAGTGAAGCTGCACTCAGGACTCCAACACAAATCCAGTCTGGAAACGTGCTGGATATTCAAGAAATTCGCGCTCAATTTCCTATTCTGGAAGAGATGGTGCACGGTAGCAAGCTGGCCTACCTGGACAATGGAGCAAGCTCCCAAAAGCCGATTGCAGTTACTGAATCTTTGGAACGATACTATGCTACACAGCACGCCAACGTTCATCGCGGCGTGCATGAGTTAAGTGATCGTGCGACTGAAGCCTACGAGTCAGCTCGTAAAACCGCCTGCAAATTTGTCAATGCGAATCGTTCGGAGGAAATCATATTTGTTCGAGGTACGACTGAGGGGCTGAATCTGGTTGCCGAATCCTATGGCCGCTGGAAGCTGCAGCCAGGCGATGAAATTTTGGTCAGTGAGATGGAACATCATTCCAATATCGTGCCCTGGCAACTCATTGCAGAACGTACTGGCAGTATCGTTCGAATGATTCCAATGAATGACAACGGCGAAATCATTCAGGAAGACTATCAAAATCTGCTGAACGACAAAACTCAGATCGTGGCCATCACCTACGTGGCGAATTCTTTAGGTACGGTTAACCCGATCAAGGAAATGGTACGCATGGCGCACGATGCCGGTGCAGTCGTTGTTGTTGACGCTGCTCAGGCTGCACCTCACATCAGCATTGATGTTGTTGATCTTGACTGTGATTTTCTCGCACTCTCCGGACACAAAATGTACGCACCAACCGGTATCGGTATTTTGTATGGCAAAAGAGAGCTTCTTGCGGCAATGCCACCATACCAAGGTGGTGGTGAAATGATTCGACGCGTGTCGTTCGAAGGCACGACTTATGCAGAAATCCCTCACCGTTTTGAAGCGGGTACTCCAAACATCGCAGATGCGGTTGGATTCGGTGCCGCTTGTAAGTTCATGTGGGACATTGGCATTGACGAAATTGCTGCGCATGAAAAAGAACTGCTTGACTACGTGCACAAGTGTGCAGAGCAACACGAAGACGTAAGAATTTACGGAAACGCAAAGCAAAAAGCCGGTGTGTTCGCCTTCACTCTAGACAAAGTTCATGCACACGATCTAGGAACCGTTCTCGACCGAAAAGGCGTGGCGATCAGAGTCGGACACCACTGTGCCATGCCGGTTATGCATCACTTTAATGTTGCTGCGACTGCACGTGCTTCGTTTGCGGTCTACAACACGCATGATGAAATCGACCGCATGTTTGAGGCAATCAACTTTGCAAGGGAGCTCTTTCACTAGTGATGGACGATCTAAAGGCGCTCTATCAAGAGGTCATCATTGACCACAGCCGAAATCCGCGAAACTTTGGTGCGCTAGAGTCGGCCAACTGTTCAGCAGAAGGCGTCAATCCACTCTGCGGTGATGAACTGACACTTCAATGCTGGCTCGATGATAGTGATGTGATACAGGATGTGAAATTTGTTGGACACGGCTGTGCAATCTCAATCGCGTCAGCGTCCATCATGACCGAAATGCTAAAGGGTCTCACAAAATCAGATGCTGAGAGTTTGTTTGAAGACTTCCGGGCGCGAGTGACGGGACTGGACGAGTTTCGCTCTGCCGACATTGGCAAACTTGAAGTGCTGAGCGGAGTGCGGGAGTTTCCTACTCGAGTCAAGTGTGCCACACTCCCCTGGCATACTGCGATTGCAGCGATCAACCGCAGTGAAGAACAAGTCACAACGGAGTAATGCGACAATGAGTGGCAACAAACCCCCTAGCGAATCAGACCTCACCGCTGATGATTTTTTCGCCGACTTCCTGAAGTCAGATCACTCTGAATCTGAAAATCAGGATCTGCCGGAACTGGACCAGCAAACATCCATTACCGACATGGTATTGGAACAGCAAATTGTTGATGCACTGCGCAATGTCTACGATCCGGAGATTCCAATCAATATTTATGACCTTGGCCTGATTTATTCGATAAACATTTCTGACAACCGGTCAGTCAATATTGAGATGACTCTCACCACTCCCGGCTGTCCCGTTGCACAAACGTTTCCAGGCACTGTCGAATGCGCGGTCAAATGTGTCGATGGTGTCGAAGATGTTCATGTCGAACTGGTGTGGGACCCGCCCTGGACAAAAGATCGAATGAGCGAGGACGCATTGCTGAGTCTGGGGTTGTTGTAAACATTCTGTACCTGCTGACCCGTGAAAGTCGTTCTGATCAGCCCTTACGAAATCGGTCGTCAGCCGTTTGCACTAGCTGAACCGGCAGCCTGGCTGAAACGGGAAGAATTTAATGTAGAGTGTATTGATCTCGCCAACCAGCCTTTCGAACCTTCGAGATTCAGTGATGCGCGTCTGGTTGCGATACATCTCATCATGCATGCAGGTGCGCGCCTGGCAGCCGAAATAATTCCACAAATCAGAAAAGAAGCCCCAAGTGCGTCTATCTGTGTTTATGGACTGTATGCACCGGTAAATGATGACTATTTTCGCTCGCTCGGCTGTGAATACGTCTTCGGTGGTGAAGCAGAATCTGACCTGCGTTCACTCTGTCAGACACTTCGCGAAAAATGCCCTACCGATGAGTTTAGACTGACCCGCAATTCACTGGATAAACAGGAATTCATCACGCCGGACCGTTCGAGTCTGCCCGCGCTTGATCAGTATGCCTCGCTAAGGTTAGCAGATGGAGGTGAAAAGACAGTCGGCTTTGTAGAAACTACTCGTGGATGTAAACACTTATGCCGACACTGCCCCATCGTACCAGTTTATGCGGGCGTATTTCGAGTCGTTTCAAACGATGTGGTGATGCAAGACATCCGCCAACAGATGGCGGCAGGTGCACAACATATCTCCTTTGGCGATCCTGATTTTTTGAATGGACCGGGACACGCACGTCGCATAATTGAGCAATTTCAGAATGAATTTCCAGGCACAAGTTGGGATGCAACCATCAAGGTTGAGCATCTTTTGGCACATTCAAAACACGTTGAGTATTTTGCGACCAGTCATTGCCTTTTTATAACTAGCGCTGTCGAATCCATTGAAAATCGAGTATTGGAAGAGTTGGAAAAGGGCCACGAAGAGGAAGACTTTTACCAGGCTCTGGAGTTATTGAGATCACTAGGTATCTCAATGTCACCCACTTTTGTCCCATTTACTCCGTGGACCACAATTGAAGGCTATCTGCGACTCTTGAATGCAATCGTACGACTGAGATTAGTCAATTGCGTCTCCCCTGTTCAACTGAGCATTCGCTTGCTGCTGCCGCACGGCACGCGGCTTTTGGAGTCTGAACATCGTCACGCCGACTGGCTAGGTGAGTTCGACTCTCAGATGCTGGGGTATAAGTGGATTCACCCAGACCCGCTGGTCGACGAGCTTCAAGTGCGTATTCAGAATTGGGTAATGGATGCCGAACAAGACGGTCTTGATCGGCAGAAAATATTTGCTGGTGTCTGGAAATTGGCACATAGCATCAACGGGTCGCAACCTCCAGCACTGATTCAGGGTGTACAACCGCACGCGCCGCAAATGTCCGAACCCTGGTACTGCTGTGCAGAACCGACTGCACTTCAAATGTCTCAAATCAGCTCGACAACAATACCAGCTGTCTAATCATTGACTTGCTACGCGGTACTAACCGCTATTTATTCTACGGAATTAATACAGTTGCCCCGGTTGTTGTGCCGCTTTCTATTGCACGGTGGGCCTGAGGGGCATCTCTCAGAGGATATTCGTAATTGACGTGGGCGCTCACGAATCCACTTCGAATAGCGCTGAAAAGACCGTCGGCAGTCTCCAACAGATCTTTGCGTTTGGCGATGTAATGCATGATCGCTGGACGGGTTATGAATAGTGAGCCCCGCTGACCCAAGTCTTTAATGATATCAACTGGATCTGGAGGACCAGAAACGTGGCCATAAGCCGCACACATGCCCATTGGCCGCAAACAGTCGAGGGACTGCTGCAGGGTATCTTTTCCAATCGATTCATAGACCACTGCTGCACCTTCACCATCTGAAACTTCCATGACTTTATCAACAAAACTCTCTTTCGAGCGCACGATTGGATGATGGCAGCCAGCCTCGCGAGCCAGTTCAGCCTTTTCTGCGGTACTGACCGTTCCGACAATCATGGCTCCCATCGCGTTGGCCCATGAACATAGAATCAGGCCCATGCCACCCGATGCAGCGTGAACAACGATCGTGTCACCTGCTTGTACCGCATAAGTACGGTGCAATAAATAGTGCGCTGTCATGCCCTTGAGCAATAAAGCAGCCACTTGACGGTCTTCCAAGTCATCGGGAATTCGCACCAGACTCGCTGCGGGGTAATTTCGATACTGTGAATAACTGCCAAGTGGCGGAATTGCGTATCCGACCCGATCACCAATATCAAGGGTGGTCACTTCACGCCCAACAGCCTCCACAATTCCAACTGCTTCAAATCCGATTACAACTGGACAAGGTGGTACGAGCCACGGGTGTGGAATTCCCGCTCGATGATAGGTATCCGCAAAATTAAGACCGATGGCAGTTTGACGAAGCCGTACTTCCGTCGGCTCGGGATCAGGAATGGGCCAGTCATCCCACAGCATGTTCTCTGGCGGACCCAGTTCATGGAGAACTAACGCTTTATTGGACATTTCTCACACCTATCGAATGATGGAGGTATTCGGTAATTAGCTGGCCAGTGCTATGGAGAAATCAGCCTGAAACAGCAACCGTCAAGGTTACTTTCACGACCGCATCATTTGAATGCAGGTGTTTCCAGCGAATCTGCCTCTGTGTGACGACTCAGCCGATCTGTCGTCGTGCGATGCTCAATCCCTTCAGCAGATTAAGGGCTTCCTGAAGTTGGTAATCCTCCTTCACTGCTGGATTCAGGCTGGATTCGTTCCCCTCCTCCATACCATTATCCAGATCCTCGCCATCTAATGACCCCTCAAGATCAGCTTCACGTAAACGTCCGACCTCTTCCTGCTCAAATTCCGGTAATTCCCTACTCTCGATGGCAATATCCGGAACGATACCAAGCGCCTGAATTGAACGATCCGACGGAGTGTAATACAGATGCGTGGTTAATTTGAGCGTCGTTTCTTTGTCGAGAGACCAAATGGTCTGTACGGAACCTTTTCCGAATGTCTGGGTACCCATGATGATTGCACGGTTGTGGTCCTGCAAGGCACCGGCAACGATTTCTGATGCTGATGCCGAACCTTCATTGACCAGCACCACAATTGGTATGCCTTTTGCGAGATCACCTGGTGTGGCATTAAAGACCTGCTCATTGGTATTGTTTCGAGCCCTGGTTTTCACGATTACACCCTGATCAATAAAAAGGTCAGATACACCGACAGCACTCTGCAGTTCTCCGCCTGGATTATTTCTGAGATCCAATACCAGTCCCTCCATCGCATTTGACTCTTTGAACAATTCCTGAATTTGTTCGCGCGCCAATTCCGGAGTCGGTGTTTGAAATTGTGTGACTCGCAGATATCCGAAGTTGTCATCCAGAAAATAACTTCGGACGCTTCTGATCCTGATCACTGCGCGTGTCAAGGTGAAAACCAGTGGGACATCTGATCCCTGCCGGACAATCGTCAGTTTAATTTTCGTGCCGGGTTCACCGCGCATGATTCCGACTGCATCGGCTAGTGACATCCGGTTGACTGGTCGGTCATCTAGCCGCACAATCAAATCATTTGGCAGAATTCCTGCAGCTTGTGCAGGAGTGTCGTCAATCGGCGAAATGACTCGGATTCCACCGTTATCCTTGGTAACTTCAATTCCAAGGCCTCCATACCGTCCTGATGTCTCGCTTCTAACGTCATCCAGTCTGTTATCTAGCAACGCAGAATGAGGGTCAAGTCCAGAAAGCATGCCGCGAACTGCAGCCTGCAGAAGTTCTTCGTCGGAAATGTCCTCCACATAGTTGTTTTTGATCGTTTCAAACACTTTGGCAAAGGTGGAGATTTCTGCTAGTGGCAACGGATCCTGGTTGGCCTGGGAATATCGTGTAGTAAACGAAGCAATGATCACCAAGGCAAGCGTTGCCGTTAAAAGTCGAGGTAGGGGTGAACTGTACATGCTACTGCCTAAAATTTTGATTGATCACGAACTTGTAAAAGGTTCCATCTCTTACGAAATTCAACCTGGCACGTTCATCTGATAGAACGGGGAATAATACTCTGATTATACGTACAGGGAACTATGTACTTGACGATCCAAGATACACCGTACTACGCAGTAGAGCCAGCCAGCGCTGACCCCTCGGTTTCATTCTCCCTGCGTGCCGGGGAATTCCCACCCGACTTCGAGGACAAACCAAGCCCCCGTTGAAGAATATTCATTGCCGCATTTATATCCCTGTCTGCCTCGAAACCGCAATACTCACACCGATAGTGCCTGATGGCCAGTGTCAGCTTCTCTTTCGGTTTCGAACCACAGCCAGAACACAGCTGCGACGTGTGCTGCGGGTCAACCCTCACCACCTTCCCACCGGCACTCTCAGCCTTGTAGCTCAGCATCTGTATGAAAGCTCCCCAGTTCGCTTCAAGAATCGAACGCGCAAGTCTGTGATTTTTCACCATGTTCAGCACTTTCAGATTCTCGATATAAAAGGTATTCGACTGTTTCACGAGTTCTGCAGTCACCTCATGCAGTTGACCGCGCTCCCTCTCTTTCACCCGCTGCCATTCCTTTGCAAAGGCCATCCGTTTCTTTTTTCGGTTGTTTGATCCTTTCTTCGCTTTCGAAAGGATCCGCTGTCTGCGTTTCAACTCCGTTCGGTCCAGTTCATTCTTACCGGTCTGATAACCACTGGAGCAGGTGATTCTTGATCTGATGCCGACATCAATGCCGATCGGGCTGATTGATGGCGCAGGCTCGACAGCCTCAATCCCATGAATGACCTGAACCTTCACTCGACGTGCAGTCTTGACCACCCGAACAAACCTGATTCTTTCAGGCAATTCTCCTTTGAAACGACACCTGCCAACGCCCTTAATCAGCAGTACATTGAATTTCCCCTGCTTTCTGATGGCCGGATTGTGCCACTCAAAACAGCGGATGCCACGGTGATGGGACTTGAACCTGGGAAACCCGCCGCGGGTGAAGAAATGCCGATAGGCTTTTTCCAACCGTTTCAGAAGATTCTGCTGAATCGCACATCGGTAATCGTCATAACCCAAGTCGCTGTGTCTGATTTCCGTCAGTGACTTGGCCTGTGCGACATAGTTTGGAGACTGGCCGGTTTTCCGGTATGCATCAATGCGTTCCTCAAGGGCGGCATTGTACAGAACCCGCAGTTTTTCAAGCAGATCATCGAGATTCTGATGCGAAGATTTCGTCAGTTTGGCCGTGTACGTCTCGGTTCTGATCACGCCTGATTGATGTTGTTAAATATTTGATTAAATTGAGTTAATTATTAAATAACATTATAGCATTTATTGGGACCGTTTAATGCATAAATCCCTACGTATATCAGTTAGCCGTCAAATCTAACTCAATGATCCAAGCCATGTTTTGCCCTGATTTCTGATTGTGAGATCAAAGTCAATTCCGCTGACCACAATGTATTAGTCAACATTGGAAGTGAACAGTTCCATCTCGAATTGCCTGGTCCATCAACTGAACTTCCCACTCCAGGTAATTTTTCATCCGCTGTTCCTGGCCAATTTCATTGTCATAGGGGCGTTCCCAGATGTCATCCACCTCGGTGAGGCGTGGTTCCATACCGTCAGTCATCGGATAGCCAGCGGATTCCCATGCCTGGTTACCGCCGTTTAGCACCCGCACAATTTGACGGCCATCCGATGCTGTTAAATCAGCGGCAGCCATATGTGCCAGTACTCCATCTTCTGATGTCAAAACCAAAAGCCCGATGGGTTGACGTAAAGTTAGTGCGGACTCAAGGCGCTGACGAATGCACCAGACGGCGTTTTCAATATGCCTGATGCGGAAATTCCGGCTTGACGACAAATCAACCAATAACATTGGCTCTCCTGACTGCATGGCGGCCTTGAGTTCGCCGGATTCCAGCGTCTCACACTGTTCGAATCCGAGAATCGTACGTTGCTCTTTTCCGAATTCTAAATCCACACCTTCAAATGTCTCTTCCAGCACATAAACATGACGATGCCCCATTTGCAGCAACCATGATGCCGTCATAATTGCACGCACACGGCGATCATCTACCAGAACGATTCTTGCATTTTGAACTGCGATGAACTCGTCTGTCGTCTGCACCAACTGACCGCCTGGTGCATGACGTGATCCAGGCAGATGTCCGTTTTCAAACTCTTCTGAAGTGCGAACATCAAAGACATAAAGCGTGCGCGATTCATCGCGCTGCCACTCTTCAAGAGTTTCACGATCAATTGTTTTTACATCGAATCGTCTGGCAACCCGCGCCGCCGCTGCGCTGGCCTTCTCATAACTATCCGGTGAAGGTGTCGGAGCGACGCGGTTCTGTGAATGGTCCAGCTTCAAACCGGCGAGGTGCCAGCCCATGGTACCATCTTTGAGCAGCATTACGCGATTGGAAATTTCTGCATTAATCAATGACATGGCACCCACAATGCTACGCGTCCTGCCAGCACAGTTGACGACGACATCCGTTTCAGGATCGGGTGCGATTTCAAACACGCGGTAAACCAATTCTGCACCAGGGACATCAACGGCGGTCGGGATACTCATCGCGTGGTATTCATCTATTGGACGACTGTCGAGTACTACTAGATTGTCCTGTCTCTGTAAACGGTCGTGTAGATCGTTCGCCAGAATTTCAGGTGGTTTACGCTGCTGTAGCAGATATTCACCGAAAGTTTTGCTCGGTACATTGAGTCCCGAAAACAACTCAAAGCCTGCATCTTTCCAGCCAGCTGTGCCACCGATGAGAGTGGATACGTCGGAATAACCGAGCTCTTCCAGCCTTCTGCCTGCCTTGCGCGCGGTTGATTCCTGACCAGCGGGGCCACTGTCATAAACAATAATTGAAACGGTGCGGCGAGGTAAAAGCGCGTCGACTTCAAGTTCAAGCTGACTTAAGGGAATATTTGACGCCCACAGTAAATGACTGTCAAAGTAGATGCCTTCCTCGCGTACATCAAGTATCGCGAGTTCCTGCCGCGCCAGAATCAGGGACTTTAATTCAGCAGCACTGACTTCCTGCATCACTGAACGATGTGAGATGCATCAATGATGTTGCTGTCAGATTGAAAAACCTTCCAGTCATTATTCTTGCGATCGTAGTAGACCCGCTCAGTCAGACACTCCAGGGCAAGACCATACATGTGAAAGTTGATGACAGCTTGTTCATCATTGATATGAATGGAATGCAGATCATCAGGCAACAGCGTAACGCCAGTTCCCGGTTGAACCATGTGTGATCCGATCTGTTCCACTCCATCTTCCGTTCGTCGATAAAACCTGTTCAGTTCATCACCCCGAATTCCCGTGATTACAGCCCATGTGTCATGATTGTGCGGCGGTGTATCGGTCGGTGTTCGAGCAACCTGCACATAAAGCGCAAACCGATTGTCTACAGCGTCCTGAGAAATGCGATAGACGCGGGAGGTATCTTCCGAGTCTTGAGGTGCGGGGAAGTCGGACTCGCTAAACCATTCGGAATGTCCAGCAAGTTGAATCAACTGAGACTTGATTTCTCCTAGCGCTTTCATTGTTATACCGTGAGCCGCTTCAATATTGCGAATTGCCTCAATAGTGCTTCTCACTGCATTGCTTCGTTCTTCGTTATGTGTCATGGCAATTTCCATTGGAATTTTTAAATATCAGTTTGTACTGCTCACACTGCTTCATAAACCGCTTGGTAGTTTCAGGCATCGGTACCCTTGCGCCTGAAATATGTCTGATCAGGTTTTTTCCATCTTCAACAAGTTTACAGCCCGCAATGATGAATGAGCGAGAGTCAGAATCGACAGAGTCCTGCAGCTGCGAGATCAGCGCTTCAATTTTTTCGGAGTTGGTGACGAACTTAGGCCAGATTGCATACCAACGGGGGTCGCGTTTGATGGTCTCACTATTCAATTTTGCGTAACTTGAGAACTCATCCAAAATTGACCATAGCGGCTTAAAGTCGTGGCATTCTGACAGACATTCGCGTAATTCGGCGACAATTCGGTCAATATCCCGCATGGTATTGCTGATTTTGACGTAGCGAGTTTCGTAGAACATTTCAAGCGGCATTGTGAATGCCTTAAGCGGTTCGCCCCACAACTCGTCAATGCCCTCGACCCCGCTGACATGACGCACCATTTTTCCAAGCGTCATGGCTTCAAGCAGACATTCGTTACACTCCTGCATCAATTCGTTTTCAAGACTGAGATGCACGCCTTTATCCTCAAGTTCTACAATGCTCTTGAAGATGTCTGTTGCGCGGTTAAACAGTGCACCGGCGAGCATCGCGCCATTCACTCGCTTTTCCTGTTCGTTAGATGCCTCTTCGTAGCATTTTCTCGCGAGATCGAGTTTGTCACCGGGTGTATTGATCCCCGCCTCTGTGTGATGAAAGGTTCTGCGAGTCAACCCTTCGATCAGCCTTATTCTCGCAGTTAATGTTTCAGCAGGCGGTTCGTAATAGAGAATCCAGTAGCCGTAATAATAGATTCGCTGTTCACCGTCAATAATCGATATCGTGCCATTTACTACGTCATCGATACCGGACTCGACTTCAGCCATGTCATTCATCTCTAACCACAATAGTGTGTGTAGAGTCGACGACTGGCGCGGTGAGACGTAGGACGGTGGGGGAAGCTGTTGCTGGCAGTTTTCACTATGCTCCAGTGCCTCACTCCACGCCATATACCCCGTTTCCAGCCGCCGCTCATCAAACCGGACGTGCGGATTTCCCGCATCCGGCTTTCATTCGAAATCATGCTTACGCCCACGGAAAGCGTTTTGTTGTAAGAGTCAGGCGAATCAAACCGTATTCGTCATACAGTCTGGCATCAGGAAAGTGCACAAATTTCCCGGTTTTCACCTTGTGCTTACGACATAGCCACTGACGAAGCCGCTTCATGGTGTGCATGTCGACTGCGTTATAGGCGGGCAGCACCTGTCCCAGGTAAAAGTAGTTCCCCCAACCAGTTAACATCTGGTTAAGACGCTTTACCATTTGTTCAGGTTCCATCGTTCCATAACGACTTGCAGTCTGTTCGCTTACCTTGCGGCATATATGCTGAATGCTCGACCTGCTCGGACGAGTGCCAATATAAGCCCCCTTTCCGTGTGGACGAAAGTTCAGTCCAATACGATAACCCAAAAATTCAAAAGCCTCATCTGGACATCTTAAGCACCGGGTCTTTTCCATGTTCACCGGCAATTTCAACTGCTCCATCACCTGGACAAACGCCAGCAGCATTGATGCCGCCGGTGCTTTACCCAATATGCAGATGTCATCAGCGTAATTGACAATGTGTGAACGGAAACGCTGGGCAAAGCCCAGGTGTTTCCAACCCACAATGAAGCGTCTCATGTAGATGGAACTCAGAAGCGGCGAGATCGGCGAGCCCTGAGGACTGCCCTTACGCTGCTTCTTCGCCCGGTTCGTACGGCGTCTGCCGCCCTTGCCGTCATCTTCCTCAATCGGCATCTCCAGCCATGACTTGATGAGTCTGAGCATCGCTCCGTCGCTGATGCGGCGGGCGACACTCTTCATCAGTTCGGCATGGGGGATTTCACCGAAATAATTGGATAAATCCGCATCAACCACTTCATTATGACCCGTGTTCAGGAGCGAGTGAATGCGATTAACCGCATCGTTTGCACTCCTGCCCGCCCGATAGGCATACTGCCCGTCTCCCAGGTCGGCTTCAAAGATCGGCGACAAAACCATCATCGCCGATGTCTGCGCCACCCGGTCGCACAGGCAGGGTATCCCCAATGGACGAAACCTGCCTTTCTGTTTCTTTGGTATCAAGACCTGACGCACCGCTTTGGGTGTGTAGGTCTTCTCTCTGAGTTCCCGCGCCAGTTCCCCAAGCCATCTTTCAACACCGTATGCCTCAATGTCTTCGAATGTCTCTCCATCCACGCCGGCAACGCCGCCATTGCGCCGCACCTGCCGATACGCTTCAAAAAGAAAATCCATCCGATACACCTTGTCATACAAAGCGTGAAATCTCAGCCCAGGTTCTCCCTTCGCTTTGGCATGTAGCATGCGCTGTAATTTCTGAACCTTATCAGACCCTGTTAGATTTACATCAGTAGTCATATCCTTTCTCACTTTACATACTGCTTTCGAATCAAGGCCCCTTTCCTCCACCGGCATTACCCCGCTTCTTCGGTACTACGAGCCTGTCCGCCACCCTGACAGCCCAGTCCAGTCCTCGCGGATTACCGGTTCGGTGCGTGCCACACCAACTGACAGGGCTTCCCGTGTTGCCACTTCTCTCATCTTCCATGCGTGCCGACACCATTACCCCGGCGAAAACACATCGGTGCACCTGTCGCTCACTTCCCAATGTGTCAGCGGTCTTCTTCTGAATTGCGACAGAATCGACTTTCGCATTAAATGTTTCGAGGCCTGCTCAGTGTTCACTCGCGTTCCGGCCCGCATGGTCGCTGAGTCGTCTAAAACAACCCGTCTGAACTAAAGTGCTTCAAACCATCTCGTTACCTCCATGATTCGCTTTAGCCGCTACCAACTGGAACGACAGTTGTTGGGTGGGATTCGCACCCACCAGAGAAAAGCGCCTTTCCACGGCGCACAGAATTCTAATTTTACCCAAATTCGCGCTTGGTCGGCAAATTTGAAAAATCTTGGACTTTTTGAGTCTGCTGCGATACTAGAAGTGAATATTTGGGAACAATTTGCAAAATGGGAACAAATACACTTAAAATGCTATTCGAACCCAAATTTGTACAACAAGAAGTTATGTATGAATCTAACACTGGTTGAAGAGATACTGCTGCTCCTGCTGGACGACGAAAAAGGAACTTTGCCGCCTGTACCACAGTTGACACTGCACTTTGTATTGGCAGGCGGGGTGTTGATGGAACTCGCGATTAACAATCGCATTGATAGTCACATTGAAACACTCGATATCGTTGATTCAGAGCCACTAAACGATCCAATTTTGGATCAATATCTTGAGAGAATCTGTGCACATCCCGAGCACCAGGATGTAAAGTACTGGATTAACTCCATTGCTGATGACGGAGCCGAAATTGTTGATCAAGGCTTCAAACGTTTAGTCGAACGGGGGATTCTGGGGGAATCTGAAAAGCGATTTCTCTGGGTCATGAAAACACGCTCGTATCCGATGATTGATGGTTCTGTCGAGCGGGAAGTCAAGCTCAGAATTATGAATATTCTGTACAGTGATGAAATTCCTGATCAGAGAGATGTAGTTATTTTCTGCCTGATGGATGCCTGTGACATGTTCCGCACTCTATTGGGGCCAGTTGAGCTCAATCGCATGCGGCCTAGAATTGCTGATATTTCTAGACTTGACCTGATCGGTCAAGCAACGACCAAACTGATCCGTGAAATTCAGGTTGCCCTGGTTGCAACCCACGCACCACTCTTCTGAAGACTTCGGACCATTCCTGGTCCTCACAGAATCGATTTGTAATCTGGCGAGTTCGGCCTAACGCTTATGTTGTTGTTGATTTGTAGATCAAAATGTCCAGTACTGAATGCTTTGTTGAAATAAAGTCTGACTTCCTACTTTCGACAACCAACTGTACAGATGCTGGTTTTTTCGAAAGTGTATGATTACAACATACGTTTAAATGATTCATTCTTCATTCGACTTGCTGATCACTGTGGACTTGGGTTCGATTCAATGTTAATCTGCTTCAATCAAGAGGGCTTGCAGGTCAACGGGGGTGATTATCGGAATCGAAAACTTTGGTGACAATGAAAGCAAGCCTTTGTCGCCAGTAACTAATGCACAAGCATTACCTGCCATAGTGAGTTCCAGAAAAATCCTGTCATTTGAGTCTCTACAATTCGGAACATTCAAATTTTTAGGAATTGTGACCGGCTCACACCAAGTGAGATAATCAGCAAGCAGTGATTGTTGCTCGATTTCAGTTAAATTGAATTTCGGATACGAAAGTGTTCGAATGAGTTCCATGACAGTTTCTTGACTGGCTAACGGGCAAATGGTTTCTGATTTCCATGCGTTGCGCAGCCATGTTAAAAAACCATTAGGAAAGAGCAAAGCCGACAGTAGAACATTCGTGTCTAGGATCAGACGCATCTATGTCATTTATCTCTACGAGCCCATGTAATGGCTTCAGTAATGTCAGCTTGAGTGACACCGAGTTCAGCCAGCTTGGTTCGAACAGCATCCGCTTGTGCAATGTTTACAGGCGTCAAGATGATACGCCCGGTTTCTTTAGTGACATCGAAATACTCTACACCCGAAAAATCGGAAATGATTGATTTAGGGAGGGTCAACTGATTTTTAGATGTGAGTTTAGATAACATGATATTCACAAATTTTAAGAAAACAAGGAAGTAAGGAAAACATTATACCTTATATTCTTTTTATTCTGGTTTTCTTGTGCTTTCCATGTCTATCACAAATTCCTAGTGATCCCAATAGTTTTTGTGCTACACCTACAATTATTGAAGGCAATGTCGAAATTCGTCGAACTTCCTTAAACTAAAATTCGGATTCACGGAACAGGACTTTAAATTCACTAGCAGTTCGCTCTTTTCTACCAGAACTCACAAATAGATGGAGGCTACAAAGACCGCCACACCACAGGTAAGATAATATTAATCATATTTATCAAATATTTAAGTCAAATAAAATGGCGTTTTTGAACTCCAAAACTCGAGTTGACAAATTTCACACAACAAAAATCGGTGCTAACCCCACCAACACATAGTACCACTGGTCCGACGCCCCTTAAGGGGCGTTTCTTATATTGGTTGACAGAGCACAACGCTATTCCAGCAAACATGGTGGTTGGATGACTTGCAGATGTAATTCCTCTACCAACCTGGCAAGACTGCTCGTTGCGAAGCGAACTTTCTAGAATTTTGACCAACTTCAAAATTAGAAGTTGGTGTTCAACAAAGCCAGAGCATTAGACCCCTTAAAAGCCCTGCTCAATGAGATTCTAGTGTAGTGTCCTAAATATAACATTAATTATAAGCATCATCTGTAGTACAATTAGCATACACCAACTTGGAGGCGGATGTATGCGTGTCGCGTCAGTCATCGAACTATCGGAACAAGAGTGCAGGGAATTAAAGCGTCTTTGCTCGTCGCGCAGTATTTCAGTCGGATTTCATCAGCGCGTTCGTATTGTGCTTTTGTCATCGGAGGGGAAAACCAACAAACAGATTGCTGCTGAGCTGGGACTATCCCAACCCACCGTCAGTCAGTGGCGCAATCGATTTGCCGAGGAAAGGATGGAGGGCATCAGGAAAGAACGTCCTCGGGGCGGCAATCATGGCGGAAAAAACACCCAGGCGCAGGATGAATTGCGCACCAGGATCATTGCTGCGACCACCCAGAGCACTCCTTCTGATGCGACGCACTGGTCCTGCCGCTCCATGGCAAGAGCCATGGGGACCACTCACAGTTTTGTCAACCGGGTGTGGCTTGCCAATGGCTTGAAGCCGCATTTGATCAAGACGTTCAAGCTCAGCAACGATCCACAGTTTGAACACAAGCTGGTGGATGTGGTGGGTTTGTATCTGGATCCGCCGGACAATGCGGTGGTGTTCAGTTTTGACGGGAAAAGCTCGATTCAGGCGCTGGATAGGACGCAGCCGGGACTGCCACTGAAAAAGGGGCGTTGCGGCACCGTGACCCATGATTACAAGCGTCATGGAACGACGTCGTTGTTTGCGGCACTGAACATCGCATCGGGGGAAGTGATCGGGCAATGCTATCGCCGGCATCGCCATCAGGAGGTGTTGAAGTTTTTCAAGGCGGTGGAAAAGACAGTCGACAAGGGGCTTGAGATTCATATCATCCTGGACAATTACAGCACTCATAAGCACAAAGATGTGTTGCAATGGATTGACAGGAAAAAGCGGGTTTATCTGCACTTCATACCGACGGGTTCTTCTTGGTTGAATTTGGTTGAGCGGTTTTTTTCGAAGCTGACGGAAAAGCAGATCCGTCGCGGGGTGTTCACCTCAGTTGCGCATTTGGAAGAGTGCCTGAAAAACTACTTGGACACCTACAATGAGAATCCCAGACTGTTGGTCTGGACGAAGTCTGTAAAGCAGATCACCGATAAAGTAGCGAGAGGCCGAAACGCTCTTGCTACCAATATTTAATTAAAAGATTATTTAGGACACCACACTAGTGCCTACAATTCAGGCAGACACTAATCTTGAAGATTTTTGAATGACTTTAGTGTAGATAAAAATGGCAGGTTGCGAATCACCCTTAGGGCCCATAGATGGTTTTCGGCAGCCACGTGGCTAATTCAGGAATGAACCATAGCACCACCAGCATGAGCAACTGAATGCACACAAAAGGTATGACACCTTTGTAAATTTCAATCGTGTGAATTGACTTCGGCGCAACGCCGCGCAGATAAAACAGTGAAAATCCGAATGGTGGTGTCAGAAAAGAAGTCTGTAAATTAACCGCCATCATGACTCCGAGCCACACTGGACTCATTGGAACACCAGGCGCAATCTCCAGTTGAAGCAGCACTGGACCGACAATTGGAACGACGATGAAGATGATTTCCAGAAAGTCAAGAATAAATCCAAGCAGAAACATGACCAGCATGATCAACAGTAATACGGTTAACGTGCCACCCGGTAAATTGTGTAACACGTTTTCGACAACGGTATCGCCGTTAAGTCCGCGAAACACCAGAGAAAACATTGATGCACCAATCAATATGACGAAGATCATGGCTGAAACCAAAAGTGTTTGACGCATAATCTGTGGCAGAATCGATTCACCACTGGCATCTTGAGTCGAATACACCCGAAGAATTGCTGTCGCAATTCCATACACCAACCCGATAGCGCTCACCAGAGCCACAAAAATAGCTGCCCACTCAATTGTTGAAATTTCATCGCGCTGCATACGAAGGTCAAACAAAGACGTAATCACCAGCATCATGACAAGACACACGAGTCCGATCACAATGGGCCGTCCACGCTCGGGATTGACGCGATAGCCAGCCATCATTAAAGCTCCTGTCCCTCCCATCGCTGCCGATTCAGTCGGTGACGCAAGGCCTGCAAGTATTGATCCGAGCACAGCAACAATCAACGCAAGCGGCGCAAACAGCGTGGAAATCATGGTCCATGTAATAGATCGCCCATCTTCCCGCAAGTCCTCTTCATCCTTGGGAATTGCAGGACTCGCGTTCGGCCGAATGATCGCAACCACGATCTGATAGAGAATATACATACCCACCAGCACTAGGCCGGGAATCAGCGCGCCAGCAAAAAGATCGTTCACCGATACCGCATCAGGTGAAAAATTGCCCATCGAAAACTGCGCCTGCTGGAAAGCGGTGGACAGTTGATCGCCGAGCAAGATCAGTACAATCGACGGAGGAATGACTTGGCCCAGAGTCCCTGATGCACAGATCGATCCACAGGCTAAAGCCGGGTTGTAACCTCGGCGCAACATGGTTGGAAGCGACAACAGACCCATGGTAACGACCGTGGCACCGACAATGCCTGTTGATGCTGCCAGTAGCGCACCCACGATACAGACCGAATAACCCAATCCTCCCCGAATTCGACCAAACAGTTTGCCCATATTGTCGAGCAACTCCTCGGCGATCTTGGACCGCTCCAGTGTCACGCCCATAAAGATAAACAGCGGGACTGCAACCAAGACTTCGTTTCGCATAATTGAAAAGATCCGCTGCGGGAGGGCCGATAAGAATGCCACTTCAAACAGGCCAAACGTACTCGCAACAATAGCGAACACCAAAGAACTTCCAGCTAGTGTAAAGGCAACCGGAAATCCAAACATCAGCAGGACAATAACTGACACAAAAAGTGCAGCACAGAGAAATTCGGGAGTGGCTATGAATTCCATTCCGCTATGCCTCGGCCGTTTTACCAGACTGGTTGCGTTCGGTCAAGGTTAATAAACTTCGAATGGCCAGAGCGAGACCTTCCATTGCAACCAGAATCGAAAAAACCAGAATAACCGTCTTGAACAAATAAATGTATGGCAGGCCCGTGGTTTCAATTGACCCCTCCCGAACTGCCCAGGAATTGAGCACCAGCGACCACGCAAAATCGAAATTGACGATACAGAACGGCAACAGAAACACCAAAGAGCCGATGAAATTTATCCATGCCTTTGTCCTCTCAGATGCCTCGCGATAAAAAACATCCAATCTAACATGTCCTTCTTTCACCAGGGTATAGCCAGCACCAAGCATGAACAATAGCCCATGCATATACCAGATAGACTCCTGCATCTGAATCGAGCCGTACGAAAAAACGTAGCGCATGATAACCACGACGAACTGCATGAGCGTCATATAGAGAATCAGCCATGCTACAACTCTACCGATCACTGAATTAAATACAGTGAGCCAATTTGCAATGAGATTCAGTGATCTTCGCCAGCCGGAACGACCGGACAATTCGTTCAATAGAGTCCGAGTTGACGTCAGAATCTGCCGCGGTTCAGAAACAAACAGCAGTACGGTGGGTAAAACAAAAAATGCGAGTACCGTCAGAACTACCAGACCAAATACTGTAAGACTGAACAGAAAAGGTAGTCGCTCAAGTGAATGCCACAGCCCGATAAAGTCAATGTTCATAAGCTGATAGCTGCAATGTTTTCGAGAAGCTAAACGTAATAAGGTGCGAGGTCTGGGGCGGTGTTGTTAACGAGGTGGATAAAACAGTTCAACTATTGAGGCTTAGCGTGGGTTAGTAGATGACTGAGTTATCACTTGGGACATGGCTGTTGAAACACTTTAACGAACGGCGTCATACTGTAGTTGGTTAACCAGACTCTCAGTGTGATTCAACGACCGGATAATTCCTTTTTATGACAAACTATTCCACAAAAGCGAAAAGGTTGCCAACTGTCTAATGACCTACAAACTCAGGCAGTCTCGATCATCGCTTTTAGAACTTCGCACCAGCCAAGTGCAATATTTCTACGGTTGTAGCCGCCACCACCCGTAGCGATAAATCTGCCATTGCAAAACTCTTCTGCCATTTTGCAAAGTTGGGTGGCAGCATGTCCGTGTGCCTGGGGTGAAAATCGCATGTGGGTGATCGGATCACCATCGATGCTGTCAGCACCAGCCTGCAGAATAATAAACTCCGGTTTAAACGATCGAATAAACTCTTCCAATCGCGGCCAAATAGCAAAAAACACGGCATCACCACTCTCAGGCATTACCGGAACATTCATTTTTGTGCCCCTTGCATCACCCTTTCCGGTTTCTTGAACAAACCCGCTGCCCGGATAAAGAAATCTGCCATCTTCATGAATGTCTGCAATGATGACATCAGGGTCTGATTCATAGGCATAAAACACGCCGTCTCCGTGATGTGCATCTATGTCTACGTAGGCTACCCGTTTAACGTCGTACCGTTCTCTTACGGTCTCGATCAAGACACCAAGATCACTGACCGCACAAAACCCGGCAGCTCGCTGTCGACCGGCATGATGAAGCCCGGCAATCGGTATGAAAATTCGGCTCAGTTCACCACGATATATTCGGTCGAGCGCATCAAGATCAGAGCCGACTACAAATGACGACGCTTCATAAACACCCGGTACCGCTGGAGTGTCTCCGCCATCCAGATAACCAGATCCGTCGCGCGATTTCTCTTTTAAGAACTGAATGTAGTCTTCATCATGGAAGCGCGAAAGATCCTTGTCCAGACAGGATACGGGGTCTAGCACCTGTACTTCTTTAGCCAAATCGGTCTTGATCGCTTCATTCCAGAATGCATCAAGTCGATCGGTTCCGAATGGATGTCCGTCTCCAAATCCATACTGACGCAACCCATCGCCAATATAGACGCCAACCCCAGAACTCACACCACTCATCGGATTACCATGTGGAAACGAGAATACCGGAGCGCGAATCGCTTTCAGTGGAAGTAGAAGGACGATTGTGATCTACGATGTAGATTGCACCAGAGGCATCAATGATTTCTACATGCTGCAATTGCTTTCCAACGCGATACTCCCGAACTGTTTTGGTGCCGAGTTTATATTCTTTGATTCCGGGTTTTGGAAGTTGCTCCGATTGAAACTCCGAATCAATCACGATCGCACGTCGAGCGGCTTCCCCCAATTCCGGAATAGGAACCCCCGATTGCAACACGACGGGTTTTGGTAGCTCAACTTCTTCAACTAAAGTCTGAGCAGTGACATTGGAACAGGCAAGAATCAACAGTACAGTACCAAAAATCGCCATACAGCTTCTGCCTCGCGAACACGAAACAAATTCAGTTTTCATTACGCGTGAGTTGTCTAAAAACATCATCCAATCGTCCTTCCTGCTCCGAAATGGTTTTGATTTTCCAACCATTTGAAGTCACCTTCTGCCATACGGAATGGACGATGCTTTGACCGTCCATCGGGATAAGTTCAAAGGAATTTTCCTTTTCCTTATATTGTACGCGTCTGATGCCTTCAATTTGGCGTAGTTGCGATGTGGCGGTTTCAGGGTTAACTCCATACAAACTCAGATGCACCGTATTGTGTTTACTCGAACGAGTTGCAAGTGTACGCGGTTCGCTGTCCACCACGATTTCACCGCGATCAATGATGATGACACGGGAACAAACAGCTTCCACCTCATCCAGAATATGAGTTGATAGAATGATTGCCTTGCTCCGCGCAATGTTTTCAATCAGACTGCGCACCTGATCCTTCTGATTTGGATCCAGTCCATCTGTCGGCTCATCAAGCACCAAAGCCGCTGGGTCGTGAAGCAGCGCTTGAGCAATTCCGACCCGCCGCTTGTAACCCTTTGACAGACTGGCAATTGGTGCAGTCAGTACATCGCCTAACTGCACATCCTCAACCACTGCGGCGATGCGAGTGGCAAGGTCTGACGGCCGAATAGACCTTATTTTGCCTATAAACGCGAGAAAACTGTGAACTGGCATATCACCATAAAGCGGCATACCTTCTGGTAAATAGCCCAAGCAGGATTTTGCTTTGATCGGTTCACGCTCAATGTCGATGCCATTAATCTTCACTATGCCATGATCCGGGGTGAGAAAGCCGGATATCATTTTCATTGTGGTTGACTTGCCAGCACCATTTGGGCCCAAAAAACCCAACACTTCACCCTGTTTAACAGCAAATGAGAGATTGTTGACAGCGACGGTATCGCCGAAGTGCTTGGTCAGTCCTGAAACTTCGATCATTGGTGTTTTATTCTGCAGCCGCAAATCCTGATTTATGTGAATGAGCTCAATTTTATCGCCTGTCTGAATATAGAATTTGACATTGCCTAACCTGAAACTGTTGAACTGTTCCATATGAACACACCGAGCAAATCCCTTTACCTAATCGATGGTACTGCGTATGTCTACCGTGCCTTCCATTCCACCAATCTTTCGACTTCAAGTGGTGAACCTACGGGTGCCATCTACGGTGTTGGCAATATGCTCAGGCGAATCATTCGGGAGCACGAACCAGATTATCTAGTTGCCGTTTTCGATGCCAAGGGTAAAACATTCCGTCATGATCTTTATGAGGAATACAAGGCAAATCGCCCACCCATGCCGGACGAATTGAGGAGCCAGTACGATCTGATCAGGGAGATGGTTGTAGCGATGGGAATTAAGTCCATCTCCATCCCCGGCGTTGAAGCTGACGATGTCATTGGCACACTTGCAACCGCGGCGTTCGAGGCTGGTTTGACGACCTACATATCGAGCAGTGATAAAGACCTGACGCAACTTGTCAACGAACGAACAACCATGATTGACGACTTGCGCGGCACCGAGATGGGACCCAGCCAGGTTGAGGAGAAATTTGGAGTGCGACCGGATCAGATCATCGACTACCTTTCGCTAGTTGGGGATACTTCTGATAACATTCCAGGGGTTCCACTGGTTGGTCCAAAAACAGCTGCAAAGTGGTTATCCCTACATGATTCAGTTGACAACATCGTTGCAATCGCAGACACATTGCCAGGGAAAGCCGGAGAGAACTTCAGGAATGCAATTCCGAAGCTTCAGATGTCAAAAGATCTGGTTTCTCTCAAACTGGATGTTGATGTTGAACTTCATCTTGAAGACTTTAAAATCGCACCACCTAAGGTAGGCGAACTACGCGAACTCTACACTCGGCTTGAATTTTTCAGCTGGATCAATGCACTGGACGGCGAGGAATCAGAAGACGAGCCTCTGAAATACTCAACAATTACCGAAGAATCCGATCTTGATGAATTGATTGAGCGAATACAAGCCTGTGGCTTCGTAGCCTTTGATACTGAAACCACCGGTCTGGATGTTCGAAAAGACCACCTGGTTGGAATTTCAATCAGCATCCAGGAGAGGGAAGCATTTTACATTCCCCTGGCGCATCGGTACCTGGGCGTACCACAACAATTGAACGAGGACTTGGTGTTCGCTAAATTGAAGTCAGTGATGGAAGATTCACATATTAGTAAGATTGCCCACAATCTTAAATTCGATGCCAGCGTTCTGTCCAGAGTCGGCATCGAAATTACCGGTCCGATTTACGACACCATGCTGGAATCTTATGTGCTGAATAGTTCCGCCGTACCACAACATGGGTTAGACCGACTGGCCCTCAAATACCTGAATACTGCTACCACAAAATACGAAGAAGTCGTAGGCAAGGGCAAGAATCAGATCACTTTCGATCTCGTTGACATCGAGAACGCAACGGACTACGCTGCCGAAGACGCTGATGTGGCTCTGGGTTTACATAACACGTTATGGCCACAAATTGAGCAGGAAGAGCAGTTGCGGGATGTTTTTAAGAAAATTGACATGCCACTGGTGCCGGTGTTGATGCGGGTTGAGGACAATGGCGTACTACTCGACGAAGCCGCTCTCAGACAACATAGCGCTGAATTAAAGGAAAGGATTCAAAGGATTGAAGACGCGATATACCAAAGCTCCGGCTGTGTTTTCAATTTGTCTTCACCCAAGCAGATTAGAGAGGTTTTATTTGACCAGCTTGGTCTCACCACATCAACCAAAACCGCCTCCGGTGTCATGTCGACTTCCGAATCGGTATTAACTGAACTCGCGGTTGATCATGAAGTCCCTAGAATGCTGCTTGAGCATCGAAGTCTGTTCAAGATCAAATCCACCTACACTGACAAGTTACCAGAGTTGATCAACAGCAAAACAGGTCGAGTGCACACTTCGTTCAATCAGGCAGTCGCTTCGACTGGGCGACTATCCTCGGCAGATCCTAATTTGCAGAATATTCCGATTCGCACTTCAGAAGGAAAACGAATTCGTGAGGCGTTCATACCAGATACTGGTTCAACATTAGTCTCGATTGACTATTCTCAGATCGAACTTCGCCTTATGGCTCATCTGTCCAGCGACCCTGGCCTTCTTGATGCTTTCTCCAGAGGTGAAGATGTACATCGTTTTACCGCATCAGAAGTATTCGACTGCTCACCTGACGAAGTAACATCCGATCAGAGAAGGCATGCAAAGGCGATCAATTTTGGTTTGATGTACGGAATGTCTGCCTTTGGACTGGCTCGAACGCTGCAAATTGAAGTTCATCAGGCCCGCGATTACATTGAACAGTATTTCACCCGCTATCCCAGTGTGCGGGAGTTCATGGATAACGTACGAGAACAGGCGCGCGAACACAAGTACGTCGATACCATTTTTGGAAGACGCGTGTTTCTGCCCGATATCAACTCCAGTCACTACGGACGAAGACAGCATTCAGAAAGGGCTGCAATCAACGCGCCCCTTCAGGGGTCAGCTGCCGACATCATGAAGCTCGCAATGATCGGTGTTGATGCATGGCTGGCAAGCTCAGACAGCGGTGCGCGTATGATTTTGCAGGTTCACGATGAACTGGTTCTGGAAGTACCACACGGAGAAACCGACCGGGTTCTGGACAACATCAAACGCCTGATGGAAAACGCCGCAAAGCTCTATGTTCCATTGGTAGCTGACGCGGGAATCGGTACCAACTGGGCACTCGCTCACGATTGATTGAGCAGTTCAATAACGCGTTGTCGGGCATCAACCACTCCCAAGCCTGAATGCGCAGAAAAAGTCTGAATCGACAGATTGTCCCGACCAGCGAGATCTTTCTTTACCGCCGCCATTGTTGCCAGCGCTCTGGATTTTGAAAGTTTGTCCGACTTGGTTAACAGAATGTGGGCGTCAAGGGCACTTTTCTGGCACCAGTCAAGTAACTGCTGGTCGAGTGGTTTGAGCGGGTGGCGAACATCCATCATCAGAACCAATGCACGTAGACATTCACGGGTTTCAAAATACTGTTCGATGACACTTGACCAGTGAAGCCGCAATTGCTTTGGTACCTTGGAGTATCCGTAACCGGGTAGATCAACCAGTCTGATATCTGGCGTAACCTCAAAAAAAACGATTTGCTGGGTACGACCTGGTGTCTTGCTGGCAATCGCCAGCCCTTTTCTTCCGGTAATTGCGTTGATTGCGCTTGACTTACCACTGTTGGAACGGCCAGCAAACGCGATTTCACTCCCTCTATCGGGCAGCCACTGTGAGGGCTTATGCGCCGCAACGATGAACTGTGTACGGTTAAGTTGAAAACTCACTCAATAATCCTGTGAGACTCAGTCAGATATTTGATTCCGGACTTTAACGGCAGTTCGTACATACATTATTGTTTTTGTTTACTGTCTTGATTGAGCTAATTTGTAACCAAGAACACCGTATATTTGCTGTCACAAGCGAGAACAATCCGGGTTTGACACTGGGTCGATAAATGAAGCAATGGAGGTGGTTCTTGACTTACTTTCAGAGCATCTAAAAATTCGGCGGGAGGGGTTGCTAATGGAAAATGGTTGCTGTACTTCGGAGCTTGTCTGTTTTGCAACAGGAAAACCATACGAGTACCATACAGATTCAAATTTCAAGTTGGTGAAGAAAAAATGATCAAAATTGTTAGTTGGAATATTGCCAAGCGGAAGAAACCTTGGTACATGCTCCACGATATGAGAAAAGGGGGCGAATCGGATGTCGCTTTACTGCAGGAAGCTGGAAGCCCACCAAAAGAATTAGTCGATGAATTCCCAGGTGCGGGCGGTGTGCATTTGGACAGGGATTTGTTTGATCGCTGGTGTTTAGTGATACCGCTGTCAAATAAAGTGAAAGTTGAGCCGTTTCAACAGGTTCGACCCATCAGTGAAGTAGAGGAGTGTGAAATCGCAGTAAGTGGAATTGGTACGATTGCTACCGCCAAAATTACACCGCTAAACCCTCCGGGCGAGCCGTTCATCGCTATCTCAATGTATGCGCGTTGGATGAAACCGCATCCTTTAGCCAAATCCTCATGGAAAGTCGGTGTAGCCGATGTATCAGCGCATCGAATACTATCAGACTTATCGGCGTTTGTCGGCCACCGCAATCCGTCCAAACACCGAATTCTTGCCGCAGGTGATCTCAACATAATCTACGGCGCAACAGGATATTCACTTTCGTTACCCGAACGCGAACGCTCCGTCTGGGATCGCATGCATGCTCTCGGTCTGGAATTTCTAGGCCCACAGTGGCCATTTGCATGCAGGACCGCAGATTCACAACCCGATGTGCCAGGCAATACTAAAAATGTTCCGACGTTTGCTTCGAAAATCAATCGAGAGAAAGCCAACCGTCAGCTGGATTACGTCTTCGCTTCAAAAGGGTTTCATAGGAATGTTAAGGTGTCAGCACTCAATTCCGTTGAAGAGTGGGGACCAAGTGATCACTGTCGAATAAAAATCGACGTTGATTGTGGATGAAGAAATTCTGCCAGCGTGGCTACCAACTCAGACATCTCTAGCAAATTGTAATGTCGGTACATTGGGTTTTTCGGCAATTGCTTTCATAACAGTTGTCCGCCAGACATTTCTTTATCTACCAGCTTTTAACTTCACGCTTCTATTTTCTTGAATGAATTGAGCTTTGGCAACTGGATATTGCTGGCACCACTTTTGCAGTGGCACATGGGAGTCCTCCAGCAGTGTGCCGTGACGGAATGAAAAATGCCTGCGGCAGTTCCGACACCGGTGCGGCAGTGGTTTGCCGCTTGGAACTTCGTAGGTGTTGGTACCGCCGCAACGGTAACACCTTTCAGCACCATCCTCCCAGATGATCGACTCAAACCACTTGCGTGCCGAGGTTTAGTCGGGAAACATCTGCATCAGTTGGAACAGCGAAATGCCGTTGCGATGCGACTTACCGGGGGCTTTTCTGTTCGACGCCATTTGGATTGCTCAATTGGTTGAACTAATGGGCAACTGACAAATTATTTCGTTGGTTTAGTCAAGCATATATCCCCGAATATTTGACATAGGTGAAGTACAGACCCTGTCTCAAAATTTCTAGCCACCTCAATTTGCGTTGCCATAGGTTTCTCCTGCGAACAGACTCAGATTACTATTCCAAATCTGATATATTAGCGTTTTCTTGACCAACTCGGTCAGATCGATTCAGGTCACTTTTTCTGCAATTCGTTTGGATACTAGACAATGGATATTTCGATTATTCGGAAAATTATGACTTTCGGTCTCATTTTGGGACTCTGTATAACCATTTTCGGAAAACCTGCTTTTGGTGCAGGCAACGCTGAAGCTGGAAAATCAAAAGCCGCCGTCTGTACCGCCTGTCACGCTGCAGATGGTAACAGCACAATTGCCGATTTTCCAAAAATTGCCGGTCAGATTCCTGGCTACGTCGCTAAGCAGCTCGCCGCTTACAAATCCGGCGAACGGGCAAATGCCGTTATGGCTGGGCTGGTGCTGAGTATGACCGAACAGGATATGCTGGATATTGATGCATACTACGCACAGTTTGACGGCAGTAAAGCGAGTATCGATGAATCCGAACTTGTCGCGGCAAATCGCGGTCGGGAAATTTACCGCCGCGGACTGAGTCAGTATTCAGTTCCTGCGTGCATGTCCTGCCACGGACCTGCTGGCAATGGAATTCCCTCCCGCTATCCTAAAGTTTCCGGACAATACAAGGAGTATCTCGTCACCACCATGACTGAGTTTAAGTCTGGCGTTCGGGTCAACGAAGAAATGAACACCATAGCGTTTCGACTGTCTGCACAGCAGATTGAGGACCTAGCCCTCTATATGCAAGCGCTGGACTAATTCAGTCAGTTAACCTTTCGCAAGCTGCAAAGCACTGCACCTAATTTCTGTAGACTTTCAACGACGTCAGTACCGCACTTAACAAGACTCGGCGTCACCCGCTCAAATTGATCGGAGCGAGAAAGTGCCTTGGCATCAAGTTGGGCCTGGCGCTTAATCAACCATCCAAACGTATATGGGTGCCCGGGGATATCAAAGTCACGGATGTCATCTGCCGTGATGAACAGAAAGTGACCTGTTTTTAGTAACTTTTCATCGGCCGACACGTCAGTTAACTGGTTCTTTGACCTTAACCAGTCCAGCTGATTAACTTTTTGCTCTGTTACCGAATCCTTCGTAATTCTTGCGTTGACTTTCGCTTTGTGAAACTGACCGGTGGAGTGAAGATACTGGGGACCAAAGTTAAACACAACGCGAACCCGATACCCGCTAAACAGGGATTCCAGCAACTGTGCCAAATTGGCAAGCTCCGCTTCCGTTTCGACCGTTGGACTAACGTAAGCAAAGAGCACAATATAGTCGTTGATTCGGAGTGAAGACTTCAGACCCACTACAAAGTCTGTGGCCATTTGAAAGCAATGCTCTGAATCTATCTCGATTACGTTCCGAAATGGCAAACTCATATCGGTGGCTAAACTGACTGCACTGTAAATTTCACAATCAAACCCTTTCAATTTGGACTGTTCGAGTTCAGGTTGACTGTATGGGTCAACTCCAATTAAATACGCAGCCATTGAAACAGCAGTCTGCCAGGTGAGGAACAATCTGGCTAGACTTGCTGAACAAATCGCTTCTTCCTGATACTCAAAACTAAGCTCCCGTTCAGTAGCAGGCACACAAACTCGGATCTCCCCAGATCGGTCCAGTTCTCCATCTCTACAGTTCACGGCCGGTAGTACGCCTAGGCCAGCCTTACCCAGGCTTTCAGCAACAATCTGCTCAATCCATCTCGCTACCGGCAACAGTCTGTGTGGTGCATCAATTTGCAACTCACCGCCAATCAAGGATGCCAACGCTAATTCTGCTGCCAGTCTATGGACCCGTTTCGCAACTTTTCCAGTATCCATAATGACCGAGTTGACAAAGTGATTTCTTGTGGACTTTAGTGTTGTCAGATTGATGCCTAACATTGCTGTCGGTATCAACGCCAAACTGCAAACACCAGAGTATCTGCCGAGTACACCGGGATCTGAATTGAGCGTTCGAATTCCTTTGGAAAATGCCCATTCGCGTAGCGTACTTTGTCTTGGGTCCGTAATCACAGTGAACTTTCGTGCGCAGTTCTCATGTTCGAATAATGACTCTGCCAGAACCAGAGTCTCCAGAGTTTCCCCTGATTTACTCGCAATCACAAAGTGATAATCTTCCCGCGGCGGGGCTGCGAGAAAGTACGCCAGTGATTCAGGTGATGTACTGCTTAATTGGTGAAGGGAGGGCCTGGACAAATGGCGGGAAACGCATTCATATCCAGTAGCGGAGAGTGTCGCACCACCCATTCCAACAAGCACCAACGTTGAAGCGGTGGGTGACAGATGTAATACATCGTTGGTGTCTGGAAACGAAAATCGCGTCCAATCAAAGCATCGCTCTCCAAGGACGGTATCGACACTGGCCTCGGACCAAAGATCATAGGAGTTTTCGAAGATTCTCGAGCAAACCCGACGGTCGATCAGCAGCCGTTCGAATTGTGTTACCCGAATCAAACGCCCTACAAATTCTCAACCAAAACAAAAAGAGTACCGCAATAGGGGCACCTGACCGTACCATCCTTTTCCAGCGGCAAATAAACGCGCGGGTGAGAGTCCCAAAGTCGCATTCGGTCAAGCGGGCAATGCAACGGGAGATCATCCTTCGTCACATTGACATAAGCCTGATCGTTGGGCGTATCGCCATGTTTGGGCTGATAAACTTGTTCACTCATCGCTTAAGTTCACACAAATGTCAGCCAACCCATGTGAGCTTCACTTCGTCCTTCCACAACATCAAAGTACTTGGATTGTAGCTCTCTGGTAATTGGCCCTGGAGTGCCATCTCCAATTAATCGGCTGTCCAATTCGCGAATCGGGGTTACTTCAGCTGCGGTACCGGTGAAAAATGCCTCATCTGAAATGTAAATTTCATCCCGGGTAATGATTCTCTCCTGTACCTCGTAGCCCATTTCAGCGAGCAGTTCGAACACCGTTCGCCGTGTAATTCCATCCAGTGCGGAAGTTAAATTGGGGGTAATCACCTTACCATCCTGTACCACAAAGATGTTCTCCCCGGAACCTTCCATGACGTAACCATTGGTATCAAGAAGAAGTGCTTCATCAGCACCGTTGTCAAGCGCTTCCTGGAGTGCAAGTATGGAATTTGTGTAGTGACCGCATGCTTTTGCACGGCACATGGACACATTGACATGAAGCCTGGAAAAAGATGAAGTTTTGACCTTGATGCCGTTCTTGATGCCGTCTGCACCAAGATACGCACCCCAGTCCCAGGCAGCAATCATGATATGTGTCGACAGATTATCGGCCCGCAGACCCATCCCTTCTGAACCGTAAAAAATGATCGGACGAACATAGCCACTCTCAAGTTTGTTCGCACGTAGGACCTCACACTGTGCCTGATTGATCGTCTCACGATCAAATGTCGGCTTCATGCGCAGAATGTGAGCGGATTCAAATAAACGGTTCGTGTGTTCCTGAAGACGGAAAATAGCGGGACCCTTGTCAGTCTTGTAGGCGCGTAAACCTTCAAATGCTGCGAGACCATAGTGAAGCGAATGCGTAAGAATATGAACAGTGGCCTCTCGCCAGGGCACAAGTTCGCCGTCATTCCAAATAAATCCGTCTCTGTCGCTAAAGGATGCTGTCATGTTCTGAAGTGTTGCAAATGGAAAATGGAAGAAAAATCAATGAGTTTTAACCGAAGCGGTTCATGTTGTATGCGCCCCGAAAGGCTCACGATCAAAAATTCTGCGGACCATGGGGTCGAAAAACTCAAGCGGCAGCGCATCGTATCCAGGATCAAAAGCAGACTGATCCCACTTTTCGCAGAAGTCAACACAGTCCTGATAATATTCTGATGTGCGATACTGCTCCCGGGCATTACGGTCCCCGCCCATATGGTGGAAAAAATAATATCCTTGAAAAACACCATGATGCTTGAGAATCCAGTAAGTTCTTTCCGATACATACGGACGCAATACTGCTGCCGCCAGTTCGCCGTGATTTTCAGGCGCCAGGTGGTCTCCGATATCATGCAGCAGAGCTGCAACCGTCATCTCTTCTCCCGCCCCGTCTCGCCAGGCGCGGGTTGCGCACTGTAGAGCGTGTTCCAGGCGACTGACCTTGTAACCGCCCATACTGTTCTCCAGACTTAGCAGGTGGCTGAGAACGCGGTCAGCGGTTCCTGCAACAAACTCGCTTTCATATTGCTGGAGCAATTGGTAATCTTCATAAGTTCCATCCTTCATCTGGATGAACTCAACTGTTTTTTGCGATGTATCCATATCTGATTAACGCGCGAAAAAAGATTGTCTGGTTTCGCTCAAAATCTTATATGTTAATGCACAACATACAGTATTCAGGCTGAATTTTCTTCATTGTGTCAGCTAATTTGATACGGATGTAAAGACCGATTGAATTGTGACCTTAAACGTGCTGCAAGACTGTGTTCGTTGCTAGGAATCAATACTAACGAATTCGGAAAGAATGATTTTTGTACCCACAGCTTCAAAATCAATGGTCAGGTAAAGACTGCCAACATCTGCTTCGACATCGGTCACAACCCCCTCTCCGAATTTTCTGTGTGAAACAGACTTGCCCAGCCAGTCGCCGTAACTGTCATCTTGAATCTGAATCACGGCTGGCTCCGGCACTTCTATTGAGTGAACAAGTTCAATCAAATCGGTTGGAACCTCCTGAACAAATCTTGATTGGTGATAATTCTCCCACTGCCCTCGGAGCATTCGTCGGTTGGCACGCGTGAAATAAAGAATCTCCTTTGCCCGCGTCATTCCAACATAACATAACCGCCGTTCTTCCTGCAATGCCTCCTGTTCCATACTTCTCTGGAAAGTAGATGACTTCCAGCCTCCATATGAGTGGATATGAGGCAGAATCATGTCGTCAAGTCCCGTTAAAAATACAATCGGAAATTCCAATCCTTTCGCCGTGTGAAGCGTCATCATCTGAACCTTTTCTGCGGGATTGTCATCGTGTGTGTCACCAGGATCCAGTACGACAGAATCCAGATACCTTTCAAGAATTTCAGCACTGCTGGTGGATTCCTGTGACTGCTCAAATCCAGCCGCAGCATTGATGAGCTCTTCCAGATTGACGACTCTGATTTGCTCGGTCGGGTCCGTATGGTACTCGTAATGCTCACGTAAACCACTCAATTCAATTGTCAACTCCATCAATTCACTCAATGGACGCGTATCGCACAGGCTTTGAAGATCATTGATCAATTCTATAAACGGCTTCACCTTCGCCCATCTGCTGCCTGTATCTGCGAGTGCGCAGATTGCCTCCCAGTAAGAAATTCCCCGATCAGCGGCTATTTCAGCGATTGATCGTTTTGCAACCTCACCAATTCCACGGGGTGGTCGGTTAATTGTTTTCACCAAGGAGACATCATTTGCATTTGGATTGGCAACCAGCCTCAAATAACTCAGTATTTCCTTCACCTCTCTTCGCTGATAGAATCGGACGCCGCCGTAGACCCGAAAAGGGATTCCTTCAGCTCCAAAAGCTTCTTCAAAATTTCGGGACTGAGCATTGGTTCGATACAGTACTGCAAACTCAGATAGAGATCTTCCCGTATCAGATAACGTTCTTATCTGCTCCACAATAAACTCAGCTTCTTCGTTACTATCTCTCGCACTCATGTACTTGATTCGACTTCCTCCAGATTTTCCAGTCCAGAGCTTTTTCTCGAATCTGTTGGTATTTTGCTTAATCAGTGCATTCGCGGCATCCAGTATCGGCTTCGTGGATCGGTAGTTTTGCTCCAGTCGGACTACCAGCGCGTCATCATATTGCCTCTCGAATCGCTTTAAATTGCCAGAAAGAGCGCCTCGCCAACTGTAAATTGATTGATCTTCGTCACCGACGGCAGAGATTTTGCGGCGCCATCCTCCGAAAATTTCCATCCACTGATACTGCAGTTCGTTTGTATCCTGAAACTCGTCAATCAGAACATGCAGGATTCGTTGTTGAATTTGCTCTCGAACTTCGGCATTGTGTTCCATCACTTCCACGGTTCTGAGAATCAATTCAGCAAAATCGACTTGCCCCTGTTCTTCACATTCGCGCTCGTAAATCTCATACAGTTCTTCAAGCAGTTCTGAACGACTGCTATAGACTTCGCTTTCTCCGGCGCGCTTTTTGGACTCTTTACGCTTATTGATATAGGATTGGACTATTGACGGCGTCAATTCTGTGTGCCGCAGGTTGCGCTCTTTCAATAGATTAGATATGAACGATTTCTGATCGTCCTGATCCATGATGTTGAAGTATTGATCCAAGCCAGCGGCTTGATGACGCGTGCGAAGGAACTGATTACACAATCCATGGAAGGTGCCGACGATCGGATTGACTTCTTCACCCTGAAGTATTTCCTGCACCCGGCGTTTCATTTCTCGTGCTGCCTTGTTGGTAAACGTTACGGCAATGATGCGATCAGCCGGAACAGACTTAACGGCGATCAGCCAGGCGATACGATTGACCAGGACCGCGGTTTTTCCGCTCCCGGCGCCTGCAGTGACCAGCAACGGCCCATCTGGTGCAGTAACCGCCTCCCTCTGACGAGGATTCAGTGCGGTAAGACGTTCTTCAATACCATTCAAATTTAGGTCACTCTGCAATCTATAATCAAAGACAAATACCCATGCAACTCAGCGTTAAATGAAGGAGAAAATTCACTTCATTGCACTTGAAAACTGATCAAAAAAGACTATTTTTTGATTGAAGCCATTATCCAGCAAATTTGAAGTGTTATGTCGATAATAGCCAAGTACAAAATTGGTCAGATTGTGCGTCATCGTTTTTTTCCGTTTCGTGGTGTTGTATTCGACGTCGATCCTGAATTCAGCAATTCTGAGGAATGGTATGAGTCCATTCCGGAGGATATTCGACCGCGAAAAGACCAGCCGTTTTACCATCTGCTTGCAGAAAACGAACGAAGCAGTTATGTGGCTTATGTCTCGGAACAGAATTTGGTTCCAGACGGAGCTGGTGGTCCGGTTGAGCATCCTGCGCTGAATGAAATGTTCGACGACATGCAGGATGGGGAATACACGATACGATCACACCGCGTTCACTAAGACCACACCCTATTCAGCTCGATTAGGAGCCAGCTGACTCCTTTCTTCGAGTGGTGTCAACCACCCTTTGTTTAGATTTCTAATGTAGGCTCAGTTTGAGTATTTGTGCAATGTGAAGAGTATTCGTACATTGCAGGCCATGCCTTGCACAACATGCGGCATGACCTTGAATGTAGCCCTACAGAGTTTAACCTCGAATGACCGGAATACAATTCTACATCTCCAGTGTTCAAATCAGGACAGCCAAGTGTCAGAATCTGTCGAATACATCTTCAACTGAGTGTTAGCAACTAGATCTCATTGATTGCGGAGGGCACCTATGTCACGTACTCCAATGCGACTTCTCAGCACAATCAACCACGAACCCTTTGAAGCAAATTAAGTTATTCACTGCGCAGTATATATAGCATTTATCTTATATATACACTATAATCAAGTTATTTACTGCGCAGTGAATAAACAATGAACCTCATGCTTGACTCAATCACTAAGGAAAAAAATTTGCTTCACGGTTTGCTCGAAACCTTACGGGCGCTGCCCGAAGCACAGGCTAAATTGAGTGGGATCAACCAGTTGAGGGGCTCAGGTTGGAGATATGACGCCCAGATTGACTTGTGGGTAGGTGGTAATGAAGCTACATTGCTCATTGATATAAAGAAAACCTTGTATCCTCGTGATGTGCAACAGACACTTTGGCAAATCCGGAATTTTACAGATGAAACACCGCAATCAGTGTTCTTCTTGGTTGCCCAATCAATTTCACCTGGAGCGAAAGATCTGCTGAGGGAGCAGCAGGTCGGATACTATGACAGTGGCGGCAGCCTGTTTCTCTTTGCCACCAACATCTACGTGTATGTGGACAAGCCGCCCCCGAAGAGCATGTCGAAATCCATTCGTTCCTTGTTTTCAGGTCGTCGCGCGCAAGTTCTGCAAGCGATATTGATGCGTCAGGGGGACTGGTTCAGAGTAAAGGATCTTGCCGAGCGAGCGAGGGTATCGCCAGCGACTGCCTCGCAGGTGCTAATGAATTTGGAAAGGTTCGATTGGGTGGTGTCGCGTGGGCAGGGGCCAAACAAGAAACGCCAACTGCGAGATCCTAGTGCCTTGCTTGATGCTTGGGTGAATCAACTGCCGATGATTCGGCCTCTTGCCATGCGACGATACTTTGTGCCCTCGATGCACGCTGAAGGACTGTTGGAGAAGTTTGCCGAGGTCTGTGCTGAGAAAAATGCCGAGTATGCAATCACTCACGAGGCAGCAGGTCAACGGTACGCGCCATTTCTGTCGACTATCTCTCAGGTTCGTTGTCGGATGTTGGCCGGTCCGGCAGCGGATGAGGCCCTCAGCGCACTTGATGTTCGTTTAGTTGATCGAGGTGCGAACCTAGCGATTTTAGAAGTCGAGTCATCTAACGAATTGCTGTTTCGACAGCTCGACAATCGGACTTGGCTTGCAAACCCCGTTCAGGTGTATCTCGATCTAATGCGAAGCGAAGGCCGTGCTAAGGAAATGGCCAGACACCTGCGTAATGAAACACTCGGTTTCTGATGGCAAAGCCCACGACATTCGACGGATATAGCGATCAACACACAGTCGACTGCGAGCGTGTACTTGTTACGCTCATGCGCGGACTTGGCCCATGGAAGGAATCAGTATATCTGGTTGGTGGCTTGGCACCCAGATACCTGGTGGCGGCTAAGCCACCGGTAGTACCAACACACGTCGGCACGCTGGATGTGGACATTGTTATCGAACTACAAGTTCTGACTGACACCAAGGGCTATTACACGCTCGAGGAAAACTTACGGAAAATGAAGTTTGAGCGATCAATAAACAAAAGTGGCCAGAAGCTTTCTTGGCGGTGGCAGACCCGCACGGAACATGGCGAGCTGATCGTGCTCGACCTCCTCACTGATTCACCTGAAATTTCTGGAGGGAAAGTTGAGCCACTACCCACGAAAGGCAGCATCTCAGCGCTCAATATTCCGCATTCGTCCATCGTCTTCGACCTGCACCAAAGTGTGGAGATAAAAGCAGAACTTCTTGGAGGCGTTGGTACCGCCACCGAATTAGTGAAACACGCTAATCTGGTGAGCTTCACTTGCTTGAAAGCGTTCGCTTATGATCAGCGTTTTGAACGAAAAGACGCGTACGACTTAATTTACTGCATTGAGCACGCGGAAGAGGGCTTGGACGGTGTGGCGCAGATGTTCCGCGAAGCATTGGAGGGCAACCACGGCACCGTAATTCAGGATAGTTTGTCAATTCTTCAAAATCGTTTTGCAGGGGACGAAAAAGTCGAGGGATATCGAAAAGATGGGCCGGTAGCAGTTGCTCGTTTCGAATTTCCTGAGAGTAGCGAGGCTGATCAGAGCGAGTTCCGAATACTGAGACAGCGGGAGGTTAACAGCATTATCGAACAACTCTTGGCTCTGATCTGGTAGAAAGTAGAATCGCGCTGAGAGTGGTTTTAGTCGGAATCAGCATATATATACGATTCAAGATTTGGGAGATATGTGGCCCACGACGCGATACCACGGTAGCGCACGCTTTGTATACCGACACCATTGGAGTGCTGTGGCATGGTGAATCCTTTCGATTAGGAGCCAGTTAGCTCCCTTCCTAGAGTGGTGTCAACCACCCTTAATTTAAATTTCTAATGCAGACTCAGTTGATTGTCTAAACACCCAGGAATTTTCTTTGTTTGGAAAATTTTAAACCTTCGTCTGTCAGTTTCGCTTGGTTGCCCGTTCAACTGATCACTTAGGCAGTCGCAGTCTCATCACAATTCAGCTCCTCCATCATTTCTTCTCGCATCTTGAATTTTTACGCCTTGCCGGAAACTGTCATCGGCAACTCGTGTTTGATTCGGATATAGCGAAGAATTTTGTAGTTAGCGATTTGATCCTTGCAATAACTTCTTAGTTCTTCTACGTTGTCATTCAGTTGTTGTAGGCTTGATTAATATGAATGCGCAATCAGGCGTCAATCAATTCTGTGGCATTCCTACCTGGTTATCGAATTAAAATTTGTCTGAATATCCCAAAATTCGATTGAACATGGACCTGGATCTCGCAAAATTCAATATGGTCGAACAGCAGATTCGGCCTTGGAATGTTTTAAGTTCACAGATTCTCGAAACGATCGCAGCCGTACCGCGCGAGAATTTTGTTCCTGAACAGCATCGCCACCTCGCGTTTGCCGACATGCAGGTTCCCATTGGCGATGGTCAAGTCATGATGCAACCGAAAGTGGAAGCTCGGCTTCTGCAGGAACTTGCGCCGGAACGGGATGATTTCGCGCTTGAAATTGGTGCAGGTACCGGTTATGTTGCTGCGCTCTTAGCACAAACAGCGTTGGAGGTGCATACCATTGAATACCGAGAATCGCTGGTTGAACTCGCAGCCTTGAACCTTCTAACCAACAACATCAAAAATGTTGATGTAATTCACGGCGATGCGGGACGAGGTTGGAAATCGGATATTGAATACCAGACAATTTTTGTCTCAGGGTCCGTCATTCAATTACCGCAAAGCTATCTCGATTTGTTATGCATAGGCGGAAGATTGGTCGCAGTGATGGGCGATGGACCTGTAATGAACGCCATTCGGGTCAGAAGAGTTGACGCAGAAAACTGGCATACCGATTACCTGTTTGAGACAGTCCTTCCGCCTCTCGACAATATTGAACAGCCAAATCGCTTCGTGTTTTGAATATGCGGAGAAATTCAACGCAAAGATTAACCTCACTGCTTTGCGTGCTAGTGACAGCGCTAGTCATGCTGTTCGCTAGACCTGCCTTTCCCATAGATCTTATTGAAAGTTATGAGTTGGCAGTCCATAACAGTTCCGAGCTCGCCGCAGCAAATATCGAATCACAAGCTGGTGAGCTCAATCTTGACATTACCAAAGCCATCAGCATTTTTCCGACTGTAACGATCGGCGCAATGACACAGAGAAAAAACAAGTTTGTCGGCGCCGACACCAGAATAGACAGTGCTAATGTGACGCTATCTCAAACTCTTTGGAGAGAGAGTCTTGGAGCCGGACTGAAATTCTCGGAACAACAAGAAATTCTCGCTGGCCTAATTTATAAAAAAGCACAGACCAACCTATTTAAGCAGGTCGTCGATGCGTACTTCAATGTGCTCGCTGCCCAGGATACACTCGAAACGAATCGAAGCGAAATTACATCCATTGAAGTTCTGCTCGATCATGCAGTGGTGCGACGAGATGCTGGAGTTGGCACCGAAACTGATGTCAGAATTGCTGAATCGCGACTCGCGTTGGCTAATGCCAGTGTCATCATGGCAGAAACTGCGGTTGAAAACGCCATTCTGGCACTATCCGAGTTGATCGGACACCGTGCAACCGACATTGATCAGCTGAATGAAGATGCCCCCACACCAGGTATGAAATCCGACCAGGTGGAAGATTGGACTGAACTGGCACTAAAGAACAATATCGACCTCGAAATTCAGCAGGTTCAGGTCAATATTGCCGAGCGGTCAATCCAATTGGCCACTTCCGATTACGATTTTGCAGCCCGTCTGAATTTTCGTATCAATGACAGACTCGGCGGCACTGAATCCTTGATGGACCATTCGGTTGCGTCAATAACAATTTCAAAGTCATTCTCCGCAGGTGGTGCGGAGTCAAGGCTGAGAAAGCAAGCCACACTTCAGTATGAAGCAGAACTGCAACGACTGAAGGCGCTTCGAACTCGAACTGCTACACTTACATCAAGCACATTTCGCAGTGCAGCCAGTCTTATCAAACAAATTGAAGCCCTGGAAGTTGCGGTCAATGCGGTACAAAGCTCATATGATCTGACGGAAAGCAACTACGATGTTGGACTGGTCACTTCGCTGGAAGTGCTGGACGCACAACAGGATTTGTTTGAAGCCAGGCGAGCATTGCTAGAAGCTCGCTATGCCTATCTGCGTAGCCTGATCGCGCTGGAACTAGTTGCTGGTACACTTGATCTCAGCGACCTGCAGGCATTGAACAATCTGCTACTCTGACGCTTTGTTCAGTTTCAAGATCTCTTCCAGGCGACAGGTCGTTCGCTGCAGCGCACCGCGGTTTTTTTCAAGTAACCGACTACCATTACTGATCTGTCGTTGCCGCAAGTCTGAGTCTTGCAATAGTCGACTCAGGGCTGGCTTGAGAGCCGCAAAGTCATTTACCCTTTCTCCAGCACCACTTTCAAGCACCAGCCGCGAAATTTCGCGAAAGTTCGACATGTCAGAACCAAACACCACGGGTGTTCCAACCAGAATGGGTTCCAGCACATTGTGACCCCCAACCGCTGCGAAACTGCCACCCACTATCGCGATATCTGATGCGGCATAAAACTCCAGCAACTTTCCCATGGAGTCCACAAGTATCACATCCGCGTTAACTTTGGCATTACTGTGCCACTCACTAACCCGCGAAACGGAAAACCCACAGTCAGAAATTTGCCGAAACACTCGATTGAAGCGTTCTGGATGCCGCGGCACGATCAGCAAAATCAATTCTGGAAAATCCACTCGCAGTTCAATCATCAACTTCAAAAATTGATTTTCTTCACCTTCATGTGAACTACCAAGCACCACTGTCGGTCGGCTTGTTCCGCCCCAGCGTTCTCTCAATGCAGCCCCGGTTTCTTGAATGCCCTCAGGTGCTTTCATATCGAATTTGAGATTGCCTGTCACGTGTACCAAATCGCTGCTCGCACCAAGCGCAGTAATTCGCTCGGCATCCACTTTTGTTTGAACGCAAAACGCTGACACGTTCTTGAGTGCGTACCGACATAAAGGCAAAAAGAACCTTGCTCTGCTAAAGGTGGTGTCGGAAAGTCTGAGATTAACAAAAGCAACAGGAATTTTTCGTATTCTCGACACGCACAAAAAATTGGGCCACAATTCCGTTTCAGCAATGATGACCGCACAAGGCTTCACCACACCGAGTGCCCGATTGACAACAATTCCGCTATCAACTGGCGCATAGATTTGTGAAACACGACCACCAAAAAGCCTCTTGATCTGTGCTGACCCGGTTGGTGTAACGCAGCTGAGAAGTATTGGCACATCGGAATTTTCAAGCAGGTATTCAACCAGTGGCCGTACTGCATTGACTTCTCCGACCGATACGGCATGAATCCAAATGGACCCGGGACTCAGGTGCGAAGGAAGATACCCGAATCGTTCAGTCAAACGTTGCCAGTATTCCCGACGGGTAACACCCCGGATCAGAAAACGCACCAGCACAAATGGCAGCAACAGATTGATCAGAACCCGATAGAAGAGTGAGTAAATTTGTCCCATCTTACCCGGATCGAACTGAAACCCAATCGCGCGGAGTAAGAAAGTCGTCAATCAAGCGATGTTCTTCGCTTCCGGGTTCAGCTGTCCAGTCATATTTCCAGGTGACTGCAGGTGGCAAAGACATCAGTATCGACTCGGTTCGTCCGCCAGACTGCAATCCGAAAAGCGTACCTCGATCATAAACCAGGTTGAATTCCACATAACGCCCGCGACGCATGCATTGAAACTCCCGCTCCCGGCTGCCATAGGATAAACTGCGCCGCCGCTCAACGATGGGAATATAAGCCTTTAGGAAATGGTCTCCAACACTTTGCATGAATCGGAAGGCATTCTCAAATCCACCGTCCGTGTAGTCATCAAAAAAGATTCCGCCAATACCACGCGCTTCTTCCCGGTGTTTCAGGTAAAAGTACTCATCACACCAGGATTTCAACCGCAGATACAACCCTTCACCGAAACCCTCACAGGCATCAGCTGCCGTTCGATGCCAGTGTACAGCGTCTTCGACAAATCCATAGTATGGCGTCAGGTCAAAGCCACCACCAAACCACCACTTTCGTTTGTCGACGTGAATGAACCGGACATTCATGTGAGTGGTGGGTACGTAAGGGTTCATTGGATGGAGCACCAGCGAAACCCCCATGGCTGAAAACGGCTTGTCTTTGAGGTCGGTTCGCTTTACAGTTGCAGCTCTCGGTAATTTGACACCGTGGATGGACGAGAAATTTACACCTGCTTTTTCAAATATTTCACCTCTCTCAAGCACCCGGCTTGTACCACCTCCACCGCCTGAGTACTCCCATCGGTCCTCAAAAAATCGATCTGAATCGCATAAAGATTCAAGCGTGTGGCAAATATTGTTCTGGAGTGTGCGCAGGTAAGTCTCTACGCGCTCCGCATCAATCGACTCCAATTCTACAGAATCAGTCACCATTCAGTACTCCATTCAGCCAGCTCGCAACACCTGTCCGCTCACAGCATCCGTAATTCGGGTTGGATTTTTTTGATGACCCAACGAGCCACGCACCACAAAATCCAGCGATTCTCCCAGACACCGAGCGACTTCTCTGTGTGTGCGAATCGGCATCTGACCATGTCGATTAGCACTGGTTGAGACAATCGCGCAACCAGCCAGACGGCTGAGGTGTGCAGACCCTGGATGCGCAGTAACACGGACAGCGACAGTCTGTGTGGATGTACGAAGTGAGACAGGCATTCTCCTGCTGGCTGGAAAAATCCACGTGTAGGGTCCCGGCCAACTGGCGACAGCCGGGTCCATCATCGACTCCTGACGCAGTTCAATAAATGGCAGTAGCTTATTCACATGATCGGCAATCAGAATCAAACCCATTCCTCGCGGCCGGTTCTTGATCCGCACCACACGTCGAACTGCAATTTCATTGAACGGGTCGCAGCCTATTCCGAAACATGCTTCCGTCGGGTAGGCAATGACTGCCCCCCTGGAGATGAGTTTTGCTCCGGTTGCGACATCAATCAGGTTCAATTGTGTTTGTTAACCCCCACTGGCCTGAGGCAAATTCTCGTTCTTTGCCAGTACCGATGCGCGGTTGGTATCTCGATAATTCACGAGTGCTACAGCGATATCTTCATCACCCAGAGCCAGAATTCGTGCTGCCAGAAACGCAGCATTCTTTGCACCAGCACTGCCTATTGCAACACAGGCAACAGGCACCCCGCCTGGCATCTGCACTGTTGCCAGTAGTGCATCCATACCGCCCAATGAACCAGCGTCCAATGGTACGCCAATCACAGGTTTAAGTGTGTGTGCTGCAACTGCGCCAGCTAGATGCGCTGCTAGACCAGCTGCAGCGATATAGACCGCGCAACCCCGTGCACCAGAGTCCTCCAGATACTGACGAACTTCGTCGGGTGTGCGATGTGCCGACAGAATTCGAAGCTCCCAATGGACTCCAAGGCTGTCCAGCGTGTCAATCGTTGATTGCATCACTTTCAGGTCCGAATCGGATCCAAGCATTACTGCAACAAAATTCTTAGTCAATGTAACCTCCTTTATGCGGTTGAAGTAGTCGTACCATGTAAAGCACGTGCACCAATGTCGGTTCGAAATTGCATATCCTCAAAATGGATATCCTTGATTGAATCGTAGGCTGCGTGCTGTGATGTGGCAATATTCTCTCCGAGTGCTGTAACACACAATACGCGACCACCACTGACGGTGAACTCGCCAGCCTCATTCATCGCAGTTCCTGCATGGAATACCTTGACCTGATCACTGCCCGGACTTTCAAGCCCCGAAATTGTTGCACCTTTTCTATAACTTCCGGGATAACCGCCAGACGCGATTACAACTCCAAGCGCAGCGCGGGGGTCCCATTTCGCACTAACAGAGCCTAGATTTCCTTTTAGTGCCGCACTCAACAATTCGACCAAGTCGGATTTCAGACGCACCATAATCGGTTGTGTTTCCGGATCGCCCATTCGGCAATTGAATTCAAGTACCTGCGGAACTCCTTCTGGACTAATCATCAGTCCGGCATACAAAAATCCGGTATAGCGTATACCCTCTCGCAAAAGACCAGTAACAGTTGGCTGAATGATGCTTGTCATTATGGTGCATTCCATATTGGCATCGATGATGGGGGCTGGTGAATAGGCTCCCATGCCGCCGGTATTTGGTCCAAGGTCCCCGTCCAGTGCACGTTTATGATCCTGTGACGTGGCAAGTGGCAGTACGTCTTCACCGTCAACAATACAAATAAAACTGGCTTCTTCTCCTTCCAGGCACTGCTCAATCACCACCCGACTACCAGCCTTACCGAAACGATTGTGCTCCAGCATATCGCCAACTGCCTGTTTGGCTTGTTCCACGCTTTCAGAAACGATAACACCCTTGCCCGCGGCAAGCCCATCCGCTTTGACTACAATCGGCGCACCAACCTCCTCGATATATTGATTGGCTTCGCTGACGGACTCGAAGGTCTGGTAACGAGCGGTTGGAATTTGGTTGCGGACGAGAAACTGCTTGGTGAAATCTTTGGACCCTTCAAGTTGCGCAGCCTCTTTGGATGGGCCGAAGCAGCGCAGCCCCTGCTCTTGAAAGCGATTAACAATACCCTCTGTCAGCGGTGCTTCCGGTCCCACAACGGTCATTTCGATGTGCTCCTCATGAGCAAAGTTTAGTAGCGCATCGATATCTTCCGCACCAATGTCTATGTTTGAGACTTTCGGTTCATTCGCGGTACCAGCATTACCTGGCGCAACAAACACCTCATTTACTTGTAATGAGTCTGCAACCTTCCAGGCTAGGGCGTGTTCCCTACCACCCCCGCCAACAATTAGGACCTTCATGTGAAATCGCTCTTGTTAGTGACGAAAGTGTCGCATTCCGGTGAATAACATAGCAATGCCATGTTCGTTAGCTGCTTCAATCACTTCCGAATCTCGCAGTGAGCCGCCTGGTTGGATGATGGCTGTAATTCCGGATTCTGCTGCTGTATCGATACTGTCTCTAAAGGGAAAAAACGCATCTGACGCCATCACGGCACCAGAGACTTCAAGTCCAGCATCTGCTGCTTTTGAAGCAGCGATTTTTGCAGAATCCACCCGACTCATCTGTCCGGCACCAATGCCTATGGTTGTTTGACCTTTTGCATACACAATCGCGTTTGACTTGACGTGCTTGGCTACTGTCCAGGCAAACATAAGGTCACTCAATTCTGTATTACTGGGCATTCGATGCGAAACAACATCCGGTTCGGTTCCAGCCAGCAGTAGAGTATCTGGCGACTGTACGAGCAACCCACCGCAGGCAGTACTGAGACGGAATTTTGGCGGTTTACTATACACCTTTGCATGCTCCAGCATCCGAATATTTGGTTTCATTTGCAAAGCCGTCAGTGCCTGCGCGGTCACACTGGGGGCCAATATGACTTCAACGAATTGGTTTTGCAAAATTGATTCAGCGGTTGGTCCATCAAGCGGGCGATTGATCGCAATGACTCCACCAAACGCTGATGTCGGATCGGTCTGGTAGGCTAGTTCGTACGCTTTGGCCACGTCAATCGCGGTTGCTACACCGCAGGGTGTTGCATGTTTGATGATGACACAAGCTGGCTCGGTAAATTCTGCCACGCAATTGTAGGCAGCATCGACATCCGCAACATTGTTGAACGACAGCGGTTTGCCCTGGTGCATCATTGCCTGCCGGAGCCAGCTGCTTTCATCGTTGGTTGCTAGGTAGAACGCGGCAGACTGGTGAGGATTCTCGCCGTAGCGCATTTCCATCTGCTTCGTGAATGACAGATTCAGAGCATCCGGAAAAGACTCGCTACCAAAGTTGACGGCAGAAAGATAGTTTGAGATGACTGCATCATATTGCGAGGTCCTTTCGTAGGCTTTTAACGCCAGCTGCATGCGAGTTTCGCTGCGTATCCCGCCAAATTCTTTCATTTCCGTCAAAACTGTGGTGTAATCATTTGGATCAATAACAACAACGGTATGAGCGAAGTTTTTAGCGGCCGCCCGAATCATGGCTGGCCCACCGATATCAATATTTTCGATCGCTGTCTCAAGCGAGGTATTGGGATTGGCAGTGACGCTTTCGAATGGATAGAGGTTCGTCACAACCAGGTCAATTGGGTGGATGTCATTGTCCTGCATCTCATCCCTGTCCACATCCGGTCTGCCAAGTATTCCGCCGTGAATTTTCGGATGCAACGTCTTCAGTCTGCCGCCTAACAACTCCGGAAACCCAGTGTAGTCAGAAACTGCTATGACATCGATTCCGTTCTCGGCCAGCAGAGACGCGGTGCCACCTGTCGAAAGAATCTGGACACCTTTTGCCGTCAGCGCGTTGGAAAAATCAACAATCCCCTGCTTGTCCGACACACTGATCAGGGCGCGCTGCGGTTTGATTACAGTCATTGAGGTGTGATGCAATCGAGATGCATTAACCAAGGGCGGTGCAACTTACTGCTCTCTAGGAATGCCGTAATAGTCAAGTTTCTTTCTTAAAGTTGCGCGGGAAATGCCCAATATGTTTGCGGTGCGTGTAATGTTTCCCTTTGTGTGCGACATAACATATTCGAAAAGATGACGCTCCAACTCTTCAACCATCTGCTGGTACAGCTCTGTGGGTTCCGTCCCCTTGAGATCAGAAAAATAGCGCTTGAGCGAGCGCTTGATATATCGGCCGAATGACTTGATATTTTTGACCTTTTTTCTGGCCATTCGATAAACAGCTTCCCTGATTTCCTCAAATAGTCAAATCGATATACAGTCAGACGCAACCTGACCATATCAAAAATACTAGGTCCGGCGGCGGACAGGTAACAGAACTCAGTGAGACCGCCCGAAAACAATATAATTAACGATACGTTGCAATGGAAGCGATGGCGTATCGGCAATTGCACAACATGGACAGTGCTGCCGGACACTATTTCATTTTACCTATCTTTTGACAGGGTGCGGTACATTTTCAAATGGGTTTGTCAATAGATCGCCTCAAGGATCCCGAAGTTCTGAAAGATAAGGCCTATCGGTCTTTGAGGGATGCGATATCGTCTCTCGATGTGTATGACGCTGAAGTCGATTTGCGTCTGGATGAACGAACGCTGGCTCAACAGCTAGGTGTCAGTCGCACGCCCATACGGGAGAGTCTAATTCGACTGGAAAATGAGGGCTTTGTTAAAACGATACCGCACAAAGGCGCATTTGTGGTGCGCAAAACACTTGAAGAGGTCATTGACATGGTGCATGTTTGGGCTGCACTTGAATCAATGGCGGCCAGATTGCTAACGGTTCGTGCGAGTGATGAGAGCATCGCCAAACTCAGGGAGCTATTTTCGACTTATGACGGCTCGAAGTCACAGGCGAAAATAAACGAATATTCTGAAACGAACATTGAGTTTCACCGAACCATCATTGAAATGAGCCGTTGTAAACCGCTCATGGATATTTCCGAAAATCTGTTTTTGCATCTGAAAACGATTCGTCTACGAAGCATCTCCGATCCAGAACGCGCCAAGCATTCTATCATCGACCACATTCACATTATTGACGCTCTTGAGGCTCGTGATGCAGGCACAGCAGAAACACTAGTCCGAAATCATACGCTTCGGCTAGCTGAGCAGATTGAGAAACACTGGAATTTTTAGGGAGTACGGTATCCTAAATTTTTACCGTTTCTTACTGACGGAAAGTTGTGTAGAATCCAACTAATTGACATGCTTCTGTAGATGACTGAGTAATGTAGTGCGACAATTACACATTTCTTGTTGAATTTGTTGCGGAGGGAAGCTGTCAATGAAACAACAACCCACGAATTTTCTCAAATGGTGTACAAAACACGCCATTGAAAAGGTTTGCAGGGAAACTCTGGCACACCAACGCTGGCGCAGCGGATTCCTCTACCCAAAGTGTGACCATTCGCGTGCTAACCAACTGAAATACATAAGCGCCCACAAAGTTGATCAAAATTTGTCTTCGGTTCATTTCGTGACCAGCAACTTCAAAGATTTATCGGGGGCACTTTTCAGGTTGTGTCGCACAAAAACCACAAAAGTACATTGATGCGTTCGTGTTCCGTTTTAATTGCCGATATTGGGCAGATTAGTTGCCAATTCGGTTCTACACTCAAACATTTGTAGCGACATGAAACTTTATTTCCTACAAATGAGATGGATAAGCAGGTTTGAATATCTACAATCCGAATTCGACGTCTCAATGAGATTTATCATGGGTTTCTAAGGAGGCTACCATAAGATGCAGGGACCGTCAGACGTCACCCGCGGCGATCAACATCGCGCACTTGGGCTCAGTACCATTGCGTTCACCGTATGTTTTGCGGTCTGGACAATTTTTTCAATTATTGGTGTGCAGATCAAGGCCGATTTGGGGCTTTCTGACACCCAGTTCGGACTGCTAGTTGGTACACCAATCCTTACCGGGTCACTTAGCCGGATATTCCTAGGAATTTGGTCCGACCAGTATGGCGGGCGCGTGGTTTATCTGTGTGTGATGATTGCTGCTGCAATCGCCACATTTTTACTCAGCTACGCGAATACCTATGAAATGATGCTGATTGCGGCACTTGGAGTGGGTTTGGCAGGTGGTTCGTTTGCGGTCGGAATCGCCTATGTCTCCAGATGGTACCCTTCACAAAAACAGGGTTCAGCACTTGGCATTTTCGGCGTTGGAAACGTTGGTGCGGCAGTCACCAAATTCACTGCTCCTTTTGTCATGGTGGCATTCGGTTGGAATACTGTCGCGGTAGTCTGGGCCGCCGCCCTGGTGGTCATTGCGATCATCTTCTGGTTCACGACAAAAGATGATCCGGTTGTGGTGGCAAGACGTAAGGAGGGGAAGAAACCGCGTTCCACTCTGATGGAAATTGAGCCACTGAAGAACATTCAGGTGTGGCGATTCTCACTGTACTACTTTTTCGTGTTCGGTGCCTTTGTCGCACTCGCTTTGTGGCTTCCGCGCTACCTTGTTGGAGTTTATGGACTCGATATCAAGACCGCGGGTTTGCTGGCTGCGCTTTACTCAATTCCAGCGAGTATCTTTCGCGCTTATGGCGGCAAACTGTCGGATCGCTATGGTGCCCGCCGGGTAATGTATTGGACATTCGGGGTTTCAGTAGCCTGTACATTCCTGCTCTCTTACCCCAACACTGAATATGTGGTGCAAGGTATTGAAGGTCCAATTTCGTTTTCTGTCTCAATGGGATTAGTGCCATTTGTCATTCTCGTGTTCATTCTAGGATTTTTCATGTCGCTTGGAAAAGCGGCTGTATACAAACATATACCGGTCTATTACCCAGGCCACGTTGGTGCGGTTGGCGGACTGGTGGGAATGATAGGTGGATTAGGCGGATTCGTTTTGCCGTTGGCATTTGGCGTAATGAATGACGTTACCGGAATCTGGACCAGCAACTTTATGCTGCTATTTGTCTTGGTGTTTATTGCTCTGATGTGGATGCATCTATCGATTTTGCGAATGGAGAGGGAGGTCTTGCCAGACAATGTGAAAGAACTTCCGCAATTGCCTGAGATGGAGGAAATTCACGAACCTGAGCATGCCAAGGCGATGTCGCCGGCAACTCTGGAAGACTGGCGGCCCGAAGATGAAGATTTCTGGAAGACAACCGGGCAGCGAATCGCAAGACGGAATCTTTGGATCTCAATACCGTGTTTGCTACTGGCGTTTTCGGTATGGCTGGTTTGGAGTGTTGTCGTTGCCAAACTACCGTCAATCGGGTTCAAGTACACGACTGACCAGCTATTTTGGCTGGCTGCACTCCCAGGTTTGTCGGGTGCAACATTGCGAATTTTCTATTCGTTCATGGTTCCGATCTTTGGCGGTCGCTTGTGGACTACTCTATCCACCGCCACTTTGCTGGTACCAGCGATCGGGATTGGTTATGCGGTACAGGACCCAAGCACACCATATGCCATTTTCTTGGGACTGGCGTTGCTTTGCGGTCTAGGCGGTGGCAACTTTGCTTCATCCATGTCGAATATCAGTTTCTTCTTTCCCCGGTCTCAGAAAGGACAGGCTTTGGCGATGAACGCAGGGCTGGGAAATGCCGGTGTCAGCGTGATGCAATTTGCCGTTCCGCTAGTCATCACTGCAGGTGTTTTTGGTGCATTAGGTGGTTCCCCTCAGACGACCGATACGGGCACTCAAATCTGGCTGCAGAACGCCGGTTTTGTGTGGGTTCCATTTCTACTAGTGTCAGTCGCTGCAGCCTGGTTCGGGATGAACGACATCGAATCTTCGAAAGCTTCATTTCGTGATCAGTCCATTATCTTCCGACGCGCACACAACTGGATTATGTGCTGGCTCTACACCGGCACGTTTGGTTCATTTATTGGATTTTCAGCGGGATTTCCATTGCTGGCCAAGACCCAATTTCCGGATATCGATTCGCTCAAGTTCGTATTTCTTGGCCCACTAATCGGCGCATTGTCGCGCGCTGCGACGGGTTGGATGTCTGATCGCTACGGCGGTGGACGAATAACGTTCTGGACATTCAGTTTCATGATCTTAGCAGTAGCTGGTGTGATTTACTTCATCACCATCAAGGATCAACCTGGTGCATTCTGGGGATTCTTTGCGATGTTCATGCTGCTGTTTTTCGCAACAGGGGTCGGGAATGCATCGACATTTCAGATGATCCCTGTCATCATGCGCCTCGAAGTCGGACGACTGATGCCTTCATTGTCCGCGGTTGAAAGCCGCCGACAGTCCGAAAAAGAATCAGCTGCGATTATCGGGTTTACATCGGCGATTGCTGCATACGGTGCATTCTTCATACCAAAATCATACGGTACATCGATCGCCATGACGGGTGAACCACTCGTGGCATTGTGGGGATTCCTGATCTTCTACGTGACGTGCGCACTATTGACATGGCGAGTTTACACCTGTAAGAACGGTTTGTTGTATGATGTTGAACGAAATGCGTAGAAAACACCGGATGCTACCTAGGACGTCAATTGATGAATTTATATTCAAACGGAGGATGGTATGAGCTTTCTCCTTGATCGACTGAACTTTTTCAGTAAGCAAACTGATCCATTTTCAGAAGGACATGGGGTCACCACTGACGAAAATCGCGATTGGGAGACGACATATCGAAATCGCTGGCAGCATGACAAAATCGTGCGCTCAACACACGGGGTCAACTGTACAGGTTCCTGTTCCTGGAAAATCTTTGTGAAGGGAGGTATTGTTACCTGGGAAACACAGCAAACGGATTACCCGCGTACGCGACCTGATCTGCCGAATCATGAGCCGCGCGGCTGCTCCCGTGGTGCTAGTTACAGTTGGTATCTGTATTCAGGTAGTCGGCTCAAGTATCCGCTGATTCGTTCGCGCTTGCTGAAACTTTGGCGCGAAGCAAGAAAAACGATGGAACCTGTGGCAGCTTGGAAATCCATTGTTGAAGACCCCGACAAGCGTTCAGACTATACCGAGGTGCGTGGGCTTGGTGGTTTCATTCGCGCAAATTGGGATGAAGCGTCGGAATTGGTTGCTTCAGCCAACGCATATACAGTCAAGACATACGGACCTGACAGGATTAACGGATTTTCACCAATTCCGGCGATGTCAATGGTGTCCTATGCAGCTGGCTCACGTTATCTCTCACTTCTGGGCGGCGTAAGCATGTCGTTCTATGATTGGTACTGCGATCTGCCACCATCCTCACCTCAAACCTGGGGTGAGCAGACTGATGTGCCCGAATCGGCAGACTGGTACAACTCAGGATTTTTGATGTTGTGGGGTTCGAATGTTCCGCAAACCCGTACACCAGACGCCCATTTTTATACCGAAGCGCGTTATCGTGGTGCAAAATCGGTTGTTGTTACACCCGACTATAGTGAAGCCGCAAAGTTTGCTGATATTTGGCTGAATCCGAAGCAAGGTACAGATTCAGCTTTGGCGATGGCGCTCGGACATGTAATTTTGCGAGAATTTCACATTGATCGACAGAGTGAGTATTTCACTGACTATTGCCGCCGGTATACCGACATGCCGATGCTGGTGCGGCTGGTCGAGAAGGATGGCAACCTCATACCCGAGAGGCTTGTAAGAGCCTCAGATTTCGAAGACTCGATGGGAGAGAAAAACAACCCAGACTGGAAGACCATTGCGATTGACGAAAAATCCGGAAAATTCGTTGTACCGCTCGGTTCAGTCGGATTCCGATGGGGTGAAAAGGGTAAATGGAATCTAGAAACCAAAGACTCGTCAGAATCTGAGGTTCAGTTGCGACTGTCAAATATTGAACAGTCTGCACGAGACGATGTCGTTGAGGTCGGATTTCCATATTTCGGTAATCGAAAACATGATTACTTTAAAGGTTCAGATCATCCTGACGTACTGATGCGGCGCGTGCCGGTCAAACGTTTGAAACTGAAAGATGGTGAGTTTTGGGTCGCTACGGTATTTGACCTGTTCGTGACTAACTACGGTCTTGACCGCGGGCTTGGGGGAGACAACGTTGCCAATTCGTATGACGAAAACATTCCCTACACACCTGCCTGGGCTGAAACAATCACCGGTGTTCGCGCTGATGCGATTGCAACTGTTGCTCGAGAGTTCGCTCGTAATGCCGAAAAGACAGAAGGCCGCTCAATGGTCATACTTGGTGCCGCGTTAAACCACTGGTATCACATGGACATGAACTACCGGGGCATCATCAACATGCTGGTAATGTGCGGTTGCGTCGGAAAGTCTGGCGGCGGGTGGTCTCATTACGTCGGCCAGGAAAAGCTGAGACCTCAGACTGGCTGGCTACCACTCGCATTTGCATTGGACTGGGGACGTCCACCGAGACAAATGAACTCAACCTCGTTCTGGTACGCCCATACTGATCAGTGGCGCTATGAATCACTAGGCATTGACGAAATTGTCTCGCCGACTGCGCCGGAAGGCCCCTGGGATGGCGCATTAATTGATTACAACGTCCGTGCTGAACGTATGGGGTGGCTGCCTTCATCGCCGCAACTTGCAATGAACCCATTGACAATTAGCGAAAAGGCAAAAGATGCTGGATTGGAGGTTCCAGCATATTTGGTGGAGAAATTGAAAAATGGTGAAATCACCATGTCGTGTGAAGACCCGGACAATCCGATAAATTGGCCGCGCAATCTGTTCGTTTGGCGATCAAATTTGCTCGGTTCTTCGGGCAAGGGACACGAGTACTTTTTGAAGCACTTGCTGGGCACAAACCACGGGGTGCAAGGTAAAGAGCTTGGTGACGACGCTACGAACAAACCGCTCGAAGTTGCGTGGCATGAATCAGCTCCACAAGGCAAACTTGATCTTTTGGTCACACTGGATTTTCGAATGTCCACTACCTGCATGTATTCGGATGTAGTATTGCCGACTGCCACCTGGTACGAAAAAAATGATCTGAATACTTCCGACATGCATCCTTTCATTCATCCGCTATCTTCCGCTGTTGATCCAGTATGGGAGTGTCGAAGCGACTGGGAGATCTACAAAACAATTGCAAAGAAGTTCTCTGAAGTTGCACCGGAAGTATTGGGTGTCGAGACGGATGTTGTTCTGGTGCCGATACTGCATGATACTCCGGCAGAAATTGCCCAAGCGATCGATGTCAAGGAATGGAAACGCGGGGAAACAGAACCGATACCGGGTAAAACCATGCCCGGAATCGCAGTGGTTGAGCGCGACTATCCGAATGTATACAAACGTTTTACAGCGCTGGGTCCCTTGATGGATAAACTTGGAAACGGCGGTAAAGGTATCGCCTGGAACACGCAACATGAAGTGGAATATCTGGCGCGCCTTAACGGTGTAGTTACCGAAGAGGGTCCGACTAAGGGTATGCCTCGAATCGAAAGTGATATTGATGCGACTGAGGTCATTCTCTCGCTTGCGCCTGAAACCAATGGGGAGGTTGCTGTCAAAGCATGGTCTGCCCTTTCTGAAAATACCGGTCGCGATCATGCGCATTTGGCGGCGAGCAAGGAGGAAGAAAAAATACGTTTTCGGGATGTCGTAGCACAGCCGCGTAAGATCATTTCTTCGCCAACCTGGTCTGGAATTGAATCGGAAAGCGTGTGCTACAACGCCGGGTATACAAACGTACATGAACTGATTCCGTGGCGGACGCTCAGCGGACGTCAGCAACTTTATCAGGATCATCTGTGGATGCGGGTTTTTGGCGAGAGTCTTTGTGTTTACCGCCCGCCCATCGATACGAAAACCATTAAGCCGATTATTGATGCCAAAGATGATGGAATGCCACAGGTGGTGCTGAATTTCATCACCCCTCACCAAAAATGGGGGATTCATTCAACCTACACCGACAATCTTCTAATGCTGACGCTCTCGCGTGGCGGACCGATTGTCTGGATTTCAGAAATTGACGCCCAGAAAGCGAATATTTCCGATAACGACTGGGTCGAGGCATACAACACGAATGGTGCCCTGGTTGCTCGGGCCGTGGTATCGCAGCGTATTCGTGAGGGAACCATGTATATGTACCATGCACAGGAAAAAATTGTTAACGTACCTGGTTCGCAGGTAACCGGGCAACGTGGCGGGATTCACAATTCTGTTACGCGTACCGTGGTGAAACCGACACACATGATCGGTGGGTACGCACAACAATCCTATGGATTCAATTACTACGGTACGGTTGGTTCAAACCGAGATGAGTTCGTTATCGTACGCAAGGTCAAAAAGATTGATTGGATGGAAGAACCGATTTCTAAGAAGATGGAGGTAACACTATGAAGATTCGTGCACAAATCGGCATGGTTCTTAACCTCGACAAATGTATCGGGTGCCACACCTGTTCGGTCACTTGCAAGAACGTTTGGACGAGCCGGGAAGGAATGGAGTATGCCTGGTTTAACAACGTAGAGACAAAGCCCGGCATCGGATATCCGAAAGACTGGGAAAATCAAAACCGCTGGAAAGGTGGCTGGACTCGTAAGAAGTCAGGTGATATTGAACCCCGTATGGGCGCCAAGTGGCGTATTTTGGCAAATATTTTTGCTAATCCAGATCTGCCTGAAATAGACGATTACTACGAACCGTTTACTTTCGATTATGAGCATCTGCAGACGGCTGGGGAAAGTCAGACGATGCCGACCGCTCGCCCGCGATCGCTGATCACCGGTGAGCGTATGGAAAAAATTGAGTGGGGGCCAAATTGGGAGGAAATTCTGGGTGGCGAATTCTCCAAGCGGTCCCAAGACTACAACTTTGAAGGTGTTGAAAAACAGATTTATGGTGAGTTTGAAAATACCTTCATGATGTACTTGCCGCGACTTTGTGAGCATTGCCTTAATCCGTCTTGCGTTGCAGCTTGCCCATCTGGTGCTATCTACAAGCGGGAAGAAGACGGAATTGTTCTGATCGATCAGGAGAAATGCCGCGGTTGGAGAATGTGCGTATCCGGATGTCCGTACAAAAAAATCTATTACAACTGGTCATCCGGAAAATCGGAAAAGTGTATTTTCTGTTATCCCAGAATTGAAGCAGGTGAGCCGACGGTTTGTTCGGAAACCTGCGTTGGTCGAATTCGATACCTGGGCGTTGTGCTTTACGATGCTGACCGGATCAAGGAGGCAGCCTCGGTCGAAGACGAACACGATTTATATGAGTCACAACTCGGAATTTTTCTAGATCCAAATGATCCGGATGTCATTGCGCAGGCCCGCGCGGATATGGTTCCCGATGCATGGCTTGAGGCTGCAACCCGTTCACCAATCTGGAAACTGGCAATGGAGTGGAAAGTTGCATTTCCGCTTCATCCCGAATATCGCACGTTGCCGATGGTTTGGTACGTGCCACCACTGTCACCAATTCAATCAGCCGCGGAAGCGGGCAAGATCGGGATAGATAACGAAATGCCAGATGTACGTTCGCTTCGTATTCCGATTCGTTACCTGGCAAACCTGCTGACCGCAGGTAAGGAAGAACCGGTCGCACAAGCACTTGAGCGTATGTTGGCGATGCGCGGATACATGCGGGCAAAGACTGTCGATGGCGTGATTGATATTGGAATCGCCAAACAGGTTGGATTGACACCTGATCAAGTCGAGGACATGTATCAGCTAATGGCGATTGCAAATTACGAAGATCGATTTGTGATTCCGACTTCGCACCGCGAAACGAGTGAGGATGCCTATGACATTCGCGGTGGATGTGGTTTCAGTTTTGGCAATCAATGCTCCGGCGGCACGTCCAAAACTAATCTGTTTGCAACGGCACCGCGCAAGACTGTTCGTATATCGACCGAGCTGATCAAGTGACCAAGACATTCAAAGTACTGTCAGCGGTTTTATCCTATCCGACTGCGGAGATGCAGGCCGCGGTAGGCGAAATGCGTGCTGCCGTCACAGAGGAAGCGCTGCTTTCGCAAAAGCAACAGTTGGCACTATTTCAAATTTTGGATGACTTCGCGAAACAAGATCTGTACGAATTGCAAGAACGCTTTGTACTGTTGTTTGATCGTACCCGGAGTCTGTCTTTGCACCTGTTTGAACATGTACATGGTGAAAGTCGGGAAAGAGGTCAGGCTATGGTCGATTTAGCGACACTATACAGAGAGAAAGGGCTTGAAATCTCAGATCGGGAACTGCCGGATTACCTACCGCTGTTCCTTGAATTTCTGTCGACTCTGCCATTAGATGAGGCGCTATCGACGCTGTCGCAGCCGCTTCACATCATTTCTGCACTCTCGGCTCGCTTGGAGCGACGCAAGAGCATATACGCAACACCATTCAGTGCATTGGAAAGCCTAGCATTGAACGAACCCGAATCCGATGCGGTTCATGCAATCCTCGAAGAACCGGAAGATGATCCCAATGACTTTGATCAGCTGGACCGCTTGTGGAAAGATTCTGAAGTTGTATTCGGACCTGGCAGCGGTCAGAATGATGGCTGTACCCAGAGTATGCCAGGTTCAACCGGCGTTCGGGTCGCTCCGCCCACTCAGTTGAACAATCCAGATTTATCCGGACGTTAGTACCATGGACAGTTATATCCATATCTTGATATTCGGCTACTATCCTTATGTAGCTTTGATTGTGCTGCTAGTTGGCAGTATCGTGCGTTATGATCGAGAACCATATACGTGGCGTTCAGGGTCCAGCCAGCTATTGCGGCGTAAACAGTTGATAGCTGGTTCGGTGCTCTTCCACGTCGGTGTGTTAATTGTGTTCTTTGGCCACCTTGTCGGCCTGTTGACACCCATTGAGGTGTTTGACATGATGGGTATCAGTCATGGATTCAAACAGTTTGCCGCAATAATTGTCGGCGGTGTTGCTGGGATTATGGCTTTAATTGGTGCGACATTGTTGCTTCACAGACGGCTTTTTGATTCCAGAATTCGAGCGACCTCGAGCTTTTCAGATACCGCAGTCCTAGTTTTGCTTTACCTTCAACTTCTGTTGGGACTCGCTACCATTCTGATTTCTGTTGATCATCTGGATGGTGAAGAAATGGTCAGGTTTATGGAATGGTCACAGGGTATCTTCACTTTCCAAAGTGGCACTGCGGACATCATTAAGGACGTGCACTGGATTTTTAAACTGCATCTATTCCTCGGGCTGACGATATTTCTGATCTTTCCGTTTACCCGACTTGTACACATGTTTAGCGTGCCTGTTCGATACCTATGGCGTCCCGGATACCAGATTACCCGGACCAAGCAGAAGACGCGTACCGCTGCCTGAACTGAATCATCCTGTGTTGCCGGATTCAATCCGTGTCAACGGCGTCGTAATCCCAAGCAAATCGATTGCTGCGGAAAGCCAGAATCATCCGGCGAGTAACCCGCAAGATGCACAGAAAGCTGCAGTTCGTGCTTTAGTTGTACGCGAACTTTTATTGCAGGAGGCGCATCGACTCGATTTGATCCCTGATCCCGTATCTGATGGCGAAGGTCGAACAGAAACTGACGAAGAAGCTTTAGTCAGGCAGCTTCTGGACATTGAGATCAATGTACCCAAAGCAAAGGAAGCAGAGTGTAATCGGTACTACGAAAACAATCTCACTCGTTTTCGAACCTCTGACACATATGAACCTAAACACATTTTGATTGCCGCTAACCAAAGCGAAAAAGATGAGTACGCTGCAGCGGTTGCAAAAGCCAGACAACTAATTGAAGATCTGAAAGAAGTTCCTAACCGGTTCGACGAGCTCGCAGGCAAGCATTCGAACTGCAAATCAAGCGAAAATGGCGGGCTTTTGGGAAGAATAAAACACGGGCAGACATCGTACGATTTTGAGAAATGCTTGAGAAAACTCGATGAGGGCCAACTCTATCCAGACCCGATAGAAGCTCCTTATGGCGTGCACATTCTTTATCTGATACGGAAGCACCCTGGGCAAACTGTGCCATTTCATTTGGTGCGTGAAAAGATTGAAGAATATTTGAAAGAAGTGAGTTGGCGTCAGGCGGTAACCCAGTACATTGAGATTTTGTTTGGAGAGGCCAAAGTGGAAGGCATCACATTTCAGGAAATTGCCAACGAATAGATTGGACGATTTCCAATTCGCCGCAAAGGCGCAATGGTCTAACGTCGGTACGGCGAACTAATGAGGGAAAGTCAAGCGTTATTCTGAAGTTCTGACCACTTTTTTCCTGTCCAGGCAGGCTAACTCTTTCATTATCTGAATCTTTTGCCTGCATGTCGGGTCTGATATTTTTTATATTGTAGGCAGAATATATGAAGATAAAAATCATTCAAACCCTTGCACCTGCTGTATAATATGATTATTGCTTTTCTTCTCGTAGGCAGAATATAGCCCGGCAGCCCAACGCCATGCACCTGGCAACCGTCGTCTCGAAAAAAGGCGGAAAAACCTACCGCTCCACACTCGTGCGAACCAGCTACCGCGATCACAACGGCAAATCGCAGAAGAAAACCCTCGCCAATCTCTCCCACCTGCCACAACCCCTCATCACCCTGGTCCAGAACTACCTCGCGGGCCGAGCGCTGACCGTCACCGACGACGCCTTTGAGATTGCAGACACCCGTCAGCACGGCGCCGTCGAAGCGGTGCTTGCCGCCTTTAACCAACTGGGCTTTGCCCAACTGGTCAACAGCCAGAACCGACGCGAAAGCGACCTGGTCCTGGCCATGGTGGCCGCCCGCATCATCCGCCCCCATACCAAACTGGCGACGGTGCGCTGGTGGCGCGACACCACGCTGGCGGATTACCTTGACATTGACGGGGCCGATGCCGATGAGCTGTATGGTGCCATGGACTGGCTTGTGACGCGTCAGAACGTGATCGAGGGCAAGCTGGTCCGGCGCCACCTGGAGCCGGGTGCGATGGCCCTGTATGATCTGTCCTCCACCTACATGGAGGGCAGCCAGTGTCCGCTGGCTGAGTTTGGTTACAGCAAGGACGGCAAGAAAGGCAGACTGCAGGTGAATTTTGGACTTTTGTGCGATGTTCAGGGGCGCCCTCTGGGCGTCAGCGTGCACCGGGGCTCGATGCGCGACAGTCAGACGCTGATTCCGCAGGTGAAAAGACTGCGGGGGCGTTTTGGCATTGAACGGCTGGTGGTGGTGGGTGACCGGGGCATGATCACGCAGGTGAACATTGACGCCTTGGGCAAACTGGATGGGATGGGGTGGATCACGGCGCTGAAAAGTCCGGTGATCAAGAAACTGGTGCGCGATGGTGCTTTATCGGTGGGCCGGTTCGATGAGAGCAGCCTGTTTGAGGTGCTGCATCCGGATTTTCCGGGTGAGCGGCTGGTGGCCTGTCGCAACCGGTCGCTGGCAAAACGCCGCGCCGCCACCCGCGAGGCATTGCTTGCGGCGACCGAGGACAAGCTCAGGGCGATTGAAAAAAGCGTGTCGAAGGGCCATTTGAAAGGTGTGGCCGAGATTGGACTGAAAGTCGGTGAGGTGATCAACTCGCGCAAGGTCAGAAAGCATTTCATCTGTGACATTGCTGAGGATGCCTTATCGTTTCGAAGAAACCCGGCGAGCATTGCCGAGGAGGCGTTTGTGGATGGAGTGTATGTCATTCGCACGTCAGTGGATGAGGCTTCCATGACGGCGGCTGAGTGTGTCAGAAACTACAAGCGCCTGTGTCGGGTGGAGCGGGCCTTTCGAACCATCAAGACGGTCAGTCTGCAGGTGCGCCCGGTGCATCATCGGACGGCGCAGCGCGTTCGCGCGCATATATTCCTGTGCATGCTGGCTTACTATGTTGAGTGGCACATGCGCGAGGCGTGGCGGGAGTTGCTGTTTGCCGATCCGCTGCTGGATGAAATCAGTGTGGACCGGGACCCGGTGCTGAGCGCACCGCGCTCGAAGGTTGCCAGGCACAAAGCAGCCACCAGGCAATTGGACGATGGCTCGCCGGTGCACTGTTTCCGGACACTCATCGAACACCTTCAGACGGTGACGAAAAACACCTGTCGCAGTCAGATGCTGAAGGCTTTGCCGTTTGAGTTGATGACGATGGCTAATGACAAGCAGCAGCGCGCACTGGATCTTCTCCAGACCATCAGTTATCCTGCCAGGAAAAAGCGAATGTAGGCAGAATGGCGAAAAATGAATCGCCTGAAAATGCCTTAATTAGCAGGACTTAGCTACAAATACACTCTGGAACTTCAGGTTATTGACAAGGTGCCCACGAAAAATTAGCTCCGGGAACAAGTCCCCGGAGCTTTTTTTCAAATCAGATATTAAATCTTGTATTTCAGGATTGGAATCAGCTGTAGCGATAGGGAACGCCAACCTTCTCCATAACCTCGGAATACCGACGGAAAGCATCCACCACCTTGCGGGTCCGAGGGCTGATTGAAGCCAAGTCTTCCCAGAATTCCTTGGAATCTTCGACAACCTGATCCCATTCCTCTGCCGGGATGGTAGTCAACTCCATCTTCTCACCTTCTACTCTTAACTGGGCCTCGCCGCCCCAGTACCAAACCTGACGATAGTAGTGCGAGTCATTGCAAGACATTCGGAACAGCTCCTGAAGATGTGGCGGGAGTGCATTCCAGCTCTTTGTATTGGCAAAGTAGGAACCACACCACGCACCGGTTACGTTGTTGAGCAGGGCGTAATTACATACATCGGCCCATCCGACTTCATAGGCTTCAGTGAATCCGCACCAGGCGACACCGTCAAGTTCACCAGTACCGATAGCGACTTCAATGTCATCCCACGGCAAGGTGACTGGTACTAGACCATAGCGTGACAGGAATCTTCCAGCGGTCGGAACGCCGAATACACGCTTGCCCCGCATATCGGCTAGCGAACGAATTGGGTCCCTGGTGAATATGTGCAGCGGGTCCCAAGCGCCAGCGCTGATCCACTCTACACCTTCTACCTCACCATACGCTTCAGCCCAAATTTGATCCAACCCGTAATATTTAAACAGTACTGGCAAGTCCAGGCTGTAACGGGTGGAAAACGGGAAGTACCCGCCAAACACACTGATATCGACCGGTGAAGCCATCGTGGCATCATCACTTTGTACTGCATCTAGCGCACCCGACTGCATGGCTCGAAACAGTTCGTCCGTAGGAACCAACTGGTCGGCATAGAACAGTTCGATTTCCATCTGGCCGTACGCGACTTTGTTGAATGCCTCAATCTGAGGTAATACCACATGCGCACCGAGCGGTGCACCGGAATACGATTGCAATCGCCATTTAATTGGATTGCTCTGTGAGAATGCGTAAGGCGCAGTTCCTGCAGCTAGGATACCGGCAGTACCTGCACCGACTTTCTTTACAAATTCCCGACGTTCGTTATTTGTCGGTTGAACAAGTTCTTTTTTGTCTGTCATTGTCGACCTCTCTATCTATTGAAGGCGATTGACCATAAGAAGTGGAGAATCACCTGGTGTATATCTGGCCCGGCAACCACAGGGCGATCTGAGGGAATGCCATGACCAAAATCAATGCAACGATCATGACCAGCACGAATGGTGTAATGGAACGATAAATATCCATCAACGAAATTTCGGGCGGCGCCATGGCGCGCATTAGAAAAAGATTGTATCCGAATGGCGGAGTCATGTAGGCGATCTGACAAGTAATGGTGTACAGCACTCCGTACCAGACAGGATCGAATCCCAATATTTTCACCAGCGGGACATATAGGGGCGCAACAATAACGAGCATTGCTGTATCGTCTAGAAACATGCCCATGAACAGATATGACAATTGCATCATGATCAGCACTTCCCAAGGCGTCAGATTCCAGTTCGTGATGAAAAGGGTTTCGATAGCTCTCGCCGCCCCGATTCCATCAAAAACAGCCCCAAAGCAAAGTGCGGCCAGAATGATCCACATGAACATGCAAGAAATTCCCAAGGTCTTGCGGATGGTTTCCTCCATGACCTTGCGATTAAGCCGTCGTTTGACTAACGCTGCCAGAGTCGCAGCTGTAGCCCCTACTGCGGAACTCTCAACCAGACTGGTGATGCCCATGACAAAGAGTCCCGTCATAAAGAAAAAGATCAGAAATGGAATGATCCCCGCTCGAAGCAGTCGCAGCTTTTCCGCCATGGGCATTTGCTTTATCTCTTCTTCGCTGACTGTTGGGCCTAGGTGAGGCTGTAGGCGACATCGAATGACGATGTAGATGATGAAAAGAGCAGCCATCATCAGTCCAGGTAATGCGCCAGCCAGCCACAGCTTACCCACGGATTCCCGAGCAATCATGCCGTAAAGAACCAGCACCACACTTGGGGGAACAAGAATGCCCAGAGAACTTCCGGCTTGCACCACTCCGGTAATCATGACTTTGTCGTAACCCCGCCGCAGCATCTCAGGCAGGGCAATGGTTGCGCCTATCGCCATCCCCGCTACACTGAGTCCGTTCATGGCCGAGATTACCACCATGAGGCCGATGGTTCCGACCGCAAGCCCACCCTTAAGGCCACCAAACCACACATGGAACATCCGATAGAGATCATCAGCAATACCCGATTCCGACAGTATGTATCCCATGTAGATGAACAGCGGCAGGGTCAGCAGCGGGTACCATTTGAATAACTTGAACGCTGCCGTAAACGGCATTTCCACGCCTCCCTCTCCCCAGAGCAGCAACGCTGCCACTGTGGAAACAATACCAATAGCGGCAAAAACCCGCTGCCCAGTCAGTAGCATCAGCAGCATAGATGCGAACATGATGATGGCGATGGCTTCGTAACTCATGCCAGCCCCACTCCGCGCGACTTGGCTAGATCCTTGAAAAATGTGGAAAAGGCTTGCAATAACATCAATAGGATTCCGAGGACCATAATCACCTTAATTGGAACTACCGACGGGTTCCACATTGAAAAGAGGCGTTGATTAGTCTCTATTGAGTAGATTGTGCTGGAAACGGAACCGATCAAAAGCACAATCAGGTAGATCACTAGAAAGATCGCGGTGAAACTGTCCATCCGCGCCTTGTTGCGGTCGGACAGCCGGTCATACAACAAATCCATGCGAACATGCGTATTAAGTTGCATGGAATAGGCGCCTCCCATAATGTAGTAGGCAGCCAAGGTGAATTGAGCCAGCTCCACACACCAAAACAATGGGATATCCAATACATTACGAGTAACCGCATCCAACAACAGCGTCCCGATCATAAGAAAGATCAGAAGCATTGCAATTCGGCCGAAGCGGGTGGAAATATAGTCCACCGCACGAACATACTTCACAATAAAGGAAGGCATTTTGATTTAATTTTGAAAGCTAATATTGAAAATCCAGGTCAGCGTATATGCCCGCGATGATTGGTTTTGCATGAATTATGTCAATTGACAAATCAATGTCAACATTTGCTCAATCAGGGATTCCGCCAAAAAACTAATATTTCAATCTGATTGCAAAGCGTTAATCATACCACTGAATCGACCGTATCTTGAAAATTGGTGGGATTAATTTGTCGGAGACTTCAGGAATAATATGTTTGGCGTCTGAACCCGCTAAACCTATCATCGCGTGAAATTAAACCATCAAAATCACCTCGCCCCGATTAACGCTGCGGTTTTCGTCATCGTCTGATAACCTGCCACTTCGACGAATCAACTGTGATGAATTTCTCTGGACTGCGAGATTGAATTGGTATATTGCACTACGATGAGCCGTTGATGTCTAAATGCCACGCGAAAACCGAACCCAATCATTTCAAAGGCTCAATCCATCTGCAGATCGTCTATTCAACAGTGGATTTGACAAATTGGAAAAATGACTGAAAAGCTCAATTCACAGCCGATTACTGAATCTCACAAATCTAACCGGGGCACCGGGGCTCCATCCCAGCAAATTTTCGACGTGCTGGTAGTGGGAGCCGGAGTCGTGGGATGCGCTGTAACCCGAAGGCTCGCCCTGGAAAATCGAAAGGTCATTCTAGTTGAGAAAGCGGGTGATATTCTGGACGGTGCCAGCAAGGGTAACAGTGCCATTTTGCACACCGGTTTCGATGCGCCAACTGATTCCGTCGAACAGGCCTGTATTGCTGACGGATATCAGGAATTTCGGAAAATTCACAACAAATTCAATTTACCCTTGCTGGAAACCGGAGCCATGGTTTTGGCGTGGAATGATGAGCAGGCATCCAGCATTGATGACATTGTGTCCAAGGCCCATGCTAACGGGGTAACCGATGTTGTCGAAATTGATGTCGACTCTGCGCGAGTCCGGGTTCCCTTGCTCGCACCGGGAGCAAAAAGAACCTTATACATCCCCGGTGAATGCGTGGTAGACCCGTGGTCTACGCCCTTGGCTTACTTGTACCAGGCACTGGCTCATGGAGCCACATTCATAAACAATTGCCGAGTACGCGAAGGAGATTTCAATGACGATCGATGGCGCGTTTCTACCAGTCAGGGTGAGCTGCAGGCACATTGGCTGGTGAACTGTGCTGGACTCCATGGTGATCAGCTGCATAACCAGCTGATTGGTGAAGCACTGTTCCAAATCCGACCGCGCAAGGGTCAGTTCCTGGTGTATGACAAATCTGCCAAACCCCTGTCTGACACCATACTATTGCCGGTTCCGACAGATAAGACCAAGGGAATAGTCGTGTGTCCCACCATTTTCGGAAACCTGCTGGTCGGTCCCAGTGCAGAAGATCAGGAAAGTCGGGACGACACAAGTGTTGACACGGAGACTCTGAATCGTCTGAAGACAGTGGGTGAAGGTATTCTGCCTGATCTCAAGCGCCACGGTGTGACAGGCATCTATGCCGGAATTCGACCTGCAACTGGATCAAACGATTACGAAATTCAACTGAATGGGGAAAAACAGTATCTTTGCGTCGGCGGCATTCGTTCTACAGGGTTGAGTGCAGCCTTGGGAATCGCTCGCCTTGCTGCCAAAACGATCTTTGGAAACCAGTCTTCACCGCGCGAATCCGCGGGCATTCAATGGCCGACTGTTCCGCAGATTAGCGAGACTGGCGAAAGGGACTGGATGCGGCCTGACAACGGCGGGATTGTTTGCCATTGTGAGTTGGTCACTCGACGAGAAATTGAAAACGCTCTTCAAGGGCCACTTTCGGCGCAATCGCTGAGTGGACTGAAACGTCGCACCCGAGTTACGATGGGGCGATGCCAGGGGTTTTACTGCAGTGCTGAATTAAGTGAAATCACTGCGGGTTATTTCGATTCACCAATGGATGTCACAGGCCAGTGATTGCTGACGTGATTGAACCGCGTGTACGCTGCGATGTTGCCATTGTCGGCGGCGGACCGAGTGGTCTCGCTGCAGCCATTCAACTGCGAAAAGCTGGTGTTGAACATGTTGTCGTTCTAGATCGCGAGGCTGAAGTCGGCGGTATCCCTCGGCATTGCAGCCACCCTCCGTTTGGATGGCCTGAATTCCATCGTGTCCTCAAGGGTCCAGAATACGCCTCACGCCTTCGTGAGGCCGCCCTAGCGGTAGGGGTGGACATTCGAACAAAAGTAAATGTCGTTCGAATCGATTCTGGCCCTTCGCTGTACGTATCAACTTCAACAGGAACCGCAAAAATTGAAGCCGCAAAAGTTCTTCTGGCGACAGGAGCAAGGGAGACCCCGAGATCAGCCCGCTTGGTATCCGGCACCCGTCCAATGGGGGTTCTGACTACCGGTGCACTGCAATCCATGGTTTACCTGAAGTCTCGAAAACCATTTTTGTATCCAGTCATTGTAGGCACTGAACTGGTCGCGTTTTCCGCACTACTGACCTGCAGACATGCGGGAATACGACCCGTGGCGATGATTGAGGAACGTACACGCCCTACTGCCTGGAAATCATCAGTCTGGTTGCCTCGACTGCTCGGCATACGCTCGCTTTTCAACACTGAACTGGTTTCAATCGAAGGAAAGGAGCGGGTCAGTGGGGTGGCTGTACGTCCAGGATCAGGACGGATTGAGCGAATTCCATGCGATGGCGTTGTATTTTGCGGACAATTTGTCGCCGAATCGACATTGGCATACGCGGGGCATCTCGAATTAAATTCCAGCTTTGGCATCCCTGTGACCGACCAGTTTGGCCGTTGCTCGGACCCGGACATTTTCGCCACTGGCAATGTGTTGCACCCAGCAGATTCATCAGGTCGATGCTGGCGTGAAGGAATCAACACGGCAACACACATTGTCCGTTCGCTGGCTGGTGATCTGCCTTCAGCAATCGATACCATAGCCGTTGAATCGACTTCACCGACGGTTCGTTACGTCTTTCCCCAAAGACTGGTGTTCGATCACCGGCCGACAAAGAGCGTTTCCCTTTGGGTGAAATTTTCGGTGGAAGCCCGGGGGATAGTGCATCTCAAGATAGACGATCGTTCTGTTGTTTCGAAACGCGTTCGAACTTTACCCGAAAAGCAAGTGCAACTAGCCGTTTCTTCCAGTATCCTTTCGTCGAAACCAACTTCACTCAAGTTGGTGTTTGAACCATCCAGTTAGCTCAATGACCATACTTGCGATCGATCAAGGAACAACCAGCACTCGCGCATTAGCGGTGGACACCGATGGAAATGCCTCGATCACGTCTGTAATTCGCCACAAACAGTATTACCCCCAACCTGGATGGGTGGAACACGATCCATTGGAACTGGTTCGCAACATCGAAAACTCACTTGAGTCAGTGGACAATATTGCTGCGGTGGGGATCGACAATCAAGGGGAAAGCTGTCTTGCCTGGCACTCAGACACATTGGAGCCTGTTTCTCAGGTTATCGTCTGGCAGGACAACCGAACCGGAGAGACGATTGAGCGTCTCCAACGAGATGGTGTTGGCGAAGAAGTAATGAATCGAGCTGGTCTGCCCTTGGATTCATACTTTTCGGCAAGCAAGTTAGCATGGATCGTCAACAGAATCCCCGAAGCACGACGACTATTGAAGAAGGGGAAGCTCAAACTCGGCACCACCGATGCGTATTTTCTTGACCGTCTGGCTGGCATGTTCAGGACGGACATCACGACAGCATCTCGAACCTCATTGATGAATCTTGAGACAGGTCAGTGGGATGAAACGCTTTGTGAGCTGTTTTGTGTCCCAATGAGCGCACTACCTGCAATCGTACCCACTACTGGAGTGCTTGGAACAGTGTCAAGTTATGGCAGGCAGGTGCCAATCAAAGCCAGTGTAGTAGACCAGCAGGCCTCACTGTACGGTCATGGCTGCCGCGGTGTGGGTGATGTCAAGATTACTTTTGGCACAGGAGCGTTCGCTTTGACGGTGACCGGTCATAAAGCAATACGATCACCAGATCAGGGACTGCTTCCTACCATCGGTTGGCAACACGCGGGTGACCAAGCAGTATACGCATTGGATGGTGGGGTATACAGTGCCGGCTCAGCCATTGAATGGGCGCACGGCCTGGGATTATTTGAGGACTACTCGACGCTCAATTCATTTGACCAACCGGCAGCCATCGATCGAGATTTGATTTTTGTACCCGCCTTGTCCGGGCTAGCTTGCCCACACTGGGACCGACTCGCCTCTGGTTTGTGGATAGGATTATCCCAAGACACAGATCGTAGCAGCATGATGCAGTCAATCCTTGAAGGCATTGCTTTGCGTACCGCAGAGGTGATCAGGACTATGTCCTCACTCACTGAAGTCGGTCACGAAATTTCCATTGATGGAGGGATTTCTGTCAATCCATATTTCTGCCAGTTTTTGTCAGACTGCCTTGGCAAAAGTCTCGCCGTAAAGTCATTTCCGGAAATCACGGCCATCGGTACGGCACAACTGGCAGGTGCCAACATCATTCTAGTCGACAGGGATGAAACTCGAATTCAACGCTATACACCAGCTTCAGTCAGAGAAGATCGAGTGAAAAGGTTCTCTGATGCCGTCGCTAAGTCTATGCGTTGGCGGGCATCCAGTTAGTTGGCGAATTCTACGTAAGTCGAAAGGAAGGGGTTGCTGGCCACAATGTCGGCTTTAGGCAACCGCTCGAAATACTATCTGATCATGTTCACCAAGAATTCGGCAGGATCTATGGCATTCTGCACGGGCATTGAAATTTCCATCAAAGGTTGGCGAAGTTTCAAATATTTGTTTGTACTCAAGTCCAAAATCATCAGTAAATCGCTAGTGACCCCAATGATTTTGAGGATGATGAAATCCGCAACTTCCATGTTCAATTGATGTGCTGAATTTTATGTTCGCCACGGTTCGAATGAGTTTCAACCATGCCCACAAAGCGCTTGTTCTACAAACGCAAAATTGAAATATAGATTACACGCTATAATCAAGAACAATGTGGACAGTTGAGATTCATGACGAATTCAAAGCAGAATTTGGAAAAATTGAAATAGCTGTGCAAGAAGCTATTGCCGCTAGAGTTTTATTGTTAGAGAAATACGGACCGAATCTAGGAGGCCCCTATGCAGACACTTTGAGCGGTTCAAAATTCAAGAATATGAAAGAATTGAGATGCTCGGCAAACAATGGTGAATGGTGAGTTGCGTTTGCATTCGACACAGAACGCAATGCGATATTGTTGGTTGCAGGAAACAAGTTGGGAGTAAACCAGAAGCGATTTTACAAACGGCTGATTGGCAAAGCCGGCGAGCGGTTTGAACAACATTTAATGTCACTACGAAGGAAGATATGATGGGCATCCCTTTTGATGAGTTAATGAAAGAATTTCCGGAGGACCGACGCAATCGCATCATCGCTGAAGCGAATCGACTAGAATCGGAGTACCTGACACTTCAAATGTTACGCAAGGCCAAGAAACTGACCCAAGCGCAGTTGGCAGACATTCTCAATATTCGGCAAGCGACGGTTTCAAATATGGAAAAACGAAGCGATCTGCTACTGTCTACCGTGCGCAGTTATGTTGAGGCTATGGGCGGGAAATTGAGTTTGACAGTTGAATTTCCTGATTTGGGGACTGTGGTACTTGACGGGCTAGGTGATACTGAACGACCACCATCGTGTCGGTAGGGATTTTTTGCTCCTGACTGTCCTCCACATCTTCTTTGGCAGTTATCTAACCTCAAGAAGCTCTACGAACTCCGTTTAGTGCAATAAAAAACGGTTCGGAAATTGTCAGATTTCCAACACCGGATACGTGACTGGAGATTTACACCTCAAGTTGAGTTAAAAGAAATGACTGCGATTAAACAGGCCTGTTGAACGTTTATAGTTTTGCGAGCAGTTGTCGAATTTCACATTGAAACCACAAATGCGACAAGGTTCGAATAAATTCCTTCCGGGCCCATCAATCAAATTTTTTTGCTAAGTTGATCACATTTTTTACAGGCGATTGCCAATGATCAATGTATTAAAGAAAAAGTATCCAAAGAACGGGCAATTTAATGTCAGCATGGGTCAAAAAATTACGGAAGCGGTAAAAGAAAATAAAGTTCCTAATGAATATGGACTATATCTGATTTATGAAGGATTCTATTGCAGCGGAGAATTAATCTATATCGGTAGTTCCGGAAAAATACAGTCTGATGGAACGATGGGAAGCCAGGGAATTGGAAAGAGACTGGGCATGAAACATAACAAGACAAAGTATCGGAATGAATTCTTCATAGAGGAAATGGAAAAGATACAGAAAGGAATTTCGGTTGCCTGGTTTATTACTTTCAATATTGAGGGACAGAAAACGCTACCCACTTTTGCGGAAGCAGAAGCAATACAGGTGTTTTACGAATTAGAAGGCAGGCTTCCCAGATTGAATAAATCGTTTTGACTGATTTAAGGATAATGTTAAGGTTAGGGTCGGTGCTACACGTCGAAACCAACCTCAATATTAGTCGAAGTATTGAAGAACAGGTTACTCTTTCTTTGTAGGTGTTATTGGTCGCAGTATTGATCCGTGCTACCCAGGTTTATGGGGATGTGCTACTTTGCACTACCAAATCAAAAGTCCGACTACATTGCGATGGATATCATGAGCATGCGAACGTTTGAGACTCCAAAAGGGTGCGCAGGTTGGGATCAAATCCATGGTATGACGGAAAGTGTCCATGCCGAACTTGAACAGATGTTTTGGCAAGTCGCCAAACTTGATGTCTTGTCATATTGTGTTGGTAGAACGGTAAACCACAGCGGTACAGGAGATAGCAAAGTTCAATTCGACGCTCACACACGCGAGTGTCAATCGCAAATTACATTTCATGCAGGACGCGCCCTAGAGCTTGCAATGCATATTGTTTATGCTTGTGGTGCTGATCGCATTTTGAGTCGGGAGTATCCAGGTGTTGAAGAAAAAGCGCTAAAGAAAGATCGGAAAGACCACAGCCTTTCTAGTTTGTACGAGCGAATAAAGATGGAATTTGTCGACCGGGATATTTGTAGTGCTTTTGAAGAGGTGTATCAGGAAGCTCTGCACGAAGGCGTCACCGACGTGTATCTTGACGGCGAGTTACGCAACTCGTATCTGCTGGACGATGAACGGCCATTTATTCAACTCAACAGACGCAGCACTATAGATGGAGCTGAAATGACCCTTGATCATGCTGGTTGTTTTGGCTCCCTCTCCTCAGGTGCAGAACAGATATTCGAGTTTGAGAAGTTTCCTTTTTCTAACTTCAGTGAATTTCTGATGAAGGCGGATGCCTCCTACTACAAATCAGAAAGTCAAAATAAGCGCCGAAATATGCGCTGGGCGCACTATTCTGCCCGTGATCACGAATATGGACGACCCTACGTGATGGTAGGGGCAAAATTTTTCGCCCGATTAACTAAAGGTGTGGTCAAACTTTCACAACACCAGTGGATATGGCATCCGGAATTTCGTCAGCGGTGGCACAAAAGAAAGCAATATGTTATTGAGAAGCTCATGCACACTCATTTGATGCAGAGCTATCAGAAAGTTCCAGAATTACCAGAGATGAAAACGGTTAAGGAGATGGAAGAATTCTCTCAAAGAAGTCGCGATGGCAAGCGATTTCGACAGCCACAGGCATATAAGAATCTACATAAGAAGCTCCAGTTGCATTCGAAGACTGCTCAAAGCAAGACTTCATAGAAATCCAACTCTCAAGTCTCCATTCTTGACGCATAAAGTGCGCCATATATGACTGTTCTCGATATCCCCGAAAGATTGCGTGTAAAGGACAAATTTCACCATATTGATATGGGTTTCCTGAACAGCCGCCTATGCATAGGTTTCTTGCCTCCAGATATTCGTCAGCATTTCTTCGAAATGCGGAAGCCTGGGACTGATCATTTGGCAAATTTTGAAAACTATCACCTGCTCGTGACTCTGGTCCTGGATTGTTGCGAGGCGCTTGATGCGCCGACTTTGCTTAAAGCCCTGACGCTTGATGAATCACCACACTTGTTTCGAAGCACGGAACGCTTGACCCCGTGTTCAGAAATTTACGATGCTGATCGCGTATGTCACGAAGTCGAACTAGGTCTCAATTTCGGTAAACTCGTCGTAATCGCCTATCATACAAACCACATCGTTAGTGACACGGGCAAAATGATTCTCAACAAGGGATCAAACGACGGTCATGTGAACTCGATTATTGGTTTGCTTCACGCGAAGCCGAACCGATTCGAAATCCAACCAATGGTGATTGGACAGCCATGGTTCGATCATCCTCGAAATGGAGAGGACAGCAGTCAGTTAATGTGGCTTGGAGGCAGTTTTGGTGAGATTCTGCCGGAAGATATAGACCAGTTTTCAAAAATGCGCGATGTGATGGTCGAGAGCAAAGATGAATGGATGGATGCGATGAAGGCCCTTCCGGAGTCGAAGGTCAAGGAAGCTATTGCCAGTTTGCTTACCGAACCCCCGAAGAACGACTGGGGAGGTGAATCCAACGATCACTTCTCGGCTAACGTCTTTGTGCGTGGACAGCGTAGAACTGCTGCCTTTTTGCTGAAGGGACCCCACCACTTTCGTGAAATGACCTTGGATATGTGCGGAAAACGGGCTGATCAGATTCATCGCTTGGTCGATTCCAATGCCGATATTTCCGTCGTCCAGCACGCTCACCAAATTGGCACTGTCGTTAGACGAACACTCCGGGAACTGACAATCCGTCCTGGGAACTCTCGACGCAAGTACTGCCTGATTGACGGCCAAGCGACATTTCGTATTTTGAAAGCGTATTCGCTACTTTGATCTTAAGCTGCAGCAAGCTAGAACTTCACACTCCACAGTGTGTCTTTTCAGCGCATTGGATTATGCCGATTAAGAGTGAAGTCAGAAACCTCAATTTGGCAAGTTGGCAACCTAGTGTTATGTCATGCATCATGTGTCGGGTAAAGCCGTTTCAATCGAATGCGCGCATCTTCGCTGGTGAACTGCCAGTCAACGGTCGCATTGATTCGGTCCCGCTGCGCCTGCCAGGCACTCTCCTCGCTGCGCAGCTCATCATTCGAGTTAATTCTGCGATTCAGGCACTGACGCGCCATAACACTGATCTCCGATTCGGCAACATTCAGCCAACTGCCATGCTTGTGCGTATTCTACTTAATCCGAACGCCGAATAAAGTTATCCGAACATGGAATAAACAGTTATCTGAACGCGGCACCTGTTTTCGGAACCGGCAGTGTCTTTCTCAGTGTCTTTTTCAGTCTCTTATTTAACGATGAAACACCTCCCGATGTCAAGTCAGAATCAGCGTTCAATATGCCAAGGAGCGTAAATAAGTCGGTTGGCAACCCTGTTAAAAAACCCGTAGGCAAGCGTGCCTGCACGCTTGAACTTGCCGTAGGGAATTTTTCACAGGGTTGGTAATGGACTTATTATGCGGGGCCTGGCTCATGCGTCGCCGCCGGTTCCAGTGCGTTTCGTTTTCTCATCGACTCGCCCTGCAGCGCAATGCGGTGGGCATTGTGAATCAGCCGGTCCAAGATGGCATCGGCCAGCGTCGGGTCGCCGATGGCTGAATGCCAGCTGTCGACCGGCAGCTGGCTGACCATGGCGACCGAGCGGCGTCCGTAGCGCACATCCATCAGTTCCATCAGGTCGCGCCGGTCGGCCGCCGTCAGCGGCTGCAGGCCCCAGTCGTCGATGATCACCAGCGACACCTGGCCGAGGCGCTGGATGAACTGATGATACGAACCGGTGGCTCTGGCCTGGTCGAACTGCGACAGCAGCGACGGCAGACGCAGGTAGCGCACGTCGTGATTGAGCAGGCACGCCGAGCGTCCGAGTGCGCAGGCCACATGCGATTTTCCCGAACCGCACGGTCCGGTGATCAGCAGGTTCTGGGCTTTTTCGATCCAGCCGCAATGGCCCAGCTCGGCGATCTGCTGGCGGCTGAGGCCGCGCGACGCGCGGTAGTCAATGTCGTCGAGGCTTGCGGCGAGGCGGAAACCGGCGCCTTTGATCAGCCGCTGCAGGCGGCGCTGATGTCGGCACTGCAGTTCGTGATCGACCAGCAGACCCAGCCGTTCAGTGAACCCGAGATCCTCATAAGTGCCGGGCTGCTCAAGCTGGTGTTCCAGCGCCTGCGACATCGATCCCAGCGACAGCTTCCTCAGATTGGTCAGTACCTGTCTGTTCATCATGCACCCCTCACTTGAACTGGTCTGCGCCGCGCAGGTTTTCGTGATCCTGCGGCAGCTGCAGATCCAGCTCGGCGGACTGGCATCGCAGGTCGGCGCCATTTGTCAGAATCTCCCGAATCTGTGCGAGACGGCTCAGTCCCTGCTGGTTGGCGATGCGGCAGGCCGCATTGAGGCGCACATTGTCGTATTCGCGGCTCAGCGACAGCAGCCCCAGCGCCTTGCGGCTGACCTGCTGGACATGCCGCGCCTCGCTGATTCTTGCCTGCACGAACGCGCGGCAGTCCTCGCCCACCTCGGCGGCCCAGCCCTCGATGCGCTCGGCCGTCCATTTGTGCATGAACTCATGCGCCCTGGGCATGTGCGAATCCACAGTCGAGTGCCCATGCTGCGGCTGTCTGACATGCATGCACACCTGCCGGCCCTTGAAAAACACCGTCACCACATCGGCATCGGCGCGGATCTCAACCGCTTTGCCGACCAGCTCGTGGGGCACCGAATACCAGTGCCGGGCATACTGGACGTGATAGTCGCAACCGACTTTTGCGGTTCTGATGTCAAGTGCATGAAACGGTGCCAGCGGCAGCGGCCGCAGAGCCGGCCGGTCAACCGACTCGAAGATCTCCCGGCGGCTGCCCGGACGATCCGAAAACGGCCGCTCGTTGAGCTGCTCGATCCGGCCGCGGACCGCCTGGTTCAGCTGCGAAAGTCTCTCGAAGCGCTGATTGCGAAGCGGCGCCAGAACCCACCGCTGAACCTGCTGCACCGCATTTTCCACAATCGCCTTGTCCTTTGGACGATACGGCCGCGCCGGCATCACCGCCACATCGTAGTGTGCCGCCCACTGCTGGTAGACGCCGTTGGCATCCGGATCGTAACGGCAGGCTTTGCTGACCGCACTTTTCAGGTTGTCCGGCACGATCAGGTTCGGCGCCCCGCCAAAATATTCCAGCATCTGCGTGTTGCACGCAAGCCAGTCCTCAAGACCCTGCGTCCACGCCGCACGCGCATAGGTGTAATGCGACACCCCCAGCGCACCGACGAAAATCTGCGCCCTGCGCACGCCAACCGCAGCAGTCAGGCCCGAGTAATCCACATAGGCCATGTCGCCCGGCACATGATCCATGCGCATCGAGCGCCGCCCCTCTTTCGCCCATGCATTGTAGCAGCGGCAGAACCAGGCGTAGCTGTGGGCGTAGCCCTGCCGTTCGCAAAGCTCCTGCCACAAAAGCTTCAACGTCACCGACTTCAGACCCAGCTGACCGCGCACCCAGGCATAATCCACCTCATCGGCGCGCCCGGCGCACCCGGACCTCGGATATAAAATCCGCATCAGCTCAGCCTCATCCATGCCCTCGGCCTGCGGCCAGCTCACACCGGCCCGCCGGGCCTGGGCCAGCACGTTGTGAACCGTCGCGGTACCCGCATCAAGCACCTCGGCAATGCGCCGCATCGGCCAGCCGTTTTCGTGATGCAGCCTGAGTATCTGTTTATGTTTTCTCATCGGAATTCTCCTTCTCGTCATCTGACGCCTCCCTGACTTCAATCGCCACTTAAAACTGCGATTGATACGAAAAACGCCTGCAATAGTCAAATTGCACTGACAGAAACCGCCGCCGAAAAACCGACCTCCAGCATCCTGCAGATCAGCCGTACTGCGCGTTCGGATTAGGTTTATTCCGCGTTCGGATAAGTGTTTATTCCGTGTTCGGATTAGGTTTATTCCGCGTTCGGATAAGTGTTTACTACGCGTTCGGATAAGTGTTTATTACGCAGCTTGGGCGTGTACACGAATTCAAGCCGGTCCCAAAGCACTTTGGCAACGCCTGGCTCAAACACCTCGTACAGCACACCGGGCCGATGCGTGTTCAGATTATCCATCACCAGAGTGATGGTTTTCGCCGACCGATAGCACTCTGCAATGTCGCCGAGAAACTGCGCAAAGTCACGCTTGGCGCGCCGTTTGCGTCACCTTCGTCATTCTCGTTCCGGCCAGTGGCTCTGCTGCCATGAACACGTTACACGTCCCCATACGCCGGTACTCGTAGTCGACCTTGCGCAGTTGCCCGCACTCGCCGCAACCGGCTCGCGAGTCTCGGCAATCAGCTGCCGCGGCGTCTCGTCCATGCAAACCACCGGATGGTCAGGGTCGTACGGACGTCGGTACACGTCCGGCACCTGTTCCATTGCCGCCACAAACCCGGCGTTGGCTTTCGATGGAATCACCCATTCGAGGCGTCTCCAGAGTTTGATTTCGTTTTTTTCAGAACCCTTCGCACCGTTTCATGAGACACACTGTCGATATATTCCAATTCCACCGCCCTGTCGGCCAGCAGCCGAAGCGACCATTGCGAATAACCTTCCGGCGGCTGCGAGCACGACAGCGCCACCAGCCGCGCCTCGAACTCGCCGTCCGCCTTGACTTCGTAGTGTTCGCGTCTGCCCTGACGTCCACCAAGCGCAATCTCCAGTTCTTCTTCAACAAAACGGCGCTTGACCCGATCCACCTTGCGCGGAGAGATCTGAAGCACGCCACAGATGGTCTCTCCGGTCGATTGGCGGGGATTGAAATCACCTTCGTCGCAGTTCAGAAGAATCAGGGCGTTGATGACCTTCTGAGACGCATGCGAGCCCTTGCGCGTAATCTCCCTCAGCAGGCTGCGTTCGGACTGTTCCAAGGTGATGATGTAGCGTTTCATATCCACACTCCCGATGACAAATAAGGCATCAATGGGAATGTGATTATAAATCATACGTCATATCATATATGACATGATACTAGTCCAGTTCTCGCCGATAACCGGTTCGGTGTGTGCTGCACCATTGACAGTGTTTCCCGTGTTGCAACCTTCCTCACGTTCCATGTGAGTCAGCACCAGTATCCCTGCGGAAACACATCGGTACTCGTGTCGTTCACTTCCTGATATTAGATCGGTCTTCCCAAGATTACCGACAGGGTCGACTTTCACATTATCCTTTTCGAGACCTACTCGGCGTTCACTCTCGTTGCGATCCACATGGTCGCTCAGTCGTCAAATAACGGCGCATTGAACTAAAACGCTTCAGACTATGTAATTACTTCCATGGTACGTTTTAGTCGCTACCAATTTGAACGATAGTTGTTGGGTGGGATTCACACACACCCCAGAGAAAGGCACCTTTTCACCGCGTACGGAAATATCGGGTTAGCATTAGGAGAATCAATTGTCAAATTCTTTGATCCTATTTATTGCCTTGGAAACTGATTTATAGTCCACGTTGAGTTGGCGAACGATTGAACCGCACGTTAACCCAAGTTCCTTAAGTTGCAACGCTTTATCTGCAATCTTCTGATAGTTTGATTGCTCACTTGGGTCTCGTATCATTAATTGAATTGACAATTGGCAAAAGGTTCGTCTGTATTGCGACCATGCCTGAGTGCATCTGTCAGTTTAGTGGCTTAATGCGCAACAACCAGTCTTGAGAAGCGGACTGGAAGGATCTCATCAGAGTAGGCGGCAGAGTCTCCCTTCTGCACCAGCACCAGGTTTTGATGATCTTCAGTGCCAACTGGCATTATCAACCTTCCCCCGGGAGCAAGCTGAGCAATTAGAGAATCGGGCACTTCATCTGCCGATGCAGCGACAATAATCTTGTCAAATGGTGCGTGCTCCGGCCAGCCGTATGCCCCATTTGCAATACGCACATCCACGTTGCCATATTCCAGAGTTTTAAGGTTTTCAATCGCCTGTTCTGCCAACTCCCCGATGATGTCAACGGTATACACCTGTTCGGACAAATGACTCAATACCGCGGCCTGATAACCAAGCCCAGTGCCAATTTCCAACACGCTGTCTTTCTTTTCGACGTCAAGCAGATCAATCATTAGCGCCACAATAAATGGTTGTGAAATTGTCTTCTCGTAACCAATGGGCAATGGGCAATCTTCATAAGCATAATCACGGTATTTTTCTGGTACGAACTGGTGGCGCGGCGTCTCAAAAATAGCCTCCATCACCGCATCAGAAAGTACGGGTCTACCAGTTTCTTCACCAGACGCGACTGCATGAGCTGCGATGACCAGCACCATCGTCTTTCGCAGTTCTTCGAAGTTGCTTTCTTCTGGTTGGTCGTGATCCATTTCGTCCACTTCGGCAGTTAAAACCCTAAGTCAATGCTTTGAAGTCTGATCAAATGGCAGCAGGAATACCGGTTTTTTGAAAACCACATTCCTTAAAATTCGTCCGAAACATATCACGAAGCTCCGTTGCAGCGGTTGTGTATGCCGACTTGTCAGTCCAACTGGCTGACGGATTCAGTATTTTAGAATCGACACCTGGGCACGAAGTCGGATAGCGCATTCCCAGTATAGAATGCTTTTCAAATTCAATACTGGATTCTGAGTCATGCAATATTCCCTGCATCGCAGAGTTAAGTAGTGAACGCGTCGTAGCAAGTGAAATCCGCGGTGCACTTCCAGCAGGCCCACCGATCCAACCAGTATTCAAGAGGACGCATTTGGCTGAACTGGCGCGCATTTTTTCTCTGAGCAGTTTTGCATACACGATAGGCTTATGGGACATGAACGGCGCACCGAAACACGAACTGAACGTTGCTTCAGGTGCGTTGACTCCAATCTCGGTACCAGCAACTCTCGCAGTAAAACCCTGGACGAAGTGATACATCACCTCATCTTCGTCCAGCACTGATATCGGCGGCAACACGCCAAAAGCGTCCGCAGTTAACAGCACAATTGTTGCCGGGTGACCGCCCTTTGCACCTTCCGCTACATTGGGGTTGCAGTCGAGAGGGTAGGAAAATCGGGTGTTCTCAGTGATTGAACGGTCAAATAAGTCCAAGTCCTGTGGGTGTATAGTTTCATATTGTCGCCCATTGGATACCGGTACGTTCTCTATGAGAGTACCCGGCATCGACAGTGCATCAGCAATGACTGGCTCTGCCTGCTTGTCGAGATCAATCAGTTTGGCATAGCACCCGTTTTCAAAGTTTGACACACCAGAGTCAGACCAGCCATTTTCATCATCTCCGATAAGTCTGCGGCTGACATCCGCAGACAGTGTGGTCTTCCCGGTTCCTGACAGTCCAAACAGAACACTGGTGTCATTCGCATCACCGACATTAGCCGAGCAGTGCATCGACAAAATTCCTTTGCTCGGCAACAGAAAGTTCATTACGGTAAAGATAGACTTCTTAATCAGACCACAATAATCGGCGGGTCCCGCAACCAGGCAGATGCGGTTGCGAAAGTCGAGAACTGCGACACGGTCAGAACGGCAACCGTCGCGTTCAGGATCACACCGAAAACTTTGAACATTCAACATAGTCCAGCAGTTGTCACGCTCAAATTCTTCAGCTGATTCATTTGCCGACAAAAACATATTGTGCGCGAAGTAGGCGTGAGTGGCATACTGGCCGATGAATCGGTATCGAATCGAATACTCCGCATCATGGCCCACGGTAACGTCCTGAACAAACAGGTGGCTGCCGCTTTGGTTTAGATGATTGATGACTCGATCCAGTAATTGTACGTAGCAATCAGGATCGTACTTTTTCAGGCTGTTTTTCCACCAAATGTCAGATTCAACCTCCGGCCAGGCCACTGCATAGGTGTCTTCAACCGGCCGACCGGTACAGTCTGGGTCCGTCAAAAACACCAGTGGACCTGCTTCTCCTAAACTCGTCGCGTATGCCTTGCGATCGTGATAATCACCTCCCTTCTTTATTCGCCCAACATCAAGTTCAAGCGCCGCGCGAAAAAGTTCCGATTTATTGAGATTGTGAAAAATCGTAGGGCATCTCAAGCCCCAGTCTTTTTGCAGTGTTTTGCCAATAACCATTCTTCGAATCTAACCGATGTCGATTTCCCCTATTTCGAATTGGGAAAAAGGTCACATCACTCGACAGATTTATAACACGATGCCCCCTTTCAATTCGGAACAACGCATCTGCGAAAGCACGGTAATGTGTCAGTTAAATCTTTCCTTGTCCTGACTGGCATAGGCAGCCACAAGTCGGTCTGCGGCACAGACACTTTCCAGCTGTGTCACCACTTCCGACAATCGGTCGAATGGAATTGCACAAGTCATTTCGCTATTCCCCATACCGGTTCGGACGCGGCTCAGCATACAGCCTACACTGACTGCCGGCTCTTGATGCTCGTGAGCAATCGGAATGATGTGACATTGTGGTTTGCCTTCAAAGCGAAGATCAGGTATAGCTGCGTGCAACTGCATAGCCTGTCTGGCAAGTAAACGCAAAAGCACGACATGCGGATTTTTGGTTGCCTCAGACAGTGGGCCATACACAATGGCTTCAGGTTTTTTACTAACCGTCGGAATGTGAGGAAATATCTCTGGTGTAACCCAGTTTGCTTCACAAATGGCTTGCACATCGGATTGCCCAGCTGCTTCCTCTAAGGAGATCAGTCCATGCGTCAAACTGCCAACGCTGCAGTTTCCATGATCCGATGGTCTGGTTGCGAAAGTTCCTTCACTTGCCTTAATCCAAAATACGCAGCCTGCGGCAACTGCGCCAGTTCGACCATCTTCCGTCGGTGCCGGGTAGTCAGCACTTAACTCTGAAACGTCTGATGGAGCTGAATCACAGAAAGTGATGGCGATGGGTGGGTGTGCGAGTCCAAGGTGAGACTGCAGTTTTTCGGACAGTAATTCGTAGGTGCTCATATGCAAATCCTATTGTCTATAGAGCCAATAATGATACTTGACTCATTGCGCTCCGTGAGACGCAAGAGGGAACGGATGGATCGAAGATTCAACAGAGGAAGATTTCCGATTGACAAAACCGCTTCAAGCTTCAGTTGACCTACGGGTGCGGAAACAAAATAGTTGCACCGTGCCGTTATAAGAGACCGAACGAAATTACCAATTCATTTGCTTTCGCTAGAGCAATCATCTTGGCAAGCCAAGAAATGCACCATTATTTTGCTTCACAACACTTCTCATCAGCACCGAATATCGATCCGAACCCAGTGATTCAGTCAAAAATCCGATGCTGTGTACCCGTGCCCTGTGTCGTTCCGTAATTGGATCAATATTCAACCGGTTCAAGGAGTCAATCACTTCATCATAAGATGAACCGGTAAATTCATCGCCGAAGACGTATATCGATAACTTTTCGTTTTTTCGTCCATAGGTACGAAGCGCGGATTCCAAACCCTGAACGGGATTGCTGTTGGAAAAACTTTGCCAGTATCTCAACGCATCTTTGACCCTTTTACGGGACTTTGAGGTATCCGGTATCCACTTGCCTTTAGTTGATTCGAACAGGTAGTTGCCGTTGTCATTAATGACCTGAAAGCCTTTGACCTTGGGGTGGATATCGATGATTCGGTTCATGTTATCGATGACAGAATTCCAGATTTCAATCATGCTGCCTGAGGTGTCTATCACAAATATCACGTACTCGCTGTCAACCGGAATGCCGCCTACTTCCGGGTCACGTTGCTGTGGCGTTGTTGTCTGAGTGATCGTCGCTGCGATCAGAGTCTCTTTGATTAACTCCAACGCCTCGTTGCTACTGTTTAATTCCTCGACCGCATCTCGTGCTTCAGAAAGGGCCTGATTCAGCCCCTGATCAACTGAATCATCAGTTGGATCGGGAATTGCCGCAAGTTCAGTCAGGAGGCTCTGCAACTTTGCCTGCAATTCGGTTACCTGCTGTTCCGCAGCTGCAATGACACCACTCAAATCCTGCTGCTGGACTGCAAAGTCCGTGTAATCCGGTACTGGCTTAGTAATGATCAGTAACAGTACTATCGCGCCAAATCCACAGGTGACGATATCAAGAAAAGCGAGGCTCTCACCCTCACCACTTCGGCGGCGCTTTCTCATGGCCAACCCACCGCTGGAACCAGAAGCAAACCTCCAGTCTTGGCTGTCAAACCCCAAAATTGCGGTCCAGCGTCAGGGTCACCTTCGACTGGAAGCAGAATCACGTTAATTTTGCTTCTGGCAGGTATCGAATTCTTGATGGCTGTGCGAAACAACACGACTCGACACTTTCCACTCACTTTAGCCGCATTTTTTCGACAGCGGGATACCGGGTTTGGTGAAGAAACGCTTCGTGTGGGCAGTCCATCCGTAACAATATAGATATCGGTCGGTCGCGGTCTCAAATTTCTCAGCTCACGCAATCCTGCTTCCAGATTGGTTCCGCCAGTCGGAACGAGCCTGACGATTTCAGACAAAAGCCCGTTAATCTGAGTAGCGTCGCTGCTGTCAGCCCAAGCGCCTTTATTCAATATCTTAGCCTTCTCATTGAACCCGATGACTGCTACCTCGCTGGACTTCGGCAGTCTCGCCAACAGCCAATGCGCCACCCGAACTGTTCGATTCCACTTTGGTCCTTTTTGTTTATCAGCATCTGACCCGAGTTTACGTGTAACAATGTCAACCAGTTTTTCGTCGGTCATTGATGCGCTGTGATCTAACACAATGGCAATTCGTCGGCCCTCCACTTTGAGCCCAATCAGGTAGTTCTCTTCGCCTACCTGATTGTTCTGAATAACATCTGCAGTTTGCTGCGGACGAATACGGACCACTTCTTTTTTCAGATCTGAGTTTTTCGTCTTGAGCTCTTTGATCTGCAGTTGCAAATCCTCCAACTCAGCCTGTTTGGCTTTGTGAGCTTCAATCTGATTTTCGTGATCTTCATTTCTAGTCTGCAAATTCTCAATTTGTCGGGCAGTCGCTTCAACCTGATCTTCCAGCATTGCTTCGGACTGCCGAAGCATGGTCAAAATCTGACCGTCGTCAGACACGGCCTCTTCGATCATCGGCTCGGCACCTGTGTGATGCTTGACAATCAGAAAAACTAATACCGCTGCACCTAAACCACACGCCATCACATCCAGAAATGCAAGGTTGTTGCCGAGAGCGCGTCGTCTCCTTCTCATGGAGAAATCCCAATAATTACTGACTGATTCGATTCAGGAGAAATTCTTCGCAATAACTTTGAATGTCGACCAGGCGTCGGTCCTGTGCGCGCTGAAGCGAATGGAGAAGCAGCATCAGGAAAATGCTGATCACCAGCGCGACGAATGTTGAGTTAAACGCGATGCCAAGGCTAGCCGTCATTTCTGAAATGTCGCCAGATAACGCCTGATCGGCTTGCGAAAGCGCCTGCCCAATACCGCGGACTGTGCCAATAAATCCAATTGATGGAATCGCCCAGATCATATAGCGCAGCATCGTGTTATCGGCCTCAAGTCGCATGGCTACCGCATCAACACTGGTTTGTATTGCATCTGAGGTGTTCTGTACATCGGACGTAATCCGATACCGCCGAATAGAAGCCTTTAGCGTCTCTACCAACTGAGATTGTCCCACAGAGCGAGGCAAAGACTCAAGGTCCTCCAAAGTGCTCTTGAGATCAGTCTCACCCGACTCTACCTGACCGACAAAATCAACTTCGAAAAGATACTGTTCTTTTGAAAGTTTGTAGAGACGGGTTAGTATTTCCACAACACAGTAGATTGCCAGAATCAGGCAGATCTCCTGCTCCCAGTCTTTCAGAATGACAACCCAATCTCGCGGTGCATACTGTCCCGCTGCCACACCCGCTTCAATCAGAATTTCCGCTCTGGGGCGAATGAACTGTACATAAAGCGAGTGGACTGACGCTGCCGCAACAGCCAGAACTATCAGACCACGCAGTGCTTCTCTCAACTAAATATCCCCGGGGAAACTGACTGGTGTATTCAAACTGATCTGCGGACCTGTGTTCTGCGCAGTACCAGCTTTATGGTATCCAAATGCGAATACAATCAGCGCAACAGCAAATGCCATCGCCAGCACCGCCTTGAAGTGCTTCTTTCTGACCATTAGTCTTAGCATTTTGAGCACACTCCTACTTTGAATTGCCTGCATTCAAGCAATGGACTGACTTTACGGAAGTGTCTTTCAACGTCACTCATTGTACCGCCCTCCAGCTGTCGTAGCCTAATACAGATAACGAGCAAGCCGGATTCCGGTTCTATCGTTACCTGCTGAACTACCCGTTCTGTAAGCGACTCGAAGTTCACTTACTTCACCCGACGCCCAGTTTGATCCCTTGATCGTGTGATATGTCGCATTGGAGGTGTCGAACGGGTCAAGCTCAATTTGATCGCCACTGGGAACAGCGTAGTCATACGCATCATGCGTCCACTCACTCACATTGCCAGTCAAATCATGAATGCCTGCGGGATTGGGCTGGAATAATCCTGTCGCACTCACGCCTGCCTGGCCGTCGTTGTATTGCGGAATGAAGACAGCCACGAAGCCCTTAGCGGTCTCATCGGCCAGATTGCCCGAGTTTTGAGGAATGATTGTCTTATTACCCCAAGGGAAGATGGTTTGCTGATTACGACCCGCCTTTGCCGCCAGCCACTCCCATTCAGCTTCCGTCAACATCCGGTACCCATCCGCAGTCGAATCGCTACCCTGGTACTCATCACCTGCAAACCGATATACAGGCCTCAGCCCCTCCCTTTTACTAAGCCAGTTGCTGAATTTCGCTGCCTCCTTCCAACTGATTCCAGTAATCGGACGATTGCCTGCGGCCGGAATCGAACCGGCACCAATGAACTTGTGAAACGATTCGGCTGTGACTTCGTGCACACCGGCGTAGAATGGTCTTTTCAACTGGATTTGGCGATAGAACTCGTTCGGTCTGCTATTTGAATCACCGGGTTTGGAACCCATAGTGAAGTAATCCGCCTCTTTGAACAGTTTGAATTCCATTCCAATGCTGTTCAAATATATATCCGGAGAGGTATTGAGTCGATGGTCTTGTTCCGACACAAGATTGACCTCCAATACTCGGGTTGTCCCTTCAACGGGTGTAATCGTGTGAGTCTCAGACAAGTATCCTGTCTGGCTGACGGTCATTGTTTGAGGAATGGTCTGCATGCGAACCAGAACCGGCGTTTTTCCAATGACTTTGCCCTTGTGAGAAACATCAGCTGTTGGGTTTGATCTCACCTCCACCATTCCATAAACGGGTTTGAGTTCCATTTCGATTTGATTGCCAAAGTTCGAATTCACCTCGAATTCTATCTCTTGAGTTCTGAAACCAGGCTTCGAATACGTGGCGGTTTGGCGGGAATTGACGGGTAGCGAAACGCTAGCGGTTTCTCGGGATGCAACCATATTGCCACCCACTGTCAATGACCCATCAGGCGGCATCAACGAAAATGTTACTTCGCGGTTGCTCACTGCCAGTTTATAGTGCCGGCTCACTTCAGGAGTGTCTGGCGATATGACAAACGAATCCTTTCTCGGGTCGTGATCAGCAAGTGAAAGCGCAATTTCATACCCACCGCCTTCCAATTCCAGGTGCAACGGAGTTTTTCCAATCGCATTAGAATTGAGCGATACTTCTGCCCCGCTCGGAGCGGAGGTTATCTCAACCAGACCCTTCACTGGTGTCAGATCAAGTGTTAACTGATACGACTCGCCGCGCTCAAGGGTTATCGATTGACTGGTTGGCTCAAAATGTGAGTGTCTGGCTTCAATTGTGTGCTGACCCGCAGGCAGATCGACGGTTAACTGCGGCGCTACCGATACCAACGCGCCATTCAAATACCAGCGAACGTCGTCCGATTCCGGTTTGGTTGTTGCCCTGACTGTGGCTGGCAGTGGCTTTAGCACCACATCAAGCTGCCCTCGTCTCCAGGTCGCGTCACCGACCGTCAAGACTTCCTTTTTGAAGCCATCAGCGGACACCTGTAGTTTCAAAGGGCTTCTTACTGCAATGATTCCACTGTTCCAAACCCACCCTGTGCCGTCAAGAATTTCCAACTGCGCAATGTCGACCGCTTCATCGGGCGCAACCGCGACAAACACTCGGTCAATGACGGCCGTGCCGAGATAAACACCCGCCGAAACCAAGAGAATCAGTATTACGCCACCAATACCCAGCATCATTCGATGACGACGGGCACGCTGTGCCTTGATTAAACTGTCCTCAAACCCGCTCATCGCAGATAACCGTCACTTCGTTAACTTCATCAGCATGTGGTGTAACGATGACCTCCACCAGCTTGTTTCGATACCCCCTTCTTGATCCCTCAAAGCGGTAAGTTCCAGGCTTGAGCATAATCTCCCGGTCGCGAACAGCCCCGATAATGCCAACTCGGCGCACAATGATGTGCGTTTTACCATCAGAGATCACGCGCACAGGCACTTCTTTTTGCCATTTGATCACGTCAACTTCCAGTTCACTGACGGCTGCTCGCAAGCGTGGGCTGTACTTCAGCAACACCTGAGCTTCCTCAAGTTCTGTGCGTACGACATCGACAATATTTTTGGAACTCAGCCGGTGTGACCTAGCCAAATAGTCATCAAATTTAGACTGTGCATCAATGATGCTCTTGGCTAGATCTCGGCCCTCAATCGCGTCAATCAGTTGCGGGTTGAGCTTTAACGCCAGCTCAAGGTTCTGCTGAACAGTGATCCAGTCATCCTGTATCGCGCTATTTGCAGCAGCCTGAATCAGTTTCGCCACTTCAAGATCACGGACCAGTTCTTCAATGCTTTGTTTCAGTCGTACGATTTCCGGATGTGATGGTTTAAATCGCTGAGCTTTAGTCAGCGCATTTCTGGCCTTTTCCACATCCTCACTGGACAGTGCTTGACGCACTTCACCAATTGCGCGCTGGAATCGTCGGTCCTGCAACTCACGGTTTGCTGCTTCAATGCGTGTCTTAATCTGTTCATCGCTGGGCTTAATTTTCAGAACACGATAAAGTGCATCAATTTCATCCTGCAATCGACCTTCACTGCGTGCGGCAATGGCAGCCTGCCTGGCAGCAATCAGTTCCGGCAACTGGATGATCTGCTGCTGCCAAAACTCGGCCTCCTTGCTGTGGGGACGCAAGGCGAGTGCCAAAGTAATGGCGTCCTGCGCACCTTCGACATCTTCCCCCTCAAATGCACTGATCGCGATTTTCAGATTGATGTTATAGAAATCTTCCTCCTGCTGAAAAATGAATTCGACTTCACCAAGTGCCTGTTCAATGAGTCGAATCGCCTCTGGATAATCGACGTCAAAAAATGCCGCTTCTGCCTTACCGCGACTGGTAAGAATGAACTCTAGGCTTTGATCGAAACCCGGAACAATTGACCGCCTTGTTTCCCACGCTGTCAACGCTTCATCCACGCGGGCAAGCATTTGCCTGTAGTGTTCAGTTTCTGATTTTTGACTGTCAGATGAAGCTTGCGCGAAAACTCCAATGACGATCGCATCGTCCTGACTTAACGCGTGAGGTGTGTGGTTATCAGCGTAAAAGACCTGAACGCTGGTTTTGCTTCCAACGACTGGCTGCGGAATTGATAAAGCCACCACAAAATCGGCACTGACCGAATAGGCAGAACCACAGAACAGAAAAGAACTCAATACTGCGGGAACAGCGTGTTTCAGTAATTTGACACCTGCTGATTGGCTGCTGTGCATGACAGGCATCTTACCTCAGATCTGATTTGCACGTTACCGCATACAAACTTATCCTGCGCGCCGCTTACACGATGACCGACTAAAGCTGCACCGGTGGTGATTCATGTTCGTGGAGCAGTTTGAGAGTTTCCCGCCACTTTTGATACTGGGTGGTTACGCTGCCTCGAATTTCAAATTTTTGTCCTTCAACCAGAATCACTTTGGGTTCAACCTCGCGATTAAACGATTCGCCATGCTCTACCAGAATATCGTGATGGTATTTGCTCTCACTATTTGCGGCAAAACTGTTTTGCAGCATTGAAATGCCACCAACTGCCGCGGCGGTTGCTGCCAGAGCGGCACCAGTGTCGCCGCTACTGTCGTCAGCAATTGCTGCAGCGCCAAGAAGCAGCAAAAAGCCACCCAGAGCCTGAGCGTTGGCTCTTCCCTCCGCTTCACGCTGGGCCTTTGCAGCTTCCATACTATGCTGCTGCCAGTTAACGTAACTGGTATTGGTTGTATGCACAAACCCTGTGTAGTGTTTCTGCATATCATCCATGAAAATCGCATCCTGTATTCGCATTCCATTGGCTCGAACCAGTAAAGGATCATTCACTGCTGGCAATGAAACGAGTTTTAGTCGATTGTTTTTGACCTCGAGATGCTGTGCAAATGCGTCGGGTGACAGAGTAGCGGCAAACTGAAGCTGAGAAGTCGCTCGAATATCAGCAAGTTCTTCAGAAGATTTTTTCTTTAGAAGTTTCAATATGTCGGCAGCAGCCTTTTTGAATACCGGATTGTACGGGTCTGTCGCACTTGTGCGACTACTTTGCCAGTGATACTCCTTCACACGATGTTTATAAGTCCGCTTCATCCACCGTTTGCCGCTGATGTCATGGACTTGCACTTCGATCTTGATGTCTTCCCCATTTGATTCGAGAATTTTGCCCGAAACAAAAAGATCGCCGCTAACCGCAACGTCGGGTGTAACGCGCACACTGTTAAAAGCCCCGGTTGCGTTGATTTCATCCGACAGGCTCACAGCGAAGCGAATGGCTTCAGTGCGACGCAGTTCCGGCCAAATGCCCTCCTTTTCGTAGTCGTCGGAATCAGAGGGTATGTTGGGGTCAAACAACGGCACAATGACATCAAGGCGCTCACCTGTATACTGTTCGCTCCAACCCTGGTTATTGGGCGATTGTTCCAGGCTGATGCCAAACTGTGTTTTTGGCGCGGTCGAGGAACTCACTACCGCAGATGTTCCGCCACAGGCGGCAAGGTAAAGCGAGATAACTGTCAGTAGCGCGATTGAAGTAATTCTCTTTAGCATCATTGCTGCCCTCCTGCAGCTGTGACTGTTTCACCATTATTGCCTGATCTCATTCTACGGTACTCATCCATCAGTTTCTTTTTCTTGTCAGGGTCCTGTTCAGCGTTAGCGGCCGACAAAATCTGGCTGAGCAGAATTGCATCGTTGTCTGAAACTTCCAGCTCCTCTGGCTGCATGCCATTTGAAAGGATTCTATTTCCACTACTTGCTACACCACCTGGCATAATTTCATTCATGATTGCAGGAGAAAGTCCGTCCTGATTTCCGGAATCAGACAATCCGGCAGGTTCAATGGGAGGTTCTGGCAATTCCGTACCCTGAACTCCTGATGCGGACATTGATTCCAACGTAGCAGCAAAGGTCTGACCGTCATCTGTACCCTGTCCCTTGAGTTGACCTTCACCAGCCGCGCCTGAATTTGCACTGCTGCTTCCACCACCTGACGTACCACCACCGCTCCCGGTCGCACTGACGTTGATCTGGAGGCATTCTTCAAAGCGAATCTGGTCATCTGCCAATCGCTGCAGCAGAATTTGATACTTTTCTTCTTCAGTAAGCAGCTGACCTTCAAAGCTATGGTCAACTGATTGAACGCACTCCATTAAGTCTTTGGCACTGGCGGAAGAGGAAAAAAGAAAAAGGCAACAGCCTACTGCTGAAATCGGAGTGCTCAACAAAAAACCCTTCCTTGGCATTATTTCCAAGCCTCAATTGATGATATTCGGTTTGAACTGTGTCTTATACAGAGAATCATCCAATATTGCAATTTTCCGCCGCAACAAAAGAGTCCTCAATTTTTAACCGACTTCCAGTCAGCCTAGCCCTCTGTTGCTGTATCCTGCTGTTACGAATTTTTATTTAGTCAAGCGGCTGAGCCTTGATGTACACGCGCTCAGTCTGCACAGTTTGGTTTAAAAGTCTGATCATGGCATAGACTGCTTCAATGTACGGGACTTCTGTACCTGTCATCTGCGCCATCTCGATCACCGCACCGATCAGCCCTTCGAGCTCAAGCGCCTTTCCGACTTCAATGTCCTGTAACATTGAGGTCTTGTGTTTGCCGACTCTTTCTGCACCTGCTATACGGCGCTCATTTGACAACCGAATCTCAACCCCCAGCCGATGCGCAACTTCGCGACATTCTGTCATCATTTTATCGATCAATTCACGCGAGGGATCGTAGCGACAGATGTCCTCCAATGTTGCATGAGCCAAAGCGCTGACTGGGTTAAAGCTCAGGTTTCCGAGTACTTTTAGCCACGTCTCTGCTCGAATACTTTCAAGAATTGGTGACTTGAAGCCTGCGCGAGTCAAAAGGTCTGCCAGCTCCCTGGTCCTATCTTTTTCAATTCCATCGATCTCCCCAATCGGCATCCGAAGACCCTCGATGTGCGTAATTTCCCCAGGAGCGCTGATTTCCGCCGCTGGATAAGAGATCGAACCAATAATGTTTCGTGGATCAAGCGTTGAACTCAGCTTGCCATCTGGATCGATTGTCTGCAACACGTGGTTATCGAATTCACCGCCATGCAGTTGAAAGTACCACCAAAGAATTCCATTCTGAATGGTCAGCAGCACAGAATCTTCACCCAGCAAACTATTTACATCATCGACTATTGGTGCAATCTGGTGAGCTTTTACCGCCAGAATTACCAAATCCTGGCGGCCGACTGATCGAATGTCATCTGTCGCTGCAACCCCTTCTGCGAACTCTTCGGTCCCATCATTCATAATGAGTTTGATGCCGTTATTCGCCTGAATTGCTGCAAGATGTGGGCCTCGGGCGATCAGCGTTACCTCTTCACCTAGATTGTGAAGCTTCACACCCATCATGCCACCCATTGACCCTGCACCCACAATACAGATTTTCATAGAACGCCTCCGCCTGAACCGTAATTGGAAGATATTAGTACTGCCGCAGATTGAATCTGCGAATCAGTAGTGATTGATTATGGAGAACCGATTCGGTAGGTTTGAACCGGTCAATTGAGAGGGCTGTCTCCTTATAACCAACAATAATAACCTGTTTCAGCATATTTTTTCATGATTTCCATGCCGCCTAGCATCATGTCATATTTTGCAAGTGAGAACCGCGGAAATTTTCACAAGAATCGTCTAACCAATTTGTAAGTTATCTTTATTTAGCTATTTAGCGAGGAAAAATTATGAAGAATTTGTTGTTCTTGAAGGTCTTTGCAGTGACAACGATACTAGTAATGAGTTCAGCATCCGTTCAAGCCCAAGACTGGCCCGGTCCGGGGCATCCAGGTCCGCACAGATCGATGATGGCTGAAGAAATCAATAATGACTTCGACTCAATGAATCAGAAAGTTCAGAAAAATGAGGTCGGAACCAACTCTTTTGAAGATTCAATGCTCACAGGCCTAATTATCTTTCCGAGATTAGCTGCATATTCGTGGAGGCACAGAGTACATCCGAAGAAGAATTGACGTACAACTCATCTTCTTCGACACACAACAATTGAGTGCGTGGTGCTTATTGATGAGATGTTCGCCTGGGTTTGTATTGCTGACGGTACAGCTCAGGCGAACTTTACTACTATTCAAGATTGAACCGCTCGGTTCTATCGAGAAAAATTTGCAAGTGACTACCGCGTAAATCATCGCCCAAATCGTCTTAATAGTGCAAGTTTCACAAGAAATATTCATCCAATTCAAAAGGAACTATTCATGGAAAATTTGAAAAGAAAGCGGCCTCAGCATTTTGTTGGTGCCATCATATTCTCGTTATTCTTCGCAATATCGATAACGTTACCGAGCAACGCAACCGCTTGGGACGCACGCAGTTGCAATTCGACTCTTGCGTCGGGTGGGGCAATTGTAGGCGGCACGATTGGATTTTTTGGCGATGCGATAAAAACCGTTCTGTCCGGTGGTGCGACTCTCACTTCAGACGCCGCGTCCGGTGGAACAGCTACAGCTACAGCCTTAGGGATTACACTCGGTGGAGCAATCGGACGATTTTCTTCGTCGGCAATATGTCCAGACGCTCAACCGATGCCGCGAGATGAGGCGACCCCTTTATACGAAGTTTTGGAAGGGTGTCGCTCGGAATACTTTCAATTTTTAAATCCAGTCCCATTCACTGGAGACGGAGATTACTGCACGATTCCAGGCAACCCGTTCATTCGATCACACGATACTCGAGCTCATGAAGGCTACCAGATCGGCGTGAGCCTTTTGCTAAAAAAGCTCCGATCCCAACTTTTGACCGGCATCCAACACGATAATTTTCCTACGGAGTTGATTTCTGCGGTGAAAGCATTTTCGAAACAACTCAAACAGTGCTCGAACAGCTATCATGATCGCTTTTCAACATCCAGACCTGACTACTGTGTGGTGGAAACGCAACCTAAGACAGCCAAATATTGGAAATTCGGTGGGAAGAAGCTATCAACCAAGGTTTCGATCCCTAGCGTGCTCGAAGCAACGTTGCGGTTACTCAAAGAAGTTCGAACGCAAAAAATAACAGCTCTGGAAAACGAAAATTCAGGAGGACGGTCAACGAGTAACAGTTAGGCAGTAAGTCAAGGATCAACACATTGAAGTAAATTAGAGCCAATAGCTATGAATCAAGAGAAGGGTTTAAGTATTTGTTTGATTACATTTTGTTTCTGTTTATCACTTTCTAATCAGGTCAATGCATTTGACGGTGTGGTCGTCGAAGGCGGGAGCGAAATCAGGTTGGCATTCCCACCACTCGGTTCTATCGAGAACAACACTGCAAACTCTTACTGGCAGGGAACTCAGGACAACTCAATATCTCAAAGAGACTATGAGGCCTATGTTGATGGCAAGACAGAAAGACTCAAGCAAGGAGACCCGGATGCCTTCAAAACTTTGGCGAGTACTCCTATTCGTGAAACCCGAGAGAACACCAAGCTGATGTTAGGTTGGACCATTGATTGGAATGATGTGGAGTTCTCAGCGCACCGCACATGGTTGTGGAATAATGAAACGAGTATTGACGCAGATCAGGACGCATTCTACAGAATGCAAGAGCAAGGCTATGATCTGCAGCCGATTTACGACACCGAAGAATTCAATCCTAATGAAATTCTCGACTTTTCCACCACCGAATACGACAATATGTGCATGGAACTGCCAGCCGATTCTCCAGTGCCCAATTAGTGGTGATCATTTCTTGGGCAAAACATTGGTACCCAACAATTGAGTGCGTTGTGCTTAATGAAGATGTTCACCAGTGATTCGCCTGAGTCTGTATTGCTGACGGTACAGCTCAGGTGAACTTTACTATCTGTTCAAGATTGAATTGAAATAATCCAAATTCCAAAATTTATCCATGTTACCATTAAAGAATTATCATTCAGCATCCGTTGCCTTTAAGGATAACCCAATATGGACGATAGACGTTGCACCGAGATGGCGCTGAAAGCCGCCGCAGGAGATCGCAATGAATTTGAACTATTGGTTAATGAATGCTATGACTGGATTTACAGAGTATGTTTCAAGCGTTTATTCTACATGCATTACGGATCATATAACCACGATACGCAAGAAGATTCTTGGGAACTCACCCATGAAATTCTCATTAAGCTGGCAGGTAAAATTTCAACTTTTCGAGGCGAAAGCAAACGAAGTGAGAAAGTAAAGTTTACCACATGGCTGTACAAGGTGGTTGAAAACGAAGTTTATGATTTCGTAAAGCAGAGAAATAGAGCATATAGAGGGACCTATCGAACAATCAAAAGCGAAACCTCGCCGGAAGGTGAAAGGAAAGAATACTATGCGAAGGAATCGTTAGACGAAGAAGTACTTAGAAACACCGCTGGCAATTACAATTTTAACGACGAAAGCAGCAGAGTTGAATTTTGGGAAATGTTGCGTAAAGCGATGCTGAAAGAATTGACAGAAAGACAGTATGAACTATTTTTCGAGGTTGCAATTATGGAGCGCACTTTTGCTGAAGTCGCGGAAAAGTCGGGGCTTGCCGAGTCGACGGTAGTAGAGCATGTGACAAAGGCAAAAAAGAAATTGAAGGATATCTTGTAACACATTACACTGGTTTAAATTGGTGAATACTGAGTTTGAGAATCTGCAATCTATGCTACGCGCTAGTGAACCAGAAAAACCGCCAAAAGAAGTTCAGAAGCGGGCGGTAGAAGCTGCTATGGAGGCTTTTGACAAGGGGGTTCGGGATAGACATGCCAGAAATGCAACGGAATCATCGATCAATAGTATTTTTCGAAGTTTGATTCGAGGCGTTGTGGTTCCGATGTCGCATCCAGTTCCGATAGCGGCAGTTGGTATCGCAATGACTATTGGAATTCTAGCTTCATGGTTCGTGCTGAATGAGTATTCCCCCCTGGATTCGCAACCTTGGATGACAAATACTGTAGTGTCTAATGATCTTGACAATGGTTCAAGTGTTGAGGTGACGCAGAGTGGGAGCGATTCTGGGTACGTTTCAACAACAATTGTAAAGGATGTTGACAATGCAGGCATTGCATCATTAACTGGGGACACTCCTCACCTTGCATCATTAGCTAGGAATTTGGTCCATCAACAGGGACTTTCATTTACAGTACAGGACCTAATCCATCTGAGCAGGGTTAGAGCTAAATTAAGAGATGACTTAATTGAAGAATGCAAGATTTATCTAAAAGAAGCTAAAGAGCGATTTGGTGCCAGTGGTTACGTGCATTTGAGAAAATATGAAAAAGTCGCTGCGTTTGAGGTTGAAGACTGTGCGAGATCGTACTGGTTATCCTACTATGGTAATCACGAACTTTTGTCTCCCTATGGAATCAGTTGTAATCAGATAATAGAAAATTGCACTTACGAAGATTGGGACAAAACTTACGATTTGAATGGAAATGAAATTGATTGAGAATCGTAGGAAGCACAAGCAAACAAAATTCAATTCTATCCGCAACTCCGCTCAGCGGGCGCCAGCACGCATAACCCAATACTGTGTAGAGAATTTTCGATTCGTTCAACCTAAGTGTGTGCTGAACTAAGCACTTACACCAATACAAAACTGAGAACTCATCTTTCAGTCTGCGCAATTTACTTCAACCCAGTTAGAACTCAATCCCTTTAGGCACTTGAATACTCGAAATTCGAATCGTTCAAGACTTACTTTCGGAATACACCTTCCTGCAGTGGCAAAAACAGGTCAGAAAGTCGTAGTTTGACATGGGTGTTCAGAAAAAATTAAATGACACATTTCTAACCGATCTGTCAGAAGATGTAGATTCTGACAATCAGCAGCACGCTCCCAACTCGACCGACGCAGTCGGTAATCGAATAAACATTGAGTTTCATGGAACCGCTCTAGAATATTTCGGAATTTGGATTGTAAATGTTCTCCTGTCTTTTGCTACGTTGGGAGTCTATAGCGCATGGGCCAAAGTGAGGCGTGAAACCTACTTCAAGAACAAAACTTCAGTCGATGGATATACTTTCGAATACCATGCCAGAGGAAGTCAGATCTTAAAAGGACGTCTTCTTGTAGTCTTGATTGTTACATTCTTGGTTGTTTTGTACACCATTAACCCAGCATTCACTGTAATTATGATTCCCATTGTTGTCTATGCTACTGTTTGGTTACTTGATCACTCTATAAGATACAGAGCCAGAATGACTTCGTATAGGAATGTCAGATTCAACTGGCGCGGTATTTTCTGGCAAATGTTCTGGTTCTATGTTGTTACACCTTGGGTTTTGGTTCTCTCCCTCGGATTCCTTGCCCCACTAATTTGGAAGCACTATCACTGCTATATTGCAACCCATCATTCCTACGGTACTGCACCTTTCGATACAAACCCAACAACTTCAATGTTTTATCTGGCATTTGTTTTCAGCGCAATACCCCCTATGATTGGCGTTGCGTTAGTCCTAATAATTGTTGGGGTAATACCAGGATTCAATTTTCCCTCGGCTGATCTAACCCCGTTTCTTGTTCTTACGCTGATCTGCTCTGGGTTCCTGATACCAACGGTTTACAAAGTATTGTGTCGAAACCTAGTTATTCAGAATCTGAAACTTTCTGATGCAGTGACATTTCATTCATCTTTACGTCCTGCTCGCTATATCTGGATTCTGTTTACTAATTTGGTTGCCAGCCTTTTTAGTCTCGGATTGCTACTTCCGTGGGCAAAAGTACGAATGTATAAGTACCTGACCAGTTGCACAAGCCTTACCATCATTGGTGATATGAATGAATTCGTGGATGATGCGACTATACCTCAAAGTGCGTTTGGAGAGGAATTCGCGGAACATGCGGGATTCGAAATTAGCATCTGAATTTTAATATTGCGGCAAACGCTTCCAACCTGATTCTTCCGAATCTACATTTGCCTAACCGAAGTTTAACTAGTGCCATATCATGCATCAATTGTCGGATAAAGCTTTTTCAGTCGAATGCGCGCATCTTCGCTGGTGAACTGCCAGTCAACAGTTGCATTGATTCAGTCCCGCTGCACCTGCCAGGCGGACACTTCGCCGCGCAGCCTGTCAATCGAATCAATTCTGCGGTTCAGACACTGACGCGCCATGACGCTGATCTCAGACTCGGCAACATTCAGCCAACTACCGTGCTTCGGCGTGTAAACGAATTTGAAGCGATCCCAAAGCGCTTTCGCAACGCCTGGCTCAAACACCTCGTACAGCGCACCCGGCCGATGCGTGTTCAGATTATCCATCACCAGCGTGGTCGTTTTCGCCGACCGATAGCGATCTGCAATGTCGCTGAGAAACTGCGCAAAGTCACGCTTGGCACTGCGTATTCCAGTTAATGTGACACACAGAATGGTAAACGAAAAACCGATTCCAGAAACTCCCCACACTCAAGATCAATCAATACGGATGTATCAGAGACAATTCCCTTCAATTTTCAGATATTGCCTCTGAATTCGGTGGATTGTCCATTAGCTGGACAAGCTCGTGAACAGAGAGTCCAAGCAATTCAGCGGCTTTTGCTTCAGAGATGAATTTTTCTGCTAAGGCGCGGTAACACAAACGATGGAAGCGAGTCGGTTCTTCACCTTTCTCAATGGCGTATGGCTCCTGATAGGGGTAAGTACGCCAGCCTCGACGGTTAAATTCATCGAACAGTTGTTGAAAAAGAGACTTGTTGAATATTCCAATCTCCCTGCATCGGTAAGTCAGAGCCTGCACGCTCACACCAAAATAACGCTTCAATTCAAAAAGTTCACTCCAGCCCATTGACTTTCGGAACTTTCCAATTTCGGCCCGGAGCGTTTCGGCCGGCATCAGTAACGCTCCCGCAAATCGGTATGCAGCCATTCCTTCATCAACTCCAGACCCGACTTCCAATGCCATGTGGCCGAGTTCATGTGCAATTGTGAAGCGCTGTCGTTCGCCCCATTGATTTCGATTTACGACGATAACCGATGATGAAGCTTTCCGGTTATTTCTACTTACCCTTGCCGTAAGTCCATCGATATTGTCGGAAAGAGGAATTGATAGTATCTTGATTCCTCGGTCTTCCAACATTTCCACAAGATTCGGAATTGGGCTAATTCCAACCCGCCAGTGAAGACGAAGATTATGCGCAGCCTGTTCGACTTCAGCCAAATCGTTCAATATCGGCCATGGTGCTTCCCGCGGCATGTCCCAATCAACCGTCGGTAGGCCAAGAATATCTTCCACCGTAAGGTAACGTTCCAGATATTCCAGTACTTTTGCTTCGACCTGATTTTTTTCACGCCCACCTGTGAAGCATTTTTTTCGAAATTCCACGGATTCCAAGACAATATCAGTGTCGCTGGCAAGATAGTCTTCCGAAACACCCAACGCTCCTGCGAGTGCAATCAACACACCTGAACTGGGAATTGACTCATCCCGTTCATATTTGCTGATTGCCTGTGCGCTGACTCGGTTGTCAATTTTGCTTGCAAGATCTCGTAACGAAAGACCCAAAGCGCGTCTGGACAACTTAATTCTTTGACCTAATGACATTAATTTTCTTCCATTGTTAGTTGACAAATTATAAGGTATGAAGTTATTATGTCAACTAGTGATGTTTTCCATAATCCGCAATCGGAAGTCTTTTTATTAGCCAATGGCCGGGATTACAGCGCACCGGAGGCCGGCTGCGCCGGAATTTCCTGGAATCTGAGATGCCAATTGAAACCCAGCATCCGTTCACCAGATATCCACAAGCGCGTCTTCAGCCTTAATGGGAAATTCCAGTCGAGTCACCGCCATGATTTGTCGTGCAACTTCGGTGAAGAACTAATTGAAATTCAAGTCAAGCTGCACAGACGTACTATGCGACAGAACTGCTGGAACAGGCGGAAGATGCCGTGCTGACTTTCTCATTGATCAAAGACATGAAGCCACTGGCCGAAACCTGCGCCCGAGTCATCACGATATTTAACGCGGCTCGCGACAGTTCACAAACGAGGAAACTTTATCGCGAACTATTGGCCTCAGCTGAAGACCTGGCTGCAAACCCGGTGGATCAAATCTTGCGTGCGACCATCAGACCATCGCGAATTGGCAGCAAGGTGTTGGACACGCGTGAATCCGCCAAAACGTGCCGGTTGAATTCGGCAAGTGCCACAGCCGACTCATCTTCGGGGTTTAAAACCTCACCGCTCCAGAGTACATTGTCGGCAATAATCAAACCGCCGCCCGAGACCAGCGGCATGACTGCTTCATAGTATCGGATGTAGTTGACTTTATCGGCATCGATGTACACCATATCGAAGGGCCCATCAAGACTGGGAACGACGTCCAGTGCATGTCCAATCCTGATTTTTATTTTGCTTCCGTGAGGACTGCGACCAAAGAATCTCTGGGCAATCGCCTCACTGTCCGGATCAATGTCGAGTGTGATCAACTCGCCATCGTGCGGCAAAACCTCAGCAACTGCCAGTGCAGAATAGCCGGTAAACATTCCAATTTCCAGCACTCGCTTTGCTCCGACACTGCGCGCCAGAAGCCTGAGAACAGCTGCCTGGAGTCCACCGGACAGCATTCTTGACATGTCGGAATTTTCAACGGTCCAGTCGTGGATTTCTGTTACCAGCTCAGACGTTTGTTCTGAATGTGTTTCAGCATAAGCTTCAATTTTTTCATCAATAAAATTCATGGCGGATAAAGTCGTGCGAAATGATGGTTCAAGACCGGAATGTCTGCCAAATGTTATATCTTTGTACGTTCTGACACCTGGAAATTTCTTCACCTGACCGGTTTCACTCAAACCGCCTGAAATCTCCCGTTTTTTTTGTTCGTCGGCTTGATTTAAGATAGAATTAAGCACTTTCTATCCCGGTGTTCAGGGGTAGCAATGGCATGCCCGTTCAAACCAGTAGTGCATTCAGACAATCATGTGCGGAATTGTTGGTCTATATCTCAAGAAACCAGAACTAGAGTCTCGGCTTGGTGAGTTCGTCTCAGACATGCTTGAGGAAATGGGTGACCGCGGACCTGACAGTGCAGGCGTGGCAATTTACCGAAATCCGGCACCAGAAGGAGGTTCCAAGGTATCACTATTCAGCGCCAGTTCAGATGAAGACTGGCCGGCACGGGCCGCTCAGGCCAGCCAGGCATTTGACCTTGATTTTCATCTTGAAATACATGCCAGCCATGCCATTTTGACAAGCTCGGCGCCAGTCGATGAAATCGAGCGCTGGATACGCAGCAATTGGTCGGATCTGCGCATAATGAGCGTCGGTGAGTCAATCGAAATTTACAAGGAAATGGGGCACCCGAAAGCTGTTGCAGAGCGATTCGGGTTTAAGAACTTCTCTGGCACACACGCCGTTGCGCACACCCGCATGGCAACTGAAAGCGCGGTGACCACCGAGCACTCACACCCCTTTTCCACGGGTCTTGACTTATGCCTGGTCCATAACGGTTCACTGTCAAATCACAACCGCCTCAGAAGTTACCTTACCAGGCAAGGCGGCCAGTTTCAGACTGACAATGACAGTGAAGTCGCGGCAGGTTACCTGACCTGGCGACTGTCACTCGGCGAATCAGTAGTCGACGCGCTTGAGTCTGCCATCCGGGACCTAGACGGTTTTTACACATTTGCCATCGGCTCAAGTAACGGGTTCTCAGTGCTGCGCGATCCGATCGCCTGCAAACCAGCGGTGCTCGCTGAAAACGATGACTGGGTAGCAATGTCATCGGAATATCGTGCCATAGCCCGCTTACCCGATGCAAAGCACTCCAACATTTGGGAACCCGCCCCAGCACAGATATACAGCTGGGAGCGTAGTAAATCTGTAGCCGGAACTGAAAATGCAGTTTGATCTGGCCACCCAATCACTACGGGAGATCAACGCCGCACTGCATCATTCCGACAGAGAGGAGGGTGAAGAATTTGTCATCGCCCATCCCAAGGGCACGCATTCTGTCGCCGTCGGGCTGACTGACCCCATTGACGTGACCATCGACGGCCACGTGGGATATTACTGTGCCGGAATGAACAAAAATGCAAGCATTCACATCGCTGGCAACGCCGGTCCAGGGCTCGCTGAAAACATGATGTCCGGAAGAGTTGTGGTAGATGGTAACGCCTCGCAATATGCAGGCGCCTCGGGTCATGGAGGTCTGCTGGTGATCAAGGGCAATACCAGTTCGCGCTGTGGTATCTCAATGAAAGGCATAAATATTGTCGTAGGCGGCTCCATCGGTCATTTTGGCGCATTCATGGCGCAATCTGGCCGTCTTGTCGTTTGCGGCGACTGCGGCGGCAATCTCGGTGATTCAATTTATGAAGCGCATATATTTGTTTGCGGTGAAATTGACAGTCTCGGTTCAGACTGCATCGAGAAAGAAATGACACCTGATCACCAAAGGGAGCTTGAGATCCTGTTACAGAGCGCCGGACTTCATAATTCAGTTGCGGAATTTCGCCGCTACGGTTCGGCACGGACACTCTATAACTTTAATATCGACAACGCTGATGCCATCTGAAATGAAACGTCAGAATATTGACCCCCGGCCGCTTCGTCCCTCGTCGACATTTCCTGACCATGTGCTTGCAGAAATCCATCGAGCCGCTGATCAGGGAGTCTACGAAATCCGTGGATTTGGTGCGAAACGATCAATTCCAACATTTGACGATTTGTTGTTCTTAGGTGCATCCATGTCGCGCTACCCGCTTGAAGGCTACCGCGAACGCTGTGATACCAATGTGTTGATTGGCAACCGGTTTGCAAAGCAGCCCCTGGAACTTAAAATTCCGATTACCATCGCTGGCATGAGTTTTGGCGCCCTCGGTGCCAATGCGAAAGAGTCAATTGGACTGGCTGCCACCGAGATGGGGACTAGCACCACCACGGGTGACGGTGGCATGACAGATGAAGAGCGTCTTTCATCAAAAACACTGATATATCAGGTTCTGCCTTCAAGGTACGGACTCAACCCGGATGATGTGCGACGCGCCGACGCACTGGAAGTGGTCGTCGGACAAGGCGCAAAACCAGGTGGTGGTGGCATGCTGCTGGGTCAGAAAATTACCGAACGAGTAGCTGGAATGCGTGATCTGCCAGTTGGGATTGATCAGCGAAGTGCATGCCGACATCCGGACTGGACTGGACCTGATGATCTTGAAATAAAAGTTCAAGAACTTAGAGAAATCACTGACTGGAAAATTCCGATTCTGATCAAAATTGGTGCCACCCGCGTTCAATTTGATGTCGCACTGGCTATCAAGGCGGGAGCCGATGCTATTGTGCTTGATGGTATGCAAGGCGGTACCGCAGCGACACAAGATGTATTCATCGAACACGTTGGAATTCCGACTCTGCCTGCAGTGCGACAGGCCGTTGATGCCCTTGTTGAGCTCGATATGCATCGTAAGGTTCAGTTGATCGTTTCGGGAGGCATTCGAAGTGGAGCCGATGTTGCCAAAGCCCTGGCTCTGGGGGCTGATGCCGTTTCGATTGGCAGCGCGGCAATGGTTGCGCTTGGCTGCAATCGACCCGTTTATCTTGAGGATTATGAAAAACTCGGTACTTTGCCAGGGTGCTGTCATCATTGCCACACAGGGCGCTGTCCAGTCGGAATTACCACCCAGGACCCTGACCTCGAAGCGCGTCTTCGGCCCGAACAGGGATCGAAGTGGCTTCGAAATTACCTTTCCACTATGGTGCTTGAACTGCAGACGCTGGCAAGAGCCTGCGGTAAGAGTCATGTCCAAAATTTGGAACCAGAGGACATGGTTGCTCTGACAGTTGAAGCAGCTGCCATGGCAAAAGTACCACTTGCCGGAACCAGTTGGATTCCTGGAGCATAAGCCATTTGAGCAATTTGTTATGGGTGCACAACAGATATTTTTGGGTTTGACCTGCTCGCGAGAGTGTGAATCAGGCTGAACAGTCTGGTTGATTGTTTACGTGAGCTCCAATCACATTTCAGGAGGTTGAAAGATGTCGACAGATCTTGCAAAAGTCGCAAAAGAAGAATCAATCAAGTATTTCTTGATCAGTTTCGTTGACCTGTTTGGCGTGCTTCGGGCAAAACTTGTGCCTGCCGCCGCAATTGGTGGAATGCAGGAAGAAGGCGCTGGGTTCGCCGGGTTCGCAACTTGGCTGGACATGACTCCTGCAGACCCCGACATGCTCGCAATTCCCGACCCCAACAGTCTCATCATTCTGCCTTGGAACCGTGAAATCGGATGGCTGGCTGCAGATTTGTGGATGAGTGGCGCCGAAGTGGAGCAGTGTCCACGCGTGATGCTGAAGAGACAGATCGCCAAGTTCGCCGAAAACGGCCATGTGATGAAAACTGGCGTTGAATGCGAATACATGTTGATCAACACGAGTGGCGATGATATCAGTGACTCGCTGGACTCCCAGGAGAAGCCTTGCTATGACCAGTCTTCGTTACTCAGAAAATATCACATCGTCAGTGAAATCTGCGATGCCATGGTCGAACTTGGCTGGGGACCTTACCAGAACGACCACGAAGACGCTAACGGACAGTTTGAGATGAACTGGGACTACAGCGACGCCCTGACGACAGCAGATCGGCATACCTTCTTCAAATTCATGGTAAAGACAATCGCTGAGCGCAATGGCGAGCGCGCAACATTTATGCCGAAACCTTTTGTTGATTTGACTGGTAATGGCTGTCACGCACATGTCTCGGTGTGGAATTCCGATGGAAGCAAAAATCTGTTTCTTGACGAATCTGAGGAAATGGGACTTTCCGAATTGGCGTACAAGTTTTTAGGCGGCATCATTCACAGTGCAGAGGAGCTGTGTTCATTTTTTAATCCAACTGTCAACAGCTACAAGAGGATTAATGCCGCACGGACCCGCTCAGGCGCTTCCTGGTCACCCAACTCAGTTACCTACACCGGAAACAATCGAACGCACATGATTCGAATTCCTGATACAGGACGTTTCGAATTGCGTTTGATGGATGGTTCAGCGAATCCTTACCTGTTGCAAGCTGGAATTGCAGCGGCCGGACTTGACGGTATTCAGAACAACCGCGACCCGGGGCAGAGACTGGACAATGACATGTATGCCAATCCTGAACTGGCTGGCGATGTCAAGAAACTACCACTGAATCTGCTGGATGCCATTCGACTCACCGAGTCCAGTGAGGTACTTAGAAATTCACTTGGCGCTGACAACATCAATAGCTATTGCAAATTGAAACTGCAGAACTGGAATCAATACTGCGCTGAGGTTTCCAACTGGGAGCGTGCCAATACGCTAGACTGCTGAATGGTCTGTCGACCTTTGACCCAATAATCCGGTTGCACAATCATAGTTTGACTGCCAATCCCAAAGGCAGTCAAACTTATTCAATCAGGGTTTGTTATAGACCCGAGTAAGACTTTGTGCGATGCACCCGTGACGGACGGAAGGTTGGCTGGAAAACCGTTTAATCGCTGTTTCGCCAACCAGGCAAACGCACATGCTTCTACATCGTCGGGCGATACTCCAAAATCCTGGGATGTCGACACCTCAAGACCTGTTATCTGCTCCAGGCGACCTACCATAGCAAGGTTGTGTGCGCCTCCGCCACAAAGAACAATACGCCGCACATTGGGAATCCATTTTTTTATTCCAAGCCAAATCGAATCTGCTGTAAATGCAGCAATCGTACTCTGAATTACTGCTGTATTCTGGCTTTGACCAGTCGCTGCATCGAGTTTTCTCTTTAGCCAATCAACGTTGAAATAACGCGTATCCAGACTCTTCGGTGGTGGTTCACTAAAGTACCGATCCTGTAAAAATAATGCAAGCAGTGATTCATTGAGGACCGCTGAACTCGCCCAGCTTCCATTCTTATCGTAGGAGTCGCCTTTGCACATCTGGATCCATCGATCTGACAGTGTGTTGCCGGGACCAGTGTCAAATCCGACAACAGGTTCGCTACTATGAGCTGAAAGGTAAGTAACATTAGCGATGCCACCGATGTTAACAACTGCGATCGCTTCTTTTTCCGTGCTAAAGGCATAGTGATGAAACGCTGGCGCCAGTGGTGCGCCCTGGCCACCATGGCTCATATCAGCACTACGAAAGTCACTGACAACAGCAATGCCAGTCAATTGTGCAAGCGTCTTTGGATCACCTGCCTGCCAGGTAAATGGGGGATCAGCGTCGGGTCGGTGCAAAATAGTCTGGCCATGGCAACCAATTGCCTGCACCTGAGATCTTTGATGTTCAGCCGTTAACTCTAGTGCGGCCTGTGCATACAGTTCACCAAGCTCAACATCAATTTTTCGAATTAATGCTTGGTCTGCGTGAGGGTTATTGATTAGTTCAAGCAGATTCTCTCGAAATTTCTTCGGATATGGAAGAAATTCTGAGTTAATTACTCTGACACGTTGATCAGAGTCAAATGAAGCGAGGACAGCATCAACTCCATCCAGACTGGTGCCAGACATCAGTCCAGCAAATAGGGTGTCCATCAAATATTTGCTGGACCGGCGGCAAAGTAACTCAACTGACTGTTACTGGCTACTTGCAGTTTGGTGACTTGAGGGACGATATTCAACCTGTGGTGCATCAATACTTGCCAGACGTTTGCTGAAATCGTCGACTACTGCTTGAAAAGCGACTTTGTATTGCTCTGGAATGGGCTGACCTTTTGGCATGTCATATTGCAACGGATCTCGATGCCTGCCATTTACATGGAATTCATAATGTAGATGCGGGCCTGTGGACAGACCGGATGAGCCAACGTAACCAATCACCTGCCCTTGCTTAACGTAACTACCAACCGAGCTACCGTCAGCATAGCGCGACATGTGGGCATAAAGCGTGCGATATTTGCTACCGTGTTGAACTACGATCATTCTGCCGTAGCCGCCGGACCATCCGCGTTTAATAATCTGTCCGGTTGCAGTCGATCGAATTGGAGTTCCAGTTCTGGCGCCATAATCAACACCGAGATGTGGCCGATTGGTTTTCAGCACCGGATGGTAGCGTCTTTTACTGTATTTTGAAACGACTCTTGCAGACTTGATCGGCGAGCGCAGGAAGTGTCCCTGCATGTTCAATCCCTCACTGTCATAGTAGGTGACTCTGCCATCATCATCAACGTGTCGGAAGGCACGTAGTTCAGCACCTTCCTGAATCAGAGAGCCTGCATTAATGTTAATTTCCTTCAGAGGTTTACCCTTGATGTATTCACGATCATAAATGATGCAAAATTGATCACCCCGTTGCAGCTGCCGACTGAAGTCAAACCGCGATTCAAACAACGATACAAATTCATCCAGTACTTCTCTGGGAATATTGATCGCATTTCCTGCACTATAGAGGCTGCTCTGAACTTCTGCACAGGCGTAGTGTTCCTGTACTTCAGCCTTGATCTTTTTGAAACCTACGAAGTATCCCCCTTCCACCGGAAAAACAAGACGAACTTTAGCTGTTCCCTTCTCAGGAACCTCCAGGATTGAAAATTTTCCCTCCTCAGACTTTGCAATATTCATCACTTGTCCTGGTTTCAAACCAGTGGCCAACCACTCATTACCGGGGTAGCCTGCAACAGCAATGGCTTCAACTGCAGAAAGGCCAGCACGTCTGAATATCTTGCTCAATGCATCACCATTTCTAACAGTGGTGGTGCTCCAATTCAAATTGGTACTCTTCAGTTTTGCGTACTGAGTCTCATAGTCAATCAAGTCTTCACGTTCTACGGACTCAATTTCCTGCTTCAGCAACTTTACAATCGTACCAGCTTGTCTAGCCTCTCTGATATTAATAACGGTAAACTGACTTCCATCGTAAGTTGCCATCAGCGAGAGTCTATTTTTGCGGCGAAGTTCAATACCTAGCAGTTTGTTGTTACTCCAGACGAACTTCAAATGGTCACGTGGATACAGCACGGAGATCGGTTTGCTGCCTGGTGCACTAATCAGCCTCTGGGCAAACTTGTAGGACAGGTTGTTCCGTTCAAATAGAGCTGATAGTGTATCGCCAGGACGAACACTCGACTCAGTCAGAACCACAGGTGCATTCGCTAGAGACTCCAAGTCGGAAGAAAGCAGAATGACGGGCTCGACTACTCCGGTTGGTACCAATTTTTCTTCACCCGATACGGGTTCAAGCACGGTAACATCTGGCTGTGTCTGTTGATTCGGTTGTTGATCGACCTGAAGCGCCTGCTCGTAATCGGTAATCGGTCCGCCAAGGCCCTCGTCGTTCGTCTCCGACTGAGGAGCTTCAGCCAATTCAGTCTCCTGAACCAATTGAATCGTGGCTGGCTGCAATTCACTTGAATTTTGGGCCGATTCTGCTTCAACCTTTACCACCGACTCTGCAGGCAGGAACTTTTCGTCATATCTTTGATCATCGATCAATGATTCAGCAACTTGTTTTGCCTCCGTCTCAAGTAACGCCGGTGCTGGTCCAAGCAATTCTCCAACATAAGCCGCCAATTCGATATCGCTGATCGACTCGGGAAGACTCTGGTTTTCTTCATAAAAATCTGTAAGTGCAGTTAACTCAGTTACAATCGTTTTCAGCACCGGCACAGCTGGCTGAGATTGGTCAACTGATTCTTCGCCGATTTGGGTAACGGATTCAGTGTTTCTGATCGGCTCAATGTGAGTTTGCTGGGTGATGCCTAATGCAGCAACCTGTACCAATTGAGTTGTGACTGGCTGCAGTTCTCCGGAAATTTGGTCCGGTTGCTCATGCTCTGCCACAGCCTGCATCACCAACTCGGCGGGTACGGTTAGCTTGCCAAGACTTTGATCATCGGTGAATGGTTCAGCATCTTGTTCTAACTCCGGTTCAAGCGCAGCCAATTCGGCTTTCTGGACCTGCGTTTCTTCCACATAGACTGTCCATTCGATATCACTGATTGACTCGGGAAGACTCTGGTTTTCTGCATCAAAATCTGTAAGTGCGCTCAGTTCAGTCGCAAGCGGCTCCAGTACCGGTACAGCCGGCCTGGGTTGTTCGATTGGCTTCTCGTCGATGTGGGTAAGCGATTCAGTGTCGCTGATCGGTTCAATTTGATTTTGCTGGGTAACCCCTACTGCAGTGACCTGAACCAATTCAGTTTGAGTTGACTGCAGCGACTTGGAACCTTGGCCCGAATCTGCGTCAATGTGCTGCAGAGACTTGTGATTGCTTGCTGGTTCACGGGCCTGTTGAGCATCAATTTCGGAATCTGCAACAACGGCCAACTCAGGCTGAATCCGTTCGGCTTGTTGTACCGGCTTTTCTTCCACATGTACTATCGAATCGATATCACTGATTGACTCGGGAAGACTCTGGTTTTCTGCATCAAAATCTGCAATAGCAGCCAGTTCAGTCGCAAGCGGAGTCATCGGCTCGGATTGTTGAGCAGGCCTTTCAGTGACTTCGATCACCTCTTCGGCATGGTTTTTCGATTCAAAAGAAAGTTGAAAGTCTATCTGTGGTACGGTTTCATCAATTGATTCGGTCGTTGCCAACTCCAACGCGGGGACGGATGGCTCTGGAAGTGGTGCAGGAATGTTAGCAGACCCATCTAGTGGCTCCTGAACGCTGACTTGTTCGCCGATACCTTCGATCTCTTTGACTGGTCCAGTAGATTCAGCTAATTCAGCTGCAGCCAGTTCCATCGCTGGAGAGAAGAGTTCTAATGGCTGGTTTAACTCAATTTCAGTCTCAACCGCATGCTCCAGAAGATTGACTGGGTCGCCGCCATCCTGTGCTTCAGTTTCGGTCTCGATAGTCTGCATCAAATCAGTTGCAGGTGTCGATTGTTTGGTAATAGCCTGTGAAACTGGTTGGGCAATACCCGATACAGAATTCAAGCTTTGGTCGTCAACCCTCAGTTGAGAGACCAGCGCAAAAGCTAGAATGGAGAATGAAAGCGCTGTAAAGACCGTGAAATAAACTATTCCTTTGATCGGCGTGTAATTTTGAACGTCGAATGGAACTGCACGCTGCCGATCATCAGCAGGTAAACCCGATGAATACCAACCTGCATACTTCTTCTTGCTGTCAAAGTTGTTATCCATTTGAAATCAGCACTGGTAAAGTGTTGTTATAGTTCTGTCCCCAGAAGCTTGCAATGTTTGCTTGTCTTCACTTAATTATATATAGATTGTATACAACCAACTGAATTGAGACAAAATTTGAGTTTGCTTTTACCAAGGAATGTATACAAATTTCAGCTATAAATTTTGTTGATCAGCCTGTCGAATTTGGGAATTTTCTTTCACATTTTTACAGAAACTCGCATCCACTCCAGGCAGGTACTCAAACCCGTTTGCCTTCTTTAATTCGGTCTCTACTTTTCCAGCGAGGAACTCGGTTTTCAATCCAGGATAACAGCCGCATTGGCGGGAGAATATTTCGCGTGAATTAGCATGTGCTTCAGGAAATACTCAAGTACCGATCATAAAAATATTTTTACTGTTCGGTAGATGAGGTAGAGCTTTTACCACGCTTTAATTCTTTCGCTTAATCGGTTTTTTTCGAGATCAATATTTGATCAACAGAAAATTACAGCCAGAATCAGCCGAGACAATGCTGTGGTTGACTATGCAAAGAAGATCCGTTTCTGTCTGGAGAAACAAGCGGTGTGAGCGCTGCAGCCATCCTACCACATGCCTACAACTTAGATCGCATGCCATCAGGATTCCGTGAACACAGTGCAGTAATTCGCACTAAAATTTCATTTGCTACTCACCCTGCATCGTATCTATTCACACTAAACCCTCAGACAAGGAATTGCGCATTGTCCTATTCACTCGAAGAACATATCAGTCTGATCAGCCGCGGGACCGACGAAATCCTGCTTGAATCAGAACTCATTGAACGGCTTAAACTGGGCAGGCCTTTAAACATAAAAGCGGGTTTTGACCCTACAGCACCTGATTTGCATCTAGGACATGTCGTGCTGCTCGAAAAAATGCGTCAGTTTCAGCAGCTCAGCCACGAAGTCACATTCCTGATTGGTGACTTTACCGGTAGAATTGGCGACCCTTCCGGCAAATCAGCAACTCGCCCACCGATGACCGAGGAAGAAATTAACGCCAATGCCTCAACCTATAAAGAACAGGTATTTAAGGTACTTGACCCTGATAAAACCATCGTTCGATTCAACTCTGAATGGTTCGAAAACCAAGGTGCCGGTATGATGATCCGACTCGCAGCACAGCACACTGTTGCCAGGATGTTGGAAAGAGATGATTTCAAGACTCGTTTCAATAACCAGCAGTCTATCGCCATACACGAATTTCTTTACCCGCTCGTTCAGGGATATGACTCTGTTGCACTTCGCTCGGATGTCGAGCTCGGAGGGACCGACCAGAAGTTCAATCTGCTGGTGGGCAGGGAGCTGCAGAAGAACCATTCGCAACCACCTCAGATTGTCATCACGGTACCCATCCTGGAAGGCCTGGATGGTGTCAAGAAGATGTCAAAGTCACTGAACAACTACATCGGCATCAATGAACCGGCTGGTGAGATTTTCGGCAAGATCATGTCAATTTCAGACGACTTGATGTGGCGTTACTTTGAATTGATTAGTGCACGCGCGGTTACAGAAATCAACGCTCTCAAGCAGCAGGTTATCGACGGCCTTAACCCGCGCGATGTCAAATTCCTGCTTGCCCAGGAACTTGTAGAACGCTTTCATTCTGCAGCCGATGCGAAAAGGGCACATGAGGCATTCATCGCCCAATTCCAGAAAGGCGTCGTTCCCGATGACGTTGATGAAAAGATTCTGGACCTCATCCAGGAGAATATTGCATTGGCCAACCTGCTTAAAGATGTAAATCTCGTCGACTCAACCTCTGACGCACATCGTTTCGTCAAACAAGGCGCTGTTCAAATCGATGGTGAGCGCGTCAATGACTCAAGGATGTTGATACCGGTTGGCACATCACATGTGTTTCAGGTTGGCAAGCGCCGAATCGCAAAAGTTCTGCTTAGAGGCAGACCAGCTTGATCGGCAGACGCTCAACAACCAGCGAATAAAGAAGTCAATTACAGAGCTATTTATTCACATTTAATAGTGTATTAGCCCAATTTCGGTACAATATGCTCGCAGTTGCTGACAATTCGGTTTCATGTTCTTCAGCTTTTTTCTTCAGTTCCACCGCACCGTTATCACCGAAAGTCTTGCGAAGGGCGACCTCGTATTCTGGCACCGCATTCCACTCGTCAATCGTATGCGGCCCGGTTTCAACATGAAACTGAATGCCAAGCGCAGCCTGCCCGACCGCGAAAGACTGAATCGGGCACACCGGAGAAGACATGAGCACTGAGGCATCGTCAGGAATTGACTTGACTTCAGCACCATGCCACTGTAATGTTTTGAACCTGCCAGGAAGGCTGTACATCAATGGATGGTCTGCGGCATCTGGTGTCAGTTCGACATCCAGCATTCCGACTTCAGGTGTGTCAGCCAGTCCTACTGAGCCACCTGCAGCTTCAGCAAGCAACTGGTGTCCCAGACACACCCCCAGAAAGGGCATGTTTCGCACACGAACCGCTTCGTGAATCGCCTCCTTCTCGCGGGCCAGCCATGGAAACTCATCTTCCTGCCAGACATCCATCGGGCCGCCCATGGAAACCATCGCATCGTAAGGTGCAAGATCGGGAATTGATTCACCTTCATCCAATTCAATTGGATCCCACTGAATCCCGTCTTCTTCCATAAACTGGCGAAAGATACCAGGATGCTCGCATGCAATATGCTGAAATACAATCACTCTCAATGAAGCGGCCATTTTTGCCTCCGGTATACTTTTATGGTGTCGTTGCCCTAACCGATCCTTAACGAGGGCAGACTTAAGTGATTGATTCTAAATGTCCCAAAAAATGGAATGGCACTACATTAGTACATTTAACCGACTATTGTACTGCCGGTGGATACCTATGGACAAGTGATATCAGACGATCGTCATTCTGAGATTGCGAAGTAGTAAGGTAAGGCAACGCCCATGCCACTGGAGAGCGCTTTCTGATCAGCGTCAGCTGCTGCAGTCTTTCTTACATGCAGTGCCTTTCCATGCGTACCCCGGATTGCGGTCGAAACCCTGAAAACACTCCAGTTCGCGAAAACTCTACCAATCCCATTGAATTCGATTGCAAATTGCCTTTACCACAATATGTCAACATCGAATTTGTGAATCACTGCATCGCTTGTTACTAATTTCATATTGTAGTTTCTGGCTTGAGCGACTAGCATTCTTTCTGTCAAAAGGATCACGATGTACTTCGGATAGCAAACCTGCACGATTTGCGTCCTCTACTGAAATGGGTAGTTTCCGAAACCCCTCCATTACAATGATTCTAGGTATATCCTCCACGATTTCCATAATATTTGGAAGCTTTCCCAATCGATACTTTAATGACATCTCCCATGCTGATACAGCACTGACGAATACATCATTGGCTTGATCTGAAATTGTTGCGTGTGCTCTTCGGGATAGTCGAGAATCATCTACAAGCCACCAAATAAAAGCGTGAGTATCAAGTAAAAGAAGGGTCAATTTTGACTATTCCCACGCTGACAGTTCGTCCTCAGGAAGTTCATCAAAGAAAGATTCGTCAAATTTAATTACACCTTTCAATGAACCGCTCTTTCGGTTTGTGCCTGAGGTCTCATACGGAATCAACCGTGCAACCGGTTTCCCGTATCGAGCGATCACAATTTCCTCGTCCGCGTTAAGCAGCTTCAGAATTCGCGAAAGGTGAGTCTTCGTTTGATGGATACTGAAAGTTGCCATTTCCACTCATTGATTCAAATCAAAAATATTGACTAAGATTATTAGTCATGTTTAGCACAAAGTCAACCAGCACACACATCATCATTCTCTGGTTTTACTGAATGGGAACTATCTTGAACGGGCCAATCCACGCGATGAACGGAATACAGTTTAATTAAGTGTCCGTTATTTTGCTATAGTAGCTACAAGTAGCCACTGCCTATGTTTTTACAAATGAAATCAGTTGGAATAAAGGAACTGAAAAATAAGTTGAGCGAGTATGTCCGACTTGCGGCAACCGGAGAAACCATACTGGTGACAAATCGTGACCAAGTGGTCGCGGAATTGGGGCCGCTCAATGAGTCCCGAAGTCCAATTCTTGCTGACGCGTTCCTTGAAGACTCGGTTCGTTCAGGTGTTTGCACTCCAGCGCAATTAAAAGGTGTAGAGCCGCCTGAACCGATCCCGGTAGCGTCGTTAAATGAAGTGCTTGAAGAATTAGCTGATTTGCGTCGAGACAGGTGATTTATCTCGATACTTCAGTCGCCCTTGCACATCTTCTATCTGAAGACGGTCGTCCGCCTGATTCGCTTTGGCAAGAGACATTGGTTTCTAGTCGATTACTGGAGTACGAAGTATGGGTACCTTTACATTCACGCGGACTCTACAAATCTCATGGAAATATTGCGCGATGGTTAATCGGGCAAGTCGCTTTGTGGGAGTTGACACCTTCGGTGCTTGCTCGGGCTCTAGATGCCTTTCCGGTTGGAAAATCGTTGCGTACGTTGGATGCATTGCATCTTGCAACGTGTACACATCTTGTTGACCAGCATCAATCAGTCGAGCTGACTAGTTATGACCAACGAATGCTAGATGCAGCTCGGGCATTGGAAATTCCGCTTTACAATTTGCCACAACTAACGTTTCATCGTTCGGTGACGCAGAATAATTGATCCGAGTCGTCCGACACGTCAAGCGGAAATCGGGTTATATTTGGAATTATCTCTTAAGAAACAAAATGGGTTTGACGCACCAGACATCATGTCATAAGGGTTATTTTTCAGTCTCTTAAACGGGGTCACTTATAAAGTGCCGCCAGTGAATATAACGAAAGACATGACGGACTCAAACTTTTAAGCGGGGTCAATGCCACCAAAGATAAACCGGCCTCTGAATAGCGCGTCAAACCCATTTATTTTCTTTAGTGAATATACCGCGGCTAACAGCCGCGGTGCGGACTTTTAAGTTCTCAAGTTTCGGGGTTCAAATTCGGTGAATCAGCCGCCTGAAGGCGTATCCAGGCAGTGTTCATGCTGAATAATCTTTGCGTCCAGCTGGAGCGCGGTGACAAAGAACATCTCCATTTGCCGGTCGATTGCATCCATCACGCTGTGTGCCGAACATCCCAGGGCTGAACCCATGCCCGAGAGCGCATTGTGAATGATTGAGCGGAACATCTGCCACAGCTTTTGGGCATAGTTGAGCACTCTGACCTGTTCGACCAGCTCATCTCTGGCCTGTCCGAGCCTGGAATACTGATCATCTTCCAGCGTCAGGTGCACCAAGACCAGATAACACACCGCCGACAAATGCAGCGATGCACTATGGGAGGCAAACGAGCGGGTCTGCTCGCCCAGCCATTTAAGATGCTGCTTGCTTTCCTTGAAGTAGACCTCAATGGACCATCTCATGGCATACGCCTCAAGCATCTCAAGTGCATCAATCCGGGCATCGGTGCTCAGGAATAATGCCCACCTGTTCGATTCTCCCGCATCCAGATTCAACCCCCTGACAAACAGCAGCTTCACCTCGTGCCAGCACTCGAGCTTTGCATTCGAGTGTTCCAGATTGATCTTCACGGTCGTCGCGGCCATCTGCCACTTACTGTTGTAAACCTCAACCTTTTCCCACCTGCCTCTGGCAACGTGCCGGTAAATCTGTTGAGCGTTCAAGTCCCGAGTCCTGCCACCGAACGCCGTGCGATACTTCAAATTGCCGTTTTTCATGCGCAGTATCGACGTCAGTCCACTGTCAATGCCCAACTGCATCATCGCCTTGTTGCCGTACCAGCTGTCAGCCACCAGGTACGCAGCGCTGATGCCGGCGCGAAGCGCCCGTTTCACCATCGCAGCAACCAACTCGATCTTCGACCAGTCACAGGCCTGTCGATATCTTTTCGATGCCCGGCTTCTGCCATCCGGCAAAGCACCGTCTTTCTGCTGGCGCTTCGAGTTGGAAACCGATATCTCCGAGTCGATTGGAATAAACCCATCATCACAGCACAGCCCCAGCGTCACCACCTGCTGACCGATCACATACTGACCGGTGACATGATCGTAATGACTCGACACCGCATCCATCTTCTTTGAACGGCGCGCCTTGATCGAATCATCAACCACCAGCACAGCGCGCCCTGTGGCATTCAGGCTGCAGACCCTTTTCGCCACCAATAACTGCCAGCGCCGCCAGTTCAGATCGGTGCGCTTCATAAAGTCATACAGCACATCTTTTTTCACCTGGCAAAACCACTGGATCGGGGCTTTGCAGAACATGGCAACACTCGGCGAGCCCAGCCAGCGCCACATCAGCAGCATGAACACCACCTGCTGTGCCTCGCAGCCACTTCGTTTGGCAATCCCGGCACGGGCTGCTAAGGCACCGATCTTCAGACTGCGCCAGGCCTCTGCAAACAGGTTGTCGATCGGTTGGTGAGCGTCTTCCAAAGTCGGTTCAATCAATTTCGGCAAGGGTGGCTGGTTGGCTTTATAATGCATTTTCAGGCCTTCTTTCGGTGTGTTGAAAACGTTTGTGGAACGTTTTTTATGTTTTCGACCCAGTATGGATCTTTGATACCTGTATTATAACCGAAAGAAGGCCTTTTTGTTATTTATATCAATGCTTTAGATTGTTATTTATGACGATTTTGAACCCCGAAACTTGAGTTAAGTTGACAGTTGAAATATTATGCTAAATCTTTCGATTTCTCGGAAGATTTTTGCTCTGAAGGCTTCTTCTTCACCGGTGGTTTCTGGTCCAGCAATATTGACAGGACATTCTCAAATTCAAAGTCGCTCATAGAAATTATTGATACCCATGATTCAGTGGAATATTCAAAATGAAAATTTACGAGAAACCCACCCAAAAACTAATCGAAGATTTTGCGAAACAAACGCTAACGTTTGATCAGAGATTTTGTAGTGAAGATGTGATTCGATGGTTTGCTAAACACTATCCAAAGACTAAGAACAGCACCATCAAGAAAAATATAGAGGGTTTGTCGGTGAACAATCCTGAACATCGATGTCACCACCCACACATAAAGCCAGATTTGGGGTGGGATTTGTTCTATAAGTTGGGCCCCAATGAATTTCGTCTATGGAACCCGGAAAAAGACCCTGCCCCTCTCTACGGAACTGAATCTGATACGAAAATCTCGCGAGACGCCGGTTTGGTAAGCGACTTTATGGGTTTGAAAACCAGACCACTCTGGGTTGTCACCAGTAAATTTGAAGGGGCAGATTACACATCTGACTTCATACACAATGGATTCTGGGAAAATAAAGGCAAGTCTCGAGAACGCTATTCTGACGATGTGAAAACGGTACAGGCTGGCGATCATATCATCCTGAAGAAATCATCGTATCGAACGGACAATCTTCCTTTCCAAACCAACGGTTATTATGTGCCAGTGATGGCTATTGACGCCTCTGGAATAATCGAGGAAAATCCAAATGACGGCTACGCGTTGAAGGTTCAGTGGAATCAACATTTCCAACAACCGCGTGAATGGTATTTCTTCGACTGGAATAGACATTTCTGGAGAGTAAATCTCAATGGATTGTATGGTAAAAAGCTGTTCGGATTCGCGATTGACAGGGAGCCTCAGGATATAGACGAATTCCGTAACAACTCCTATTGGAAAGAGCGTTTTGGAGATATAAGCAATCGTTTTGCCTGGACAAGGTTCTATGCAGAACTCGCCAACAAACTGCGCGACTTCAAGGACCAGCGCCAAGAGTTGCTCAGGATATTGAATGAAATTCGGTTTCAAGTTTTAAAACTGCCCCCTCTGACCGACAAGTTAAAGGACGGTTCGGAGTCTCCAATGAAGGATTTTTGTCCTTTCTCGACAATCGCCCAGTTAAATCGGCAGATAAAGCACCAAAATCGAGTACATATTGCGACTGAATTCAAAAGATATTTAAATATGTCGCAGCCTATACCCAAATCTTTCGAAGGAATTCCGGTATTATCAAATCAGAACTCAAATTTCTTTGCTTTTGAAAAAGATCGGAAACCAGAAGATATCGATAGACTCTGGGATTTTTTCGAAAAAGCGATTGAGTATTCTGAATCCGAATCAGACAGTCTCCGATCCTCATTTGTGGCTTCTTTCGATGGGGTTTCAAAAGTCCGTGGTGTGAAATGGAACCTATCAATGGGGCTTTACTGGATTCGCCCATGGGAATATTTGACGCTTGATGAGCAGTCTCGAAACTATCTGTCCAAGTTCGGTATTAGCGCTGGCAACGTAATAGTCGGCGGTCGGATAAACGCTGAGAGGTATTTGGATTTGATGACCAAGCTGAAAACACGATTTGAAGAAAACGAATTCCCAGTGCATTCTTTCCCGGAACTATCTACAGTCGCTTACGGAAATCCACCCATCACTTTGTCACACGACCTGGATGAAAACGGGAAAGAATCTGTTGCCAAACCATACAGCATCGACAGTATCGTCGACGATGGATGCTTCATCAGAAAATCTCGGTTGGAAGAAATTCACGAGCGACTTGCAGTCAAGCAGAATCTGATTCTGCAGGGACCGCCTGGGACAGGCAAAACCTGGCTCGCGAAACGCCTGGGTTTTGCACTGATTGGGACGAAAGATCAAAGCAAAATCCGTGCGATTCAATTTCATCCCGGCTTGTCGTATGAAGATTTCATTCGAGGTTGGCGACCTGGCAGCGATGGGAGGCTTGAATTGAGTGACGGGCCATTTATGGAAATCGTTAACGTAGCGAAGCAGGACCCGAACTCCAATTATGTGCTTGTCATTGAGGAAATCAACCGAGGAAATCCGGCACAGATATTTGGTGAAATGCTCACGCTGATGGAGACCAGTAAACGAATACCTGCAGAAGGTCTGGAACTTACCTACGGCAGATCAAAAGATGAACGTGTGTACGTTCCCAAGAACCTGTTTATCATCGGCACAATGAATCTCGCTGACCGCTCTCTGACTCTTGTGGATATTGCCTTGCGCAGACGGTTTGCATTTATTGATCTGAAGCCTGAACTGAACAAACATTGGACGAGATGGGTATGTGAGAATCACGGAATTGACAAGAAAATACTCGAAGGGATAAAGACAAGAATTGAGAAGTTGAATCAAACAATTTCCGATGACGACAGCCTCGGACCGCAATTCAAAGTGGGGCACAGTTTCGTTACTCCAGATCAAAAACCAAAAGATCCCATGAAATGGTTCGAAGATGTAGTAGAAACCGAAATCGGTCCATTGCTTGAAGAATACTGGTTTGACAACAAAGACCAGTATCAAAATGCCAGAAAAAACTTACTCGACAAGTGGTGAGTTAATGTGAATCAGACTGCTGGAAGCATCCAGCACGACGAAGAGGTCGGCTATGTCGACCGGATTCCGATACGTAATATTTGGCTGCTTATGCTCTACGCATCAGATCTATACAGAGATCTCAATCAATCCAAAATATCGATTGAAGAAAACCCTGACGATATACCGAACCTGGTAGCGGAAATTCTGCATCGCAGAGTCCAACAGCGAATTCATCAAAATCTGAATTTCGGATACATTCCAAGAAAGGAGATTCTAAATCGGGTACGCGGTAGGATAGATCTTTTTCAAACCGAGCGGAAACAGTTGCTTGATAGAGGAGAAGTGGCATGCCGATACGACGAATTCACTGTCGACACACCTCGAAATCGTTATGTCAGAGACGCGTTGAAGAGAATTTCCACGGTGGTTCGCGATAAGAACCTCACAAATCGATGCCGTTCTCTTGCCCTAACTTTGGAAAGCATGGGCGTAAAGGGTGAACGACCGAATCACAGGACAATATCAGTAAACCAATTTGGATTACACGATGCCAATGACCGCCCAATGATGCATGCGGCGTATCTGGCGTTTAATTTAGCCTTGCCCAAAGAGACAATAGGTGCCAGATTTCTTTCTAGTCCAGACCGGGATTCACATTGGATGCGAGAGCTTTTTGAAAAAAGCATTGCCGGATTTTATGACGTGCAACTTTCGAACAAAGGCTGGAAAGTTAACTCTGGACAGCGATACTACTGGCCAATTGAACCCGAAAGCAAAACAGACCGAATCGACGACATTCTGCCGTCAATGCAAACCGACATCGTGTTGGACCACAAGGTGCGCAAAAGACGGATCGTAATTGATACAAAGTTCACCAATATTTTGAAGCCGGGTCAGTATCGCGAAGAGACATTGAAAAGCGGGTATCTCTACCAAATCTACGCATACTTGAGATCTCAGGAAGATCAGGAAAAGCAGTCTGCGTTAGCACAAAATGCAATGGGACTATTGCTTCATCCGGTGGTGCACGGAACTGTTTATGAATCGGTCACAATGCAGAATCACGATTTTCGATTTGCGACAGTTGATCTGGCTGATTCCTGCATTGAGATCCGAGAACAACTCTTGAAGGCTGTCGAAATATAGACTGTCAGATCTATGGAAGTGCCGAGTAGTTGACCGCCCCCGTGCAATAGCGGTTTATATACATTTTTAGGGTCTTCCGACATTACCGCAGTACTCCAAGACTGCGACAGTACAAAATACTTCGGAATTTGATAATAATCTTGCAATAGTTAATGCAATCTCTATAATTGCAAGAATGATTGTTCGTGAAATTTATCGCCATTTGCAATATCAGTTGGCACGCTCTGACAGCGTAGCACTGCTTGGTCCTCGGCAAGTTGGCAAAACAACACTGGCACGTCAAATTGCATCCGAATGGGGTGATGGCACCCAATATCTGGACCTTGAGGCTCGTACTGACCGAGATTTGCTGGGCGACAACCCCCTCGAATACTTTTCGCGATATTCAGATCAACTTGTTGTTCTGGATGAAGTTCACCGCACACCAAACATCTTTCAAGACTTAAGAGTGCAAATCGACGAGCATCGCAGAAACAATATGTCGGGAAGATTCCTGATTTTGGGTTCGGCTTCGATTTCTTTGCTGCGTCAAAGTACAGAAAGTCTGGCTGGGCGAATCAGCTTCTTTGACATGGCTCCATTAATCCTGTCCGAAGTGTGGAATCATTCAAGTTCGAATTCTGAAAATTCAAATAAAGTGATCAGCCAACTTTGGCTGCAAGGCGGATTTCCACTCGCTTACCTACAAAATGCGAAAGACAGTATGCGATGGCGAAACGATTTCATTCGCTCCTATCTGGAACGCGATCTTCCGCAATTCGGGCTTCGAGTTTCCACTGATCGAATGGATTTGTTCTGGCAATTGATTGCGAACGATCAAGGTGGGTTATTCAATGCACAACGATATACGAAGATTTTGAAAACAAGCGGAAATACTGTTAGGCACTACCTGGAAACTTCGCGTCAACTGCTTATGGTTCGTGTGTTGCAGCCTTGGTTTGGAAACTTGGATAAACGCCTGGTTAAAACCCCCCGCATATATATACGCGATAGTGGAATTCTGCATGCCTTACTGGGGTTGCACAAAATCGAGAATCTCGTGGCGCATCCATTGGTTGGCAAAAGTTGGGAAGGGTTCGTAATTGAAAACCTGATTGAGGCCGCCAGGGGTGAGGCAAGGCCTTATTTCTATCGCACAAGCGCAGGTACAGAAATCGATTTGGTGCTGGAATTTGGGGCAGGTGAATGCTGGGCGTTCGAAATCAAGATTTCAGACAACCCGAGTTTGACACGCGGATTCCACATTGGTGTAAGAGACATTCAAGCAAGACGACAAATTGTTGTAGTTCCGGGAAAAGAGTCTTTTCGGATGCATCATAACGTCGAGGTGATGCCTTTACTTCAAGCCATGAACGAAATTAGAGAAGCGGTAGACAGATACTGATGGAGATGGATTACATCCCAAGGCAACTTTGCTGGACAGACAGAGGTGGAAAAGAACACTCCATCTGTCAGAATTCTCTATTGAGCAGTTTTGATTACCCGCTCGTTATTCTGGGCGAGCCTGGAATCGGAAAAACTGAGTTGATGAAAGATCTGGGGAACTCAGACAACAACGAATTTATTCCAGCCACTGCGTTTTTGAGACGTCCTAACGACACAATTGCAGCGAACTCATTATTGATTATTGATGGTCTCGACGAAGTCGCGGCTATGGAGGATGGAGATCCGCTCCATAACGCGTTAAAGAAACTGATGGCCTGTGGATGTCCGCCGTTCATAGTTTCGTGCCGTGCAGCAGAATGGCGAGGTGCAACCGCACGGGCTGATATAGAGCAAGATTATGGACAACCTCCAAAGGAATTGAGGTTGCAGCCTTTGTCTGAAGAACAGGCAATTCAGGTTTTGGTGAATCACACCAATCAGCAGAAAGCAAACGAGGCAATTGATTCATTGAACTCAAATGGTTTGGCGGCCTTATTCGAGAACCCACTGAATTTGAAATTCGTAGCAGAAGTTCTAACCGAACAAAACAGTCTTCCAGCAACAAAATGCGAACTCCTTGATCAAGCTGTTGCGACGATGAGTCAAGAGCACAGCCAGCATCACCGTGGTTGTGAATCAGCAAAACATTCAAAAAAAGAAATTCTGCGTGCGGCTGGCTGCATCACGGCTGCGCTGCTGATTACCGGCAAGGTGCGTGTTGCAAAGAACTGGAACGATCAAGAAACCCTTTCGCTTCAAGACATTTCGGAGTGGGTTGATTTTCGTGTTGCTGAAGCCGCTCTCGGAAGCCGATTGTTTCGAAATGACATACATACAAATAATGAGCCAGATCATTTCTTTTCCCCCTTGCACCGCACTGTTGCTGAATTTCTGGGAGCAAGTTGGATAGCTCACGAAATAGAAACAAAGCGTCATCCGGAACAGGTTGCCCAAAGGCTTCTGGGTCTATTGTCAGTGCAAGGAGGGTTTCCTGCGTCTCTACGCGGCTTGGTTGCATGGTTGCCCAAATTCAGTCCCGAACGATTGGGTCCCAAGGTCATTAATCAAGACCCTTATGGTGTTGTTCGTTACGGCGACAGCGATTTCCTTTCCGAAAATCAGGCCGGGCAAATTATTGACGGGCTTAAGCGGGTTGCTCTTGTAGATCCGTATTTCATATTTGACTGGTGGGAAATGAAGCCGTTGAAAGGGTTCGCGCATATGGGTTTGGCTGATGACATTCGGTCCATTATTTCGGGTTCTGATGAACTGCCTGGCCTGACCGTCTTTCTTCTCAAGGCAATTAGAGGAGAACAAATATCAAAGCATCTGCAAGACGAAATTCGGGCTGTTTTATTCGATGCAGAACGCAGGGTTTACGAGCGTAAAGCGGCAGGCATCACTCTGAACAACATCAGCGATATTGATATAGACTGGGCTTCTGATCTGGAAAGTTTAGCTGAACTAGGTGACGAAGAATCAGTTCGCCTTGTTGTCGAACTGATTGATGAAATCGGTGTCGATACTTTCAGCGAACAACAGATTGCAAGTTCTGTTGCTGCGCACACCGGTATCCTGCACTCGAACCATAACGAAAGTCTGGACTATAACTACCATTACCTGAGTAAGTTGAGATCATCAATCCCTATAAACCGGATTGAGGCGATTCTGGACCACTTGGCAAGAACTGCATCTACTCACCGTGATGCTGATGAATGGTTGAATCTGCCAAGACGAGACGAAGGCTTTAGAACGGCTTCCAGTTTCGTTGGTCATTTGATTTGCAGGTTGGTCCAACACAATATCTCCTCAATTGATCCGGCTCGATTTTGGAACTGGATACGAGTTTTCTGGTGTGATTCAATTCGTTCCACTGGAGATTACCGTTCAGCATGCGAGCTGATTTGTAAAGACGACTCATTGCGCCGTGAAATCCAAAGACTGGCACTATTCCCTCCGGGTGGAGAAAGTGAATTTAGTTTTCGTCGGATGCGACTAATTAACATCTGCAATGACTTTGAACTAACCAGCGAAGATGCACGTATTCACCTTTCCGAACTCGTTGGACGAAATAATCCCACTGAGCAAGAAAGATGGCGCATACTCGTGGAACGATTCAGAGAATCTGATGATCAGCCAATTCCGGAGAAAATTCGGAAAATAGCTCTTCCCTTCGCAGAAGGCAATCCGAAATTAGTTGCCGTTCTCAACGAAAGCCGAGCTACTCCAAGTTTATCTGAGATAAGCCAAAAGCACAATAAACGCATGCGAGAACTGGAGGACGAGTCTAGAAAAGTACAGGAAGCAACGCGAACGCATTATTTGGCGCATGCAGACAATATTCGCAATGGAGATTATCAGTGGCTGTTCAGTCCCTCTAAAGCTTATCTTGGAATGTTCGCAGACCTGGAAACTGATTGTGAACCATCAGAAAGAATCTCTCATTGGCTTGGTGAAGAAATTAAGGATGCTGTCCTTCATGGCTTCGAAGCAGTCCTCAGTCGAAGTGATTTGCCGACTGCGAAGGAGATAGCGGAGGAATGCGCAAACTCCAGAGTTAACAAATTTGAATTTCCTATGCTGGCAGCTGCTGTCGAAAGGCATTTGACAAGCAAAAGTTTCGACGATCTATCTGCTGAACTGATTTTGTCGCTGGCAATTCTCGTAGAATGTCAACTTTATACATTGAATCAACAATACCCGAGTCTTAAACAGGAACTGGATGCTAAGTTGTCGAGTAGTTTTTCTGATCATAAAAAATATTACCAGCAGGAAAAGTTTGAGATTATGCTGGCGGCCAAAATGTCGCATGTTCCAGGACTCTACCGATTCACGAGAGATGAAATTGAGTGCCCTGTTTCAACACAAATTTGCCTGGAATGGCTCGAACGTTTTCCTGATATTGAAACAAGTATTTTGAACACGCTGTTGGATAGTGCCTTGCGTGCAGACAAGACGAACCAGATTCAGGTTCGGCGCACACTGGCTGAAGTCGCCACAAAACGCCTCGATCGTCCGACTGAAAACCAAGACAAAATGGATATTTGGCAGTCTATTCAGTTTCTAACGGATTTCGATACTGCATCCGAACGAATTCCCCCTATTACTGAAAACAATAGAGATTTACTGTGGAAACTGACTAACCGATTCTATTCCCGTTATGATCCAGATATGCCTGCAGTTCCTGTAACAGTCGATCAGTTGAAATGGATAGTCAAAAAATTCCGCAGAGTTTGGCCTAACACAAGACGACCGAAGGGTTTGATGATGGGGACAACAAATCCTTGGGATGCTTCAGAATTGATTGAGTGGTCGATTGACCAGATTGCGAAAGAGGCGGCAGACACGGCAGCATCGGCACTCGTCAATTTGCGTGACAGTGCAGATGACGGTTACACCGACAAAATATTGTCAGCGATTGCCCGAAATCATCAAGTTCAGATTCAATCCAGATTTTCCAGTCCGGATCTTGATGAGGTGAAAGCAGTATTCTGCAGCCAACCACCGAAATCTCCCACCGATGTTCAATCCATCATTTTGGGAGAACTGTCGGCATTGCAATGGCGGCTGAAAGGCGACCACTTGAATATAGTCAATAACTTTTATGACGATAACGGCAAGCCAAGGGTCGAAAACGACTGTCGAGACCAGATGTTGCATGCAATGGGAAATTTGCCTTACGAAATTAAATCTCCAACTGAAGTCAGGATGCCGAAGAATAAACGTAGTGACGGCGCTTTTATTTTTGGTGAATTCGCGGTTCCATTGGAAACGAAAGGACAATGGAGCAAAGACGTTTGGACTGCTGCTGAAAGACAGTTAGACCGGTATTATTGCGTTGCGCACAATTCGCAATCGAAGGGAATTTACGTCGTATTTTGGTTCGGTGTGGATGCACCCAAAGGGAAAACTATCAAACTGCCTCCGAGCAATTATCCAGAGCCCAAAACTCCTGACGAAATGTGCGTCACTTTGCAATCTCTTCTGCCTCAATCCCGAACCCGCGATGTCGCTATTGTCGTTCTTGACGTTTCCAAACGAGACAGCAGCGATGATTCTGTTCTCTAATTCAACAATGCTGCCCAATTCAGAATTGAGTGGACGCAGCAATCGTGGCATCCAACAGCTGGCCGCACAAAAATCTCGTCCGGTTGCAAAAACTGCCACGCTGAAACAATGGCTCGCCATTTGCAGGCTATGGGCGCTTTAGGATACGAAGGTGCGTTCAAACTCGCATTGCATCCTAACTGTCTGTACCAGCCTCGGAAACGAAAAACCCCTACCGCGTATTTTGTGAATTCTATGTCTGATCTTTTTCACGAAAATATCCCCCCGACACTTTTCTGGATCAAGTGATGGACGTGACCTCAGACACACCGTAGCACACGTATCATATTCTCACCAAACATTCATGATTGAAGACTCAATCTCCCCGCACAATGAAAAGTATTTTTTAAGGCAAAATCTGGGCTTTGTCAACTTAAAAGGATAATTCCGTTATATTTTGTAGAAGTTCATTCAATCTCGGGAGAAACATCCGCGTGAAAACATTTAACTTTCATTCCGAACCTCTGCAAGATGCATGGCTTGATGCTTATGGCCACTTGAACGAAGCTTATTACCTGGTCCCGTTTACAAATGCCAATTGGGCAATGCAGGAACATTTTGAGATTGGCGTTCCTTACTTTGATGAGACAGGCTGCGCGCTGTACACCCTGGAAACACACGTTCGCTACGTCAACGAAGTCAGAAAACCGGCTCACCTAGATGTCGAGACCATCATTCTCGGATTTGATCCCAAGCGAATCTGGTGTGCGCATATGATGGTGGTGAGTGGCAAAATCTGTGCAACAGGTGAAATGATCATGCTTCACTACAATACTCGCGAATCGCGTACCGCACCTATGCCGGATGCTGCTCAGAACCTGCTACAGGATGCTGTGGAGACGACGCACCCCGACTGGATTGGACGACGAATCTCACTGACTGGAAAGCAGTAATTCAATCGTATTACGCTACATCAGCGAACTATCAATCGATTGAACGACACGGTTGTCATCTATTTGTGTCACCATCGGGAAGAAGTGGCGGTTGGCAGTTCGGCAGTTGATTTTGAGAGACTGCGCGGAGGCAAGACATACAAAACCTCGGAGGGTATTAGTCAATTGCTACGTTGTCGGATTGAACTATCTGGCGTAGATTCAGCATACCAGAGGTCGATAGTCTTCAATGTCCATTGGATCATGATTTCGCCATTGGCTTTTCAATTCGATCAAGACACGTAGATTATGCGGTACCGGGGGTACTGTTGGAACATTTACGGAATTGACCCTTACCACATGCGCCGAGTATTCTTGGTCGTCTTTCAAGGCCGTAAATAAATCGTACACCAAATAACGCGGCACCCAACCAATCATGTAGTAGTCCATCGTCTGAATTTGTATCGCATGCTTGGTTTCGGGATTTGCCATTTCCAGTGCGAGATACAATTGTTCTCCTTCTTTGATCTGCTTGATGCGTTCCAGGGATGACTGATTTACATGCCGCCAGCCCTGTAAAAAGAATCGGCAAGTGAATTTTCCACTGGCGGTCTTCTCAATCTTTGGGAAAACTTCGTAGGCATCAGTTACGCGACGTCCACCATTGATCGATAGAATCTCAACAGGATTTGCGTCCTCGGTTAGACCAAGATTAAACAAGTGAGAGGCGAATTCTGGCCTTTTGAAATTCATGACTCGATTGTGAAATAACGGAAACAATTTCGATGCCATATAGTCTCCACCCAAAAAAGGAAACTCCACCAGCAATGGAAATCCAGCTGCATCTTGAGCCCGTTTCGCACCGCCGGTGTATCTGAAGCGTTATAGTGAATTTTCTACATCTGCATCCAGTCGCCCCACCGGAAACCACGCATGAAAAGGCTGCCTGCTTTCCCAAGCCAAATACAAAGTCTTTACACTCATCGATTCAATTCCCTAAGCTGTTCCAAAGTATAGTGCACCGACGCAGCTGCGGAATTTTTGCCAATAGCTAGGTCGACTTACCACCCGTGCTTCAAAGGTCCCTTTGATATACTGAACACCTCATTTTGTTCATCCACAGCAGGTCAACGGCCTAATGCTTACAACCCCGGGAGGTGTCCGGTATGAAAATGAAAAATTTGCTTGGTCTGTTTGCAGCCAGCATCGCATTGCTTTTTGCAAATTCAGCAGCACAGGCTGAATGCAAGGAACTGGTGCTTGGATCAGCAATCTCACTGACCGGCAAGTATGCAACCAATGGCGTACACGCCAAGAACGGTTACGAATTTGCTATTCAAAAGATCAGGGAAGCTGGCGGCGTCAAAATCGGCGACGAATGCTACAACTTCAGCGTTATCTACTACGACGATGAATCGAAGGGCGACCGCGGTGCAACACTCGCCGAGCGATTGATCAACCAGGACAAAGTTCAGTACATGCTTGGACCATATTCTTCAGGATTGACGAAGGCCATCGCACCAGTCACCGAAAAATATCAGATTCCAATGGTCGAAGCTGAAGGTGCCAGCCGCTCGCTGTTCAACCAGGGATACAAGTACCTTTTTGCAGTGCTTTCGACCTCTGAACAGTATCTTGCCTCCGCGATTGCGCTTGCTGCTGAAAAAGCACAAGAATCCGGCATGGCTACCAGTGATGTCAAAGTTGCTGTTGCGGTAGAAAATGATCCATTTTCGCTGGATATCCGGGCTGGTGTGCTCGAGGATGCAAGCAAATTTGATATGCAAATCGTGGTTGATGAGCAGTTGCCGCGTGACCTCTCTGACATGAGCGCAATTCTGACCAAGGTAAAATTGCTGAAACCCGACGTGTTGGTCGTCAGCGGGCATTCAAAAGGGGCCGCCACTGCTGTCCGACAAATTGAAGAACAAAACGTGAACGTCCCGATGATCGCCATTACGCACTGCGAAGCAGCTGATGTAGTTGGAAATTTCGGTGAAGCCGCCAACGACATTCTCTGCTCAACACAATGGGCAGAAACGCTGACCTACAGTGATGAAATCTTTGGAACCGCCGCAAATTACGAACAAGAATTCAAGGCAGCCTACACGGAATATGCCAAAAAGACGGTCCCATACCAAACCGCTCAGGCTTCAGCAGCCGTTTATGTATTCAAAGATGCTTTTGAACGCGCTGGAACACTTGATAAAGAAGCTGTGCGCGATGCACTGACTGACACAGACCTCGCAACCTTCTACGGCCAGATCAAATTTTCTGATGCTGGGAACAACATAGCAAAACCAATGGTGCTGCGCCAAATTCAAGATGGTCAATACAACGTGGTTGCACCATCAGCGTTCGCTTCACACCCACTCAACTGGCCAAGGAACTAAGTTCAAGAAACTAAGCGACCGGCTGCGCAACGCAGTCGGTCGCTTAAATCGGTCAATCAATAACCACTTTACATGCATGCCTGATTGTGGACCTGGAAAATCCAACTGTAAGGCATATTTTGTCGGTTTTGCCCTCACTCACGGAAGTTGGGTGTATTCGATCATTGTTCAGCGCCTTTGGGATAAATTGAGTATCAAGTTTTCAGTAGCTGGAAAAACATAGCAAAGCCAATGGTGCTGCGTCAAATTCAAGATGGCCAATACTAGCGTGCTGCGCCACCTGCATTTGCTTCACTCGTACTCAACTGGCAAGGAATTGAGTTCAAGAGCAAAACCAAGCAACCGAACCTGACAAATCTTCGTCTTAAAATAATGGACCAGTTCCTAGCTAACTTCTCGTTGTTGCTTGAATTTCCCGTCGTAAACCTGAAAATCGTTATTGACGGTGTGATGATTGGCGCATTATTTGCTTTGTCAGCCTATGGACTCGCACTGGTTTGGGGTGTTATGAATGTCAAGAACCTCGCACAAGGTGACTTTGTCATTGCAGGCGGTTATGTTGCCTGGGCGTTGTCAAAGCAGGGTGTACACCCACTGCTTGGAGTACCCGCCGCATTCGTTGTACTGTGGATTGTGGGTTGGATAATTTACAAACTGATCATCACCCGCGTGATTGAGCGCGACTTGTTTACCTCGCTTCTTGCCACTTTCGGGATTGCCATCATTATTGCTCAGGTGCTCAACCTGTTATTCGGGTCAGACACTCAAAGCATCGCACTCAAATACAAAACGCTTTATTTTATGGATGGATTCATCGACATACCAATCGCTAAACTGCTTGGTGTGATAATGGCATCTGCATTGGCGGCTGGTGTGGTGCTATTCATGAAATTCAGCCGTATGGGCCAGGCCATACGTGCCACCGCACAGGACGCCAGAGCAGCCCGAGTGCTGGGAATCAACACCGAAAGAGTCTACGCATTTACCTTTTCGCTCAATGCTGCCATCTGCGGTGCTGCAGGTGCGATCGTAGTCATGGTCTGGGTCATCCAACCGTTTTATGGAATTACTCATTCAATCCGATCGTTTGTCATTGTCACTGCGGCTGGCCTTGGCAATCTGCCAGGTGTCATTGCAGCCGGTTTGGGTATTGGTGTACTCGAACAGTATGGTGCGCACATTTTTGGAATTGGCTATCAGCAAGCAGTCGCGGTTCTGCTTTTGCTTTTGGTTCTGCTGATTCGCCTGATGCAACAGAAAAGAGTACGTAAGAGCCTAGAGTAAATTCAGGAGAGGTTCGGCGCAATGAGAACAAAGCGACTCATCTTCTACGCAGCGCTGCTGGCGTTTACAGTGCTGGCGCCCTACTTGTTGCCGGACTTTAAAACTCAACTGGCAACACTCTGGCTGATGATCATTGTTGCAATCACCTGGGATATGACAGGTGGACAGATGGGGTACAACTCGCTGGGCAACATCTTCTTCTATGGAACAGGCATGTATGTCGCTGCGGTTGTGACCATCGCAATTCCCTTTGATGTCGGAGACTACACCAATGCGTTCAGTGACAGGGTTTATGAGTTTACTGACACCCAGTATTTCGTAGGTACAATAGTGGGAACTCTGGCCGCAGGGATTTTTTGCGCACTGTGTGCACTGGTCATTGGCTACATCACTTTCGGGCTGCGCGGTCCTTACTTTGCCATCGGCACACTGGGTGTTGCAATTGCTGCGGGAGAGCTGGTTTCGAATTGGGAGTGGGTTGGCGGAGGCCAGGGTATTTCGCTTCCGGTCTTCCCCTATGACCTGGAACTGGGAAAACAATTTTTCTACTTTCTATTTGCCGGTACCGGAGTAGCCGCTTTTGCTTTTGCCAAATGGCTCTACGGTACACGCTTCGGCGCAGCGATCAATGCCATTCGCGACGACGAGGAAAAGGCGGAAGCCATGGGCATCCACACCATGCGATACAAATTAACCGCCTGGTCTTTGTCCGCGTTTTTCGTCGGAATCGCTGGAGGAATATCTGCGTTTCAGTTGATTCATTTCGAGCCGTTGGAAACCGCCTACCAAACGATTAATCTTGGCATATTCATGGTTGTTTGTGTTCTGTTGGGCGGAAAAGGAACACTTTGGGGACCGGTTATTGGTGCGATCGTCTTTCACCTGTTCAAAGAAGTGACCTGGAATTACTTCCTTGGCTGGCAGTGGGTTGCGCTGGGTACATTAATTGTTGTGACCGTAGTGTATTTCAGAGACGGTATTATGGGTTGGCTGATGCATACGAGACCTGAGTGGTTCGGAATCCGGATTGAGTCCAAGCAGGGAGAGGCACCTTCGTGACACACATAATTGAAGTCGAAGGTGTTTCAAAAGCCTATGGTGGCGTGATTGCCAACGATAACATCACGATGGGTGTGGAGGCTGGCGGAATAACTGGGCTTATTGGTCCAAATGGATCCGGTAAAACCACACTTTTTAACTCAATTGTTGGCTATCACCCAATTGATTCAGGCTCCATCCGCTTTGACGGACGTGAAATATCCCGAAAGTCGGTTCAGGATATTGCACGGATGGGACTGATCCGCACCTTTCAGCAAACACGAATCTACAGCAAGATGAACTGTGTGCAAAACATGCTCATTTCTTTGCCTCACAGGAAGATGAGTTTCCTCGATTCATTCAGTCGAAATAGCAGCGAAGACTACGACAAGGCAGACCGCCTGCTGGAGTTTGTCGGTCTTTATGAAAAACGCTTTCTTACTGGTGGCTCTTTGTCTTTTGGACAACAGAAACTGCTGGAGTTTGCCATGGCGCTGATGAACGAACCCACTGCACTGCTGCTAGACGAGCCGACCGCGGGCATCAATCCAACACTAATCAATGGACTAATCGATCGTCTGAAGCGTGCCAATCACGAATTTGGAATTACACTCTTCGTCATTGAACACAATATGCGGGTCATCATGAATCTCGCCAGCAAAATTTACTGCCTTGCTCATGGCGAACTTCTGGCGGAGGGTAGACCTGACGAGATTCAGAAAGATCAGCGAGTTATTGATGCATATCTTGGAGCCCACTAAGCAAAGAGTAGCTATCTGCAATGAACACACAGGACACTGACAAAGTAAAGGGTTATGGCGCTGGTGGTGTCGAAGCTGTCATTTCGGTGGACGAAGTTACTCGCCAAGCCGCTCAGATAGCCGAAGACATCTCAATTGAAGACCTTGATCAACTGGTTGTCGGCGAACCATTCGTCAAAATTGATCATCTCAATGCAGGATACGGAAAAATGGAGATTCTGCACGACTTTAATTTACGCGTTGGGCACCAGCAGTCGCTTTGTCTGATTGGTCCGAACGGTGCGGGCAAATCAACCATCTTACATTCAATTTTTGGCTTCACGCAAATCTATGGCGGGCAAATCTTTGTTGGCGCACAGCCCTCTCCCATGGATGTCACTAAGCTGACTCCGAACGAAAAACTGTCATCTGCTGGTATTGCATACATTTTGCAGGACAAGTCAATTTTTCCAGGTATGACCGTAGAAGAAAACCTGTGGATGGGCGGCTTTCTGACAGATAAACCGGCTGAGGCCAAACAGATTGCAGAGAAGATTTTCGACCGTTATCCGCGGCTCGCGGCACGGCGCAAACATCAGGCCAAGGTACTGTCTGGTGGCGAGCGACGTCTTCTTGAAATTTCTAGAGCACTGGTAATGGAGCCAGATTTGCTGCTGGTTGACGAACCTTCCATCGGGCTGGAACCGCGTTTCATCGATATGGTTTTCGAAATTCTTGATGAACTGCAAAACAAGGATGGCAAAACCATCATCATGGTCGAACAGAATGCCAAAAAGGGCCTCGAATTTGCCGATATCGGCTATGTACTGGTATCGGGTCAATTGGCTATTGCTGGTAGAGGAGATGACTTGCTCTCTAACCCAAAAGTTGGCGAACTGTTTCTAGGCGGCTGACCTGTTCAGCATATTCTGCTTCCCATAGTAGCATAAGCGAGACTGGCAGGATATTCATACCTGGGCATGGACTGGGAACCCGTTTCGAACACCTCCCTCGGAATCGTAATACTGCAATTTGCTTGAGGTATTTGCCCCGTGCTCAACTTTTACATCTCTTGGCACTTGCTAGGCACCGGGCAGGAAGTTGAACTCAAACTTCCGAGTTTAGTCCCTCAATATCGTCGAATCACCTTATCCCGAACGTAATTTCTTGTGTGTAGAAAATTGTTCAAGATGTCTGCCAACTGAGCCTGTTCGGTCTGTAAGTGAAATAAAAAACCTGGCGGCCTGCTGTAGAGCAGGCCACCAGGTTCGGTTCAGAGGCAAAAGCTGTTATGCTTTCGGTAGTTTAATCCGTGATAACGGAGTACCCTGCTCTTCAAAGTAGTCTCTGGTTACCTTGAATACCATAGGTGCTAACAATAACAAGCCAATCAGGTTTGGCACGGCCATCAGTCCATTCAACGTGTCAGATAGATTCCACACGAAATCGACTTTAAAGTTGGCAAATGAAAGTGCCGCCAGTACCCAGAACGCACGATAAATCATTACGCTTTTTTCTGAGAACAGATACTGCCAACATCGTTCGCCATAATAAGACCAACCCAAAATGGTGGTGAATGCGAACACTACCAGCGCAACAGTGACGATGTACTGACCGCCAGCAATGCTGACATCGAAAGCCTGAGAGGTTAGTACCGCACCGGTGTAACCACCACCTTCAGGGGCGATTAGCGTCCACGCACCCGATGTCAAAATCACCAGTGCTGTCATGGTGCAGACCACGAGCGTATCAATGAATGTTCCGAGCATGGCGATGATGCCTTGTCTAACCGGATTATTGGTTCGTGCTGCGGCATGGGCAATCGCAGCTGATCCAAGTCCAGATTCATTTGAGAACACACCTCGTGCCACGCCAAAACGGATTGCTGCCGCAACTGCTGCACCTGCAAATCCACCCGTCGCTGCCGCAGGATTAAATGCATAGTTGAAAATCATCGCGATTGCTTCTGGTACTTTGGCGATATTGATCAGAATGATAATGAGCGATGCACCAATGTAGAGCACGATCATGGCAGGAACCAATTTACCTGCAACATCACCGATTCGGCGAATGCCGCCAAGAATGACGAAACCAACCAGTACTGCCACGATGACACCGGTAATCCAAGTCGCAACGCCAAAACTGGAATCAAGTGCCGTCGCCATAGAGTTCACCTGGACTGCATTACCAATTCCGAAAGCTGCAACCGCACCAAAAATTGCAAACGCCAAGCCCAGATATTTACCCAGTTCAGGGGCAAATTGACCTACGCCGTTTTTGAGATAGTACATTGGACCACCAACGTACTTACCCTCTTTGTCAACCTCTCTGTACTTAACGGCACAGACTGCCTCTGCATATTTGGTCGCCATACCAAAAAGAGCAATCAACCACATGTAGAATATTGCACCCGGTCCACCTAGTGCAATTGCGGTTGCGACACCGGCAATGTTACCGGTACCGACCGTCGCTGAAAGTGCGGTCATCAGTGCGTTGAATGGCTTTACTTCACCTTCACCTTCGCCTTCATCGGATTTGGCAAACAGGATTTTGAAGCCATATACCACTTTACGCCATGGCATAAATACCAGACCCAGCGTCAACAGCAGACCGGTTACACCCAGCATGCCAAGCATAGGCGGTCCCCATGCAAAAGCATTAATTGAGTTAATTATCGAGTTCAGTTGATCCATTAGAATTCCTCCACCTCATTGGATTTATTCTTGTTTATGAAGATTCTCGTATCAAAACCGATGTTGAAATACACAATCCGTATTTCGATGCATATTATCACAAACCAGGGACGAATGTGAATTGAAGTTAAAAACCCACTTTCTACTCAACACAGTCTAGTCGCGCGATAGTGTGGGCTAAAGCTTGGTGATCGCTATCTATTGGTTGTTATCTTATTGTTTTTAATTCAAATTAGTCGACTAGTTTGGTGTCTGTCCTTTTGCTCCGCTTTGATCGTACCTCGCCAATTGAGTGTCTGCTGAATCAACAGAAAATCAATGCAAAGTGACATAAACTCAGCGAATCATAACCGTAACTAACTGCTTTTTAGTGGGGGTCTAAACTCAGGTTGTGATACGATAAAATTTATGTTTGGGGTGCACCAGATTTCTCAGGCTAATGAGGTCATTGCTCATTACATTGACTCCCCTATCTCCTGAAGACACCTAGATTCAAAAAAAGAACTTAAATGGAATATATCAGTACGCGTTCTCAGGGCCCTGAAATTGATTTTGAGCAGGCTGCAACCTGCGGGCTCGCACCGGATGGCGGTCTTTATGTTCCAGCTGAGTGGCCAAAGTTCGATCACCACGAACTTAAGTCATTGATCGGCAAGTCGTATTGTGAAGTGGTGTTGGAGGTGCTGCGAAAGTTCGCTGGTGACAGTGTGCCACAGGACCAGCTCAATCAGATTGTCACGGATGCGTATGCCAATTTCAGTCACCCTGATATTGCACCGATTCGAGAAATTCGATCTGGCATCTATATGATGGAGCTCTTTCATGGCCCTACGCTTTCCTTTAAAGATTACGCACTTCAGTTTCTCGGCAGGGTTATGGATTGGAGTCTTCGTAAGCGCGGCGAGCACCTGACTGTTGTTGGCGCCACCTCGGGAGATACAGGCTCAGCAGCAATCAGCGCGGTAGCTGGGCGCGACACAATTGATCTCTATATGCTGCACCCATTTCAGCGGGTTTCGATCATGCAACGCCGCCAGATGACTACCAATCAAGACTCAAATATCTTCAATTACGCTGTTAACGGTACATTTGATGACTGTCAGGCGATAGTCAAAACTATTTTTAGTGATCGCGAAGTTCAAAGACACCACGCGCTTGGTGCGGTTAACTCGATAAATTGGGGGCGAATATCGGCGCAGGTTGCTTACTACTTCTATGCAGCTCTCAAGATTGGCACTCTAAACACCAAGGTCAGTTTCGCAGTTCCAACAGGGAACTTCGGTAATGTATTCGCTGCCTGGACAGCTTCCAAAATGGGTTTGCCCATGGGAAAACTTCTCGTCTGTTCAAATGCTAACGACATACTGACGCGCTTTTTTGAAAGTGGAGAGATGACAAAACTCGGTGTCAAGCAAACCGTCACACCCAGCATGGATATCGAAGTCTCCAGCAATTTCGAACGATATCTTTTTGAACTGTATGATCAAGATGGTGACCGTGTCAACAACCTTATGCAGAATTTAACACAAATTGGCAAATTCAAGATTGAAAAGGACAAGCTGATGCAATCTCGTGAACATTTCAGCGCCTACCGGGCCAATGATGAACAGACTTGCGAGACCATCGCTCGGCACTACTCAGAAACCGGTGAAATTATCGATCCACATTCCGCTGTGGCGTTGAATGCGGTCAATCAGGCTGAGAGTGGTTTGGAATCACCGGTTGTGGTAGTAGCGACAGCTCATCCCGCTAAATTTCCTGAAACTATTGAGCGAACGCTCAATATTGAAGTACCCATTCCTAAACAACTGCAGGAAATTATTGATCTTCCGGAACGCTATCGGCGGATTTCAAGCAATCCGGAAGACCTCAAAACCCTGATGCTTGCATCATGAATCAACTGATGAGAAAATACCTTGTGCACGTAATTGCAGTCGGCCTGCTGTACCTATTTGCCAGCACACCACTTTGGGCTGATTCGGGTTCAAGCATGAACCGTGGCGCACAACTCAAGGGTAGTTACACCCAGGGTGGATTGCTGTTTGGCAACACCGAACCCGGTTCGACAGTATTGATCGACCAGCAAAATGTTCGGGTTTCAGATTCTGGAAATTTTCTGATTGGATTTGGACGCGACGCCAAGCTCAACTGGCAATTGGCTGTTGAACATCCAGACGGATCCACATATACGAGCACTATTGAAATAAACCCCCGAACTTACCAAATCCAGCGTATAGATGGAATTCCACCGAGCAAAGTAACACCGTCAAAAGAAGACTACGAACGTATTGCAAAGGATTCCGCATTAGTCAGAGAGGCGCGCCAAATTGATGACCCCAGGCTCGATTTTCTTGACGAATTTGATTGGCCTGTTCACGGTATCATCACCGGAGTCTATGGTAGCCAGCGAATTCTGAATGGTGAACCGCGCAGGCCTCATTACGGCATCGACATTCATGCACCCACAGGAACCCCCGTCCGCGCGCCGGCCGGTGGAGTAGTTACTGTTGCCCATCCGGACATGTTCTTTTCTGGCGCTACCATGATCATTGATCACGGTCACGGTCTTTCATCAGCATTTCTGCACCTGGACGAAATTCGGGTTGAGGTTGGTGAATACGTCAAGAAGAACCAGGTGATTGGTACGGTTGGTTCATCTGGACGCAGCACCGGACCACACCTGGATTGGCGTATCAACCTATTCTGTGACCGTTTGGACCCGCAGTTTCTCGTTGATGAAATGCCTGCTGTCGAATAACTTGAGGAGTGAGGGAAAGCAATCTTGAATCAGGCGGGCGTAGTTCGTTCTCTGATGCCGGGGACTGTCGCGATGGCGACAGTCATTACCGCCTCGAATATTCTGGTCGGCTATCCGATTAACGATTGGTTAACGTGGGGGCATTTCAGCTTTCCCATCACCTTCTTCATTACCGACCTGATTAATAGGAGGTTCGGTGCAGAACGAGCGCGGAAAGTCGCCTATGTTGGGTTTGCCGTAGCCGTTGTGTTGTCTTTCTGGTTGGCCACACCGCGTATCGCGGCAGCATCAGGCAGCGCATTTATCATTGGCCAGCTCACGAATATTGGCATCTTCGATCGACTGCGCCACAAAAACTGGTGGCACGCTCCGCTTATTTCATCCAGCATCGCCTCAACTGTTGACACAGTCATTTTTTACGGCATCGCATTCGCTGGTACCGGCCTGCCCTGGGTAAGCTGGTCGATTGGAGACTACGCAGTAAAACTGATTTCAGCCCTGTTTCTGATTTTGCCCTATTTCGTTATCACTAAACGACTCTGGGCAAATGGTCCGACAAATTCGTCACCAGCCGTTTGAACCAATTTAGTTGAAGCAGTCAGCTCGACTGTCCTAAACATACGCGTCCGATCCAGGCTGCAGGCAGCTCTGCTATTATCGATTCACCAATCTCGCGACTCTGAATCGGCATAAATGCGGCGCTGCCAGAACCCGTCATTCGAGCCAAGCCCCACTGCTTCAGATAATCAATCAGCGTAAGCACCTCAGGATAAAGAGTGCATGTGATTGCTTCAAGATCATTTCGCGTATCACCCGTAATAAACGGCTCGTTGGCAATTTTCTCCGTATACGGAGTTCCGTGGAACGCCTCAAAAATTCGTGCAGTCGATACTGAGAAGCCAGGGTAGACAACAAGGTAGAGCTGTTTGTCGACCGAAACGTCCGACAGTATCTCGCCTCTGCCTTCAGCCCATGCGTTTTTTCCGAAAACAAAAACAGGCACATCGGCTCCGATCCTTGAGCCAATTTCAGCTAATTGGCTGAGTTCAGCCTCTAACCCCCACAATTCGTTCAGCGCAAGCAGCGTCGTTGCGGCATCGGAGCTACCGCCACCAAGACCCGCACCGATCGGAATTTGCTTCTTGCAACGGATAATTACACCTTCAGAACCCGGGAAACGGGACCTCAGCTTGCGAGCGGCAAGGACGGTAATATCGTTCGCTTCCTCAACGCCTTCGATGGTCCTGCCTCGGGCGATGCTTCCGTCTCTGGTGAGTTCAAATTCGATTTCATCACACCAGTCGATCAGATGGTAAGCGGTCTGCAATTCGTGATATCCATCATCGAATCGACCCGTAACATGCAGAAATAAATTAATCTTGGCAGGTGCCAACCGCATCAACATTCTGAAACTCTAAGTGTTATCAGCTAAGTGACCAAGAGCTGATCACCAGCCTGATTTCGTTCGGCACCTCCGCCTGAGGCCGTTGTTCCGCCATCTCCTGCTGTAGATCATCACTTGCAAAAAAACGATAACGAGTCGGAAGATCGTAGCCGTCAAATGTGTCGTACTTTGAAAGCACGGCCTGCCATCCCTCCTGCTCAATCTCGACGACGTGACCGAGTGTATCCCACTTCAGCTCAGCAGATGAATAGGGGTAAGCTTTACCGAGAATCCAGTTCTCCATCTCAGTCACTGGAAATCGCCAACCTAGGTAAACATCGAGAACACGTTGAGCGTTGGCACCGACCGACGTCCAGCCATCAGAGTCAGTCAGCACAGCCCCGCGGTGATCGACAACGATTCGAATATGACCGGAACCCAGGCTGCCGTAGATGTCAATCTGGTGATTTGAACCGCTACGCACCCACGCTATTCGACCAATATGCCCACCTTTGTCTGTGCGTACACTAAGACGCCCTCGAATATCCCAGCTGTCAAGTAAATCCAGGGTGCTTAGATGGGAGTCAAGAATTGCTGGATCGAATGAATAATTGACAGTCTGCGTTGAGCATCCCGTCATCACCAGAACAGCGACCAATGCCAGCCGCGCAATCATTGGCTGGTCAATCGTTCAATTGTCTCGATAAGGATTTCATTGTCGGGCGATTTCTTGTGCGCATCATCCCAAAGCTGTCTGGCTTTCTGGGTGCGTCCAATTGTCCAATACACCTCGCCCAAATGGGCCGCCATCACTGGATCGTCCCGGCGAGAGAGTGCGACACTCAACAATTCAATTGCATCCTCGAAGTTGCCCATTTTGAAATGCGCCCAGCCCATACTGTCCAGGATAAAGGGGTCGTTCGGTTTAATTTCCAATGCCTTCGCGATGTAATCCGTTCCCTCTTCCAACCGGTCCGTTTGATCAATCAGCGTATATCCCAATGCATTAAGCGCCAATGCATTGTCAGGTTGCTGTGCAAGAATGGCATTGACCGTCATTTCCACCTGATCAATCAGGTTCAATTCAGCGGCGGTATAACTTTTTGCGAGCAGTAAGGTGATATTTCCACGAAATTCCTCCAGCCCGGCTTCAAGCACGGAAAATGCATCGTCAAAACGGCCGTCATTTCGGTACAGGTCTTCAACGACCAAAATTATTCGAATCCGTTCCTGCTGGCTTTCCGTCGGGTGTTCTTCAAGCAATGCCACCGCCTCATCAATGCTGCGTGTACCTGCGATGTATTTTGCGGTAAGTAAATCCCTGCTAAATCCAAGATTACGATTTGTGATACGACTGATCCAGGCGGCCGCCTCTTCATAATCTTTCTTCTCTAGCGCCAGTTCTGCGAGATTAATGAGGACCCGTTGATTTTCGGGTTCGAGTTTGTGAAACGCCAAGAACTTGTCTCGCGATAACTCTGGAAAATTTGCCTGTTCGTGCAGAGTTCCTTGCATATATAGCGATTCAGCATCCGTGAGCATCTCATACTGTTTGATCGCTTCGCGGTTAAGTCCCTCACCAACCAGATGACGGGCGTAATGATGTCGAAGATTGCGGGAGTCGGGATTGCGGGACAGAAACTTCTTTGCAAATTCCACTGCATCAGATACAGCACCACGTCGGATGTGAACGAAGAACTTGGCCGATGCCATGTCATCAGAGTTAGGTGCCATCGCTAGCCCTTCGGTAACCAACTGATCGATGAATTCTTCGTCTTTTTCAGCAGTTACTGCAAGTTCAATCGAGTACAAGCGACCGAAAATACTTTCAGGAAATTCAGATATGATTCTGTCAAATAGATCAAAGGCTAATTTCGGGCCCACGGTACCGCCTAACGAACGGCTGACTTTCTGGAATTTGATCTGATCTGGTTCAGTTGACAATTCCAGATTATTCTGAAATCCTTCAACTGCCTCGTCATATCGCTGTGTCGCAATCATCGATACGGCATTGGAAAACCACGCCTCTGCAGAATCCGGACTCAGCATGACCCACAGGGATGTGGTATTGGAGGCGACATCATACTGTTGATTACCGATTGCGCGGAGCGAGGCGATTTCGGCAATACGAGGATCGTTCGTTTCAAACGCCAGCTTCTCAAGAATTTCAATCGAAGTCAAGACGTCATTGCGATAGTAGGCGAGCTCTGAGATCAGAAACTGGTGCAAAATCTCCGCTGAAAGTTCGACCTGTGGAGCGAGACGCAAATTTTCGGCTTCAGCAGTTCCTTGTGCGTCTGTACCATCTGCCGTAGGCTGAGTTACAGCACAGCCACTCAAAATAAGCGCACCCAGAATAAGTGTTGCCAGAGTAAGATGCAATACTGGTCTACACATAATGTTCAAAGTTGATAAAGTCATCAAAAAGCAGCAGCGGGATAAGTTTTCCAGCACGGTAACCTGCGCCAAATTGCACCGAAGCAAGTCCGCTAAGGTGAATTGTCAAAAGTTGCAATCCACGACATGGAACTCCATTCAGCTTGGCTTGCCAAACTGGTCATTGCCCTTTGCCGTCTTGCCGTTGACTCATTCAATTACATTATAATGATAGAGTTGTCGGTCTCATCAGTTTCAAAACACCCCACCGACGATTTGCCGCCCACTCCAGGCCACTAAAAAAACTTTGTCCGCGGCCTTGCGATCATTCTTCTAATGAAAGACACGTTAAGAGAAAAACTTGAGGTTCTCAATAAACGACATGAGACACTCAATGAACAATTGTCAGACCCTGAGATTGTTCAACGCCCTGACCGGTTGCGCGAGTTGTCGATTGAACAGTCTGAAATTTCAGAGGTCGTAGAATCGTATGGAAAATTCCGAGATCTGGAAACGGAACTTGAAGAAGTGGAATCGCTTCTGAACGATCCAGACCCCCAAATTCAAACCGTCGCTGCTGAAGAAGTTGTCGACATTCAAGAACGGCTTGAAGCGACACTCAACAAGATTCAGAGCCTTCTGCTTCCACGCGATCCAAATGACAATCGCAACCTTTTTCTTGAAATCCGCGCCGGCACAGGCGGTGATGAAGCTGCCATTTTTGCGGGTGACTTGTTTCGTATGTACCAGATTTATGTCAAGAATCAAGGCTGGACCAGCGAAACCGTCAGTCAACATGAAGGCGAACACGGTGGTTTCAAGGTGGTCATTATGCGAGTGGTCGGTAAAGGCGCCTATTCAAAGTTAAAGTTTGAGTCTGGCACACACCGTGTTCAACGGGTTCCTAAAACAGAAGCCAAGGGACGCATTCACACCTCTGCGTGCACGGTTGCGGTTTTACCTGAAGCTGACAAAATTGATGATGTCTCCATCGACCCTCAGGATTTGCGGGTCGACACCTACCGCGCGTCAGGCGCTGGTGGTCAACACGTCAATCGTACGGACTCTGCTGTTCGTATCACTCACATGCCGACGGGAGTTGTGGTTGAGTGTCAAGATGAGCGCTCACAGCATCAGAACCGGGCAAGGGCAATGGCAATGCTGCGTGCGCGCCTGCTACAGGCTGAAATTCAAAAACAGCAGGAACAGGAATCTGAAGAGCGTAGACGTCTGGTCGGTAGCGGTGACCGCTCAGAGCGAATTCGTACTTACAACTTCCCAGAGAACCGAGTAACCGACCACCGAATCAAATTGACGCTCAATCGACTAGACGGGCTTATGGCCGGTGACATTCAGCCTATCATTGATCAGTTGACAACTGAGTATCAGGCCAGTCTGATGGCCGATATGAATGCATTTCAGTGAAATACCTGTCTAGAGTAAAGACGATCGGCAATGCTCGGCAGGCGGCCAGGGCATTGCTCAACGAAGAAACAGACACCGGGGCACTGGACGCAGACCTGCTACTTTCTGCAGCACTTTCAGTCAATCGGAATCTACTGGAAGTTCTTGACGCAACGGAACTTGGATCAAGCCAGGCTGCAGAATTCGAACATCTGCTGCAGCGTCGACTGGCTGGCGAACCGATTGCGTACATTACGCAGTCTAAAGCATTCTGGACCATTGACCTTCAGGTCAGCCCCGCAACCTTAGTCCCGCGGCCAGAGACAGAACTTGTTGTTGAGCGGGCACTATTTCACTGTCAGTCCATAGAGAGTCCTAAATTGGCTGACCTCGGCACTGGGTCAGGATGCATTGCACTTGCGATTGCATCCGAAGTTTCTGCGGCAAATCTAGTCGCAACTGACATCTCAGCCGATGCACTTGAAGTAGCGAAACAGAATTGCAAAGCACTAGAACTTGACAACGTCAGTTTTTTACACGGCAGTTGGGCAGAGGCACTGCCGAATCATAGATTTGACATTATTGTTTCCAATCCGCCTTACATCGCCAGTAATGATCAATGCCTTACAGACAAATTTATGCGCTTCGAACCACCTGTGGCACTAATCGGCGGATCTGATGGTCTGGAATCGATTCGGAGAATAGTGACCGGTGTTCGGAAGCATCTCAAACCAGGGGGCTGGCTGATTATCGAACATGGCTTCGATCAGGGCAATGCAGTACGCAATCTTTTCGAATCGAATGGCTTTAAGGCCTGCAGCACATTCAAAGACCTGGCTGATCTGGACCGTGTCACTGAGGGACAAATTGGCTAGCTACCCATAGGTACCTGCAGATCTACAGATTGAATTCTGCCCATACGGGTGTATGGTCGGAAGGTCGCTCCCACTTACGCGGCTCTTTGTCGATAACACAACTGCTGCAACCGTCACGCAGCGCTTCACTGATTAAAATCAGGTCAATTCTTAGCCCTAAATCTCGGCGGAATCCCGCTGCTCGATAGTCCCACCAGGAAAAACTCCGATCCGGTTGTTCGAACAGACGAAACGCATCGATTAATCCCATTTCTATCAGATCTCTGTACTGCTGCCGCTCTGGTTCACTGCAGAGTATCTTTCCTTCCCAGGCTTCCGGATCGTGAACATCAATGTCCTCTGGCGCAATATTGAAATCCCCAACAATGACCAGTTTGCTGTGCTGCTCGATTTCTTGTTGGACGAATTCTTTGAGGTGCGCAAACCACTCCAGCTTGTATTCATACTTTTCGGAGCCGACTGACTGGCCGTTCGGCACGTAGAGATTGATGATTCTAACCCCATTCACTGATGCAGCAATAACACGTCGCTGTTGATCTTCATACTCTGGAATTCCACGGACAATATCTCCCATCTCTTCTTTGGCGAGAATTGCCACACCGTTATAGGTTTTCTGGCCGAAAAAACTCACGTTGTATCCCGCTTCAATGATCGGATCGACCGGAAACGCATCATCCATCATCTTGGTTTCCTGAAGACAGATTACGTCTGGATCGGTTTGCTGAGACCAGCTCTTTAGGTGCTCAAGCCGTACTCTTAAGGAATTGACGTTCCAGGTGCAAATTTTCACAGGTTTTGTCTTTGTTTAAGCCAGCAGAAGAAACATTGTGTCGTTTTATTTTATGATGTTAAGCCCTGCTAACGCGATGTGTGTGCCAATCGCTAAAAATTCATACTGAAACCACTGACTTCATTGACTCAGATTCGAAAATTCCGCGGTCGACTTCAATGTCAATTGATAAAATCTTCTTTTTAGTCTGCCAAATATTTGTCCGTCTCATTAATTTGCGCAATCAGACTCGACAGGTCCTGTTGGAGAAAACAGACTAATCATGGTTGCCACAAGTGGCTATGTAGCTCAGTCGGTTAGAGCGCGGCACTCATAATGCCGAAGTCGGTGGTTCGAGTCCACCCATAGCCACCAGTCCGTTCCTTAATCCAAAAGCCAGCTGCCATAAAGCCATCAGCATAGATGTGTGATGGCAAGTTGAACCTCTACTAACGATCTTGTGCCATGTGCTCGCGCCAGTCTTCTCGATCAATCAGGATGGCAACGCCCATGCCAATGACCAATCCCCAAAATGGCGCACCGATATTCCAAATCGAAATGTCAGACACCGTAACCAGCAGTGTAATCAGTGCGCTCATCTGAAACTTGCTCGAAAAAGCGACGACAAAAGCCCGCAGCAAAACAGGCAAAAGAGCCAGACCAGCCAAAACGGCTATAAACTCTGGCGGCAACTTAAGAATTAACCAGGTTGCAGCAAACGCCATAATGCCGAACAGAATATTCATCAGCCCAAACATCACGCCTGCTGTGTATTGACGCTCCTGTTTACCGCTGCTTACCAGAACTGCGTTGGATGGTCCAGTGACACACATCGAAATCGCACCGAACATCGCACACAACCCAGAACCCAAACCACAGGCCAGGGTCATATTGTTGACTGGCGGTTTGTGACCGCCACTAATCAGTACCGCAATACCTTGAGCATTTTGTGCAACCAGCACCGTCACCGCCAACGGCACAACCAACTCGAAAAGCGACTGTTGATTGAACTGTGGCATCTGTAAAGCAGGTAATGCGATCCACTGAACCATCTCCTGATCCGTTGTGAAATTGCCGGTCATTAGAACCACGACTATGCCGGCAATCAGGGTCATTACCACCGGTGGCACGCGCGCGCCCAAGCCTGGAACCAATATTGTTCCTACATATGCCAAGACCATCACGGTAGAAAGCCACAGTTCACTTTCAAATGCCAATACCAAGTCGAGACCAAACTGCAGAAATATGCCGGCCACCATGGCCAGCACAACCGGCATCGGTACATAGCGCATGGCTTTTCCAACCCCTCCAGACACGCCAATTACAATCAACAGCAACGCGGTTGCCCAGTAAGCGCCAATAATCTCAGCAAAACTCAAGTGATCAAATGCTGATGCGAGCAGCACTGTTCCGGGAATTGTCCAGGCAAAGCTGATTGGCTGCCGATAGGCAAGTGAAAAACCGATTGTGATAAGACCGCTGAAAACGCAGCCGGCAAAGAGCCAAGAACCGATTTCGGCTTGCGTCAGACCTCCACCCAGACCTACCGAAATAATGATGGCGGTCGGTCCTGTGGAAGAAAAAAGAAATGCGACCGTGGCGGTACCTAAATAGGTACCACCGATGTCACGAAGCAGGTCCTTTATGCCTGCAACAGGTTGGCTAATTTTTTCAAAAGTCATAAAAGTCGTATTCAATTACACAGGACAATGCAGTGTAGGGAAATTATGTACTTCAGTTGACAAAGGTCAACGCGGTAATTCAAGGGGATTCAGTTAATCAACTGATGATGTTAGCTGAAAAAGAACATTAACTTCTGTTCAACCTGTCGCCGAACCTGATTTTCAAAAAGGTCCATCAAAAGAATGAAATTTCAATTTTTAATCGCTTCCACACCAGCCTACGAAAGTACATAATTCCCTCTTTATATTTAAATTAATGTCATTTTTTGATGAATGGAACCGACACATGAAGTTTGCCAGCCTCACTGACCGCGTTGGCGGACCTGGCTCAGATGCCTGGGAAATTCACTATGCAGCAGCAAGACGCCAATTGAATGGTGAAAACGTGATAATTCTCTCAATCGGACAGGAAATGCTTGAATCCACACCAGAAGTTGTGCTTGAAGCCGCGCTTGACAGCCTGAACAATGGGCGGCATCACTATAGCGAAATCGGCGGTGAGGTACACCTGCGCGAATCAGTAGCTGCTCGTTATACGAAACTTTGGGGTAAACCTGTCTCAGCATCCAATGTTTCCATTATGTCAGGCGCTCAGAACGCTTTATTTGCAACATCACTGTGCCTCCTGGAAAAGGGTGATGAAGGGATTCTGATCGAACCCTATTACGCAACTTATCCAGCCACGCTTTCAGTTGGCGGAGCTTCAATTACAGCAGTACCAACATGTCCGGAAAATGATTTTTTACCATCAATTGATGATATTTCCAGCCGAATTACGGATAAAACCCATGCAATTCTAATTAATTCACCACAAAATCCGTCAGGCATGGTTTATCCAGAATGGCTCATCGTCGATCTCGTCAATCTATGTAAGGACAAAGGCATATGGTTGATTTCCGATGAAGTTTACGCTTTTTTCCCCGAACCCGGCACCTTTTGTTCGCCTGCATCGCTGCCTGGCGCATTCGAACATTGCGTAACCGTTTCCAGTGTCTCTAAATCTCACCGTATGACCGGCTGGCGCGTGGGCTGGGTTATTGCCAGTGAACCACTGATCGAGAAACTGTTTAGTCTGTCGCTCTGCATGAGCTATGGTCTGCCCCCTTTTACCCAGGATGCCGCAAGTAAGGCACTCGCGTTCTCAGAGGACATTGAAGGGACAATACGAAATGAAATCAACCGCAAACGAAACTGGGTTATTTCCAAATTAAGTGAAATTTCAGGGGTGATGATACGCGGATCAGAAGTCGGTATGTTTGTTACTTTCGATATTAGAGAACTGGGAATTGATGGCAACGATTTTGCCTGGCGGCTGCTCAATGAATACGATGTTGCGCTATTGCCTTGCACAGCATTTGGACCGAGTGGGGAAGGCATACTTAGAATGAATATTGGCGAGTCGGACCAAAACCTGCAGTTGGCGTGCGAACGGATTCACCATCTGATTTCGAAACTCTAGGGTGCGTATTTCAACCACATCGCTGATATAAAATTGACTGAACCCAATAGAAAATTCCAAGTAAAAAAGTTCAAGAAGATTGAATGTTAAGCACCCCTCAGTGCAGCCCAGAACTTGAAGCATTTCGACTGTATGTTCGGCAGTTCATTCAGAAAAATCTGCCCGATGATATTCGGCAAATGGTTGCCTGCGAACGTATGGACCTTCCACGAGAGGCTCAAGTACGCTGGCATCGAATTTTGCGCAGTCAAGACGGTTGGTGCTGTCCTTCGTGGCCAGAGCACTACGGTGGTCCGGGTTGGAGCGATGAGCAGCAATATATTTTTGAACAGGAACTGTCTTTGAATGATGCACCGCGTTTGATGATCTATGGTGTCGGCATGCTAGGACCAACGCTTTTCAAGTATGGCACCCAGGAACAGAAACAACGCATTTTACCGGACATTCTTGAAGGTAACATTTTTTGGTGCCAGGGTTTTTCAGAACCTGATTCTGGTTCCGATCTCGCCTCATTGCAGTGTCGAATGACAGAAGATGGCGACATGTATGTTATCAATGGCTCAAAAATTTGGACCAGTGATGCGCATCTCGCTGATTGGATTTTCGGACTATTTCGCTCGGGCGGCGGTGAACGCAAACAACAGGGCATTTCGTTCCTGATGATTGATCTTTCTTCACCCGGGGTAACGATTCGACCGCTCAAAATTTTTGAAGATACCCACGAGGTCAATCAGGTGTTTTTCGATCAGGTGCGAGTTCCCAAAGAGAACGTTGTTGGCGTGGTTGGACAAGGTTGGGAAATCGGAAAGTATCTGTTGAGCCTGGAACGATTCGGTACTGCAGAGGTATCTCGAACCAAAGCCAGCATGAAGCGGCTTACAGAGTTGGCGTTTGCACCTGTTGCAGGTGGTATGCGGTTGATCGACAACGTAGATTTTGCCGAGCGCTACTGTAAAATTGAACGTTCCCTGCATGCACTGGAAATGACTGAAAGACGCTTGCTGCTTGGTGACCAGCGGGCTGAGTCGGTGGACACCGGTGCTTCACTGCTAAAAATTCGCGGCACTGAAATTCAGTCGGATGTCTTTCGCCTGACAGCAGAGGCCAGTGCCCACTTCGCAGCAATTGACATCGCTCGGGGCTATAGCGAACTTCAAGCTGACAACCCCTATCAGGTTGGAGATGCCACCAGGAATTACTTCAACTATCGAAAGACTCCCATTTATTCGGGTTCAAACGAAATTCAGCGCAACATTATTGCCAAAGCGGAACTTGGGCTGTCGTAATGACAGACACATCCCTCTACGAACAGCAATCGCTAATTCAGGACTCCGCCAGAAGGTTTCTCAACCATCACTACAGCTTCGAAGCACGGCGAAATATTATCCAAGAAGAACCAGGGTACTCAACCCAACAGTGGAAAGAGATGGCTGAGCTCGGTTGGATGCTGTTGCCGATGTCGGCAGACTTTGGTGGATTGGGTGGAGACATGGCATTGGTTTCAACACTCGCAAAAGAATTTGGTCGATCGTTGTTCGTCAACCCATTTCTTGGAAGCGCGGTTGTCTCGACGAAGATCATTGAGGAATCCGGTCGTGAACCACTACGTTCTGAGATTCTCGACGGAATCGGTGCAGGTGGAGCCATCGTATCTCCAGCGCTTTATGAAGCTCAAGTCCGCTATGATCTTGATAACATTGCGACAACAGCGAGTGAAAAAGATGGTCACATTGTTTTGAATGGTACGAAAACCGCGGCTCTGTACGGTAACGTTGCATCGGACCTATTGGTTTTAGCGCGTAGTAAATCTGAACATAAGAATGCCAATTTTTCTCTCTACCTAGTGCCAGTCGATCAGCAGGGTGTCGCAATGACTCATCACCGCACACACGACGGCGGGAGAATGTCCGATGTGCTACTCAAAGACGTTAAAGTTAGCAGAAATCAGATTCTGCTTCACGGTCAGGAAACATTGCTAGTCGTCAAACGTGCAGTAAGATATGCGAACGCATCCATATGTGCTGAACTGGTGGGTGCAATGGAAGCGACATTTGAAATGACTCTGGAATATCTAAAAACGCGTCAGCAATTCGGAAAATACCTCAGTTCCTTTCAAGCACTTCAGCACCGCATGGTCGATATGTTCATGCGCTGTCAATTAGCTGAATCAATGCAACGTGAAGCGGCTCGTGCGACCGAGTCCGCAAATGAAACTGAACAGGATATGATTATCTCAGCGGCCAAGTGCGAAATCGCGCGCTCGGCGCTACTCAATGCTGAAGAAGCGGTGCAGTTGCATGGCGCAATGGGAATGATGGATGAAATGCCCGTTGGACACTACCTTAAACGAGTTTTCACACTTGGACTCTTGTTTGGAGATGCCGACTATCATCAGAATTGCTATCGAAACATGAGAGTTCAGGCATCGGAATTAAATTACAGGACGATTAGAAGCGAATGAACAAAACCATCAGAGAACTACAGCAATGGCCGATGAATACGATATTCATGTAAGTGTTGAAACACACTATCTTGATCACCGTTCAAGTCCAAACGAAGATCGCTTTGTATTTGCCTATACCATCACCATTACCAACCATGGTAGGGTTGGCGCCCAACTCCTTCGGCGTCACTGGATCGTTAAGGACAGTGATGAAAGGGTACAGGAGGTGCGCGGCGATGGCGTCGTTGGTGAACAGCCGCACCTCATGCCTGGAGAGTCTTACCAATACACAAGCGGAACCGTGCTTGAGACACCGGTCGGTACGATGGAAGGAAGCTACCAGATGATCGCCGATGACGGTGCGCAGTTTGATGCCACAATACCGCTATTTGTGTTGTCTGCGAAGCAAACGCTACACTAAAAGCAGGAAATCGAGTATCGAATCTAGATATCGATATTTTTTGCCGAGAGGGCTCTGGTTTCAATAAATTCACGCCGAGGCGGCACTTTGTCACCCATCAAAATTTCAAAAGTCCCCTCGGTACCCACTATGTCTTCGATCTTGACCTTTCGCAGCAGGCGCTCGCTCATATCCATAGTGGTATCGCGTAGCTGATCTGCGTTCATTTCACCAAGGCCTTTGTAGCGCTGAATAGTCATTCCCTTGCGGGCATCCTGCATCAGCCAGTCTACTGCTTCGGTCAGATCAACATGTTTGGCGGATTTTGTACCGCGCTGAGCAACAACTGCCGACACATTGTGCTTGTGCATCTCATTGGCCAGGGCAGTCATCAGCTTATAGCTGGATGAGCTCACAATCAATTTGTCAATTAAAGACTCTTTGCGACTTCCCATATGCTCTCTAACAAACTTAATGTGGAAACCAGCCTCAGACCCTTCCCGTTCTGCAGGAATGACCTCGACAAAATAATTACCGCGTTCGTCTTCCAATGCTTCTGAGATCCTTTCCGCGAATGATTCGAGGTAAGCCTGATCACTGAATTTTTCCGGATCAAGTGGCTGCAGCTTACTCAGAACAGAAAGCACCCGGGGGTCAATGTTGCGATTTGACAGTTTTTCGGTCGCCAGTCGAGCATTAATTCGAGTCTGGCATAGTTTTTCAAGCGCCTCCTTTTCAAGCACAATCGCAGCACTGTCTGAACCATTCATCAGTTCGACTTTTGCATCCAGCAGTGCATTCTCCAAAACATAGTCATCCAGTTCACCATCATCACTCAGATACTTTTCCGATTTTTTGTACTTTGCTTTGTACAGTGGCGGCTGTGCGATATACAGGTGCCCGTCTTCGATCAGACGACGCATTTTGTTGAAGAAAAACGTCAGTAGCAAGGTGCGAATATGAGAGCCGTCGACATCCGCATCAGTCATGATGATGATGCGGTGATAGCGCAGATTTTCGATAGCAAAATCATTGTCAACACCGGTTCCGAGTGCTGCAATCAGAGTTTGAATTTCTTCAGACGCCACAATTTTGTCAATCGAAGCTTTCTGCACATTAAGAATTTTGCCTTTGAGGGGCAGAATCGCTTGATATTTTCGATCTCGAGCCTGTTTGGCCGAACCACCAGCTGATTCGCCCTCAACCAGGAATAATTCACTGAGTGCCGGGTCCTGCTCCTGACAATCTGCCAGTTTCCCAGGCAGAGTGGTTGATTCAAAACCATTTTTTCGAGCGGCCTTTCGCGCCTGTTGTGCACGCTCGCGAACCGCGGCTGCGTGAACGACTTTATCACAAATCATGCGAGCTATTCTGGGGTTTTCTACCAGAAATTCATTCAGTCCTTGGGAAGTCACTTGCCGCACTGCACCTTCGACAGATGAAGATACCAGTTTGTCCTTTGTCTGAGAGGAGAATTTGGGATCGTTCACCCTAACCGACAGAATTGAAGTCAAACCCTCACGAATATCATCTCCATTGACGGAAATTTTCTTACCGATACCCAATTCGTCCATGTACGCGGTGATTGTGGTGGTTAAACCCTTACGAAAACCTGTTGTATGGGTGCCGCCATCACGTTGATAGATATTATTCGTGTAGCTTCGGGAATTATCCTGGTAATAGTTAGTGCACCACTGCAGAGCTGCGTTAACAACCACGCCGTCACGTTCACCAGACAGCGAAATCACATCTTGGTTTATGGGGTCGCGCGAGTGATTCAGATCAGCTACATACTGTACGATGCCACCATCGTTTTTCATGACCTCTCGACGCCCGTCACGCTCATCGTAGAGTTCAATATGAATGCCAGAATTCAGATAGGCCAACTCCCGCAACCGCTGATGAATGATTTCATAATGAAATTCAGTGTCGCTGAAATACTCATCCGACGGTTTGAAAAGAACTATGGTTCCGGTCTTGTCTGATTGACCCGTAACCCGAATCGGTTCGACAGGTTCACCGTTTTCAAATTCCTGATAGTGAACTTCGCCTTCCCGGTGAATCGTCATGTGCAGCCTTTCGGAAAGTGCATTCACCACAGATACGCCAACACCATGCAAACCTCCTGAAGCACTGTACGACTCGTCGTCAAATTTTCCACCGGCGTGCAGAACAGTCATCACAACTGTCGCACCAGGCATATCTTCGCCGTTTGGCCCACCTTCTTTGACGATATCTGTCGGAATGCCTCGACCGTTATCTTCAACGGAAACTGCCCCGTCTGCATGAATAATAACAATAATCCGATCACAAAATCCCTGCAAGACCTCATCAATTGAGTTGTCAACGACTTCGGTCACCATGTGATGCAATCCGGTTCCGTCATCGGTGTCACCAATGTACATACCAGGACGCTTACGGACGGGTTCCAGGCCGCGTAAAACTTTTATGTTTTCGGCTCCGTAAGAACTTCCGTTGTTCTTGTTATCTGTCATCTTATCCAATGATTGCTATGTTGAGTGCGTTGGATTGGCTGGCGAACGCATCTAGCGCGAACGAAAGTTACCGGATAATTTTGTTGCTTTTGCGAGCACTAACTGTCTTTCAGCAGCATCACCAGAAAACTGGTTGATTCATCTTCAGGAAACTTGACATGGCAGGCGGACTGAGTATCCCGCAAATACACATCGACGTTCTCGCAATCGGGCATTGCTTCGAGCGCGTCTAAGAGGTATCGATAGTTGATCTGGAACACGTGTTTTTCCACATTCTCTTCCACATTCATGGTGTGTTCAACTTTCTTCTGAACGATGTCGGCTCGAATGTCTAGTCGACCATTGCTCACATCTACTTTGGCCGCAATTCGCCCTTTGTTTGAATCCCGTTGCGACATACCGAGAATTCCGACCGTCCTCAAGCCATTGGCAAATTCCTCTCTGTCTGCACGAAACGCCAGTTCCAGATCTCCCGGAACTGCTGCGCGCCAATCCGGAAATGCGCCTTCCAGCAGCTTCGAAGTAAACGAGTAATAAGGCGTCGATACCTGAATGTGAGTGTTCTTGATCTTTACTGTAACTCTTGAAGTCAAGGTTCCCAGAACTTTACTGAGTTCAAGCGCAGTTTTCCGCGGTAGCACAGCACGATGCCGAAAAAATGCATCACCAATATCTGTATCCAGGTTCGTTTCGCTGATTGCCAGGCGATGGCTGTCTGTCGTGACCGCACGTACTGAAGTATTCGAAACCTCCAGCAGAGTGGAATTCAAATACATACGCGGCTCGTTGAGACCCATTGCATGCTCCGTCCGCTTGAGAATGCTACGCAACGCAAACCGATCAATATCAAACTGCAGTGCCCACTCATCTTCACCAACACTGAGGTATGGAAAATCGTCCGGGTCCAGTAATGTTTCGGTAAAAGCATTCTTAAAATCCTCCGATGCATCCCCATTGGCTTCGGCCGGAGAACCCGATACAGCCGTATCAATATTCTCAACCACCAAATCCCTGTCGCTACGAAAAAAGCTCAATCGACTTCCATTTCGCTGACGGCGACAATACTCCAGTAACAACTGCGCAGAGCAGACAAACTTGCCTTCCGCAGCGACATCGACATCAACAATTCGCTCGCTGGCTTCCATATCAATGTTGGAACCCCACAGGCGAATTCCCTCACTATTTGACTCAACCAAAACCTGCGACAGGATCGGAATTGTTGGGCCAGAATCAATGACCGATGAAACTCGGGTCAAAGGATCAATAATCGCATCTTTTTCAATCAGGAATTGCATGGTAACCAATAAAATTGTTTGTTAATAATCTTTCTTTTTTTGTTAGGCTTGCAAATTGTGTCAAAAACCTCAATACTCATCATTTATCAATGAGATAGAGAGCAGAATTCTGTGAAGAAAGTGGTGAAGAAACTGTGGAAGAATGTGGATGGATTTCAACTCAAACAAAATCCGTATCTAGTTATTCACATTAGTTAGCAAATTATACACTCAATCCTTGTTAATTGATAAATTTCCGTTGAAATTCAAGCACAAAAGGGATGAAAAATCTTCGGAACGGATGCTTAACCATTCCATCGAAACAGTGATTCTGGGACACCACCTAAGGCTCATGCGAAACTAGTGCAAACGGGGTGTTTGATAGACGTGGGAAAAATTTGACAGGAAGCTGGTTCTGGGACAGTTGAACTGGCCAATTACCGTTTGAATTGGTCTTGCAGGTTTTCGTATTCCTCCCTGAATCGCCTGTCTTCTTTCTTTCGCTCTTTGACTCTCTTTTGCGCATGAATAATCGTTCCATGATTTCTACCCCCGAATGCATTGCCGATCTCAGGCAGGCTTTTACTGGTGAACTCCCGCGACAGGCTCATGGCAACGTGCCGCGCTGATACCAGATCGCCGCGTCTATTGCTGGAGAGCATGTCCGAATGTCTGATGCCATAAAAGTGTGACACAGTCTGTTGTATGAATTCAACGGTGATCGGTCGCGCATCATATTCCAAAAAATCTGCCAACTGTTCCCTGACAAATCCAACCGTAATATTTTTCCCTGTCAGGCGGTGTGTGGCTGCCAGCTTGTTGAGAGCGCCTTCGAGTTCCCGAACACTGGCAGTGATGTTGTCTGCCAGATATCTCAACACCTCGGGTGCTAGCGTAATCGACCGCAACCTAGCCTTGGTTTCCAAAATCGCAATTCGGGTTTCCAATTCTGGCAGCCTGATTCGGACGGTCAAACCCTGGCTCAGTCTTGAAGTAATGCGTTCTTCAACATGGACAAGCTCCCTTGCAAACTTATCGCTGGTTAAAATCACCTGTTTACCGCCCTCAAGCAGCAAATTGAATGTTTGCAGAAACTCGCTCTGGGAAGATTCACCGCCGGAAAACAGGTGTATGTCATCAATCAGCAACGCATCCAGTTCTCGGTAGGCTGCCTTCATTCGCTCTGCAGCGTTATTGTTGCGTTGCATGATGGCCTGTATGGTATGCTGTACGAAATTTTGGGCGTTAACGTAGCCAACTTTCGCATTCGGAAAATTTGACTCCAGTGCATGCCCTGCCGCCTGCATCAAATGTGTTTTGCCAATTCCAACGGTACCGTAGATGAACAGCGGGTTGTATTCCCTTTGACCAGGGTCTCTGCTTGCCGCCTCCGCAGCAGATCTTGCGAGTTGGTTTGATTCGCCAACAATGTGCTGTTCGAAAGTGAAATCCGGGTTTAACTGGCTGAATCCGTATGGCAGTTTATTCGGGCCTTTTAATTTACTGGTGGTTTTACTTGGCTTGGACCGATTACGATGAGAAGAATCGTTTCCCGATTCCAATTCGATTTTCACTGCAACACGGTCGCCTTGGTAAGCACAGGCTAACTCAGTAATTCTGTCCAGCCACTTGGATTCAATGCCGGATTTGACATAAGCATTTGGAGCCCTAAGAACCAGTACACCATTTTCTGAATCGGCGCTCAATGTACGCAGCCAAGCGTGGCGGTCTTTTTCACTAACCTCCTGCTCCAGCTGTTCTAAGATGCTCTCCCAAAGATTCAAGGGTACCATCGGAATGTGGCTCAAATGCTTCTTCAAGTAATATTCGACAACCTTTAAAAGAGTGACGAAGTGGGGCTCAAAATTGATTTTCGTTTCAAATCCGCACCTTGCGGGACATGGCCAAGCGCAGATGTTGTAACAAATCGTGAACTGCTATCTTACAACAATATTACACTCGCGGTTTTGGTAATTTTCACTCAGTTTACAAAAATTTCGTTTGCTATAATTTTCCATTCGATTTTGCGGATGACTGAAGCAGATGTTACGATCTCGGCAGGTAGTCGTCAAGCCTCTTTTGTGTATATTGAAGCCAGTTAGTTAATATGAAACGCACCTTTCAGCCAAGCAACTTAAAACGAAAACGCAAGCACGGGTTTAGAGCACGGATGCGTACACGTGGCGGACGTGCTGTGATCAATTCACGCCGAGCCAAGGGTCGTTCTCGTCTAAGTGCATGAAATTCAAGAACAAAAGTTAGAATTTCAACTCCCAAAACGTTGCAGATTGACAGGTTCTGCACAATTTAGGACAGTCTTTAGTCAGCATAAAAAAGTCTCAAATCGCCATTTCCGCATACTGGTTCGATACAAACACGATCAGTTTGATTCGAGAATCGGAATCATAGTATCCCGCCGGGTGTCGCGAAAAGCTGTCAACCGCAATCGTATCAAACGCCAACTACGCGAAGCGTTCAGACTCAATCGACACAAACTGAAGAACATGGACTTGATTGTTATCGCTCATCGCATATGCGAAACTGCGACTAATGATGAGTTGTCTGAAAGTGCTGCCAAGCTGTTAAGAAAACTGGAATCATGAAACGTTTGTTCCTCTTTGCGGTTAAGTTTTATCGTTATGTGATCAGCCCTCTGTTGCCGCCAAGTTGTCGTTTTTATCCGACCTGTTCAAGCTACGCGTTGCAAGCAATCGAAAAGCACGGTGCACTTAAAGGCAGCTGGTACGCACTACGCCGGATTGGACGCTGCCATCCCTGGAATGCGGGTGGTTATGATCCGGTTCCAGGAACGACTGAACAGAAATGATGGATTTTCGCCGCGCGCTTCTGGCAATTTCGCTAGGTTTGATACTGCTGCTGATCTGGCAGGCATGGGTTGATTTTCGAAGTTCACCGCAAATTAATACGTTCCCGACTGAATCGGTAGTCGATGCAGATTTACCGCAGACTCCGGAGCCCAGACCGCAGGCGGAAACATCAACCATGCCTCAGGCGCCAGATTCACCCGCCACTCCACTTCCTCAAACTGTTCTACCGACTGCATCTGATGAATCAGGCACAATCGTATCTGTTCAGACTGATCTACTTAAAGTCAAGATCGATACACTTGGCGCACAGTTAAAAGATACTCGTTTAATTCAATATCCGGTTGAAGTTGAGATGCCGGATGTGCCGTTCAGACTGCTTAAAGATCAGCCGCCTGAAGTCCTGATTGCACAATCCGGATTAGTCGGAAATGACTTTGAATTTCCAAATCACAAGACTCAATATCAAGCAGAATCACAGTCATATACATTGGGTGAGGGTGAAGACTTCATCGAAGTTCCACTGCACTGGGAATCGCCTGATGGAGTCGAGTACATCAAACTATTTACCTTTCACCGCGACAGTTATTTAATTGATATTGAATATCAAATTTCAAACAGGAGCGGTCGTGAATGGCAAGGATTTGACTATGGGCAGTATGTAGCCACCGAACATCAGCCTGATGGTGAAGGCTTCCTTTTCCTCAGAGCGCTGCCAAGTTATCAAGGTGCAGCAATTTATACCCCGGAAGACAAGTACGATAAGGTTGACTTTAAAGAAATTCGAAATGATCGACCTGAATTTCTAACCCAATCGGGGTGGGTTGCCATGTTGCAGCACTACTTTGTGACCGCATGGCTACCTGAAGAAAATGCCCCTTATCGTTTTTATACGGGGCCGCTGGACGGGCACGGTGAAAATATGCGCTATCAGGTCGGGTACATATCTCAGAGCCCATTGACGGTTGCCAATGACTCAGTCGGGTCGATCAACACGCGACTTTATGTGGGTCCCAAGGAACAAGACCGGATCAAAGACCCGGCTGAGGGTCTGATTCTGACCGTCGATTACGGTTGGCTGACGCCTGTTTCATCGCCGCTTTTTTGGATTCTGGATAGAATCAACGACTTTATTCAGAACTGGGGTTTTTCCATCATCACTTTGACTTTACTGGTCAAAATAGTCTTTTATCCGCTGTCGGCAGCCAGCTACAAATCGATGGCGAGAATGAAAAAACTACAGCCGCGCCTTAAGACACTTAAGGAGAGGTACGGTGATGACAAGCAGAAACTGAACCAGGAGATGATGCAGATCTACAAGAAAGAGAAGATCAATCCTCTGGGAGGCTGTTTGCCGATCCTGATCCAAATTCCAGTGTTTATCGCGCTCTACTGGGTGTTGCTGGAAAGTGTGGAACTTCGACAGGCACCGTTTATATTCTGGTTAACAGATCTTTCCCGCTCAGACCCCTTTTATGTGTTGCCAGTTCTGATGGGTGCCTCCATGTTCGCCCAGCAGTTCCTGAATCCAACTCCGCTGGATGCAATGCAGAAAAACATCATGATGGCACTGCCTATCGTATTTACAGTATTTTTCCTGTGGTTTCCTTCCGGACTTGTGCTTTACTGGCTGGTCAATAACATCCTTTCAATTGCACAGCAGTGGTATATCACCCGCAAACTGATCGCGGAATAGATGGTCGTGATTCCGATACGATTGCTGCCATATCAACACCCGCTGGCGTGGGTGGCATTGGAATTGTTCGTCTTTCCGGACCCGATTCAGCACCAATAGCAGCCCATCTGAGTAGCTCGGTACCGGCACCGAGAAACGCCGGCTATCGTATTTTCTACGATGCCGAGGGTGACGAAATTGACCGGGGAATATTGCTCTTTTTCCCAGCACCTAACTCCTATACTGGCGAGGACGTTGTTGAATTTCAATGTCATGGCGGCCCGGTGGTGCTTGGTATGCTGTTGGCACGGGTGCTTGACTTAGGCGCTCGCACTGCTGAACCTGGGGAATTTACCCGTCGCGCGTTCTTGAACTCGAAAATGGACCTCGCCCAGGCTGAGGCGGTTGTCGATTTGATCAACAGTTCGACAGAAGCTGCGGCACGCTGCGCACTGCGTTCGCTAAAGGGAGACTTTTCCGACAAAGTATCTCGAATCATGGATCAGCTGCAGAATCTGCGAATCTATGTTGAATCTGCTATCGACTTTCCGGACGAAGAGATTAATTTCCTGGATGATCAGCAACTGATCACATCAGTAGTTGGGATTAGAAGTGAACTCGCTGATCTGCTCAATTCTGCAGAGCGGGGAAAGGTGATGCGCGAGGGGATAGAAGTCGTCATTGCGGGGTTACCCAATGCTGGAAAGTCAAGCCTGCTAAACCAACTCGCCGGTCTTGAACGCTCAATCGTGACACCCTATGCCGGAACCACCCGGGATACGGTGGATCTTGTCGTTGACATTGAGGGTCTGGCGGTTGGCATAACGGATACCGCCGGGCTTCGCGTTAGTAACAATCCCGTCGAACAGGAAGGTATATCACGCGCTTGGCAAAGCATCAGCGATGCAGACATCGTACTGTATCTGATAGACATTGCACAAGACATCAGTGACACAGATCGTGATAACCTGGGCAAAATTGAAGAATCTAAATTGTTGATTGTGTGGAATAAAATAGATCTTGATGATTCTTTTGTTCCATCTCCTACCGGATGTCGGGCGGATGAGGTCACAATATCCGCCAAGAATGCACTCGGTATTGATGCGATTCGCGGCCACATTCAGGCATTTGCTGGCGTTACAGCGAGCGATGAAGGTATGTTTCTTGCACGAAGGCGACACCTTGAAGCGATTGAAAATGCGCTGAGGTATGTTGTCATTGCGCATGCTGCTCTCACTGAAAATCAGTCTGGAGACCTGGCGGCACAGGATTTGCGAGATGCAATGGATGAGCTTGGCAAAATTGTTGGTATTCGATCAGCCGATGAGCTGCTAGGTGAAATATTTGCCAGCTTTTGTATAGGGAAATAGAGCGAATTCATCGAATTGGGAGTAAACTATTCGAAAACCCCTTCAAGGAACAAGCCTACCATCTGTGCAAAAATGCGAAAAAATCAATCAGAGCGAATTTTGATCCAGATTGCTGTTGTTCTGGCTCTCCTTTTTGTCGTCGTCATATGGCAATTCGATTATCTGTCGGATTTGTATATTGAAAATCAACTCACCAGAGTTGGGTGGGTGATCAATAGCGCAATCCTGGTATTGTTTTTGGTTGGGATGGGGCGGATGATCCATCTTTTTGTTCACTACCGGAAAGAAGAAGTGGCAATGAATGCTTTTTCAAGTGCCATCGCCTCCGGAATGGAAGAAGATATAGGGGATGTCCTGCCGGAAGATTCCATCATTGGTCAGCGTTATTGGACCATCGCTGGATTTTTCAGAGCACGAACCGAAATCAATCACAATGCGCTGGCTTCAACGTTGCTCGCCCGAGAAACGAGCAAGACAAGTTTTGTCAAATTCATCAATAACATTCTGATATTGGCGGGTGTCTTTGGTACGATTGTATCGCTGACCGTGGCACTGCTTGGCGCGTCGACGGCAATGACGGCAACAGAAAGTTTGCGCGGTATTGATATTGTGATTCACGGTATGTCGACCGCGCTCTCAACTACGATGACTGCGATTGTGTCGTATTTTCTGTTCGGGTATTTTTACCTGAAGTTACTCGACACCCAGTCTTACATCCTGGGTTGGGTAGAGCATGAGACTGCAACCCAGATGATTCCGCGCTATCAGGTTGCAACCCGTTCACCAGAGCAGGCATTGAGTGAGATGTTGACCAGCACAGTTGAAACGATCGACAAATTCAATTCCTTCATTAATCAAATTCAGTCCCTTGGTGTCGCGCAAAAGGAGATGCTGGATAATTTTGAAAAGCTCAACGAACAGAACATGCATTTGCTAAGTGACATTCGGAGCATTCTGCGAGCTGGTTTCCGTTTGCGGGACGATTCCAATTCTGATTAGGAGCTAAGGTCCAACCGTTATGACGGGGAACTCTGGCGGATTCGTTGACCTGCGCGTTCACCGCGCTACTGAAAGCAGTCATTCTGACGACAGTATCTGGCCATCATTCACTGACATCATGATGGTCATTGTGATGATTTTTCTCATGGCGTCGGTAATTTTCATGCTGCGTAATATCCAGTTAGGCCAAGATATGGAACTCGCTTCTGAGGCGCGCAGCCAGGCAATTTTGGAAACTGAGTCTTTACGTGAGAGAGCCGCTTATCTTGCTGAAATTGTTGAACAAACCAAAGAGCAGCTCAGTCTGACAGAGTTTCAAAAGGCAGAACTTGAGGAATTGTCAAAAGAGCGTGGCGCCCGAATATCTGAACTGGAAATTGAAACCGCTGAACTCTATCAAGTCCAACAGCGGCTTGACGCTGAAGTCGGAAGCTTAACCAAGAGCCTTCAGGAGATTCGAGGCCAGCGCGATCAGCTGACAGAACGAGTCAGTTCGATGAACCTTACCATAACTGAGTTGAATTCGCTGATCCAAACACGAACGGCAGAACTGGAAGTACTGCAAGCAGGTCTTCTTGATAAGCAGAACCAGTTGGCGGCTCTGGAAGAGCATTTGAGCCAGCGAAGCAGTGAAGTGGAAGAGTTGCGTCTGACTCTGGCTGATCTACAGGCGCTTGAGGAAGAACAGCGCAATCAGATTGCAGTACTTGAAAAAGTCAGAGCGGAAAGCGAAGTCAAAATTCAAGACTTGATTGCTGAATCAGGCCTGAAGGACGAACAGATTGCTGCGCTATCTGAAGCCACACAGCAACAGAGTGCCGAGCTGGCAGAGCGGTTGACTGAGTTAGAAGAACTGGAACAGGCATATAGCGAGAGTCTTGCAGCGGTGGAGGAACTTCGCACCGGTCTGGTCAGTCGAGAGGATGAAATCCAGAGTTTGAAACTTGCCAGTGCACAGTTGCAGGGTGTTGTAGAGCAATTGGAATCCGTTAGACTGGAACAAGGGCTGACGATTGAGCGTCAACAGGAGTCACAGGCACAGTTGCGCGAAACACTAACACAGCGAGTTGCCGAAATTTCCGATATCGAGCGTCAGCTGACTGCAAAATCAGACCAGGTGGCTCAGTTAACAGAAACACAAGTCGGTTTGCTGAGAGAACTTGAAGCTTTTCAGGTGAGCCAGGCGGAAAGTGAACGCATCATTGAATCCCAGCAGCAGGAACTTGCATCTTTGCAGGTATTACAAGCTGAACAGATTACAGAACTCACTCAAGCAGAAGCACAATTCCTTGAACAGGAGCGCGAACTGGTACGAACTAAGTCCGAATTGGACAGAGCATTGAGAGATTTACAGCAATTGAGGTTATCAAGTGCAGCATTAAGTGAGACTCAACAGGCTGACATAGCGAGACTGACAGAGTCTGAGACACAAAGTGGGCTGACTATCGAACGGCAGCAGCAGGAGCTTGCATCACTACAGGCACTGTATGCTGAACGCTTGGCGGAACTCAATCAAATAGAGGAGAGTTTTCTCGACCGTGAACGAGAACTGGCGCGAACAAAGTCTCAATTGGACGAGGTGTTGAGTCAATTACAGCAGGTGAAGATTACCAGTGCAGCATTAAGCGAAACTCAGCAGGCTGACATAACGAGACTGACAGAGTCTGAGACACAAAGTGGGCTGACAATCGAACGGCAGCAGCAGGAACTTGCATCGCTACAGGCGCTGTACGATGAAAGGCTTGTAGAGTTGAATCGAGTTGAAGCAGAGTTTATAGAGAGTGACCGGAACCTGATTCGAACTCAGTCGGAGTTAAAAACAGCGTTAGAGGAATTGCAGAAGGTTCAATTGGCTAGTGCAGCCTTGAGCGAAAGTCAGAAAGCCGACATCGCTCGTCTGACTGAATCTGAGGTACAAAGAACGCAGACCATTGAGAGCCAGAAACAGGAACTTGCCGCGCTGCAGGCCCTTTACACAGAACGTCTGGCTGATCTTGGTCGGATGGAGTCGGAATTCATCGAAAACGAGCGTAGTCTGGCGCGATTACAGGAACAAATGGTGTCCGCAGTTGAAATGATCAGTTCATTGAGACTAGATCTACAGGAGCGTAACGAAAAGATCAATTCTCTTAATGCGAAAGTTGCCACACTAAGTGACGAAGTCAGTGCGCTAAGCACTTCCAGCGATGAGTCGAAAAGTCAAATAGATCAATTACTAACAGAAAAATTACAGGATCAGAACCGAATCGCCCAACAGCAGCAGCAACTGGTGGAACTTGAGCGGACGATACAGCAGGTAACGAACGAAAATGAAGAGTTGCTGCGAGAGCTTGACTATAGTCGCAGGTTGCAGGCGGACCGGCAACAGCAGTTTGAAACTCTACAGTCTGTTATGGCGCAATTGAGTGCCGATTTAAAGTCTCGTGATGAAAAGATTGAAAATCTGCAGACAGAGAAAGAAGAGTTGTTTCAGACGGGTGTGAAAAGCGACCACGAAATTGCCGAATTGCGCGAGGCCTATCAGCAGCGACTGACAGAATTGGCCAATCTACAAACCGCACTGACATCAAGAAGTGGTGAAGTTGAACAGCTTCAAAGTGAAATCGTTGAACTTCAGGAGGAGCGTCAAATTCTATTGCGACCTGCGAGAAGTCCAGTCAACCGCTATGTTGTCGATGTGATATTCAACAAGTCACTTGAAGGTGACAACGTATTTCACTATCGGTTGCCAGGTGAGGCTGCCGCTGTTCGAGTGTCGCGCGAGGAGCTTGAAGCAGAATTAGCACGCCTCAAAAGCGAGCGGTCAGAAGGTCTTTACACCAGAATCATTTTTCCTGATGAAGACAGGTTGACTTTTTCTGAAGCCTGGACCTTTACTCAACATATTCAGTCGAACTACGACTACTACTCCAATCAATAACAGACTGAAACATCGTCTTCAGTTTGATCCAGCCAGCAGTGATATAGTGATAAGATATTGATAATAAAGACTAATGATGTCAATAGATTGCGATCACAAGGTTTCGATTGAGAATTTGTATGGCACGCAGAAATCGTATGCCTGACTCTATTGGGTGATCCCAATCGAAATTGAAGCATTCAGAGAAGTAAATTTGGTGGATAATGCACAATCCGAACTGCGGGTTTAACCACAAGACTTGCAGAATGGTCACTTAATGACCTAATTTCAAGTATTTACGCATCACTTAACAGACCTCGTCGATATGAATAGATTCACGTTCAGCAATATTCAGGGTACCTGTCCTGCGAGTTTGGGGTGTGTTGTGCCATTATTCGAGACGGGAGCAGCATCATGCCGTCAATGATGAACTACGACGTTGTTGTTGTGGGTGGTGGTCATGCTGGTGCTGAAGCTGCAATGGCCGCGGCTCGGACTGGTAGTCGTACACTGCTATTGACCCAAAACATTGAAACCATTGGACAAATGTCCTGCAATCCAGCCATTGGCGGAATCGGTAAGGGGCACATCGTTCGTGAAATTGATGCGCTAGGCGGTCTTATGGCGCATGCGACCGACCGCAGTGGGATTCAGTTTCGTCGGTTAAATGTTCGAAAAGGGCCGGCTGTGCGCGCCACGAGAGCGCAGACAGATCGATCGCTTTACCGATCAGCTGTCCGAAAGATGTTGGAAGAGCAGGACAATCTGACCTTTTTTCAGCAGGAAGTGGATGATCTTGTGGTTGATGGTGATCGCGTGACAGGTGTGGTTACCCGATTTGGTGTTCGAATCAGCGCTAGAAGCGTGGTTCTTGCGACAGGCACTTTTCTAGGCGGTGTTTTGCATGTCGGTCTTCAACAGCGAAGCGGCGGCCGTGCTGGCGATGCGCCGTCGAATCGGCTGGCTACCAGGTTGCGAGACATGATGTTCCACGTGGAACGTCTCAAAACCGGTACCCCTCCTCGCATCGATGGCCGAACCATTGATTATTCAAGACTGACTGAGCAGCCCGGCGATCAGCCGACATTGGTATTTTCGTTTATCGGTTCTGTCGATGAGCATCCGCGTCAGATATCCTGCCATATCGCACGTACCAACGAGAGGACGCACGACATCATTCGCAAACATTTGCATGAATCGGCGATGTATGGCGGTGTTATCGACTCTATAGGACCGCGCTACTGTCCGTCAGTCGAGGACAAGGTGGTTCGATTTGCGGATCGCACCTCCCATCAGATTTTTGTTGAGCCCGAAGGTCTTGATTCGTATGAAATATATCCAAACGGAATTTCGACCAGCCTGCCGTTCGAAGCACAGTGTGACTTTGTCAAATCCATCGAAGGCTTTGAAAATGCAGTGATTACTCGTCCCGGTTATGCGATTGAGTACGACTTTTTGGATCCGAGGGATCTGCACCCAAGTCTCGAAACAAAAGTTCTTAGCGGGCTTTTTTTCGCGGGACAGATTAACGGTACAACTGGCTATGAAGAAGCTGCGTGTCAGGGCTTGATTGCTGGGCTCAATGCCTCTCGACAGGCTCAGAATCTGGAGACATGGTGGCCTAGACGAGATCAGGCCTATATTGGCGTGCTTATTGACGATCTGGTGACTAAAGGCGCCGATGAACCCTATCGTATGTTTACCTCGCGAGCAGAGAATCGACTGCTGCTGCGTGAAGATAATGCGGACCTTCGTTTGACCGAAATCGGGCGTGAACTTGGACTGGTTAATGACCAACGCTGGAAAATATTCAGCACTAAGCGTAACTTGCTTGAGAGTGAACGTTCCCGCCTTGAGGCTGTTAAAGTAACACCAACGGCTGAAACACAGGCTGTTAGCGAAAAGAGCATGGGCCGTGCATTGACGAGTGAAACAACGCTGTATGCTCTTTTAAGAGATCCTGAAGTGAACTATGACACAATAATGCAGCTTCCAGGTGCAGGTAATCCGGTTACTGACCGTTCAGTGCAGGAACAGCTTGAAATAGAAGCGCGTTATGAAGGCTACATTGAGCGTCAGAAAACGGCACTTCGTAAAACAATGAAACTGGAAAGAGTCGATTTACCTTCAGCCATTGACTATTTCAGAATTCATGGACTGTCGAATGAGGTGCGGCAGAAGTTGGACCGGCATCGTCCACAGAATTTAGGTCTTGCATCCAGAATACCCGGAGTTACCCCAGCAGCGGTATCGGCTTTGGCCGTACACCTGAAAAAAGAAGCCATGCAAAAATCCGAGCCGGTGACTTAGCGGTAATCTTTGAAATATGGTCCGTTCAGCGGAACTTAGTGAAACCTCAGAACGGCTTCCCCAACAGGTATGGGAAAAGGCCTGTGGAAACGATGCGCGTGTCACTATGGCAAACCGATTGCGCCAAGCATCATCGATGATGTCATTGGATCTGACCGACGGACAAATTGAGAGCGCCATTGCGTATTCCGAACTTCTGCTCAGATGGAATCTGCGCATGAATCTCACAGCGATTCGAACATTGGAAGGCATTGTAATTAAACACTTTTTAGATAGCCTGGCGATCGTTGAACACATTAAGGGTCAACGTATTATTGATATTGGTAGCGGTGCTGGATTTCCAGGCATTGCTGTGGCTTTGGTGAGGCCAAATTTACAGGTCGTGTTGCTGGATGCAAAAGAAAAAAAGGTAAAGTTTCTGCGTCATGCCATCGCTAAATTTGGATTTGATAATGTTAAGGTTGTTCACCAGCGCATTCAGAATTATTCCTCCAGAGGCGGTTTTGACACTGCGCTGGTCAGGAGTCTTGGTTCACTTTCTGCGATTGCGGAATTTGCGTTACCAGTATTATCCAAGAGCGGCAGGGTGATTGCGATGAAGGGAAAAATGCCTGAGGCGGAGCTCGAAGCGCTCAAAATACCCTGTCGAGTGGAAGTCAAAAAAGTCGATGTGCCCTACCTTGATAGCGATCGGCACTGCGTAATATTGGAACACCCGGTTCATTCGTGAGGATTGAATCGTGAACAGCGTAATCGCAGTGGCGAGTCAGAAAGGAGGTGTCGGCAAAACGACAACGGCGCTCAATGTCGCAGCCATGCTTGCCAGAGCCAAGCGCAAGGTTTTGGCCGTTGATCTGGACCCGCAGGCCAATTTGACTACCGGTGTTGGAATTGATCCGGTGGACGGCCAGCGCGGTGTATATGGAGCCTTGCTGGGTCTCGAATCTATTGAAGATGCCATCGTTTCCAATGAAGCGGGCTTTGATATTGTTCCAGCGAATAGAGACCTAGCCGGTGCTCAAGTCGAGTTGATTACTGTGAAGCGACGCGAGTTCCAACTCAGGGATTCGCTAAGCAGCGTGCGCAAGGAATATAATTGGATTCTGTTGGATTGCCCACCATCCCTGAATATTGTGGTTATCAACGCAATGGTTGCTGCTGACAGTGTGATTATTCCTACACAGTGTGAATTTTTTGCATTGCAAGGGCTTGTTGAACTGCTTTCTACAATCAAAACTGTGCAGCGCAATTTCAATCCTGAGCTCAAACTGAATGGCATTCTCAGAACCATGTATGACACTCGAAATAAATTAAGCCATGAAGTATCTGATCAGTTGAAGGCACATTTTGATGCTCAATTGTACCGAACAATAATTCCGAGAAATGTGCGGCTTGCTGAGGCTTCCAGTCACGGAAAATCTGTTCTTGAATACGATAAAAACTGTGTAGGAACAATGGCTTATATGGCATTCGCAGGTGAGTTATTGAATCAGGAGTCAGACATATGACAAGCCGCGACAAGCTGGGCCGCGGTCTGGATGCATTGCTTGGCTCAGTCGATCCCAGTCACACGATTTCTGAGCCCGGACCCAGTGGTATCGAGATGATTGCGATCGAAAAACTGCGGCCTGGGCCCTTTCAGCCTCGTACGCAGTTCAGCGAATCCTCAATCCGGGAGCTAGCTGATTCAATCGTAGCGCACGGAATAATTCAGCCAATAGTCGTTCGCGTGTCGGATGGTGATCAATACGACATTATCACTGGTGAGCGGCGCTGGCGTGCAGCACAGATGGCGGCGCAACATGAAGTACCGGTTATCGTGAGAACAATTGCAGATCAGGATGCAATGGCTTTGGCGCTGATTGAAAATATTCAACGCGAAGATCTCAATGTTACCGAAGTTGCCCGGCTTCTGAAACGCCTCATTGATGAATTTGGCATGACACACGCTGAAATTGCGGCTAGTGTCGGATTGTCGCGAGCGTCGGTAACGAATCTAATCCGTTTGCTAAGTCTTACACAACCAGTATTTAATATGCTTGCTCAGAGCCAGATTGAAGCAGGACACGCGAAGGTGCTGTTAGCACTGAGTGATCAGGATCAAATCGACGCAGCTGGAATTGTGGTATCCAAGATGCTGTCGGTACGGAATACCGAAAACCTGGTCAAGAACTGGCATAAACGAAAATCCACGAGAGGTACGCAGCAACCAAGCAAGGTCGATGCCGATATATTGAATCTTGAACGCAAATTATCCGAACGTCTGGCGGCGAAAGTTACCATTCATGATCGAAAGGGCAAAGGGCACATTAAGATCAATTATCAAAACTTGGACGAACTGGACGGCGTCCTGGAACGTATTGGCTGATGGGTTTGTCAAACACTGCTGCTGAATTGCTGAACTAGAAGGGTCAATGTAATGACTAAATCATCTCAACTAAAAATAAAACGATATCAAATACTTACAACGGTAATCGCTAGTACGTTACTGATTGTCGGATGTGCGGAGTTTGGAGGCAAGAGTGTTTCTCTGCTACCGGGTGCAAAGCTGTCAGACCCTTTGGAAGTTCCGCCTGGACTATCGCCTCTGCCGGAACCGGAGCAGTTTGTTGTACCTGGTGATTTAGAATCTGACCCATCGTCACCACCAGATCTGGGTCCGGAACAGTTAAGGGCCTATCAGCTTTGGCTTGAGTTTGAAGAATACAAGAAATACCAGGATCAGATTGAAGGCGTAGGACTATCTGAAATAGAGTTTCAAACCGCCAGACTGAGTGGTGAAGGCATCTTTAAGGTTTCGGTTCTCGAAGACAGGAAGGCCGAGACACTTCGATTATTGGTTCATGAGAATGCGGATGCAGTGTGGAACATATTACCATCTGTATTGGCAGATATGTCTGTTTTTGTCCTTGAAATTAACAACACAGACCGAATCATATTGGTGGCCAATACCGGTGTTAAGCAAAGCAGGAAGTTTCTGGACCGTTTGCTTCTTAGAGAATTTTCTGGTAGTGTCGATAAAGTTCAGGTCCGTTCCGTTGGACCCAACCAAACAGAGATCACCGGCCTTTCTGATTTGGATGTAGAGGTTAATCCAACAGCAGGCCAGGAGTTTTTCCAGCGGTTGCGATTTTATCTGCTGGCACACTTTGAGGCTGAGGAGCAGACTTATGCCGATGCTGGGTCTGCTTCTATTGACAAGCGGCTGATTCAGGGAACCGATGGTCAACAGAGCATCTTGCTTGGAGAGAGTTTTGAGACTGTCTGGGTAAAAGTAGGTCGAACATTACAAGGTGCCGGTGCAGGCATTGAAGACATCAATCGAAGCGAAGGCATTTACTACGTCAGCTTTGCTCAAAGTACAAAAGGAAAGAAGAAGAAAAGATTCAGGTGGCGGTTTTGGAGGCCTGCGGACGTTGTGGTGCCAGATCAGTACGAGTACGAAGTGTTAGTCAAGAGGCAAGGTGAAATGACCGAAGTTTCAGTTGTGGGTACAGATACTGAACTGGAGCCTGAGAAGCGTCAGGAGGCCGCTCAGGGAATTTTGCTGATCATATACGAACGCTTGTCTGTTTGAGCGGAGACTGTGTGAAAGAGGATTCCGGCTGGATAGTGATGAAATGAAAGGAGAAGAAACAAATAACTTCATATACTTAAGAAATCACAATTCAGCATCCTTCAGACTGAATCGTGCCCTTTGCAGATCATTCCCTTCGATAAGAGGAGAGCAACCTTAGCGCAAGTTATTCGTTTTCCGTTTGACCGGAATTGATGCCGTCTCTGCCCTGCGACTTCAAAAATTCCTTGTAGCGCTGGTATTCCTTCCATTCTTTCCAGAGTAGATAGTCCTGATAGTCAGGGTCATCAGCACCGGGTCTGGAGCGCGTGCCGCCCGCACCAAAAAGTCGAATTGGCGTTCCAGTACCTTTAACTTCCCTAGGTGAATCTGGAATAGGTGGGCCTGCAGCAGTGTCTTCACTTTGTCTACCGCAACCCGATAGCAAAAGCAGGGAACAAATCAATGCAGCGATCAACAAATTGACGGACAATCGAATACGATCGAAAAAGAAATACATTTTGATTTTTGGCTGGTTTGAGCGAGCAAATTCGCAAGGTAGCTGAAAGTCGCACTTATTATATGACTCAAACCTTTAAATTCATTCCCCGTAACCTGATTTTGACATTGAATTATTCAGAAACCTGATGAATCAGTTGTTCCACATAAGGAATGATTCGTTCCACAATGAAGGCAACGCCAGCCTTGTTTGGGTGAATGCCATCACCCTGGTTCAGTCTCGGATCGGTAGCGATGCCATCTAGAAAAAACGGGTAGAAAATCAGGTCGTATTTTTCTGCCAAATCTGGAAATATCGAATCAAATTCAGTGTAGTAGTCCGGCCCCAGGTTTCTAGGAGCCATTGCACCTGACAAGACAATCGGTAGCCCCCGTTGCTTGATATTTGCAATCAGCCTATCCATGTTGCTACGCACCTGCTCGGCAGCAATTCCACGAAAGGCATCGTTATGCCCCAGATGCAATATGACACCAGAGTAGTCGTCTGACAGTACCCAGTCAATTCGTGCAAGGCCACCACTTGTTGTATCGCCAGATACGCCAGCGTTGATGATTTGTACATCAAATGACCTCGCTTTCAGTGCATTCTCCAGTTGTGTGACAAATCCATCCTCTACTGGTAGACCGTAGCCTGCAGTCAGGCTGTCACCTATTGCAACCAGACGAATGGTGCCACCGTAACTGGAGTTGCACAAAAGGAGCGCCAATAGCAAGCCAACAATGATTCTGTATGAACTAGGCAGTACCACAGTCAAGTTGTATTCTTCAACATGTACAAGATGAGATGTGTTCTCAAATATAGGTCTCAAACACACCAATTAAGGGTTCTTGAATTGAAAGAGGACCTTAATGACAGTCAAGTTTGTCATTTTAACGTTCGAATTTCTCTTATGAGTAAGACATTGGAGTCTGAAGATAGGGGGATGACTATCGATGTTGAAAGCGATTGATCTGTTGTCGTCATCTTGGCTTGTGAGGTGGTTTTGCAAGAATTTTTTGAAGAATGTGCGTATGCAGCAATCTGAATTCTTAATTGGTACTTAAAATTGCTATTCGCTTGTTTAATTCAAGGAAAAGGCCACCAAGATTTCACTGTAGAGTGACCTATAGTTACGAAGAAACAGGTGCGGCCCTTGCCCAATGGCCAGCGAACCAAAGGGCCAGGGCTGCACCGCAGTTTACAGCAAATTTAGCGTATCACTATAACGGCTACGCGTTAACCTCTTTCAGGCGTTAGGAATTTGAATCCGATTCGCCAACAACGATCGTAGAATCGCGTGAAACCTCATCACCGTAGTCTTCCGCCAGCCAATTTTTGAAGGACCAGACCATGATGATCAAGACGCCCATCAAGGGCAATGCAACCACAATTGATGCAGTTTGCAGTGGTTTGAGTCCACCAAGGTACATCAGACTCAGTGAGACACCGGCAAGAACAAACGCCCAGAACAGACGATGCCAGCGAGCAGGCTCCTGCATTTCGCCGTGTTGCTCTTCGGTTGCAACCGAAGCCAGTGTGAACGCAGATGAATCCAGCGTTGTTGCACCAAAAATAAATGCCAGAACCACAAATACGATCAGTACGATGATACCTAAAGGCAGTGCTGTGATGGTTGCAACAATCGCCTCAGGTGCACCGGTATTCGACAGAATCTCCGAAATTGGCACAATACCGTTTAAGTCGAAGAACATGCTGGTATTACCGAGGATTGCAAAGAACACCCAGCAGCCCATGGTGCCGCCGACGACTTCTGCAACGATCAACTGGCGAATGGTTCGACCACGCGAAATTCGAGCAACGAACAATCCCATGAAAGGCGCATATGCGATCCACCACGCCCAGTAAAAGATTGTCCAGCCCTCCGGAAAGCCGCCTTTTTCAATCGGGTCCATCCAGAAACTCATTTGGACAAAGTTCTGAATCAACAGTCCGACACTGTTGGTGAACGTACTGATCATGAATACAGTCGGGCCAAACAGGAATGTAAAGCCAAGCACTGCAATAATCAGAATCAGGTTTAGGTCACTCAGGCGCTTGATGCCTTTTTCCAGTCCAGAGTACACACTGGCGCCGAAAATGATTGCCCAGATAATGACTACAACTACATCGACAAGGAAGGTCCGCTCAACGTTGAAAAGCTCAGACAGACCGGCCGATAGCATTGGCGTTCCAAGTCCCATCGATGTTCCGACACCTCCGATCAGTCCGAACATGAACAGAATGTCAATGACTTTACCAATCAGACCGTTTGCAGCTCGCTTGCCAATCAGACCCTCACAAGCTGCGGAAAGCCGCAGCACCGAGCGTTTCCGGTTCCACAGAAGGTAGGCCAAGGGCAACGTTGGAATGCAGTACACTGCCCACGCGGTAAAACCCCAGTGAAACATGCCGTACATTGCTGCGAATTCAGCTGCTTTTGCCGTTTTCGGTTCAATACCTAGCGGCGGACCACTGTAGTAATACGCCCATTCGATCGTACCCCAATAAAGTACTGAAGCACCAATCCCAGCGCAGAACAGCATGGCGATCCAGCTGGGCAGTGCAAATTCCGGTTCTGCGTCCGGCCCGCCAAACTTAACGTGGGCAAACCTTCCCATGGCAAAGTAAACCAAAATGCCAAACGCGGCGATGGTAAACCATAGGTATGCCCACCCGGCCTTATTGGTTGTAATGCTAAGCAGTTTTCCTAAAAACTTTTGCCCGGCTTCGGGCGCAACAATTAATGGAATAACGAGTCCCGCAATAACAATCAGCGAGACCCAGAATATTGTTTTATCTAATTTTGGACCATTCATAGGTTTATCCTCGTGATGTTAGAAGCGGACCTGACGTTCAAGTTCTTCGGGCTTCGGCGTGAGCCATCTTTCGAAGCTGGCACTAATGTGTTCCATATTTTGGGCCCACCATTCTGAGTCTACTTTAAACGCAGTGTCAAGATTCGACGTGGGTAAATATGGTTTGACGGCATCTTCAATCAGCGACTGCGCTGAATTTCGGACGGGTCCATAAGAAATATGCTTTGTCTGATTCGCCATGTTCTCAGTTTGCATGGCAAACCGTATGAAGTCTTTGGCATTCTCAAGGCGCGGTGAGCCTTTGGGAATTGCCCAGAATTCAACTTCAATCATCTGTCTGTCCCAAATGATACCAAGTGGTTGACCTTGATCAACAATGGGCCCATACAGACGGCCGTTCCAGGCAGTGCTCATGGAGACACGACCTGTCGAGAGCATCTCTGCGGGTTCTCCACCTCCGCTCCACCAGACAATATGAGGCTTCAGTACAGAGGCGATATCTAGTGCGTAGTCAACACCCTGTGGTGTAGATAAAACGGAATAGACATCCGCTGGAGCAACACCGTCAGAAATCAACGCCCACTCCAGCAAACCTGCCGGCGATCGTCTCAGGCCGCGGTTTCCCGGAAACTCTTCAATATTAAAAAAGTCACTAACTGTACTAGGCTTTTCCCCATCGAATGCGTTCTCGTTGTAACCAATCACCGTAGACCAGATTACGCTTGGGTAACCACAGTCGTACATGTAGGCTTGTGGAATGTCTTCACTAGCTGGTGTTCCGTCTGCCCCATTTTCGATCAGTGATAAATCAGTCGGCTCAAGCAAACCGGCATTGCAGGCATTGATCAGATTTGCCAATTCAATGTCGACAACATCCCATATGACATTTGCTGATTCAACTTGACTTTTGATTTCGTCAAGCCCGCCGCCATAGTCAATCATGTTGGCTACCTTACCGGTAGCAGCCTCCCAGGGCCTGACGTAAGCCAGCATCTGGCTTTTTGTGTAGGCACCACCGTAGCTGACAACGTTAACTGTTGTTTCGTAGGGATTCGAATGCACCAATGCCGAACTTGAGAGTCCTGTAAAGAACAGGCAAACTGCTGCATAACACAGAAATCGGCTTCGGAGAATCTCAGGTGGTTTCAGCCACATAATTACCTCCTCATCTATTAGATAGATGCAAATAGAGTAATGTCCGGTATCGTTGTAATGAAGAGCGCTGCAACGATCTGCAGCAGTGTCAATTTGAAGCAGTGAGTTTTCACTTTTCCGGACTCATTAAAGTTATTTTCTTTATAGCAGATAAAACTCTTGTTTATTTAATTCGAATCCGCATATTGATTGAATTGAATGCTTAGTTTCCAGGGCAGAATCAGTGTCCAGTCAGATGGTCTGCTTGAACAATAAAAATCGATCAGTTTGGGCTGTTCTTCGCCAGAGAGGTCAAACACAATGAAAAATTCTTCCGAAAGCATCGTATCTTTGAATAAGGTTTGGCTGGTGCTTGAAAGCCAGGCAGGTCCTGTAGAAATCCTGCGTGGTGTTGATTTGGATGTCAAGGCTGGTGAAAGTGTCTGTATTTCTGGACCATCCGGTGCCGGCAAGACAAGCCTAATGATGATCATTGGAGGTTTGGAGAGAGCCACCCGGGGTGATGCCGTAGTGGCAGGTCACGATCTCGGTCGTCTGAATGAAGATACCCTGGCGAAGTATCGACGCGATCGCATCGGCATCGTATTTCAGTCGTTTCACCTGATCCCCACCATGACTGCACTCGAGAATGCGGCACTACCACTTGAGCTCGCCGGTGAGTCAGATGCAGTAGACCGGGCACAACAGGCTTTGGCTTATGTTGGCCTTGAAAAACGGTGGCATCATTACCCGAGTCAGCTTTCGGGTGGTGAACAGCAGAGGGTCGCCATTGTACGGGCGCTGATCTCACAACCCGATCTGATTCTAGCCGATGAACCAACTGGTAACCTGGATGCCACCAACAGTGTAAAACTGATGAACCTGCTGTTCGATCTTTGTGGCGAGAGTGGAGCGACATTGTTACTGATCACACACCAAAGTGATCTAGCAAGCCGTTGCGAGAGACAGGTGAAAATGTCAGATGGTAGAATTATTGTTCCTGCGGATGCACCGGATTTGACATGAACGCGACAGCAATAAGGATTGCACTGCGCGATCTTCGGCGCGGTTATCGGGGGTTTTGGATATTTTTCAGTTGTCTGGCGCTAGGGGTTGCCGCTATCACTACAGTCGCTGTTTTATCTTCCAGTCTGACCAAGGGGATTGAGCGCGATGGTAAATTTATATTGGGCGGCGATATCGCGGTTCAGCAGCAGTTTCGCAAACTCAGCGAAGAGCAGTTCGAAGCACTAGCCAGTGAATCGCATGAAATCGCTGAATTCATTGAATTAAGCACCCTGCTGAGGGCCAAGGATGCAAATAACAGTATCCTCGTTTCGTTGAAGGCTGTCGATGATGCCTACCCGCTTTATGGCGAGGTAAGGATTGAAGGCGAACAGCAATTTGCACAGTCAATTAGCTTTCAGGATGATGCGTGGGGTGCTGTAGTTGATCCTTTTCTGGTCGAATCGGAGCGCGTAAGAATCGGTGACCTGATAGATTTTGGCACCAATAAATTTCGCATCACCGGGGTCATTGAGGATGAACCCGACCGTGTGGCAAGTTCTGGTCGATTCGCGTTTTGGCCGCGCGTCATTGTGCACAGAGACTCAATTGAAAATTCTGGACTATTGGGTTTCGGCAGCCGTAGTAATTTTGAGTATCGATCAATTCTGAAGGAGGGTGTTGATGCGGTAGCGCTACGGTCGATGTTTGAAACTCAGTGGACGAATGTGGGTTTTCGCGATTATCGCAACGCTTCGCCTGACCTTTCTGAGATTGTTCAGCGAATTGGTGTCTTGCTTTCACTTGCGGGGCTGACAACATTACTGGTTGGTGGTGTAGGTGTCAGCAATGCAGTGAGAGCCTATATGGAAACCCGACTTGTTACGATTGCGATTCTCAAGTGTATCGGCGGGTCCAATCGATTTGTATTTCGCACTTTTCTGTTTCAGATAGTGCTGCTATCCGCAATCGGAGTTTTGATTGGCATCGTGGCTGGTACAGGTATTGCAATATTTGCTTCAACTGCGGTGGAGCGTCTGCTTTCGGTACCGCTTGACATTACTCTGGACCCGATACTTATGGGTATAGTCATCGCGTATGGCATGCTGACCGCGATGCTGTTTACTTTGTGGCCACTAGCCTGCGCGCTCAACACCTCACCCGCTACTCTGTTTCGAAATGCGATTTCTGTGGAACGGCAGCGCGCATCATGGATTTTTGTAGCTATTACCGTCGGAATTGCCGTACTGTTGGCGGTGATCGTAATTGCAACGGCTTACCAAAGGTCATTTGCCATTTGGTTCGTAATTGGAGTCAGCGTTGCATGGGTTGTATTTCGCTTGATCAGTCTGCTTGTGATGAAACTGGCCAAGCTCGCGGGAGGGCGATTTCCACCGATTGTTCAGTTGGCTCTTGCCAACCTGCATCGCCCCGGCGCGGCAACAGCGGATACCGTTCTGGCAATTGGGCTCGGACTGTCAGTGTTGATTGCCACTGCAATGGTTTCTGCAAACCTCAACCGGCAGATCTCCAACATGATTCCAGAGGCAGCGCCGGAATTCTTTTTCATTGGCATTCAGTCAAATCAGTTTGACGAGTTTCACCAGATAGTTGAAGAGATTGGTGGTGTAACAGAAGTTGAAGTGATGCCGTATATTCCGGGCCGCATAACCCGAATCAAAGGACTTGATCCTCTTGATGCGCTAGTCAATGAGGACGGTCGATGGCTTGTTGATGACGGCGGGGAACGGTCTTTTTCTTACACAGCTGAACCGCTCAAAGATGTGAATATGATTGCGGGAGACTGGTGGCCGCCGGACTATGCGGGAGAGCCGTTACTGTCAATTCATGAGGAAGTTGCCGACAACTTTGACGTAGGCATTGGCGATGAGATAACGATTAACATACTGGGACGGGAGATTACTGGTAAGGTTCACAATATCCGCGACCTTGAGTGGCGTTCGATGCGATTGAATTTTGCGATAACTCTATCGCCTGAACCTTTACGCTCAATTCCGCACTCGAGTGTTGCAACGGCGCATGTTGCTGACGAGTCAGAATTTATTCTGCAGGATCGGATCGCCAGTGCGATGCCTAGCGTAACGGTCATCCGGGTAAAAGAAGCGCTCAATCGGGTGGCGGAACTGGCTGGCCGGGCACAAAACGCTGCGCGTTCAATCAGTGCAGTTACCATTGCTGCAGGCATACTGGTATTGGCAGGTATCGTAATTTCTGAAAACCGTCGCCGTGCCTATGAAAGTGTACTGCTAAAGACGATTGGCGCTACCCGACGATACATTCTGGCCACATTTTCACTTGAGTATTTGCTGCAAGGTACGGTATCCGCTTTGGCGGCGACATTTCTGGGATCGTTGACATCGTGGGCTGTTGTGTCTGGACTGATGGGGTGGGATTGGTCATTCCTTCCGCTTTCAGCGGTCAATACCGCCATTTTGGGGCTCGCGATTTCTTTGATATTAGGAATGCTCGGAATCTGGCAGGCCCTGAGACACAGACCTCTGTATTACCTGCGAAACGAGTGAGACAATTACGTTCAGGTAAAGTGGTTGATTCAGGGCGCGTAAGAGTGCGTCTGGGCGATATGATGTCGCGTGTACCCAGTGATGCGTTTTGAGGATTTTGAACAGTATTACGCAACAGAATCCCGACCAGGTACGCACATCAAGGAAGCACAGCTTTCGGTTGTGATCGGTTCAGCAGGTTACTGCCGCGGGTTTTACTGCGGTATCAATACACTGCTGGCAGCGGTGGTTTTATTGGTTCGAATTTGGTATACATAGGACCATGAGTTATCGTAGTTCAAGATTCGAGCGGTTCATTCGGGTTGGCGAGGTGAAGATGCGTCTTGCGCAGACTAGTGAGATCAGATGCAGTCACCCTATGCGCAAAATTCGAGTCGTACATCACCGATCACAGGCGTCAAGGTACGAGCTCATCATATAGTGAGTTCAAAAGCCGCGGTTGTGTAAAACAATTCAGTTGCTGTATATCAGAGCTATTTGACATCAAATTCATTGTGTGGGAAGCACTCGGCTGTTTCGGATAGTCTGACGGAAATATTTTTATAATTGACATGAAGAACATGCAACTGAATGTGAAGTTTCACTAGGAGCGTCAGATAACTCCCACAGTTCAATACTCTCTTCATCCGTTAGGTAAACCTCTGAAACTTGAACAGATCTTTCATTGAATTCTGGGTTGGCGTTTTCGTTGTCGGTGGCATTTGTGCCATCGCACTTCTAGCCTTTCAAGCGGATGGTACCGGTGTCTTTTCAGCGGAGCGACATTACAAGGTCTACGCAAAATTCAACAACATTGGCGGTCTTAGAGTCAAAGCCCCCGTCACAATTGCAGGCGTAACTGTCGGCCGGGTTTCTGACATTTCAGTCGATATGGATGAATTTAGTGCGCAGGTTGAATTCGCCATTTTGGAGCAGTTTGACAGCATCCCGACTGACTCCAGTGCGAGAATTGTAACGGCGGGCTTGCTTGGCGCCCAATACATCAGTCTCGAGCAGGGTGCTGAAGACATATTTCTCCAGAGTGGTGATTTGATTGAATTTACACAGTCGTCCTTGAGATTTGAGGATCTGATCGGCGAGTTTTTGGTCAATCAAGGTACCGAATAACATCGCCTGATGACTTCTGCAAAAATAGAACAGCACAATGATGGATTGTTTGAGGTGAGTGGTTCTCTACAACACGATACGGTCAGTTCGCTCTATGATCGAATCAAATTCAAGCAATTGTCAGATCAGAAAATTCTGATTGATTTAAGCGCTGTTGAGAATGTGGATAGTGCTGGACTGGCGCTGTGTCTTTTCTGGATCAGTCAGGCGCAAAGCCATATTGTTTCTATTGCATTTAAAGGAGTGCCCGAACAGATGCGACGATTGGCGAGCATGAATCGGGTGGAAGACCTGTTCCTTGGACACAATTCAGAATAAGCGATCGTTGAAATTGAAAAGCGTAACGTCCGGCATGTATTCTGCGGTTTTGATTGAAATATGCGAACTGTACCTTATATTTGGTATGATAAAATTTAGACAGTTGAAACTTTAACTTCTGAAATTGATCAAATGCCAACTCCTGATGAGGTTAAATGCTGGATTGAAGCGGGTCTTGATGACTCATCAGCCGAAGTGGTGGGGGATGGACGTCATTTCGAAGCGGTAGTCATTTGCCCTGAATTCGCCGGAAAAATTATGCTTGAGCAGCATCGGATGGTTTACTCCGGGTTAGGCAATAAAATGGAGTTTATTCACGCGCTGTCGCTTAAAACCTATACTCCGGAACAATGGGCGAACGGCGTATAACTACGTTGGTTGCTTATTAACCCTAATGACTATCGGAGACAAATTCAAAATGACAATTGAAGAACGTATCAAAAACACAGTGGATAACAATCGGGTGGTCCTCTTTATGAAAGGGACTCCGCAGTTTCCTCAGTGTGGCTTTTCGAGCCGAGCTGTTCAGATTCTCGAAGCATGTGGTACCGAATTTGAAACGGTAAACGTGCTAAGTGATATGGAGGTTCGGGAAGGAATCAAAAAATATTCGAATTGGCCGACGATCCCGCAAGTGTATATTGACGGTGAGTTCGTTGGCGGCAGTGATATTCTGCTTTCCATGTACCAAAACGGCGATCTACAAAACATGCTGAATCAGTAACGTTGACAAGCGAATCAGTAGAATTGCTTGTCATTTGCAGGCTTTTGACGAGTACAACATGGATCAGTTAATCGTCAAAGGCGGCAATCCGCTCCACGGGAGTGTTCGAATATCCGGGGCGAAAAATTCCGGACTCCCTATTCTTATCTCTGCACTGCTGTCTGACAAACCGTTGCGTGTAGAGAACATCCCTCATCTACAGGATGTTACTACTGCACTTGATCTGCTTGGACGCTTGGGTGCCTCCGTAGAGCTGGATGAAAGCATGATTATTGAAGTCAGCACCCGGGACGTCAACAACTTTCGCGCCACGTATGAAATCGTAGAAACGATGCGTGCGTCAATTTTGGTGTTAGGGCCTCTTCTGGCGCGGTTCGGCCGTGCTCAGGTTTCCATGCCCGGCGGATGTGCGATCGGTTCGCGGCCAATTGGGCTTCATATCGAAGGGTTAAAGGCACTAGGCGCAAGCATTGATGTGGAGGGTGGATATATTCAGGCATCAGCTGGCCGACTGCGTGGTGCACATATTTTCATGGACACCATATCCGTAACCGGCACGGAAAACCTGATGATGGCTGCGACCCTGGCAAATGGCACAACGGTCATTGAAAATGCAGCCCAGGAACCTGAAGTGATCGATTTGGCAAATTGCCTGAATGGAATGGGAGCAAAGATTGAGGGTGCCGGAACCAACAAGGTCATTATTGAAGGCGTAGACTGTCTGGATGAAAATAGTCATACGATAATTGCCGACCGTATTGAGGCTGGAACTTACCTGGCAGCTGGTGCGGTAACAGGCGGTGAAGTTACAGTTCGCGATGTGCAGCCTGAAAACATGGTAGCCGTCATGGACAAGCTGAACGATGCAGGCGCTCAAATTACCTTGGGATCAGACTGGGTGCGGCTCGACATGCGAGGCAATCGTCCCAAGTGTGTCAATATTCGAACTGCACCTTACCCAGGCTTTCCAACTGACATGCAGGCCCAGATGTTGATGATGAACTGTGTTGCAAGCGGCACCGGATCAATAACCGAAACAATTTTTGAAAACCGTTTCCAACACGTTCAGGAACTGCAACGCATGGGAGCGAACATTTCCATGAATGGAAGCACTGCAACCGTAACAGGCGTTAATGCACTTCACGGAGCAAGAGTGACTGCGACCGATCTTCGGGCATCAGCCTGCCTGGCGCTTGCGGGTTTGGTTGCGACTTCGGAAACAGTGATTCACAAGATTCATCATATTGACCGAGGCTATAACTGTATTGAGGAAAAGCTCTCTCAACTCGGTGCGCGTATCTCCCGAATTCACGTCAACGGCAACATTTCACATTCTTCGAATCTTGCCCAGTCAGCCTGAGCGTCAAAGAAGAGCATAGAACGTCGGCTGGTTTTCCTAGTATCTGCTGAGCTTCTAGCTTTTTCATCCAGCCAAGAGGTGGATCGCGAAGCGGGCAGTCATTTACAAGCCAATATAATTTTTTAAGAGTTATCCCACATCAGGAATCTATCTGTTCCACCGGCTTCTGTCTGTCAATTTGCAATGGAGTTTCAAAATGATCGAATAGCCATCGCGGTTTCGAAGGGGCGAATTACACAAGCTGTACAGCCGCTTCTGGAGGCCGCTGGTGTAGGCCCGCTGTCGGATATGTACTCATCGCGTCGTCTTCAATTTGAAACACGCACTCCAAATGTCGAACTCATTGTTGTTCGAAGTACTGATGTACCGACTTATGTTCGACAGGGAGGCGCCGACCTAGGCATTGTGGGCAAGGATGTTCTGCTTGAATTGGATGGTGAAGGTTATTACGAACTGGTTGATCTCGGTGTGTCACACTGCGAACTGGTTCTAGCTGAAAAGCAAGACATTGACGAGCGGTCGCAGAATGCAGAGCGCAAAGCGAGAATTGCTACCAAATATGCGAACACAACGCGACGACACTTTGCGGAGAAAGGTGTCTATGTGGAAGTGATCCAACTATATGGCTCAGTTGAACTTGCCCCTTTGTGTGACATGGCTGACCGAATTGTTGACCTGTCTCAGAGTGGTGAAACACTGCGTAGCAATGGTCTCAAGAAAGTTGAAAAGATTGCATCCATCAGTGCCCGTCTCATCGCAAACAAGGCGTCAATGCGACTTAAGGAAAAGGCACTGAAGTCGATCGCCCGCAATCTTGAAAATGCTGCAAGGGAGCAAACCAGTGGAGCTTGAGATCAGGCAGTTTTCAACATCCGATGCAGATTTTGAGCTGAAAATGCAGGAGCTACTGGAGCGCGGATCGGAATTTGATCCGGAAATTGATGCCGCGGTAGCTGGAATCATCAAGGATGTAAGGCAGCGGGGCGACCGAGCCTTGCTTGAGTATACGCAAAAGTTCGACAGAAACAGCGCTGAGACGGTAGCTGATCTTGAAGTAAGTGTTGATGAACTGGAAGAGGCATGCAGGAATTTATCACCCGTCACTTTCAAAGCGCTAAGCGAGGCAAGTAGGAGAATTGCGGACTATCACGAGATTCAGGCAGAGGATGATTTCTCGTGGCAATTCAAAGATGAGAATGGTTCAGAATTCGGCCAATTTACAAGTGCGATTGATCGGGTTGGCATTTATGTTCCTGGAGGATTGGCCGCATACCCTTCGTCTGTCCTGATGACGGCCATTCCGGCAACAATTGCTGGAGTGGAGGAGGTTGTGATGGTGGTGCCTGCACCTGATAGGAAAGTTAACGATGCAGTACTGGCAGCTGCCTATCTTACAGCAGTCGACCGGGTGATAAAGATCGGTGGTGCTCAAGCTGTTGCAGCACTTGCTTATGGTACTGAGACAGTGCCTAAAGTTGACAAAATTGTCGGACCCGGTAATGCCTGGGTATCTGCGGCCAAACGTCAGGTATTTGGTCAGGTTGGTATTGATATGATCGCTGGACCATCGGAAGTTGTAGTAGCTTGTGATACCAGCACCAAAGCCGATTGGGCAGCGATGGACATGTTTGCTCAAGCCGAGCACGATGAATCTGCGCAGTCCGTGTTGATATCATCCAGTCGAAAAAAGATGGACGAAGTACGGTCTGTGATGGAGACCATGCTCCCCAAAATGACACGAAAGCAGATCATTGCTCGCTCGCTTGCCCATAATGGAGCTATGATTCATGTTCGCAGTCGGAAAGAACTTGCCAAAGTGATTAATCGAATTGCGCCGGAACATCTCGGTTTGATGATCTCAAGACCTAAGGAGGTGTTTGCAGAAGTTATGCACGCAGGAGCTGTATTTATCGGGCCACATAGTACAGAAGTATTCGGTGACTACTGTGCCGGTCCGAACCATGTTCTACCCACTTCGGGTGCAGCAAGATTCAGTTCGCCACTCGGGGTTCAAGACTTTTGGAAACGCACCTCCTTCGTTCAGTGCACTTCAAAAACCGCGGGTGAGTTGGCCGTTATCGCCAGTCAACTGGCAACGGAAGAAGGGTTGTCGGCACACGCAGAAGCGGCGAAGTGTCGGATACCCAAAAAACGAACCCAAAAGAGCTAGTGACAGATTTAATCCATTCGCAGATTCGCGAATTGCGCGCCTACCAGACCGTACCATTTACCGGTTCGGTGAAATTGGATGCTATGGAATCCCCATATGGTATTCCAGGGTCGTTAAATTCAGAACTTCAGAAGTTGCTTGGAAGTATTGATGTCAATCGTTATCCGGACCCAGATGCGGCGGGACTCAAACAGAGATTACGAGATGTCTTTCAAATTTCGGACAGCTACCTGATTACGCTAGGCAACGGTTCAGATGAATTATTGCAAATAATTCAACTTCTTGTAGGTGGATATGGGCGGACTATCCTTGCACCGCAGCCCTCATTCTCCATGTATGAAATCATAGCCCGCTATACGCGGGCACAATACATTGGTGTCGACTTGGATGCCGGTTTTTATCTGCCTGAAAGCAAGTGGCTGGAAGCAGTGGAGAAACATCAGCCGGCTTGCGTATTTTTTGCCTATCCGAATAATCCAACTGGAAATTTCTTTGACCCGGCACTGATTGAAAAGACAGCTGAGATGATTGATGGCGTGGTAATTTCGGATGAAGCCTATTTTGCCTACTCAGGTCGAAGTTTGCTGCCAGCCATGGCGAGGCATGAAAACCTGGCTATCGTGCGAACGCTGTCAAAAAGTGGGTTGGCTGGACTTCGGCTCGGCTATATGATCAGCCACCCAGTTTGGGCCGTTGAGTTTGAGAAACTCCGAATGCCTTACAACGTCGGAGTCCTCAATCAGGCTTGTGCAACTTTTGCACTGGACCATTGGGATGAGATTTGCAGCAGCATTGACAGCGTTCTTTCTGAACGAAACAGGCTCAGTGTAGCACTCTCGTCATTTAAAGAACTCCTGGTTTATCCATCCGAAACAAACTTTATTACAGTTCAGGTGACAGGCACGACTGCAATGCAAGTATTCGATGGTCTAAAGGATCGAGGTGTACTGATCAGGAAACTCACAGGAATGCATCCCATGCTGGAGAATCACCTAAGAATTTCGGTCGGCGCACCTCAGGAAAATGATGCAATGCTGTCAGCACTGACTGAGATCCTGTCTGGGTAAACAAATTTTGATTTGACTGAACTTAAGAATTTACAGAAATATACCAATCAACACTAATTTTGCGTAGCAAGAGAAGTTGACTGAATTACACGGTTAGAGACCACTACAGCGATGACTGACTCACAAAGAACGGCTAGCATACAAAGAACCACCCGAGAAACCGATATCCGGGTTGACCTAAATCTCGACGGCAGCGGAATTTCCAAACTGGATACGGGATTGCCGTTTTTCGAACACATGCTTGATCAGGTGGCGCGACACGGAATGATTGATTTGGATGTTTCAGCTAAAGGCGACCTGCACATTGATGCGCACCATACCGTCGAAGATGTGGGGATTACCCTTGGTCAGGCAATTGCTAAGGCAATCGGGGACAAGTCTGGAATAGTTCGTTATGGGCATGCCTATGTTCCTCTAGATGAGGCGCTTTCCCGAACGGTTATTGACTTTTCGGGGCGACCAACGCTGGAATATGATGTCACGTATCCTAGGGAACGGGTCGGTACTTTTGACGTGGATTTGTTTCGCGAATTTTTTCAGGCGCTTTGCAATCATGCTGGCATCACGCTGCACATTAGTAATTTGAGCGGCCGAAATGCACACCATATCGCCGAAACTATTTTCAAATCTTTTGGTCGCGCCTTGCGCATGGCAGCCCAATACGACCCTCGATCATCGGGTGTCATTCCTTCAACCAAAGGAAGTCTGTAGATCGAATTGCTGCTAGCGAGGGTGGGACGATACCGAACCGTTTGAAGATAAAAAACTAACCATGTCAAAAAGGCTGTTGATAGTACCGTTTGAGTGACTTCAATGCATACAATGAAACGAACCAATCCTTTGAATTTCACATGTTTGTTAGGCTAACGGGACTGGTGCGATAAACTGCGAGGATGAATATTGGATTCAAACTGTGCTGCCAACTAAACAGAGGTATATGTCCTCAGAGCTGATTCACAGCCGTTAGACCATATTTCACTAAGCCAGTTCTCAAACTTCCTGACGAAGCCCTCTGCATCAGCAAGATCTCCGTATACCCCGCTCTGTTCCAGCCAGGCCCTAGGATGATTCCGAGCTAAACGCGCTGTGTATTGAAGCTTATTCCAGAACGGATCATTCGGTTCAATTATCGACCCGTCTTCTCGGATTCCCTCGCACATGCGTGCCCAAAACGCTTCAACCAGTGCCAAACCTTCGACTGAAGTGCCGGAAATCAATCCGTTACGGACGATTGGCAGAATGAATCCTGCATGGCGAGAAGTTCCGTCAAAGCAAACACGTCTCGTTGTATCGCCAAGAGCAGGATTGGCAAAGCGCTGAACGAGTAGTTCTAGGTAGTTCTCTGGTGTGATGTCTGGAACCGGTTTTATATGAGGCATGATCTCGTCGCTCTGCACTTTGCGAAAGAATGCCTGCATAAGAGGATCTGATATGCAGTCTGAGACGGTTTCAATAGACAGTATTTCACCGGGAATCGCAATGATCTGATGACCTGCGTTGAGCATGCGAATCTTCATCGTCTCGTAATCCTGAACTCTGTCGGAAAATGTCACACCGACTTGACTCCAGTCGGGACGTCCAGCGCAGAAGTCATCTTCAATGACCCACTGGCGGAAGTTCTCATGTGTCACTGGAACTGCATCGTCAATGCCAATTTTTCGCACTAGTGCGAGTTCCTCCGGACCAGTTGCAGGTACGATGCAGTCGACCATTGAGCAAGGAAAAGCGCCGTTCGTATCAATCCATTCGGCAAGACCCGGTTCAATTCTACTCGCCAGCGAAATGATAGTTCTGTGCAATATCGTACCGTTGCCTTGCAGGTTGTCACAACTTTGACAAGTAAATGGCGTAATGCCCTGTGTGCGTCGTATTTTTAACGCAGCAACGATTGCACCGAATGCTGTGCGAGGACGTTCTATGTTAGCAATGTCATGCCTGATATCAGGATGGGACGCATCAAATTCTCCTGTCGAAGGATTGATGTAGTAACCACCTTCTGTTACCGTCAATGTAACAATTCGCGTTGCTTTGTCTGCCATACGGCGAATGAGGGTAGTGTTTCCGTCTTCGACTGGCACATAGTCGACCATCGACCCGACAATCTCTGCCGATATACCTGAAGGTGCCAACTCAATCAATGTCGACAGACAGTCCTGTTTCAGGAATTTCTCACGTTGCTGCGTATCATATGGGCGAACACCTGCGCCAACCACTGCCCAGTCATGGTCCTGTCCAAGGTTGAACAGTTGTTGCAAGTACCAGGCTTGATGCGCACGCTGGAAATTTCCGAGTCCGATATGGACAATTCCCGGCTTAAGGGTGGACCTGTCATACTTTGGACGCTTGATCGGCGTCGGCAGGTCGTTCAGCACAGATTCCGACAGGTGAATCACAGTTTTGACGTTGAATGCTTGACAGTCTTCAGCTCATCCATTGGCATTCACATTGATGCCAAGTTCTATCAGACTCAAACTAGTTGATTGCGTCAGGCTGATGACTGCGGCCTTCGACGTTGTGATAAAGATAGCGGTATTATTGATGAAAATGTCTATCTGCTCAAGAGTATCAACCATTTCGTCAATCGCTGAATCAATGCCTTGCTAATGTGTATCATCAATTTCAATCGTGACGTCCGATTTCACCAGTACCGCTGAGGACAATTTCGCTCGTACAATATCGAAACTGGCTATGGCGACGCGCACCCCCTTGCTGAACACAGGATTCGGCAAAGGCCAGTCCAATTCTTCATACAGCACCGTTAATCATAGTGCACTTGCCCGCAAGACGCTTCAATCGATTCGTAATCCGTGATCGTCGAACCGATAGATGTGACCTTTATCCGGAGTCAGGTAAATCGTATCACCGTGGTGGATATCCACTTCTCCTCCAGACCGAACGGTAATCGGGTCAGCGTGCGTTTCCACATGTACATGGAGAAAGGTGTCCGAACCCAGATGCTCCGATAGTCCCACTTGACCTTTCCAGAGACCTTCCGTCGGTGAAGGAACAAGATGCTCTGAACGAATTCCGATCGTGTGAGCGTTGAATTCCTCTGCTTTCTCGCCATCGATAAAATTCATCTTTGGTGAGCCAATAAATCCGGCAACGAACAGGTTGTGAGGTGTGCGGTAGAGTTCCAGCGGCGAACCGACTTGCTCGATTCTACCGTCATGCAGGACAACGATTTTATCCGCCATGGTCATTGCTTCTACTTGATCGTGAGTAACGTAGATCATGGTTGTCTCAAGCCGCTTGTGAAGGCCGCTGATCTCTAGCCGCATACCAACCCGCAGGGCCGCGTCAAGATTCGACAAGGGTTCATCGAATAAGAAAGCTGCGGGCTCGCGTACGATTGCGCGGCCGATGGCAACCCGTTGCCGCTGGCCGCCTGAAAGCTGTCCCGGTCGTCGGTCGAGATAGTCAGTTAAATTCAATACTGCAGCCGCCTGTTCAACGCGTCGCTCTTGCTCAGCCTTGTCCATTTTTGCCATTCGAAGTGGAAAACTGATATTTTTGCGCACAGTCATATGCGGATACAACGCGTAGGATTGAAACACCATGGCAAGTCCACGTTTCGCAGGCGGTACTGATGTAGCATCTTGCCCGTTGATGCGGATAACTCCGCTCGATACGTCTTCAAGTCCCGCTATCAGTCTTAGCAGAGTCGACTTTCCACAACCCGATGGTCCAACGAATACGACGAATTCACCATCCTCGACTTCAAGGTCTAGAGGTGGAATGACTGTCACGTCGCCAAAATTTTTCTTTACATTTTCGAGTACGATGTGCCCCACACCTAAATCTCCTTGTTCGTTATGATTAGCGCCCTGTTCAGTCGAGCTGTTTCACGAATACTCACTTGACTGCACCGAATGTCAGACCGCGGACTAGCTGCTTCTGGCTGAACCAGCCCAATATGAGAATGGGAGCGATGGCCATCGTCGATGCCGCACTGAGTTTTGCATAGAAAAGTCCCTCGGGGCTTGAATAGCTTGCAATAAATGCGGTTAACGGCCCAGCTTTTGCAGCGGTCAGGTTCAAAGTCCAGAATGCTTCATTCCAGGCAAGAATGAAATTAAGCAATATGGTGGATGCGATGCCCGGCACAGCCATAGGAGTCAGCACGTATAGAATTTCTTTCCGCAGCGATGCACCGTCCATTCGCGCGGCTTCCAGTATCTCTTTTGGTATTTCCCTGAAATAGGTGTACAGCATCCACACAATGATTGGTAGGTTGATTAACATCAAGACAGCGATCAAGCCGATAAGTGTGTCCAGAAGGTTGAGTTGAATAAATATTAGATAAATTGGATAGAGAACGCCAACAGCCGGTAGCATTTTGGTCGATAGCATCCAAAGGAGAATGTCTTTCGTGCGCTTCGACGGAGTAAAGGCCATGGACCACGCTGCAGGGACCGCCACAAGTATGCCAAGCAATGTGGAAACGCCAGCGATAATCACCGAATTCCATAGGTATCGCAGGTAATCTGAACGTTCTTGAACGATCGAATAGTTTTCCAGTGTCCAATCGAAAAACAAAAATACCGGTGGATCGGCGATTGCCTGTGCTTCCGATTTGAAACTCGTCAGGATTGTCCAAAGAACCGGAAAGAAAATTAAAAGACCTATCGTCCATGCGATCGCGGTGATGATGATCTTGCGTTGAATTGTGGCAGTTCGGACCATAGCTTGCTATTCCTATTTGTCCAAATTTTTACCGACGATGCGCATCAGAAAAATCGCCACGATATTGGCAAGGATGATAGCGTAAACACCGCCAGCGGATCCCAACCCTACATTCTGGCTTTCCAGAACCCGTTGGAATATGAGGTAGGTCAACGTTTTCGTTCCGAACGAACCTTGCGTAGTTACGAAAATTTCGGCGAAAATTGATAACAGAAAGATGGTTTGGATCAGTATGACAATGGTAATAGCTTGTCCGAGGTGCGGCAAAATGATGTGGAAGAATCTTGCCAGCGTCGAAGCACCATCGATTTCCGCCGCCTCAAGTTGCTCGCGATCAAGGGACTGAATGGCTGTGAGCAGGATCAAAGTCGCAAATGGCAGCCACTGCCAGGAAACTATCATGGTGACAGATAAAAGCGATGCCTGACTTAACCATTCAAAAGGTACAAGACCGAAGAATTTCCACAAGTGTGCGAAAAGCCCATTGACGGGGTCCATGAACATATTCTTCCACACTAAGGCCGATACGGTTGGCATCACAAAAAACGGCGCGATGACCAGAATTCGAACGATACCCTGTCCCCACATCGGCTGGTCGAGCAGCAGTGCCAGCAGTATGGCGAAAAATACTGTTATTAGCAGCACGCCGCCGACGATTGCAAGCGTCGCCTGAACGCTTGGCCAAAATGAACTCGAAGTAACGAAACGTATGTAGTTCTCGAATCCTACCCACCCTAGATCGCCGCCGCGTAGAGGCAGAAATTTTTTGAACGAGAAGTAGAAGGTCATCGTCAGCGGCACTAGCATCCACACAAGCAGTAGAAACACTGCAGGAGCCATCATCATTCGGGAGATGGTTCTTGAATCCAGCGTAGCCACGACGGTTGCCTCTTGAAATACTGGGGTTACATTAGCCGGCAATCACTAGGACTGTGGCTGAAGGAGGGGGTGTATCCTCCTTCAGCCAAGCGTGAACAAAAAACTTCGAATTTGCACATCGGTAGAATCAGCAATAACCCCGATAACTGATTGAATATCAGACGAGAGAGACTATATGGCTGTCTAATTCTGATCATTCGAAGCCACCTTGAAATTTCGATCTTTCAGCAATCCAATTCCTACTAGTAGCCGGCAGCTTCCATTTCGTCTGTCGTCAGAGCTTGTGCCTTCTCGAGCGCTTCGGCAACAGATTGCTGACCAGCGAGTGCAGCGGAAAACTCTTGCCCAACCTGTGTGGCGATGCCAGCGAATTCGGGGATCGCGACGAACTGTACGCCGGTATAAGGAACTGGATCAACTGTCGGCTGTGTCGGATCAGCTGCGTTGATTGAATTCAATGTCATTTCGGCAAACGAAGCGGCTTCCTGATAAGCTGGATTCGCGTAAAGCGATTTGCGGGTACCTGGTGGAACATTGGCCCAGCCTTCTTTGGAAGCGACCAGTTCGGTGTATTCTCTGCTGGTTGCCCAAGAGATGAATTTCTTTGCCGCGTCTGTTGCATCCGAACCCGCCGGGATTGCCAAAGACCATGCCCATAGCCAGTTTCCCCGCTTACCCAGACCGTTATCCGGCGCCAATGCAAAACCGACACTGTCAGCTACGGTCGAGTCATTCGGGTTGGTGACAAATGAGGCGGCCACGGTTGCGTCAATCCACATGCCGCACTTGCCTTGCTGGAATAGCGACAGGTTTTCGTTGAACCCATTGGTTGATGCTCCTGGAGGGCCGTAGTTATTCATCAGGTCAATGTAAAAGTTGAGCGTGTTGGCCCATTCCTGGCTATCGAACTGAGGCTTCCAGTCCTCATTAAACCAGCGAGCGCCAAATGAGTTCGCAGTAGCAGTTAGAAATGCCATATTTTCACCCCAACCCGCTTTACCACGAAGGCACACACCGTAGACTTCGTTGTTCTTGTCGGTCATCGCTGCTGCAGCTTCCCCAATGAATTCCCACGTTGGCGCATCGGGCATCTCGAGACCAGCATTCGCCATCAAATCTTTACGATACATGACCATGGAACTCTCGCCGTAAAACGGAGCTGCATAGAGTTGGCCATCGACAGTGAGGCCGTTACGGATAGCCGGCAGAAGGTCGTCAACATCCCAACTTGGTGGAAGATCGTTCAAAGATACCAGCCAACCGTTATTACCCCAGATTGGCACCTCATAGGTACCAATGGTAAGAACATCAAACTGGCCGCCCTTTGCGGCGATGTCTTGGGTGACGCGCTGGCGTAGAACATTCTCCTCCAAAGTAACCCACTCAAGTGTAATGTCTGGATTTTTGGCTGTGAAATCGTCTGTTAGACCCTGCATTCGGATCATGTCGCCGTTGTTGACAGTCGCAATGGTAACTACGGTAGCGGCGTGCGATTGATTGAACGTGCCTCCTGCAACTGCGAACACGAGCAAACCGGCTGCAAATAGTGTTGACTTCATGCGCATGATGAAATTTCTCCTAGCAAAATAATTAATTTATCAATGTGATTTATATATATAGTAATTTTTTTGCTGAGTCAAGCATAAAAGTTCAATTTTTTGTAGGTTCCCGGTTGAGTCCGTACTGAAATTCGGATGATGGTCAGTTCCCGGTTCGAATGCTCTGAAGTAAGGTAAGCAAATAGCTATTTCGTAGACGCTAAAGACTGTTTGCTTCAGTGCGGTAGGTCACCAGTGAAATCTATTTACCCGTCAGAGTGCTTCTTTCATTGCTGTTGCAATTAGTTACTCGGACGGACCGCTGGAATCGTCTCAGCTGAGCGCGGATTCTTCCCGGTCTTTACCAATAAATCAGAATCCGGAGAGAATCTCTGTATCAGCGGCATTAGTGCGGCACCCATCACTCGGGCAGATGGTCCGATCGATCCGATTGCGATCTCAAATGGCGAAAGGCCCGCGTGATTGAACTTCGCGCACGCTTTCGAAACAGCATTGACAATTCGCTGTCTCCATGTCGGGCACAGTAGTCCGTCTATCACGACTTCCTGGAAATCGATTACGCTGGTTGCCGAAATAATTGCATGTGACAAAGCGGGTACAGTGCGACGCATCCAATTATTGAATACGAACTCAGCGTCATTGACAGGCGAGAAGTTAAACATGTCCGAAATGTCAAATCCAGCGGAAGCCAGTGAACGTTCAAGTTCAATGACAGATGTCAGATGAATCAACTGATTGGGCTGACCGTCAGAATTTTTTCCGCCCATCGGCAAAGAGCCGATGGCACCCGCGTTAATTTGTTCGCCTCGGTGCAATCGACCATCGATTACAACACCACCTCCGACAAAGGTGCCAAGGAAAAAATACAATGCACTGCGTTTTCGAATCCTGTCGCCTGCGATCATCTCCGCAGCACAGGCCGCAGTGGCGTCATTGAATAGCGATACTGCCAGTCCGGTTGATCTCTCCAGTTGCTGCGCAACGCTGATTTTTCGCCAGCCTTCAAGCGAGGCTGGTTCCAGGCCCAGCACGTCCGACCACTCGTGCAGGTCCCACGGAATCGCGACACCAAGCCCCGTAATTCGATTCCGTAGTTCTGAATCTACGCACTCTATCAGTTCCTTTGAAACCTCTATAGCAGCTGTCATGGTTGGCTCAGGCAACGGCGCATCGTAGCGTTCAGTTCGCGATGCGATGACGTTGCCATTAAAATCAACCAGTATCGCTTCAAGACTGCGACGCCCGATCTTTACGCCGATAGAAAACGCACCTTGAGAATTGAGAGCTATTGGGGTATATGGTTTACCTACCTGTCCACGCACACGTTCAAGCTCAACAAGCAGTCCTTCGTCAATGAGAGCGTTAACGATTACCGTAGCAGCCTGGCCGCTGAGCCCGGTGGTTCGGGCGATTTCCGCTTTCGACAATGCGCCTTCCTGGCGAATGGCTGCGATCATCAGCCGTTCGTTGTAAGCTCGTAAACCTATGGAATCTCCGCCTCGCATCAGTTCGCTATACTCCTCAAATTGAATCCGAATAAATCAAGATTTTAAACAAAACCGATTAAATTCGGACAAATAGTAAATCAATCTAATTTATAAATTGTAAGGAAGTAAATTAGTAGGCAGTTCAGTTCAGGTGTGATTGCGACCTGGGTATTTGAGCACCGAGGACTGGATGCGACACGGGTGTCGGAAGTGATACAAATGGGAAGCGGATCACCAAACACTAAATTCTACTCGCTTTCTTGGAAATGGAAGAAAAAGTACTGAAAAATACAATTGATCGTGGTATCGAATTGCTTCCGGTCGGAGGAAAGTGCAGCGGAACTGTGCAAGCACAGATGAAGGCTATAGGGAGAAAAAGCATAAAAATTCAGGAATTTATTGGACACCAAAACAGTAGAAGCACAAGAGCGTTCGAATGTTGGAATCAAATTTTTATTGCAGGCTGATGTCAAATACCCTACGAGACTCTAGCAATAATCAAATACACAAAAATGTGGTTGGCTGAATAATGTACTTGGTGTGCGGCGAAGCGTTGTTTGATGTCTTCATCGATGGCGAGAACAATAATTCTGGGAGTTTACGCTTGGATGCGTATCCGGGAGGCTCACCGTTCAACGTTGCCATTGGTATCGCTCGCTTAGGCGGCAGAGCAGCTCTGCTGACCGGGATATCGCGAGGTGCACTTGGCGAACATCTTGTGCGTACGTTGAAACAGGAGTCCGTGTCGACTGAATATCTAGTTCGTTCTGGCGAACGCACAACGCTTAGTATTGTCGGTGTAGACAATTTAGGGCAACCGGATTATGAATTTTACGGATTGGGGTCTGCGGATTGCAATGTGACGTCTGAACTAATTCCTGCGATCGGTTCTGAGATCAGTGGTTTGCATTTCGGATCATATTCAATTGCAGTACGGCCGATAGCCGACGCATTTGCAGGTCTTGCGACGACCGTTACGAACCGATTCATATCGGTTGACCCTAATGTTCGAACAATGGTGGAACCGGATCTTGAAATTTGGAGACTTCGAATGAAAGAATACGCTTCCTGCGCTGACCTGATGAAATTCAGTATGGAAGACTTACGCACACTCTATCCAAATGTCGAAAAAGGAAAGCTGGTGAAGATGTTTCTTGATGCCGGTGTTAAGCTCGTCGTGATAACAGATGGTGGCAGAGCAGTCTCGGCTTGGACCCACAAAGATCACATTGTAAGAGTAACACCTCCTGTTACTTCGGTCGTCGACACGGTGGGTGCTGGTGACAGCTTTCAGGCTGCATTGCTTGTTAAGTTATCCGAAGAAGGGGCTGGCAACCCAAAAGAAGCGGTGAATTCGCTTGATAAGAAAATGCTGGAGAATCTTATGAACTTTGCAGTTCAAGCTGCTCGAATCACCTGTCGAAGACGCGGGGCAGATCTACCAAGACGTACCGAAATGTCTGGGTTGTTCGGTACTTGACGAGTCGCACTCGTTTTGTTGTTGGATTGAGCGGGGCAGAATACGTATGTTTCTGTGAGAGACGTCGATCAACCGTTCACGCTACCACCGGTTACAAATCAAACATCCTCCGCCAACTCTCGGTAGCGACTGAAAGCGTTCGCCAGCCGCATTTATTGGGTGTACGGTAATTCGGCTCGAATAATATTGGTGTGCGAAATTCAGAACCTCTTGCAGCTATGCGTCGAAAATTCTATTACTGACCATTGTCACTTGAATTCTCACCATTCACCGCGAATCACCGAATCAATCAAAGTTGACGGTTTTCAAATTTTTTTATTCAGGTTCGCTAAATTTGACAAAATTTCAGACCCAGTTTTCCAATTCTAGTCCTCTGATTCGTTCAAACTCAGCAAGGTTATTGGTTACGAGCACCAATTCTTCGCTTCGAGCATGACCAGCTATGTGAAGATCATTTATACCAATCGGTTTGCCAATTCGCTCCAGCGTCGCTCGAATATTTCCATAGTGAGCAGCGGCGTTAGTTCCGTATTCAAGCACCTGCATTCGCGATATGAAATCTTCAACTTGTTGCAGGTTGTGTTCAGGGTAAGCGCTTTTTGACACACCGTGCATCAATTCGGCAAAAGTTATCGAACTAATACACATTTTTCCTGAATTTCGATTGAACGATTTAAGGGCACTTTCTGGGCGTTTTTTCAGCACGTAAATTGCAATGTTGGTATCCAGCATGAATGTCAGCATCAAAGGTCTTCGCGTTCAGATTGAATTTGAGAGGGGCGGACACTCATAAAGTCATCGCTCACGCGTTCGTCTGATAGAAAGAAGCTATCCCAGGTATGCTCAATGGGAGTGAGAATTCGATCATTACCAACGATTCGTACTGCCACTTGCTTCACACCTTCTGGAAATCGAGCTTTGGCAGGAAGCCTGACTGCTTGAGTGCGATTATTAAGAAATACAGATCCGGTTAACATTTGTGGGAGTTCCAAAAATAAGTTTATGAATATATACAATACAGTATATACATGGATCTCAATTCTTTCAAGTAAACCGAAAGTGGGGTGTTGTGACTACTGCTGTTTTAATCACCAACGTTTTACCTACATCGGCAATAAATTTTTGTTGTCTATGCATATCAATAAGTGATATAGTTATAGATTATTAACATATTGATATAAAAGAAAAAAACAATACATCGATGGAGCAATCCTACACCTAGAAAGGTCTGGTGGTGAAGGATGGTCCCTGTGAGGGCAGGTGTGATCGCGCAACAGAAGGGAAACGCCAGTGTACTTTGAGGTCAAGAAACAAGGTGGTCAGATTGATTTGTCGGTTCAAGCAGAAGGGTGGTTCAATGCTGAAAGCGTCCGCCGATTCGCATAGCGCGTCGTTTCCGCTGCCACACCGCTAGATCAAGCACGCTACTGGCTACCAGCCGCTTACATCGTCATCAGCAATTTTAAGTACTTCATCACGGGGACCTAACATGGTGTGTTCCAACAGCACCCGAATTATTTCAGCGACGATTTTTCTACCGTTTCAACCATTGATTCTGGGATAATCATCTCCCTTTGAGAGTGCAACGGTTCGTAGTTGCTCATATTCCACACCCGATTCGGCTTTACTCAGTCCAGAGATATTTGACCTAAGTTTTGTCATGTCTAAAGTTCTAGTTGCAGATTTTGGCACCGGGAACCTCCACTCTGTGATGACCGCCATTCAGGTAGTGAGCAGTGGATCAGAAGTAGAGGCGTCTCGGTCGGCAAGAAGAATTCGAATGGCTGACCGATTGATCCTGCCGGGTCAGGGGGCGATTGGAACCTGGATGTCAGAACTTCAGGATGACGAAGTTCGCCAAGCAGTGAATGAAGCAGTAAGAACCAAACCGGTGCTCGGAATTTGTCTAGGGCTCCAGGCGCTTTATGAACACAGTGAGGAAGATGGAGGTGTCGAGGGGCTGAAAGTACTTGCAGGACGGGTTGAACGATTTGGTGACGACCTGCTTGATTGCGGACATCGTATCAAAATTCCGCATATGGGATGGAGTATGGTTCATCAGACCTACCAGCACCCGCTGTGGTCAGGTATTCCGCAAGACGCGCGGTTTTATTTTGTACACTCGTATTTTGCCCGTTCTGATAGGGATTCCGAAGTTGCGGCTGTTGCTGACTACGGACTAAAGTTCACTTGCGCAGCAGCGCGTGAAAATCTCTTCGCAGTACAATTTCACCCCGAAAAGAGTCGCCAACAGGGACTCAGGCTGTTAACCAACTTTCTTAATTGGGATGGCGAAGTCTAGCACTTCAGTTCTTTTACGATCACCATATTCATGCTACTTATTCCTGCAATTGACATTAAGGACGGAAGCTGTGTCCGTCTGATTCAAGGAAATTTGGCTGATGCTACGGTCTACTCCACCGATCCGATCAGTCAGGCAACCCGATGGGTTGAGGCAGGTGCTACACGAATCCATATTGTAGACCTTAATGGTGCGGTGGAGGGTGAACCGGTTAATGCAGCGATTGTGGGCCGAATCGCGAAGCACCATCCAGAGGTAGAAATTCAGGTGGGTGGTGGCATTCGAAACCTTGACACGGTTCAACGCTACCTGGATGAGGGTGTGAATTATGTCATCATCGGCACTCGGGCAGTCAAAGAACCGGGGTTTGTCGCTGAAATTTCAAATCGCTTTCCAGGGACAGTAATCGCGGGTATCGATGTGCGTGGACAGACGGTAGCAACCGAGGGATGGGTTGCGTCCCAACACACCAATGTCGTGCAACTAGCGAACACATTGTCATCAGCGGGTGCAGTAGCCATTGTTTACACGGATATTGAGCGTGATGGAATGTTAAGCGGTGTCAACGTTTCAGCAACTGCTGAATTGGCGAATAGCGTAGACATACCTGTGATTGCGTCTGGGGGTATTCGCGATATTACCGATATTCAAAACTTGCTAGAAGTGAGTGAAGCGGGAATATTTGGTGCGATTGCAGGCAAGTCGCTGTACGAAGGGACACTTGAGTTTGCTTCTGCAACGCATTTGATTGATGATTTCCTGCGGAAAGACATTGCATAGCTGAATTAACATGCCGCTCGCCAAACGAATCATTCCATGTCTGGATGTTGACGAAGGTCGGGTCGTCAAGGGTGTCAAGTTTGTAAATATCCGAGACGCAGGAGATCCGGTTGAAGTCGCGCGAATGTATGATCGTCAGGGAGCTGATGAACTTGCATTTTTGGATATTACCGCGAGTTCCAGCAATCGAGAGACGATTTTGCATATCGTCGAAGCAGTCGCGAACCAAGTATTTATTCCCTTGACCGTTGGTGGGGGAGTGCGTACTGTCGACAATATTCGCAGTCTTCTAAACGTTGGAGCAGACAAAATTTCGATCAACACCTCTGCAGTAGAGCGTCCCGAGTTTATCGAAGAGGCTGCGGGTCGATTTGGTTCACAGTGTATCGTAGTCGCAGTTGATGCCCGCCGAGTGCCTGATACAGAACCGCCCGCCTGGGAGGTTTACACCCATGGTGGACGCAAACCGCGAGGACTTGATGCGGTAAAGTGGACCAAGCGCATGTGTGATGCTGGTGCAGGTGAAATATTGCTGACCAGCATGGATCGCGACGGCACTAAAATTGGATTCGACCTGGAATTGACCAGAGCAGTATCGTCCGCAGTTCCGGTTCCCGTTATCGCCTCCGGCGGAGTCGGTGAATTATCGCATCTGGCTGATGGTATTGAGTTTGGCTGGGCCGATGCCGTACTTGCAGCAAGCATCTTTCACTTCGGTGAGTATACAATCGCGCAAGCGAAAGAACACATGAAGGGGCGCGGAATAGAGGTTTGCGAGATAATTGATGAGTTCAAATAAAAGAAAGGTCGACTGGCTTGAAGATCTGAAGTGGCCCGACAGCGGGCTTTTACCCGCAGTAGCTCAAGACTCTGATACGGGTCAGGTATTGATGGTTGCATGGATGAATGCAGCTGCCTTGCAGGCGACAATAGAGGAAGGGTACGCGGTGTACTGGTCGAGGTCGCGCCAAAAACTGTGGCGCAAAGGCGAGGAGTCCGGTCATGTGCAAATGGTAAGTGAGGTTCTAATTGATTGCGACTCCGATACAATCCTACTTAAGGTTGAACAGGAAGGCGGAATTGCTTGTCACACAGGGCGACGATCGTGTTTCTATAGGAAACTGGTCAATAATGAGTGGGAAGAGGTAGAACCTGTATTGAAGTCACCAGAAGAAATCTATAAATCTTGATAGTTATCAGACAATGCAAACACAATCAGATATTCTTTCTGCTCTTGATGAGGTGATTGATAATCGAAAGCAGGCGGACGTTGATGAATCCTATGTCGCACTTTTGCACTCGAAAGGATTGGACGAGATAGCTGGCAAAATCACTGAAGAAGCACAGGAAACTGTAGAGGCAGCCTGTACTCGGGATGTGAATCAAGTAATATATGAAACTGCAGACTTGTGGTTCCATAGTCTGGTGTTATTGTCATACTTCAATTGCAATCACAGCGATGTACTCAATGAACTGAGCCGACGGTTTGGCATTTCAGGTATCGAAGAGAAAAACTCGCGCTAGCAGATTTGCAATTGACTTTAATCATTTGATGAATTCGTTATTTCAGAATTATTAGTTACGAGGAGGTAGGATGTTTGGTCCTGGTGGAATTAGCATATGGCAACTGTTGATCATTTTGGTGATCGTGGTTTTGCTGTTTGGCACAAAGAAACTGCGCGGAATGGGTGGTGATCTCGGTTCCGCAATCAAAGGTTTCAAAAAATCGATAAAGGAAGAGCCTGCAGAAGGAGAAGACGACGCTTCCGAAGCGCTTGCAGAAGGAAGCCAGGAAGCGCTGAAAGAAGGTGAAGTCGAAGTCAAAAAAGAAAATGCTTGACTTCTGAATCGGCTCGGACCGGAGTGGTATTCGGATGTTTGATATCGGTTTTTGGGAAATTGCGATAATTGCCCTGATTGGCTTGCTCATTTTGGGGCCAGAGCGATTGCCGCGCGCGGCTCGCTCAATCGGTCTTTGGGTGGGTAAGGCACGGCGTATGCTGGCTGAGGTCAAACGAGATATCGATCGAGAACTTGACGCTTCTGACTTGAAAAAGATTAAGGATGAGGTGAAACTTACGGTTGAGGAATCGAAAGATGTGTTTGAAGAAGCTTCACTCAAGAAGGATCTTGAAGACGCTAAGTCCGCACTGGAGGAGACGGCTGAGACATTGAAAGAAAAAGTAACTGATGAGCCTGAGGCAGCAGCCAAATCATCCGAGTCTGAAAAGGTGGCTGATTCATCCAAGCGGGCTGCCGGTACTGAAAAATCCGATCCTGCTGTACAGGCCACTAAAGCTTCAAGTACCAGTTCAGCTGCCGAAACCCCTAAACCCAAAAAGCCCAAGAAACTGAAGCCGGTTGTAGCTGAAGAATCGACTGCTGAGCAAACAAATACGGCCGCATAGAATGTCAAAAAGCGCAAGCGACCCAAACGCAACTGGAACTACGTTTATCTCGCACCTGGTTGAGCTGCGACAGCGTCTGATGCGTTGTGTCATCGCGTTGCTGGGCATTTTCATAATTTGTGCACCGTTTGCCAACACACTATATGAGCAGCTTGCAGCACCGCTGATGGCGGCGTTGCCGGAAGGCAACAGCATGATATCCACCGAGCCGCACGGGCCGTTTTTCGTACCGTTTAAGTTTGCTTTCGCATTTGCTTTCGGTGTGTCTATTCCTTATTTGCTGTATCAGATGTGGGCATTTGTTGCACCCGGTCTCTACAAGCACGAACAGAAAACAGTATTACCGCTGCTGGTCTCAAGCAGTGCCTTATTTTACCTAGGTGTGGCTTTTGCTTACTTCGTCGTATTTCCTGTCATTTTTGCTTTTTTTACGGGAACAGCACCAGAGGGCGTTGAGGTCATGACCGACATTAACTCGTATCTGAGTTTTGTTCTGAAATTATTTTTCGCGTTCGGTATCGCATTCGAGGTACCAATCGCGACCGTTTTGTTAGTTAAGGCAGGGGCAACGACGCCGGAAAGCCTGAGCAAAAAACGTCCTTACATCATTGTCGGTGCATTTGTAGTTGGCATGTTTCTTACACCACCAGATGTATTTTCCCAGACGATGCTAGCGATTCCGGTGTGGTTACTGTTTGAGATCGGTCTTTACTTTTCGAAGCTGACCTACAAGAAGAAAATTAAAAAAGAAGAGGAAGACGATGAACCTGAATTTGATCCAACAGGTTGACTGATTACCGCTATATGACAAAATTAATCCCTGTTTTTCCAATTACCCGAGAACGATACGGCATATTAAGCCCGAAACTGCAGTCATCAGTTTAACAATCCCTTTTCCATACTCAGCACACACTTTCCTGCACCTCTTTAGCGCGTGGTGCTTAAACCCAGAGGTCGAGCGGTCTTTGCACCGTCACTCTGACATTCATCCACCACACGCTTGTTTTTGCTGTAAGTTGGAGCGGGACAAACTCTATAGACACAAGGTGTATCACTGTCGGAAGAGCCTAGTAGCTATTATCTGACGACCCAATATTCGAAGAAACCGTATTCACTCTAACTGTAATTACTCTGGTGATATCAGTTCACTTCAAAAATTCCTTTGTTAACTGAAACAACCGAGGTCGTCTGATCGAAACGCACGCTAGATGCGGGTTATACTGCTATGCGTATGTCACAGAGCGAGCAATAGTTTGGTTTTGATTGCCTCCGATTGTCACTAGACATAACCAATTTTCTAATCCACGCCAATTTGATTCGTTGTGCGAGCCAGTTATTTCGAACCTCTGAAATCGATGGCTTGCCGGTTACATCTTCCGTAGCCCGGAAATGAAGACTTCCAACATCACAGTTGCTAGCTGAGAATCGAATTCTATGCTTCATTCATCAAAGAAAAGACTTCGAACCGGGGAGTTTGTTCCACTCATTGCAATCTTGATGTCATTAGTTGCACTAAGCGTCGATGCAATGTTGCCTGCGCTTCCAGAAATCGGCCGGGATTTAGGGGCACAGCATCGAAATGAAGCTCAGTTTGTAATCACAGCGTTGCTTGTCGGTTTAGGTATCGGGCAGTTGCTGTTTGGTCCGTTGTCAGATCGCATAGGCAGGAAACCAGCGATCATTACCGGCCTCTTGCTCTTCATGGTTGGTTGCGTAGTCAGTATTTTTGCATCGTCGTTTGAGGCAATGATCACAGGCCGCATTCTCCAGGGTGTCGGCGTAGCGAGTCCTCGAATTGTAACCCTGGCTATGGTCCGCGACCAGTTCAGCGGACAGCAGATGGCGCGGATCATGTCCTTCGCTATGGCGATTTTCATTCTGGTTCCTGCCTTAGCACCACTACTTGGACAAACAATTCTCTTACTGGGTGACTGGCGTTTGATATTCGCGACATTTCTTACACTGGCCGTGATTGTTTTTGTTTGGTTCTTCTTCCGTCAGCCAGAAACCCTTGCGGTTGGGAATCGGCTTTCAGTCGCACCGCGAGCCGTTCTTCATTCCGTCGGTGTCGTGCTGCGCACCCGACAGTCACTTGGGTACGCCCTTGCAACCGGATTTATTTTTGCTCCATTTGTTGCGTATCTGAGTACCGCGCAGCAGGTTTTCCAGGAGGCATATGACACTGGCAAGCTATTTCCCGCGTACTTCGGTTCACTTGCACTTGCTATCGGATTTGGTGCGCTAGTCAATGACCGACTGCTTCGGGCTTGGGGAATGCATCAAATCTCAACATTTTCGACGCTCTCTGTATCCGTAGTCTCTTTTGCTGCTTTTGCTGGCTTTGTAACCTTCGACAGTCTGCCGCCGCTGTGGCTCTTTACTGGTTATTTAGGGGTGCTGTTTTTTCTGATGGGTACAATTTTTGGCAATCTCAACGCACTTACAATGGAACCTCTCGGATACATAGCTGGAATCGGTGCCGCACTGACCTCAGCAATGGCAACTCTGGTATCTGTGGTGCTTGGTGGCATCGTAGGACAATTCTTCGACGGAACGATCAATTTTCTAGCTGGCGCATTTGCGCTATTTGGCATCGCTGCGCTCACTGCGATGTGGTGGGGTACACGTCCCGACTCCAAGCGTCGAGAATAATGATCTAGGCTATGACCATTCAACAAATCAAATTATCTTCTTTCGCGTAGCAAATTCTAGTTCAGCAAATCCAGGCCATCTCCCCAACAATCCGAAAGGCAGTAACCTAGAGGATAGGGGTCAGATGGGTCCACCCCAATCTGATGAATGCCATGAATCCACCCCCTTCCTTTTATGCCAGGGACAACCGCCGGTCTTCCGTAGATTTCTGTTGTTCTCTTTAACTCTACTTCAAACCGGCTGTCAATGATGGAAAGTGCACGAAAGGTTTCGCCAGGCTGAACCTCCCCGCGCGCATGCATAAGCGCCATTCGCGCTGAATTACCGGTCCCGCATGGCGAGCGATCGACTCTTCCGGGCGGTAGAATGGTTGCACTTTTCAAGGTGCCGTCGCTCATCGTTGACATGAACATCACGTAAGAAAGCCCATTCAGTTCTGGGTGTCTAGGATGATTGATCTGAAGTTGCTGATTAGCAGACCTCTGGACGCTGTTTCCGGCCTCAACCAGCGCTCTTGCCGAATTGGGTTCAATGGTCAGGCCAAACTCTGACGGATCAACCAGCGCATAGAAAATCCCTCCAAAAGAGATGCTAAGTTTGATTTGGCCAATTCCTGGTATGTTAACCTCAGTATCTAGCGCGTCGACATAACAGGGTGGCATTTCCAAATCCACGTTGATACACTTGCCATTTGAACATTCGGCTGTTGTGGTCACAAGACCAGCTGGTGTGTCTAGCACTACAGTGGTTTCAGGCTCACGCATCTCTAAAATTCCAGTTTCGAGCAGGACAGTCACGGTACAAATTGCGTTGGAGCCAGACATTGCATGTGCCTTGTCACCCTGCAATACAATCATGCCCGCGTGTGCCTCAGACTTTGTCGGGGGCAGACACAGAACTGTACTCATCTGCGCATAGCCGCGCGGTTCAAACACCAGAAATCTTCGAAGCGCGTCGCCGTCACCGTTCATGTAGTCAAGCTTGTCGACCATTGTTTCACCCGGCACATCCAAAATACCACCCGTTACGACGCGGCCGACCTCTCCTTCGGCGTGTGCTTCAACCATAGTTACGGATTTAGACCAGCGCATCGTTATTTTGGATTCAAGGTAGTGTGAAAGAATGAGTTTCTACTGATAAAGGCTGTAGACGGCTAGAATGCGCACATTTTATCCAATGCCGAATTTTCTCAACATTCGCCCATCATTGATAATATCGTACTGAGTTTAGGAGACAGCCTGATTTCGGAGCGTATTCAATGGGAAGATTGGCGAACAAAATCGTATTTATGACAGCTGCTGGAATGGGCATCGGGCGTGCTAGTGCAATCGCAATGGCAAACGAAGGTGCGCGTGTGTATGCAGCAGATATTCATCGACCTTCACTGGATAGTCTGGCAGAAGAAAGCAGCAACATAAGCGTTATTGAACTGGATGTTACCGATTCCAGGGCAATTTCGGAGCTTCCCAAGATCGTTCCAGTTCCTGATGTTTTGTTCAATTGCGCCGGTTACGTCCACGATGGAACAATTATGGATGCCGATGACAAAGTATGGGACCTGTCTATCGCGATCAATGTGCGAAGTCATGCCCGAGTAATCGAGACATTTTTACCTCAGATGATTGAAAATGGCGGCGGTTCGATCATCAATATGGCTAGTGTAGCGTCAGCAATAACAGGAGCGGCAAGCCGCGCTGTCTACAGTGCAACTAAAGGAGCGGTGATGGGGCTGACTAAAGCAATAGCCCGAGATCATGTAAAACAGGGCATACGATGCAATGCAGTATGTCCAGGCACCGTGTTAACTCCATCGCTGAAAGGACGCTTACGGGCCAGAGGAGACTATGACAAAGCTTACGAAGAGATGTTGAATCGCCAGCCTACCGGTAAGATGGCTCATCCGGAAGATATTGCCCCAATTGTGGTTTACCTCGCATCGGATGAGTCAAAGGTGGCAACCGGGCAATTTTTCATTGTTGACGGCGGCTGGACCATTTAACTTTTGGAGATTCTAACACTAGTCTTGATATTGACCGGAACAACAAAACATTTTCTTGGCTCGCTCAGGGAGGCGATGAGCGAAAATACTGTGCACCTGTTGTGAACCTTCCGATAGCGACAATCATGTGATCGAAACATGTTGAGTATCCAGAAAAATGCACTTCCAAAGTCACGTTAGGCGTAAGTTGTAACTGAAAATGGATTAGCCGGTAGATTTCGCGCTTTCCAGACAGCACTATCAGTAATTTTAAGATTGTAAACATGTTATTCTATGGTTAGTAACCATATGTAATTTGTTAACAATCTAATGTCAAAATACAAACTGTTAGAGTCCTATTTGGTCGATTCGAATGAAGACATATTGGAAATGTCTTTTGACAAAGTGGCAGAGGTCGTTGGGTTCAGTTTACCTAGATCAGCTTACTCTTATGCATCGTGGTGGTCCAACAATCCCAGCAGCAGTGCAATTACCTCAGCGTGGCTTTCGGCGGGATATCGCTCAGAAAAGGTAAATATGTTGGATCAGACTGTGCTTTTCAGAAAAATTTCCAGCACGGAACAGTTATTTCACGCTGGAAAAGCATACAGAGGCGGAGTTGAAAAGGAATCGAAAGATTCTCAAGCTTCAGGCTACTTTGCGAAATTGTACGGTTCGTTTAGTGATGTCATCACGATTGCCTCTGACACAGACTTGACCAAACCAATAGATGCCGGATGGAAGTCCGTCGAAGAGAAATAGAGCGAACCTATCTGCTCGATACCTGCGCATTGCTGTGGATTGCCCATGGCACTGATTTGAGAGAACCTGCACTAAGCGAGTTTAAATATTTGAGACCGGGTCAACTATTCGTTTCGCCCATGTCTGCTTGGGAAATTGCAATGCTTACTCACAAGCAAAAATTAATCTTGGCTACGGATGCGGCGAATTTTTTCCGTGACTTTTGCGATGAAAACGGTATCCAACTGGAAGACCTATCGCCTGTCGTATTGGCTTCTGCTGTGACCTTACCACAATTGTCGATTCAGGATCCAGTAGACAGAATTCTGATTTCAGCGGCGCGTCACTCAAGACACACGCTAGTCACCCGAGACGGACAAATACTCGCTTACGGTGAACACGGACACGTATCGACCCTAGAGTGCTGAGATTTACCATTGGGAATCTCGTAAGCGTTGCGCCCGCCACAGCGGTGAGACCGCTCCACACCATCCGCCCAGATGATCGATTCAAATCACTTGCGCGTCGAGGTCTCGTTGGGAAACATTTCAAACAGTTCGATCAGAGAAATCCCGCAGCGATGCGACTTGCCGGGTGCGCGTTTGTTGTGCTGCATTTGAGCCACTCAATTGGTTAAACTAATGCGCAAATGAAGAATTATTTCATTGGTTTGGTCAAGTATATAAACACCTAATTTTTCTACCATGGAAAATGTTGCGTTCTTTGGGCTTGGAGCAATTGGTGAGGGGGTTGCCGCGAACCTGCTCAGAGCAGGCTATACGGTCAACATTACTGTACATCGAAGTCTCGAGGCGGTTGATCGACTAATTTCACTTGGCGCAACGCTTCACCAATCGAAATCTGAGGCGGCCAAGGTCAGTGATATTGTCATCTTTTGCCTTCCAAATTCCAATGTAGTTGAAGAGACGGCGAATGAAATCTGGCACGAGTTGGATGTACACCACCTGGTTGTTGATATAGGAACATCAGCGGTACATCAATCACTTGAGTTGTCTGAAAGACTCTGTTCGAGAGGTATTCAGTTTGTTGAAGCACCGCTAGCTGGTGGTAAAGTCCAGGCGGCGGCTGGCGAACTGGGAGCATTTGTCGGCTGCAGCAACCAGACATTTGAGCGAGTCGAACCGCTGCTCAATAAATTCTGTGAATCAGTTGAGCACTTCGGTCCAGTCGGGTCCGGTAGCAGCGCAAAATTGATCAGCAACTACCTCGTTCTCGGTATGGTTCGTCTCATAATTGAGACATTCCACGCTGCAGATTCGCTGGAAGTTGATTGGGCCAAATTTTACGAAATCATCCGCCAGGGATCTTCAAACTCTATGGCGCTACAGCGAATAATCGGTAGCATCCTGGAAGACGACAACTACGGTGGCTATGTATTTACAGTGAGAAACGCGCTGAAAGACTCTCGCTATATTGCCGACCTTGGCGAATCAATTTCCCAGGCTGTTCTGAGCGACGCCGCATTGAAACTATTTGCCGAGGCTAACGAACTCGGATTTGGAGACTTGCAGGTTTCAGAACTTCTGAGGCGCGAGGTTCGACAGCAACTAAACGAACTGAGCAGCGAGAAAAATTCGCCCTGTTGAATTCAGTCAATGACTGCTTAGTGCAGCCGTTCGCGTTTTGGTAACGTAGTCTGCCTGGGTGGCTGACAACCAGTGTCGCAACATTGACCCGGCTGTGGCGTTGCACCGGGAGAGTCTTTATGCAGCCCCCTATCGATCAATCGTTCGACCAGATCAGCCTTATCGCCGACGGAATAATTTCGAAATATCTCACGCTTTAGTGCTTCGGGGGAGCCGCCGCCGTGAACGCTGATGACTGAGTACCAGGCACCTGAATGAGAGGCGGTTAAGTCCTCAATTAATCGGGCGACGGCCGCGCGCCGTTGAGGCGGCATGTCCGCACTGGCTGACATCAGCGTGTCTAGTTTGTCCATGGTGTCCGGATTGTGGTCCTCATCGGGATGCGGAAGCGCAACAATTAGTCCGCCCGAGACTGAGTTGGCAATCCGGTGCATGTCAAAGATGGAGTGTGCTAAAAGCAGCTTGCCAATATTCGAGTACACTGCGTCCGGTTCGTAATTTCCGACATCGGTGGTTTTGCCGTAAACCGAAGCAGAAACGCCACATGCATAAAAGCTCTCAACGGTCTTGATCAGCTCTACCATCGCCTCATGTAAATGAGGCTCAGCCTCCACATCAAGCCCGTTGGTTTCGATCATCATTGCGGAAGCACCGATCAGCAGATCTCCAAAGCCGGCACGTGCTCCAATGCATGTGTGCCGGTGGTGGTTCGCATAAGTTTTGGTAAGGTGCTCCGAGTGTTCCCACTCTCCGCACATATAAACCCGATCGTAGGGAACAAAGACATTCTCAAAAACGCAGACCCCCGTCGACTGGCCGAAACGACTGGAAAATTGAGCTGAAACATCTCCAGGTCTTCCAGCCGGGCGCGCAATGATAGTCAGGCCCTGCGCATCAATAGGTACTTGACAGGCTACCGCAAAATCCTTATCTTCCCGCTGCATGTTGCGGCCCGGTAGTACGAACAGTTCGTGCACATAGGGTGCCGCAGTAACAATCGCCTTGACTCCTGATATTTCTATACCATCAGGCCGGCGTGCAACAATTCGCACGTGACTGTCAGGCTTTGGCTGTTCGTTTGGTCTGAGAGAACGGTCTCCCTTGGCATCCGTCATGGCGATCCCGACGGTGAGATCATTATCCTGAATACGGTGCATTTGTTCGATGAGCCGCGAACTGTATTCCGTATTGTTTGTGGAGTCAATTTGATAAGTTGACTGATACAGTGCATTAAGGCCGTCCATGGTCAGGTATCGCATTGCACACCCGGTCAACTGGCAAAGTGCGCGGACATATTCGAGCTTTGACAGCAGATCCTCCGTATCTCGATTGATGTGGACAAAGCGATTGACCGTGCGGCCCGATGTGTGCTGTTCGGCGAGTGCATACTCGCGGTGTTCTGTAAGTCTGGCAAAGTCATAGGTCATACCGATGGCATTGACACCAGGAGCTAGCTGAGGATAATCAGCGACAGACTCGACACGGTCGCCGCGCACATAGACTGTAGGGTTGTATTCTCGAAGTGATTCGCAGTAGTCTTGAGAAGTCATCAAATTCATGAATCGACCTTCCTTGAAACGGCTGATTCGACCTGATCGTCATCCATCAGAACCCGCATCGGCTCGCGGTCCAGATCTTCGTATTGACCGCTCTTGACTGACCAGAGAAAGAATGCGGCGATTACAATCGACACGATGATCGTTAGTGGAAGCAGCAGATACAGGATTTCCATTGCTTAATCAAGTGTTACCGTGTTCATACGCAGTAATCCTGAGTGAATTGCCAACAACCAGGATCGAACTGACTGACATACCGATCGCCGCTGCAAGTGGCGGAACAAATCCCGCAGCCGCCAGTGATATACCGATTAAATTGTAAGCGATTGCCCAAATTGTGTTGTTGCGCATCACTGTGAAAGTAAATTCAGCGAGGTTACGTGCGATCACCAGCAAATCCAGTCGGTCGTCAAGCAGTAAAACATCTGAATTCGCTTTTGCAATATGTTGAGCACGTGCCGGTGCGATCGAAACATTGGCAATTGCCAGTGTCGGCGTATCATTGATGCCGTCGCCGACCATCGCGACACACTCTCCAAGTTTCTGATGACTGCGTATGATGTCCAGTTTCCCCTTCGGCGAACAGCCCCAGTGAACCTCTGTAATGCCTAACTCTCCAGCAACCCGTTCTGCTTCGAACTGTCGGTCTCCAGTCACCAGCGCAAGTCTAGCCGGTAAGTCCTTTATCCGGCCAATCAGACGTAAAGCATCATCCCTTAAGGGGTTGTCAAAATGAAATTTGGCCAAGACTCCGGTGTCATCGCTCAAATAGGCGATCAATCCAACTTGATCCGATGGTTCTGAAATTTTGTCAATGGCGCCCTGAAGCTTTGAATCGATGTACGATCGCGAACCTAGGTAATATCGCTTTTCTTTGACGCATCCAGAAATCCCACCACCGTGCTCAATGTTTACCTCAGCTACCTCTGCTCCATCACTTTCGAGGCTGCCTGCCAAAGCGCGGCAGATCGGGTGGTCAGAAAAAGAAGAGAGCAAAGCGGCTACTTCGTGTGCTTCAGACCGACTTAATTCACCAAACATATCGGTCCTCTTTAAGTGTGCCTGGCTTTGGGTCAGTGTACCGGTTTTGTCAAACAGAAAGGTATTGACTTTGGCGAGGGCTTGCACCGCATCAGGGTGAGCGATCAGAATATTGCGCTTTGCAGCCGAATTGACCGCTGCGGTCAGGGCTGTTGGTACAGCAAGCGCCAGAGCACAGGGACACGCTACGACTAGTACTGCAATCGGATAAGAGAGCCAGTTGGTGTCGCCGGACCAGTACCAAAATACACCAACGCATAACGCGATCATCACCACGGCTGCTGAAAAGTATCCGGCAATCTGATCGGTCAGTCGTGTGTTGGAAGGTTTTCCTGACATCGAATCTTCCAGTAGCTTGACGATTGAGGCAAGTGCCGATTCTGCACTAGGTCGGGTCACTCGAACCACTACAGTACTGCTGGCATTAATTGATCCGCCGAAAACTGAATCTCCGATAGTTCGTTGTACAACATTTGACTCACCCGTCAGAAGCGCTTCATCCACATCGGTCGAACCCGATACGATTTCGCCATCTGCAGGTATTGCCTCTCCGGGCTTGATCAGCACAAAGTCATCAACCGCGAGACGCAGTGCTGGAACCACAACAGTGGAATGGATTTGATCCGGATCGACCAGACGGTTGGCATGGTTTGGAGTAGATGCGCTCAGACGGGTGATTCGATCTGTCATGCGACGATACGCGCCCTTCTCCAGAAATCTGGCAATTAACTGGATGAATACAAACATCGCAATGCTGTCGAAGTAAATTTCTCCAGATCCAGAGAGTGTCGCTGTAAGACTCGCGAAGAACGCGATTATGAGTCCCAATGCGATGGGAACATCCATCGTTGCTGTCCGCTGTTTCAGGTCGCGCCAGGCACCCGCGAGAATCGGTGCGGCAGAATAAAACAGCACGGGCAGCACAAACAGCAGACTGAGGCGACGAAACAGTTCCTCATATTCAATTTGAATAGATGTCCACGCACTTGAGTAGAGTGCAACGGCGATGACCATAATCTGCATACCAAAAACGCCGGCAACACCCAAGCGTTTGAGAAGATCTTGGTGCTGAGCATTAACAACTTCCGATATAGCGGTGCTGCTGTATGGTACAAGTCCGTAGCCAAGGCTCTGAGTACGGCTGACTATTTCGGAAAGCGAAATCTCACTTGAGCGCCACGAAACCTTTAGTTTCTGAGTTCGATAATTGAGTTTTACATCGACTATGCCAGGCTGAGAGACCAGGTGGCTTTCAATAAGCCAAACACAGGTTGGGCAGTGAATGTTGTGAACGATAAAAGCTGTTGTACTTTGTTCGCCGTTGGAATCGACATAATGCTGATGAATGGTTTCATCATCAAGAATTTCAGAAAAAGTCTGTGGCAAAGTGTCTTTCGACTCATCGACTGGGGGCGGTAGTGCCGTGCGCTTTTTGTAATAGGCTTCAAGCCCGCTCTCGTGAACAATAGCGGCAACCGTTGCGCAGCCTTCGCAACACATCGATTGACTGACGCCATCAATTTCACGAACGACCTTACGGCCTGAGTGAATGACGCTGCCGCAGTGATAACAGTCAGTCATATTATTTCAAGGGATTTAAAGCACATCCGAAAGCGCGGCACAAAGAGGCTTGAATTGATTATGTTGCACTGCAATATAATTTACTGCAACAAAGGAAAAGATGTATCATATGAGCAGAAGTTCATATTACGAAATTGCTATATCCCTATGTCGGTGAGTCGAAGTATAGAACTGCTGATTAACCCACAAAAAACGTGGCACAAAATCAAAGACGATGGTCGGGGAACCGTTGCTGTTCTGCTTGGCCACACGGCAATTCTTGGACTTATCCCACCTGTCTGCGCTTATTTTGGAACGACTCGAGTCGGCTGGACGATCGGTTATGCCGACCCTGTTCGATTAACCGAGAGTAGCGCTTTACCCATCTCTGTCATTTACTATCTGGTCATTCTTTTCAGCATTTATACGCTCGGAAGAATGATTCACTGGATGAATATCACCTACGGGACTAATTGTTCAGTCAGCCGATGTGTGAACTTGGCAGCATATCCGGCGACACCGCTGTTGCTGGTAGGGGTGGTTCAGTTATATCCCGCGTTGTGGTTGAATTATCTGATTGGTTTGCCCGCACTGGTATATTCAATATACCTGCTGTATTCCGGTACGGAAATTATGATGGAATTGCCCCGCGAGCGTGCCTTTCTAATGGCCAGTGCGATACTTGCGGTTTGTCTGGTGGCACTGGTCGGTGTATTGGCTGCCACAGTAACGCTTTGGGGGCTTGGAATTGGCCCTGGATTTATGATTCATTGGTAGCACTGGATGGCCGCTGACCACACAACCTATAACTACAAAGTTGTTCGACAGTTTGCGATTATGACTGTCGTTTGGGGCATTGTTGGCATGCTGGTCGGTGTGGTTATCGCTGCGCAACTGGTTTGGCCCGCGCTCAATTTCGATATTCCCTGGTTGACCTACGGCCGGTTGCGGCCGCTGCACACAAACGCGGTAATTTTTGCTTTTGGCGGCTGTGCACTATTTGCCACTTCCTACTATGTTGTTCAACGTACCTGTCATGTTCGCCTGATCAGCGATGGCTTGGCGGCTTTTACTTTCTGGGGCTGGCAAGCAGTAATAGTGCTGGCGGCAGTCACACTCCCTCTTGGCATTACCACCACCAAAGAATACGCCGAACTGGAATGGCCAATTGATATTCTGATCACAGTTGTCTGGGTGGTGTATGCAATCGTATTTTTTGGCACGATCATGCGCCGCAAAATTCAACACATTTATGTTGCCAACTGGTTCTTTGCGGCATTCATCCTGGCAGTGGCGATGCTGCACGTTGTCAACAGTGCGGCACTGCCCGCATCATTCCTGAAGTCTTACTCCGCGTACGCCGGGGTGCAGGATGCCATGATTCAGTGGTGGTATGGCCATAATGCTGTAGGCTTTTTCCTGACCGCTGGTTTTCTTGGGATCATGTATTACTTTGTGCCCAAGCAGGCGAATCGTCCAGTCTATTCGTACCGTCTGTCAGTGGTTCACTTCTGGGCACTGACGTTCACCTATATCTGGGCAGGTCCTCATCACCTGCACTATACAGCGTTGCCGGACTGGGCTCAGTCGCTCGGTATGGTTTTCTCATTGATCCTTCTGGCTCCTTCCTGGGGCGGCATGATAAATGGCATCATGACACTGTCTGGCGCGTGGGAAAAACTGCGTACTGACCCGATTTTGAAGTTTTTAATCGTTTCGATTTCATTCTATGGGATGGCGACATTTGAAGGACCGATGATGTCAATAAAAACCGTCAATTCACTATCCCACTATACTGACTGGACGATTGGACATGTGCATGCAGGCGCCCTGGGATGGGTGGCGCTGATATCGATTGGCGCAATGTACTACCTGATTCCGCGACTCTACGGTCAGACTCTGTATAGCCTGAAGTTGGCGGAAACACACTTTTGGGTTGCATGTTTTGGAATTTTGCTGTACGCCACATCCATGTGGGTTTCTGGCATTACACAGGGGTTAATGTGGCGAGCTGTCAATCAGGACGGTACTCTGACCTACAGTTTTGTTGAAAGTGTGCAGGCCATGGCACCGTTTTATGTCATTAGATTTGTTGGCGGCGCTCTGTTTTTGCTTGGGATGTTGCTGATGGCCTACAACCTTTGGAAAACAGTTCAGGCTGGCAGTGCTGTTGAAGCACCCATTCCTAAACCGGTTTGATCAGGAATAGTGGTCATGTTTTCAGCTGGCGAAAAGAACATTGGATTGATGATCGTGTTCATATTGATTTTGGCCAGTATTGGCGGAATCATTCAGATCGTGCCGCTCTTTTTTCAAGTTTCAACCACCCAGCCGATTGAAGGATTGACGCCTCATTCTGCAATCGTGCTGGCAGGTCGCGATATCTATATTCGCGAGCAGTGTGTTTCCTGTCACTCGCAGATGATCCGGCCTTTGAGAGCCGAAACAGAACGCTATGGACATTACTCCGTCGCTGGTGAGTTTGTTTATGAGCGTCCCTTCCAGTGGGGGTCGAAGCGCACCGGACCGGATCTCGCGCGCGTAGGCGGGCGATATAGTGATGAATGGCACCGCTTGCACCTGATTGATCCGCGGGCAGTTGTTCCAGAATCGGTTATGCCAGGATACCCCTGGCTCGAAAACCGAATGGTGAACATTGAGGCAACTGTCGCCAATATGCAAACGCTGAGAAAACTGGGGCATCCTTATAGCGATGCAGATATTGAAGGGGCTCCGACGATGCTTGAAAACAAAACCGAGATGGATGCCATGGTTGCATATCTTCAAAGTCTTGGTACGATCTTGAGTGCGCGCAATTAATCATGGTTTGGGTTCATATCATCTGGACGCTACTGTTGCTGACGACATTCATCGTCATCGTTGTCTGGGCCTGGAGCGCTAAGCAGAAGTCCAGGTTTCAGGACGCAGCACAGATTCCGCTTGAAGATGATCTTGAAGAACCGAGACGAGCGGTGGATTAGGACGTGGATTTCACGAGTCAATTCTGGATTTACCTGATCCTGATTGGTACGGTGTTAAGTCTGCTGTTTGTTGTGGTACTTGCCTATCGCAATCGACACACAACGTCGGCAGCTAATGAGACGACTGGTCATGTTTGGGATGAAGATCTGACGGAGTATGACAATCCGCTACCGGCATGGTGGCTGTATTTGCTGTATCTGACCGTCATTTTCAGCGCGGTATACCTGGTTCTGTATCCAGGCATGCTACCGAACGGTGGTTTCTTGAATTGGACTCAAATTGGGCAATACGAAGCTGAAATTTCAGAGGCCGACCAGGCGTATGCTGAAACGATGGATGCGTATGCACAGTCTACACCGAGTGAATTGGCGAAAAACCCGCAGGCCATGAAAACTGCGGCAAGACTGTTTTCGCAAAATTGTGCGCTGTGTCACGGTTCAGACGCCCGGGGGGCACCCGGTATTCCCAATTTACGCGATGATGACTGGATTTATGACAGTTCGCCTGATGCCATACTGACTACGATTCTTGATGGGCGCAACGGTGTTATGCCAGGCTGGGAAGCCGCACTCGGCGGTCGGGAAGCAAGTGAAGACGTTGCCAATTATGTATTGCAGCTGGGTGGGGAAGTCGTAAACGTCGACAGCGCTAAACGTGGTGAAGCCAAATACAAAACAATTTGTGCAGCTTGTCACGGTATCGATGGCAAGGGCAATCCATTGCTGGGCGGAATGAATCTGACTGACCGGATCTGGGTGCATGGTGGTTCCTTTGAACAGATTGTCGATGTCATTGCCAATGGGGTAACCAACCAAATGCCAGCGCATAGAGATATTTTCGGCGAAACAAAAGCCAAACTGCTGGCCGGATACGTGCTCAGTATTTCTAACTGACCTTCCGTTTTACCGTCAATCCCATAAACAGGGATCAATAATCACGGGGTGCCTTGTCCCTGGGTTTTCACAATTACAAGGATTGCGATCTATGGCTGAGTCGGAAAACCAACTGTATCTTTATCACGAGAAGATCTACCCTCGTGAAGTTCACGGCAAATTTGCTTTTTTTCGCTTGACTGGAGTCGTTGGACTTCTAGGCCTCTACTATGTGATCCCGTGGCTGAATTGGGACGGCAGACAGGCAGTGCTGTTTGACCTTCCCGGCAGAAAGTTCTTTATCTTCAATTTTGTCATATGGCCACAGGAACTTTACTTTCTGGCAGCTCTGCTGGTTATCCTGGGCGTTGCGCTATTTTTGTTTACCGCAATTGCCGGGCGGCTGTGGTGCGGTTATGCGTGCCCGCAAACGGTATGGACTGAAGTCTTTCTGTGGATTGAAAGAAGGGTCGAAGGTGATCGGCCTCAGCAGATGAAACTTGATCGCAGTGGTCTGTCGTTCAACAAAGTGTGGCGAAAGTCAGTCAAGCACGCGGGGTGGCTGGTTGTATCGATAGCGACCGCAATTACCTTTGTTGGCTACTTCAAACCCATTGACGAGCTCTGTTTGGAATTTATCGGCTTGAGTCTGCATCCATGGCCGTTGTTTTGGGTCTTCTTTTTCACCACTGCAACTTACGTGAATGCTGGTTGGATGCGTGAACAGGTTTGCCTTTACATGTGCCCGTATGCACGTTTTCAAAGTGCAATGTTTGATCCGGACACGCTCATCATTTCTTATGATACGTCTCGTGGTGAGCCGCGGGGTGGGCGGCAACGGGGCATCGATCCTCGTTCAAAGGGGCTAGGCGACTGCATCAACTGCAGGATGTGTGTCCAGGTCTGCCCGACAGGAATTGACATTCGCGATGGTTTGCAGTATGAGTGCATCGGATGTGCAGCATGTGTGGATGCCTGTGATGACATTATGGAAAAAATGAACTATCCGAAAGGGTTAATTCGCTATACGACTGACAATCTATTGAACAACAAGCCATCGCGAATCGTCCGCCCGCGTAGTGTCGTTTACAGTTTGATATTAATGATTTTGGTGTCTGGAGTTTCGTATGGCTTACTGACCAAGGATCTGGTTGAAATTGATATTCTCCGAGATCGCAATGTGCTATACCGAGAAGTGGTTGGCGGCATAGAGAACATCTATATCGCACGCATTTTGAACAAGGATGAGAGCGATCATCGTTTCGTCATCGCAATTGAAGGGTTGGATGATCCTCAGATTTATGTCGATGAAGAACAGTTGACCGTACCATCTGGCAGTGTTTCGGACGTCACTATGACCGTACGTGCGGACGTTGACTATTCAGGGAGTCGGGATATGATTGTCCGAATCGAAGCTGTAGATAACCCTAGAATTGTGGCAACCAGTACAACCAGATTTTTGAGTGGTGAGGTATCAAACTGAGCACGCCAAACACTGAAGTTCAGTCACGTTGGTACCAAATTCCGATTGTCTGGCTGGTCATCGGAATTCCGCTATTTTCGATCGTATTTACTTTATCGATTGTTTGGATTTCGGTTAGAACCTTTGATGGTGTAGTTGTGGACGACTATTACAAGAGGGGTCTTGAGATCAACCGTGATCTAGCTCGCGATCGATATGCAGATGAGGTCAATCTCAAGGCTTCCGTACGATTTGAAGGTGAACAATTGCTGGTCGAAATGTCAGGTGATGCCGCTGAAGTCTGGCCTGAATTGTTGGAGTTAGGCTTTTACCATCCTACCGTATCGAACCGTGATGTTGTTGTGAAGCTGCAGCACAAAGACTCAGGGACTTATTTTGCGCCAGCTCCCGCGCTTCGATTCGGGAAATGGAACGTGGTCACAGGGACTGAAAGATGGCGGCTCGAGGGCAATTTATTCCATCCAGACAAAGATGGATTTTTCCTGAATCCTGTTCAATTTGACGATGCAGTTCGATGAACTGATCATCGTTTCCGGCTTTATTGCCGGATTAGTCGGATCAGTACATTGTGTCGTGATGTGTGGTGGTCTGGTTGGCGTGATTTCTGCTTCCTTGAAGAGTTCTAGGTGGCGCGCCGCTACTTACTGGGTCAACTATCATTTCGGACGGATTCTGAGTTACACCATTGCAGGGATACTGGCGGGTAGCATAACAGCACAAATCAGCAGCCTGTTCCCAATCCATCGGGCCCACGTGATCGGCTCATTGATAGCAGGAATTTTTCTCGTAATCCTTGGGGGCCATGTGGCTCAGTGGTGGAATGTGCTGAGTGTAGTTGAAACGGCTGGCGGTCGATTGTGGCAGAAAATCGTGCCGATTTTTGCAAAGATTGTTCCACCGAGGGCACTTCAGCATGCGATTATCGGCGGACTGCTTTGGGGTTGGATTCCCTGCGGATTGGTGTATTCAACATTAGTACTGGCGGCCAGTACAGCTGACCCAGTTAATAGCGGGCTGACTATGGCAGCATTTGGAATTGGTACACTGCCGATGCTCTTGGCAATGGGTGTGTTGGCTAAGCAGCTGGAAAAGCTCAAATTTCAGATTTGGCTCAGAGTGACGTCGGGAACTGCTCTTTGTGCACTAGGTGTAGCAGTAGCTTTGGATGTTGTACCGCTCCACGTCAGCAGCCAAGGAATGTAGTTTACTGTGTTTAGGACCCATCTAAAGGGAGTTATCACTTGATGAAAATTGCGGCAGCAGGCTTTCAACACGAGACCAACCGGTTCTCACCTTATCCAACCACTCTTTTCGATTTCGAGAGGGAAGACGGCTGGCCGGGACTAACCTCGGGTGAAGCGATTTTTGATATCTTTCCAAGTATGAATATTCCACTTGGCGGATTCCTGAATTTTGCACAGGGTCGGTACGAAGTTGTACCCATTTTGTGGGCGAGTGCAGAGCCAGGTGGTCTGGTGGAAGATGCTGCTTTCGATGAAATTTCTGGACGAATTCTAGATGAAATACAAGCGGAACTGCCGTTGGATGGAATTTACCTTGACCTGCACGGAGCCATGGTTACCCAGTCACACGAAGATGGTGAAGGTGAGTTGCTCGCACGTCTTCGGGCGCGATTCGGTGAGGCGATTCCCATAGCAGTCAGTCTTGATTTACACACTAACGTCACTCCGCAGATGACAAGCAAGGCAGATGTAATCACAATTTTTCGAACTTATCCGCATCTTGATATGGCGAAGACTGGATTTCGCGCTGGTGAACTGCTGGATCAGATTTTGGTTAGTGGGCGTAGGCCACACTGTGTGTTTCGTAAATTGCCACTCCTGATTCCGCTACAGTCTCAGTGCACGGACCTGGAGCCCACGCGCTCAATTTATCAGCACCTGACTGATGCACAATCGCTCAATACGGTGCACGCGGACGTTGCAATGGGCTTTCCGCCGTCAGATATCGCTGAAAACGGTCCGGCAATCGTGGCGTACAGTTATTCTGAATATGTGGCGCTGGAAAAAGCCGATCAGATAGAGCAGGAATTTCTGCAAAGTGAGAACAGGTTCCCCTATCCCCTTTATCGGGAAGACGAAGGGGTCAGGCTAGCTAAAGAAAATGTTGGTGGCGGACGCCCGGTTTTGCTCGCAGATATACAAGACAACTCAGGCGCTGGTGCTACCTCAGACACTACCGGACTTTTGCATTCACTGGTTGAGCATGGTGTCAAGAACTGCGCGATTGCAGCAATACATGATTCAAGTACCGTAGAACTGGCTCACTCAACTGGCATTGGTGGAGAGTTCTTTGGTAATCTGGGTGGTAAGCATAAAGGTGATGATTTCCCACCGCCTTACCAGGGAAAGTTCGAAGTGACTGGATTAAGCGATGGTCGCTTCGAGTTTCATGGAGAGATGATGAAAGGAAGTATCGCGAATATCGGACCAACTGCGGCGCTGAAGTTGGTAGATCAGGAGGCTGAGATCTTGGTTGTGGTCACCAGTGAGCGAATTCAGTGCTTGGATCAGGCGCTATTCCTGCACCTTGGCATCAATCCTCTAGAAAAGTCAATTTTGGCCGTCAAAAGTACTGTTCACTTCAGGGCGGATTACGGTTCGATTTCTGATCCCATTATCCTGATTGAATCGCCCGGTCTCAACCCCTGCCAATTATCTTCGGATATGCTGCCACGACTTCGCCCAGGGGTTAGAATTTTATAGACGATTTACAGTAAACTGACAGTAGCAAGCTTTTGAAAATAAAGCCTAAATTTTTGTATTCGAGAAAAAGTGGAACTTTGTACTCAATTTACGACATGGGGATTCGACTAGTTCGCCTGAAATGGTACGGTAGCAGAGCCCCGGCTGGCAGATTTTTTCCAGGCAATTCCGTAAAACACTTCGATAGTCAAATCAAGAGTGTGGGGCTTTTCCTGTACATTCGAACAGAGTCCCAGCAGTTCTGCTAAAGTCTCGCTTTTGTTCAGTTTCTTCGGGTTGGTAAACAGCAGGTCTGCAAGACCTGCATCGGTAATTTGACTGTTAAGAGCTTCTATATCGGAGTAGCTGTACATTCCACGATCAGTATCAACAACCGGGTTCGTAAATCCGGTTGCGAGTAACAGATCTCCAAAATTATGCATGTCACCAAAACTGGCTTTAAATGCTATTGATGGGTGTTTCCGGGAGGCCGATTCAAGCTCTTTGAAAGAATCTGGACCAAATGCGGATGTTAACAATACTCCGCCATCGCGAAGAACGCGAAAGCACTCTCTGGCGAATGTCGGAAGTGGGAGAAACGAAACTATGAGATTGGAAATGACAAGATCCATCGAGTCAGACTCAAAAGGCAGGTCGAAAGAATTATCGCCGACAGAATCTACCTGGTTTTGAGAGTCTGAAATATGTCCCAAGGCTTTTTCTGGATAACTGAATGAATCAATTGGAAACTGCGGAAATTTTTTTCGAAGTAAATCTGTGATGGAGTTGTTTTGGTGCTCAACAACAGCGGTAGCCAAGGCTCCAGACTGCAGGAGAGAAATTCGATCAATCAACTCGTCAGCGGTCGTAACCCAAAAATCATGCTGTTTTTCGGGCAACGGCATAATTAGCGTTTAGGTACGGTGGATTCAAATTGATGGGCGAGTTCGGTGTACATTTGGTGCAGCAAGTCGATTCTTTCATACATCAATTCGACTGTGCCTGAGTTTTCGACGATGTCATCAGCCAGGCTCAGACGTTTTTCCCTCGATGTTTGCGATTGAATAATCTTGTCAATTTTTTCTTCAGACTGCTGATCTCGAACACTGGTACGTTCAAGCTGTAGTGCGTGGGGAAGATCAATCACCAATACCCTATCAAGCGGATAATTTCGCTTGCTTTCTGCCAGTAGAGGGATGACGACGATGCAGTAAGGTGTAGAAAGATGGTCCAGCTGCCGCAGAATTTCGTCATAGATCCTGGGGTGCAGAATACTCTCCAGCAGTGCTTTGTGCTCTTTGTTTTCGAAAACGATTTTCCGCAGTTCTGTCCGATCCAGTTCGCCGTCAGAATTGACGACTTCTTCACCAAATGCAGCGATGACTTCCTTAAGTGCCGGTTTACCTGGCTCGACTACGTTTCTGGCAATGACATCAGCATCAACAACCGGCACTCCAAGCTCTTCAAAGCGCCGAGCCGCGGTGCTCTTACCACTGCCGATTCCACCAGTAAGGCCAACTATCAGCATGAGCGAGAAATTTCTAGGTCACGGAAGTGCATCTTCAATCACTGCACCGCCCAGACAAACGTCTCCTTGGTAGAAGACGATTGACTGACCGGGTGTAACCGCCCTGACTGGTTTCGCAAATTCAACCTTAAAACTACCACTTTCAGCCTGTTGGATCGTACATTCCTGATCTGCACCCTGATAGCGTATTTTTGCTATCGAATTGAGTGGCAGTTCTGGGGACTTTGAAATCCAGTTAATGTCCGCGACCATTGCGTAACGACTAAAGAGCAGCGGATGTTCATGTCCCTGAACCGCGATGAGTGTATTTGAGGCTATATCCTTTCTTGCAACATACCAGGCATCACCAGGGCCGCCGATGCCCAAGCCGGTACGCTGTCCGATGGTATAAAGGAAAGCTCCGCTGTGTCTGCCTATCTCTGCACCAGATTCATCAGTAATCTTTCCTTCAGTCGAGGGCAGGTACCGTTGGATGAATGATCCGAAGTTTCTTCTGCCGATAAAGCAGATTCCCGTGCTGCCTTTCTTGTCATGATTTTGTAATCCGAGCTGTCTCGCCTTACCCCTTACCTCAGACTTAGTCAAATGTCCAAGCGGAAATATTGCATTTTCAAGTGCTTTGGCGTTCAAACCGTGTAGAAAATATGACTGATCCTTGATACGATCTTTGCCCTTAAGCAGTCTGGGAGTATCGGCGTTTCGATCGATGCGGGCATAATGACCGGTTGCTGCATAAGTCGCTCCGAGTTTTCTGGCCCAGTCCGGAAACTCTCGAAATTTGATTTCAACATTACAGATGATGTCTGGATTGGGGGTGCGTCCAGCTTTGAGATCTTCAAGGAATCCGACGAATACTCGTTCCCAGTACTCGAATGAAAAATTAACTGTTCTCAGTGGTATGCCAAGAATCTTACAGACCGCTTCAGCGTCTGCAAGATCCTGTGCGGAATTACACTCGTCATCGTCGTCTTCATCCCAGTTTTTCATAAAGAGTCCAGTAACCTGGTAGCCCTGCTCCAGGAGTAGCGCCGCTGAAACCGATGAGTCGACACCTCCAGACATACCGACTACAACTGAGTTATTGTGTTGCACGACGGAGTCGTTTCTGAACGCAAGAAATTAGGAGAGTTTGAGTGTGAGTTGAGCCAGTCGTTCGCCCAATACCAGACATAGAGCTTCCTCATCTTTACTCAGAGCTGTGTTACCCGCAAATCCAGCCACATGTGAAGCACCGTAGGGCGTCCCGCCTGTAACTGTACTCGTAAGAGTCGGTTCTGTATAAGGAATACCGCAGATTACCATACCATGATGCAGCAGCGGAACCATCATTGACAGCAGTGTCGATTCCTGACCGCCGTGCATGGATGATGTGGAAGTAAAAACGCAGGCAGGTTTGCCAGCCAGTTTTCCAGACATCCAAAGAGAACTGGTTGAATCCAGGAAGTGCTTTAGCGGTGCTGCCATATTTCCAAATCGGGTTGGGCTGCCGAGTGCCAGTCCATGGCAATTTTCCAGATCTTCCAGCGTTGCATAAGGATAGCCTTCAGGCGGGATTTCGTTTTCTACCGCTTCTGTTGTCGCCGAAACAGCCGGAACTCGTCTGATCTTTGATTCACATCCGTCGACTTTGTTGACGCCACGGGCGATCATTTTGGCGAGTGCTAATACGCTTCCATCGCGGCTGTAGTAAAGGACCAGCAGGCTTTTCATGGCTGACTTACTTCAAGTGTTGAATTGCTTTATTGAATCCAAATTATCTTGTCTAATGATAATCAACTGCAAATGAATCAAGTCTAAGTAAACAAATTTGATTTTCATTTGCTTAAAAATTGAAATTGGATTCTAACTAAACCAAATTTAGTTAGCAGTCATATTTTGTGGGATATTCGTCTACTCTACTGAATCTTCAAATCACAGCCTATCTTGGATGCAAACTCAAACCGACCTGCATACGATGGTAGTAAGTCTGAAATTGACCGCTTTGTTGCCTCGGTTCGTTGTATAGGGGGTTGGAGATGCTGTAGCGCGGGAGTCAGAGAGGCATTTCTAAAAAATAATTTTTAACTAGTTTTTAAGAATCAGAACTGAACAAACTGATTTCGATTGAAGAACAGGTAAATCTGTTCAGGTGCGATTAGGATACTATTGCAGCCTGTACTTCGGAGCCCTCAGAAGTGCATTCCTCACAAACCCCCTTCAATTCGATATTCAGTTCTTTCAAGCCAGGAAACTTTTTACCGACTTCTTTTGCGACTTGAGCAGCGAGGTCCTCTGCGGGAATGTCCTGTACCTGCCCGCAATTGTCGCAAATTGCAAGGATAGATGCCCCCTTTTCGTGCTCCTTGCAACAGGCAACAAATGCGTTAAGAGATTCAACTCTATGAATCAGTTGCAAGTCTAGAAGTTGTTTCAATGCGCGGTATATCTGAGTAGGTGCCTTAAATCCAATAGCTCTAAGGTTTTGATCGTTCAGAAGATCATATGCACCTAGAGGCGACTTGGAACTTTCAATGAAGTCAAAAACCTTCCTGGTTTTTGGGCTCACTTCGGCCAACTTGGACTCTTTTGGTGTTTCCTGCATTTCTCACCAGCACGCAACGATGTAATGAAAATAGGCCATTGTTCTGCAGTTGCCGCACCAGACTCATACAGGAATATACAACAATTTCAAATTCCAATTGACCAATGTCGCTTCATGTTGTAAGTTCAGTTGCTAACTGAACAGTTCAAATTCAAACCAGAAATAAATCATCAGATTCACAGTGCCTAGTGCAAATTGTGACACAGGGCTGTTGATGTTTGTAGTCGCGAGGGTCTGGTTAGGCGACTCAAGTGAACTTTCGGGATGTTATACAATCACGGTAAAGTAAATTTTCAACGATTGCTAAGGGATTAGTTCCATGATCAAGAAAACCTCTGCTGTGGTGTATTTAGCAATTGCGCTAGCCTTTTGGATACCACAATCAGCGCTCGCAGATACTCGCGTAGTTGCCTCCATTAAACCAATTCACAGTATTGCTGCTGCAATCATGGATGGTGTCGGAGAGCCCGCACTAATTGTTAAAGGATTTGAATCTGTTCATGACTACCAGCCGAAGCCATCAGATGCCAAGCTGCTGGAAGAAGCTGATGTTGTCGTTTGGATTGGACCTGACCTCGAATCTTCGATTAGCACCGCAATTCGAAATCTTTCCAAAAATGCAATTAGTGTTGAACTGTCGAAAGTTAATGGGCTTACGCTGTTGGAATTTCGAGAATCTCACGTGCATCATGATGAAGATGAGCACGGCGAAGATCATGAAGAAGAAGATGAAGATCATGAAGGTGATGATCATGAAGAAGAAAAAGAAGATGAAGATCACGAAGGTGAACGAGAAGACGACGACCATGGTGAAGAGCGGGAAGGAGATGATCACGAAGAAGAAAAAGAAGATGAAGATCATGAAGGTGAAAGAGAAGAAGACGGCCACGATGAAGAGCGTGACGATGGAGATGAGCATGGTGAAGAACATGATGAAGACCAGGATATGCATGAAGAAGGTGAACTGGACATGCATGTATGGCTTGATGTATCCAACGCCATCTTGATGGCCGACGAAATTGCCCGAGTTTTGATAGTAGCTTACCCTCAACACAGCGACATTTTCGATTCCAATCGCAAGTCACTGCTAGAGAAGTTACACGGGTTGGAACTCGAATTGGAAAAGCAGGCTGACTCGATCAGAGAACGGCCCTATATCGTGTTCCATGATGCCTACCAATATTTGGAAAAGTCGTTGGGTCTGGAAAGCGTCGCTGCGGTGACCTTAAATCCCACAATTACTCCGGGTGTTGGGCAAATCAACGAAATTAGGGAAGCAGTCATAGAAACAGGTGCGATTTGTGCGTTCGCCGAGCCGCAGTTCAGCCCAGGCATCTTAAAGGTAATAGGTGAAGGCACTGAACTTAAAATGGGCATGCTTGATCCGCTTGGATACGATGTCGAAGCCGGACCAAACGCGTATTTCGAGATTATGCGGAATATGATTACTGCTCTACGCGATTGCCTGACTTAATTCAGGTTTCTTCCACACGTCCGCCCGTAGCAGATCTCAGAGATACTGCTACGGGCAAATTCTTAGCCACTCCAGCGGAATTCTGCACACGTCAAAAGCAATTGGCTTGACTGAATTGCGTCAATCAATTCGACTGCATAAAAAATGTTGAATTCCTGTTGAATTCAAAAAATTAATCCCTATAATTTGTTAGCACTCAACGTTAGTGAGTGCTAACATTTTCGATTGGAGTGCTCTTTATTCATATAAACATCTGTTTTATCAGATGTTATTTGTTGTGCACTCAATATTGAAATTTGAATAATTTTGAAAGGTGCACGGCTCAGGCTGTGCGTTTTCTGTTTAATTTGAATAGTGTTCTGGAGGTATGCGTGAACATTCGTCCACTTCATGATCGAGTCGTTGTTCGCAGGGTCGAAGACGAACGTAAGAGTCCTGGTGGTATCGTAATTCCTGATACCGCGGCTGAAAAGCCCATGCAGGGTGAAGTGCTTGCTGTGGGTAAAGGTAAGCTTGATGATGGCGGCAGTCGTCGCCCTATGGAAGTCAAAGTCGGGGACAAGGTCCTCTTCGGCAAATATGCCGGGACCGAGTTTCGTCAAGACGGTGAAGAAGTTCTCATGATGCGTGAAGACGACATCATGGGAATCATTGATTAATTTGGATTAACAGCAAGCATAAAGTAATTGGAGAAAATTTATGGCTGCAAAAGATGTTAAGTTCGGCGAAAGCGCTCGTGGCAAAATGCTCACTGGCGTCAATGTACTCGCCGATGCTGTAAAAGTCACCTTGGGTCCAAAGGGACGCAATGTAGTTTTGGAAAAATCTTTTGGTGCGCCAACGGTCACCAAAGATGGCGTTTCCGTTGCCAAGGAAATTGAACTCAAAGATAAATATGAGAATATTGGTGCTCAGATGGTCAAGGAAGTCGCTTCCAAGACGTCTGATGTAGCGGGCGATGGCACGACCACCGCAACCGTTCTGGCACAAGCGATGCTGCGCGAAGGTGCGAAAGCCGTCGCTGCTGGCATGAACCCAATGGATTTAAAACGTGGAATCGATAAGGCAGTAGGTGTCGCAGTAGACAGCCTGCAGAAACTTTCAAAGCCATGTTCAGACCACACTGAAATTGCCCAGGTCGGCACCGTTTCTGCCAATGCGGACGAAGCAGTTGGCAGCATCATTGCTGAAGCGATGCAGACAGTCGGTAAAGAAGGTGTGATTACAGTTGAGGAAGGTTCAACACTCGAAAATGAACTCGACATTGTTGAGGGTATGCAGTTTGACCGCGGTTACCTGTCGCCCTACTTCATCAACAACCAGGACAGCATGTCTGTCGATCTGGAAAATCCGTTGATTCTTGTCCATGACAAAAAGATCTCAAACATTCGTGATCTTCTGCCCCTCCTTGAGGCGGTCGCCAAAGCAGGACGTCCCCTGTTGGTTATTTCTGAAGACATCGAAGGTGAAGCATTGGCTACCCTGGTGGTCAACAATATCCGAGGCATTGTCAAGGTCTGTGGTGTAAAAGCCCCTGGCTTCGGAGATCGTAGAAAGGCTATGCTGCAGGATATTGCCATCCTGACCGCAGGCCAGGTCATCTCTGAAGAAGTCGGAATGAGTCTTGAAAATGCAAAAATTGATGATCTTGGTTCTGCCAAGCGTGTTCAGATCACTAAGGAAAATACCACTGTGATCGATGGCGCAGGCAAGAAAGAAGACATCACTGCTCGCGTCAATCAGATTCGCGCTCAAATTGAAGAGGCGACATCAGATTATGATCGTGAAAAAATGCAGGAGCGCGTTGCCAAACTCGCTGGCGGTGTTGCGGTCATTAAAGTTGGCGCTGCAACAGAAGTCGAAATGAAGGAAAAGAAGGCACGAGTTGAAGACGCACTGCACGCCACCCGTGCAGCCGTTGAGGAAGGTGTTGTACCTGGTGGCGGTGTCGCACTGGTTCGTGCTTTCGGAAAGGTTGATCAAATCGACGGCGACAACGATGACCAGAATGTTGGAGTCAGGATTGTTCGACGTGCGCTCGAAGAGCCATTGCGACAGATTGTCGCCAACTCTGGTGCGGACGCTTCGGTTGTGCTCAACAAGGTTGTTGAAAGCGATGACAGCAATGGCTACAACGCAGCGACTGGTGAGTACGGCGACATGATCAAAATGGGAATTTTGGATCCAACCAAAGTATCTCGAGCAGCGCTTCAGAATGCAGCTTCTATTGCGGGTCTCATGATCACCACGGAAGCAATGGTTGCAGAAATTCCAGAGGAAAAACCACCCATGCCGGCACCACCGGATATGGGCGGAATGATGTAATCATCAACCGCTTATCGGTTCAAAAGAGCCCCGCGCAAGCGGGGTTCTTTTGTTACGCAATTATCGTTGGCAATCAGCCGCGGAACATCAGGGCAGTCAGGATGTAGTCCGATCCCAGAATCGCCAGTGAGGCAGAAACGACGGTACGCGTCGTTGCCCGGCTGATGCCTTCTGCGGAAGGATAACTGTCGTAGCCTTCAAACACAGCAATCCAGGTCACAAGAATACCGAATACGATACTCTTGATCAAACCGTTCATGATGTCAAGCCTAAGGTCCACACCATCAGTAATTGATGACCAGTAAACGCCAGAGTCCACACCAAGCTGTATCACACTGGCAAAATACCCGCCTAGTATTCCGACAAAGGTGAACATCGCACACAGGAGTGGAACCGCAATAATACCGGCCAATAATCGCGGTGAAATCACTCTACGGATGGGGTTGACTGCCATCATTTCGAGTGCAGCGAGCTGCTCAGTGGTTTTCATCAGCCCAATCTCGGCTGTCAGTGCCGACCCGGCTCGACCGGTATAAAGCAGAGCTGAAAGCACTGGCCCCAACTCCCGGGTCAAACTGAGCGCAACCAGCAGTCCAAGAGAGCTCTCGGCACCAAAATCAATCAGGGTGTAGTATCCCTGAAATCCCAGCACCATGCCAACGAACGCACCGGCGACGACTGTGATGGAAACTGTTAAAACACCAACCGAATATATCTGTCGCGTGAGCAGCGACGGTCTGCGTAGCAGGCTCGGAAAATGACCAATTGATTTCAGCAAAAAAACCGTTGCATGGCCAAGCCTCCCGACAAGCTCAATTGCCTCGGCTCCAATTCGCCGCACCCAAACTACCGGGTTAGCTGCGTTCAAGAATCTCCTCTCTGTAATCGTTTGCTGGATAGTGGAACGGAACGGGACCATCGGGTAGTCCATGCAAGAACTGTCGAACTTCGGGTTGATTACTGTCAAGTAACTCCTGCGGTGTACCGCTGGCGAGCAGAGTACCGCGCCCGAGCAAAAAGACGTGGTCTGCAATGCTAAGCCCCTCTTCCACATCGTGAGTGACTACGATTGAGGTGGTACGTAGAGCATCAGTGATCTCACGAACCAATTTGGTAATGATTCCAAGAGAAATCGGATCCAGACCAGTAAACGGTTCATCAAAAAGCAAAAGGTCCGGATCCATTGCCGTAGCCCTGGCTAGGGCAACGCGTCTCGCCATTCCGCCGGATAACTCTGAAGGTGAGTGATTCTGGGCACCTCGAAGACCTACTTGCTCAAGTTTCATGAGTACCAGATTTCGGATCAACGGTTCAGGTAGATCTGTATTTTCACGAAGTGGAAAGGCAACATTTTCGAAAACGCTGAGGTCAGTCAACAAGGCGCTTGATTGAAACATCATTCCCATTCGCTGACGCAATTGAAAAAGATCCTTCTCTCGGAGCATGTTCACTTCGCAGCCGAGCACCCTTACTTTTCCACGCTCGGGCTTATAGCGGCCCGAAATCAGATTTAGTAGCGTAGATTTCCCACAGCCACTTGGCCCCATAATGACGCTAACCCCATAAGATGGGATTTGTATAGTAACATTAGTGTAAATTTTCTTCTGGCCGAAGTGAAAATCTACCGCTTCTATTGCTACAACCGACTGATGTTGTTCAGACATCGGTAATTTAGAGGGTGATCAGCATCATTTAGTTCTTCATGCGTCGTATACCTGTCAGTTCCCAAGCTTTGGTTACCGTGGGTTTGGTAAGCGCTCTGACGGCGGTTTGCATATTTGTGCTGATTGGCGGTGCCAAGAGCGAAAAAGAAAGATCGGCATTCGTAGGCTCGAATCTGAAAGAGCGTGAACAGGTCTTGAAAAATGTAAAAATTACCAGAACTGTACCAGATATGCAAGTAAATTATAGGATTGAAACGATAAGGCTTACGCAGTATCCAGAACAGAAAATTGGCGAACTGGTTTCCCCAGTTTTTACTGAGACGCGTGCAGACGGTACTCAGCTCGTCGTCACAGCCCAAACTGGCGTAATTGATGGTAATGAGGAATCAATTGAACTCAAAGGCGATGTTGAAATAATCGAGAGGCAGATGTCAGAGAACACTGAAACAACGAGAGTGAAAACCAGTAAATTCATAGTCAATTATTAATCTCAAAATTCGATTCAATAGCATAAGGTAGTCAAAGGATGAAAAGGAACTCGCACTTGTTAATTTCGTTTATTTTGGGTTTACTTCTATCGTGCTCTGCTGCGGTCGCACAGGAAAATAGGTTGACAGTGCAGTCGGATACCATCAGATACCATGCCAATAATGGCAATAGTGTTTTTGAAGGAAATGTAGTCGTAAATCGTGGCCGTCTCAATCTCTGGGCTGACAGAGTTGAGCTCTTTCAGAATCAGCAAGACAGCGACTACATTGTCGCCGATGGTTCACCTGTTCGATATATTGAACGATCTGAGGATGGAGACATTGTTACCCAGGGCAAGTCGAAGCAATCCATTTATCGGTACGATGAAGATGAGATTCAACTCACGGGAAATGTTGAATTTGAGAGCGATGGGAATATTCTGCGTGCTCACCAAGTGATTTACAACACGGAATCTCGCGAAGTACATGCATCTTCCAACGGTGGTTCAGAATCAAGCGGAGACAGGCAGAGAACGACAGTAATCATTGATGACAACTGATTCCAGAAACGATCCAACACATTCACAAAATTTTCGGCTTGAAATTGTTAATGCAAGCAAAACATTTGCTTCGAAACCAATAGTCAAAGACGTCAGTTTTCACGTTGATACCGGTGAAATTGTCGGGTTGCTTGGACCAAATGGTGCGGGAAAGACAACCTGTTTCAATATGCTCATTGGACTGGAGCGTTGTGACGTCGGCAGAGTATTGATCAACCGTCGGGATGTGACGGCTTTGCCAATTTACGACCGAGCCAAACTCGGCATCGGCTACCTTCCCCAAGAATCTTCAATTTTTAGAAGGCTGAGCGTTGAAGATAACATCAAGGCAGTACTGCAGACCAACAGGGAAATGAATGTTGCTGACCAAAAAAGTTTTCTTCAGCACATTCTCAATATTTTTCAAATTAACGATATCCGATACCAAATGGGTACAACACTGTCCGGCGGTGAGAGACGCCGTGTCGAGATTGCACGGGCAATCGCATTGCAGCCTCGCTTCATGCTGCTTGATGAACCATTTGCCGGTGTTGATCCAATTGCTGTTGACGATGTCATCTCACAGGTAAAATCGCTTTCTGAGTGGAATGTCGGTGTTTTGATCACTGACCACAATGTTCGAGAAACGTTGCGAGTCTGTAATCGAGCATACATCTTGAATCAGGGACAGGTACTTGCCTCTGGTAGTTCCCATGAAGTCATGCACAATCCGGATGTCAGAAAAAAATTTCTGGGACAACGGTTTCGTTTCTGATTTTTGGTCAGTTCAGGTATGAATTCGCAGCCTGTATAGGGGATGTTGTAGAATTCATACTATATGGTCAAGGGTTCAAATCACGCGAATTTCTGTTTGCGATATTGGTTAATTTGATACCCGCATGAGACAGCAGACAGAAATTAGACAGCGTCAGAAACAGGAGTTCAATGCACGTTTCGGTGTAGCTGTTCAAATTCTGCAAATGCCGGTGTCTGAGCTGGCCGAAGAAATCAGGGCGACGCTTGACTCCAACCCCCTGCTCGAAGAATACGACACATCAGATTCTCAAAGTACCGAATTCAGTGAAGACCTGTCAACTGCTGCTTCATCTACATTGAATGCCGATTTCAGTCAGGGGACCGACTACGCTACTCAGATTGCGGAGGTACAAACTGTTCGCAGCCATTTATCTCAGCAACTTTGGACGACCGGACTTTCCAAAACTCGCCGTACCATCGCAGAAGCGATAATTGATTCGGTCGACGAAAGAGGCTATCTCACCGAATCAGTCAATGAAATTCAGCAGATTGTCGCACTGAGTACGATCGTAACTCAACAAGAGGTAACGGAAGTACTGCATATCGTTCAGCAGTTTGGTCCCCCAGGTATTGCAGCACGCGACCTGACCGAATGTCTTTTGCTTCAGCTGGAGATTTCATCAGCGCCAGCGGGTACCATTGCCAACGCCAGACGCATTCTGCTTGAGTGCTCTTCAGAACTGTCAGAACGCAGATTGGATCAGATTGGTATCAGTCTCGGAATCAACTTCAGTGCCGTCGACGCGGCAATTACTCTGATTCAGTCGCTCAATCCATATCCAGGTAATCAATTCGGCACTGCAGCCGAGGTCGTTGTGCCAGATGTTATCACCCGCAAGGTCGGAAGTAAGTGGCAGGTTGAACTGAACTCTCAGGTATTGCCGAAACTGAGGATATCGAGTTATTACCGCAACATGATCGATCGTCTCGAAAATGACGAAGGCCGAACTTATCTGAGAAAGAATCTTTCCAACGCGAACACATTTTTGGATAATGTAAATCGACGGCACGAAACGGTTCTCAGCGTGGCGAGAGAGATAGTCAAGCATCAGCATGCATTTTTGGATATTGGTGAGGCCGGTATGCAGCCCTTGAAAATAAGCGAAATTGCACAGTCGCTGAATCTGCATGATTCGACCGTCAGCCGTGCCTGTGCGCGTAAATATATAATGACGCCTAGAGGCACCTACGAATTGAAGCGATTGTTTTCAGTGCGAATTCCAAATCGATTTGGAAATGATGAATCAGCACAGGCGATCAAGCACCGGATTGCCGGCCTCGTCGAACAAGAAGATAATAACTCCCCCCTCAGCGATCAGCAGATAAACGAACAGTTGCTGCGCGGCGGTGCGAGCCTCTCCAGGCGTACCGTTGCGAAATATCGAGCAGAACTTGGAATTCCGGCTCGCAATATACGCAAGAGAATGAAAATCAATCAACTGAAAGGAGAGGTAGTGTAATGGAAATATCAATTACAGGCCACCATATGACTGTGAGGGACTCAATTCGCAATTATGTGAATAAGCGTCTGAAGAAGGTCGAAAACCACTTCCGCCAGCCTACGAGTGTTGATGTAATTCTACGCAAGGAAGGCGGATCTTATCGTCTGGAGGCAACCTTGCACGGCAAAAAAATGTCGATTCATGCGCACTCACATTCCACTGATATATTTCGTGCGATTGATGCCATGTCAAGCAAGTTGGACAGGCAGGTCCTCAAGCATAAAGAACGATTGACCAATCATGGGAAAAATGGACATGGTGCTGGGATTGTCAGGTATCGAGGATGAACGAAAGTGTAGACCAGTTTTCACAAGCCGGGCGTCCGGAAGCGGATGTCCGGCTGGCTAATGTGTTTTCTTGCGACCGAATCCGGTTAAACGTCGAGGTCAAAAGCAAGCGACGTCTAATCGAACTCATTGCAAAACTATTTGCAAATTCCAGCGAATATGTGATGAACAAAGATACCGTGTTTCGATCGCTGCTGGAGCGTGAAAATCTGGGTAGTACCTGTCTGGGCAATGGTGTGATGGTACCACACAGTCGCTTACATGGACTGACTTCTCCGCTTGGTGCTGTTGTCCAAATAACGACGCCACTGAATGTAGATGCACACGACGAAATGCCCGTTTCTCTTGCTTGTGGACTGCTGGTGCCAGCAGAATGTTCGGACCTTCACATTCGAATTCTCGCGCGACTTGCAGAGGGATTTTCCGAACACAACCTTCATCAACGACTAATGGATGCTGAGAACGAATCCGATCTTTTCGAGGAATTGGTAAAGTTCGATGAACAAAAGCAGCGCTAATCACCCAACAATCCCGGTGAGATTCAGCAGTGAATGTAAACACACCTAATCTAACTCAGGCAAATGGCAGGTATCACACATTAAAAACAGTGAAAATAACACCCGACACCTGAGGATTATCAGCGGCCTGTCAGGTTCTGGAAAATCCGTTGCCTTGAGCGCATTGGAGGACTTCGGCTTCTATTGTGTGGATAATCTACCAATTCCGCAACTGGTTGACTTCGCAAAAAGTGTTTTGGTTTCGGAGAAAAACCCCATTCGGCTGGCAGCAGTAAGCATTGATTCGCGCAATCGATGGTTTTTAAGTGAGTTAAATGATGCGCTAAATGCAATTGAGCAGCTTGGTTTACATGTTGAGTTTATGTTTCTCGATGCTGAAGAGGCAGTTTTGGTCAAACGCTATAGTGAGACGCGTCGCATGCACCCACTGATGAGTGATTCGGTGTCTTTGGTGGATGGCATTAAGTTGGAGCGGCAGCTACTCACTTCTTTGTCAGAACGCGCCAATAGGCATCTGGACACCACCAATCTGACACCTCACGAGCTGCGTTTCCTAGTTCAGGAAGATGCTGCTGAATTTCACACTGGTCGGGAGGTGTTGCTGCTGAAGTCGTTCGCATACAAGTACGGCGCTCCTCTTGATGCTGACTACGTTTTTGATGTACGTTGCCTGCCCAATCCGTATTGGGTGGGAGATTTGAAGCAATACAACGGACTGCAGGAACCGATTCAAGATTACTTTGCCACCAAACCAGAGGTGGAGCAAATGATTGAGCAAATTGATAATTTTATTTGCGACTGGCTTTCACTCTTTTACGCAAACGGTCGTCGATATCTGATCGTGGCGATCGGCTGTACCGGGGGAAGACACCGATCTGTATATGTTGTTGAAAAGCTCGAACAGCGGTTTTCTTCCCGGGGCTTCGTCGTTCAGAAGCGACATAACGAGATTTCCTGAAGTTGGTATCGGGGCGTCTGACAGTATTAAACAAGCTTGGCCTCCATGCCAGGGCAGCCGCTAAAGTTGTGAAAACTGCATCAATTTTCGAAAGCGATGTTTTTCTCGGTAATGACGATCGGGAGGTTAATGCGAAGAGCATCATGGGTGTCATGATGTTGGCTGCAACGCAAGGGGTAACTCTTGAGGTGCGTGTCGAAGGCGAGGATGAGAAAGATGCCTTTGCCGCAATTGAGAGTATTTTCAACGAACGCTTCGGCGAGGAAGAATAAGTGTTTAGTTTACAGGGAACTGGGGTTGGTTCCGGAATTGCAATAGGGCCTGCGTATGTGATCCAGCAATCGGTTACCGCGGCTGCGATGCGACGTGTGGAAGAGGATCAGATTGATCAGGAAATGGTGCGGCTGGAATCAGCACTGAAGACCACTTCCGAACGGCTCGCGAAAACCAGGGGCGACGTACCGGACAACGCACCGAAAGAAATCGCTGCATTCCTTGATGCCCACATAATGATGGTGAACGACCCCACTCTGCGGGACGCGACTGTGGAAATCATTCAGGAACATCGATTCAGCGCCGAATCCGCACTGATCATGCACCGCAATCAACTGGCCGAGATATTCGAGAACATGGAAGACGAATACCTGCGTAGCAAGAAAGATGATGTCGACCAGGTGATTCAGCAAATTCTCCAGCAGCTGGTGTTTTCCGATGACGGTGAAAAGAACGAACTGAGTGACAGCCTGGACGGATGCATTCTCGTGGCACACGATCTGACTCCCGCAGATACCGTTCATTTTATGGGAATGAATATGAGTGCCTTTGTTACCAATCTCGGCAGCCCGATTTCACATGTTGCAATTCTCGCGGGAAGTCTCAAAATTCCAGCTGTAGTCGGATTGCACGGAGCGGTTCGGCACATCGCACACGGGACAAATGTTGCTGTAGATGCCCGCACAGGAAAAGTAATTGTTGAACCTGACAAGGAAACACTCAAAAAACTCTACGCCCGGCGTGAAGAGCACGAGCGTCATCAGAGTGAGTTACAGGCGCTAAAAGATTTGGACGCTGTTACCAGGGACGGCGAAAAAGTCACTTTACTTGCCAACGTTGAACTTCCTGAAGATATAGAGCACGCTTTGAATAGCGGAGCAGTGGGAGTCGGCTTGTACCGAACCGAATACCTATTTATGAATCGAGTACAGTTGCCGACGGAAGAAGAACAGTTCGAGGCCTATAAGGAAGTTGTCAAATCTCTGGAACAAGTGACAATTCGCACACTCGATCTTGGTGCGGACAAACAGGTAGACGGTGGTAGAAAACAGGGCAATGTTGCCATCAATCCAGCCTTGGGATTGCGAGCTGTGCGGTTTTGCTTGAGGTCCGTTGACATCTTCCGCACTCAACTGCGGGCAATCTATAGAGCATCTGCATTTGGTGAGGTGCAGTGCTTGATTCCAATGCTGTCTAATCTTGATGAACTCAAGCAGGTGACGGCTCTAATTGATGAAGTAAAGCGGGACTTGGACAGTGAAAACGTCGTCTACGATCCGACCGTCAAAATTGGTGGTATGATTGAAGTGCCCGCAGCTGCGATAACCGCAGATCAATTTGCTCAATCATTGGACTTTCTTTCTGTCGGGACCAATGATCTGATCCAATACACTTTAGCGATCGACAGGGTTGATGATGATGTCAATTATTTATACGACCCCCTGCATAGCTCGATTTTGCGTCTGATCAAGAATGTTCTGGATGCAGGAAGGGAGTACGGTACACCTGTTTCACTGTGTGGTGAAATGGCGAGTGACAGTCGGTATACCCGTTTATTGCTTGGAATGGGGCTCAGAATTTTCAGCATGGATCCCGGCGCGATTCCTGAGGTAAAACAAATCATTCGGCAAAGTGAAGTGTTTAGTACGCTTGATTATGTGGACAAAATCATGGCCTGTCCGGACTCGGCGCGACGATTGGACTGGCTTTCGCATCTGAATGTTGCTGAAGTACCAGTTCTCCAAACGGCCCAGGTCCAATCGTAAAGCTTCATTGATGGATGGCAGACTCTGCCATCTCGTTTTAACTCTTGTTTTGTTCACAGCCGTATTTGTATCGTAATTTCAGCAAACTCCTACCTGTGCTGAACACTATCTGAGCTGAAAGCCGATTAGCGGGCCCGGCCAATCAAAATGGCGGGTTGCCAATTGTGTTAACATATTGCTGTCTTTACACGGCAGCGAACTCCCCTGCAGCCAACTTTTCACCAGGAATAATTTAATGGCGGTTGCCGAGCACACCGATATCCGCAAATCTGTATTGGAGCTCCTTGAGTACGGAGCAACCAGCGAACTGCGCGAGTATCTACATGATGTTCACGGTGCTGACCTCGCTGCAGTGCTGGAAAGCCTGCCGCCATCCGTCCGCAGTCTTGTCTGGTATGAAGTCTCCGAATCCGACATGGGAGAGATGCTGACCGAGTTCTCGGACCAAGTAGCAGAAAGTCTGATGAGCGAGATGGAACCACGCACACTGGTGCGGGTTCTACAGATGCTGGACATTGATGAAATTGCGGAAATCATGCCGCAGTGCCCATCCATGGCGGCGGCAGAAATTCTGGTTGCACTGGATGAAGAGCGGCGTAAAGGGCTTGATACCGTTTTGTCCTACCAAGAGGACACTGCCGGCCGCCTGATGAATATCGATGCACCTGTGGTTCGCGAGGGTGTCAAGGTGGCAGTGATTATGCGGTATCTCAGGGTTGTGGGAGAGTTGCCTGAATATACTGACAAAATCTATGTATTGAATCGCCAGGGTAAGCTCCGCGGTGCAGTCCTGCTACGTAATTTGGTAACGGCCAATCTTGATGCGCAGATTGACGATTGCATCGATGAGGCCCTGTTCCGATTTTCACCCGACGATCCGGAAGAACAGGTTGCACAGGTATTCGAGCGTTATGATCTGACGTCGGCGCCTGTTGTTGACTCTGACGGCAGGCTGTTAGGCAGAATCACCATCGATGATGTGGTCGATCTGATGAAGGACACAGCCGGTAAAAATCTTCTTGCCCCTGCGGGACTGGATGATGAAGACGATATATTTGCACCTGTACTTTACACCGCAAGACGCAGGGCACTATGGCTGGGCATCAATCTGATTACTGCAGTCATTGCTTCAATGGTAATTGGAATCTTTGAAGCAACCATTGAAAAACTTGTGGCGCTAGCTGTTCTAATGCCGATTATTGCGAGCATGGGAGGAAATGCAGGAACTCAAACTCTGACTACGGTAATTCGCGGATTAGGCGTTGGCACCATATCGACTGCCAACGCATTGGACGTACTAAAGAAAGAACTGCTGGTTGGTGGTTTGAACGGGTTAATCTGGGCGACAGTTGTCGCGGTTGTCTCAATCGTGTGGTATCAAAACTACCTTCTGGCAACAATCGTCGCGACCGCGATGTTGGTTAACATTGTTGTATCAGCATTATCCGGCGTGCTTTTGCCAGTGATGCTGGAAAAAGTTGGAATTGATCCGGCACTTGCAGGTGGCGTATCGCTGACGACCATCACAGATGTGGTTGGTTTCTTGGCAATTCTGGGCATAGCGGCACTGGTTCTGGTTTAGTCCATTTGGCTCTCAGGGGTACGGTTCAGAACAATCGATAGTCCGATCAACACTACACACAGGATCAGCAACGGTATAAATCCATAGCGTACAAAGGGTGTTGTCCCGCTCGTCGGAACGATCGTGGTTTTTAACACCTTACCTTCCGATTGTTCAAGTTGATCAATCACTTTCCCTCGGTGGTCAATGGACGCGGATATTCCCTTATTGGCTGCACGGACCACGGGACGTGCCGTTTCGACCGCACGCATTCTTGACATTTGTAAGCGCTGGTGAGGGGCAAGTCGGTCGCCAAACCATGCGTCTTCACTGATATTGACCAGATAGGTGGCAGTGGGGAGCATTTTGATAATGTCACCTGGGAAAGCGTCTTCGTAGCAGATGGATACGCCTGCCAACTGGCCGGCCAATAGCAGCGGTTGCTGTGGTAGCTCGTAAGTGGTCATATCGGAAGCGGGTAGAGACACTAGTTCGTTTAGCCAGTCAAGCCAGCGTCGAAATGGTGTGTATTCTCCAAAAGGTACGAGACGGGCTTTGCGATACTTCTGCAAATCATCTTCGGAGATTCCGTACGCACTGTTGTAATAGCGGGTCGTTTCAAGTTCGACTTCCTCTTCCAGGGTTCCGACTAAAAAATCAGAGGGGTGCTGGCCGAGAGTTTTCCAGAGGCCAATCTTTTCGAGATGTGTGTCGGGGTAGGATAACGCTATCTCCGGCCAGATTATAAGATCTGCATCGGCGACCGCCCGGCTTTCAGTGACAAAATAGTCCAGTAGGCGAATTGCATTTTTTCGGTCCCATTTTTCAATGACGCTGACATCCCCCTGAACCACCAATACGTTAATTGGTTTGAATGACTCATCAGTCCAGTCTGTCCGACTGCCGACGAAACCAATGACTAAAATCAACGCGGCGATACCAAGCGGAATCAACCGAATCTTGTGGCTCAAGAGTGAGATCACACCGGCTAGGGCACAGACTGTGAGATTCACACCGAGCACACTGGTCAGCGGTGCCCAGCCGGCCAGCCAGGTGTCGGTTTGGCTGTAGCCAACATAGAGCCAGGGGAATCCTGTAAATAGCCAGCCCCGCATCCATTCTGCGAGTGTCCATATCGCGGGTATCAACGCAAGGTATCGCCAAATCAGTGATGCGTGGATTTTTGTCTGAAGATATCCGCTGATGGCGGTGAATAGAGACATTATGGCGGCAAGCAGAACCACGGTAGCACCTGCTAGAATGGGCGAAGCAAAGCCAAAGTCGTGGACACTGATGTAAATCCAGTTAATCCCAACTCCAAAAAACCCGATTCCAAACAAAAATCCAAGCCATGCGGCTCGGCTTGCCGACGCCTTATGCCACAGTCGGAATAACAGCGCAAGCGTAAAAAATACGACTATGAAATAGCCAAAAGGCTCAAATGCTAGGTTGGTAAGCAGCCCCGCAGCCAGTGCGGCTAGAAGTGGGGCAAAGCCTGTCGTCGAGAAGTGCCTGAGAAACAAAGGCTCACTGCTGAACTGAATCAGGCGGTGACGGTCTGAGTGGAGTGACTTGCAGTTGCAGAATACGTCTGCTATCAGCCTCAGTTACTTCGAATTTAAACCCTCGATAGTCGAATTGATCGCCGATTACAGGAACCCTGCCTGCCAGTTTCAAAATGACGCCGCCAACCGTATCAACATCGTCTGGAAATTCTGCGTTGAATCGTTCATTGAACTCTTCAATTTCGGTCTGCGCATTGACGCTGAACAGATTATTCGCCGGTTCGGTAATCATTTCGTCGGTTTCTATGTCAGACTCATCTTCAATATCACCGACCATCTGTTCCAGTACGTCCTCAATCGTAATCAGTCCGGCGATACCCTTGTACTCGTTGACGACAATCGCCATGTGGCTGCGCCGTTCCTGAAAACGCTTCAAAAGAGAATGCAGACGCATGCTTTCGGCTACAAACATCGGATCTCGGATTGAGTCGAACAGGCTGAATTCCTGACTACCGTTATCACTGTGATGATGAAGGATGTCCTTGGCCAAAAGAATTCCCCGGATTTCATTTTCCGCATTTTCGTTAATGACCGGAAATCTGGAATGCCCGGACTCGGTTACACACTGAAGTATTTCATCAAGTGTTGACTCGTGGTCGATGGTTACCATTTTGGCTCGGGGAATCATGATATCTCTGACTTTGAGTTCGGAAGCCTGCAGAACGCGCTCAAGGATCGCAAACTCTTCGCGTTGAATCACTCCGTTTTCCCTTGCCGCTTGAAGTTCCGCAATCAGGTTTGCTGATGATGGCAGCACTGAACGAGTGACATAACTACGCAATCGCCGTTTCCAGGACTTAGGTAATCGATCAAGAATCTTCATGATGCATGACCGTGAAGTTCGGGATGACGCAACCCTAGGCGACTGAGTATCGCACTCTCGGCAGTTTCCATTACAAGAGTGGAATGCGGCTGATCATGATCAAAGCCAAGAAGGTGCAAGATACCATGGGCGATGATTCGAGCCCAGTGAGCCTGTGGGTCGACTTGGAATTTGATGGCCTGTTCATTCACCACACCCGCGCAAACGACTACATCACCGAGGAGGTCGGTTTCGATTTCATCTGGCAACTGGTGAGGGAAGGCTAATACATCAGTCGGGCTGTTAAGATGTCGGTAGCGGCTGTTGAGTGAAGTGATTTCTTCCTCATCTACAACACGTACAGTTAATTCGGCGCGATCACGCCCGCCTTCACAAAGCGTCTCGCGTATCCAGTCCTCAATATCTGATTCGCTTGGCAGGTCTTTAGAGGAACTCGCGAACTGAATTTCAGCAGCGATCTTCATAGCGGCTTGTCCGGAGCTTTTTCAGCATCTCTTTCATATGCTTCAACAATCGCTTGAATCAAAGGATGGCGCACAATATCCCGATTCTTAAATCGTACGATGCCAATGTCGTCGACATCACTCAAAATACGGAGTGCGTGTTTAAGACCCGATTGAACGGAGTGCGGCAAATCGATCTGAGTTATATCGCCCGATATTACTGTTCGAGAGTTGTAACCAACTCGTGTCAGGAACATCTTCATCTGCTCAATCGTGGTGTTCTGTGCTTCATCAAGAATGATAAATGCATCATTCAGCGTGCGCCCCCGCATAAATGCGAGTGGCGCAAGTTCGATTGTACCGCGTTCCAGTAAGCGACCAACCCTTTCGAAGCCGAGCATTTCGTAAAGGGCGTCATATAGCGGTCGCAAATAAGGATTGACTTTTTTCTCTATATCGCCGGGCAGAAATCCGATGCGTTCTCCAGCTTCAACTACCGGTCTCACCAGCACAATTCGGCTAACCCAGTCATTTGCCAAAGCATGCGCTGCGCTGGCAACCGCGAGATAAGTTTTCCCGGTACCGGCCGGTCCAACGCCAATCGTAATGGAGTTCTTTGCAATGCTGGAGAGGTAGGTCTGCTGTGTCTTTGACCGCGGACGAATTGTGGTTTTGCGAATTTTGAGTTTTATCGAATCTTCTACTTCTTCGCCAATGTTCATTCGACCAATGGCATTCTGAATGTCATTGGGGCCGATGATGTCGCTTTGTTCAGTCAAGTCGTAAAGATCTCGCAAAAGCGTTTCGACTTCCTGCGCTGGAATTGGGTCGCCGTCAATCTGAAACAGATTGCCACGATTGGAGACGCGCACTCCAAAGTGCCGTTCGATCGATTTGATGTTGGCGTTAAACTGCCCGCATAACTGCGCGAGCCGTTTACTGTTGGCCGGCGCCAAAGCAAATACGTTGGCGATTCGGGCTGTACTCGTGTAATCGGTCAATTCAGTTGGAGACAAACTCCTGGCTATGATGATGAGATTGAGCGGTACCCCGTAGGGAGTTTGGCATGGCTGCCGTAATCAATACGTCTACAAATTGGCCTTGCCAGGTTTCGGGTCCGTCAAAATTGACCACTCGATTGTTTTCGGTACGACCGCACACTTGACTGTCACGACGTCGAGATACACCGTCAACCAGCACCGATTGCACTGTATTTACCATCGCGTCGCTGACGGTAACTGCGAACGAATTAATTCTAGCCTGAAGCTCATAAAGTCGTTCTTTCTTTTCTTCCTCACTGGTTTCATCCTGGAGCAATGCTGCAGGTGTTCCTGGTCTCTTACTATACAGGAAACTGAAAGAATGATCGAATTCTACCTCGTCAATCAAGTCCATTGTCTGTCGAAAATCATGCGCTGTTTCACCTGGAAAGCCCACGATAAAATCGGAAGAAATTGATATCTGTGGACAATATGATCGCACATTTTCAATGATTTGCAAATAGTCTTTACGAGTGTAGCGTCGCTTCATACGCGATAGAATTTTGTCTGATCCACTTTGAACGGGCAGATGAAGGTGTTTCGCCAGCGATGGCAACTCGCCGTGAGCTCGAGCCAGTTGATCTGTAAATTCCAGTGGATGGGAAGTCGTATAGCGAATTCGTCCAATACCTTCGATCTCATTGACATACCCCAGCAGTGTGGCAAAATCAATGACTTCGCCTCTGTGGTTGACAGTGCGATAGGCATTGACATTCTGTCCAAGCAGGGTTACTTCACGAACCCCCTGTTCGGCAAGTTCATAGATTTCCGTAATCACGCTGTCAAAGGGACGACTGTATTCTTCTCCGCGCGTGTACGGTACTACGCAGAAACTGCAGTACTTACTGCAACCCTCCATTATCGAAACGAAGGCACGCGGTCCGTCTACCTGTCTTGGTGGCAGGCAGTCGAACTTTTCGATTTCGGGGAACGAGATGTCGATGCGCGGTTTGCGGGTTGAAACGGTTTGGTCGATCAGTTCGTTCACGCGATGATAGGTCTGCGGACCGAAAATAAAATCGACGTACGGGGCTTTTTTCAGAATCGCTTCGCCTTCCTGACTGGCGACGCAGCCGCCTACACCGATCAGGAGATCGGGGTTTGATTGTTTCCAGGGCCGCCATCGCCCCAACTGCGAATACAGCTTCTCCTCGGCCTTTTCGCGCACTGAACAGGTGTTGAGCAACAAAACGTCCGCTTCTTCAGGATTATCGATCGCGCGATAACCATGAGACCCAGCAAGTGACTCGACCAGCCGGTCTGAGTCGTACTCATTCATCTGACAACCAAAGGTTTTAATGTAAAGTTTCTTTTCCATTTAAATTTGTGAACGACCCGGGCTGAACACCCGATTCCCTACAGATAGAGAGTAGCGCGTAAGCGGCTATTGTATCAACAGAATAGTCAGGTGGTAACAGAGCAAATTGAACACTTTAGTTCCAGACGTCGGTGCTGAGATATCGTTCGCCGGTATCCGGAAGAATGGCCAGCAGTGTTTTGCCCTTTGACTCTGGTCGAGTTGCGACGGTCAGCATTCCGCTGGTAGCAGCACCGGAGGATATGCCCGCAAATATTCCTTCCTCACGGGCAAGATAACGGGTTGTTTCATATGCCTCTTCAGTTGTTATTGGCAAAATCTCGTCATAGGAACTGGTGTCCAGAATCTCGGGGATAAATCCTGGCGCGGTACCCATAATTTTGTGCTTGCAGGCAACACCTCTAGACAAAATAGGCGAGTCAGCAGGTTCTGTTGCAATGATGGTCAGATCAGGATGCCGGTCCTTCAGGTAATGACGAAGTCCGGTAATGGTTCCACCGGTACCCGTCGTACAGACAAGGATGTCCAATTCTGTTCCAAAGTCTTCCCAGATTTCATTAGCGGTTGTTTCATGTGACTCTGGATTGGCAGGATTGAAGTGTTGACCGACAAAAAAGTATCCTTTTTCTTTTTCAAGCTCGCGAGCCCGTTCAATCGCACCTTTGGTGCCAAGATGTGCCGGGGTTAATTCAATTTCAGCGCCGAAAGAACGAAGGATTCGTTTTCGTTCTTCACTCATGTCTTCCGCCATGGTGAAAACAGCCCTGAAATTCTTGTACGCTGCCACCATTGCAAGCCCGATACCGGTATTTCCGGAGGTCGGTTCCACAATCGTATCACCTGGTTTCAGAACTCCCCGATTTTCCGCATCAATGATCATGTTCAACGCTGGCCGGTCTTTGACTGAACCCGCAGGGTTAAAAGCCTCAAGTTTCACCCAGACATTGACATCATCCGGCACACTGGACTTGTTCAGCCGAACAACAGGCGTTCCACCGATCGTGTCAAGAATATTGTCGTATTTCATTGAATTAAAAAGACTAACCAGTCAAATATTGCTTCGGATCGGTCGCTGTGTAGGTAACGATGTTCGACAAGTGCACGTTCGCAGAACTGCACTAAGATATGTGGTGGCAATTGACGTTAAATCAAGAACGGTTCGGTGTCTTAATTTTACCCGCTATACTACTTTCGCAGTTGCCAGGCTCATGGTTCACTAACCGAAAGCGGTCGCTTTACTTTTTTGCAGCGTACGGAAATAATCTCAAATGGTCTGGTGTCAATCCTCGCGGCACTGAGTCGTCGACCCCAGCAGCAGCCGGAGTCAAGTGAGAGCAAACCAGGTTTTTGAAAAACACCCAGTGCTGACCAGTGCCCAAACACGACCGTTGCATCGATTGACTTACGGTTAGGATACTCAAACCACGGTATCAGTTTGGGTAACTGCTCTCCCGGCGGCCGAACCTCTTCAAAATCCATCTTCCCGCTGGTAGTCAGATAGCGCATTCGGGTGAGTGCATTAATAATAAATCGAGTCCGTTTCCCGCCTGAGTACGAGTCACGCCATCGACGGGGTTTGTTTCCAAACATATTTTCGAACATGGCGGTACGCTCTGGACCTTGCAGTACATCTTCAACCTCCTTGGCAAGTTCCAGGCACTTCTGCAGTGTCCATTCAGGATGGATGCCAGCATGAGTGACCACGACACTCGGTGTCTGCTCATAAATCGCCATAGGTCTTTTGATTAGCCAGTCTCTAATCGCTTCACGGTCCGGCGCACTAACCACATCGTGAAATGTATCAGTCGGGCGCGGTATCTTGACGCCATCCAATACTGCCAGTAAATGCAGTTCATGATTACCGAGGACAATCTCTATGGAAGCTTCGTTCTGCATCGCGTATCGAATTACTTCCAGCGATTGCGGTCCGCGATTGACTAGGTCGCCCAATAGAATCAGGCGGTCTTTGTTCGGATTGAATTCAAGCTTCTTGAGAAGCTTCAGTAGTTGGCGATAGCAGCCCTGAATGTCGCCAATCGCATACGTAGCCACGATAATTCAGTCGGGTTGATTTGTGTGGTTCGCGGTTATGGCGAGCAGACTTTGTTCAAACGAGTCTGCAGGTAGCTTTCACGCGCAAAAATGTATGGGTCGGGCTGTTCTTTGAGCAGGTCTGTGGCTGGAATTAAACGAGCTCGAAGATCCAGCCAATGCATATACTGCACAAAAAGTTGCCCCTCAGAATCATCAATTCGAGAAATCAAATAGGTGTGTCTGTTGTGGACTAGAGACCCGGTCATTGATCGAGGTGTCGAAGGTCCAACAATTGGCAGCACGATGTAGGGCCCGCTGCCCAATCCCCAATAGCCGAACGCTTGGCCGAAGTTATAGTCGGAATACTGCAGTCCTACCGCTTGGCCAACATCGATAAATCCGGCAATTCCGAAAGTTGAATTCATGACGAATCGCGATGAAGTGCTTGTCATGCCTTCTACGTTGCCCATCAAGGTTGCTGCAAAGAAATTTCGCGGTTCCTTGAGGTTATTGAAAAAATTGGAAACTCCGCGCTGAACGTGTTTGTTCGTCTTCTCCCGCCAAAATCTCGCGGTCGGTTCGGCTATCGCAGCATCAAACTCTAGATTGAAATCGAACATCGCGCGGTTGTAGCTTTCAAAGGGATCTTCAGTTTCAACAAAAAATTCGGGGTCAAGTGCTTCACAGGCTGAAGGTGCGTAATTTTTCGCACATCCAGCTGGCAGAATCAGCACCAGCACCCAAATTGAAAAGTACCAAAACTTCGAATTCAACTTTTCTAAATCAACAGATTAGTAAAACCAAAAGGAAACAAATCTAGCTTTTGGTGAATGAGTGTTTCAGCATCGTGCTCAGATTCAGGAAAAACCGGGAACGCGTTCCTGCAATACAATATTGTTCGAAACCATCCATGAAATCAACCACCCGAGGCAAGGGTGTCAACAGAATCGCATTATAAGGTGTACGCACTCTCCATTCTTCGCTTCCAGCCTTTCCAAACATTTCTACTGGGGCTGGTCTTTTTGTTGTCTTGTAATCTTGCTATGGCTGAAGCTGTAGATATTGAGCAGACAGCAAATACGCTATTCAAGTCGTTTACGCGAACAGATTCAGTAGAGACTGATCTCAAAGTCACTCCTGAATTGGCTATTGCTGTTCAGGAATACTACATTGCATTGCTGCGGCCAACCTGGGGGATGGATGTTGGTTACATCGCTCAAGCGACCGATGAAATGAGCGTGGTAAAAGGTGCACCAACCGGAATTCTGCTAGAAAACATGTTTACGGGTACGCGGGCGGTGATCGATCGAACATTGGGTATCGATATGCATGCCGCGGCAGAGTTGTACTTCCGTGTGAAGTCAGAAAACCTTAACATAGCAACGACTCGTGAAGAAGCTCTGTTGGCGCTTGATGTTGTGATTCCGGGAGTACGACTGTCGGATGCTCTGCTTCCGATACCCGTTGACCAAGATCAGTCCCTGCAATCGGCTGCTAATTTGGAAGTTCGTATGTGTGTGTTGGGCGGTCCGCTAAAACTTAGCGCTGAACAGAATTGGAATGAACGTCTGGCGAACTTTTCCGTTGTGATGTCAGATCAGGATAAACAGCAGATCGCAACGCTCAATCCGTCAATGTCCGTGCATCCGCTTGACGCAGTGCTGGCAACACGGGATGCTCTGTTGCAACGCGGCATTCAAGTTGTCCCTGGAGACATTCTGGCGGTTGGCACTTTGACCGATGGACATCGCATTGAAAATCTGACTCGATTGCGCGCTGAATTTAAAGGTCTCTCCGATGAGCAGCAGGTTTACGTCTACATGGGGTTTCGGTAATAGCCAATCTATTGATCGTGTGAGTGCAAGAGCTTCACATGACTTGTAAAGGGTTAATTTTTGCTGCCGGCAACGCGTCTAATCCTCATCTCCCACTGGAAGGCGTCTCTGGGCTTGGTGCCGATTTACTTGACACCCCAAGAATTCGATTTCCGCTAGCTGTAATGGAAAAGGCGGGAATTCGCCAGACCATCATTGCAGCGAAACCAGAAGACATTGCTGAGATGCATATGATTCTAGGTGATGGTCGACACGTTGGAGTCAATATCTCTTACCTGATGCTCGAGTGTGACAGTAGCATCGAACTTGCCTTGAGCAGTGCCAATCAGTTCATTGCGAAGAGCTCAGTGCTGCTAGTTTCATCGGACATTTGCTGCACCAATTTTCAGTTGCCAGATTCTGGCAGCATTTCGTCCCAAGCCGTTTTGAGTATCAGGATGCTCAATGGTGCGGTGGACACCCAAGGTGAACGACCCGAAATGCTCATTATCGGAAGTAGTGTACTGAATCGTTTGCGACGTCAGACCACCGATCTGAGTCGCGGTGCAAAGGACGTGGATCAACTGCGACGAGCCTGTATGACCCGGTTCAAATATCAGGATGTTGATTTAACTCAGGCGTCTACTTTCGTCAACCTGAAGAAAGGTGTGAAGATAGACAACTCGTTGATGAGCGAATCGGCACTGCGAGCGCTGTTAGTTATAGAGTCCTCTGTTGCAGTCTGAGCGGTATTTGACCGCTGTAAATCAGCCGTGATTCAGAAATCAGGAAGCTTTGACAAGTTCAACCGGTTCTACGTCGGCACCATCCATCCATTCGGACATGGGTGGACAGCTACAGACTACGTGCCGGTCTCCGTAGACATTATCGATCCTCCCAACCGACGGCCAGTATTTGTCCTGCCAGACCCAGTCCAGAGGGAAAAAGGCCTGCTCTCTTGAGTATGGTAGGTTCCACTCGTCAGAAATTAATTTATCAAGGGTATGTGGCGCATTCTTGAGCGGATTGTTTTCCGGATCAAATTTTCCAGATTCGACATCCGCAATTTCCTGTCGAATGGCCACTAGTGCGTCGCAAAAGCGATCAATTTCGCGTTTTGCTTCACTTTCTGTGGGTTCGATCATCATGGTGTCCGCGACTGGAAACGAGATGGTTGGTGCATGAAATCCAAAGTCCATCAAACGTTTTGCAACATCTTCGACGGTTATGCCACTGGTTCTGCGAATCTCTCTCATATCTACAATGCACTCGTGTGCGACTCTGCCATTTCGACCTCTATAGAGAATCGGAAAGTAAGGTTCCAGCTTCTTGGCCATATAGTTGGCATTTAAAATGGCAATTTCCGTTGCGTAGCGCAAACCGTCGGCACCCATCAGCGAAATATACGCCCACGATATTGGTAAGATTCCGGCTGAACCCCAAGGAGCAGATGCAATAGTCCCGATCGTCGGCTCTTTACCAGCGTAGGGATTGACACCTTCAACAACTTCGTGGTCAGGGAGAAATGGTGCAAGATGAGCTTTGACACCAATGGGTCCCATTCCCGGGCCACCGCCGCCGTGGGGGATGCAAAATGTCTTGTGCAGATTCAGGTGACAGACATCAGCGCCGAACTCGGCTGGTTTACAGATTCCCACCATCGCGTTCATGTTTGCTCCATCAAGGTAGACCTGCGCACCAAATCGGTGCATCAGATCGCAGATGTCGACAATTGCCTCTTCAAAAACGCCATGTGTTGATGGGTAGGTGATCATCAGCGCGGCGACTTCATTCGCATGCTTTTCCAGCTTGGCTTTGAGGTCATTCACATCAACGTTACCGGTGTCATCACACTTAACTACAACCACACGATAACCTGCCAAAGCTGCGCTCGCTGGGTTGGTGCCGTGCGCGGACTGTGGAATAAGACAGATATTACGATGTCCCTGACCGGAAACCTCCAAGTAGCGTTTGATGCACAGAAGTCCGGCGTATTCACCCTGAGAACCGGCATTGGGCTGAAACGAAATCGCATCAAAACCAGTGATTTCACAAAGCATGGTTTCCAGTTCTTCGACTAGCTGGTGATAGCCCTGAGTCTGATCCAGTGGTGCAAACGGGTGAATTGCACTGAATTTGTGAAACGTGACCGGCGTCATTTCAGTGGTTGAATTGAGCTTCATTGTGCACGAGCCCAGCGGAATCATCGACCGATTGAGTGCGATGTCCTTCTGTCCCAGCTGTCGAATGTAGCGCAACATCAGTGTTTCGGACTGATACAGGCTGAAGGTCGGGTGGGTGAGATAAGCGGAGGTGCGGCTCAAATCATCGGGAATACACCCTCTGACTTCAGCGTCAATTTCGTCAATCGAAATTTTCGAGTTGGCGTTGGTATCGAAAATGGACCAGAGTCTCTCCAGATGCACGCGCTTAGTTGTCTCATCCAGCGCAATGCCAAGATGATCAGCATCGACAACGCGAAGGTTGATTCGAATTTCCCGCGCCCGTGCAGCAATACGACGCGCCTGACCATGTGCGTTGACGGTCAGGGTGTCGAAGTAGGCATCATGAACAATGCCGTAGCCAAGGCGGCGTAAGCCCTCGGCAGTAATTTGAGCGTAGCGATTAACCCTTGCGGCGATGTCCCGTAATCCTTGCGGACCATGATACATTGCATAAAACGCGGCAACAATGGCCAACAGCACCTGTGCCGTGCAAATATTGCTTGTTGCCTTGTCTCTTCTGATGTGCTGTTCACGGGTTTGTAGCGCCATACGCAGTGCAGGCTTGCCGCGCGAATCAATGGAAACGCCGATTAAACGCCCCGGAATGGTACGTCTGTACTGGTGCCGGGTGGCGAGAAATGCGGCATGTGGGCCACCATATGCCATCGGCACACCGAACCGCTGTGTGTTTCCAACCACGATATCAGCACCGAACTCACCCGGTGGTTTAATCAGACATAGAGACAAAGGATCAGTGGCCACGCTAACAATTGCCTTTCTGGCGTGTGCGGATGCGACCATGGGGCCGATGTCTGAAAGTCGCCCGCTGGAAGCAGGATACTGAATCAGAATACCGAAATATTCATCTTCCTCATCAGCCAGTTTTTCCAGATCGCCTACAACAACATCAAAACCAAGCGTACCCGCCCGTGTCTGTACGACTGCTATGGTTTGCGGATGACAGTCATCCGATACAAGAAATTTGTTGGATTTTGCCTTTGAAACCCGTTTTGCCATCGCCATCGCTTCGGCGGCGGCTGTTCCCTCATCCAGCAAAGACGCATTGGCAAGTTCCATGCCAGTCAGGTCAATCAGCATTTCCTGAAAAACCAGCAGCGCTTCCAGCCGCCCCTGGCTGATTTCAGATTGATAGGGTGTATATGCGGTGTACCAACCTGGGTCTTCAAATATGTTTCGTCGAATGACCCCAGGCAGAATCGTTGCATGGTAGCCCATACCGATCATCGAAGTAAAGACTTGATTTCGTTCCCGCATTCGGCGGATATAACTGATTGTTTCGTTTTCACCGACCGGAACTTCCAGGTTCAGCGATTCGCTGGTGAGCAGATTTTTCGGAACAGTCTGTTCAATAAGGCTTTTCAGGGAGTCGATGCCAAGTTCATCAAGCATCTGTTGCACTTGAACTGAACCTGGCCCGATATGCCGCCTGACGAAATCGTTAACGGACTCAAATTCACTGAGACTCTGCGGGATATTATTTTCGGGCATGGTATCGGTTGCAAAATTTAGATATTACTCAAGATTTGAGGTGAATTCCTCATACTCTTGCTCATTCATCAAATCATCCAGTTCTGAGGGATCAGAAAGTTCAAGTCTACAGAACCAACCATCCTCTGTCGGACTTTCATTGACAGTTTCAGGACTGTCTTCAAGGTCGCTATTGATCTCAATGACGGTACCGGATACGGGTGTTTTAAGTTCGGCTGCGGCCTTGACTGATTCAATCACAGCGACTTCATCGCCGGCATCAAATGAATCGCCCTCTTCAGGCAATTCGACAAACACGATATCACCCAATTGTTCCTGGGCGTAATCAGTAATTCCGATCGTTGCGCTATTCCCGTCTTCAGAACGGGCCCACTCGTGATCGCTGCTGTAACGGGTATCAGACATTCGATTTTCCTCCACTGGAATTCGATCTAATTTTTACGGTATTTTGATAACGATGTTTGACAAAAGGCAGCCGAATGACTTCTGCCGATACATGCTTGCCGCGAAGCAGCAGGCTGATTTGGGTGCCTGGTCTGGCATAGTCTCGATCAATGTAGCCCATCGCGATCGGCGAACCAACCGAAGGTGCGACCAATCCACTGGTCACACGTCCAATGGTTTCGCCGTCTTTGAGACAGATTTCAGTGCCGGTTCGCACGGGAGCCCGGCCTTGTGGGAGCATTCCGACAAAGCGTCGGTTCGCGCCGTTTGTCAATTGTTCCAATATTACGTCAGCACCCGGGAATCCACCCGGTCGCGCACCGCCTGTGCGTCTGGATTTGGATATTGTCCATTGAATGCCGGCCTCAACGGGTGTGGTCGTTGTATCCATATCCTGACCATAAAGCCGAAGCCCGGCTTCAAGTCTTAAGGAGTCCCTGGCACCGAGTCCGGCTGGCATGACCTCAGGTTCGTTAAGCAGATCCTTCGCGAGTTTCATCGCGGTTTCTGCCGCCATTGAGATTTCGAATCCATCCTCGCCGGTATACCCTGACCGGCTGACGATGCAAGGCACGCCTCGAATGGCAAAGTCGCCGATGGTCATGAATTGTAAATCACAAATTTCTGGTGTCAGACGCCTCAGCACTTCGGTCGCTTTGGGTCCCTGCAACGCGATGAGTGCGTTTTCTGTGTGTTCCAGAACTGCAGACTTTTTGATGTTTGTTCGCAGATGATTCAAATCGTGCTCTTTGCGAGCTGCATTCATGACGACAAAATAGTCTTGCCCTAGGCAGGCAATAACAAGATCGTCCAGAATACCGCCATTCTCTCCGGTAAAACAGCAGTAGTGCATTCTGTTCAACGGCAGAGACTTGAGATCAGTCGGAATCAGGCTTTCAAGTTCTGTGGCAGAGTCTTCACCCACAATGCTGGCTTGTCCCATATGAGAAATATCAAACAGGCTGGCCTGGGAGCGAGTGTGTTTGTGTTCGGCGACGATCTTTGAAGGGTACCAAAGCGGCATTTCGAATCCCGCAAATGGTCCCATTTTCGCACCTAGTTCGATATGCAAATCGTGAAGGGGACTTCGAAGCATGAAATCTGGTGCACGCAGTGTCTATTCTTCTTGAAACGGGTAACTGATTGACATTCCGGCCGTTCTTGGCAAATTTTTGAATCCTGCATTGTGTTAAAACCAAATGTCAAGACTAAAAGATCCAGACAGTTTATCAAGCTATGGAAAAATCTCAAAATTCCGATTCGCGAATTGGAAAAAATTTTACAGCAGGGAATCGGTTCGTTGGTTGGAATGTTGCGCGAACAGGCTGAAAAAACGGTTTCGGACGAAAGATTTTTTCCAATTGCAATTCAGTCTGTACTGCAGGGCTGTATTCAATCTTGAAGCAGGGAACTGAATTGAGTTGCAACGCATCACCATTGCATAGAAATGGATACAACTGTTGGGCAGTGCATCGATACCCTGAGGTGTGGTTTGCAGTGGCAGATGGACTGTAGGGTGCCCAAGGGAAAAAACCAAGTGGTATAGAGTTTCTGGTAATCGCTTAATTTGAACCACTTGCAATTTTTTCTCCCAATTCACCTGCGATTAAAGTTCCAAACCTTGAGTCGGATAATGTTAGTCCCGCAAGGCCCATCGCGTGCCACATTGTTACTCCATTAGCGGTAAATACGGGTATTCCAGCGCAGCTTTCAAATTCCTTGATTGCAAAAGTCGATGGCATTGCTGTATCTGGAATCAGCAGAACATCGGCATCAGGATGGATGGCCCTCGGAATGTGCTCGATGATGAATTCCGGTTGAAACAGTGCGGCATCCCAACCGGAAGGCGCATTCAGCCAGATCATGTTCAATACCTCAATTTCGAATTCACTGAGAAATGACTCAAACGCTCTAGAGGCAGGTTCCGGATACGTCGACAGGACGCTGACCCGGCGAAAACCGCTGTAAAGCAGCGCTTCGATAAATGCCATTGAGGTACTGCCAGAAGGCGCATTGACTGTGTCAGTCAGAACGCGCAGTTGTTCTTCTGCATGCGCCCGTCCAAGAATGAAACTGCCACTGGTACAAGGCCAGTAAACACAATCCACCTTCAGGGGGATCAGTCGAAGCGCCGCTTCTACCAGCCAGTCAAGGCGAGAGGTTTGCTCCAGGGCTTCAATATCATGGTCGTTGTCACCATCTCCACCGACTCGTGTACAGGTGATAAAGAGCCGCGCACGATCTCCCGTTTCTTCCAGGAACTGATAGAAATCATGTTCCGCACCGCCACCCGGCCAAACAAAGCCGATGCGAGCCTGTTGATTCTTATTCATTACTCAGTTCCCTCCAGGCCAAGTCCGCGTGCTGCAGAGACTTTTCTATATCATCGGCAGTGTGAGCTGTCGATAAAAACCAGGTACCGCGCGCAGTGACCCGAGTTCCAGCACTCTGCAGTTTCGCATAGAAGCTATTTTTCAGCACATTATCCATTTTCAGGTAATCCCGATAATTGGTCACCGGTCCGATATCGCCAAAAATCGGGTGAAACACTGACCCGGTGCCTTGAATCGACATATCCTGATGATACTTACGGGCGAGAGACAGCAAACCCTCAATCAGTGTTTTACCCAGTTCATCCATCTGGTGAATAGCGGCACCACTGTTGGACTGAAGCGCGTCGATGGTTGCCAGTCCTGCCACAACAGACATGACGTTAGCGTTGTAGGTCCCGCCGTGCATGACTGAACGGGTGTGCAAGAGTTCCATGATTTCTTTCTTGCCGACAATCGCTGCAAGCGGAAAACCTGCTGCCAGTGCTTTCGCGAAGATTGCTAGATCAGGTGTAACACCCAGCATTCCCTGTGCGCCATTGAGTGCAACACGAAATCCCGATATGACTTCATCAAATATCAGGACGATCTGATGCTCTTCAGTCAGTTTTCGCACACCTTCCAGGTAGCCTGGCTTTGGGAAAATTGCACCGGTATTGCAGTTAATTGGCTCCATAATGACACCAGCAATTTCATCAGCCTGTTGCTGTACTACACTGGCAAAGCGTTCAAGATCATTCCAGGGCAGCGTGATGATGTCGTTGAGTGTACCAATCGACTGTCCTGGCGTTTGTGCAACACTGTTGGGACGAGATTCCGGACCGGCATCTGCTAGGGATGGGTGAACGCTGACAAATACATTGTCAGTCCAGCCATGATAGTGTCCTTCAAATTTGATGATCTTGGCTCGATTGGTGGCGGCCCGCGCCAACCGTACTGCAGCCTGTATCGCTTCGGTTCCACTTGAAGCAAATCGGACAAGTTCAGCGCATGGAATGATATCCACCAATTTGCTGGCTAATTCCACTTCGTATTCCGTCTGTCCTGCGAACAACTGGCCCATAAACAGCGTGTCTCTAACCCGTTCCAGAACTGCGTCCGGAGCGTGCCCCAGAATGATCGGACCATTGGCTAATGCGTAATCGATGTAAACGTTGCCGTCCAAATCGGTAATTTTCGAACCTTTTCCACCCGAGTAAAACAGTGGAACTGGGCTTTCACCATAGCCAATGTATCGAAAATTACTGCTTACACCGCCAGCGAGATAGTCGCGGGCAGTTGTATACAACTTTTTGGATTGGTCAAATTTCACATCCATTCTCAGACCTGATACAGTTCTTGTGGAATTTCACTGAAAACCTCTGGTTCTCCCTCTTCGGTCACAACAAATGTTTGGCTGAGACCGACTCCAACTTCACCATTGACTCGAAGCGTCATCGGGATGTGAAACACCATGCCCGCTTCAAGCGGTCGGTTGTTGTTGGTAACGAGAGCAAATCCAGATTCTTCGCCCCAGGTTGGCGGAAAACCGATCCCCACAGGATAACCATAAACTTCGTGAAATAGTATGTCCTTGCGGATAGGCGCGATGATCGACTCTGCGACTTTAGCTACGTCCGAGGCCAGTACACCGGGTTTTGCTGTTTTAAGCATTTCGGTAACCACGGTTTTTTCGAGTTCGGCAAATTGTTCAATCTTGGGGTTTGGCTTACCAACAACACCGGTTCGCATGAGTGGTGCGTGGTACCAGTGAAGGCTCGGTGAACACTCAATAAATACTGGATCGCCTTTTTTGATGACATATCCACTATTGCTGTTATGGGGCATTCCCGCACGATAGCCCGCCGAGACAATTGGATAGACCGAAAATCCCAGACTGTTGGACTCAATCAGAGTTTTTGCCACGACTGCAGCGATTTCGGAATCGGTTATGTCCTTACTTGTGGCATCAAAGCCAGCTAGGATTGCGGCGTCGGTGACTTTGGCAGCCGCGCGCATCACATCGAGTTCCTCTGGTGACTTAAAGTTTCTGACGTTGTCTACCAAACCTGAACCATTGATCACCTTTGCACCATCCAATGCATCTTTCAACCTGTCGTGCAGAAGAGGCACTAGGTAACGCGTCTGTGCCTCGACCCCGATCGTTCCTTTCAGCAAGCCTCGTTTGGACAGGGAGTCTTGTGTTGCCTGAATTGGATCGGCATGGGTTTGATAGAGGTCCAGTTCGGCAAGGTTTCCGGATGCTTCGAATCGTCCACGCTCAAATTGCCAAAGCACCATGACAGGTGCATCTGATAGTGGCACGATCAGACACTGATAATCCCACAAGTTCAGTGAATGGTGACCGCAAAGATAATAGATATTTGGTGCTGAATGCAGAATCAGAACATCTATATTGCGCGATGCCATCACCTTTCGGGTGTTGGAAAGACGCGTGTTGAATTCTGTGTCCGAAAAGACAGTCTCTCGGGGAATGGTCATTGCTCGTCCTATGTGAAATATGTGGCAGACTGTTCCAGTGGATACAGTGGTTTTGGACGTTTCGCGTAGCTTAACCGGGCAAGATCAGCCGCGCATACGCCTGGTGTATCTGCGACCAGCACCCGTTTCGCAATTTTGCCAAATGCGGCTTTCCAGGCAATGGCAGCCTTTACAACGATAATTTTCTGCTCTTCTGGTTTGATGCCAAGACAGCGTAACTGTTCGGCGTCGAATGGCATGCTGCGTCTGGATGTCAGCACAATCTGAACACCGTGAGACTCCACCAAAGCTGTCTGCCCCATGGAAGTAATATAACCCGTCATGTAAGAACCCTTGTGAGTATATTCCCCACGGCTAATTGCTTTGACGGTGACAGAAACCTGAACCGGCGCGCCGTGATGATTATCTGTCTTCCCGCCAATACGAAGATTGCATTCACAGCCAATACCCGCCTGACTGGCCACCGCCACTGCTTCCGGATCGCAGATAACAATGACTGACTTTTTCGCATTGGCTTTGAGTAATGCATCCAGGATTGTTGTGCCGTCACCTGCACTGCCACCACCAATATTATCAGCCGGCTCGACAATGACAACTGGAAATTCACTACTGTTGAGCGCGAGTTCAACACAGGTTTTGACTGACAGAAGCTGTTGTTGAAAATCCTGCCTTGAGTTCCACAGAGATGCTGCGATAGAGTCCGCAGCAGCATCAGCCTGCTCCTGATTTTCACCGTACACGATAACGGATGCTCCCAGGTGTGACACATCGCTGTAGGGGAATCCCATCGCAACGGAGCCAAAGACGATGGTCGAGTCTTTCTCCAAATCTTCAAGCTTTTTCATCACTTCTCGCATTGGTGGTTGATCTGTCTGCTGTTTCAACGGTGAAGTGAGAAGTGGCAGCTTGCGGTGAGCGGGAATCGGATACTGCTGACCTGCAAGGAAGCGTCGAATCAGCTTCACCGCCTCTTCGCCTCGATCTGCCATATCGGTATGTGGGTAAGTGTCGTATCCAATCAACGCTGATGCAGAACTGATCATGTCCTCGCTCAGATTGGCATGGTAGTCAAAGGTAGCAACAATCGGTACAGTGTCTCCGACAATATTCCGCACTTGAGCGAGTATGTGCGCATCTGCGTCATCGATTGTTTCGGCCACAGCGGCACCATGCAGTGCCAACACGACTGCGTCCAGTGGCGTTGCCTCCTGCAGCAGTTCAGTCATTTCATTGAGAAGTCGAATGAATGACAGGTATTCGATGGTGCCGGAAGGTACGGCAGCTGCAAAGAGCGTGGGTTGGAGATCAAAATCGGCAGCATCTCGGATCACCCCGCCAAGTTCGGTGTTGGTTCCGGTATATCGCTCGATCAATCCATCCTTGCGTACAAGCTGATAAGCCTCAAAATCTTCGTAGCGCGTGAGTCCGGTCGCGAATGTATTGGTTTCATGCCAGACTCCGCCAATTGCCACTTTCGGCTTATCTGCAGAAGTAACTGTTGATTTTGACACGGCGAGTTGTGACAGGACTGGCGGTTATTGCGAAAATAATTGTGTTTCAGTGCATCGAATGGCGCACATTGTTTCCGGAACGGTCATGTCAATTCGTCTGAACTGCCAAAATTGAGCGGCGTAGCTGTTGCTGCTCAATAACTCGGCGCTTGGCTCTAGCGCTGTCGCGGTCAAGATAGATGCCCTGAAGATGGCGGTTGCCGCTGCTCATATCGTAGGCATTCCGACCATGCATGACACGACGGTTGTCGAACATCACAAGGTCGCCCGGAGCGAATGAATAGACCATACGAAAACGTGAATCTTCCATCAGATCAAGGAATTGGCGAAGTGCCCGATAGCTCGAATCAACCACAGTGGAATCGACCTGCAGCGGATCGCGGCTGAAAACAGTCAGACGGATATTTTCGAATTCTCCATCCGGTCCCATTTCAATGATAGGCGCACTCCAGCGGTAGCCGGTATCAAGTTTGCGGCTTGAGTGTGACCAGCAGACGGTGGTCAGAATGTCAAATGTTTCGCGTTCGCTTACCTTGAGATGGGCAGCGATGGCAAAACCATCAATCATAATGCTTTCTCCGCCTTCGACTGAGTTTTCCAGACAGTGGAGAATCTGAATGCCGGGTGTGGCCTCCCAGGTTGGCAGATCTACATGGCCGCTCAATGCATCAGAGGTGTAGGCATTACTGTCAGCATCCGCAAGTGAGATGACATTGAAAACGCGTTCAAACTGAGTTTCTCGAACCGGTCCGAGTGAAAGTGCGAATGATTCCACAGTTCCTCGTTCCGTTGGCAGTCCGCGAAGTCGTACGATACCGTGCTGTTCAAATGCAGTCAGAGCTTCGTGCATAACTGCATCATCGGACGTCGCAGACGGACCATCAAACGATGGCGGTTCTGTTAAACCGCTTTCGGTCCAGTAAACCGACTCCAGTGGTGCCAGCACCCAGTTTTGTTCAGCATGAAACCAAAGCCAGCCCGGATGAAATCTACTTTCGTGGCCATCGCTAAAGCACACTGTGACAGCACCTTCATCATCGCAGGAAGCAGACAGGGCATTGATGTCAAGCGGCAGCTGTCGAATGTCCAGCAGCTGTTCCCGGGTACCCTGGTTCAGGCAAACCGCACAGGCACAGTTATCGCGCAGCCAGAAAGGGTGGAATTGGTGCGATTTACCATCCATCCAGTTCACATCGATATGCCCATTCGCGATCGTTACGGTGTTGACCGGTGAAGGAGTCGTCCAGACTAGATGATCGGGTGTCGGAATGGCATTCATGACGACTGTCAGATGGCGTAATGTCGAAAAAATTATAAATCTTGAACGATTCTGTTGAGTTTGACAGAGTGTGAAAGATTTCTTTAGCCCTGACATCATCAGAGTTAAACAGTTAACGAGACCAGCGCGATTGAACTGATCATACAATCGTTGTTTTATCAATACGTTAAGAGAAGACTTTGGATTAACCCTGGAAACGCAAAACAGCCTGACCGACCGACCAATATAATGGCCAGAAACTCCAAATCGGTGCCGATACCGAAGTTCGATTCTACAGTGAGGCGAAAAATGAGCGATAGACTGAAATATGTTCGGGTAGGAATGCGCAATAACGGGGTTAGCGTGAAGTTGAAACTGCGCTGGGACAACTCCCCGGCAACTTGTGAAATTGTCAGTAAAGCGCTCCCGTTCGAGGGTGATATGTGGCACGCGAAGTATGCCAACCATGAAATTTACACGCTTTTACCAGTTGAGCACGTGTTCGGTGAAGACCCGCCAAAAGAATGGATGTGCATGTATCCGGCACCGGGTGATCTGATGTACATCTTTCACCCGGATGGGTTACTACCTCCAGAATCCTGGACACCTGAAAGCGACTTTCATATTGTGGATATTGCTCTATTTTACGACCGTGGCAACAGCCTCTATGGTCCAAGCGGCGGCAATACCGGCAATATTTTTGCTACAGCAGCAGATATTGAGGAATTGGAAAGTTTTGCCGCAGAGTGTATCAATGTCTGGAAATCCGGGTTCTGGGGCGAGCGCATGTACGTAGAAGCAGCTGACTAATACAACGCAATGTTGCCCAATGTTAAGAACAGCGTGTGCATCTGACCGCCTCATGATCCATATCACCCAGATATGCCGAAAGAAGGCTCTGCAGTGGGTCTGCTTCCAACTCACCGGTCAGATGACGTTGCACAAGAAGTATTAACGCCAGTTTGGTGTGAATCAGGGTGTGCAAACAGCTCGTCACCTGTTCGAATTGTGACTTAAAACCATGATTTCAAACCAGAGAACACCAGTTTGATTCTGAGATGGTATTCATCACTGTTCCAGTAAGCGGTCCATTCGACCTCGAATGGCAAAGCCAATGCCGCGGGGCTTACAGTCATTGATGATTTCGGTTTGATAGCCGGTCGTACCAATTTGAACGCGACTAACTGACACACCCTCAGGCAGTGCCTTTATGCACTGGTAGATGAATTACAGATTATCCTTGCTCGACGGCACTCTATTGGAGCGAAAATCAATCGCCACCACCTGTCCGGTTTGAACAAAAGCGAGCGCCAGTTGCTCAGAGTGTGAGAAGTAGGTAGTTTCTGGAAAGCCATCAACTTCATCAGTCCATGTTCGTGATAAATGACGGACATTTTTCAGAGATTTGCCACCGTCGTCTAAAGTGAGCATGAATGCAATTAAATGTGCTGCTCAGATAGGTCAGGTTTCGCACTGACTTGTGCATCAGATGATCCCATTTCGCTCAGTTCAAGACGTTTGATGAGTTCGCCGAGCACTATCAGGTCGGCGCCGCGAGGTCAAGGTGTGTTTGCTATCTCGGGTTTTGTCATTTGCAATGTTCATAGCCTTGTATACGTCATTGATTTTCCACCCAATGGGTGATGTTGAATATTAATACAAGGCTTTTATCTTTCCGAAAGTTTTAACTTCCGATAAAGGATAGATGAAATAGGAATGAATTCCCAATTCGGGGTGGATAAGTGCTAAAGAAGTGGAGCAGGAACATATTGTGACACCAGACCAGATGTACAGGTGTTGTTCTACATAACAAATTCATTGGGCGAAGTCCGTCAGAGAGATAGCCGCGAAGTTAAATCGCTTCTCCCTGGACCGACACAAGAGCGATTTTCTTGGGTTGTCACATCTCCGCCATATTACGGAATGAATACATATATTCCTGACCAGTGGTTACGACACTGGTTTGTCGATGGCAAAGATTATGTTGAATACACAAGTTCTCACCAAATATCCCACTCAAGTCCGGATCATTTCGTCAAAAATCTGCGCAAGATTTGGAGTAATGTCGCTAAGGCTTGTGCCTCGAATGCTACACTAGTTGTACGTTTTGGTGGTGTAGGTAGTCGCAAAGCGGATCCATTGGAACTTGCTAAATCTTCATTCAAGAACAGTGGCTGGCACTTACAAACAATTAAACCAGCTGGAGACGCGCGTTCAGGAAGACGTCAGGCAGACACGTTTCTGCGTAGTCAAGCCAACCCAATTCTAGAGCACGACTTGTGGGCTCGGCTCGCGTAGTACAACAGGAAAAAAATACGTTGCTGCCGGAACTCGAAATCTTGTTTCCAATCCGACTATATTCTTGTGCTTTGCTGCAATTTCAATAGAAAGTCGTTTGTTCGTTTTCGGTTCGGTAACTCAATAACGAATTGTCTATCTGCATGTATCGGAAAGGTTCTGTTTCGTGCCACACAACTAGAGATAAGTCTAGATTTTAACTGAAGCGCGCGTATTTGCACGCTTTCTGAATAGAAGAGGTTCTCTAAGGAAAGTCATGACCAGAGCGCTCCAATTGGCACAGCAAGCATATCGTCTCCAAAAGCAGTAGTGTGATCTCCGTCGTACAGCAGGATACCTAGTCGAAATCTTTGTCCGGCAATATTTCGGAATCGTTTGAGAGAAGAAAAGTCCTGTTTGTGCAATGTAGCAGACGCCTTGGTTTCAATCGCAAAACATTCACCAAGCGAGTTTTCGATTATCAGATCGACCTCAACTTTGTCCTTGTCCCTATAGTGGGAAAAACTTACCCTTTCGCTCAGCCAAACTGCTTGCTTATACAATTCGTTGCACACGAAAGATTCCAGAACATTACCAAATTGTCCAGGGTTCAACAACAGGTTATCTGAGTTCAAGTTGCGTATGGCGCAAATCAGTCCGGTGTCAATCAAGTTTACCTTCGGAGCTTTTACCAGTCGCTTGTACTCATTACTATGCCACGCCGGAATTCGTTGGACTAGATACAACTGCTCCAGCATTCCTACATACTTTTTGACTGTTAGATTGTCTAAATCAAGTCTGTTTCCAAGATCACTGAGATTCAGTAGCTGTCCAGAACAAATAGCAAGAGCTTTCAACAACTTGTTCATTGACTCAGGATAATCGATGTTTGACATTTCGAGTATGTCGCTCTGAATCATCATATCGACATATTGCCGATACCATGCCTGACGTCGATGTTCGCTAGTGCGCAGCACCGGTGCCGGGAAGCAACCGGTTACCAAACGGTCGATGATGTGATCGCGTATTCGAGTGTTGCGAGCTGTGAGCGGCTCAAGATTGAGCAGCCTATTCAGAAACGTGGGTGTTCTGTTGAGAATTTCGCACTCCGACAGTGCTAAAAGCGGAACAGTTTCCATGCGTCCTGTCAATGCGTCTGACAATTTGGGCAACAGCAGCGCATTGGCGGAACCCGTCAATAAAAAACGGCCATTTTGCCGTTGCTCATCGACTGTCTGCTTGATTGCCAGAAACAATTCCGGCAGCCTTTGTACCTCATCAATTATGATGCGTGTAGCGGGAAGGTGGCGAATAAACCCCACGGGATCATTTCTGGCTGTTTCCAGCTGTGCTTGATCGTCTAATGTGAAATAAGTCCATTCGTTGGTTTTTCCTTTCTCAATCAACTGCTTTGCAATTGTGGTTTTGCCAGCCTGGCGAGGCCCTGCGATAAATACCACCGGTGTATCGCGCAAAGCTTCTTGAATCATCAATTCAGAATTCCGCGTAAACGCGATAGCCATATTTTGTTCCTACAGAAAACCGTCTATATTGGATTATATGAGCGTCTAATTATTATTATAACTGCGTCTAAATGTTATCAGAATACCGTCCATTATGCATTCAAATGTAAAATTTTCTTTGTTAGGTCGGTTTTTTCAACACCCGAATTTGTTTTTCAATGAAACAGCTTACCGCGTCCATAACTCAGAAACCGGCACAGCTAGAACTAATCCCTTGGCAAATGAGATGATGTCACTTCCTCTATAGAACAGGATGCCTATTTGAAAATCGTTGCCGCATGCGTTGGCTAGCTTAATCAATCCTTTAGCGTCTCGCGAATTCACGCTCGTCTTGGATTTGATTTCGAATCCCCAGACTTTTTCCCTTAGAGTCATGACTAGATCGACCTCTACTTGGTCCTTATCCCGATAGTGCCAGAATCGTAAATCTGGGTTAGTCCACCCAGCGTGAGCAAAAATTTGCTGAACAACGAATGATTCACATAAATGATCCAGGTAAACTCGATTTTCTTCTTCGTTGTCCGTAGGAAAATCTGCCAACGTCGCAGCCAATCCGCAGTCGATAAAGTGTATTTTGGGGGATTTAGTCAGGCGTTTTGTTCTGTTGGAATTCCAGGCGGGAATCCGACGTACCAAATACACCCGCTCAAGGTATGCGAGATACCGCTCTAAAGTCAGTCTATGAACAGCGAGTGTTTTGGCCAATTCGCTGATTCTCAATACAGACCCAGTTCGCCAAGCAAGCAGTTCCATAATTCGGTACAGCAATTCTGGATCCCTGATTTTGAAGGTTTCAGGAACTTCTCTTTCCGCAATATCGCGTAAATAGCTTCTTCTCCACTGTCTTGCCCGAAGGATGTCGCGATTCAGGGGTTCGGTGTATCCACCAGAGATAATTCTCTCCTCAAACTCCAGATTTGACATAATTGCCTGGTCGGTCCTGAAATCCGGTTTAAGCCTTTCGTCGAGCAAATCGAACAGAAAATTTCCGCTTGATCTGGATTTCTCCGATTCCGTCAATGGATGAAGATCGATAATTTCCATTCTTCCTGCGAGGGTCTGTGTCAGACCTGGAATGAGGAGCAGGTTAACTGAACCCGTCAAAATAAATCGCCCGGGTCGTCGATTCTGGTCAACGGATACTTTAATCGGGCCGATGAGATTCGGAACCTTTTGAACTTCATCAATAGTGACTGTACCGGGCAGACGCTGTATATATGATCCAGGATCTTCCGAAGCCATCACAAACTCACTATGTGTATCCAAATCTACATATGGGCGATCTGGAAACATATGCCTCACCAGTGCTGTTTTGCCACATTGTCTGGCACCAAGCACACAAACGACCGGCGTGTCCGAAATTGCATCGCGAATCATGGATTCCACTAGACGTGGAAAAAACTTGTTCTCGTTTGCCATAAATCACCAAACAGGTGGGAAATTCATCGTCTATTGAGAAATAATTTGCGGCTGAATGTATATTTCCTTAACATATCAATGTGGTATTTGTACAGATCTCAATTGATAATTGAACGTCGTCTAATTTTATATTAAAGCTATCCTAGTGATTCAACTAAACTATTAACTTATTGTTATTTATTAATTATTGTGAATAGTAGTGCTGTGTATAAATTAATATCAACGATTCCTCTAAATTGATACTATGCTTCAAATATGAGGCCATCAATTTGCCATACTCCATCTACCTGAATCAATATAGTGAGAATGTTGGAGTTCGTCAAAGCAGCATAATTCGCGTATCGCATTCATTGAGAAACAGTAGGAAATGATTGATCTGTTGAACTTCAGTAAACCAATCGACGAAGTAGCGGTGCGTCAATATCGTTTGGATGCAATTCGTTCCCTCGCAGCTGACAACGATATAGCAGCAGTGCTGCTGTTTGATCCCATCAACATCCGCTATGCAAATGGCTCGCGGTCAATGCAGGTCTGGACCATGCACAATTTCTGTCGCTATGCACTGATTCTGACATCCGGGCCATCCATTATGTTTGAACTACCGACTAGCATGCACTTGCTCAAGGGACTCGAAACCATTGAGGAAGTACGGCCCGCTTGGTCGACGGATTATCTGTTCACTGGTTATCGGAGCGAAGAGATGGTCACCAAGTGGGCACAGGAGATTGATGATCTGGTTCGGAATTACTGTGGTGATAATCGCCGCTTGGCCGTCGATCGCCTGGATGTGGACACTGCCCTTGCACTGATCAAGTGTGGGCTGTTTCTGGCGGACGCAAAAAAGGTGATGGAACTTGCAAGAGCAATTAAGTCCTTGGAAGAGATTCGTGCTCTTCGGTCATCACTTTTGACCTGCGAAGCTGCGATGCATGAATTGAGAAACAAAGTTCAACCAGGAATGACGGAACAGGAGGCATTGTCCATTCTGCTGGCAGGGAGTGTTCGACGAGGCGGTGAATATCCTGAAACGCGTTTGATGACATCAGGTCCGCAAACCAACCCCTGGTTTCAGGAAACAAGTAATCGCGTAATCGAAAACGGAGATTTTCTTTCGTTCGACACTGATTTGATCGGTCCGATGGGATTCTATAACGATATATCCCGAAGTTGGATCGTCGGTGATGCTAAGCCGACAGACGAGCAAAGAAGGCTGTACGCCGAATCGCGAGCGCAATTGGAAACTAACATTTCATTGTTGTCCCCGGGATTGTCTTTCTTGGAGTACTCGTCCATGGCTTATCAGTTGCCGGAAGAATATCTCGCAAATCGATACGCTGATGTCGGGCATGGTTGTGGTCTTGGTGTTGAGTATCCTTTTCTTTGGTATCGTGAGGATGAAAAATGTGGTGCCTATGATGGCGTGTTTGAGGAAAACATGGTGGTATGCATAGAAAGTTATGTCGGTGAAATAAACGGCTGCGAAGGGGTGAAACTGGAGCAACCGGTATGGATTAGTGCCAATGGACCGGTCGTGCTGTCAGACTTTCCGCTCGAGGATGATCTGAGCTGAAATCGTATTTTGAGGAGATTAGGGTGCCTGTTTGGGAACTCTATCCCATCTGAACCTCTCAAACAAGCCACAATTTCAAAGCGGTATAAATCGTTCTGAAATTAGGTAAGTTTTGTATTCTCTACGAACCGTTAGGCAATCGAATTTTCCGCGTAAGAGAACTTGCACTAATATTAGCCTCTATAGCAGTTCGAATTCTTTTTTCAAATTCCGCCAAGAAACATTTAATATTTAGTTTAGTGCCAATTCAAACATTTACAATCGGATTGCTGTAAAGGCCGACAAACTTTCAAAAAACACTTGAAGTCGCAGACAAGGAAAGTTGATGAACACATCTGTACAAGAAAAGTCGAGTTATGGCAAAGAGAACAGGTTTTTCTCTGAACTGTCGCCCCATATCAAGTATGCGTCAATTCTCGACAGTGAACTAAACCGTAGACTCGCGCACGAATTTAATATCTTTGATTTCCTGCGTGACAATGAAGTTGGACTATCTCAAATAATCGCACATCTATTCAACCCTTTGGCGAACCATGGGCAAGGTACATTTTTTTTGCAGCATTTCCTGGAGTTCGTAATAAATGAAAAGAATTGGAATCATTTGGCTCCGCATACTGTAAACGTCGAGACTGAGCACAGTACCCATGAGGGTCGCCGTATCGACATTTATGTGGAGATCTTGGGTGAAAATTCTTTTGTGCTCGCAATTGAAAACAAGCCATACGCTGGAGATCAAGAAAATCAGGTTCTTGATTATTTGAAATATTTAGATGAAAAGAAGAGAGATTTTTTGTTGGTTTACCTGTCGTCCGGTGGTCAGGGTCCATCGGAATGGAGTTTTCCGCAAAATGAACGATGTGAATGGGCGGAAAAATTTACTATCATGGCTTACGCTGAGCCCGGTGATGACTTAAATGAATCCCAAATTACTGAAAATGAAATACCCGGTTTCCAATACGAAGATGAATATCAGGAAGTCAAGTCGCTTGCAGCATGGTTAAAAATCTGTAAAGAAAAATGTGAAGTTGATAGGCTGAGGTGGTTTTTGGCTGACGCGGAAAATTTCTGTACCAAGACCTTCGGAAATAGCAAATCAACGGATGAAGTAGAGGTACGGATCGTGGAGAAGTTTCTGTTCGAAAAGGAAAATCGAAAATATTTGAAGACCGCATATGCGGTGAATAAGGCTTGGCGTAATGTAGTCAATAAAATTGTGGAACGTTTCTTTGAACAATTGACTGAAAATATCAAGCTCAAAATTAAAGAGAAATATTCTGCCAGGGATGATCTGAAATTCACATTTAGTTTGACTTTTGATGAAGACCGTAAGGGTTTCATGTACATGTATCTTTACAGTACCAACTGGGTCAATTTTCAGAACGGAAAGTCCAATACAGAAAACCGGTATGGCATCGTTTTGGGTAATGCAAAAAGAAACCTCCCAGATCGGTGGTGTGTTGGAGTTGAATCTCCCATGGAAAGAGAACAAATGAAGCACGAAGAACAAGTTCGATTCAGAGAAATTCAGGGAAAGTTTGAAGCACTGGAAATTCCTGAGGTAGAGGGCGACGATTATTCCGATCCGGGATACATGTATGCTGAGAACGATAAACAGAACTGGGAGCAATTATTGGAAAATTTATTGGACGAAGTCGAGCAAAAAAAAGGCGATATTTCCGATTATTACGTAAAGTTTTTTTGTGAATTTGCAGACACAGCAATTGGCATTTTGGACGAGATAGAAGAACACTTGTGAGACTATCTGGATACCTTCTTTCGGAGTGCTACATAATTCAGGGTTCCAATTTCAGGGTGAGTTGCTTCAAGTTCTGTGGCTCCAAATATTGACGATCAATCTAACATGTCAAATTACTGCGATTTCAATTATTTGAATGACGGTAAGGAATCATTACAATGCTTTGAAATCTGTAAATTGACAACTGCGTCGATTGTGACCGTTGCCACCCGTTAGAAAAAGCATCCTCCGCTAGTTATCGGATGCTTCAGATTCAATTCAGCTGTTCTAGTACTCTTTCGGTAATTTCCAGTGTTTCGTCAATATCAGCCTGTGTGTGCGCGAATGAAATGCTGCCCTGCTTTGTCGTGACCGGAAAGTGAAAGACACCACTGTCGATCAGAGCCTTTCGATATCGTACGTCTCGTTCAGCATTGTTATGTCGTGCAATATCCGACCAACAGACCGGTTCGTGATCCATGAAGTAAACAACAAATGCCGAACCGACGCGCACAATGGTGGTCGGATAGTCCTGTTTTGCAAACAGAGCCCGAAGCCCGGATTCCATTTGTTCGCCTAAATTTTCCAGGTGTGCGTAGATTTCCTCGCCACGGTTTTTGAGTTTACGCACGGTAGCAGTTGCGGCCGCCACAACGAACGGGTGAGCGTTGTATGTACCAGCAATCAACACTCGTCTGGCGGCATCTGGATGGCAGCAATACGCCATGTATTTGGCTTTTCCACCGACGACGCCTAATGGATAACCGTTTGCAGCGGCCTTACCGAAAACACTGAGGTCTGGAGCAATTTGACAGATCGATTGATAACCACCTAAAGCATGTCGAAAGCCTGTTTTCACTTCGTCAAACACAAGTAGAGTGCCGTGTTCGGTGCAAAGCCGTCTTAAGAATTCGAGGTAACCCGGCTGTGGTTTAACGATTCCAATATTCTGCAGAACGGGCTCAACAATGACAGCTGCAATTTGTCCAGTTTCCACCAATGACTGCATTGCTTCACGGTCGTTGAACTCGACGGCATGAGCCCCTTGCGGGGTTGATGCATGCATTCCAGCGGAAATTGGTCTTAAGGAGTGCTCTTCGCCGCGACGGTGGCTGGCGAAAGTTGAGAGTGGGTCCATTAAATTGAATGCGACGGAGTCCATCCAACCGTTGTAGCCACCCTGTATGAATACAACATCGTTGCGTTCAGTGGCAGCCCGGGCCAGTCGAATCGAGAATGCAACGGCTTCGGTGCCGCTGTTGGTTAACTGCACCTGCTCAAGATAGGGCACCAATTCGACAAGTAAATCGGCAATTTCGTGCTCCCAGGGGGTCGTCCCGGCACCCATCAACGATTCACTACGGCGGATTGATGCGATAACGGCTTCATCAACATCCTTATCTCCATGCCCTAACAGGTACGGTGCAAATGCTGCGTGATAATCGATATAGCGTTTTCCGGTTTCATCCCACATATAGGCTCCCGATGCGCGCACAAATACGCGCATCGGATCTATCAGACGATTGAGCGACATGACACCGCCAGCGATGGATCCGATATCTGCGGAACGACTGTGTGCTGGACTATTCATGTCAAAACTGACGGGGTTGTCATTGATCTGAATTTAAGTTCAAATGTCACAGATTATTCGGCCGTGACCATCTCATACCATTTATCTTTCAGGCCTTGCTGCTCAATGGTTTCAAGCCAGACATTGATGAAATTTACAAAGTGATACTGCCCCGGCAGCACCGCGTATGCATAGCCCTGGGGATTAAGTGGTGCATCATCAACAATACGCAGATTCATACCTGGATTCTGCTTGATGAAGTTCCTGAGCGAGGAACTGTCAGTCAGCACAGCATCGGCTCTTTTACTAGCCACCTCAAGAAAGTAAGTGGACAGTTTGTCACTGACGAGTGGCTTGACCTCTGCCATTTTGAAAAATCGCATGGCAAAAGCTTCATCTGCTGTGCCTGATCCAACGGCGATAATCATGCCTTCCTTATCAAGGTCTTTGTGAGACTGTGCGTCAGAGTCCATGTGAACTGCAGTGCCTTGAGTTTCGTATCCAGATGGGTTCGAAAACAGCACCCGCATGGCGCGTTCTGCAGTACGGAACATAGGAGACATCACGATGTCGCATTTACCTGTTTCCAGACTCGGAATCAGAGTGCCCCACTGGGAATCGACCGGTACATATTCAACGCCCATAATGCCAGCAAGATGTCTTGCTGCTTCAATATCTGTGCCAACCCAGTCCCCAGTTTTTGGGTCTTTGGCACCCCAGGGCAGTGCTTCTGCATGGCAAACCAGAAGTTCACCACGGTCTTTGATGACCGAAATCTGATCATCTGCACTGAATGCTGAACCGATACCCAGGGTGAATAAACTAAGAATGACACCAAGTTTGATAGCAAATTTTTTTATACTCATATTTACTTACTCCATTTAGTTTGATTGAGCTGTCTTTGCTCCATCGGCATTAGACTGCAAACTGCATTGTAATCCGTTCACCGTAGATTGCAACAGAGATAACAAAAAGTTATGGATGAGACAGTTCTTATTGCAAGCGATTTGAAATTCCGTGAACCCTACAAAATGTTTGACAGGAACTTTTCCAACTCCGGGTTTGCGCTGCCTTCAAAAAAACCGTCTGTAGTTTCATCCACCAGAAATGTACCACCGGCCATAAACAGCATCCGACTCGCAGCCTCTCTGGCAAAGCCCATCTCATGCGTGACAATGATCATTGTCATACCTGAGAAGGCCAACTCTTTCATAACATCCAAAACCTCAACTACCATTTCGGGGTCGAGCGAGGACGTCGGTTCATCAAACAGCATTGCTTGGGGTTTCATGGCCAGTGCTCTGGCAATCGCGACTCTCTGCTTTTGTCCGCCGGACAAGTGATTCGGAAACTTTTCGATCTGCTCAACGATACCAACGCGCTGCAGTAGACTTTCAGCTAATTCATCTGCTTCACGCTGACCCATGCCACGTGAAACCCTGGGGGCGAAAGTAACATTTTCGCGTATTGACATATGTTCAAACAGGTTGAACTGCTGAAAAACCATTCCGACTTCGCGCCGAACACTTTCAGTTTCCTGCCGGCTTCCTGGCAGGCGAATGTCATTCACGACAATTTCGCCGGCATCGATTGATTCCAGCGCGTTTAACATCCGCAGAAAGGTGGATTTGCCACCGCCGGATGGCCCAACAATGCACACTATCTCTCCCTTGCTAATTTCAATGGAGACATCATCCAGCGCTTTGAAGGTGCCAAAAAATTTTGAAACATTGCGGCAGGCGAAAAACGATTTGGCTTCGTGTCCTATTGCTTGCATTGAATGGGCCCGATTAGTGTCCGGTTCTCTCCAGAAGTTTTTTCTCAGACCGTCTGGCCAACAGGCTGAACGGAAAGATCAGCACAAAGTAAAGAACAGCAATGGCGGTTAAGAACTCAAAGTAGCTCAAAGTCTGAGCACCCAGGATGCTAGCCGTGTATGCCATCTCTCCTACAGCGATTGCTGACAGCAGGCTGGTAGCTTTAATCAACTCAGTCAAAAAATTGACGAAAGCCGGCATCATTCGACGAATTGCTGGAGGAATGATGATCTTTCTCCAGATGTGAAATCTTGGAATTGCCAATGCATATGCGGCATCAACCTGTCCCTTTGGTACTGCTAGAACACCTGCGCGGAATATTTCTGCAAGGTAGGCTGCACTGAAAAGTGACAGTGCAATAATGCCGCAGGCTTCACTTGAAATACGGATGGATAGCAGCAATGGAAGACAGGAATAGACCCAAAATATCAACACCACCTCGGGAATAGTTCTGAAGAAGTCAATAAATCCGTTTGACAGTCTGAACGCCAGCCCGTGCTGCTGAAGTTTTCCCAGGCAGGCAAACATACCAATAACTATGCCAATGACAAGAGAAACTGCCGAAATCCAGATGGTAACTCCAAACGCCTGCAGCAAATCTGGGCCGTAGCGGATTAACTGGTCCCACTCAAATCTCATTAGCGTTCCCTTTTCTGCAGAAAATACTCAATTCGCAAGGTTCCTTTGCTCATGAGAATTCCGACGACAAAATAGAGCACGGCAATGAAACTGAACAGTTCAACCGGCTTGAATGTCACATTACTGATTCTGTTCGTTACAGTCATTAACTCACTCACGTGCAAAATTGAAAGAATTGCGGTTCCCTTAAAGAAACTGATCGTGAGATTGACCAATGGTGGAATCATCGTGCGGATAGCCGGTGGTAGAATGATTCGGGTCCAGCGTATCCAGGAAGGAAGTGCGAGCGAGTAAGCAGCCTCCCACTGTCCCTTGGGGACCGAATCAATGCCTGCGCGGACGATTTCTGTAAAATACGCAGCGGCTTGCAGCGTAATGCCAATCACACCGCTTTCCAAGGCAGTGGTGTTGATTCCAGTGACCAGTGGCAATGCGAAGTGTATCCAGATCAACTGGACCAAAAGCGGAGTATTCCGCCAGATTTCAACAAATGCGATGACGACCCAGCGAAGTGGTGCGATGTTGGATTGACAGGCGATTGCGAGTACGGTTCCGCTCAAAAGCCCCGCGACTGCTGCACAAGCTGTCAGGGCCAGAGTAACTAGCATCCCCTTCAGTAAAACCTGGCGGTATTCCCAGACTACTGAGAAGTCAAGGGAAAGCAGTAGACCCCAATTCAGAAAGTAGGCAAGAGTACCTAACGCGAACAGGAGAACGGCTGGAAACGAATACTTGGCGATCATTGTGCTTTGTGGCGTGTCTGTTGTCAGTCAGCCTACTCGACCAAGAATCGTTCAAGAACATTTTGTGTCAGTTTTGATATGTTGTTGTTGAACCCGTTCCAAGGCAAACTGCCGCAATAGGTGATGGAACCGACCGAAAAGACATACCCGTTCTGAGGGGTTTGAAAAATAGTCATATCGGCCCGAATGAGTTTTGCTTCTGGCTCCCCCGTACGGGTTCTCTGGTGCGAGAGAATCTCTTCCGGCACCAGGATGAAGTGATCCGGGTAAGTCTCTGAACTTGCTAGGACAACCGCGTTGAGCGGAGTGCCAAGTCCAAAGTCGACACGATCGAGTTCAAATCCGGCTGCACCGCCTCCGCTCAATCCAAAATCACCTAGAATTTCATCGTCGATGCCATCGAAGACCCATTCATATTCTGCGGGCACGTTGGGATTTTTCCGGTAGTACATTCCTTCAAAGTCACCCTGACCGGTAAATCCAACGCCTGCCAGCTGTTGAGGCGGGCGACCGTTTCTGAGCCACATACCCCCATATTCTCCGTCCAATGCGTTGTAGTATTCACCGGCTTCTGCTGCCCAGGTTCGAATGCCTCCTTCTGCCCTTCGAATTTCAATCATTCCGGGCAGATCTTCACGGATCCCGATCTTCCAGTAGAATCCGTTTCCGCCCATGTACATCAACCGTCCACCGGTTCTGGAGTATTCATAAATTGCATCCAAGGTGTTAGCGGTGTGATACTCTGGATGGCTCATGGTCATTACAACACGATACGGTCTAAGAATATCAATACCCTCCTCGTGAATGTCCTCATCTGAAACCACATCGTAGTCGTGTCCAAGGTGTTCAAGCCAGGCAAGCAAATGGGTATCTGCGGGCAAGTGTCGCATACCCGATACGGCGAAGGGTCGAAAGATTGTCATGTACCGTGGCCGCATGGTTAACGATGGTCTTAACCTGGAAGACAGGCAGATTCCACTGCCATCGGTGTGCATGTTGTATGTGGAAAGTCCAAACTCGCGGATGAAGTCTGGCGTCCAACGTCGGTTGCCCATTTTTTTGACCAGAGCGTCGAAATCAGGCCCGGCAGTCCCACGTGCCTGATTGTTGTAGACGGTATAAGTAAAGGTCGGAACAATGACACAGATCTTGGACTGGGGGTTGCCAGTCTTAGGCCGTACATAAAATGGAATGTCTTCAAATTCACCCTGGCACTCGATTCTCATTGAATACATAGCGCTTCTGAAGTCACTAGGAACCCGGAATTCAAAGTCGGTTTCCCAATCGCAATCGTAAATGTCGTCTTCGTGGAAGTGGATGGCACCGTAATCCTCTGGTGCATGCTTCCAGGCCATCTCTTTTCCACTCCAGTTTGAGCCTCGCATCGCACGGGTCGGAACATTAACCAATTCCCCATGCATGCGGAGTGGGCCAATGTCCTTGATGGACTGAGTACTGATGCCGAGTGAAAAATCCCATAATGCAGTCGTGTTTTCAGCATCAGAACTAGAGGTAGTCGAGTTGTCTCTTATGTTCAGGGAGCCGTGGGAATACACACAATTTATGATGCCTGGCTGTTCGATCTTTCCGTTGTAGTGGTTCGCTTTGATTTCGCTGCCTGATGACGCAATATAAATTTCCTGCACTTCAGTCAGTGAAAGTGAGTGCTGAAATTGACAGTCCTTGGAAGCAGGGTACAGGTCATCGTGTCGCGGCCCGCATGGAGTCTGTCCGATGACAATCTTGTTAGTCTTGTATTCGACTGAGCACCAGACGGTGTACCAAATTCGTTCATGCAAGACTTCGCTGAGGCGTAGCTCAGCATCCGATTTGAGACAGGCTCCCAGATGGCCTGAATCAAGGAATAGTTCCAGCAACATTTCACCTGAACTGTTTTTCAGACAAATGATTGACTGGCGGCCTGCATTGGGAAGTGTTGGCCAGATATTTGCTACAACCGAGAATTGGTCCTGGTGCTTTAATTTGTCTTGCACCTGTACCCGAGCATAGGATCCGAGTCTGACGGGTTGCTTGCGTGACGGAAATAGACCGGAATAGACTGAGCTTAAATCCTCTTCAATGATGCCGGGCCCAATCGGATTGGGGTCTGCGCAAGTGATTCGAACGAGTCTGACGGCATAGGGTTCGTCAAACTCGCTGCTGACCTTGAACTGGATTGTCTGATTTTGACCGACGCACCATCGGTCCGCATAGCCTGATATTGGAATCAATTGCCCCCACCCTTGAACTGAGTTGTTTTGCTTATTGTAGTCAGAACATTTGAATTAGAACTAACGTTACTACATTGGCCCGATAATTTTTCAGGATGTACCAAACAATTCAGGTCTAGCGCAGAATGAAGTGTTTGGGCCAGTCGCATGTACCGAATTCTAGTAGCCTGAAGGGGAGGTTATACGAATCACCAAAGATTCAAACTACGACCTCGCAGCTGGGATATGGTCGCGTGATTTTACTTGAGTGATGTGTATTCCAGACAAGATTGAAGCCATGACGGTTTATATTAACTAACTACTTCAATGCAGCGATACAATCGCCGGTTGGCGGTATTAATCAATCGGGTTATAGATGGGAAATCGGCTAGAAAGGGATACGCTGTTTTGTGCAGACCAAGTTGGTTTGGTTGTCGACGCAGCTGCATCAGCCTGAGCCATTTGCAGGATAAACAGCTCACTGTCGATTTGTCCCGTAGGCACTAATCACCGGTTGTAAGGACAAAAAGTATTGTGGAAAATTCACACCACAAAACCAAGTGCATTATTAGGGTGTCAGGTTAATGAAGAACCCTTCTATCAAGTTTCAAATTGACTGCGGTCGGATTGAAGTTTCCAGTGATGATGCATTTACCAAACTTTTCGCAATTTTTGAACTTCTTGGCTGTGAGGAAGAGATTGCGAATTCGGTCTCCAATCATTTAGTTGATTCCAGTCTTTGTGGGGTGGAAAGCCATGGGGTCATGCGAGCTTTACAGTATGTGAAGCAGTTTCAATCGGGATTTATGAAACCTGACGCAACACCGCAGATAGTGCCCTGTGACAATGGCTGGGAAGCTGTTGATGGAGGTGGAGGTGTCGGAATACCGGCCATGGAGTTAGCCTACGAACGAGGTATGCTGCAGGCCAGAAAAAAGGGTGTATCAGTCGTTGCTGTTCGCAATGCCGGACATACTGGGCGAATAGGTGCTTATGCAGATGATGCTGCAGAAAAGGGCTTTATGACAATCTGTATTGGCGGTGGCAATCGAAAGATTTGGCGACAGGTTGCCCCGCATGGTGGTGCCAAGGCCCTATTTCCAAGCAATCCTTGGGCTATTGGCATGCCGGGTGGAAATGATGATCCGGTAGTGGTTGATTTTGCAACCTCAAGGGTTGCAGGCGGCTGGGTGTATGCTGCGCGTTTAGCTGGAACTCAATTGCCCGAAGGATACCTTATTGATTGCAACGGATATCCAACTACGAATCCAGAGGATTACTTCAATGGTGGTGCTATTCTTCCTGCGGGCGAACACAAAGGTTATGGGCTCGGTTTGATTGGTGAAATCGTTGCAGATGCTTTGCTAGGGGAACCAACAACCGAAGGAAACTGGTTAGTGATCACGTTAGATACTGAGGCGATGCAGTCGAGTTCAGCATACTCAAAAGCTGTCGAAGCAATTTTGTCTGAAGTTCGTGAATGTCCACCAGCACCAGGATTTGAACGGGTTGAAGTTCCAGGTCAGCGTTCGCGAAATCACAAAAGGCTCTGTAATGGAGTTGTTGCCATTCCAGAGCACACCTGGCAGCAACTTTGTGATATTTACACAGAACTTTCTGAAGGGATTGATAGTTCAGTTGATCAGTTCAAAGGGCACAATGCACCATGATATTGACTGAAGTTCTGCTTCGGATGCAGCGCTCAGTTCAGCTTTGTACGGATGGATGACACTACACACAAGATCAACCTTTCAATCGAGAATTTCCTAAGCTGTTGTCATGACTGATTTGGTACGTTGCTGGTGGTGTGAAGATGATCCACTGAACTGCGAATATCACGATCTGGAATGGGGCAATCCAGAGCATGACAGCAGGAAATTGTTCGAAATGCTATGTCTAGAAGGGGCACAGGCCGGGTTGAACTGGATCACTATATTGCGCAAAAGAGCGCACTACGCGAAAGTGTTCGACAACTTTGATCCCGAGCGAATCGCCCGCTATGACGATAATAAGGTTCAGAGCTTACTTAAAGATCCGGGAATCGTGCGAAATCGGCTAAAGGTCAGGGCATTTATCAAGAATGCACAGGCTTGTCTGGACATGCAAGAATCCGGATTCAATCTTGATCGGTATTTCTGGGATTTCGTTGATGGGTCTCCTATTCAAAACAACTGGTCAACACCGTTGCAGGTGCCGGCGAATACCGCCTTGTCGGATTTGATTAGCAAGGATTTGAAAAAACGAGGTTTCAGTTTTGTTGGCAGCACTATCTGCTATGCGTTTATGCAGGCGGCGGGTTTGGTGAATGATCATCTTGTGAGCTGCTTCCGACATTCGCAATGTAAACCGAACAATCCCGTTTAGAACCGCGCCTATATTGGTGTGGTGTAGCAGGAAAAGCGGAACTATGTCACCTGGGAATTCGACAATGATCTTGCGAGTGATGCAACTACGATTACATACATTGTAGACATCTCAAATTCATCTGCATCGTTTTGCAAAACGATTCTGACCTTGTTGATGAAACAGTCTGTGCTGGTAAAATATTAAGTTTAAAGTATCAAATTAACCATTAAGTGGCGCAATACAGCCATGTACATCTTCTGTCAGAAGACACTTGTTCGATTCGTGTTCCTTTTCTTCTCGACACTAAAATTGCAGTCGAATCAGTCGCCGATCTAGTTCGCGATAGTACTGTCTACCAATGATTGAGCCCCGTTTCATCACTATCCCATTGTCTGACTTCAACTACAGTATCTTCTAGTGGCACTTAACTGGAACGAAATTCGAGTTCGCGCGGCGAGATTCTCAGAAAATTGGAAAGACGCAAAATACGAAAAGAGCGAAACGCAAAGTTTCTATAACGACTTTTTTCAAGTTTTTGGCGTTCAGAGAAAGGCGGTTGCCCGATATGAAGAGCTCGTAACAAAGCTCGACAACAAAAGAGGCTACATTGATCTATTTTGGCCGGGGGTTTTACTGGTTGAACAAAAAAGTGTCGGTCAAAGCCTAGAAAAGGCAGCAGAGCAAGCGGGTGAATATTTTGATGCGCTTGCAGATACGGAAAAGCCCAGGTACCAGTTGGTTTGTGACTTTCAAAATTTCGAATTGCGTGCGCCGTGGAAAGGCGCTTTTCTCTGGTGGGTGCGAATCCCACCCAACAACTGTCGTTCCAGTTGGTAGCGGCTAAAGCGAATCATGGAGGTAACGAGATGGTTTGAAGCACTTTAGTTCAGACGGGTTGTTTTAGACGACTCAGCGACCATGCGGGCCGGAACGCGAGTGAACACTGAGCAGGCCTCGAAACATTTAATGCGAAAGTCGATTCTGTCGCAATTCAGAAGAAGACCGCTGACACATTGGGAAGTGAGCGACAGGTGCACCGATGTGTTTTCGCCGGGGTAATGGTGTCGGCACGCATGGAAGATGAGAGAAGTGGCAACACGGGAAGCCCTGTCAGTTGGTGTGGCACGCACCGAACCGGTAATCCGCGAGGACTGGACTGGGCTGTCAGGGTGGCGGACAGGCTCGTAGTACCGAAGAAGCGGGGTAATGCCGGTGGAGGAAAGGGGCCTTGATTCGAAAGCAGTATGTAAAGTGAGAAAGGATATGACTACTGATGTAAATCTAACAGGGTCTGATAAGGTTCAGAAATTACAGCGCATGCTACATGCCAAAGCGAAGGGAGAACCTGGGCTGAGATTTCACGCTTTGTATGACAAGGTGTATCGGATGGATTTTCTTTTTGAAGCGTATCGGCAGGTGCGGCGCAATGGCGGCGTTGCCGGCGTGGATGGAGAGACATTCGAAGACATTGAGGCATACGGTGTTGAAAGATGGCTTGGGGAACTGGCGCGGGAACTCAGAGAGAAGACCTACACACCCAAAGCGGTGCGTCAGGTCTTGATACCAAAGAAACAGAAAGGCAGGTTTCGTCCATTGGGGATACCCTGCCTGTGCGACCGGGTGGCGCAGACATCGGCGATGATGGTTTTGTCGCCGATCTTTGAAGCCGACCTGGGAGACGGGCAGTATGCCTATCGGGCGGGCAGGAGTGCAAACGATGCGGTTAATCGCATTCACTCGCTCCTGAACACGGGTCATAATGAAGTGGTTGATGCGGATTTATCCAATTATTTCGGTGAAATCCCCCATGCCGAACTGATGAAGAGTGTCGCCCGCCGCATCAGCGACGGAGCGATGCTCAGACTCATCAAGTCATGGCTGGAGATGCCGATTGAGGAAGATGACGGCAAGGGCGGCAGACGCCGTACGAACCGGGCGAAGAAGCAGCGTAAGGGCAGTCCTCAGGGCTCGCCGATCTCGCCGCTTCTGAGTTCCATCTACATGAGACGCTTCATTGTGGGTTGGAAACACCTGGGCTTTGCCCAGCGTTTCCGTTCACACATTGTCAATTACGCTGATGACATCTGCATATTGGGTAAAGCACCGGCGGCATCAATGCTGCTGGCGTTTGTCCAGGTGATGGAGCAGTTGAAATTGCCGGTGAACATGGAAAAGACCCGGTGCTTAAGATGTCCAGATGAGGCTTTTGAATTTTTGGGTTATCGTATTGGACTGAACTTTCGTCCACACGGAAAGGGGGCTTATATTGGCACTCGTCCGAGCAGGTCGAGCATTCAGCATATATGCCGCAAGGTAAGCGAACAGACTGCAAGTCGTTATGGAACGATGGAACCTGAACAAATGGTAAAGCGTCTTAACCAGATGTTAACTGGTTGGGGGAACTACTTTTACCTGGGACAGGTGCTGCCCGCCTATAACGCAGTCGACATGCACACCATGAAGCGGCTTCGTCAGTGGCTATGTCGTAAGCACAAGGTGAAAACCGGGAAATTTGTGCACTTTCCTGATGCCAGACTGTATGACGAATACGGTTTGATTCGCCTGACTCTTACAACAAAACGCTTTCCGTGGGCGTAAGCATGATTTCGAATGAAAGCCGGATGCGGGAAATCCGCACGTCCGGTTTGATGAGCGGCGGCTGGAAACGGGGTATATGGCGTGGAGTGAGGCACTGGAGCATAGTGAAAACTGCCAGCAACAGCTTCCCCCACCGTCCTACGTCTCACCGCGCCAGTCGTCGACTCTACTTGATCGGGATTCACGCAACCAATGGCAATTTAGATTGAAAGATCTGAAGGATAACATTGAACTGTTTGGATTCTTCATTGGTAGACAGCCGCGTGACTTTCGAGAGCAGGACCAAGTCAGTATCCGAGCGTCTGAACTCATAGGAGAGTTATATGACGAACTGAGCCAAAACGGTCATCAGGTTTCCGAAATCAATGAATTTTTGGTTCGGCTTGTGTTTTGTTTGTTTGCGGATGACACTGGAATATTTGAGCCTCGTGATATTTTTCACGAATTTCTTGAAGTGCGGACAAATCCAGATGGTTCAGACACTGGGTTGTGGTTGAACTACATATATGCTACCTTAAATACACCAGTCGATCAGCGGTCAAGTAAGACTGATGAGGATATCAATCGGTTTCCGTATGTGGATGGGAAACTGTTCGAAGGCAAATTATCTGTGCAGGTTTTCGACTCTGCAATGCGAAGCAAACTTCTGGAAATCTGTCAATTTGACTGGTCTGAAATATCACCTGCTGTTTTTGGGTCCTTGTTTCAGTCAGTAATGGATTCAGAGAAACGTCGCGCGATCGGTGCCCATTACACGACTGAACAAAACATTTTGAAGGTGATTGAACCGTTATTTCTAGATGACCTTCGAGCGGAATTTGAAAAGCTACGGAAATTAAAACGGAACAGAAAAATCCGACTGAGGGAATTTCAGGAGAAACTGGGGCAATTGACTTTCTTTGATCCCGCGTGTGGATGCGGGAACTTTTTGATCATTGCATATAGAGAACTGCGTAAACTCGAAATTTCTGTACTAAAGGAACTGATCTCAGACGATCAGCTTGACGCCTTTGCACAAAGTTTGAGCCTAATTGATGTCAATCAGTTTTATGGAATTGAAATCGAGGAGTTCCCTGCTCTAATTGCACAGACTGCGCTATGGATGATGGATCACATCATGAACAATGAACTTGGCAACGCATTTGGGACTGTGTATACACGTATTCCATTGAGAAGCGTTGCTAACCTTCATATCGAAGACGCACTAGAAATTGACTGGAATGAAATACTCCCTGCAAATCAATGCAGTATTGTTCTTGGAAATCCACCATTTATTGGAGCTAAATATCAGAGCAGTTTTCAACGAAATCAAATTCACCGACTCGCGAATCTGACTCACAAAAAAGGAACTCTCGATTATGTGACGGGTTGGTTCATCAAAGCGGGAGAATATGTTTCTGGCAATAGTGCTATTGGGTTTGTTGCGACAAATTCAATTGCCCAAGGAGAGCAGGTCGGCCAACTCTGGCCAATACTATTCGACCGATACAATCTTCAAATTTCGTTTGCCCACAGCACATTTCCCTGGTCGTCAGAAGCACGAGGTGCAGCACATGTACACGTTGTAATAATTGGTTTGACTCGTCAGGAGCATGGCCGTAAAGTGAAGCGACTCCTTACATATTTGAGTGGTTCTCATACACCAAACGAAAGTCTTCATTCAGCTATTTCACCATACTTGGTTCCTGAACTTGAAGCCTATCCCTATGTGACTGTCCAGAGCAGCAAGTATCCAATCAACGGATTTAAATCATTGAAATCCGGATCAAAACCAATTGACGACGGAAACTATATTTTCCGAACAAAGAAAGAACGAGACGCTTTTCTTCAGATTGAACCCAACGCGGCAAAGTTCATTCATCCCTATGTTGGTGCGAAAGACTTAATTCACGGAACTTCACGTTACATTCTGGCACTGCAAAGCGCTTCTCCTGATGAACTCGCAAGTTTGCCAGAAGTTCGCAAACGTATTAATGCTGTTAAAGAATTTCGTCTAAGTCGGAATAGTGCCCCAACAGTTAATCTTGCACAAACACCCCGAGAGTATCACATTAATGTCTTGCCAAATGCTCCATTTTTGGTCGTTCCGGTAACGAGTTCCGAGCGTAGAGATTATGTCCCTATTGCATGGCTGAATCCACCTGTCATACCAAATATTGACACACGTATTCTTGAAGATGCCACTTTAGCTGACTTCGCTCTATTGACTTCCAAAATGCATATGACCTGGTTGCGTTTTGTTGGAGGTAGACTCAAAAGTGACTATCGATACTCAATTGGCTTGGTCTACAACACCTTTCCTCGGCCAAGCGGTAATCTTGCCGCCCTGGACCCACCTGCTCAAGTTGTATTGGATGCGAGAGAAGAATTCATTGAAACATCCCTTGAGAAACTCTATGATCCAGATTTCATGCCTAAGAATCTTTATCTGGCCCATCAACAATTGGATAAAGCAGTCGAACGACTCTACAGAAAGAAACCCTTTCAGTCAGACCAGGAGCGAATCGAACACTTGTTTGCTCGGTATGAGCAATGCGTCCAACCAATTTTGGTTAGCAGACGGCAGAAAAAGTATCGAAGATGAGTGTTGATTCCAGAGGACGGAAAGGGTTTTGACGTATCTCTAATTCGTAAGAATTACGAATCAGACTTTTTCCGAACATAGGTCACATGCCTTCCATTTCTATCTACTTTAAACGACTCCCAAGTATTTGGAAGGATTTCTTCCAATGCTTTGAGCACCAGTTTGTATGCCAACTGGTCGCGGTCGTCCAAATTTTCAGGTAGTTGGTTTACGAAAAATGCTTTAACTGAACCCCAAGCTACACCTTCCTCTGACTGAAGCTTTTTCAAAAAGCGATCATCAACTCGCAATTTATTGATGGCCTTAGTTTCTATGCCTGCCATCACATCTACCACATCAAATTCTTCTTCCGTACTATCCTGCGGCAGACTTTGAGTTTCGTTTGAACTAGTACTTTTTTCTGACTCCGATTCTGATTCGAATTCGTGAAGAATGGTTCCTGCGTAAGTTTTGCCGGTCGGCTTGTTGTATTCCGGATCGCGCAAAGAGTACATTTTTTCAAATGACTGTACCCGAAGGCTAATCGGATAAGGTTTTCCACCTACCGAACTCCAAAACACACCCTGCCCGGGTATGGGTTCATTCAAGAGGGAACTCAGAAGGTCCTCACTAAAATGAGAGTTTGCGCGTTTAGCGGAAACCAAGTCCGCTGAAGACAACAGGTGAAAAATGAACCAGTTGTCTCCCTGACTCAGTATTTCATTCGGTATGCTGCCTGGCTGTTGTGTGATGAGTAACGCACCAAGATCGTACTTTCTGCCTTCCTTAACCCATGCAATATATGGCTCTGCAGATGCCGCTTTTTCATGAAGCACAGATTGAGCCTCTTCTACCACCGCTATGGTTGGAATTGTTGCTGGTTCAGCGGCTGTAAATTCCTGTTGATTCCGATCGAAAATTCTGCGCAGAATCAAGCCTGAGAGAATGAGTGACTGACGGCCGCGCATTCGGGATACATCAATTACGCACAGTTTGCCTTTGGACAAAGCGTGAATGAGTTTGTCAAGTAGTTGGCTGCTTTTGTCATGCAGCATTTTGACTACTGTTGTCATATTGGCTCGAGCGGCGATGGCTTCCATTTCCTGTTGCTTCGGATTGAGGTCCAGAATCTTGCAGACTTCTTCTATTGGTGCTGAGTGACCGCTGGCATCGATTAAGTTAACCAGCGTTTCCCATCTGATAAATGAGAGACCTCTTAATTTCCTGACATTCTGTTGTTCCTGTCGTTCGGGTTCCAAAGCGATCGAGATGACGTCGCTCGGTGGAAGCCGTCGAATATCCAACTTAATGCCTCCCGCCACGAACGATCGATAAAAAGGGCTCGAGTTCTTTCGTTCAGTAAATACAACCAGTTTATCTTCGAGCTTTGGAACGTCACATAGGCCTGGGCGCCCCTTATCATCCGGCCAAAAATATTCACCATCAGGATCAAAAATTACGGTGCCGACGGGTACTTGGCGACCACCTCGTTTTGGGATATGCGGGGTCGTTTCGTAAAGCTTACTAAACAGGAGTTTGTTCAGATTGGATTTACCAAATCCGGCTCGGGCGAATATAAAGCTTCGTCTTGATACCAAAGATTCAAGTGGAAATTTCACCAGTACTTCGGGTTCTACAGTCTGCATCCAATCTTGAGTTTGAAAATCTTCACTACCGGCCGCATAGATGAATTCACCGAATGCCAAGTGGCCTATTGCTGCGCCTTCAATATTGTGTCCCGCGATCTCTTTCAGAACTTCAGCGGACGGAAACGCAACAGGGCTTCCGACGTGAGGTAGACGTCGATGAGATGGTATGAATGTCAATCCAGTGCCGCTTGTCCTAAGTGCTCCCAGAACACGTATATTCACACGGTACTTGAGGTATTGCTCAAGCAAATCTTCCGGAATATCACGCTGTTCCCGAACTGCCCGGATATTGAAATCCTCACCCGGTCCATAAGAAAGCTTGCCTTCCGAGGAAAATGACGCGATTCTGCCGAGTATTGCTTCATCTGGTGATTCAAGTTGCACTAGGACGAATTGCCCGTGCATAGGAATGTTTTGGAATTCATTTCGATAAGGTAGAACAAGGTCAGCATGGAATTCCATACCGCCTTGTTGGAATCCACGAAAAATTCCAACGACTTGGTCTCTTGGAAATAGCTGGACGTCTGAATTCATATCAGCTATATCGAAGGAATGCAGGGTTCGTGTCTTGTAGTTGAAAGACATCTAGCACCGGTGCTTCTTCTTTAAGACTTGTTCGCACGGCTTTGAAAATGTAGTCCTGCAGCAGATCAAAATCAAATTCAACCAGTGCCGCGTTCTCGTGAGCTTTTTGTAGAGACTGCGGATAAAATGGAACTGGGAACCCATTGATTGCATCGTAAAGCAATGAACCCAAAATTGTTGGTGTTTCTCCTACTTGTGGCCCAAAAATGTCGATCGGCCAAACAGGGTCTCGCGGATTACGCCCGAATTTGACAAGGTGCAGTTTGCCTCCGACATACCAATCGATACCGCCGCTAGGCCCAAAAATATCGTCACCACGCTGATATCTGGAAATAAAAGTATATTCTTCCACTTCTTTTGGGACCTCTACATAAGCGGGATATTGCGTATGCAACACCGACTCCAGTGCCATCGCCAAACGATATCGGTCAAGCAGTTTACTGTTTTTGGCAACGCCAACCAAGTAGAGTCGTCGCCGGCTTTTTTCCAATTGTTTCTGAATCCGAAACTGAATCCCATTAAGAAGCTTCCGAAATAGATTTTCTTCGAAAATCCTACTGCGCAACAGCCCGTCAAATACTATCAATGTATCGGTTGCAAAGTCCTTATTGAAAATTGAAAACAGTATCGCCCATTCGACAAGTTCCCGATAGACTTTTACCAAGTTTATGGATGCCGGCTTGTTTCTGGTAACCGTGCGTGTCGCAAAAGGAGTCAGATCTGCCAGTGTTTTGATCTCTAAAAATTCCATCATCTCGCCCAGAGGTGATTTCGGGAAACCGTCGTCTCGAAAATGTCTGGCATTCAGTTTTTCAATCGGTGTGGTTGGAGATATGGCTTCAAAGCAGTACTCGTTATTGCTGCTATCGACAACTCTGACCAGTTGAATCAGATAGGGATCGAATCGAATTTGATTATTTCCCCCATCGGTACCAACGATTGACATTGATGTGGCTGTACGAGGTTGAATTTGCCGGGTTAAATTGCGTAGAGGCTTAATTTCTTCTCGTAGTTGATCAAGGACATTTGTATCGGAGGCGATACAGTCCTCTATAGCCTTGCGTACTTGTGCTTGGGTAGCTGGATCAAGCATAATTTTTCTCGATTTGGGACTTTCTGGAACCTGATATTCGACTAGTAATCTGATAGTTTGGTTTACCTAGGGTGAACTTATGCGTCCACTACACTGTCTAGAAACAAAATTCTATCTAATTGAAAATGTTGAATAATCAGATTTTTGTTTTTTGCGTGATGGCGTCTCCGCTGAGCGGAGTTGAGGGCTTACAACAAATTTGTCTTTAGCAAATGTCGTATTATCTGACGTGCCTTGGGGTTTGTTCGGAATGATTTGGAAGCGATTTTGATTTCGAGATAGATTCGGCATTATACGGATTAGTTGCAAGAAAACAAGTAATTAACGACAATCCACACAATCCCTTCTGTCTATCTGTAATATCCCGAAACCGAAACTATTTTTGAAGTCGACGACGTTCAGCAGTCAACAAATAAACAAAATCTGTGTACTTCGGAGACTATTCTGTATCCAAAGTGAATCTGCTACGAATTCGCAAGCATTTTAGGAAATAATTTCTGCAAGTAAATATTCACTGAGAAAAATCAAGATTAACGATCAAGTGGCGCGGCACAGCCATACAAATCTTTTGTCTGAAAAACTCATTTGATCGAGCGTGTTTTCGATCAAGGTACAAAACCGTCTTAAATTTGTATCTCTTCCTTCGGCAATTTCCCAAAACCACACTCTCAAAAGAAGCCAGCGTTAACGTACAGTTTACACGGCACAGCAACCAATCCACTTGATGGAATCTAGCGACTTCGGCCGAACTCAGATTTTCCTCTGTAAGAAGTGGTACGCTAGCCAAAGGTCGTACAATTGACACCTTAAATTGATCAACATCAGTACTTATCCAGGTGACATGAAAGGTCGGCGGATTCACTTCCTCTTTCTCAATATCGGACATTTTCTGGACCATCTTTTTGTCTTGATATTTGCGACTGCTGCTGCGCTGACACTGGTCAAGGAATGGGGCCTTTCATACGGAGAGTTGATTCCCTACGCTACACCAGGATTTGTTGCTTTTGGTATCTGCGCTATTCCCGCCGGTTGGTTGGCGGATAAGTGGAGCCGGGAAGGCATGATCGTGATTTTTTTTCTTGGGATTGGAGCAGCCTCCATCCTTGCCGGATTCGCCGAAACCCCCCTTGAAATGGCAGTGTATCTCACGCTGGTTGGAGTATTTGCTGCGATTTATCATCCCGTCGGCCTTGCATTAGTTGTTCATGACAGACAAAGAACTGGAGTTCCCTTGGCCATCAATGGAATATTTGGCAATATGGGGGTGGCATCAGCAGCCTTGTTTACTGGATTCTTGATTGACGTTTCAGGTTGGCGTCAAGCCTTTTTTGTTCCAGGAATATTCTCCATTCTCATCGGTATCGGCTACTTTGGATTTCTCCGTTTCTACCTAAGAGACCATCAAACTCACAGCGCAAAGAAACAGCAGGCATCTTTAACTCCCAGCCATACGCGCAATATTTTAATCAGGGCATTTGCCATTGTGCTCATAACCACTGGCATTGGCGGTATCGTGTTCCAAAGCACTACATTCGCGTTACCGAAGGTTTTTGATGAACGTTTGGGCGATATAGCGCAAAGTGCCACCGCAGTAGGCAGTTATGCGTTTGTGGTTTTCACCGTTGCAGCCTTCGCTCAACTACTGGTAGGCTGGTTGGTGGACCGCTATCCGGTTAAACGCGTATTTGCAATCGTTGCCTTAGTTCAAGCCGTATTTTTACTGGCCATGAGCCAATTGACCGGAATAGCAGCACTGCTGGTTTCGCTGGCGTTTATGCTGGCAGTTTTTGGTCAGATACCGATCAACGATGTTCTGGTCGGTCGAATCGCTAGGAGCGAATGGCGGGCGAGGGCATATGCACTGCGCTACATTGTGACATTTTCAGTCATGGCCTCAACGGTTCCATTGATTGGCTGGGTACATGGCCTTTGGGGTTTTGAAACCCTGTTTCTAATGCTGTCTGTGGCAGCTGTAGCGATATTTGTTGCAGTTCTGTTCATTCCAACCAAACTGGCGGCGGCTACTGTAGCCCAGGCATAGTAGAGGAAGCCAGTTTGCCCAAATTTCGATTCGCGGTTCGACTCGGTGCCGATAAATTACTCTGCGAACTTCTCCAAGAGTTCCTTTAGACAACAATTGCGAGCACCGCCATGCAGTCGCCTGGTTTAACCAGCCCTGGAAAGTGCCGTCCGGCCAAAATGCCTTCGCGCTGAGCGCGATAAGTAATCGGTTCAACTCCGGTACGGTCTAGTGGCCAAACCCGGGCTACAACATCATTTCGTTTGATCTTAGCACCTAGGTCGACAACTGGTTCCAACAGTCCTTCATGTTCGCTAATGACAAAACAGTCTCCTTCCGGCATGTCAAGATTAACTGTGGGTTCAATCTCCATCTCACCATCTAGAATGCCACCGTGGATCAGAACATTTCTCACACCTTTTTTCGCCAGCCTGACAGTCGATTCGCGCGTTGTGCCCCCACCGCCCAGCTCTGTTGAAACAAACACTTTACCCTGCTCTTCAACGACGGTGTCGTACATTCCAGTATTGTCGATTTCCAAAAGAATCGTTGAGTGTGGCGCATTAAACGCCTCCATAGCCGCCACGCAGGCTGCCTGCTGTTCCTTGTCTTCCAGGACATGAGCAGCCGCCAACGGTAAAAACTCAAGCGTTTTTCCACCTGAATGAATGTCGACAATGATGTCGGCTTGAGGAACCAGCGTTCGCATGAAGTAATCCGCTATCTTTTCTGTGACGGTACCTCTCGGGTTGCCTGGGAACACCCGGTTCAGATTACCGTTGTCTATTGGTGAGTTCCGAGTGCCGGCCCGAAAAGCCGGATAATTGAATGCCGGCACAATGATAACTCTGCCATGAATTTCTGCCGCATTCAGACGCAGGGCCAGGTCCTGAAGTGCCACTGGACCTTCGTATTCGTCACCGTGATTGGCGCCTGTCAGAAGAGCCGTTGGCCCGGGTCCATTCTGAATGACACTGATGGGTATCATGATTGAGCCCCAGGCTGAATCATTTCGACTGTACGGCAAGCTCAGAAAGCCGTGATGAGAACCATTTTCATCCAAAGGGATCGTCGGGGAAATCGGGTTTTTAGTCATGTTTTTTCCTCACTCAACAACAATCAAATCTCGCTCAACATCGCACAGCCTTTCTCCGCCCGATTCTGTCACAACGAAAGATTCGGACACTGCACAACCCAAGTCATCTAGCCATACCCCGGATTGGAAGTGAAAGCACATACCAACTTCAAGGACTGTCTGATCGCCCGGTCTCATACTGCAGGTTCGTTCACCCCAATCGGGCGGATATCCCACGCCAACGGGATAAGCCACGCGACTCTCTTTTACGATGCCGTTTCGATTGAGGACTGCTTGCCAACCGGCCTCAACCATTTCGCAGGTGTTTCCAGGTCTGGCTAAATTCAATCCGACATCAACGCCTTCAACAATTACCTTGGCGAGATTACGGATCTTGTCTGGTGCTTTTCCCATATAGAGTGTGCGGGTCAGCGGCGTATGATAACGACGCCTGACCCCTCCAAGTTCCAGCATTACGAGTACATCTGATGGTATGGGTAGATCTGACCATGTCAGATGAGGCGTACTGGTACTCTCACCGACTTGAATTAAAGGACAAATGGAAGTGTAGTCGCCACCGTACCCTTCGGTTCCTGCAATTTGAGCGCGATAGACCTCCGCAATCACTTCATTTTGCGGTACGCCAGCCTGAATTTTGGAGATGACCGCATTCATTGTTGCAGTGCAAATTTTGCCAGCCTGGCGCATGACACTGACTTCTTCCTCAGACTTTACAAGACGCGCCCAGTTGACAAGATCACCATTATTGGAAAATTCAGCGTCTGACAGTCCGTTTACCAATGTCGCGTGACAACGCGCAGTATAGTAATGCGCATCCATTTCAACACCAATTCGAGAGCTGCCCCAACCTTTCTGATGAATCATGTCTACGAGCTCATCATAAGGATGGTCAATGGGATGCATCACTCTTTTCTCGGCATATGCCAGGATATTGTCTGGCGGGAGGTCTGTCGTTACATGAGCTGCTTTGGCATCCTGAGCGCGGCCAAACCAGATCGGCCACTCCTCATCCAAATGGACAACCACGCATTGTGGTACATAGAAGGACCAACCATCATAGCCTGTGAGCCAGCACATGTTGCTGGGGTCCTGGCAGATAATCAGGTCGAATCCTGCACGATTCATACGATGCTTCACATCGTTAACGCGCAGTGCATACTCTTCAACTGAAAATAGCTTTTCAAACAAAGAATTGGAGTTACTCATGCTTTATGCCTCGACAATCAGTCCTGTTGATGTGGTGTCCGCACGCTGCCGCGCCAATGTTGCGATTGCAGTATCCTGAACACCGGTTCCCGTAAGGTCGCAAATCGTTATCTCGTCTGCAGATTGTCGGCCGGAAGATTTTCCGGCAACAATATCACCTAGCTCAACGATCTCGGCGTCCTTAGACACTTCTCCTGCCGCAATTGCATGATGGAGCTCGCCTAGAATTTCCGTCTGAGATCGTCGGTCTGCAACGTAAAGTGAGGCAAATGACAGGCATGCGGGTTCCAGTTCGTTTTTATGATGCTGATCAGAACCCATTGCAGTGATGTGTTGACCCGGCTTTAGCCAGTCGCGTTTGACTAAGGGTGTTGCAGAAGGTGTAGTTGTCAATATAACGTCAGCCGAATTAACGGCAGATTCTGGGTCATCGCTGCCTTCCACTGGAATTCCAAGTTTGCTGCTTAACTCTGCTGCGGCCTGTTTTGCCTTTGATGAGTCTCTGGCCCAAATGACCGCCGATTGAATGGGTCGTACCAAGCACAAGGCTTCCAGTTGCAGCCTCGACTGCTGACCAGAACCAATAACACAGGCACTGCGAGCGTCTTCTCTCGCCAGGTATCTCGCAGCGACAGCGCCGGCAGCTGCTGTCCGAACATCCGTCAGGAAGCCATTGTCCAGCAGAACCGCTTCAATCATACCTGTTTTGACTGAAAACAGCACCATCAGTCCAGAAGTGCTTGGCAGTCCAAGTTTAGGGTTGTCGAAAAAGCCGGGAGACATCTTAATTGCAAAGCACTCAATGCCGGGCACATATGCAGTCTTGACATCAACTTCGCCATTCGATTCTTCTATTGCCATCGACATGATGGGTGGCATAACTACTTTTCCGCTTGAGAGTGCGGCAAATGCGGACTCAATACAATCTACTGTATCCAGATCCAATTGGACGATGTTACGTAGTTCCTGTTCTGTCAGAAGTTTTAGAGTTGGCATTTTCAAACTGTTGGAAATTGAGGTTAAAGAGGATTAATTCTGCTCATCTGTCTGGTTCAAATACGAGCGTTGGCACGACCACTTCCCATTCATCACACTTAGGACGTGGGTGATTTTTATTATTGGAAAATTTACGACTCCAAATTACCACCGCAAACACCTCTGCAGTACGACACCTCATTCCAGATGGAGCTTTAAAAGATTTAGCCAATCTACCTACAGGACAACCTGAAGAACTTAACAACAACCAACTTTCGTTTTCTTCAATTTTTACTTTTAGTGGGTCGCCAACTGACAATCTGCTTATCGCTTTATGTATCGGATTTCGGCAGTGATACCTTCCAGCATAGCCAATATCAATATTCTGCAGATCAGGCTGGACAAATTGATACTCAACTTCTGTTGAATACGGCGGTAATTTGGCGGTCTCCTGCTGAATGGCTGCTCTATGGCTTCGCAATTCGCTCTGAAATCCTTGTGAATTGTGGATTTTACTAAGCATTAGTGTTTGCCGAGCGCGCGTCATGGCCACATAGTACAACCGACGTTCTGCATCAGGATCTTCGTTGTACTTGGTACGGCCCCAGCCACCATCCAAGACAGCAACATGATCAAACTCCAATCCTTTGGCACGATGAGCGGTAAGTAAAAGGAGTCCGCGTTGGCGACGCCGAATTTCCTGGCCCCATTCTGCCAGCCATTCAATGACAGATTCAACCGTTGTTTCGCTGCCGCCTGTTTCCTCCAAGAATTCGTCAATTGCCTGACGGATCAGATCGTACCATTGATCGGAAGGGCAAGATTCTTCTAACCATTCGTTCAAGGCCTTTCCATCCACAATTCCTGGTTTCTTCCCACGTAGCCATTTGAGCAGCGTTTGAGATTCTCGCAAACGTAAAAATCTTGGCATTTCCTCTTGAACCATTTGTACAGGAATGTTGCGGAATTCGCAAAGTGCGCGCACAGGAGCCAGAAATTTCCACTCACGCGCGATGACCGCACATCGTGACCAACTCCAATCCTGAGCGAGTTCTTGTAGTCGCAGAAACTCAGTTATGACGGCCTGCGCCTGAGTAATTACATCACCACCTGCTGGTAGAATTTGTACCCGCCCGAGTGAAACCGAGTCCAGCGATTCCCATTGTCCACCAGCTGGAATTTTCTCGCGGGCCCGGTTAACTCGTATGGGATGTTCATGTTTCATCCGCTCTCCGGCATTTTCAATGATTACGTTGGCTGATTCAATAATATTTCGTGTGGAACGGTAGTTGTCAGTCAACCAGCTTGGTTGTGCCTTGTAGTCCTGTTCAAAACGTCGAATGTACTCCACCGAAGCGCCTCTGAACGAATAGATGTTCTGGTCGTCATCTCCAACCGCAAACAGAGATAATTTGCCCATATCTTCTTCCTGCGACCGACCCGCAAGTGCGCAAATCAGTTCATATTGTTCGGGCCCGATGTCCTGATACTCATCTACGAGAATCCATTGAAAACCTCTCAATAGACGTTGGCGGCGTTCATCCGCCTCTTCTGGTAACAGACCTTCCCCTCGAAGCACCTCGACTGCAGTACGCATCACATTTTTGAACATCTCCTCACTGGGGCGTTCCGATTCCTCTCCAAAGCTGAAACCCGCCAGACGCATAGCAAGTGCGTGACAAGTGAGCACTGTTACTCCGAAAGAATCATCTCCGATCAGTTCCACTAGCCGACGGCGGATATCCACAGCAGCGTGACGGTTGTAGGCTAGGGCGATTATGCTTCGGGCATTCTCCCTCCTGACACGTATCAAGTACGCGATTCGGTGTACCAGTACACGTGTCTTGCCAGATCCCGGGCCAGCTAGAACTAGTGCATTGACGTGCTCCTGATCATCTGAAACAATATTCTGCTGAACACTGTTGTTTAAATTGCCAACTATAGACTGCCACGACTCTGGAGATGTCTGACGTCTGATTTCTTCGTCTCGTCCTGGAAGCCAACGTTCAAGAAACGCCTTCTCGTTCATGGAAAAGTAGTCCATTGCCAGGCGCATTGCCTCACTCATCTTTTGAAGACCGCGCTCCGCGAATTCCTCCATCACGTGAATTTGCAATACCTGACGTTCGTAATGAAGCGAAAGGGGCTGAAAGTCTGTTTTTGTAAAAGTTCTTCGGTTGACTTTCTGCAGTCGGATCATCATAGCCGGACGAAACACTACAAGTCCCTTGTTGAGGCGAAGCACTTCCATATCATGCAGCCAGAGTAAAGCTCGATCCAATAGCTTTTCCGGATTTCTAACCCTGGCCTTTAACATCAAATCTGACTTTATGGCTTTCAAGAGCTTTCCAAGTGTGGTGGCAGCGAGTAAATCTGTGCCGCGACTGCGTTCAGGCAGGCGATTGAGCAAGTGCTTTAACAAAACTTCAGCTGCTTCGCGTCGAATCTCAGCAGTCTCTTCCAGAACCGGCCATTCACGTTGTAATGTGACGTGTACAGTTTCGCTATCGCGCCTGCGTACTGCTATACTTCCCGCAGCGCCATCGTCTTCCTCCCGACCATCGTAGGAAATTCCGCGGATGATTCGCCACAGTCGTTCGGGAAGGGGTTCCGGTTCACCCTGATGTCTCAAAGTTTGCGCTGCGAATCGCAAATGTAGTTGTGAAGAGTCGCCTTTTCCTTGATTAGGAGCCTTTTCTCGCATGAGTTCAATCAGTGCTTTCTCCAATTTACACGCCTCCATTAATCGTTTTTCGGAGGAGCGTTCCACGGCATTGTGAACAAATACGGTAATCTCCGTGTCATTGTTCGCAATACCGTATCGTTCCAATGTGTACAGTGCGCGGCGTAAGTTTTCGGGACTCAGTCCCGAAACTCCCATCAAAACGTCTGTACTAATTGCTTGATCAGCATCCGCTTGCAGTAATGCTTCTGCGATGCTTAACAACTGTCTGCGATAACTATCTGGAATTTGCGCTTTGGACAGTTTCTGTCTGGCTTCGGCCAATGACTTCACCTGAAGGGATGATGGAAACACGTTGACAAAGTTTTCTTCCCGAGTTAGAAACTCCGATTGCTCAAGCCAAGCGACAGCTGTACGCACTCTGGTATCACTGGTGGCGGAATCCCGTACTGATGAATTGTGTTCATCTTCGTCGAGAATTTCACCTGCAGTTGCAACGACTTCACCTTTGAAACGGTTCTTGCGGTTCAGATTTTTCAGTGCCCTCAGTATTCCGTTTATTTCTCCTCTCGAGATTCGAGAACGCGCTGACATACCAAACTGACGTTCGACGTCATCGGTTGCATAGAGCAGAATGCAACGGGCTGGCGCCTGGTCGCGTCCGGCACGGCCAGCCTCCTGAATGTAGTTCTCTAGCGAACCTGGAATGTCGGCGTGAATCACAAGCCGTACGTCCGGCTTGTCGATTCCCATGCCGAATGCATTGGTAGCTGCGATTGCACGCAATTCACCATTAATGAAGTTGCGTTGTACGCCCTTTTTAGTTTCAGGTGGTAGGCCGGCGTGAAATCGATCAGCGGCGATGCCTTTCATTTGCAGGTACCTTGCAACTTCCTCACTTCGTTTACGCGTGGCACAGTAAACAATGGCGCCTCCAGGTTCGTCATTGTGTAATTTCGATGTCAGAACTTGGTGGATGTGAGAAAACTTCTCTGGCTGAGTGGTTGGGATGACTTTGAAAACTAGATTGGTACGCTCTGCACCACCGTCCAACACTTCAAGTTCGGTATTCAGCTTTTCTTGAAAATGATTTGTGATGTCTTTAACGACATCAGGTTTAGCGGTTGCAGTGAGACATAGTACGGGAGGTCTTTGTCCATTAGAAGATTTCTCCTTAATGAAACGCCCTACATAGAGATAGTCTGGTCGAAAGTCGTGACCCCAACGGGATAAACAATGTGCTTCGTCCAGCACCCAAGTGCCAATTTCGCGCTGCTCTAAAGCTCGCCGTAGCGTGCGCGAACGTAATTGCTCAGGTGAAATCAGAACAATACCGATGTCGCCCAGCCGAATCCGATCCAAAGCATCATTGCGTTCGGGCATCGATAAAAGTCCATTCACCGTGACGCAACAGCCGATGTTCTTCTCTTCAAGTCCATCGACCTGATCCTTCATCAGAGCAACCAGAGGAGAAATGACCACTGTCAGTGCTCCTGTCTTGCGATAGCGGGATATTGCCGGAATCTGGTAGCAGAGAGATTTGCCAGCCCCCGTGGGAAGAATTCCGAGAACAGACTGACCTGCCATCACTTTTTCCACAATGGCTTGCTGCATTGAACGGCCGTCTTTGCACGCTGGTTTAGAACGAAAATCGTCAAATCCGAACCATCGTTTCAACTCTTTACGGGCATCGTGCCGCTCGCGACACCACATACAATCCGCGGATGTGCAGGCGCGATCCCTTAATTTTCGAACCAGGTGACCAGCTTCTGGAAACTGATGGCGCACCCAAGGTGGCATTACTGAATTTTCACCCGCCACAGATAACCAGGCTAAGACATAGGCCAGCACCCAGCCGGACGGATTGATATCCGCCAGCAGCTTGCGAGCAGTCGTTTGGCAGGCTCTGTTCGTTAGCCTTCTTTCGATCGCTGCCTTTGCTTCTTGTGAGGTTGGTTTACCTGCATTTCGAATTTCAGAGAAGAGATGATCAAGCGCTTGATCGATTCCGGCGGGCTCTAAAATGCAAAGCCAATGCCACGAAATTAGCAGATCTTCATCCTTTTTTGCCAAAGCCCCGTGTTCGTCGTGAAAGACATCCAGTGCCAGACATGCGTCCAATTCTGGATTGTTTGCCTGATCGCGTATGATTCCGCCATCCTTGTAGTGTTTGATAAGGTGGTGATAAGGATTTCGGGGAAAGGCTAGCGGACTTAGACGCAGCGTATCGATGACGGGCAAACTCAGCAGCCGCAAATTTGGATTCGCTGCCCTGATGTGAGGCAGATCATGGTCAATCACGTTGTGGCCAAGAATGAAAGAAGCGCCATCAGCGTAACGATCGAGCGCTTCCAGTGCTCGTTCAATGTTCTTGACCGATCGAGAAAAATTGTTTTCCCTGTCTTTGCGCACGGCGCCGATTGCATAAATCTGACCACTGTCTTTTTTGACTTCAAGGTCGAGGGAAATACAGGATGAGAATAGTTTTGAGTTCGTTGAGGTCAATGTAAATGGCTGCAGTGAAAACAGAAAATGATAATCAATCGCGTAGCATTGGGATAGGCTGAGTGTTTTCCAATGAGAAATGAGTCTGAAAGGAGGCTAATTTCGTCAAATTACAGAGATATCGGATGACACAGGACAGAAAAAGTATGAGTCAACAGAACCAGAAGGGGTGGCGGCACGTACTATTTGATCACAACAAAATAACGCAGATCGTAATCTTCGTTGATAAGGTTGAGGTAAAAATATAAAGTAGTCAAAACTGGCCCAAATGACTGTACGCTTGTTCCATTCAAAACTAATAGAAGAGAGGTGATTTCGACGTTTTAGATAAACTGGCAGATGATCCAAATTACTTATTCGCGACATCGACATTTTCACCTGAAATTATCCGGTAGTGGAGGTCCAAATCGATGTTTCCACCGCTGACGATTACGGCGAGCGATTTGGCAGTTTGAAGTTTGCCGGATAGTAAGGCAGCGATTCCGACTGAGCCCGAACCTTCAATAATCAGCCTCTCTTTCCAATATGCGTGTCGAATGGCTTGGGCGATTTCATCTTCCGATACCAGTATGAACTCATCAATCAGGTCTTGGGCCATGGCGAATGTGTACTGATTATTCAGCCCAATCCCACCCCCGAGAGAATCAGCCAGCGTGGGCAGCTCGTCAATCAGAACCGGATGTTTCGCCTTGAGACTGGCATGCATGGCGGCACCGCGTTGCATTGAGACGCCAATGACTCGAATCGCCGGATTTTGTGCTTTCATCGCAACTGCCACACCAGAAATCAATCCACCCCCGGATACGGGTACGACAACCGCTTCAACATCTGGCACCTGTTCCAGCAGTTCCAGTCCCAGTGTTCCCTGTCCGGAAATAATGTCAAAGTGGTCAAAGGGCGGTAGCATCGTCATGTTTTCTTCACTGACCAGGCGGTCCACCTCAATTTGTGCATCATCCTGCGACTTGCCGACGATGCGAACTTCAGCGCCGTGTGACTTGATGCCATCAATTTTGTTTTGCGGCACAAGACTTGACATGCAAATAATGCACCGAATGCCGGCTTGTGATGCAGCGTAAGCCAGCCCGCGACCATGGTTACCAGTTGATACCCCGACGACACCGTTTTTGCGCTGTTCCCCGTCAAGGTTTAGTACCGCGTTACTGGCTCCTCGAAGTTTAAAACTACCGGTGGTCTGCAGGTGTTCGAGTTTCAGGTTGACGCAGACACTGTTTGGTTCGCTGAGTGCGGCGGATTGCACGACAGGTGTCTGGAAAACGGCGGTGGAAATGCGATCTCTGGCCTGTTCGATATCAGCAATCGTAATGCGACTTCGATTCATGAATGTTTGACTGGTGAGTCGCAATCAGGCAACAGTGCTCGGTTCTTCCTGATGCTCAAAGATTGATGTGTATCCACCCCACCAGTCTGGAGGCAGCGGCACGTTCAGTTCTTCGTGGTGAGCATAACGAGGTTCTACGCCTCGAACCAAGGTATGGTAGTTAACACTAGGGTAAGATGGTGCAGTGTACGGCATCGCATCCGCCGCGGCGTATGTCAGTACAAAAGCAGGCCGGGCTGCACTATCGCGATTCGATCCAGATCCATGAACGGTCAAACCGTGGTGTACCGTCAGCGTTCCTGGTGAGCCTGTCAGCATTACAGCCTGATCCACACCAGCTTCCTCGTAGTCTTCTTCTGCAATGGCGCCAGTCCAATTCCACTGATCATCATAATGGGGAAAAAGCCTTCCCTGATGGCTGCCAGGAACGACTTGTAGCGGACCCTGTTCAGGGGTTGCTCCGTTAAGCAGAAGCAGAAATTGCGTGGTTCCGGAGTGGGTATGCGGATAAAACGCCAAGTCCTGGTGCCACTTGACTTCTGCACCTCCATCGGACCATTTGAAGTTCATCATAATCTCTCGGAAGCGGATGTTGGGACCTAACAGGTCGGCAGCAATATCAGGGATGACTGAATCTTTACAGAGCTGCCAGAAAATCGGATCGTATTCATCAACATAAGCCACTCTCCTAAGCCGTGGGTTTTCGGCACAGTGATCCGGTTCGATATCGATTCGTTGAGTAGATTCTTTGATCTCTCTTGTGCTTTCCACAATTTCCGCCAGTGCGGTTCTTAGCGGCTTCAGCCAGTCTTCACTAAAGATACCTGGAAAATCAAGATAGCCTTGTTCATAAAATCGAACGCGTTGTTCCTGAGTAATGACAGTTGGTGGAACTGCGTAAATTTCATCAAGTTTCATTGCAGGACTACCTATGTAACAAATGGTTCAGATACGGGCATTCGAAGTAGTTCTCCAAACCCGTCTACAGATTTTGTGTAGCCTGATGCGCGAAGTGCCTGCCAAAAGAGCGCTTGGTTGGCTGAGACAACCGGTTTGTTAATTTTTCTCTCAATTTTGTCGAGGACTTCGACCGCTCGGATCGCTGTGCAGGAAATGAACAATGCATCCGCTTCAGCCCGATCAGCTTCAATTGCGGCATCATAAATTGCCTGTGGAGGAATCCGAGCCATTGAATCATTGTCCGCGTAGTGGAAGCTGGTAAAGGCGACAACTTCAACTCCCGCAGCGGTAATGTAATCGTAAATTGTCGAGTTGACATCATCGCTATAGGGCGTGAGTACTGAAATTTTGTCGGCGCCGAACTGCTCTAGCGCCGCAAGCGACGCTGTAATCGGAGTCGCTACTGGTATCCCTGGGCGCGCATCATGTACGCGTCGAATAACCGTGTCATATCCCATGACCACCGTACCAGAAGTGCAGCTGTAGGCAATCGCATCGAGACGCGACCCCGGAATTAACTGGGCTGTTGCATTGGTCAGTTCAGGTTCCATCACACGAAGATTTTCAACCGAGCAAACATCATCGTTCGGAATTCTGGACACAAAAAGAGCGATGTCATCGCAAGGGCGCATATTGATAAAGTCGCGTTCGGTAGCCAAATCATTCGACAAGGCGAGAAGCCCGATGCGATATTGTCCTGGTCCGTCGTCTAGTTGATACGAAATACGGACCGGGTCAGCTTTAAATTGCCTGATTGGTTCAGATAGAATGGCTGTCATTTTGAGTGTTCTCTTTGAGGGAATTTTTAGATCGGTAACCCCTTGAATAGACGCGCGATTCAGCGGGTCTGAATTTTCGTTTACCCCACAAAAACCGCCAATCAGGCGCCATTTGCGGCCTGTCAGGGCAAAATCCCGAATTTCCACCCCAACCGTTCAGCGCGCCGCTGAGCCCTCTGCGGGCACCTGGCCGAATCCAACGAAAATCATCTAATGATTTGTTTTAATTGACAAATAATGCCATGAGCGAATCCCAATCGTGTATAATTGACTCCATAAAAGAAACAAAAACCAACCCACGGGAGATTCACGCATGGCACTCATCAATTATGACCTTTTCGCGTCTGACTCTGCAGACAATTGTGAGCTGAAAAACCTGACCGCACTGCTCGAACAGCTCGACTTCTCAGAGCTCATCAATGAGATTCTCATCCGCCGCAAAGGCAGAGGCCGGCGGGACTGGCCCATCGAAGCGATGCTCAATGCCGTGTTCGCGATCGACATTCTGCAGCACCGCAGCGTGTCCGGATTCGTCCGGGAGCTGAAACGCAACCCCGCGCTGATGCATGTGCTGGGCTTTCCGATGCGGCGTGGGTTTCACACCGACCCGGCCTTTGACGGTTATGCGGTGCCGAGTGATTCGGCCTTTTGCCGGTTCATCCGACTGCTGACCGAGATTGAACGCGGTACCGGTGCGCTGATGCGGGTGTTTGAGGCGCAGGTCGATGAGATCGCGGCACTGCTGCCGGACTTTGGAAAAAGTGTCGGCTACGACGGCAAAGCCGTCGAATCGCATTCGACCGGCCGGCCGCTCAAGCATAAGGCAATCGACAAAACCACCGGCCGGCATCCCACCTCGGATCCGGATGCCAGCTGGGGCGTGCATGAGCAGTACGGGACTGATCAGAACGGCCGGGAAGTCAGGAAAACCAAGAAATGGTTTGGTTACACGCTGCACACGCACGGGGACGTGACTTACGAGCTGCCGATTCGGTTTCGGCTGGAAACGGCCCGCGAGTCCGAATACCGTCACTGTGAGGGGTTGATTGAAGAGCATGAGAAGCTGTGGTTCTTTGACCGGTGCAGGAGTTTCGTGGCCGACCGGGGGCTTGACAGCAACCAGATCAGAAAGCGCCTGTTTAAGAACGATATCCTGCCGGTGATTGACACCCGCCGGATGTGGCAGGACGTCAATCTGCATCCGCAGCAGCTGAAGGTGCCGACCCGGCCGCTGGATGAGTCGAAGGTGGATACGATTCTTCGCACGGAGAACGGCAGTCTGTACTGTCAGTGTCCTCAGAGCCGGGAACTTCGACGGATGCACTATCAGGGACGGGAGCAGAAGCGCGGTACGCTCAAGTGGGCCTGTCCGGCGGCCAGTTATGATTTCACCTGTAAAGGCCAGGCGGCCTGTTACCGCATGGGTCAGGTGAAACCGGGGTCGAAGAGCCGGGTGGTGCGGGTGAAGATGGACCCGGATCATCTTCGCAATTACGGCCCTTTGCCGCCGAATTCATACAAGTGGCGGCGGCATTACGATCAGAGGTCGGCGATGGAGCGGATTTATTCAAGAGTCGATCAGGCGCATCTGGCGCACGATCATTTCCTGCGCGGCAAAGCGCGCCTGACGCTGAAGTTCACCGTTGGCTATGCGGTGATGCTGGCGCGGGCGTGTGTGGCGGTCAAGGCCGGACAGCCGGAAAAGATGCGCAGCTGGGCGTCCTCGCTGGCGGCCTGACTGGCGCCCCGGTTCCCGGGGCTCGGAAAATCCAAACCGAACACGATGCTGCGGGTGCGGCAGATTCGGCGCGGCTGCAATTCGCCCGCGTCGCCGGCAATGGCGGTTTTCGCGGCACTGGGCGCCTTGATGACTCGGAAATCAGCGGCGGGCGGGATTTTGTTTCGCGAAATTGACCGAATTTTTCTCCGTGACAGAATTTTCTGACCCTAAAATTGTTGCTAACGCAAAACCCTCTCTTTTATTGATGTTAGCTGTCAGCCGCGACAACAATGCAGTCAGAGGGAAAGAACGTACATTCAAGTGATCCCTGGTATTGATCCATCGATTGCCCGATAAACTGCTCGCTTATCGTAAACCGGTGACCACTCGCGAGTTCCATGACGATGTGTATATCCGCTCCCAAATGTGCAACGTTCTGGACGGTGCCGCTTAATTGATTGATAATCGTTGTTCCATCTACGGAAACTGCGTTGCCTGTGCGAATACGTTCTGGTCGTATACAGACTTCGTATGTCGGTGCGTCAAACTCGGGCTTGGGGACTAACAAGGTTAAACCCTTCGCGACTTCAAAGTTGCACAAGTTGTTCTTGTCGGCTGGGCCCAGCACTCCGCGCAGCCAGTTTGAGCGACCGATGAATTCAGCAACAAATTTCGTTCGGGGATTTTTATAGACTTCGGTTGGAGGACCCTGCTGAACGATGCGACCCTCGCTCATGACAACCAACCGGTCGCCCAGGCTCATCGCTTCCTCCTGATCGTGTGTAACTATGATGGTTGAAGCGCCAACTGTTGAAAGAATCTGCTTCAGCTCAATTCTAAGTTCCTGACGTAGTTTGGCATCAAGTGCAGACAGCGGTTCATCCAGCAGTACCACCTCCGGGTTAGTTGCCAGTGCGCGTGCCAGCGCAACGCGTTGCTGTTGTCCACCGGAGAGCTGAGAGGGTCGTCGCTGCTCAAAACCGTCCAGTTTGACAAGATCCAGCATTTCACCTACACGGTGATCGATTTGGCTGCGATCAAAGTTGCGTCGCTTGAGACCATAGGCCACATTTTGTTTAACACTTAAATGTGGAAAGAGGGCGTAGTCCTGAAACAGCAAACCAACATTTCGTTCATAGGGCCGTTTGTTTCGCATGCTGACATCGGCAATCAGCACGTCACCTTCGCTTGGTTCTTCAAAACCGGCGATCATTCTGAGGGTGGTTGTCTTGCCGCAGCCGGAAGGTCCAAGAAGTGACAGAATTTCACCCTTATTGAGGTTGAATGTGGCCTCACTGACTGCGGTGAAACTACCGAATCGTTTGGTTACATTCTTGAGTTGAACGACAGACATTGAATCGACCTATGAGCGATAAACGCCACTACCAATCACGCGCTCAAGCCCGACGATCACATCCAGAATGATGATCAGTCCAATAGTGAACAGCATCAGAATAACAGAGGCCGCTGCGATGGTCAGGTCGAAGTTGGTACGCATCATACTGACCATGGCAACAGGAAGTGTGTAAGTCTGGGGTGAGGTCAAAAACAGGCTGACTGCGACGTCGTCCATGGAGAATGCAAAAGCAAATACTGCACCGGCTACCATTCCTGTGCGTGCCAGTGGGAACGTAACATCCCAGAATGCTTGGCGTTCGTTGGCACCCAGTGTCATGGCCGCTTCGGTCAGGTTCCTGCGTATTCCTGTCAATCCAGCGAGTGTTGTTCTCACCGCGTAGGGAAAGGTAATGATGATATGACCAGCCAACAAGCGGGGGTAGCCTTGAAATACACCAATCAACGCAAAAAACAGCAGTAATGAAAATCCGATCACTACGGCGGGAATCACCAGTGGCGAGAGAAAGATGGTTTCCAGTGCCTGCTTACCTGGAAAGTCATAACGGTCAAGCACAATTGCGGCACAGACGCCAGCGCAGGTTGAAACAGACGCTGCAATGACGGCAATTATCAAACTGGTTTTCAGCCCGGTCAGGTAATAGCTGTCAGAGAAAAATCTTGCATACCAGTGGAATGAGAATTCAGTTGGAGGAAAACGCCCCAGGTAGCTGCGTGCATCAAATGACATCAAGATCGAAACAATGATCGGCGCGATCAGAAATGTGACAGTCAGCAGTATGGTGCCGACTACCGCCCAAGCTCCAAAATGATCAATGTATCGCTGCAGCATACCGGATGCCTAGTGTTTGATCCAGCGAGTCGTTACCAGATAGGTAACACCGTAAATGATCAGCAGCGACAGTAACAACATGATGATTGAAATCGCTGAACCACTCGGATAATTCGCAATTTCACTAAAGCGTGAGTAAATCAGGTTGGATACGAAAAGAACTTTACCCTTGCCCAGAATCATTGGTACAACAAACGCCGATAAACAAAGCGTAAAGGAGATGAGAAAGGCGGACAGCAGGCCAGGTACACAGAGCGGAATGGTTATCGTAAAGTGAGCTATCCAGCGCGGTGCACCAAGCGCCTGTGCTGCTTCAGTCAATCTGGGGTTAACATTCTGAATGGTTCCAAGCAGAGTTATTGCGGCAATGGGCACTAGATAATGAAGCAGTCCCAGAATCACAACCAGTTCCGTGTAGAATCGACCGTTCATTGATACACCGAGCAAGCCGGTCAGAAACTTTGCGATTCCGGTCGGACCGAAAGTCAATTGCAGTGCATAGACCCGAACCAGAGTGCTGAGGAACATGATACCAATCAAGAATCCAACTCCGATTTTGCGCCACAAGGGAGTGAACCGTCTGGCAATTACATAGGCAATGGGGAATCCAAGAATCAACCCGACAATTGAGGCGATGAAGCCGATACGCGCGGTTTCGACAAAGTAGTACAAATACGTTACGTTGATCAACTCGGCATAATTGAAAAACGTATAAGGCGCATCTTTAGCGGCACCAATGCGCCCAGGTTCGAACAGGCGAAAGCTCTCCTCGACGACGTTGGCTAGTGGCATCACCAGAAAGGCAAGTAGTATGCCGACACCGGGCACTAGCAGCAGAATTGCCCCACGACTGAGTTTCATACTGGTGTATTACACTCCAATCGTCTGGGAAATAATCTCAAATTACTGTACCAGTAACGACTACTGCCGGTGATTGAGCCCAACCACAAAGAAAGCAGTCAGAAAGACTCAACACCGGCAGGTCAGGCTTTGTAGTCTGCATCCGCGTAACCAGCCAAAAATTTACACGGTCCGATGATTCTTGACCAGCAGCCGCGAAGTGCAAGTTTCGTAGGAGGTGACTACAACAGAGGAACGATATCTTTCTCGAAGCGTTTATTCCAGCTATCCAGTTCCACACCCAGGTGATCCCAGTCCGGGATGACGACGTAGGCATCGGTTTCTTCTGGAGAAAATCTGAGATGCTGAATATCGTGTTCCGCATTAATGTTAACCGGTACTTCACCAACGTCTTGGTAGTACAGTTCACTGTTCTCCTTGCTGATGGTAAAGTTGGCGTAGTCAAAAGCCAATTCCTTGTTCGTTGAACTCGAAAGTACACACCAGCCACTGACAAACACAAAGGTCTTCAGGGAGGGATCCGTCTTCGTCAGATGAATCAATTCAGTGCCCTTGACACCGGACAGTGTACCCTGATCAACAAATGTAACAGAAGTTTCGGCGGTTTCCAGCGAGGTGATGACATCTGACGTGTTAGCGGAGACTCGTCCGATATTCCCTGATGCCGCCAGCTCTTTCAAGAACTCCCAACCGGGCTCCATGTTATATTCATCGCCGCCTCTGGCTTTGGCGAGTGCAACGACTTGGAGATTTGTGTTGAGAGTCGGGTTTGGCCACAGAATCTGACCTTTCAGCGCTGGGTCCAGCAGATCGTCGATAGATTTGATCTCAATTGGGCAGTTTTCTGGCGCATAAGTGAAAAACACACCTGCGGTTCCTCTGGGAATGTTTTTCCAGTTACCATCCGCGTCCTTGGTGATCAATCCTTCCGGGACGTCTGCGAGGTTGGGGCAGTTGTCGAGAGTCACCGTTTCGGCCCAGCCTTCTCGAACCATCGACAAAAATACCGGGCTCCAGTTGTCTACCAGGTCATACGGAGGGTTCGGCCATGCTGCTTTGATTTTTGGCAGAATTGATGCGGCACCACCAGAGTGCAGTGTCCAGTTGATTTCGGCCTTCCCCCAAGCTTCACCTGTTTTCTTCGCATGTTCAATCCAGGGTGGACCCCAATCGACAACCGACAGAGGTTCGGCAGCGCGCGCCAAATTGATAAACGGGAACGATGATGTTGCGGCAACCGTGCCACCCGCAGCCGCGGTTTTAAGCAGATCGCGACGCGTATATTTTATTGACATGATCTATCTCCTATCTATTGCTTGATTGACAATCGCTCGGTTCAATTTCAAAGTGCGTAAACTGCTCATTTGTCTCCACTTGTGATGCTCTGACCGAGCTGTATACAGATGTTATATTAATAGTAGAATATAGTCAACCGAATAATTTCAGTAAAATCAAATTCGCTTTTTTTCAGCCACTGGTCTGCCTCACTTAGGTGTGTGAGGTCGGGTAATCTGGTGGCCATTGTTCAGATTGCGTCTAGAAAAACCCAAAACATGCGTACAGGTAATAAATCCACCAGTAAACGGAATTTCAATGAGTCGCAGTCGATCAGTCTAGGCTCCGTGCGGAGCGCGAAAGAGTCGGCGAATGAACGCCATCAAAGAATCTATCAAGTCATTCGAGAGCGGATATCGCTGCTTCACTATCCACCCCACACTGTGATTGGCGAGGTCGAACTGGCAGATGAGTTTAATGTCAGCCGTACACCGATTCGTCGGGTCCTTCAGCGATTGCAATACGAAGGTCTAGTTGACATACGAAGTGGAGTCGGCACGGTTGTAACCGATATTGACATCAAGACAATGAAAGAGGTTTATGACCTTCGTATGTATTTGACGGAACTGATTTCCGAACTGTCACCCAGAGTTATCAGTAGCGATCACATCAGTGCAATGGAAGCGCTGATGAGCCGAACGAAATTAATGTACGACGGGCCTGACAGTGAGGCTTATGGTCGGTTATGCAATGATCTGCACGAAGTTCTGATTTCACTAATCGGTAGTGCGCCTTTGCGTGAAATTACTGACAATCTTTACTATCGTTCCGCTCGAATCTGGATTACCTTACTCCCCAATTTAGTCTGGAGTGATGTCATTTACGACCAGGAAATGGAGACAGCGGAAATCATTGCTGCGATGAAACGCAATGACATTCGCGGTGTCGTCCAAGTGCGTCGCTATTACCTTCATACTTTATTGACCCGAATCAGCGATTACCTCAGGGGAGTAGGCCATGCGACCGTTTCCCCGATGAAACCGATAGCCATCAATTCGAGCGACTGAACTGGTCATCGAGGCTTTGAACCTCCCGCGACATTCCCAAGTCATCATCTGTGGAGGTGGCGTTGCTGGGGCGAGTGTTGCCTATCACCTAGCCAAGCTGGGTTTTGACGATGTCGTTCTGCTTGAGCGGCATCAACTCACTTCCGGCACAACCTGGCATGCAGCTGGCCTGATTATGCAGCTTAGATCAACTCATTCCTTGACGGAACTTGGAAAGTACAACGTTGATCTATATGCACGACTGGAACAGGAAACAGGGGTATCGCCTGGATTCAAGCAGAACGGTACGCTGGGCGTATGTCGGACGCCTGAACGTTTGTACGAAACGGAAACCGTCGCATCGATTGCGCGCAGTTTCGATATTGAAGCTCACATGATTTCCCCCGCTGAGGCTAAAGAGATTTACCCGGCGATTGATGAACATCAAATTGTGGGTGCAATCTATATTCCAAAAGACGGTCAGACAAACCCTGTGGATACGACTCAGTCGCTGATTGCAGGCGCCAGGCAAAACGGGGTCAAGGTCATAGAAGGGTGTGAGGTGTTAAAGCTGTATCAAGTGCAATCTGAAGAATTTCAGTTGGAAACGACTTTAGGGACGATTCGCTGTGAGACGCTGGTGCTGGCTTGTGGACTTTGGACTCGCGGACTAGCTGCACAGCTTGGTGTTCACGTACCGCTTTATCCGTGCGAGCATTACTACGTCGTTACGGAGCCCATGTCTGGCGCGACGCCAGATCTACCAGTGCTGAGAGATACTGACGGACACTGCTACATTAAGGAGGACGCTGGAAAGTGGTTGGTGGGCTCATTTGAGCCGAAAGGAAAGCCTCTTGACTTTAGTCAGATACCTTCAGGCGTACCATTCATTGAACTGCCGGAAGATTGGGATCAGTTTGCACTACCGTTCAGCAAGGCGGCTGAGATTCTGCCGGATCTTGAATCAGCTGGAATTGCGAGATTTCTGGCTGGTCCCGAGAGTTTCACACCAGACTTGCTGTTCATGATGGGTGAGGTATCCGGGCACCCCAATCTCTACATTTCTGCCGGCTATAACTCAGAGGGTGTTGAACTCAGTCCCGGTGCCGGTCGCGCGTTGGCTGAGTGGATCGCCAAAGATTCACCCACCATGGATTTGGGTTATGTTGATGTTAATCGCTTCCACCCCTATCAGAACAATTCGCGTTACTTGAGGCAGCGCAGCAGTGAAGTGCTAGGCCTGCATTACAAGATGCACTGGCCGCACAGGCAAAAGGAATCTGCCCGCGGTATCCGCAAGAGTGTTCTGCATGATCGCTGGGTAGATCTCAACGCTAGTTTTGGGGAAGCATCGTTCTGGGAGCGTCCAATGTGGTTTGCACCGCGCAGTCAATCGGTTCAGAACATTTATTCCCATACACGACCGAACTGGTTTCAGTACACGGCAGAGGAATGTCGTGCAGCGCGTGAATCTGCAATCATTCTAGATCAAAGTTCATTCGGCAAGTTTATGCTGCAGGGTAAGGATGCATGTAAGGTACTGCAGCAGATGTGTGCGAAAGAAATTGATGTTCCAGCTGGCAAGATCGTCTACACGCACATGTTGAACCGGAGCGGTGGAATTGAGGTGGATCTGACGGTTAACCGTATGACGGAGGACTGCTTTTTGCTGATTACTTCGGCAACTTCCGCCAGTCGAGATCACAACTGGATTCAGCGGCAAATTGCATCATCAGACAATGCAATACTAACCGATGTTACTTCTAACTATTCGGTACTATCAATTCAGGGGCCGAAGTCGCATGAAATATTGTCGGAAGTGACCACTGCTGATTTAAGTCACGAAGCATTTCCGTTTGCTACATCTAAAGAGATAGAAGTCGGTTACGCAATGGCACTTGCTAACCGGCTGACATTCATTGGTGAGTTAGGTTGGGAACTTTTAATTGCCGCTGATTTCGCACAGGATATTTTTGATCGCATAATGGCAGCGGGTGGTCAGTCTGAGTTGAAACCAGCTGGATATCACGCACTCGAACATCTGCGGTCCGAGGCAGGCTACCGGGAATTTGATTTGGATCTGACACCAGATGACACGCCAATTGAGGCTGGGCTTTCGCACGCGGTATCGCTCAACAAATCCGCTGCTTTCACAGGTCAGGGGGCTTTGTTGAAACAGGCAGAAGCGGAATTCTTGACCAAGCGTCTGGTGCTTTTCAAACTACAGCATCCCGACCCTGTGCTCTGGGGAGAGGAAGTCATTTATCTGGATGGTCAATCCGTGGGCTACCTTTCGTCTGGTGCATATGGATTTAATCTTGGCTCATCAGTTGGGATGGGCTATGTACACCACCCGGGCGGTGTTACATCCGATTTATTGAGAAGCGGGAGGTGGGAAATCGATATCGCTGGCAGTCGATGGCCGGTTGCCGCGTCTTTCAACGCTTTCTTTGATCCATCCAGAAATCGAATGAACAGATAAGGATTCGACGCCTTTAACTTTTCCAACCTGAATTGAATTCGAGCATTCCGACAAAAGCGATTAATTTTTACGTTTTTGCCGTTTCTTCGGTTGATTCGTCCGCAGTTCAGACGGAACAAGATCATAGATTTTTCGATCTATCGCGAATTTACGGTCCTTAACGTGGGCTTCGTGGTTTTGAACAATTTTGTCAGGTTCATATACATAGTTGGCGAGCATGCCAGCAGATTGCCGAATTCCATTTGGCGAGCAGTCGCCAAGCCAGTTCAGGCGCTTTAGTCGGGCTCCATTTCTAAGATGAAAGCGGGCAACAGGATCTAGCGGCTCATCTTTCTTTCGAGCATAGGCCAGATAGTAGGCGACAAAACCCTGCAATGCTGGTTTTAACGATTCCAACAGTTTTTCGTCTTCAAACCAGTCATCTGATTGTATTTTCACCATCAATTCATGATCTTCTTTGGAAATGGAAAATTGATCTGGGTGCTTCAGAATTGAATCAAACCATTTTCTAAATCCGGGAATGGGCGAAAGCGTTGAAAAATGTTTAAGGTTTGGAAACTCACGGGAGAGATGTTCTACAACCTGTTTAATCAGAAGATTTCCAAATGAAATGCCTTTCAGTCCTTGCTGGCAGTTATTGATTGAATAAAAAATGGCGGTATCAGCCTTTTGGGGATTGGTGACAGATCGAGTGGCATCAATAATCGGTTCAATCGACTCAGAAAGCCCCTGCACCAGAGCGACTTCCACGAATATCAGCGGCTCGTTTGGTAGAGTGGGATGAAAGAACGCAAAGCACCGTCGATCATCCGCAAGTCGCCCGCGCAAGTCTTGCCAGCCTTTCATGGCATGAACTGATTCGTACTGCATCAGTTTTTCCAGAATGATGGCTGGAGTCTCCCAATTTATTTGTTCAATTTCTAAAAATCCGCGGTTAAACCATGAAAACAACAAGTGCTTCAAATCATATTCAATCGGTTCAAGGTGCGGGTGCTTTCGCAGCAGTTCAAGAAGATCGCGACGCATTTGCACAATGGTTGCGGTGCCGCCCGGTGCCATATTGATACGTCGGATGAGTTCCTGGCACTGGGATTCGACCTGCTCTGTTAAACGCCTGAGTGAGGCTGGGTCGCGCAGATTACAAAATGCCTCAGCGGCTGAAGCCACTTCATCAGCATCGACGCTGAACTGGTCGTTGACCATTTCGAAGAACTCCAGTCGTTCATCTTGGTCCAGGTCTTGGTATTGGTTGACGATGTCTCGTGCAATCGCGATACCAGAAGCTTCACCTCGGGTTGATAGCAACTCGTTACAAAGAACAGTCAGCTTTTTCGACTGACCTAATGTCGAACGCAATCGAGTGCGCAATAACTCCATTCCAGTATCCGCAACGGAGTGCAGAAATTGATTGAAGCGTAAAGAGTTCATTGTCAGACTTCCCTTGGTTCCGACTTACCAATTGCACCAACTAAAAACTTGATGAATGACACGTTCGGTGACTACTTAAGTCAGATTTAAGGTGGTAAATTCTTGAAGGCACACCAAAATTTCTGCTGCTTTTACTCACACATCATTCAGCTTATCGGTAAAACACAACGAGTAGTGCACCATTGGGTGAGTAGGAGTTGTGTTTTGTTTTTGCCTCCAGCCAAACAAGGTCACCAGCTTTGTAGCGATACCCGTCATGATCAACAACCTCCCCTTCCAATACATAAAACTCTTCATCACCGTCGTGAACGTGCGGAGTTGTCGTATGTCCTGGTGACATTCGGTAAACATGAAAACCGTAACCTCGTTTGTTATTCGGGTTGACTTGCAGCACCTCTCCATCCTCACGGCCGTTCTCGTCAATGAACGGCAGAAAAGTGCCGTCTGCTATTTTCACCACGCGTCGTTTTTCTTTCTCTATTGGTTTCATGGTACTGTCTATTGTTCGTTAGTAGGTTGTTGCTGAATTGCTCTTGAAATGACATTGAGACCAATAAGCGTAAGATTCGAGACCATCTCGAAATTGTATGATGAATGCTCGGCTATGAGCGAACAAGTCCCGCCGGTCAGTAGCAGTTTTGGGGTACTGCCAACCAACTCGGAATATTTTTGAACCAGCAGTTCAACACCTCCGACAGTTGTGTATAGGACACCGCTTGAGACAGCTTCAACTGTACTCTTTGCTGGCAGTTCAGGTGAAAGAGCGTAAAACTCACGTATGCCAGGTGCGCGCCGCCACAGTGAGTCCCGGGCAAGTTCAAATCCCGGGAGAATCGAGCCACCGATAAATTCACCCTTTGTGGTAAGTGCATCGACCGTCACTGCGGTGCCGCTATCCACAATAATTGCAGCAGACTGATATAACGACCAGGCGCCAATAAGTGCCGCCCACCGATCTGCACCCAGTTCACTGATCTCTCGATAACAATTTCTTACGCCGCATTGTTCTGCTTTTGAGGTTATCTGAGACGCCTCAACATTCCATTTTGCTGACACAAAGCTCTGGAGTATGGCCGTGCAGGCTAGGTCTGCAACGCTGACAAATAAAACCCCTGATACATGATTCAGATGGTCGAAACTCAGAGTAAGATTTTGGTTTAAATCAGATTGTCGTGAGGGAAAGATTCCTTTCTCATCACCAAACTGCCATTTCGCATTCTGGTTGCCAATATCAATTAACAGATACACGGTCTTCAAACGTCAGGTTATGTAGTTCAGTACAAACGCGAGTGTCGCGACTGAAATTATCGTAGAAATCAGGATGGATGCAGATGTTCGTCCGATGTAAGTTTTGTATTGCTGTGCCAGGACATAGACGGTAACAGCAACTGGCATAGCAGCCGCAATGACAGCGCTTCTCGCCCAGATGTCACTGACCGAAAACAGGTGAAACATTGCAAAAAATACCAGCAATGGATGAATGACCAACTTGATGAAACTGATGGTCAAAATCTCACCCTGCAAAAATCCGGCCCGTTCTTCATCCAGGCTAGACCCGAGGGCAAACAGTGCACATGGTGCTGCGGCTGCACCTAGCAGAACGAAAAATCGGTCTGCGACTTGTGGCATTTCCAGTCCTGAGACTGAAAAAAGTACGCCCAGTGCAACTGCAACTAACAGTGGATTTTTCACGATAGAGTGGGCAATTTTCCGGCAAACCTGTGCGAATGAAACGCCGGAAGACGCCTTGTTGAAGTCCAGCAGAATTGAGGCAAGTGGCAGCATCACGGCAAGGTCAATTGTCGTGCAGATGACAACTGGAACACTTGCCGTCTGTCCAAAGGCAATGACTACGAATGGCAGGCCCAGGTACCCCGTATTTCCGTAGATGCAGGCGGAGGCAAAGACAACCCGCAAGTTGTAGTCGATCTTAAAGAACAGCGTTGCAACGACTAGACCCGCGGTAAACAGCACCAGTCCTATCAAAAGGTAGGCAGCCACAAATGTCCATTGAAACTCACCGCGAATGTCAGCTTGCGCCATCAGTGAAAAAATGAGCACCGGCAGTGCAAAATAATATACAAACAGATTCAGGCCAGACCTTCCGTCGGAGTTTATTATTTTTCTGCGGGTAGCAAAAAAACCACATGCTATGACAGCAAAAAATGGAAGAGTAATCAGAATCGTAGTCATTTCACTGTCATAATTGGTACGGTTCAAACAAAAATATTGGAATTGTCAATAATCAGCACGGAGCAAGCATCAGTTGTCTAGCAGACCAGTCAGAATGAAATATTGCAGCCTGTGTGGTGCGACTGTTTCAAGCAAAATTCCGCAGGGTGACAATGTGATGCGTTATGTCTGTGATGCATGCGACACTGTTCACTATCAGAATCCCAAGATTGTGGCAGGCTGTATCGTTACCTGGCAGGACAGAATTCTTCTCTGCAGACGGGCGATTGAACCACGGTATGGACTTTGGACCATTCCAGCTGGGTTTATGGAACTTGGTGAAACCACCAACGCGGCGGCGGCACGTGAAACTCTGGAAGAAGCGTGTGCAGTGGTGGAGATCGATGAACTTTTTGCACTGTATAACATTCCTCATGTCAGCCAGGTGTACATCATATTCAAGGCACATTTGAATGCGCCAGAGTACTCGCCCGGTGAGGAGAGTCTAGAAACTGAGCTTTTTTCAGTGGATGAGATTCCCTGGGAAGAACTGGCGTTCCCGGTGGTTAGTGCAGCCCTGAAGCGATTTGTCGAAATTCGAGATGAGACGCCGCATCGACCATTCGTCGGAGACATTATAAGGTGAGCCCTGAAGCGGACGTGGTGAGCTGCGTGATCAAATTTAGAAATTTCGACTTGAAAAAAACAGAAATATTTGTGTATGGATTAGACCTGACTGGTTCCAGTTGCCACAGACTAGCTATTTTTTGGTTTCGTGAATTACTTTAATTGGTCCGACAACTTAAGACACATCATGATGGTACAAACTTCCGTTGGTGAATACTGTCAGACTTAGCTTCAATCCATAGGCGGTTAGTTCCTTGACATTTCCAAGGCCGTCAGTTTCTCAATGATTCGTTCGTGAAGAATTTTCTCGTACGCATCATTAATTGGGAGTTCAGCTGCCTGCTTCAGCAGATTGTGCGCTCTGTCTGAGAACTTATCTTGGTCCAGTTCGATCAGACCGATCGCGAGACTCAAATTATTCGCCTTGGATTGCTGATTCAATTCGTAAGCCTGGTCGAAGTGTTGAAGTGCGTCTTTTTTTCGCGCACCAAACAATGTACGTCCCATTAACCGACCTATACGGTCAATAATCCCAGTATGCCAACGCCCCATGCTTATATGGGCTGCTGACATCTGTGGGTCGATCTGAAGCGCATGCTCAATAGCCTCGCGTGTCTGCTTTGCATAGTTCTCTTTAGTTGCCTGGGCTTTGGAAATATGGTCGGAATGTCGCCCTAGTGCTCGGGATAGCCAAAGATACCCATCAGCGTTTTCTGAGTCCGATTCAATAGCTTTTCGCGCAAGTTCGATCGCCTGTTCTAGCAACTGTTTTTTTTTCGGGGTCTGCAGTGATATAACGGGCATGAATAACCATGGACTTTGCAGCGAGAGCATAGCTAGAAGAATCGCCCAGTGTTTTAGCGGTTTCTGCTGCTTCGATAAACCGTCCTTCGCTGTAGGCGGCAAGTGCGTGCTCAAGACTGTCAGCATTCGCGAGGCGGGTACCAAGCAATGAAATTAGCGCTGCAAGTATAGCACCCGTCCACAGAACAGCCAAAATACGTTTTGAGAGACTGACCTCAGTCATGAGTTGATATCTTCTGCTATCGAAATGGGAGTCATCTACTTAACTAAACGAGTGATATATATCGTTTGAGTATTAGTTTAGCCGATGGAGCGATCCAAATGCACTGGAACAAAAGAGAACCCGGTAAGTCGTACCGCTGTGGCATTTCTCTGATCGAAATACTGGGAATGTTTCCAGACGAAACCTCGGGCGCAAGTGGTTCGAATCAATCATTTGGAAATATTGCCTTGTTAGGTGACACCGCCGCCGCGATTGTCGCAAGCATTTTTCGTTTCACCATGGCACATTGCTGGAATACTCGCCTGTGCCGTTGCAAAAATGGGCGGTCGCTATCTATCTGGTGGCTATCAATCTTGAGGGTGTGTCTTCGATGAAACTGCATCGGAACTTGGATCGAAAAAGCAATGTTGGCAACATCGTGAAGCACGGTGCCAACAGCAGTTAGCGCGATTATTAACTGAAGACCACTATGGAAATTGAAACGGTCGGTTCGATCAAAAAAACAAACTTCCAGAGCACATGCGTTATCTTGATTTGCTCTCAATTTAGAGCAACACCTCTTGTGTTACATGACTGTTATTTTGGCCCTCCTTCGCCCATGTGAGGCGGATGTCCAGCTTTCTGAGGAGATAGAAAGTGTCTTTGTACGTTACGTTGAATTGATCGCACACATCAGGAAGTAGAATTCGGCTCCTGGAAGTTGGACGCGGTTGCTCGTTGGTAATGACAATTGCAGCCCGGGATACAGCATATGCAACGAGCCACCCATCCGCCTCAGTAGCAAATTTTGCCTTAGCGCTGTCATAGTATTGAGGGTGACGATGGATCCAGAGCATAATACTTTCATAGGCGGTTAACACATCATCTGCATTAGTGTCCAAGAAAAATTCGGCTGGAAGGTCTCTTTTCACCCATTGAACCAAATCCTCTGATTTTTTTCCAGCGAGCAATTCACTCTTGACGCTGTCTAAACTTCGGATAGTCCCGGCCCTACAGTGATAAATCAAGCTGTTCCAAAAACCCGGGCAGATGTCGAAAGCATAATATCGGTTTTTTGCGGATATGAAGACATCCGCATCAATGAGAAAGTGTGGTGCATTCACTACAGATCAAATTCCAGACGCGACGCATATTCTTGAAAAGTACCGCCTTGCAAACCAGTCAAGTCGTACGCTTCGCGAAAGCTCAGTCGACCCTCCAAGGCGGCCCGAATTACATTGGTGGCAAACATCTTACCGACACGGACATTCTGATTGTTATAAAAGTCGCCACTACTCTCCGAATTCCCAGTCTTTTGACGCTCTTCGCTGATGTATTCTTGATAGAACTGGAAGAACGACTCGCGATCCACCATGCGAAGGTCCATTGCTCGTCGGCCGACGACAATTGGACTCACTTTGAACCGCCGCGCAAGTATCTTGAAGGGTTGCTGCTCACGCTTGACATTGCCCCAGTGGGCCTTCAGCTCCCGAGCGGGTAATAGAAATTCCGCAGCAGCTTTGTCACAGAATGTCTCTACTTCCGTTCCTTTAGGAGAGATATTTTCGAATCCAGAGAGCCCTTCACCTTCCTTTCCCAACCAAATGTGAGCTAATTCATGAGCCATAGTGAACATCTGCGCTGACTTGGCATCTGCACCATTAATGAAAATTAGTGGTGTGTATTCGTCACACAGGGAAAATCCACGAAATTCCTCAACGTCCAGTTTTCGGTGCGTGTTGTTCCCCACTACTCCGTTAATCACTGCCATCACACCGATTCGCTCAATAGCCTCGCGCAGTACGCTAACCGCATCTATCCACGATTTCCTCTCGGCCGCCCACTCACTACCGATACCTACGACTCGCCTCATCTCTTGCCCGATAGATTGTGGTTCGTCCGAGAGTCGCGCACTTCCAACAAATTCCAGAGGATCGGCTTCGCTTTCAATCCGCTCTTCACGCAACCAAGCCATTCGGCGTTGCATAGCGTAGATCGTATCAAGAAGATTCGGGCTTGGACTGCTGATTTCTCCTCCAATCGTTCGGAAATCTGGAATAGGAATACTTTCTTCTGGAGGTTCGGGTAGGAACAAGTAACCAAATGGAACGTGAGTAGCCTTGGCAAAGTCCTCAAGTTGCTTCAAGGTTGGTTTTTCCTCGCCGAGTTCCCAAGCTGGCAACCTAGGAAAGCGAGACTTCAATTGATACACATCCAATCTGGCGCGCCCAAGCGCCCATCGGAGCATTTCTGGACGAACCGATACGCGATTCATGCTCCTATCCCAAGAGATTGTGTAAAAACCATGCGTCCGTCTCCGTGTCGGTCATGACACTCCTGCCACGATTTGTCGGAGTAAATAAAATAGCGAACACCGATGCAGCATTCTATATTAGTGCGCCTAGTCCAGTCACGACGGTAATCAAACCACGTGGCAACTTACTAAAAATATATGCTTTCGGAAATGACAACTATTTCTATGATTTTATACCTTTCTATAATGATTTCCCCGATAGAGGTGTGTCTAGAAATTCGCAAAAGTTGCTCGGAAAAAGTTGATGTTACCTAGGCTTTGAAAATATGCTAGGAATGTCGCCCGAGCGCACTATATAGCCAAAGATACGCATTTGCGTTTTCTGGGCCTCTCTTAGCGACCAGGGAACTGAGGCATTGGCTGATTTGCACGCTGAATTTTGTTGAGTTTAAAGACTACAAAATAACCTAGCTGCTGCGTTCTGCCCTCCATTTATCTTGAACCAACTCCACGAGTTCCTCGAGTACTTCCTTGTGATTTTCCCAACCATCCCTGTCCAAAACTACAAACCATTCATCTCTAATATTTCCAGCCGCTGGAGCATTTCCAGCTACCTTTTGATTGAACAAAGTTCTTTGTTTTTCAAAATGATCTGAGCACAGGTGTATTGCAATCGGATAAAAGGTGACACAAATTCTGTGGTTTTCTTCAAGTCGAATTGAATGTGAACCCAGATAACCACCGGTATCCGAATTGTCGATTTCAATTCTAGGATAGTTGTATGTGATCCCATTTGTTCGCATTTCAGGTTTTGCTTCAGTAGAATTCAGACTCTTTCTAACTTCATTCCACAATTTTTCGAATTCTTCACCGTAATCTTGGATACTCCTCTGCAGTCTTCTAGACTTTTCCATTACGTTCGTGCGTCCAGTCGACATATCCTGATGTTTAATTTCCACTTCAACCTGCCTAGCAAGAAGTAAGCTTTCACCATCCTGAAATCCGTGAAATGTCAAAAGCGAAATATCAAATTCGTTATCTGCCATACTCAAGTTTCGGGGTTCAAAAACGCTCGAAATAACAATCTAAAGCATTGATATAAATAACAAAAAGGCCTTCTTTCGGTTATAATACAGGTATCAAAGATCCATACTGGGTCGAAAACATAAAAAACGTTCCACAAACGTTTTCAACACACCGAAAGAAGGCCTGAAAATGCATTATAAAGCCAACCAGCCACCCTTGCCGAAATTGATTGAACCGACTTTGGAAGACGCTCACCAACCGATCGACAACCTGTTTGCAGAGGCCTGGCGCAGTCTGAAGATCGGTGCCTTAGCAGCCCGTGCCGGGATTGCCAAACGAAGTGGCTGCGAGGCACAGCAGGTGGTGTTCATGCTGCTGATGTGGCGCTGGCTGGGCTCGCCGAGTGTTGCCATGTTCTGCAAAGCCCCGATCCAGTGGTTTTGCCAGGTGAAAAAAGATGTGCTGTATGACTTTATGAAGCGCACCGATCTGAACTGGCGGCGCTGGCAGTTATTGGTGGCGAAAAGGGTCTGCAGCCTGAATGCCACAGGGCGCGCTGTGCTGGTGGTTGATGATTCGATCAAGGCGCGCCGTTCAAAGAAGATGGATGCGGTGTCGAGTCATTACGATCATGTCACCGGTCAGTATGTGATCGGTCAGCAGGTGGTGACGCTGGGGCTGTGCTGTGATGATGGGTTTATTCCAATCGACTCGGAGATATCGGTTTCCAACTCGAAGCGCCAGCAGAAAGACGGTGCTTTGCCGGATGGCAGAAGCCGGGCATCGAAAAGATATCGACAGGCCTGTGACTGGTCGAAGATCGAGTTGGTTGCTGCGATGGTGAAACGGGCGCTTCGCGCCGGCATCAGCGCTGCGTACCTGGTGGCTGACAGCTGGTACGGCAACAAGGCGATGATGCAGTTGGGCATTGACAGTGGACTGACGTCGATACTGCGCATGAAAAACGGCAATTTGAAGTATCGCACGGCGTTCGGTGGCAGGACTCGGGACTTGAACGCTCAACAGATTTACCGGCACGTTGCCAGAGGCAGGTGGGAAAAGGTTGAGGTTTACAACAGTAAGTGGCAGATGGCCGCGACGACCGTGAAGATCAATCTGGAACACTCGAATGCAAAGCTCGAGTGCTGGCACGAGGTGAAGCTGCTGTTTGTCAGGGGGTTGAATCTGGATGCGGGAGAATCGAACAGGTGGGCATTATTCCTGAGCACCGATGCCCGGATTGATGCACTTGAGATGCTTGAGGCGTATGCCATGAGATGGTCCATTGAGGTCTACTTCAAGGAAAGCAAGCAGCATCTTAAATGGCTGGGCGAGCAGACCCGCTCGTTTGCCTCCCATAGTGCATCGCTGCATTTGTCGGCGGTGTGTTATCTGGTCTTGGTGCACCTGACGCTGGAAGATGATCAGTATTCCAGGCTCGGACAGGCCAGAGATGAGCTGGTCGAACAGGTCAGAGTGCTCAACTATGCCCAAAAGCTGTGGCAGATGTTCCGCTCAATCATTCACAATGCGCTCTCGGGCATGGGTTCAGCCCTGGGATGTTCGGCACACAGCGTGATGGATGCAATCGACCGACAAATGGAGATGTTCTTTGTCACCGCGCTCCAGCTGGACGCAAAGATTATTCAGCATGAACACTGCCTGGATACGCCTTCAGGCGGCTGATTCACCGAATTTGAACCCCGAAACTTGAGTGCCATATATTCAACCATACGTTTTGCTCGCTCGTCAACACCGAGTCCAACGAGTACCATTCTCGTTGGTCTCAATACACTGCAATCCAACTCTTTTGAACGCAAGTTTCTGTACCAAGTTCCGAAATCATCGGCTTCGTCGATAGCATGCCCACTCGAGAGAAACTCAAGCAACTGATCTTCATTCCGAGAATCGATCCAAGAACAGTAGTCCAATATCTGAGCCACCGCTTGCCGTGTGAGGATTCCTCGCTTCAACTCGAATACTACGAGTTTATCTTGTCTGTTTAATCCAATTAAATCAAGATCGTATATACCATCAATTGTCATTTGGCGACCAATGAGTGTTAGACCTGGCACCAGCATTTCTGGGTTTTGTTCCAATAGATTCTCCAGCGATTCTTCGGAATTCATTTGGTTTGCTGGTTGAAACTTCTCCACTAAATTTCCCATGCTGTCACATCTCCAAATACTTATTTCATCCATTGTGTGCCTCGGTAAATGTTTATCTGTAGTTGTGGGTTATTGACAGAGTGACACTTGGTAAACGGCCAAGTCTGCATATGAAGTTCCTCAGAACCTTTATATTCCGGTACTTCAAACTGAAAATTGAACTTGCCCGAGTATACTGTTTTAACCCGCTCAAACTACACAACTAGGATATTCATTTCAGTGGAATTGAACAACGAACGAAATTAAACAATTGATCGGCTAGATTACTTTCAGGAGAACGCGAACAGCGTTTTTAATCGTCGGCAATTCCTCACTACCTGAATATCTACTGACAGCTTAAGTGACGGATATTACATTGTAATCAGGGCCATAGGGAAACCCTGTAACGTTCTCTGCACCTGTTTCTGTGACCACCAGAATATCATGTTCCCGATAACCCCCAGCACCAGGCATGCCAGCAGGGATAGTCAGCATCGGTTCCATGGAAACGACCATTCCGGCAGTCAGTTCCGTGTCAATATCTTCACGAAATTCCAGCCCCGATTCTCTACCGTAGTAGTGTGACAAAATTCCAAATGAATGCCCGTATCCGAAAGTTCGATACTGGAGAAGATCCAAATCTTCGAAGTACTCATTGAGCGTTGCACAGATGTCAGAACATCTCACGCCAGGGCGAATCATTGAGATTCCAAGTTCGTGAGCTTCCACATTGGAATGCCATATTTTCAGTGACGCCGCATCCACTTGGTCGACAAACATGGTTCGTTCCAACGCAGTGTAATAACCTGAGATCATCGGGAAGGTATTCATACTCAGAATATCACCACATTTCAATTTACGGGTTGTTACAGGATTGTGGGCTCCATCAGTATTGATTCCTGACTGAAACCATACCCACGAATCCCGGATTTCACTGTTGGGGTAATGTTCGGCTATAGCCAACTCCATTGCATCCCGACCGGCCATTGCGATGTCTATCTCCCTTGCACCTAGACGTACTGAATCGCGTATAGCTTCACCTCCAATGTCGGCAATGCGGGCGCCGCCCTTGATCAATTCAATCTCCTCCGCAGATTTGACCATTCGAGCGTTGGTTATTTCCGCGCTCATGTCCCTGACCAGAATGGGACCCACCAGGTCATCCAATTTCTTGCGTCCAACCAGCGTTAGGTGGTCACCTTCAATACCAATGCAAGCAGCATTGCCCAATACGCGTTTGACAGTACGCCAATAATTGTCCTGCCTCCAATCGGTATAGATTAGGTTTTCTCCATAACTGCGCCGCCAGGGCTGTCCCATGTCAATTGCTGCTGAAATGGTAATGCAGTCATGCTCGGTAACCACGCATGCATAAGGCCTGCCGAAACTGCAGTACAAGAAACCAGAATAATAGGCGACAGTTTGCATGGATGTCAGCAGGACAGCTGACACACCTTCAATCGACATAAGTCGCCGCAACGCGAACAGTCTGGATTCGTACTCGTTATCGGTAAACGGGAGGGGTACCTTAGACCCGTTATGAAACTGGAAGAACTCGGGCCTGGTAGATTGGATAGTCATTGTCAATCACCTCGAAAGTTCCGGGTGATCGAAAATGTGATAACCCGGTGTTTCCATCCGGGCGTACAGGATGTATCGACAACCGTTTCCAGAGTGCTAGAAACGGAATTAAATGTACTGTAATTCGCGACGCCATCGCTACAGTAATCAGCAATTTTACAAAATTCTCGCAGGGCGTTGGGCTACACCCGCAGGTGGCCACAATGAACCGAGTTGGTTTTGACATGCGTGACCCTTGGGCTGAAGTTGTAGAAATTGTGCCATCAGGTGAGCTTGACGAATTAAGTCGAAAGCGGGTTCGTATTTGGTACTCTCTCAGCGAGAAGGGAGCTGAGGCATTGTCTAAATTTGCCCCAATATCAACATCAGTAGCATCTGTCTGCTGTCATCCACTGTTTCTGAGCAAATTAACCGCGACATTTTTTGGTACGAGTTGAACGACGCTAAGCGGACAGTCGCCCAAATAGGCCATTCATTGAAAACAACCGTCTCTTTCTGTCAACTGGAATCAGTTCAAGATTAAGGAATTAATTCCAGAATTACTTAGTAAATTGGGAGAAAGATGGATAATTTGCATAACGGAATCTTTAAAATTTCGCTACCTCCCAGTTAGTCAGATTACCTTTTGGGTCAATGTAAAATCGGCAGATTTATACTCCTCGAACATCAGTTTCCGAACAGAATCAGTTTTGATCCCCCCTTCCAATGCCAGCGTAATGCTACAATTCCTGTAACCTTGTATGAAAACCCCAAAAAATCTTCGTTTAGAATCAGATATGCCTACCATCGTTGATGTTCTTCAGCGTGAGCCCAAAGAGACGCAGCCTGAATGGTTGAATGCACATGTACCGCCGCGGTTCAACCGGCATGAATTCTTCGGGTCTCGCACCATCTACTATCCGGGTAGTGGGGATGACGGCCAACCCGTGAAGTTGTGTGCGCTGAGTCATGTAGCTCATGCTTTTGTTTACGTTGATCAGGAATATTGCTGGAACACCCTTGTCGAGCGTTTGGCCGACCAAGAACATGGCTTTCGCGGATATAAGCTTATACATGATGAGGATGTCAGCCAGAATCAACTTCGTCCTGGTAATTGGAAGCGGCACATTAAGCCGGAGGAGGTTGAGAAATCCAAATCGTTCCGATCTTCCTTTGCGAATCCGTTTGCGCGGTTTGCCGTTTTGGAACGTCAGGGCGACGATGAAGATCATGGACCTTGGCGTATCGCTATCCTATTTATTTGCGGTGATGGATTTGCTAGCTTCGATGCGCTCTATTGTCAGGAGGATGATGTCCCGCCCCCTTTTCTCATAGTAATTCAGGATCACGGGTTCGGCGGAAATTACGACCGTTTTGACCGTGGCGGGCTTCTTGAGCGCATTGCCTGTGAAACTGGGGTGTTGCCAGAGTTTCTGCTGGTCGCCGATTGTTCCGACCCATGGTCCGGTTATACAGGCCCTGAGAGCGATCCCGAACCCGGCGGACAACATGGTAACCTGCGAAGCCTTTTTCGCAGACAGTAAAATTTTGTTTTTAGCGTATGGCTTGCCGAAGAGTGTTAAAGGTAGACACATGCCCAATTCTCCCTTTCGTATTGGAATCGTGTAGATTCGTTGCGAAATTCCACACAATCGTAGTTGTCTCAATTGCTTAACTAAATCGAGACAGGCGAGTCGCTTTTGATTGATTGACTTTGGTTTTAACCTATTTTGGCCGCCATTGTACGTAAGTCCCTTTTTGTTGGGGGTCAAGAACATTTCGGGATATTAATTTGCTTTCTGAATTAGCAAAGTAGCTTAAACGCAAATGTCTCCACAATAGAGTGCAATCAATGAACCTCCCTGAGGATTGACTTCATCAGGGATTCAGCGTGGCTGCGATAGCTTGATCCGAAAATGTTCAGGTGATTGAGAATGTGATACAGGTTATAAACCGATTTGCGTAACTGCCAACCGTCTGGCAGTGGATTAAGCTCCTGATATCTATTAAAAAAGCTGGTGGGAGGTGAACCAAATAGCTGCATCATGGCCAGATCGGTTTCGGCATCTCCGTAATAAACCGCAGGATCAATGATGACCGGTTCTCCTCTGCTGTCGAAACCATAGTTTCCGCTCCACAAATCACCATGAAGCAGGCTGGGCAGAGGGTGATGATCTTTTAGTATCGCGCTAACTGCATCGGGCATTTTTACACCTAGTAGTCGAAAATTTCCGGAATACCCGTTTCGCCAAGCCAATTCCAATTGAAATATCAGGCGATAATTAAGAAAGAATTCAAGCCAGTCATCACATTGATTATTCAACTGGTGCGATCGACCGATATAGTTATCGCGATGCCAGCCAAACCTGGTGCCATGATGCGAGTGTAGTGCGAAAAGAGAAGACGCAAGTCTCAAATAATCAGTCTTTCTACCAGTCAGTTCAATGTATTCTGAGACCAGAACTGTCGTTTTGTTGAAGGTTTCAACAACGATGGGCTTAGGCACTCGAATCGTTTCTGAATTTGCTAGTGCAGAAAGTCCGTCATATTCAGCTTTCAGGACATCCGGGTTTGAACCTAGCTTTAAAAAGTATCGGTCTTCACCACAGGAAATTCTAGCGGTCGGTCCGCTGGTACTCTGTGACAGCGGGGTAAATTCCGATACGACACTGCCCAGACAATCAGAAATTCTGGTCAAAAGAGGGTCGTCTAAACCAGAAATTTGCATGACACTATCAGAATTATGTGCGAAGGTCATTCGATTTGGTGAACCGCTAATTGTATAGGAAAGGTCAGGTAACCCGTTGAAGGGTATCGTTCGAGTTGCAGTCCCAATTCGGCATTGGAGCCTGTTTGACTACACGTGTGAGCCGGTCGCTTCGATAGGCAGTCGCGTGATCGTGCCCTTTGGACGACGACGTATGTTAGGAGTTGTCGTCGAACACGCTGAAACATCTGAATATCCGGAAGAAAAGCTGCGCTGCGTCAGTTCAATACTGGATGAGGATCCTATCCTATCAAGTACGCTGATTCACTCACTGCAGTGGGTTGCCCAGTACTATCAACAGCCAATTGGGGAAGTATTGTCTACCGCATTGCCAAAGGCCATTCGGGTTGGAAAGCCTTTGAAACCGAAGTTTGACGTTGTTTACCGATTGACTGAAGTTGGGCAACAATTCGATTCCAGTCAACTCAATCGAGCGAAAGTGCAAAAAAGAGCATTCGAGTTCATGAAATGCGAAGCGCGCGCATTGGGTCCTGAAGCACTTCGTCATGTCGGGTCGACTTGGAAAAACGCACTCAAAGCCCTGGAAGCAAAGGGTCTGGTGACAGCAGAGTCAAGGTACACTAATTTCTCAGGTAACGCACAGAATCTGATTGATGAACTGACAAACTCACAGTTGAAAGCCCGTGAGCAGATTCTGCGAGCTTTGGATACATATCGGTGTTTTCTGATCCAGGGAGTGACCGGGAGTGGAAAAACCGAAGTGTATCTGCATGTGATTGCCAAAGTACTTGAAACTGGCGGTCAAGCTCTGATGCTGGTCCCAGAGATTGGTTTGTCTCCACAACTTGAACAGCGTGTTCAGACAGCGCTTGGCGTACCGGTTACTTCGTTTCACTCTGGTCTGACGGACGCACAGCGTCATAAAACTTGGTGGTTGGCACATAGCGGTAAAGCCGAGGTCGTAATTGGGACGCGCTCCGCAGTTTTTCTGCCATTTAAGAATTTGAAGATCATTGTGATTGACGAGGAACATGACACCTCTTTCAAACAGCAGGAACGGGTGCACTATCACGCGCGCTCGGTTGCTTTGCACCGGGCAGTTAGTGAAAAATTCCCGATTGTTTTTGGAACTGCGACACCCTCTCTTGAAACAGTTCACGCAGCTCGCTCAGGTCGGGCTGAAATTCTTCTTCTGCCCGAACGGGCAACACGAATCGAGATGCCGAAGGTTAAACTGATCGACCTCAGTCGGGAGCGCGTGTCGGACAGTCTATCCAACAGTTTGCTTACGCAAATCAAGAAGCGGATTGAATTAGGAGAACAAAGCCTGATATTCATTAACCGGCGTGGTTTTGCACCGGTGGTTATCTGTCCGTCCTGTCATTGGACAGCAAGGTGCTCTGATTGTGATGCACGATTGATCTTTCATCAGTCCGATCATCAATTGCACTGCCACCTGTGCTTTCAGAGGTTTCCGATGTTGACACAGTGCCCGCAGTGTCTGTCGGAAAATGTTCACTTATTCGGCACTGGCACACAACGTGTTGAGCGGGAGTTACAGCGTGAAATTCCTGGAGCCAGAGTCATCAGAATTGACCGAGATACAACGCGATCCTACACCGAGTTTGAACGCAGATTAGAACGAATACAAAAAGGAGAGGTGGACATTCTGGTGGGGACACAGATGCTGTCTAAGGGACACCACTTTCCGAATGTTACGCTGGTTGGAATTTTGAATGTTGACCAGGGGTTTTACAGTATGGATTTTCGGGCGATGGAGCATCTGGTGCAGCAGGTGCTCCAAGTTGCCGGTCGCTCTGGCCGCGCCCAAAAACCAGGTGAAGTTTATATTCAAACGATGCATCCAGATAGTGAATACTTTGACTGCATTCGAGATCATGATTATTTGAGTTTTGCAGAACTTGAACTCGATGAGCGACGGAAGGCGAATCAACCACCATTTAACCACTACGCCTTGCTACGAGCAAACTCATTGGTAGCGGGCGAAGAAATCGAATATCTCAGAGTTGCTCGTGAGACAGCCATGTCCCTCCCCCTCAAACACAGTGACAGACAAGTGCGGGTGTTTGATATAGTACAGTCTCCCATTCAGAAGATCTCTAACAGGCACCGCGCTCAACTCCTCGTCGGCAGTGTACATGCCGCTTTCTTAATACAGTTTCTGAAAGCTTGGCTGCCGCACCTGGCAAAGATACCCAAGAAAGGAAAGCTGCGCTGGAGTTTAGATGTAGACCCGGTTGATTTTTCTTAGTTCTTAAAGTGAAACACAAAATACAGCAATTGTTGATGCAGTCTTTGGATGCGCTGGTTACCGCCAAAGAAATAGATTCTGCAGTACTTCCGAAAATTATCCCAGTTGAACGTCCCCGGCGTGCAGGTCAGGGGGACTATGCATCGGGAATCGCACTGGCGATAGCACGTGCCGCTGGCCGCAAACCTAGAGATCTGGCGATGCTGATTAAGGACAACCTGCCTCCTTCAACGCTCGTCAACTCAACCGAGATTGCCGGTCCGGGATTTATCAATTTTTTCATTTCTGAGCAAGCGTTGATGGATGTCATCACCGATGTGCTGGAACAGCGGGAAAATTATGGAACCGGTGTGGTTGAAATTGCTGACAGCATTCTGCTTGAGTTCGTATCGGCCAATCCAACGGGGCCGTTGCACGTGGGACATGGCCGCGGTGCAGCCTATGGCGATACACTGGCGCGTCTTCTACGAGCAGCCGGTCATCAGGTTTCAACGGAATATTACGTGAATGACATCGGCCGGCAAATGGACATTCTTACTGTTAGTGTCTGGATTCGGTATCTGCAGCTTGAGGGTGATGCTATTTCATTGCCGAAAGCAGCTTACCAGGGCGACTACATTGTTGATATTGCCAAGCACCTGAGACAGCGCCATGATGCCAGGTTCGATTCTCAGCGAGCAGCCGAAATTGAGGCGAAAGGCACCAGTGATGACGAGGTGCTGGATTCACTGATCAGGCAGGTGCGTGAACTGTTGGGCGCAGATCGTTTTACTGTACTGCGTAAATTTGTGCTTGCTGAGATGGTTGAAGTCATTCGAACAGACCTTGGAACAATTGGTGTGGTTCATGATGAATGGTTTTTCGAAAGTCAGGTTACACAAAGCGGAGAACTCGAAGCAGCAATCGCCGCGCTGGACCAAAATGGTTGTGTTTACGAGTCGGAAGGGGCGACCTGGTTCCGTTCAAGTGATTATGGGGATGAAAAAGACAGAGTGCTGAGACGGTCAAATGGAGAGCTGACTTATTTTTCGACTGATATAGCCTACCATTTAAACAAGTTGAGGCGCGGCCATGATTTTGCAATCAATGTGTGGGGTGCTGACCACCATGGTTACATTGCAAGAATGAAAGCGGCGGTACAGGCTGCCGGAGAGGATGCCGAACGGCTTCACATTCACATCGTTCAGTTTGCTGCGCTATGGCGAGGCAAGCAGAAAATACCGATGTCAACCCGCGCTGGTGAATTCGTCTCGCTGCAGGAAATGGTGGATGACATCGGACGGGATGCGACTCGTTTCTTTTATGTTTTGAGAAAACCGGATCAGCATCTCGACTTTGATCTGGAACTGGCCAAATCCCAATCAAATGAAAATCCTGTATATTATGTGCAGTACGCGCATGCCCGAATTTGCAGTGTTTTTCGCCAAATGAAAGAACGCTCAATCGTGCGAAATGCGAATAATCGTCATGTGCCCCTGGTCGAAGAGGTGGAATTGAATCTGATCAGGCAAATTTCCAGATTCCCGGAAGTTGTTGAGAGTTCGGCGAAAAGTTTCGAGCCCCATCAGATTGCCTATTACCTGCGCGATTTATCCACAGATTTCCATGCATTCTATAACCGCGTTCGCATCCTTGACAGTGAACCAGAATTGCGCGACACCCGCCTGAATCTGATTGATTCCGTGCGTCAGATTCTAGTGAATGGACTGGACATTCTAGGTGTATCAGCGCCTGAATCGATGTAGCGTATGGCCCGAAAAAAACAATCTGGCAAGCGAAAAGCCCGCAGGTCTTCTTCCGGAATCGGAATATTTGTGATGGGGTTGATTGTTGGGTCCATCGGTACGGTTCTGGGAATGAATTACTTTGACCGGAATTCGCTGAACGGACCAGGATCTGGAATTGGAAGTCTGCTGAAACAGCCCACTCAACGGGTGCAGTCTGATTCTGAACCCCAAAAAACTTCAGTAACCGAAACAATACCGGACTTCAAGTTTGATTATCACGAACTTCTGCTGGAAGAGGAGTATGTGCTGCCACTGCCATCGCGAGACAGGGTTGAAGTTGCAGATGTCCCGGAAAAGAGCACAACAGAATCCACTTCTGTTTCGGCCGCAACAGCTGAGCCCATAGAATCTGTGGCAGCAACCGAGTCGACTTCTTCTCCTCAGCCGACCGCGGAGCCTGCTGCAGAACCAGGGACAGCATTTGTCATTCAGGTTGGGTCGTACCGTAGCTTTGAAGATGCCGACCGAGTTAAGGCAACTCTAGCTTTAGCTGGAAGTGAAACTTATATTCAAAAGGTGAGCATCGAAGGTCGAGGTGATTTTTATCGTGTGCGCATGGGCCCCTTTAGTGAATATGATGAGGTTGAGCGTGCTGTAGACAGTGTATCCGGCTTGAATATAAAGCCGCTGGTTTTTCGCGTCAAGTTGAGCGGTTAATGGAAAGTATTTAGCCGGATTGGCGTTCGTTCAGCCAATCAGCTATTCTGACGGGGATATCACCTCCTGCTTTACCGCTGACATATATTCCGATGTGCCCGGTATCATAAATTTTCTCTGAGTAATCTCGGCTGCCTGTCAGGTACTTGAGAGCGACGGATGAAGAAGGTGGGACGAGGTGGTCTTCGGATGCCATGAGATTCAGAATGGGAGACCTGATCGATTTCAAATCCACTGGTCGCCCTGCTATGCTGAGTCCCCCAGCTACCAATCGATTTTCGTGGAAAAACTCTTTCAGGAATGTACGGAACATTGCGCCGGCCTGATCCGGGCTGTCAAAAATCCACTTCTCCATACGCATGAAGTTTTCGACCTTGTCTTTCTGATCTACTATCTCGATAAAATCGAGGTATTTTTCAACACCAAGCTTGAATGGTTTGAGTGACAGAAAAATGCTGTTCAGCATAACACCTGGGACATTGCCCATGGTATCGACCAACAGGTCGACGTCAATGTTCCTGAACCACTTGGCCAGAATATTCTCTGGCGTGTGAAAGTCCACTGGCGTAACCATCGTGATCAGATTATCGACCTGGTCCGGATTGAGTGCAGTGTAGCAAAGACTCATGACACCACCCTGACAGATGCCTAGCAGGTTCACCTTTGAGGCATTGGCGTGACGTAAAGTTTCGGCAACACATTGGCCGATCTTGTCCTCCACATAGTGCGATAGGTCCAGGTAGCGGTCGGCTGGACCAGGGTAGCCCCAATCAATGAGATAGACATTCTGACCCCTGTTCAAGAGTCCTCGAACCAGTGATCGTTTTTCATGCAGATCGACAATATAGGGACGATTGACCAGCGCATAAACGATCAGGATCGGCGGTGAGTTTTGCTGCTGTTCTGTGAGTGGACGATAACGGTATAGCGCCATATTGCCAGTTTGATAGATCTTGTCTTTCGGTGTTGTGCCGACTTTAATTTCTCCTAGTCCTGACAGTACCTTCATGCCCTCAGTCAGACGCGACTGAAATTCGACAGCATCATTCAAAAAATTTTGGTTGGCGGTCATTGGCTGGGATTTAGTTGTCAGTTTTCTTCGCGGTACGCCGTTTACGCGGTACGCTCTTTGGCTTTGGTTTACTGCTTGATTCCAGTTGGCGGATTCGAGCTTTGAGGGTGTCAATTTCAAGCTGAGATTCGAAATGTTTGCGATGCAGTTCGTCGAGTTCACCGCGGGTTGGCTGACCCTGAAGTACAGCCATTTTTTCCTGGATTCGATTGCTGTGTTGAATCAATTTCAGATTTGCATTGATCAAATCGCCAAGTCGTGCGGCAAACTCGGGTGTATTTGCGATAGTTTGGAACTCATTTTCGCAGCAGTCAATCCACTTGCGAGACAAGGTACTAAAATCCTGCTCTCCATCGGCAGTTGAAATAGAAACAGTAAAAGCTTCACTGGCACGTCGAGAAAAGTCCTGAAACAGTTCAGAAAATTCTCGGAGTGCAGATTCGTATTCCGTATGAAGTTCGCTTAACTGAGCCCAGTCTTCCTGGTATTCTCGCGTGATGCCCAGAGCCGGGGTTTGTGAAACTGGTGAATTCCAGGTGGGCAATGTACCAGCTTGACCGAAAAGGTTTACCCAGGGGTTTTGTTGCGGTATGACTGGGTTTGGCATTCCAGTCATAAATGGAGTTGCGGAAAACATGCGAATCAGATCTTCCATTTGCCGAGCGGTACTGGAGTCTGGAACCTGACCCTGTGTGACCTTCTGCATTGATTGCATCAGGCTACCAAAATCAAATAGCTGAGCAAAGACCGGTGGAACGAAGCTCGATTGGGCGGCAGGTGCCGGCCCAAAAAATGGGAATGGCTGATTCGGTTGCAAGTTCGTCCAGGGATTAAACATGGTGAGATACGGTTGAATTTGTCATTCGGCTAGCTGGTACTCCAATAATACGGCATTTCCAGTTATGTCCACAATCCGAATGGTTCGCTCCTGACCCAATGCATCCATCAGGTGCATTGTCTCTCCAATGTCAAAATCAACCGGTTGCTGCTCGCCATCGTTAATTGCGACATTTTCGGCATAAAGATAAGTGCGATTCTGATTGTCGAGAATGGGATTCAGTCTTCCAGAAATACCTTGAATCTCTCCTGTTCCATTTTGAAAAATTACCGAACCTCCGTAAGTGAGCGGGTGTAATTCGATGTGCAAATTTTGCCCTTGAGGAACCCAATTCAATTCTAGATGTGCGGCAAACCCTGTTGACGCGACATAAATCTTCATCGGTTTTATAACGGAATACAGATCGAGTCGAGCCATGCCATACTCGTCTGTTAAAGCGCCTACCCAAGTCTTATTCGGAAAAAGCGCCAATACTTCAACTCCTGACAAGGGTTGCGATTCAGTAGATACTGAAATTGTCACTGTCTTACTGTCTGTTTCGTCTGAATCTTGAGGCTGCCACAATACATTCAAATTTTGCCAGGGAATCAAAGTACCATCTTGATGCTGCTGAATTTTTTCTCCGCCGTATGCAACAAATGCACTAATCGGTTGCGATAAGTGCTGCAGATGCTTTTTCACGCGTTTGGTACTACGTAGTAATGAAGTTGAAGGAGTTGCGCTGGACTTGGCTTCAACAAGCAGAATTCTCTCCACTTCAGGAATTACGAGATCGACTTCGATGCCATTGTGGTCTCGATAGAAATTCAAACCATCATGTACGCCCATATTAAATCGACTTTTCGTGATTTCCGCGACTACCCAAGTTTCAAAAATCTGTCCACGTAAGGGATGGGACAGGATGTGTTCGGGTTTCCGAATGCCAAGCAGATAGCACATTAGTCCCGTGTCAAGAAAGTAGAGTTTCGGCATTTTGGTAATTCGTTTGCGCGGGTTGCCGCGAAATGAATATATAAAAACCGTAATGTAGCTGGCCTCCAGCACACTAATCCAGCGCTTAGCCGTGGATTGGGAAATTCCACAATCCGTCGCTAAAGTTGAAAAGTTGAGCAGAGTGCCGCTCCGACCCGCGCAAAGCTGAACAAATCGATGAAAGGTCGCAAGATTCCCGATGTTGCTCAGAGAACGTACGTCTCGTTCGAGATAAGTATCAACATAATCTTCGAGCCACCTGGTCGGATTGCGTCCCTCGTCAAAAATTCGCGGATAGCCACCAGAATACAGCGTTTGCTCTAAGTCTTTGGGATAACGAGTAAACCGTTTGATCTCATCCCAACACAAAGGAAGCAATTGATGTAATGAAGTTCTCCCAGCTAAAGACTGACTGACCTGTTCCAATAGAGCGAAGTTCTGTGAGCCTGTCAGAACCCAGCGACCGCGTACGGGATTGTCATCGACTATCGTTTGGATGTACGACAGCAATTCGGGAACATATTGGACTTCATCAATGATGACCCCATCCTGAAACTGTTTCAGAAATCCGCGTGGATTTTCCCTCGCAAATGCTCGATTATCATGTGATTCCAAATTAACATAAGTGTGATTTTGAAATACTGCTTTTACCAGCGTAGTTTTTCCACTCTGTCGAGGTCCAGTTACTGTCAAAACAGGTGATTGCCCTGCGGTTTGCCTCAGAATGGGTTCCAAATTTCGTTTGATGATCATATATAGATAATTCAGTATAATTCATTTTTTAATAACTATTTATACTGAAAAACGATTTAATAGGAGAGATTAAATACTTGTCCATGCCAATAGAATGATTAACCGTGTCCGCAGTAGCTTAGAAAGTCCGGTGATGGCAGGCTACTTCAAACAGGAAAGCACCAGACAAAGCGTGTCGTAATGACATTTCCCTAATCAAGTTTTTTAAGATGTTCGAAGATGAGTTTTCTGCGCGCAAATGGTTTGAGTCGATTACCTAGGGAGACGGGGTCGAGGTATGCCATCGCTGTAAGGGGACTGACACTTACGAAGTCCCAAACGGCAAGCCGTTGCCACAGGAATATTTCGTTCCACCACAGTACACTGCTTTAGGATTCCCACATTCAGTTTGGCAGGTGAGCGATCGCGATTTACCTAGTTGCTATCAGTCCTAAGGGCGTGTCGCTGATAAAACCCTATCGGTGGTGCTTATCACAAGATCAGTGGCAGGCACTCTAGTCGGTATGTGGGTTAGTTTACAGATCGTCGATATAACCGCAAGCTTGACACGACTGATCAGCTGGCGGCCATTGTGTAAAGGTATCGGCGGAATTTAATATCCAGAAACAATGCAGAGAAGTAGTTGAATATTGGTGTAAAGAAAAAGCCGCCTGAATGAGGCGGCTTTTTCAATAAAGCATCAATCAGTTGCTTATGGCTTGATATATGAGTATCCCATGGCTTGCAGTTTCGCTACTTCTGCCACTCCGCTTGGCACGATATCGCCATCAGCCACATCGTAAAGGTCGGCCTGATAGTCAACCTTGCGACCTCTGACAGTATTTGCGCAGACATTGAAAGCAACGCCTTGGTCTTTGAGAGCAGCAATTTTAGCTGTCATTTCTTCGCTAGCATTCGCGTGCTTGAATTTACTGACCTTTTCCAGCGATGATGGTTCAAGCAGTAGAGCTAGGCCATTGCCGTGTAGCACAACTTTCAAATCCAGATTTTCTGCGCCGACGGCGTTAATGTGGTTTTGAATATTTCTAAGTGCGCCTGTTTGGGCTTTTGGGTTGTCGTAATTGATGTGGTAGACAACTTTCTGCTTGGCATAGCCGGTCTGATCAGCTACAGCTGCCGTTCCACCAAGTAGTGTTGCCATAATTCCAATCAATGCGATCTTAAGTAAGTTCTTCATTGGTCTCATCTCATTTATTTAGTCAATAAAAAGGGTGTGTGGTTGAATTAGTTGACTCTATCTTGATATTAGAATAATATTTCAAAAGATGCATATATTAGACGGTAATATGAAACTAAAGTTCTACATTTATTGATTAATTAGTATGATTATTTTAAGTCAATTAATCTAACGTCTTTTTGGACGTGCGGCAATTATAGTAATTGAATGTGTCGTGTTGAAGTCTCTTTGACAGAGGGTGAAGTTATTGGAAATCCAGATAAAGGGACAACAATTGAACGATTCCATTTTGGTGAGCGAAAACACGCTAGCGGAAAGACAATGAGCGCGTGTAAAATGATTCAATTCACTTCATTCTTTTCAGGGAGAATCAACCTATGAAAAACCACGTCGCAGTGGTTACCGGCGGAACACGCGGAATAGGAGAAGCAATTTCTATCGCATTGAGAGATGCTGGTCACAAAGTCGCGGCGAATTACGCCGGCAATCATGAGCGCGCAAAGGAGTTCAGCGAAAGATCTGGTATTCCAATTTATGCGTTTGATGTGAGCGATTTCGATCAATGTGAAGCGGGAATCAGACAAATCACTGAAGATTTAGGTACTGTCGATATTCTTGTCAACAACGCCGGAATTACGCGCGACCGAACCATTCATACAATGGATTTTGAGAGTTGGAACGCAGTAGTGCAGACTAACCTATCGTCGTGTTTCAATATGTGCCGTTGTGTAATTGAAGGCATGCGAGAGCGGGGCTTTGGACGTATCGTCAATATTGGTTCTGTTAACGGACAGGCTGGTCAGTATGGCCAGGTAAATTACTCTGCTGCAAAATCAGGTATCCACGGATTTACTAAAGCACTAGCCAAAGAAGGCGCTCGCAAAGGCATTACGGTTAATGCAATTGCACCGGGCTATGTGGACACTGACATGGTACGCGCAGTACCGGAGAGAGTGCTCGAAAAAATTATCGGCACCATCCCCGTTGGCAGACTCGGAAAGGCTGAGGATATTGCACGTGGGGTATTGTTTCTAGTCGATGAACAGGCTTCATTTATCACTGGCTCCACCATTGACATCAATGGCGGCCAGCACATGTACTGATCTCGATGAGCAACGTACGCACTATCAAGAAATATTCCAATCGGCGTCTCTATGACACCGAGGAGAGCAGTTATGTAACGCTGTCGGAAGTACGTCAATTGATTATCGACGGAACGGAAATTCATGTAGTGGACGTTGTAAGCGGTGAAGATATCACCCGGCAGATCCTGATTCAGATTATTTCGGAGCAGGAAACAGGCGGCCAGCCAATGTTCACTGAGGAACTGCTGACGAAGATGATCCGATTTTATGGTGGTGCGTTTCAGAGTGTGTTCACCGATTACTTGGGCAAGACTGTTGAGATGCTCAACAACCAGCAGCAGGCTTATCACCAGCAATGGCGCGATATGCTAAACGCCGACTCCATGGCTTCGGTAAGCGAAATGACTCAGCAGAACATTGAGCGTTGGAATGAAATGCAGCGCGAACTGCTACAGTTGTACGGTTTGCCGCAACGGAACAACGATAAGGACTAATTCGAAAGCCGCCATATTCTCCAGCCTGTTTTCACAGGGAAGACATTTATGGATTACAGAGCCTACATGTGCGTTGTTTGTGGCTTTATTTATGAAGAGGAGTTCGGTCTGCCGGAAGACGGGATTCCTGCTGGAACCCGCTGGGAAGATGTACCCGAAACCTGGATGTGTCCAGATTGTTGGGCGCTGAAAGAAGACTTCGATATGCTCGAAATCTAACTGCTTGCTAACTTTTTGAGCCGCATAATTTTAGAACTTATAGTGCTGAAGTTCCTCCTTGCTCAGCAACGCCACAACTGATTCTTCACTTCGACTGGTTAGCCACAGAAACGGATAGTCAGGATAGGCGCTTTCCAGCGCTTCAGCGTTATTGCCCAGTTCTATTAGTAAGTTTCCCTGATCTGAAAGGTAATCAGCAGCCCGCATTAGAATCTGCAGGACAAACTTAAGGCCATCTTCACCTCCTGCAAAGGCCAGGCCTGGCTCATGCAGGTACTCCTCCGGTAACTCGTTGAGTTCTTCGATCGGAATGTACGGTGGGTTAGACGCAATCAGGTCGTACTTACGGGTCGGCAAGTTCTGAAATAGATCGCTTTGCATTACTTGCACTCGGTTTTCAACCTGGAAGCGGTCAATATTGATTCTGGCAACTTCGAGTGCGCTTGCATCCAAATCTGATGCATCGACAAGTAGATTGGGACACGTTAAAGCAAGTGCGACAGCTATACAGCCGCTACCGCAGCAAAGGTCAAGTGCCCGTTCTAACGTTTTGGTATCAACCCACGGTTCAAGGCCATCCTGAATCAAGTCACCCAGATGTGATCTTGGCACAATGGCGCGCTCGTCAATATAGAATTTATACCCGGCAAACCACGCTTCGCGAATGAGGTATGCGAGTGGCTGGCGGGTTTGAATACGCTTTTCGATCAGATCGCGAATATTGGAGTAATCTTGCTCTGAAATTAGAGTTGATGCAATTTCATGGTACTCTTGGTCCATCAGGCCGGTTACGTGTAGTGTTGCCCAGATCGCTTCGTCTCGAGCATTATTGCAGCCGTGACCAAAAAATACGTCTGCCTGATCAAGCCGCGTAGCAACCCAACTCACACAGTCGTCAATGGTATTCAACTGACCTGGTGAATGTGTTTTGCCCAGACTTGGACAATCGTGTGGAGAAGTGGTCGACGCTCATCGCTACGCAGGAGCTGTCGCCTTAGTGCGCGGACTCTACAGCCCGTATTTTTGCTTAAACCTTCCGACGCGTCCAGCTGTATCGACAATCTTCTGCTTACCTGTGTAAAAAGGGTGGCAGACTGAGCAAATTTCAATACTGAGATTGTCTTTCAATGTGGAGCGAGTCTCAAAACTGTTTCCGCAAACACAAGTGACTTTAATCGTTGAGTAGCGTGGATGAATATCTTTTTTCATGATTCAATGAATTTTGTTGCTCAGTATGTGGTTTGGTTAATCAATTAAAGCGCGCAAATGATACGTCAATACTCGCTAGAAAATCAAATTCGGATTAGTGTTTTCAGCGTGGAGTTCGTTAATTCGCCCAAATTAGGAGATTCTTCTCATTGATTCGAAAAATTCGGCATTGGTCTTTGTTTCCCTAAGTCTTTCACTCAGAAGTTCAATTGCTTCCAGGTCATCTGAAGGGTGTAGAAGTTTACGCAATGCCCAGATCATTTTGAGTTCGGTTGATTCGGTCAGAAGGTCTTCACGGCGGGTGCCAGAGCGGGAGATTATGATGGAGGGGTAAACACGCTTTTCAGCAATTCTGCGGTCTAGATGAATTTCCATATTTCCCGTCCCTTTGAACTCCTCATAGATCACTTCATCCATTTTTGATCCGGTTTCTATCAGCGCCGTGGCCAGAATCGTAATGCTACCGCCTTCTTCAATGTTCCTTGCTGCACCAAAAAAGCGTTTAGGTCGCTGCAGAGCATTGGAATCGACACCACCCGTGAGTACCTTGCCTGAAGCCGGAGATACGGTGTTGTAGGCCCGTGCAAGTCGAGTGATGGAGTCAAGCAGGATTACAACGTCCTTTTTGTGTTCAACCAGTCGCTTGGCCTTTTCAATCACCATTTCAGCGACCTGAATGTGACGCGAAGCAGGTTCATCGAAAGTTGAAGAGACAACTTCGCCACGCACTGAGCGTTGCATTTCAGTAACCTCCTCGGGTCTTTCGTCGATCAGCAGCACAATCAGTTCACATTCCGGGTTGTTGGCGGCAATCGAATGTGCGATTTGCTGCAGCATTACAGTTTTACCGGTTTTCGGCGATGAGACGATTAAACCGCGCTGTCCCTTTCCTATGGGTGCGACAAGATCAATGATTCGTGCTGTCAGGTCCTCAGAGCTGCCGTTGCCTCTTTCGAGTCGAATGCGCTCATCTGGATGAAGAGGTGTGAGATTCTCAAAAAGCACCTTATCCTTAAGCTTGTCAAGCGATTCGTTGTTGATTTTTTCAACTTTGAGCAGTGCAAAATAGCGCTCAGAATCTTTAGGCGGGCGTACCAAGCCAGAAACAGTATCACCGGTTCGAAGATTGAAACGGCGGATTTGACTAGGGGAGACATAGATATCATCAGGTCCGGCGAGGTAGGAACTCATTGGAGAACGTAAAAAACCAAAGCCATCGTGCAGTGCCTCCATGACCCCTTCACCAGTAATGTTGCCACCATTGCGTGTCTCGGCTTTTAGAATCGCGAAAATCTGGTCCTGTTTTCGCATTCTCGCTGCGCCATTTATATTGGCCCTGCGGGCAATTTCGACTAACTCAGTCGGTGATTTAGTTTTCAGTTCAGTTAGGCTGATTCCCATAAATTGTGCCTCTGTTCAGGCTGTGATTGAAGCGTAGCCTTCCGGCTTTGCTGAAGAAAAGAAAGATTGAATAAATTTGGCAGGAAAAGTTACACACACCTAGCTGGTGTGCAGAATGAATTTTATACTCTCCGGAGCGATAGACTAACAGTATTCGTCAATGAAAGCAGTCAGTTGGGATTTTGAAACTGCACCAACTTTGGTTGCTTCGACTACTCCACCCTTAAACAGCATCAACGTTGGAATTCCGCGTATGCCGTAATTGGTCGGTGTCTTTGGGTTTTCATCAATATTTAGTTTGGCGACGATCAGCTTGTCTTGATATTCGTCGGACACCTCTTCCAGAATTGGAGCAATCATTTTACACGGACCGCACCATTCGGCCCAATAATCGACAATGACTGGAACAGCTGAATTGAGTACCTGATCCTCAAAGGAATCGTCAGTGACATTAATGATCGCTTCAGACATCTTATCTCTTTTTGTTGACCGGTTAAACTCAGTGTCGTTACAAATACCAAATAACTTTGTAGTTATGGGTCGTTAATTTTATTGGGAAATTAATCCGAATTGAATGAATTACAGAGATGCCACTATCGTGACGGTACAGGGTATCCCCGATCCTGTTTCGATGTGATTCATCAAATCTGTCAGCGCCGCCTTCAAAATCCCTTGAATGCGAAGCAATTGCAGGGTTGAATATTTTAACTAATCCGGTACTTTTGGTGCCGATAGTTTTATTTTGTTTTTAATCGAAAATATTCCTGCAGTCAAAACTTCCAATTTCGATGCAGGCCGTTTCTGTCACTATACACTCAGAAAAAATATTACGCAATAGAATTTTTTCAATGACAAATGAGAACAAAGATTTGTTCAAAATCGAATATTGAGAACAATTTTTTACTAAACATGCTGTTTGATGTTGTAACGATTGCAAGAAAACACCGTTTTTGGCACTCTCTTTTGGCTTTGAAAACAGCGCCAAGTTTGACTGCTGCTGAATAATCAACTCAAATTAAATGGCGGTGCCTTAGATTTGGGTGAGCTTCGGCAGTATAAAATTGAAAGCGAAATCACGCAGTCTTGAAAAATCCGGCGAATACTATTTTTAGCTCTATATAAGCGATAGTATTATTTGTGCAATTACCTAAAGACGGCAATCCGCTGTCCATTCACCAAATATAGGTCCAAAAGATTGAAACTCAATCACCGCTGTTATGGAAATTTCCCAAAGAATTAAATATGTGATCGAAGCTGAAGCAGACGCGATTCGGTCGATCGAAATTACACCAGCATTCGAAGATGCTCTCGAAATGCTCATGTCCTGTGAAGGAAAAATTGTAACAACCGGCATGGGAAAGGCTGGACTGAGTGCCAGGAAATTTTCGGTGACACTGTGCTCAACTGGTACCCCGGCTGTTTATATTCATCCAGGCGAAGCAGCTCATGGAGATCTCGGTGTGATAGCCGAAACTGATTGCGTTGTCGCATTTTCAACCAGTGGCAAGACACGGGAAGTGATCGAAACACTCAATTTCGGTCAGCATCTCGGAGTCAACGGGGTGATTGGAATTACCTCTCACGCTGACTCTGAACTGCGAGAGTATTGCGACATCATTCTGGAGATGGGAGTGATTGAAGAGCCTTGTCCACTGGGACTTACCCCATCAGCCAGTATTGCGGTTATGAATGCAATTTCGGATGCACTCACGCTTGCACTGATGGAGCAGAAAGGCATCACAAAGCATCAATACGGATTGCGTCACCACGGTGGTTATCTCGGTCGAGTTGCCCGACTTGACAACGAGTAGTACCGACTTATTTTGGGAAATACTGAATTGGTTGACATTGATGCTGAGAACGATCCGACAATGGTGTTGTCCCGATAGAATCACCGAAAATTCCAGTGACTGTTTAAAGCCAAAGGGGTCCGAACAGGCAAGCACCAAATTTGCCGTTGTAGCAACGAACTCACCACAGCAACACAGGCTACCGTTTACATGTACGTTGGCTTTCTGTACTTTGTTATCAGTCTCCATTCCTGCTTGTGTTGTGATGCAGGAACCGAGAGTGGAAGTTGGCGAAACTTTTCAAGATTGCTTTGAATGCCCTGAAATGGTGGTTATTGTGCCAGGGTCGTACATGATGGGTTCGCCTGAGTCCGAGGAGGCGCATCATAGCAGTCAAGAACCGCAGCATCGAGTCGAGATTTCATATCAATTTGCGGTCGGCAAATACGAAGTGACATTCCGCGAGTGGGATGCATGTGTAGCGGCAGGTGGATGTTCACACAATCCAACTGATATGGGCCGTGGTCGCGGAAACCAACCGGTGGTTGATGTGAACTGGAAAGATGCCAAGGAGTACGTGGATTGGCTGAGTCGTAGTACAGGGCAGCAATATCGGCTGCTTTCGGAGTCGGAATGGGAGTATGTAGCTAGAGCAGGAACGACTGGTCCGTTTCATTTTGGCTCAACGATTTCGACCGATCAGGCGAACTACGATGGACATTACACCTATGGTGGAGGCAGTCTAGGAACCTACGCAATGAAAACGGTTCCGGTTGGTAGTTTTCCAAGCAATGGATTCGGATTACACGATGTTCACGGTAATGTATTTGAGTGGGTTGAAGACTGCTGGCATGATAATTACGAAGGTGCGCCGGCGGATGGCAGCGCATGGGTTTCGGATGGGGATTGCTCACAACGCGTGTTGCGTGGCGGATCCTATATGAACGAACCATGGGCGCTCCGCGCTGCGTTTCGCGTCCGGTATAGGGCGACGAGCCCGTGGGCCCGTGTCAGCGACTTTGGGTTCCGTGTCGCTCGCACGCTCGCCCCTTGAATCTTTACATTATTTAGTCAATGAGGAAAACTGCGTGAGCCCGAACATCTTTCCACAAAAAGCGCAACAATTGTGTCGTCCTGGTTTTGTTGGATGCTGGTGAAAACTTGGCAGGTGCCAGACAATGGTTTATGAATTAAGCGTGCAAGAATCGCCTAAAACATGAAGTCAAATGGGTGAATTTGCAGGATTTGCAACACATGGAAATTTATGACTTTAGGATTGTGAAGTAAATATTCCCTTATTTATTTAAGTTCTGCAACAAATTCCAGATAGTATGAGGTGTAGCCGGGGGTCTGATCACGATAAACTCGCTGCCAACGTTCAATAGATCAGACAGCGCGTTACCGATTGCGCCGGGTGCACCAAGATTAGCGACCTCACCCACACCTTTTACTCCCAGACTGTTCGTCGTGCAGAGCGTCGGGACTTTGTCTAGTGTGATATTAGGCAAATCCTGGGCCCGCGGTATCTGGTAATCCATCAGGGAACCGCTCAGAATCTGTCCAGTTTGGTCTTCATCGAATTGAATGCTTTCCATCAGCGAAGTACCAATTGCTTGAGCCCAGGAACCCTGAAGCTGACCATCGCTCTGATGTGGGAACAGTACTCGTCCAATATCGTCTACACCAACCAGTTGAATGATTCGAATGACACCTGTTTCCGGGTCGCATTCAAGTTCAACCACGTAGGCGCCACAAGGGTGTGTTGTATTTTTTCCTTCAAATTTTGCATCTCCAACGCAAGCTAACTGGTTGTCAGGATTCGACTCGATCATCGCTGCAAGATCTTGCAGACTCAACCTTCGGTCTGTGCCGGGGATGTAATACCCGCCTTCTGAGTAAGCGAGGTCATCAGCATTCACTTCAAGCAGTCTGGAAACCGTGTTTCGAGTATTGTCAAGCATGAGACGAGCGGCTCGAACCACGGTGTTGCCTGCGATTGCTGTCAGTGAAGAGCCACCCGTACCGCTGCCAACTTCGTATTGAGCTGTATCTCCCTGGACGACTTTGACCTTGGATGGATCAATTTCCATCACATCAGCTACCAGCCCGGCGAGTGTCGTGGCGTGGCCTTGACCGCCTGACTGAGTTCCAGTAAATACGTGAATCATTCCATCAGCAGCCAGCTTGACTCGACATGCCTCTGAAATTGAGCCTCCTGTTGAGTGCATATACATACCAAGTCCAATGCCGCGCAAGTGTCCCGCCTGAGCTGCACTCTTACGACGGTCTGGAAAACTGTTCCATTTAGACAATTCAACTGCGCGGTCTAACAGTGCTTCGAAATTACCGCTGTCAATCGTTTGCCCATTCAGCATGTCATATGGAAGATCTTCCGGTTGAACAAAGTTCCGTCTGCGAAGTACCAACCGGTCAATCTTGAGTTCGAATGCTGCTTTATCCAGCAGCTGTTCCAACGTACAGACCGTTTCCGGTTTGCCGGCACCGCGATACGCATCAGTTGGTGTTGCATTGGTAAACGCACCTCGGTTTCGAAAATGAAGCTGCGGAATCTTGTATGTATGTCCAACGACGGTATAAGCATATTGGGAGGCAATCGAAGGTCCGACATAACTCAAATATGCCCCTAAATCTGAAATCGTGTCACATTGGTAAGCCGTTATTCGTCCATCTTTGTTGAAACCAATTCTCGCGTAATCCACCCGTGCCCGGCCATGACAATCCGATAAGAAAGACTCCGTTCGGGTTGCAGTCCATCTGACGGCCTGTCCAAGCTTCCGCGCGGCATACAAAACGAGTGCATACTCGGGATATGGGAAAATCTTCATTCCAAAACTGCCGCCGACATCTTTGGTGACGACACGCAGCTCTTCCGGAGGTATATGCAAGATGTCTTCACAGAGCACCCGATGAATCATGTGCACCCCCTGTGTTTGCACATTGAAGACCCATTGACCGGCCTGAGCATCAAAATGGGCAGCGGCAGATCGCGGTTCGATTGGGGTAATAGCCATTCTGGGATGATGCACTTTGATTGAGATTACATGATCTGACTCAGCAAACAACTCTTCGACCTGCTGTTCGTCACCACGAACAAAGTCATAGCAGAGATTGTTCTTCGCTTCATCCCAGATCTGTACAGCTCCTGTTAATGCCTTTTCGACGTCGCTGTTCGATGGCAGTTCTTCAAATTCAATCTCGATGCATTCTGCCGCATCAATTGCGTTCGCCAAAGTGTCGGCAACAACAAAGGCGACTGGTTCACCGACATGACGAACCCGGTCAGTTGCGAGGGCGGGTCTCGTTGGTTTGATTAGGGGTACGCCGTCAGGCCCGGCAAAAGACGAGACACAGGGTAATCCACCAACGTCGTCAGCCAATAGATCTGATGCAGTGAAAATCTTGTTAACACCAGGCGACTGAAGTGCGTCTTCGATGTCAATATGACTGATGACTGCGTGTGGGTAAGGTGAGCGTACAACGTAACCAACGAGAAATTCATCGTGTGGCAGGTCATCAGCAAATTGTCCGTTACCACTGACCAGGCGCTCATCTTCCTGTCGCGCTGAGTAGCTTAGCGGTTTCAATTGAGGAGTTTGATCCAATGGAGGTCCTGAGACTTACTGACGATTTGAAAAGTGAAATATACAGCAAGAAAGGTACTCGGTTGGAAGGTGACTGGTAATCGACAACATGAAAATCACTTGATTCAATCAGGATTTCCGAACACGAATATCAGATTAAGTGACTACCGCATTTTGGTGCGGTGATATATATTTAGTTTTGTCCGGCGCCTGCCTATTAGCTGGAATATCAATTAGCGTGTAATTTTCCAATGGTCCAATTCAACGAATCTCAAAAATGGTCAGCTTCGGAAGTTCAGGCACTGTTTGACTTGCCGTTCAGTGAACTGCTGTACCAGGCGCAAACTGTTCATCGGCAGTATTTTGCTCCGAATGAAGTCCAGAAAAGCCGGCTGGTTAATATTAAAACTGGCGGTTGTCCGGAGGACTGCAAATACTGCAGCCAGTCAATTCGATATGCAACGGAAGTTCAACCAAGCAAACTGATGTCGGTCGAAGCGGTGATTGCGGATGCCAAGTCGGCCAAGGCTGATGGTGCCAGTCGATATTGTATGGGTGCAGCGTGGCGCGGTCCGAAAGCCAGACACATGGACCAGCTGTGTGAGATGATCGGCGAAGTGAAGGCTTTAGGGATGGAGACCTGCATGACTCTTGGGCTGCTTGATCGTGATCAGGCGATGCAGTTAAAGCAAGCGGGGTTGGATTACTACAATCACAATGTTGATACGTCTCCTGAATACTACGACAAAATCATTACGACGCGAACATTTGAAGATCGTTTACAAACTATTGGATATGTTCGCGAGGCGGGAATGAAGGTATGCTGTGGCGGTATTCTGGGGATGGGTGAGACACAGCAGGATCGCGGCAGTATGCTTCGAGCGTTGGCTAACCTGGAAGAACCGCCGGAAAGTGTACCAATCAATATGCTGGTACCGATTCCTGGAACACCGCTTGAAGGGGCGAATAAAGTTGAGCCACTTGAATTTATACGCACCATTGCGGTGGCCAGAATCATGCTTCCAAAATCCGTACTTCGACTTTCAGCGGGTCGACGAACCATGTCTGAAGAACTTCAGGCGATGTGTTTCTTTGCTGGTGCAAACTCCATTTTTGTTGGCGACCGCTTGTTGACCACCGACAATGTCGAATACGATCACGACGCTGCACTGTTCGACAAATTGGGCATCGTGGAGATGCTGCCGGACGTAGATGACGAGCCCCCTTCCAGTACAACCGAATTCAGGGTAGCGGTGTCGTAATGACTGAAATTCCTCAGTTGGTTCAATCATTCTCTCGCGATAATGAGGACCTTCGCGAGTGGACTGAACGGGTATTCACTGACCTTCTGTCCGACCGTGAGTTCCGATGGCTGTTTTGCAATACGCTGTCATATATGGAACACATTGGTAGTTACAAAATTATGGCGACTCAACAGGGTGATGTCATCGACTACCCCACACTGAAACACTTGAACGAAGAAACCGGGCATGCGGTACTGTTCAAGCGTCATGCAGAAAGATTCAAAGGGTCAGGGTTAGACTATGCTGAATCGCTACTAATTGCACCGGCCTATGCCCGGGCTTACTTTTCAAGGCTGGAAGTTTCCATGGTCCGATATTTCGGTCGTGATTCAAACTACCGCACGATTTATCTTTACATGTCGCTAATCGTAGAGTTCAGGGCGGTCTGGGCTTACGAAATTCTTGCAGGTTGCATTGAGAAAACAGGGCTTGATTTTTCACTCACAAAACTTCTGGCAGAAGAGCAGGGCCATCTGAATAGCATGGTTCGCCGTTTAGATGAAGACGGTCAATTTTCTCGACAGCAAGTGGAATATTTCTGGGAGCGAGAACGCTGGTTATATGTGAGGTTACTTAAAGCGATTGAAAAAAACCGCGGTGCTAAAAAATTCAACTACCACCTCAAACAAGAGACAGAGTCAGCAGCATATTCTGCGGCATAAAATCCATCTCGTTGAGTCAATCTCTCACTCAGCGTCAAATTCCCGCTTCATTTTGAATGTAGTTGGCTACAAAGTATTTACTGAGTACATTTCAAAGCCTGATTAACGCTCCTCAATAACCTTTCAGCATGAGTTCAATCAATAGAGAAGACCAATCTCTTATCAAATAAAAGTCAAATGAATAAAATATATTAATTCAAAGACTTAAACTGCCATTGTTGCTGTGCTGGCAGGAATTAAAATCAAGTCAGGATGAGTGGAGAATCAATCCACATAGGATGTCTTATTTCTTCTTTCGGTATTCAATCATCTCTATATCTTCAGAATAATGATACCGTAAAATGTGTTATTCAATTACTTTTGTTTGCGATAAAACAGAGGTACTCGCTAGAATTATCAAATAAAAGTCAAATAAAGCTGCTTTCATCAGAATCAGCCCAGTTGGGAATATAACGCATGTGCTTTCGACCAATTTCTGCCTGGTAAGGAACGATGACCTTGGCTTCGACGGCTTCTTTTATCAGGCGTGAAGCAATTGCGCTGTTCTTGTGTTCAATCCCAAACCGCTGTCTAAGCGATCCATTGGTAAGGTGATCCCGATTCGCAAACATGAGACATGCATGCTGATACACAGACCAGACTCGGGTTGAATAGTCCATATCAGTTAGTCCTCTTGGTGACAGCATCACTACGCGTGTGGTATTTTCGTCAATTTCAGGTAAAGGTGCAGGCATACCGCAGCGCTCCGCTTCTGCAACAATTCGATCCCAACCGCAGCCAGTTTCTGTTGCAAGGTTCATCTGACGCATCAGTGACAATATTTTGTGATTTCGTGTCTTTGGTGGAGAATTAACAAATCGCCGCTCTTCAACCAGCGGGTGGCCGGAATTAACCACTTCAATGCGATCATCGAAAATCTCGATCAGGGGTCCAGAGTCAGGTGTTGCATAATCTTGATGTATTAGTGAATTCGCGATGAGTTCTCGCAATGCGAGTCCGGACCAAACGGATTTCTTCTTACCAGATCCTTTTCCAGAACCTTTAGCTTTTGAAAGCGAATCAGTGACCAAATTCATCAGTTCTTCAAATCCACTCGCATATCCCTTCGACAGAGTTCGTTTCAACTCGGTCTCGACCCGACTGTTACCCTGATATTGAATAAGGCGCACCGCTTTGTGCTTGAGCGTTTGAAAGTCCTGCAGACGGGTCGCAAGAAGAATGGCGCCGGCATTGGTGATATTCCAGTAACCGGAATCAGCTGTTGTGATCAGTTCGCTGTCGGCAAGAGCTTGCAGGATCTGATGTTCGTCTGTTGGTAATGGTGAGTCAATGCGTTCAAAGAAGTTAGAGACATCAATGAGGTCAAACAGACGGTCGGATGTCAGATTTTGGGCGGCAATAGATGATTCAAACTGAACATGAACACGTTTAGGACTTGTCCAAATACTCCTTTCGATTGTGGGAAATTCCTTCAAGACTTGTCACGGCCAATATTTTTGATCGAGCAGACGTCCCCAGTATTCATCATAGGGGTGAACTTTATCGACTACTTTCTCTCCACTGAACACAGGGCGATTTTCGTTGGCCCACTTGAAAAGCGAACCTTCTACATTGACCACATTTTTGAACCCTCTTCTAGTGAGTTTTTTTGCAATGCTTGAAGAGCGGTAACCGACCGAGCAGTAGACAATGACAAGGTCTTCTCGGCTTTTGTCTTTGAGGGCTTTCAGTGCGTCGCGGACACCTTCTGCCAGAAGCGCTCCCTGGATATGGCTGACTTCATATTCCTCAGGCTCACGAGTATCCAGCAGCGTGAAGTCCGTGTGTTCCTCTAGAACTGCTGCCAATTCATCGGTCGAAATGTGTTGCACGCGCGGGAAATCTTCCCGAACCATGCTCAGCGTATCTTCCCAGAGCTTTTCAGATTCTGCGTCGGCAAGCGTCGCCTGTATCAACAGTAAATTACTGAGAGAGAAGAAGAGAACTCCTCTGAGAAAGTTTGCAATAGTCAATTGAGTTAACCCGGGGTGATTAGTTGTCAGAATCATTACACAAAATCAAGGGTCTTTTATATTTAGATTGACAAGGTTTTGAAATATTGGATTATTGAGGACAATTATTGAACTAGGACTAGAATCCCGAAGAGAAGCGCCACAGTATACACACTATAAGCCCTATCACAAATTATCCCTCTTGTGCTCCATCTATCTTCACACAAATTTGTCGTTGTCCATTGACATTCCGTTGCGGAATACATCCTGCGTTAATTGCAGTGATGATTGCAGAGTTAAACTGTTGTTTGTACATAAGTAAGGGAACTCAATAATTTCCTGAATTGTTTCTGTAGCAATTGTGAATGGCCTCAGGTACCAGTTTGATTGTTTACGAATTCATCCAGGTCTTTTACGTGCAAACGGTAGCGGATCAGGTTGCCTTCGTGCAGTCCGCGAATTTGATTTTGAACATAGCGGACGACCTGTTCGCCATCTTCTTCCGGGATTCCTGCTTCCAAGGCCAAAATCTCGACTTCTTCCTGGCGAAACTCTTTTGTCTTCAATATGCAATGACGCACTGCGCTGCGAACAAAATCGCGATAGATGAGTGCCGCCTTATCCGGCGATTCCAGTTCGGCGCGAATCACTCTATAGTTTTCCGCTGAGGCGATATACCCTTCAATGTAGGATTCCTTAAGCAGTGACACATTGTTCAGTTCGTAGGTGCCTAATAGGCCATCGATATAGTCGGTATCATTCACCGCAAGAAATGACATGGGCGCCAAGTCGGCTTTCAATAGAGGAATATTGGAAGCAATGCGCGATGTCCTCTTGTTGATGTCATCGAATGCCTGCAGATACGGAATGTGAGCAAGAAGAAAGAATGACTGTTCGAACGGGTCTATGATCGCCGTTGCTTTATCAATGAGAACCTCAAATTCCTCGTCGATTGTGTAAGGGTTGTCTAGGGGTCGATAGCTTGAGTGGGCCATACCAACCGGCATTCGCCTCAGTCTGCCGGCCATGGCCGGATCCGAAAGGAGTCCATCAGAGAGCAAAGCGTGAATGTTGAATATATCTCGCCGAGTGATGTCAATTTCTGCGAGATTTTCAACAACATACTGTATTGCTTCCTTGTGGTTGAGAATCATTACGGCTTCTTTTCGATCTCTACCATGTGCTTCCTGTCCATGGCGAACCAAGCGTTCCGTCTCAAGAATGTCGTAGGTATTCCCTTCCATCCGCGATGAAGCCCATGACAGGTCCACAAGTAAACGTTCCAATACCTGAATTGCGTACGTTCCTGCGGCTGGTTTCGGAACTGGTTGACCGGACTCGAAGAGGCGCAGCCGGTCGGCTTCTGGTAGATAGAAGCTCTTGTTCGGAATGTAGCGGTCAATGAATTCCCTATTATAAAAAGTGGGAGTACGCTGATTGTAGGGCACTGTCAGATGGGAGCGAACTACAGACGCTCCTGCCAGAATGTATCCGGTGGCCCTGCCTTTTCCGGTAGATTCGATAAGACCTGCCTCCACGAGCCGCTTGAGAGAGCGCCAAATCGTCTGTTTGCTCGCCCCCGGGGCAATCTGTCGCCTTATGGATTCACGCCCGGCATTCGGATGGTTTGCGATGTAGTCGAGAATGGCTTGATCGTCAATAAGCATGGAACGTATCTAAAATTAGCATGGAACGATAATATGCATATTTTACGAGGATATTTGCCCAACATGTCCATATCGTTCCACATTAAATGGAACGATAATATCCAATTGCTGTGTAGGAATTTCGGCGCTAGTGTGGCGTATTTCAAGTTGCTGGCGATTGCACACCATCCGTAGGCGTAAAGCACGGTTCTGGTGCGCTTTGATATTTACTCGAAAGAATAATTCCTCACTCAGAGGGTAGCTCATTGAAGTCACTGAACTTCACTTGGATGTTTCAGCAAACTCGGGTTCAGATTCAACTTTTAACTTGCTTGGTTGCTCTTCTTTTGGTAAATCTTTGTGAACAGCATGCGTTGGCCACAAATCACTAAGATTGAAAGTAATTGCATCAAATGGCGGTAGCGAAACCAATGCATCATCGAACAGCGTGTCTATCAACACCCATTCTGTGTTGCGCAATGCAAATGCTTCTAGGGATCGGGCATCTGGATCTACCAACCAAAGATAACTGACTCTTTCTCGGGCGTAGACCTCACGCTTGCCACCAAGATCAAGCTTTCGAGTTGACGGCGAAAGCACTTCGCACACCCAGTCCGGTGACAATGTAATGTATGCTCTGTTTGGTAATTCAGGCATTCGCTCGCGTTGCCACCCTGCAATATCAGGAACCACAATGTCGTCACCTAGATGGAGTTCAGGTTCGAGCAGAATCCACCAGCCACCAGGTCCACCCCGACCGTATTGAAAAGTCTGACTGATGAACCCTCCAAGCCCAATACTGGCGGTTGCATGAGAAACCCTTGGTCTTAGGTGGGTGTAAAGCTTACCATCGACTATTTCTGCAACCATTTGCGGTGGCGCATCCAACACATCCTGATAGGTTGCCCGAATTGAAGCTGATTCGGATTTTACTGCCTGCGATTTTTTCATTGAGTTATGAACCTTCCAAGGTGTTACGGTTCAATTCTATTCTATCGGTGTTAGGTGAATCAAACTGTACCGTCCTTTTCTTGAAGGGCAAATCGTTTTAATTGCAACGTTTCAGAACTAATATGAAACAAGGCTTGAGCCACTGATTTTGACTTCAATGTTTCAGCAAACTCCGGCTCAGATTCAACTTTTGACTTACTTAATTTTTCTTCTTTTTGCAGGTCTTTGTGAACAGTTTGCGTTGGCTACAAATTATCGAGATTGAAACTGATCGTCTCAAAGAGTGGCAACCAAATTTACGCATCATCAACTAGCGCGTCTAACAACACTCACTCAGTACCGTGCAACTTAAACGCTTCCAGCGACCGGGCATTCATGCGAGAAAGCCCATAGTGCCATTTCATCCAGATGTATTTCACATTCGGGAACGTTATACAAAATCGCTTTTTTGTATCATCATTTTTTCAATACATATACAAATCTAAAGAATCGTATATGTTTTTTGCAAAAGAATATGAAATTGATTCGGATAGTGACGTCAGCGATGAAGAACAGTATGACAGTGCCAAGTTCGCTGATGAAGAGTCGTACCCGGTCGATATAGCAGACTGTTTGCTAGTTGGTGAATTTGCTGTCTGGGATATTTGTGTTCATTTATGAATGATTCGGAAACAGCTACCTATGCATTGAATGTGGAATTGTAAGATTTGCTCTGTAATTTCAATCCGTCGTATGAAGAACGTTACTAAATTCGAGAGTTGGCAATCGAACAATAGTTGCACTGTTTTTCTGATGAGCAAGCCGCAGCTCGTAGAGTTTCTGGAGATTGAGCCAAAACTCCCCTGACGTTCCGAAAAATCGCCCTAGTCGTAACGCTGTGTCTCCAGTTAGCGAACGCCGGCCGTTGAGAATTACTGTAATACGGATTGTCGGAACTTCGGTCTGGCGAGCCAATTCAGATGCACTCATACCGAGTGCGTCGAGATCTTCCTTCAACGTCACGCCTGGATGAATAGGTTCACGCATGACATATCTCCTCAATTTGTTAGTGGTAGTAGGAGTGGTTGGTAAAGATTGAGTCCTAACTCCCATTGAGCATACCTAGGACAGCTTCTTTGTCTCAGACAAATGCGTAAACAAAAATTTATTTACTTTGACCGACTAACGAAACACCTGCGCCTTTCCTTAATCTAGAATCAGGGAAAGATTGTATACAATGAAAATTGAATTGTGCTCGATGATCTTCTGAGTACATCTGAAATTGATAACGTGGATTCAAATTGAGGATTGGAATTGATGAAAAATGAAAAAATTACCAGACGTCATGTCCTGAAAACAGCGGCTGGTGCCGGAATGTTGCTGGCGATGCCAGCGTATGTTAAGGGTGCTAAGGCGGACCACACGTTGACTTTTGGTCACACCTTTGGTAAAGCAACAGAAAATGTGATGATTACAGGCCTTCAGCAATGGAAGCAAAAGGCTGAGGAATATGCTGGTGGAAAGTTGCTGATCGACATCCACGAAGCGGGTAGTTTGGGGGGCCAGAATGTCCTGCCGCAAAAGGTTCTCCAGCAATCCATTCAGGGCTGCCAACTCTCAACACAGAATTTCACACCGTATTCGGCTGTGTACAACCTGCTCGACTTTCCGTTCCTGTTCTCCAGCAACGAAACGTTCGAAGACATGCTGGGCACGGAAGCTTTTCTGTCAAGCCCTTTTATTTCTGAGGGTTTTGCGTTAGCAACAATTTTAGGGTCAGAAAATTCTGTCACGGAGAAAAATTCGGTCAATTTCGCGAAACAAAATCCCGCCCGCCGCTGATTTCCGAGTCATCAAGGCGCCCAGTGCCGCGAAAACCGCCATTGCCGGCGACGCGGGCGAATTGCAGCCGCGCCGAATCTGCCGCACCCGCAGCATCGTGTTCGGTTTGGATTTTCCGAGCCCCGGGAACCGGGGCGCCAGTCAGGCCGCCAGCGAGGACGCCCAGCTGCGCATCTTTTCCGGCTGTCCGGCCTTGACCGCCACACACGCCCGCGCCAGCATCACCGCATAGCCAACGGTGAACTTCAGCGTCAGGCGCGCTTTGCCGCGCAGGAAATGATCGTGCGCCAGATGCGCCTGATCGACTCTTGAATAAATCCGCTCCATCGCCGACCTCTGATCGTAATGCCGCCGCCACTTGTATGAATTCGGCGGCAAAGGGCCGTAATTGCGAAGATGATCCGGGTCCATCTTCACCCGCACCACCCGGCTCTTCGACCCCGGTTTCACCTGACCCATGCGGTAACAGGCCGCCTGGCCTTTACAGGTGAAATCATAACTGGCCGCCGGACAGGCCCACTTGAGCGTACCGCGCTTCTGCTCCCGTCCCTGATAGTGCATCCGTCGAAGTTCCCGGCTCTGAGGACACTGACAGTACAGACTGCCGTTCTCCGTGCGAAGAATCGTATCCACCTTCGACTCATCCAGCGGCCGGGTCGGCACCTTCAGCTGCTGCGGATGCAGATTGACGTCCTGCCACATCCGGCGGGTGTCAATCACCGGCAGGATATCGTTCTTAAACAGGCGCTTTCTGATCTGGTTGCTGTCAAGCCCCCGGTCGGCCACGAAACTCCTGCACCGGTCAAAGAACCACAGCTTCTCATGCTCTTCAATCAACCCCTCACAGTGACGGTATTCGGACTCGCGGGCCGTTTCCAGCCGAAACCGAATCGGCAGCTCGTAAGTCACGTCCCCGTGCGTGTGCAGCGTGTAACCAAACCATTTCTTGGTTTTCCTGACTTCCCGGCCGTTCTGATCAGTCCCGTACTGCTCATGCACGCCCCAGCTGGCATCCGGATCCGAGGTGGGATGCCGGCCGGTGGTTTTGTCGATTGCCTTATGCTTGAGCGGCCGGCCGGTCGAATGCGATTCGACGGCTTTGCCGTCGTAGCCGACACTTTTTCCAAAGTCCGGCAGCAGTGCCGCGATCTCATCGACCTGCGCCTCAAACACCCGCATCAGCGCACCGGTACCGCGTTCAATCTCGGTCAGCAGTCGGATGAACCGGCAAAATGCGTAATAAACACTTATCCGAACGCGTAGTAAACACTTATCCGAACGCGGAATAAACCTAATCCGAACACGGAATAAACACTTATCCGAACGCGGAATAAACCTAATCCGAACGCGCAGTACGGCTGATCTGCAGGATGCTGGAGGTCGGTTTTTCGGCGGCGGTTTCTGTCAGTGCAATTTGACTATTGCAGGCGTTTTTCGTATCAATCGCAGTTTTAAGTGGCGATTGAAGTCAGGGAGGCGTCAGATGACGAGAAGGAGAATTCCGATGAGAAAACATAAACAGATACTCAGGCTGCATCACGAAAACGGCTGGCCGATGCGGCGCATTGCCGAGGTGCTTGATGCGGGTACCGCGACGGTTCACAACGTGCTGGCCCAGGCCCGGCGGGCCGGTGTGAGCTGGCCGCAGGCCGAGGGCATGGATGAGGCTGAGCTGATGCGGATTTTATATCCGAGGTCCGGGTGCGCCGGGCGCGCCGATGAGGTGGATTATGCCTGGGTGCGCGGTCAGCTGGGTCTGAAGTCGGTGACGTTGAAGCTTTTGTGGCAGGAGCTTTGCGAACGGCAGGGCTACGCCCACAGCTACGCCTGGTTCTGCCGCTGCTACAATGCATGGGCGAAAGAGGGGCGGCGCTCGATGCGCATGGATCATGTGCCGGGCGACATGGCCTATGTGGATTACTCGGGCCTGACTGCTGCGGTTGGCGTGCGCAGGGCGCAGATTTTCGTCGGTGCGCTGGGGGTGTCGCATTACACCTATGCGCGTGCGGCGTGGACGCAGGGTCTTGAGGACTGGCTTGCGTGCAACACGCAGATGCTGGAATATTTTGGCGGGGCGCCGAACCTGATCGTGCCGGACAACCTGAAAAGTGCGGTCAGCAAAGCCTGCCGTTACGATCCGGATGCCAACGGCGTCTACCAGCAGTGGGCGGCACACTACGATGTGGCGGTGATGCCGGCGCGGCCGTATCGTCCAAAGGACAAGGCGATTGTGGAAAATGCGGTGCAGCAGGTTCAGCGGTGGGTTCTGGCGCCGCTTCGCAATCAGCGCTTCGAGAGACTTTCGCAGCTGAACCAGGCGGTCCGCGGCCGGATCGAGCAGCTCAACGAGCGGCCGTTTTCGGATCGTCCGGGCAGCCGCCGGGAGATCTTCGAGTCGGTTGACCGGCCGGCTCTGCGGCCGCTGCCGCTGGCACCGTTTCATGCACTTGACATCAGAACCGCAAAAGTCGGTTGCGACTATCACGTCCAGTATGCCCGGCACTGGTATTCGGTGCCCCACGAGCTGGTCGGCAAAGCGGTTGAGATCCGCGCCGATGCCGATGTGGTGACGGTGTTTTTCAAGGGCCGGCAGGTGTGCATGCATGTCAGACAGCCGCAGCATGGGCACTCGACTGTGGATTCGCACATGCCCAGGGCGCATGAGTTCATGCACAAATGGACGGCCGAGCGCATCGAGGGCTGGGCCGCCGAGGTGGGCGAGGACTGCCGCGCGTTCGTGCAGGCAAGAATCAGCGAGGCGCGGCATGTCCAGCAGGTCAGCCGCAAGGCGCTGGGGCTGCTGTCGCTGAGCCGCGAATACGACAATGTGCGCCTCAATGCGGCCTGCCGCATCGCCAACCAGCAGGGACTGAGCCGTCTCGCACAGATTCGGGAGATTCTGACAAATGGCGCCGACCTGCGATGCCAGTCCGCCGAGCTGGATCTGCAGCTGCCGCAGGATCACGAAAACCTGCGCGGCGCAGACCAGTTCAAGTGAGGGGTGCATGATGAACAGACAGGTACTGACCAATCTGAGGAAGCTGTCGCTGGGATCGATGTCGCAGGCGCTGGAACACCAGCTTGAGCAGCCCGGCACTTATGAGGATCTCGGGTTCACTGAACGGCTGGGTCTGCTGGTCGATCACGAACTGCAGTGCCGACATCAGCGCCGCCTGCAGCGGCTGATCAAAGGCGCCGGTTTCCGCCTCGCCGCAAGCCTCGACGACATTGACTACCGCGCGTCGCGCGGCCTCAGCCGCCAGCAGATCGCCGAGCTGGGCCATTGCGGCTGGATCGAAAAAGCCCAGAACCTGCTGATCACCGGACCGTGCGGTTCGGGAAAATCGCATGTGGCCTGCGCACTCGGACGCTCGGCGTGCCTGCTCAATCACGACGTGCGCTACCTGCGTCTGCCGTCGCTGCTGTCGCAGTTCGACCAGGCCAGAGCCACCGGTTCGTATCATCAGTTCATCCAGCGCCTCGGCCAGGTGTCGCTGGTGATCATCGACGACTGGGGCCTGCAGCCGCTGACGGCGGCCGACCGGCGCGACCTGATGGAACTGATGGATGTGCGCTACGGACGCCGCTCGGTCGCCATGGTCAGCCAGCTGCCGGTCGACAGCTGGCATTCAGCCATCGGCGACCCGACGCTGGCCGATGCCATCTTGGACCGGCTGATTCACAATGCCCACCGCATTGCGCTGCAGGGCGAGTCGATGAGAAAACGAAACGCACTGGAACCGGCGGCGACGCATGAGCCAGGCCCCGCATAATAAGTCCATTACCAACCCTGTGAAAAATTCCCTACGGCAAGTTCAAGCGTGCAGGCACGCTTGCCTACGGGTTTTTTAACAGGGTTGCCAACCGACTTATTTACGCTCCTTGGCATATTGAACGCTGATTCTGACTTGACATCGGGAGGTGTTTCATCGTTAAATAAGAGACTGAAAAAGACACTGAGAAAGACACTGCCGGTTCCGAAAACAGGTGCCGCGTTCAGATAACTGTTTATTCCATGTTCGGATAACTTTATTCGGCGTTCGGATTAAGTAGAATACGCAGCAAAAGGCCGAATCACTCGGCACCGCATAACCGTCAAAGGCCGGGTCGGTGTGAAACCCACGCCGCATCGGAAAGCCCAGCACATGCATCAGCGCGGGGTTGCGTTTCAGCTCCCGGACGAATCCGGACACGCTGCGGTGCTGCAGAATGTCGATCGCGAACACGGCATTGAGCATCGCTTCGATGGGCCAGTCCCGCCGGCCTCTGCCTTTGCGGCGGATGAGAATCTCATTGATGAGCTCTGAGAAGTCGAGCTGTTCGAGCAGTGCGGTCAGGTTTTTCAGCTCACAATTGTCTGCAGAGTCAGACGCGAAAAGGTCATAATTGATGAGTGCCATGCGTGAATCTCCCGTGGGTTGGTTTTTGTTTCTTTTATGGAGTCAATTATACACGATTGGGATTCGCTCATGGCATTATTTGTCAATTAAAACAAATCATTAGATGATTTTCGTTGGATTCGGCCAGGTGCCCGCAGAGGGCTCAGCGGCGCGCTGAACGGTTGGGGTGGAAATTCGGGATTTTGCCCTGACAGGCCGCAAATGGCGCCTGATTGGCGGTTTTTGTGGGGTAAACGAAAATTCAGACCCGCTGAATCGCGCGTCTATTCAAGGGGTTACCGATCTAAAAATTCCCTCTTTCTGAACCGCAGTCAAAGGGATTTACCGTATTGCCGGGAATGTGGGCAAACGCTGGACATCGCGTGCTGGGCATCAGCAAGAAAAAAGAGCGCATTGTCAAAAATCCTGAAGATCTCGAAGGTGTAAAAATTCGCGTAACAGGCTCGAAGGTGGAACAGCAGTTTTTCAGACTTACACCCGCCGACCCGGTTTCAATCGCGTGGGGAGAAACTTATCAGGCACTGGAACAGGGTGCTGCGGATGCCCTGAATGTGGGGCTCGGTCCATTGACTGCGACACGCATCTTTGAAACACTGGGATCAGCTACCCTGACAAGAATCAATTTCAACTGTCACATCACGTTGCTAAGCGCACGTTGGTTTGACGGCCTGCCGGGAGACGTCCAGGACGCAATTCTTAAAGGTGCAGCAGAAAGTTTCGCGTTCCAGAGAACTGGCCAGGCCAAAGCAAACGATGAAATGATCGAGATGTGGAAACAGTCCGGCATTCACATTGAAGACCCCGCACCGGATGTCAAAAAAGTCTGGGTCGAAAGTTTTGGTCATCAACTTCCTGAGTGGGATGAACTGAAAGAAACTTACGGCAAAGATGTTTGGTCCCAACTGGAAAGCTGGGCCAGCTAAAACAAAAAATTGATGCAGTCTGAACGCTTATGCGGACTGCATATGTTTGTTTATGCACCAGTCATGGCGCATAGCGCCATGACTGGTGCTGTTCCGGTTCACGCGGTGGTGGCCTGATGAATCGGCGGTGCAAGTCCGCTATTGGCCCTGCATGGGGAATAATTAGCCGAACATGACAAGACACAAGTAGGCGACAGGAGTCTTAAGGAAGTCGAAGACAACACAAGTTGACTGTGAAGGTCAAGCTCAAGCAGAGGGAGGCGCACAGTCCGCCTCCTACCCGATTCTATAACAAAGCGACTCATGCAGATTAACAGGATAATCGTATTTTTCAATAACGACCTACCGCTCTGGTTCGTAAGAATCGCGTATTCCTATCTGAGCCTGATCATCCTGCTGGAAGTCATCAGGCGCTATGTGTTCAGTGCGTCAAGTCCGTGGGGCGAGATGACAGCACGCTACGCCTTTGTGTACCTTTCATACATTGCCGCGGCGGAAGCAATCCGTTTGCGTAAACACATTCATATTGATTTGATCATCAAAAAATTTCCCAGGTGGCTTCGAAATCTGTTCGATTTCTATATTGATGCGCTAACGACTGGTCTGGCAATATTAGTCATCTACCATTCGACTCAGGTTATCAAAATTCAATGGGCCGTCAATATAGTAATGGAGTCGGCAAACGTGAATCTGGCATTCGCCTATGCAGCACTTCCAATTGGCTGGGGTCTTCTGGTGATCCGAATTGTCCAAATCTGGTACGAGCGTTGCAGATCTATTGAAACTGTACAAACCTAACCGTAGCACTATCTCATCATCGTGACTGAAGACTTAACAGGCGTCAGCATCGTTATTCTGATTATGCTGGCACACCTCGCGATCGGCGTCCCTCTGTTTGTCGTTTTGGGGCTCGGCGCGCTGGCCATCATAGTTTTGTACGATGTCTATTCTCTAGCGGCATTCGGCGACACACCATTTAGCTCAATTGACAGTTGGGCACTGCTCGCGATGCCGCTGTTCATACTCGCCGGAGAGATTATCAGCCGCGGTAAAACTGCCCGTCACCTTGTAAACCTCGCACAAGCCATCGTCGGCTGGATGAAAGGGGGTCTGGGAATGGCAACTATTTTTGGCTGCTTTCTTTTCGCGGGTACCAGCGGTTCAAGTTCGGCTGACACCATTACCATCGGCAAAATAATGGTACCACCAATGCGAAAACAGGGATATCTGGGTAGCTACGCCGCTTCACTGGCCGCATCTGGAGGCATACTTGGAGTTATTGTTCCTCCCAGCCTGATATTTATCATTTATGGCGTGTCGACCAATACCTCCATCGGAGGGCTGTTTCTCGGCGGCATTTTGCCCGGTCTGGTCATGGCAATCGCAATGTGCTGTGCCAACTATTTTGTGTGTCGATACAGCCGTTGGGGTTCAGTTGAACATTCCCAGTTTCATATCAGGAAACTCGCCCGCGCACTTTGGGATGCAAAGTATGGAATTGGCGCGCCGGTGATTATTCTGGGCGGAATTTACACAGGTGTATTCACCCCGACTGAGGCCGCTGCAGTTGCCATCGGCTATGTCACCGTCGTAGAGTTGATCATTCATAAATCGATTACTATAAGAGATATTGGAAAAAGCCTCGGTGCTGCAGCAATTGCAACCGGAATGCTCGCACCCATCATCGCATTTTCGATTCTGTTTGGAGAAACCCTGGCAATTCTCCACGTTCCACGGGCGCTGATAGACACTTTTTTGGCAATTGATGCTGGAATCGTCGGTTCTGTCGCGATCATCGTTTTGGTTCTGTTAATTGTCGGCTTCATTCTGGAGCCGATCGCTGCTGTCCTCGTTGTAATGCCAATTCTTGCCCCTATAGGTATTGAACTTGGATTTGATCCCGTTCATTTCGGCGTTTTTGCTGTTTGTGCGCTAGGCGTTGGCTTTATCACTCCGCCAGTAGGCATAAACCTGTTTGCTGCATCTGCAGTCAGCGGTGAACAGTTTATTGAAATCGCCTGGCGGGCAGTCCCCGCTTTCTTAGGACTGATGGTTGCAATCGCAATCATCGCAACGTTTTCCGGTCTTGCTCTTTGGTACAAGTGAGCATCAGCTTTAGGAGCCGTAAATATGGACGAACTTAATCAAATCAGGCAGCTTGCGATAAAGTATTTTGACCTCTTATATTTCGCGGATGTCGGCCTGATTAAAGAATGCTTCTGGTCTGGAGCGACTGTCAATTCCATTGAATCAGATCAGATTGTGAGCATTGATATGGACGGATTTGCCATGCGATTGAAAGGAAGACCTGCACCATCGAGTATAAATGAAGCGAGAATCGACGCACTGAAATTCATCGAAATTGAATCACCCACCACGGCATTGCTGAAAGTCGAAGTTCAGATTCTGGGAGACCGATATCACGACTACCTGACACTGATGAAACGCGGCGGTGAGTGGAAAATCATCACCAAAGTCTTTCACAGATTCACTGAATGATCGAAACCAACCAACTTGGTAATTTGAAATGAGCAAAGTTGTTGAAATACTGCCTTTTTCCGATATTCCACGCGTCAAACGAGGGCGCGGAATCGTCAATCACCTGATTGCTAGTAAGCACATCGGTGCCGAGGTCATCCATTCCGGGATAACCTTCATGCCGGCACATACCAGCGTTCCAGCACACACGCACAATGCTGAAGAACAGGTAACAATATTAAAGGGAACGCTAAAAATTATTTTGGATGGCGATCAGGAGGTGCACTGCGGTGTGTATGATTCGACTTTTATCTCATCGGGCGTTCGCCACGAGTTAATCAATGAAACAGACGGCGAGGTGCATGCGCTGATTACTTATGGTTCAGCCAACGTCACGCGTACGTTTTCTGATTCTGGCGAAACGGTAGAAATTGGGTCGGAACAGGATAAATTTGATGATGAATAGATTCAGAAACTGAACTGTAAACTCAACAATGGCATTTATATAAGAAAATCAGTTGAGTCACTGAGCGGGAAAAATCAAGCTACTGAAATAGCACGTTAAATGAGACCTGAAGAAAAATACCAATCAGTGCCGTCATGGCAGCATCGGACAGATTGTTTCACAAGCATTCGAGGTGGAGCACCCGGCAATAAAGTCTTCTCGAACGCAACGGAATCTGCACTCAATCTTGCCTTTCGTTTTAGTCCGGTATGGACGATAGACAAATGATATCGCACCGTAGTGAATGATACAGGAATTTCAAACGTAACTAATACTCACAACGCGCAGGTGTTCGCGCTGCAGGAAAAACTGCTTGGCATCTACTCAATGGCAACATCAACACCGTCCGATGCGCTACATGAAATGAAATTTCTTTACAGCCTTAAGTCTCAATGTAACTACCTCAAGAGCGCGCAGCGTCTGCTTGCTTGTGGCCAACCCAATACTGTTTGATTCGGACTGTCGCACACCTCAGCAGATGCGGTTGGCAAACGCTTTCTGTCGCTACCGAGAGGTGGCATAGGACGTTTTGCCCTGACCGGGAGCAACGGTCATGAACTATGCAGTTGCAAGTTAACTGCTTTCAAGGTATTCCTCTAGGTCTGGGGAATACTTGATACGATTTGTTTAAGCGAATCTCGGACGCGCCCCACCAAATTCATAAAATGCTTGCGAAGGGTACCGTGTGATCTTCTCGCAGTTGTTACCGCTGCCTGCTTCCCGCTAGTATCGCTGTGTGCTTTAGCCGAAACTCGAAGATCGTGAAGTTCTCTTAGAGGTTCAACTAACTTTTTGGCTGCATTTTCGTTGTGTCCCGCAAGAGAGAGCACAACTTCTAGTAGCTTTAATGATCTCCAATCCTTCTCGTATTCACCCCCGTGGTCCATGATTATGCGTCTGAGTCCCCTTACTAGAAAACCCTCGACTACCAGTTGGTCAAGTGCTAGGATTTCATTACCCCACTCTTCAACGGAGTCTGTCGCGGGATAGAGAACCTTTTCGATCAGTGTCTCACCACGCTGGTGCCACCAATTTGGCGAGTGGCGGTCCAACCATTGAACCTGTCCCTTCAACTCGGCAAGCGGGTCAACTTCCGTTAGGAAATCTCCAAGAATATCCGTCTGATAGGCTCGCTTAGATATATTGTCCTTCGGCCATTCGTTGAATGATTTCCAATACAGTTGCTCCTCAAACGGTAGTGTCGCTAAATAACCGATGTAAGTGTGCACTTGGCCAGCCTCGTTGATATCGTAGGTTGACAGGTGCCAAGCTCCTCGGCAGCCAATGCTACGGTCATTGATTGTATATTTCTCCAGGTCACCCTTGTACTTGCGCAGAACTTCGGGTCGGAAGAATGCCGGAGATATCTCCCAAGGTAAATCTGAATCGGTGAAATAGTTTACTATGTGACCTGGCCCGCAGGAGGTCTCTATAAGCCTTTTGTTTTTCCGGTCAAGAATTTTGAAGGAAGCGTATCGCTTTGTACTGGTATCTTCCTCTGCTTTCCACTTTTCGACTAAGTCGTTCTCGCTCATGCTTGTACGCAAGACGATGTGACCGTTGGCGTAGCTGGCATGGTTCGGGATAACGCGCGACCGATAGTAGGTATTTTTTGATTGATAAACCTCTTCATCTACTCCGCCCCAACTTGAAAAACTATCTGGTACAAATCTGGTGAAGTCAAACTTTGTTACAAGAGCCGTATCGGTTAGAACCATATAGGTTGCAAGATCATACCCACCAATCGTAAACGCACGCACTCTCTGCCAATTATCAGAGTGCTCATCGTCGAATTCTGAGATTACGTCTTCGAAATCTCCGCGACTATTCAATCGGCAATAGGCGCGCCGCTCATCCATGTAGTAGAGCCCAAGTGAATGCAATAGTTTCTGACTTATTTCTATCGTTGATTGGTATGACTTTACGCTTTCGAAGTTGCGCCAGAAAACTAGTTTTTCTCCACCAACAAGCGTCTGGCAACCAGGATAACTGAGGGGAGATTCAAGGTGAACTCGATGACCTTTCCCACCACCAAATGTTCGTTGAATGCACCATGTGTCGTCAATCATCAAATGTGCTCCTGCGAGATCATCATGATCTGGTGGATCAACGGCAGCGCGAGGCACCAAGACAGAATGGACATAAAAATGTGGGCCGGAAGCGTACAGAAAAATTTCGTCATTTTTCTCGCAAGTCTTCGTAAGAAACCGAACACTCTGCTCCGCATTTCCAAGCCAATGCTCGGTGTCTGTAGTTGGCGCACGAGCAAGATCAATCAGTGACTGCAAAATAGTTGAATTCAACTTTTCTACCTCGTTTCCTTTTGCGGTTACACCGCATTCTTCTTGTGCACAGCAGCTGACTTCCGGTTGTCAGCTATTCTATCTGTTCGTAGGAAACCCATTCGTAGGCCACTACACGGTTAAGCCTAAGTCCCAAGTTGACAAGGATAGCCGGGCTTTCTACTGTAAGAAAGGATTGGTGCAATCCGACGAACGCGGACACCAATTCTCAGTTGGGCGATTCAGATTTAGTCGCGGGTCGAAATTCCGGTACATATTGTCTTACATATCCAAATAAAGAAATTAGTGAATAGAATAAGAACAATTAAACACCAATTGCGGACAATCCTAGTCTATGTACCAATTGTGAATGAGGTGAAATTGAACAAAACTAATTTGGACTCCAAATAATACTTGAGCTTCCAGCTATTTATGTTTCTGGAAATTTGTCGCAGTTAGCGGCTACAGCTGAGTGTGTACTAAGACAATTTTTGAAACCACTTCAGGACCGGCGCGAATATTCGCCGTTTGCGCTGTATATACATACTATCGGTTAAAGAATACTTCAAGACCCATATGATCCATCGCATAGTCAGTCAGAATTTCCGCCAAATCCTTTGCAAAAACAAACTTTATGCCATTCTGACTTCCAATTTCTACGAGGCTTTCATTTTCTTCTCTTTTGGCCCTAGTTAACAATACCACCTTCTCAATTAATTTCTCAAGTTTCGGGGTTCAAAATCGTCATAAATAACAATCTAAAGCATTGATATAAATAACAAAAAGGCCTTCTTTCGGTTATAATACAGGTATCAAAGATCCATACTGGGTCGAAAACATAAAAAACGTTCCACAAACGTTTTCAACACACCGAAAGAAGGCCTGAAAATGCATTATAAAGCCAACCAGCCACCCTTGCCGAAATTGATTGAACCGACTTTGGAAGACGCTCACCAACCGATCGACAACCTGTTTGCAGAGGCCTGGCGCAGTCTGAAGATCGGTGCCTTAGCAGCCCGTGCCGGGATTGCCAAACGAAGTGGCTGCGAGGCACAGCAGGTGGTGTTCATGCTGCTGATGTGGCGCTGGCTGGGCTCGCCGAGTGTTGCCATGTTCTGCAAAGCCCCGATCCAGTGGTTTTGCCAGGTGAAAAAAGATGTGCTGTATGACTTTATGAAGCGCACCGATCTGAACTGGCGGCGCTGGCAGTTATTGGTGGCGAAAAGGGTCTGCAGCCTGAATGCCACAGGGCGCGCTGTGCTGGTGGTTGATGATTCGATCAAGGCGCGCCGTTCAAAGAAGATGGATGCGGTGTCGAGTCATTACGATCATGTCACCGGTCAGTATGTGATCGGTCAGCAGGTGGTGACGCTGGGGCTGTGCTGTGATGATGGGTTTATTCCAATCGACTCGGAGATATCGGTTTCCAACTCGAAGCGCCAGCAGAAAGACGGTGCTTTGCCGGATGGCAGAAGCCGGGCATCGAAAAGATATCGACAGGCCTGTGACTGGTCGAAGATCGAGTTGGTTGCTGCGATGGTGAAACGGGCGCTTCGCGCCGGCATCAGCGCTGCGTACCTGGTGGCTGACAGCTGGTACGGCAACAAGGCGATGATGCAGTTGGGCATTGACAGTGGACTGACGTCGATACTGCGCATGAAAAACGGCAATTTGAAGTATCGCACGGCGTTCGGTGGCAGGACTCGGGACTTGAACGCTCAACAGATTTACCGGCACGTTGCCAGAGGCAGGTGGGAAAAGGTTGAGGTTTACAACAGTAAGTGGCAGATGGCCGCGACGACCGTGAAGATCAATCTGGAACACTCGAATGCAAAGCTCGAGTGCTGGCACGAGGTGAAGCTGCTGTTTGTCAGGGGGTTGAATCTGGATGCGGGAGAATCGAACAGGTGGGCATTATTCCTGAGCACCGATGCCCGGATTGATGCACTTGAGATGCTTGAGGCGTATGCCATGAGATGGTCCATTGAGGTCTACTTCAAGGAAAGCAAGCAGCATCTTAAATGGCTGGGCGAGCAGACCCGCTCGTTTGCCTCCCATAGTGCATCGCTGCATTTGTCGGCGGTGTGTTATCTGGTCTTGGTGCACCTGACGCTGGAAGATGATCAGTATTCCAGGCTCGGACAGGCCAGAGATGAGCTGGTCGAACAGGTCAGAGTGCTCAACTATGCCCAAAAGCTGTGGCAGATGTTCCGCTCAATCATTCACAATGCGCTCTCGGGCATGGGTTCAGCCCTGGGATGTTCGGCACACAGCGTGATGGATGCAATCGACCGGCAAATGGAGATGTTCTTTGTCACCGCGCTCCAGCTGGACGCAAAGATTATTCAGCATGAACACTGCCTGGATACGCCTTCAGGCGGCTGATTCACCGAATTTGAACCCCGAAACTTGAGTTAATTTAAGACTTGGTTGTTGGTCCCAATAACTTGCTTTATTAATCTGCTCAACAATTTCCTCAACATCATAACTATTGACCTGGTTCTCAAAATCTTTGACTTGAATAGCGATAGCAAATTCCTGTTCTGGGCTGACTCCCGGTAACCTTACTAGTATGTCCGTGCCATGAATTTTTTCTTGCGTTCCACTGACTTTCTCAACATGTGAATGTGGATACCACGATTGCAACACCTTTATAAGAACATCTTCCCAATTTTTTTCACCGAAATCAGTATTCAATGCGCGATAAACTTCTTCCCCAAACTTGTAGCGGTCAAAAACACAGTCAAAACTACGCTTTATGGCATCGGTCAATCGGAGTTATGCCCAAAAGTAGTGCGTGACGGGGGTTGAAAAAAAAGCGGCGTATCTGGTTAAATGTAGAAAGCATTTTTACAACCAACCAGAGAGGTACGCCACTATGAGTAACGATAACGTAATTGGATTTGAAAGTCGAGACATTTCACCCGATGTTGTGACCGAATTGGTGCGCACCGGTGCCAGACGGATTCTCGCCCAGGCCCTGCAGCTTGAGGTGGAGGAATTTCTCGCTCAGTATGACGGACAGTATGCTGGCAACGGGCTTCGGGCGGTGGTTCGAAGCGGCAGCCAGCCTGAGCGTGACATTCAGACCGGTATCGGGCCGGTTTCGGTTCGGATTCCGAAGGTCCGCTCGAATACCGGCGAGCCGGTGTCGTTCCGCTCGGCACTGATCCCGCCGTATGTGAGAAAGACGGCGACGGTTGAGGCGTTTGTGCCGTGGCTTTATCTGAAGGGGGTGTCAAGCGGTGAGATGGCTGATACCCTGAAGGTTCTGCTGGGCAGTAAGGCGCAGGGTTTTTCTGCCTCATCGGTCTCCCGCCTGGCGCAGCAGTGGAATGAGGAGATGAGGCGGTGGCAGACGCGCGGCATCACCGGGAAGATCGTTTATGTATGGGCCGATGGGGTGTACTGCGGGCTTCGGGCCGAGGATGCAAAGCTGTGTGCGCTGGTGCTGATCGGGGTTGATGAGTGTGGCCGCAAGCAGTTGCTGGCGATTGAGGACGGGGTGCGCGAATCGACCGAGAGCTGGAAGGGGATGCTGCTGGATCTGAAGTCCAGGGGCATGGATGCACCGAAGCTGGCGGTTGGAGACGGGGCGATGGGGTTCTGGTCGGCATTGGACCAGGTTTACCCTGAAACCCAGGATCAGCGCTGCTGGGTGCATAAGACGGCGAATGTGCTCAACCGGCTGCCGAAGATGCTGCACGGACAGGCGAAAAAGGCGCTTCACCAGATCTGGATGGCAGACACGCGCGAGGCGGCGCATGAGGCGTTTGATCGGTTTGTGGAAACCTATCAGGACAAGTATCCGAAAGTGGTTGAATGCCTGATCGGGGATCGTGAGGAGCTGCTGGCGTTTTACGATTTTCCGGCATCGCACTGGCAATCTCTGCGTACCACTAATCCAATCGAGTCGACCTTCGCGACGATCCGTCACCGCACCAAGCGCTCGAAGGGCTGTCTGAGCAGAACGACGATGCTGGGCATGATGTACAGGCTGGGGATGTGTGCGGAGAAAAAATGGCGACGGCTGCGCGGGTTCAGGCAGCTGGGCAAAGTGATCGAGGGAGTGAAATTCAAGAATGGAGTCGAACTGAATTACAATGACACCGACCAGGTAGCCGCTTAGTGATGAATCCCGTCACGCACTACTTTTGGGCATAACTCGTCAATCGATTCTCGTTAGTTACTCCATAAACAAGTTCATTTTCATCAGCATCAAGTAGTTTTTGGATGTCGGTATAGTGGTGACTAATATTCCAAAAGCGATTCCGCGCTTTCAATGTAGAACGAATGTTTGCAGTTACGTGCTTACTATCTCTGTTGAAGCATTTGATATACCTTGCTGGAAAGATGTGCCCATAATCTCCTTTTTCAGGCGAGATTTGGAAATCGTAGGCAGCGTTCCAATCTGCACTTGCTTCAACAATAGCCACGTTGTCCCACTCTGGAAGTCTGGGTACAAGTAAAACATCGCCCCTCTTGACCTCATTGAATATCCTTAAATTTTTAAATGCACCTTCATCAACTCTTTGGATTCGAAGATCCTGTCCATTATCCCATCCCCACCCTTGACGCAAGCGTTGAAAATCGCGTAGTTCACTACAGAAGAATTCGATTTCGTTTACGTCGATTCTATAGCCCCAGTAACTGTGAGTTGTAGAACTTGTCATATTCGTGTCAATCCTTTTTCCAATTTGTGAATTCAGAATTAGGGTACAGAATCGAGGTAACCGAAGAATTGCACGTGTAAATTTTCAATAGAGATAAACTTATCAGTGCTTTTGTTTAGAAGTAGGGTCGAATCATTACTCGGTGCTACGGTATCCGAGTAACGCAATATTACCATCTCGCTCCTGTATCCGAAATTCTCCACCACCTAGATTGCGAACTACTTTCTTCGCTACAAGTTCTGCGTAACGCTGAACACTGTATATGCTAACTAACTTGACCAAAATTAGGTGATTTTACCGCTTATCTTTTGGGATGTTATTAACGAAAACAACCGTGTCGGATGCTCCCTTTGCCAACTTTCTTTGTATTCTTTTCGACGAAATGAAGTAACCGGTCTGAAAAAAAATTAACGTGGGTGCTACAAACAAACATAAAGCCAATCTCTTGATGTTCAATCAATAACACATTTGGATAAATTGGGGTTAGAGTTATTTCTCACTTTCCAGAATTACTTCTTCTTTCTCTTCATTTGAAAATTTCTGAACAACAGGATCACCAGTCTTCACATAGCTTTCCCGTTCATCTAAATTCTCCCAAGTCTTTTCCTTTGTTTTCAATGTTTCATGTTTCATCACCCATTTGGGCGGCATCAAAGCTTCTGACAATCCAATAGCTAGTCCGAGATTAGACGTCCCACCGACATTCACTCGTTTAATTTTAAATGTCGTCGCCACTGCGAATTGATCCTGGACAGACACCACTCTAACCGTGACTTTAGGCCTCTCTAGTGAACCCAAATGTTCACCGGTTTCAGGATCGATGATATTTTCATAATTTTCGTCCATTACATCAAAATACATGCCAACATTTACTCCGTGAGTAGTCCCAATATTTATTGCTAACTCTCTCGAGTTCAAGATTTTCGCAACTCTTCCACGAATCGGATTAGTCATGTTCATTGCCTCATATATCGTCCAAATTCATCCCTTTTTTCAATTCTTCTACAGAATCTGGAACAATGTCCCCCCAATCGGCTAAGGCATCACTAGCTGTTGCTATTTGCTCAATAACTATAACGTTTATGATATCGAGTTTCGTTGAATCGTCGTATTTGTCGCTCTCAGTAATTTGTGCCACTCTAGAAAGACTCTTAAATAAAGAGATAAGTCTGCGAAAAGCAGGCCGAGCATATGGCTCAACCAACTCATTCATTTTGCCAATTGATGTCCGACGACCAAAGATATATGAACCTACAATTGCACAAAATAGAGACAATATTTGAAATACAACAACTTCGAACTCAGTGAGAGAGCGTGTTGTTGCCGCCAGCAAGATGGACAAGACTATAAAAATGACTGGAAAGATTTTTTCTACAGTTTCCATTCATAACCCCAAATATTGTTCAAACCACTTTGTACATCCTATGGTTATGTATCAGTCTGTATGGTATAACGCCGACAATTCGCACTATCACATCTCAACTACTAAAATTTGTGCTAACTTTTCGCTCCACGCGGTAAGAATGTCTTGTCATCAAAAATCGTCGGTGACGGAAACATGTCATTCGCAATCAACCTTATTCAGCTGATCCTACACTAAGTCACCAGTTCAACTTGTTGGGTACCAAATCTTGATGTCGAATTCTGGAGAGTTATGCCCAAAAGTAGTGCGTGACGGGATTCATCACTAAGCGGCTACCTGGTCGGTGTCATTGTAATTCAGTTCGACTCCATTCTTGAATTTCACTCCCTCGATCACTTTGCCCAGCTGCCTGAACCCGCGCAGCCGTCGCCATTTTTTCTCCGCACACATCCCCAGCCTGTACATCATGCCCAGCATCGTCGTTCTGCTCAGACAGCCCTTCGAGCGCTTGGTGCGGTGACGGATCGTCGCGAAGGTCGACTCGATTGGATTAGTGGTACGCAGAGATTGCCAGTGCGATGCCGGAAAATCGTAAAACGCCAGCAGCTCCTCACGATCCCCGATCAGGCATTCAACCACTTTCGGATACTTGTCCTGATAGGTTTCCACAAACCGATCAAACGCCTCATGCGCCGCCTCGCGCGTGTCTGCCATCCAGATCTGGTGAAGCGCCTTTTTCGCCTGTCCGTGCAGCATCTTCGGCAGCCGGTTGAGCACATTCGCCGTCTTATGCACCCAGCAGCGCTGATCCTGGGTTTCAGGGTAAACCTGGTCCAATGCCGACCAGAACCCCATCGCCCCGTCTCCAACCGCCAGCTTCGGTGCATCCATGCCCCTGGACTTCAGATCCAGCAGCATCCCCTTCCAGCTCTCGGTCGATTCGCGCACCCCGTCCTCAATCGCCAGCAACTGCTTGCGGCCACACTCATCAACCCCGATCAGCACCAGCGCACACAGCTTTGCATCCTCGGCCCGAAGCCCGCAGTACACCCCATCGGCCCATACATAAACGATCTTCCCGGTGATGCCGCGCGTCTGCCACCGCCTCATCTCCTCATTCCACTGCTGCGCCAGGCGGGAGACCGATGAGGCAGAAAAACCCTGCGCCTTACTGCCCAGCAGAACCTTCAGGGTATCAGCCATCTCACCGCTTGACACCCCCTTCAGATAAAGCCACGGCACAAACGCCTCAACCGTCGCCGTCTTTCTCACATACGGCGGGATCAGTGCCGAGCGGAACGACACCGGCTCGCCGGTATTCGAGCGGACCTTCGGAATCCGAACCGAAACCGGCCCGATACCGGTCTGAATGTCACGCTCAGGCTGGCTGCCGCTTCGAACCACCGCCCGAAGCCCGTTGCCAGCATACTGTCCGTCATACTGAGCGAGAAATTCCTCCACCTCAAGCTGCAGGGCCTGGGCGAGAATCCGTCTGGCACCGGTGCGCACCAATTCGGTCACAACATCGGGTGAAATGTCTCGACTTTCAAATCCAATTACGTTATCGTTACTCATAGTGGCGTACCTCTCTGGTTGGTTGTAAAAATGCTTTCTACATTTAACCAGATACGCCGCTTTTTTTTCAACCCCCGTCACGCACTACTTTTGGGCATAACTCTCATCTCCGAAAGAATTGAATATCCTGAAGACACTTTAGTGTTGTCAATTAACATTTTTACTGTCGATACACCTCCATGTTGACGAAGCATCTTAAGAAAATGATTGGCGGTGTAACCAATCGGTTTAGCCTCGTTATAAATTCCGTTCATTGCGAGGTTAAATCTCTTTTCTTTTATCATCACTATATATTCCCCATTTTGCTTACCAACTGTTGATCACGCCTCATACAAACCAGCATCTTCTACTTTCTCATCATCTGGTACATAGAGTTCTTTATGAGCAAGTGGACTAGCTATATCAGTAGTTGCACAACCATAACTACGATAAAAACGGAGTATGTGACGAACTTTGCTATCGATTGTGGAATCAGCCAACATAGAATCGAGCTTCTGTGACCGGTTTCCCAACACAGAGGCATCAAGTACTAAGGAAAGTTGTTTTACGAGATTATTTTTTTGATCTTCTGTCAATCTACTTAAATCTGCAATAAACTCTTCAAGCACTGGTCGACCAGCACCGTAAAAATAGTGATTTCTGTTAAATATGAATTCATGCGGCATCAGTAACAATTGCCTAAATTCTGCAACTGACGAACCGAAAGCAGCAAAAAAGAAGTCTGGATTGCCAGTGACTACTCCTCGAGTCGCCTGTAGAATTACTTGAAACGAACGAAGAAAATACCGGTTCCAGTTTTTGCCAACAAATGAACGATCTTTCAGGTTAACGGGCTGATAGCGCATCGGAAACGACCAGATCCGAATACCCAGTTCATCATTGAGTTTGATGTTTAATATTAAGCGATGATATAGATCATCAGGGGTGTCGTGGAAATTGTAAAGCATGTAGTTGGACAACGAAGTGATGTCATGTTGTGCTGCTTCCCGAATTGATTTTTCGTAAGGTTTCCGTAATCCGAGGTGATCAAACGCGATCCGCAACGGACTGATGCAAATTGTCGAAAGACCTTTCAGTAAATTAGGATTTTTCGACAATAACCTTGCATCAACTCCCTGATTGAAATCTACACGTCTCTTACTAACGGTACCATTGCGCTTTAAGCGCGCCCCAGGAGTAAAACCAAGGTCTCTTATTTCCGCTACGACCTCATTGAAATTTGGGGCCGCAGAAAAATTATTATCCATCAGAATCAAATCCTTCTTGACTCCATAACGGTCGTTAATGCCGTTAACAAGCGCTGAAATTGGCGGCATAATCCGTTGTCCACCTTCAAGCTTGGGTACACCGCAAAATGAACATTTTCGAATGCATCCTCTCGAAGCGTAACCAAAATAAGCATCGTTAACAGGATATTGATAATCAATCTGATCAAGGATTCCGTAGTCGGGTAGGTTCTCTTCAATCGGACGCGAACTATAATCCTTGCAGCCAAAATCGTGGCCGGTGAGTTGCAACGCTTGTGCGGGTGCACCATCCAACAGTCCTGAAATAAATCGAATTCCTTGCCATTTTACGACCGCTTTGAATTCGTCAGTCATTAAGGACGCTGCAATGCCTCCAACAAATATCTTCCGGTTTCGTCTGTTAACTAATTCCCGCGCCTTGTCTATACATAATGCGGTTTTTTTCCATTCAAATGAGAAAAGAGTGGTGATATAGATCCTATCCCAATAATAGTCTTCGAGCTTTGGGTCGTCTTCACCCTTTGCAAAAACTATATTGTCTTTACCGCGACTAAAGGATTGATGATATTGTGCCAGTTTCATTAAACCCAAGGGCGGGTATTTGTTCCTGTAGCCCGGTTCCATGAGAAGAATATTGCGGTGGGCCATTAGTCTGGGTCGGATTTTAAGATACTGTCAATACGCTGAATTTCTTTCCGGCATTTCTTGACTTCAATATTGAGAACATTCCGGTCGTTGGGAGTTATGCCCAAAAGTAGTGCGTGACGGGATTCATCACTAAGCGGCTACCTGGTCGGTGTCATTGTAATTCAGTTCGACTCCATTCTTGAATTTCACTCCCTCGATCACTTTGCCCAGCTGCCTGAACCCGCGCAGCCGTCGCCATTTTTTCTCCGCACACATCCCCAGCCTGTACATCATGCCCAGCATCGTCGTTCTGCTCAGACAGCCCTTCGAGCGCTTGGTGCGGTGACGGATCGTCGCGAAGGTCGACTCGATTGGATTAGTGGTACGCAGAGATTGCCAGTGCGATGCCGGAAAATCGTAAAACGCCAGCAGCTCCTCACGATCCCCGATCAGGCATTCAACCACTTTCGGATACTTGTCCTGATAGGTTTCCACAAACCGATCAAACGCCTCATGCGCCGCCTCGCGCGTGTCTGCCATCCAGATCTGGTGAAGCGCCTTTTTCGCCTGTCCGTGCAGCATCTTCGGCAGCCGGTTGAGCACATTCGCCGTCTTATGCACCCAGCAGCGCTGATCCTGGGTTTCAGGGTAAACCTGGTCCAATGCCGACCAGAACCCCATCGCCCCGTCTCCAACCGCCAGCTTCGGTGCATCCATGCCCCTGGACTTCAGATCCAGCAGCATCCCCTTCCAGCTCTCGGTCGATTCGCGCACCCCGTCCTCAATCGCCAGCAACTGCTTGCGGCCACACTCATCAACCCCGATCAGCACCAGCGCACACAGCTTTGCATCCTCGGCCCGAAGCCCGCAGTACACCCCATCGGCCCATACATAAACGATCTTCCCGGTGATGCCGCGCGTCTGCCACCGCCTCATCTCCTCATTCCACTGCTGCGCCAGGCGGGAGACCGATGAGGCAGAAAAACCCTGCGCCTTACTGCCCAGCAGAACCTTCAGGGTATCAGCCATCTCACCGCTTGACACCCCCTTCAGATAAAGCCACGGCACAAACGCCTCAACCGTCGCCGTCTTTCTCACATACGGCGGGATCAGTGCCGAGCGGAACGACACCGGCTCGCCGGTATTCGAGCGGACCTTCGGAATCCGAACCGAAACCGGCCCGATACCGGTCTGAATGTCACGCTCAGGCTGGCTGCCGCTTCGAACCACCGCCCGAAGCCCGTTGCCAGCATACTGTCCGTCATACTGAGCGAGAAATTCCTCCACCTCAAGCTGCAGGGCCTGGGCGAGAATCCGTCTGGCACCGGTGCGCACCAATTCGGTCACAACATCGGGTGAAATGTCAGTGTTTTCCAATTGCAAAATGAGTCTGAAATTAACCACGGAGCGGAAATAAACCTGTTAAAAAATCCGTAAAAAAACAGTTGCGTAGCAACAAGGATATGCGCCTCCCAAAAGCGCGCAATTCCTGGTGTTTTTTATGGATTTATTCACAGGTTTATTCTGCGGTGATCGAATAAATCTTGCCAAAATTGAGTTTTTCTCTGCCATCCCATCTCAACCCTGCAGGCGTTGCTGCCGGGCAACCTCACTGAATAATTTCGTCCGCTCATCCTGCAGCCACTGTGCCGCTTCATTATCACTCATCCTCGCAGCCAGCGCATCAAGTTGTTCGAAACTCACCCCCGGTTTCAGATACTGCCATGCCTCCGGCAACGACTTGAGTTTCTCATACGGCGTCTGCACCCGTTCATACGGATAAAGTTTCTTCTGCCGGCCGCGTTCGTCAACCTCTCGTTTGGCAAACAGACACGGCCGATGATAGTTGACATAGACAAACAGACAGCTGCGATTGAATTCGTTCACCGCACCGGCACAATCCTGTGGGATATGCGCATGACCGAGCAGTTTTCGAATCACGTGCCCATTCTTGCACTCGACCAGCGCATTGTCATTGCTGTGCCGGGTGCGCGACTTGGTGAACTCAATGTGCAGTTTGTTCAAAAGCTCTGCCACTTTGTAGTTGATGTATTCACTGCCATTGTCGGTATGGAATCCAAGGATCTCAAACGGAAAGCCGTCAATCAGCATCTGCAGTGCCGGTATCAGATGCCGTTCAGTGATTTTCTCAACTGAAACAACACATTCGAACTGCGTGACCTGATCAACTGCGTTGATGTGATAAAGCCCCTTGCGACCATCCTGATCGCCCTGGTGGACCGTGTCAACGCGCAGATAGCCGGGCTTGCCATCCGGCTGCGGCCGTTTCCGGGTGCCAATGTCAATCTGCCGAGACTGCGTCTTCGCACGCCAGGTGCGCTGACGCTGGTAGCTGGCAGACTTTCTCAGATTGTAAATGTGCGACACCGAAATGGTGGCCAGGCGCCGAAAGCGCTCATCGCCGTACTCGACCCAGGCCCGTTCAAATATTTTCTTCACCGCCAGACCATTGGGCACATCATGCAGCCGGTCCGTTTCCACCAACAGCGCAATGTCCTGCTCCGTGTACCGGCGGGCAAATCGAACGCCGCCGACACGGCCACAACTGACCCGACCCTTGGTTCGATAGCACTTGACCAATCGGGCAACCTGCTGGCGCGAATAGCCGCTGACCTTCATCAGCAAACGAATCACCAGACCGCGCTGCTTCTTCGACAGCTTCGAATAATTGAAACGAATCAAAACACGCTCAATCCATCGATAGCGAGCCGCTTTGCTGTCGATCACCTCAAACACCACTGCCTGAGTACCTTCCAAAAACGCCTGCACGTCTTCCAGAGTCCTGATTTCTTCCAGTTTCATGATCGTCTTCATCCGCCTATGATGAACCCGATCACCTCGGTTTTTCAGACTCATTTCTCGTTGGAAACGGAATCCTGCTTCAGACTCATTTCTCGTTGGACAACACTATGTCTCGACTTTCAAATCCAATTACGTTATCGTTACTCATAGTGGCGTACCTCTCTGGTTGGTTGTAAAAATGCTTTCTACATTTAACCAGATACGCCGCTTTTTTTTCAACCCCCGTCACGCACTACTTTTGGGCATAACTCTCGTTGGAATTAAGAGGGGCTAGATCTCTCCTATTTACTTCCTTTAGATACCCCAAAGCTTTAGCCACATATTTTTTGGGAGTGCTAGGCCTTGCATACTCCTTTGCAGTTTCAAAGTCAATTGAACCGTCAATAAGTTTTTTTAGCGTCTTGGGCTTCATCGCAATCTGATGGATATCGTCTCGCATCTCAGCGGCTGTAAAGGGAGGTTCATCATTCTTGACCTCACTGAGCAAAAATGACTTTAGCTCATGATTTAAATCTAAAGCCGATTTCAATTTGGTTGAACGGACGAATTGTTCATAGTAACTGAATCGCTCAGGCCTATCGTCCATGTTTTCATTCATCATTAGCTGAATTACATTGACTCGTTTATTTATTTCATTTTCTGTTGCTGTAATCCGTTCAGCATATTCATTAATATCAACGTTGTCCACCTTAACGCGCTGATAGGACGCGTAGGCTTTATCATATGCAGTCCATGATGTTTTTCCTTCAACATGTAATTGATCTAACAGCGCATCAATTTGCTCTTCATTTAGCGAGACTAGTTGGCAAGGTACACTCAAATAGCGATCAACTACGTCCTCATGCTCTTCTGCGAGTTGAAGAACCGCAGCCAACCTAGAGTTGCCTTCTAGCACTTCTAGCGTATTCTGTTGAACGATCAGTGGTTCTGTGATGCCACCAGCTTTAGGAATAGACTTAAGAAGCTTTTGCACACTTGGCTCTTCCTGCATTGCTTCTTTAATTATTGATTGTTTGTCTTCACCAGCGACACTCAACTTTCCATCGCGCGTCAATCTTGATAGAACTCTAGGATTCTTCTCGTAAAACTTGAGCCGATAGGGGTCTAGTCGTTCAAAGGAAAACGAAATTTCATCTCCCAATATGTTGATATAGCTGTCTTCTGACACAATATTTGCTCTAATTTTCAGTTGGGGGACAACACTTCGGAGAGCATCTCCGATAGATCAATCTGAAACAGTTCCGGATATTCTCCTTGCGCTACATCACCTTGGGAGATTTGTGCGGCGATATATTTGACGTAGAGCAACCGATCAACCCATTCATCGATAGTTTCTGTCGCAATTAGGTTATGCACGAAACATTCCTGCTGCTGGGATATCCTGTGAATCCGGTCTTGTGCCTGCAAGTAATCATCTAAGCTGAAACTACGGTCAAAAAAAATTGAATGGTTAGCCACTGTGAGTGTAAGCCCTTCTTTAGCGGCTCCCGGAGTTGCTACCATTAATTTGCAGGAAGCATCTATTTTGAATCGTTCAATTTCGCGGTTTCGACGATCAATATCCATTTGACCATGAACAATAGCTGGAAAATGACGTTGCAAGTTTCTGCTTAGCCATTCAGCATTTTCAACAAAGCTAGTCCATATTATCGCTTTGTTATCATTGGGGAATATTTTAGTGTCGAGCAATTGCTTTAGTTTGATGAATTTTGATGGCTCTTCGTTATAAGACGGGTCTACCAGAATAGGATTCGAGGCACATTGAACTAGGCGTAATAACCGCTTCAGAACAATCTCTGCATCATCTATAGTTTGCCCAATCTCTGTTTTAATCTCGTAACACAAGTCATTTCGATAATTACTATAGATTTTTGCTTGGCGGGAGGACAATACGATTTTGTGAGAAGAAATCGTTTTTTGCGGTAGTTCGAGTCCAACTGTCGCTTTAGTTTCTCGAATCGAAAAGCTCCGTATCCTCACTGCGACCTGGGAAAGAGTATCTCCAAATTCCTCACTGCTCTTATGATTTGGAATATCAACACTTTCCTTAAATTTGTAAAAATCCCCTCCTAGAGCATGCCCACCGTCAAGAAATTTTATTTGCGACCAGATGTCTTGCGGACGGTTAGCTACAGGAGTACCAGTCATAATGATCTTTCGATGAAATTCATTTGCAAGTGTCAGGAAGCACTTAGTAAGCTTTGCTTCGGGATTTTTAATTTTTTGGGATTCATCTAATATTGCTCCAACTCTACAAGTTTTTAAAAAAAGCGACATCAAATCCTGATTGCTCAGCAATACTTCATAGTTGAGGACATAGATGAGTACCGGCATATTGAGGGCATAGCTATTTGATCGACGATTGTCGGACAGTACCCTTGGTACAAGGTGAGAATGAATGCTTATTTCATTCATCCAATTTTGTACTAAGGATTTTTTTGTAACAATAAAAACGGTATCGACGCTATCTGTTTCAAGCCAATGTAAAACTAGATCAATTGCAATCTTGGTTTTGCCTAATCCTTGTTCATGGAAAATGGCGGCAAATGGTAACTCACAAGTGGCTTTGACAGCATCTAATTGATAAGGAAAAGCTGACAGTTTTGGAGATAAATTTGGCGGTTTTCTCAGCGCAAACGCCATAATCGATTGTTTTCCCTATCCAGTGTCCAGAAATCAAGTCCATCAAATACCTGAAGGGAACAATCTGCATACCCGATGGTTTGTCTATAGAACCGTAAAATCGTTTTTGCTCGCTGAGCCGTCCGACCGATACCACCTATCACAAATACATTTCCTTGTTTACGCTCCAAGTAATTTAAAAAATTTGTAATTTGTTCGCCAGACCTAGGGGTTTTCAAGTCATTAAATGTCTTTGCTTCACAAATGAATTCACACTTTGTCTGCTTGTGATACCCGTATATGTCAGGACGATACCCATTTATTTTGGGTACAGTTGGATAATCGTACAGGTCGGCACTTATACATATGTCTCCATCATTACTACAGAGCTTGTCCGCCATCAAAGTAACTAACCATCTGTGCTCTTCACTTTCTGACATAGTCTAACAATTCCGAGAGTCGCTCAAATAATTCTTCTAGAATTGTGACAGTTCCTTCGCTTGCTTTAATGTTGCTGATTCCTTCCAAGTTCATATTCCTGAGTTTCTTGTTTAGTTCAAATGCGAGGGTTTCTGGGTCTATGTTTTCAATATTGTGGATAGGATCAATTGACGGCTTAAATTTTTCATCAACAATTTTTTCCGCCTTACTAAACGAGTTGACACCACCTGTGTGCAATACTGTCTTGGCGTCAGAATCGCGCAACACCTTTGGTAAACGTCGGACATCTGCAAGTTTTCTGATGTTTCCGTTATGGATCCAACTGCCGAAATCTTCAAGTGTGAAACCAGCACTGAATATTGCGTCCTTAATACCTTGTTTTTGCAGTTCAACGAAACCACTAAATCGGTCGATTTTAAAATCCCCATCCTCTACTAACTCTCGATAGTAGTCATTCATGTCGTCAAAAGCATCAATATTACGCTCGATTTCAGACTTGCTACCTCCACACAATGCGATTAGCTCGTCATAGTCCATGAAGTTGTTGTAGCGAAGATGGCTTAGGTATTTGGCTTTCTCGTAGGCTGGCCAAGGGCGTGTACCTACCAAATGCGATGTGATACGGATTGATTCTATGTCCAACTGTGTGGCATCGCTCAGCAACCTACAAGGGATTTTCATCCAGTCAGAATTTGAGTCTATCTTTGCGAAGTCACGATAAATTGCCAATCGGGTGTTTCCATCAATACAGGCATAGTACCCATCTTTTTCTACTACTTTGATAGGTTCAGTAATACCTCTATGCGCTTTGATTGAAATTTTAAGATTTCTAAAACTCGAACTGCTTGTGTTTTCCCCTTCACTACTGCTTTGCAAGGCAAAGTGAATTCGTTCCGGTGTGAGATTCTCCCCGTATTTTTCCAATGCACCCTTTATTCGCGGATTCTCGTAGTCATACTGAATCTTGTCGACATCAAGAGTTGTTAATCGTTCCTGCATTTTCATTACTCCTATGTAATCGAATTGATTGAACTAATAAAACCGATTCCAATCCACCCACTATCGGTGTCGTACCTGCGTTCATTCTCTTTACTTAATAACTCGAAATTGATCATTTCATCCTCGAATTAACCGGAGTTTTAACTAGCTGAATTTTCATTTCTAATATCAAATCTAAGGTATGTACGCTCAGTCAAGTTTGACACTGCACTGACAATTTTTGAATGTGTTGAAATTTCTATGGATTAGATTAGACTTTCCGGTTCAATTTGCACTTAGAACAAATAGTATTTGTCCGGGTTCAAGTTGTAGCTCGGTGTCTCCGAATCTTGTGTAAGGAAGTTCAAATTTATCATGATCAAATAGATCGGGATTCATTTACCAATTATCGATATCGATGGACACTAGATAATAACTTGGCTCCATGTGCGTTAAGCGACCCACGTAAAATCGCTGGTTCTGCTCCAAAATTCAAGTTGTGTGCCAGCTTGATTCGCGGTACCAAGTTCCCTCTATTGCGGTGCAAGTGGCTCTTTTCAATTAATCACGCTATCTTTCATGCTAATTGAAAATTGAGTCAACGCTTCGATTTCTGACGCCTCGGCGCGCTAGCACCAATCTTCCAGAGATTCTCACATTTGTTCGTATGAGGATGAGGACCGGGATGCAATGTTGTGTATCGATTCTTTTATCGCATCGAATGTTGCAATTTTCATGTTGGTTTCCAGGAATTTGCTGAACCGCTGTCTGTTCACTTCAGTCAAACCTGAGCGGTTCATAACCAGCAACCGCTTGGTCTGCATTATCAACTTTCGGTTTTCTCCGCTTGATTTTCGAATCTCTTCACGTCAGACGCCGTTCATCACATCCCCGACATAACTGAACAACATCAGAAAACAATTGTTCACAAATACTTTACAGTATCAAAATCGCACTGTTTATTGTCGTTGTCGAATTTGATTATAGGAATTCGCCCGACGTCAAAATTCAGTATTGACAACCTTATCGATGTTGAAAAATCAACTGATGCAGGCCAACAATCGAGAGCAACCTACTCCCCCTGTAATTTTGTTGAGCACCTCAGGGGAACTTGTAGAGATTTTCATCGGATTCCACCGTGTCATGATGTTTGCGATTGACGGCGACTCATTACTTGGTAACAATTCCAGTTTGTAGCTACAACGAGAACCGGAACAATGACTCAGTACTAGGTGAAGACTGAGTGTGCTGTGTGCCTGATGACGATGCAGGAACATAGTTACGGAGCCGATCGTAATTTTGGTGAGAAACAGTGTAACCAACATGTAGTCTCAATAGGGTAGTTGAACTAGGAAAAGTTCAAAGTCATAAAGGCTGACCGAGCTTAACACTCACGATAAACGATTCGATCTTTGGTCAGACGTAATGAATCAAATGGCAGCAGTTCTCTTAATTAAGCGTCGACAAGGTCCGAAACTGCTTCAGTAATCACTCCGTAAACTGAATCAAAGTCGTTATCCGACATGCAGTAGGGTGGCAGTACATAAATCGTATTTCCGAGCGGCCTTAGCAATACACCGCTCATCTGAAATCGAAGGTAAAGCTTTGTACCGATTTCAGACAGATAGCCGCTATCGGAAACTTGAATATCCATCGCTGCGATGGTTCCAGTTTGTCGCAAATTCTTTAGCGAGTCCAACGCACTTATCTCAGTGAGCTTTTGTGTCTGTCTGTCTGCAGTCTCTCGAATCTGCTCCCTTACCTTATCTTCCTGCCACATTTCGAGGTTGGCGGCAGCTACTGCACAGGCAATGGGATTTGCAGTGTATGAACTGGAATGGAAAAACGTCTTGCTTCTGTCGGTCGAATAATGTGCATCAAAAATTCGTGAATGACATAGGGTAACTGCAAGTGGCAGAAATCCACCGGTAATTCCTTTGGAATAACAGGCAATGTCTGGCACTATGCTAGCCTGATCACAGGCGAACAAGCTACCAGTTCTGCCCCAGGCAGTCATCACCTCGTCAGCTATGAACAGCACATCATTCATTTCACAGATTCGCTTCATTTCACGAAGAGTATCAGCACTGTACATAAGCATGCCTCCGGCACCGAGTACCAGTGGTTCGACAATAAATGCTGCGGCTTCAGGTTTTTGCTTGCATTTCGACTCGAGGGCGTCAAGTGTTACTTGTTCTTTGGATGCGGTCGGAAAAGGAATCGTTTCGACAGAGAACAGCAAAGGATTGTAGGGTTGATTGAAAACCCCTCGCTCACCAACTGACATCGTTCCTATGGTGTCCCCGTGGTAGCTGTGTTCCATAACTATTACCCGATTCCGCGGAATGTTTTGGTGATGCCAATAACCGAGTGCCATCTTTAGTCCGACTTCAACCGCAGTTGAACCGCTGTCTGAAAAGAACACGTAGTCGAGCCCTGGTGGCGTGAGGTCGATCAGCATCTTTGCTGTACGCTCTGCGGGCTCATGCGTGTAGCCAGCGAAAATTACCTGGTCCAATCGTTCCATTTGCTTTTTGGCCGCTTGTTGCAACCTGGGGTGGCAGTGTCCGTGCGTAATCACCCACCACGAAGAGATCGCATCAATTATCTGCTGGCCATCTTTGGAAAAGAGGTAAGCCCCCTCCGCGTAGTCAATTTCCAGAAACTCAGGGAATATCGCATGCTGAGTGAATGGGTGCCAGACAGGTGAGGCAATTTTGTTCATAAAGAAACTCGCGGATTTCAAAAATTGAGTTAGTCAGCAGTTCTGCAGACTGATTCATTCAGACGGCGTATCTGCAAGTTTTTTAATAATCGCACAGACTGGAACTTGTTGCAGATATACGAAGAATTTTGAAGTTCAATGATATTCCAATTGACTCAATTGAAGTTGAAGCGGGCCAAGTAAATTTGGACTATTCGGTTGTCTGATTTCGCATTTTTATTATCGGCTAGCTTTATGACGGGGATTGTCGGGACAATAATCCCTTTCCGAACTCTCAATATCAACTGCAAAGCCTCAGAGTGCAAAAAAGTGCCTGAATTTCTGATTGTCGGTGCGAAGTGATTTCACCACAAATAAGCGGTGGCGTGGGTGTAAATACATCTGGCAACAGGTTCGAACGGTTCGTTTCCGAGATATTGGAAGAAATAGACTACCTACGTGTAGAATCCAACCGCTTTTGCCAATGCGAGAAATGGAACAACTCATCTATTCCAGGCAATTCGAGATTGGCAAGAGTATTTATGGCAAACGACGGTTTGTAGATCTGATTCTCTACCATCCCAGACTATACCCCGAATGCTTGACTATTCAGTGCAAATGGCAAGCTTCAAGCGGAAGCGTTGAAGAGAAATACCTCTACGAAGTCCTGAGCATACATCAGAACGAATATGAAACCATCATCATTCTTGATGGTGGCGGATATTCAGCAGGTGCGAAGTAGTGGTTGACTAATCAGGCTGGTAAGAATCGGTTGAAACACGTATTCAATCAGGGAGAAAGTGCGAATAATCCCAATCGCGGTAACTTGGGTTTGAATTTACTCGTGGCAGGCATAAAGAGATTCCCACGCTTTACACTCATCAAGTCCCCAGTCATCCTTACCCATAATCGAACAGAAGGTGCTGATATAGGTTGCACTAGTTTTGCCATGCAGAGAACAGCCATAATCCGCCTGAGCCTGAACTTCTTTCATATCAACGCCTTTACCATGCTGCACTCTGGCTTTGTCATCCTCCAGATCGGATATGGCTGGTTGCAGAGGCGAAACACACCCCGTCATTAGAATTGATGCGACAATAGATGAGCTAACAATGAACTTCGTCACTTTCATATCCTTTCTCCAGTTTTTATAACGGTTAATCCGATTCACCTGAACTAAACCGCGGAAAGTTGGATTATAGGATCGTCAAATTCTTAATTCCCTTTAAAAATTGACTGATGCACTGAATCTGTATTCTGTCAATCCAACGAAATTTGTTGTGGTAAAACTTCAGTACGCTGAGTGCGTCATAGCGATACTCTCGCAATACTACTGCCAAATTCGAAGACAAGCACAGAAACGACGCTTTGTAAAATGGTAACAAATTTTGAAAGGGAGTAACAGGTCAGAATTAGTCAGGAATATTCACTCCCTATTGTTTTTGTTGCTGACTTTCAGATTCAAAATGAGCAGTCGATCACCTAGAGCGTTCACCAGTCAGCGCTCAAAACCTAGGAAATAAGTACTTACTCCATTTACCATTGCTATCCTCATATTTCCAAGGAAATTTGATTAATATGTCAGTCAAAACCTATCAACCACAAGCTAACACTGGCAGTTTCAGGGGGTATGCCCAGTCTCAGACCCCTGCGGCTGATGAGGAGATTGCCAGAATTGGTCCGGGTACACCTGCCGGCGAATACCATCGCCGATTTTGGCACCCTGTCTATGTCACTGAAGAATTGGGCGAGTTGCCCGAAGCCATCAGGATTCTTGGCGAAGACCTAGTTCTGTTTCGCTATGGGGAGCAAAGAGATCAGATCGGACTGGTTCATAAGCATTGCATCCATCGTCGAGCTTCGCTGGAATACGGTAAATGTGAGGATAGGGGAATACGCTGCTGCTATCACGGTTGGCTATACGCACCGGATGGCGAAATTTTGGAAACGCCAGCTGAAAATACCAAAACGGCAGAAAGGCTACGCGAAAGCACTCGTCTTGGTGCTTACCCCGTCATCGAATATCGCGGGTTGATTTTTGCCTATATGGGTCCACCTGACCGGCAACCGGAATTTCCAATATATGACGCATGCATCTACGATGATATGACTAGCGCAACCTACAAGGCGCCTTACAGATGCAACTGGATTCAGGTGCTGGATGCGATTATGGATCCGACTCACACGACTTATTTGCACAGCCGGAATAGTCACCCGCAGTTTTCAGAAGGCATGAAAGCAGAGGGTCTACTGCATTTCTATGAGAGGAATGACAATCATTTCCTCGGCTCTTCGACCCGACGTGTCGGCGACAATGTATGGGTTCGGGTCAATGAACTCATTCTTCCCAACTTCACGCAGGCTGGTTCAGCATTTGCTGTCGACGGCATGCGGCAATGCTATTTTGGACGTTCCTGTTTCACTCGATGGGTGGTACCGGTGGATGATGAGAATTCAATAGTTTATGCCTGGGCCAACTTCGGTAGTCGCTGGGACCCGCATGAATACAACACTAGGGAAGGGCATGAGATGATTGAGCAAGGTGAAATTCTTGATCGCAGCCTCGAAGAGAGGAAGCGCTTTCCAGCAGATTCCGAGGCAGTCGAAGGTATGGGTAGCATATCAACACATAAAGGTGAAAACCTGATGCCGACTGATCGTGGAATTGCCCTTTACCGCAAGCGCTTGAGAAAGCAGGTTCGCGCACTGACCAACCAGATCGAGCCGCCCCAACCGATCAAATCAGCCGACAGTTGTGTTCGAACCTATGGACAAGATACCGTTTTGACCCTGCCGTCGAAGATTGGCGAAGACGATCAGATGTATCTGGACCGCATTGGCGCAGTAGTAATGGAAATGCAGTTTGATCTGGAAGATTTTAATAAAGGAAATCGAGACGATGAAATCGTTTCGCGTCTCAAGAAACTTGAAGCAGACGAAGTTGATTGAACGGAGTTGCTCTAGTTGAAAGTGCATGTCAAGAATAATCGCTGGCGGCCAGGTTCTTTTCCTAACACGCCAGAGGGTGAGGCCGTCTTCACCATCTCGCGTGAGAGAATTGATGCTGCGCTAACAGAATTTCCAGATCTTGTCGGCAAGGTCGATTACTTTATCGACTGGGATACTGACAACTTTGCATCGTCCATGGCTGACTCGGATATTTTGTTAACCTGGGATTTACCAACCAAGAATCTGAGTGGCGTTGCCCCTCGTCTGCGTTGGATTCACTGCATTGGCGCTGGTGTTGAACATCTGCTGCCGATGTCATGGCTACCGCAACAGGTAGCATTGACCAACAACAAGGGTGTGCATGCTGCTAAAGCAGGCGAATTTGGTCTGATGGCGATATTGATGCTGCACACACACATTCCCGCAGTAGCATTCAATCAGCGCAACGCAGTTTACGATTCCCTCTACTCTACCCCAATCGCTGGGAAAACGGTGGTGATACTGGGAACAGGTACGCTTGGCGGCTCTACGGCCAAGAAAGTAAAGCAGTTGGGAGTGAAGGTAATTGGTGTGAACCGATCCGGAAACCCGGTGGCGGGATGTGATCGGGTAGTTACAACCGCTCAACTTGATAACGTGCTGTCTGAAGCTGATTACTTGCTGATCGCGACGCCTGATACTCCACAGACCCGCGGTCTTATGTCGCGTGAGCGACTAGACCTGATGAAGCCAACCGCAGGAATCATCAATATTGGACGTGAGTCGGTTTTGGATTATGACGCGCTATGTGACAAATTGAATGAAGGCTCGCTCGGTAGCGCCATACTGGATGTTTTTGACCCTGAACCGATCGAGGCGGATTCACGACTGTGGGGCACCAGGAACCTGATGATTACACCTCATATTTCGGCTGACGACGGGGATTCATACGTACAGATGACATTGGGATTGTTTTTTCGCAATTTACAACTCTTCCTCGCGGGTGAACCATTACAGAACCCGGTAAAGCCTGAACTGGGCTACTAAATTTTTTGACGAATTGTTGCGAAAGCAACTCGCAATTCACGGCAGAAAAGCGAACCTGATTCGAACCTAGAATTCGATATTCAATTCACGTGCTGCATTTAACCGACGGATTGAATTAATTTTCACATCATCACCCGTCACTCTGAAAATTGTTCAGATTGAATTTTTCTTCAAATGCCCTCGATAACGAGTTCTGATCAAGCGGATTCAATAAGGGGACGCGACCCAAGTGTTTGACGTTCCCTAATCGTGGGATGATGGATTCGTTTTCTTCGTGCGCATCGCCAACAAAGATGACACCATGGATGGGTACATTCCAATCACGAAGCGCAGCGAGACTGAGAAGGGTGTGATTGATTGTTCCGAGTGAGGTTCGAGCACAAAGAATGGTCGGTAATTGCCATTTGGCAAATATCTCAATGAACAATACTGAATTTGTAAGTGGCACCATGACGCCACCCGCCCCTTCTACAATCAGGGGATATTCGGATTTTGGCAACTGCAGACGATCGATGTCTATCTCAATCCCTTCCATTGCGGCGGACAGGTGTGGCGAGGCCGGCTCCTTCAAACGGTAAGACTCTGGAAAGAATCGATCATTCCGCATCGCGGATAGATCTCTGACAGCATCCGTGTCCGTTGGTTCGTCCAATCCTGCCTGAACAGGTTTGAAGTAGGAGGCGTTCAGTGCACGCACCAACATCGCCGAAACAATGGTCTTACCGATGCCTGTATCAGTACCGGTAACCAAGAAACCATGGGTTGATTGCTTTGGGTTAAATGTCATGGAATGAATTAACGATTAACTGATGTTTAGCGAGTGTTTTACTTCATAAAGGGTGTCAAAAAACCGAAGTATGTCGCTTTTATCAATGTTCAATGTAATGGAGATTCTAAGGCGGGCGGTACCTTCTGGAACGGTTGGTGGGCGAATGGCCCTCACATCAAAACCTGCATTTTGCATGGCCTCTGCCATTTGAATTGCATGGTTGTCTGCACCGACAATAAACGGGATAATTTGACTACCGCTACCATTCATTTTGAATTTTCTCTCCATCTGGTGATTCGCCAGCACAATCAGTTCGTGAAGTCGGTCCCGCCGTTCCGGCTCAGCATCAATCAGGTCAAGTGCCGCACTGACAGCGATCGCGTTAATCGGAGGCGGTGCCGTGGAGTAAATAAATGGTCGAGACTTGTTGATCAAGAAGTTGATCAGCGCAGCAGATGTACACACCAGTGCACCCGCCGCACCTAGCGCTTTACCACAGGTATGGAGTGCAATCACATTGGGATGATTTTCGTAGGGTTCCGTCAGGCCGCGACCGTGATTGCCCCAGACGCCGGTGGCATGTGCTTCGTCAACTAGCAACATTGAATCAAAACGTTCAGCAATTTCAATCAGTTCGGTGAGTGGTGCAAAATCGCCATCCATACTGTAGAGACTTTCCACTGCAACCCACGCCTGTGAGTTTCGGGTGCGGGTAGAATGCCACTTGGATAGAGCCCTTTCTATTGCATCAACATCGTTGTGTGGAACTTTGACAGATTTAGCGAATGATGCGGAAATACCTTCCCGGATGCTAGCGTGTGAGAGTGCATCAAAAACGATCAGATCATGCCGCTTGGGAAGAGAAGTGAGGAGCGCAAAATTCGCACTGTATCCATTCGCGAAGTATAAGGATTTTTCGCAGTTGAAAAAATGAGCGGCCTTCTCCTCAAGTTCGATGTGTGCTGCATGATTACCGCGCAGGAGGCGGGACCCTCCAGACCCGAGTGGCACACCGCGGTCAAGTGCATTCCTTAGTGCTTGACGAATTGATTCTGACTCACTTAGAGCCAAAAAATCATTTGAGGTGAAATCAATCCCCTCTCCTAGGGATAGCTTACGGGCACGGCTTTTTTGGCGCAGCGCTTCGATTTCGCTTTGATATCGTTCCGAAAAAGATGACATAAACACGTTTGCTTTAACTTCGTTACAAGTAATTCAGCGACCCAAAGCACAAAAACAAGATAAATTCAATATAGAATGTATTGAAAATAATTTAATCATTGCAAGAGGTCGAATCATGCGTATTTTCAAATACCTTGCTGTTGGTTTATTGATGCCAGCGGTATTCTCAATTTCCACGCTTCAGGCTGATTCGATGCCAGGAACAGTCGCTTCGGCTGAAGAAGCAGAAGCTGTGTATGCCGCCCGATCAGATTTTATGAAAGGCATGGGTGGCAGCATGAAAGCTTTTTCCAATTACTTGAAACGAGACGAGGGCGAGCCATTGGAATTAGGTGGCATGGCCGCTGAATTAGCTGAAAGAGCAGGCGAAATTCCCGGTCTGTTCCCCAAAGATACCGGCCTGGAACAGAATGAGGAAAGTGAAGCGAAATCAAACATCTGGGAAGAGTGGTCTGATTTTGTAGCCGCAGCAGAAGCGCTTGTCGAGCCTGCCAGGGCCGTTGAAGCCGCGTTTGATTCCGGCGACAAAGGGATGATCGGCCAAGCAGTCAAGGGCTTAGGCGGAGACGGCTGTAAAGGCTGTCATTCTCAATTTCGAAAACCGAAGAATTAAACGACTTTATCCATACTGCACATAAATCCAGATCATAATCGCCGCGACAACTGCCGTCACAATTAACCCTCGCCATGGTGAGGCAAGTCGCGGCGGATCTTGGGACTTTTCTTTCGGTACTGATCGACTACCTGTAAACATCGGCTTGATCAGGTTGTCCCCCTTGTAAAAAAAGTAGAACAGGTTCGCTGCAATGTGTAGCACGATGATCGAAATTAGCCAATCGACATTCTGTAAGTGCAGATTACTCGCGGTTCGGCTAAGTTCGTAGCTGATATAGTAAGCAAACGGCCCTTCGACTAATCCATCTACATCAGCTGCAAACAGTCCTGTTGTGAGCTGAAATACCAGAAAACCCAGAATCGCAATAACAGCTAGCGAACCAATCGGGCTGTGTGAGAGGCTGTATCCGGGCTTTCTATGGGGTAGTGTCTTAATGTAATTGATGTACGCACTGGGTTTGAAGACCAGGGCGGTGATCTTGGCATTGGAACTTCCCACGATTCCCCAGATCAGCCTGGCGATTACAAGAATTACAATAGTTTTTCCTGTCGTGATGTGGAGGTCGAAGTTCCCGAAATTTGCACTCACCAGCATAACCACGATGAGTGACGCAAGCAGCCAGTGAAAGATTCGGACAAATAAATCCCACACTTTGACTTTGATGAAATTTGATTCGTTTGCTGTTGATTTCACTTGAAACTCTTACAAATTGATCCGATTTAATAGATGTTCTTGAATTCGTAGTCTAGTTATAATTTAGTACACATCCAAATTTGCGTATCGCCCCATCATTTTCACGCAAGCTGTTTCGATTTCTGAGGTAAATATGGCAAGAATTACAGTAGAAGATTGTCTGGAAAAAGTCGAGAATCGCTTTCAGTTGGTTCTGATTGCAACAAAAAGAGCTCGACAATTAGCCGGAGGAGCCGAGCCCATGGTTGATCGGGACAATGACAAAAATACCGTGATTGCTTTGCGTGAAATAGCCGAAGGCTTGGTAACCGCTGCAATTCTAGACGAAGATGACACACCAATCGTGACTAACCCGTTTGAGTTGCCTCCGTTGGAGGAAATTGCTGCTGGAAACACGTCTGAAGAATCAGACGAGACTGAAGAAGCAGAGGAAGCGTTGATGGAGATGGAGGCGTCCGAAGAGGTGAACGCGGAGGCAGAAATTGAACCCGAGTCGAGCGTCGAACAATCAGCAGACGAGACGAACCCTGATAGCGAGCACTCTGAGCAGAACCTCCTGGAATAGCTTCGCAGCGCTTCGAAGTGCAATAGGAATTCCTGAGCGAGAAGAAGCTCAGTTTAGAAAGCTCGTCAAAATGCTGAGAGAGTATCTCAGCGAGCCCCTCATTGAACAAATAAAAAAGGCCTACGCAGTTAGTGCGGCTGCACACGATGGCCAACGCCGCTTAGAAGGCCAAAAGTACATCAATCACCCCCTCAGTGTAGCGGCGCTTCTCGCTGAGAAAAGACTCGACAGCAGCACCATCATTGCTGCACTGCTTCACGATACGCTGGAAGATACAAAAATCACCAGGGAAGAATTAGCTCGGGAATTCGGTGAAGAAATTGCCGGACTAGTTGACAGTGTCAGCAAGCTGGACCGAATAGGCTTTGAGTCGCCTCAGCACGCCCATGTCGAAAATCTTCGCCGCCTGTTTCTCGCTGCTGCAAGCGATGTCAGGGTTATCTTGATCAAAGTGGCAGATCGAATGCATAACCTCCAGTCGGTGACTGTTCACCGTCCGGAAAAAGTTGAACGTATCGTAAAAGAAACCGAGAATATTTACATTCCAATCGCTCATTTACTTGGGATTGGCAGTTGGCGGCGCGAAATGGATAGACTGTGCTTTAGAGCACTGAATCCGAAGCGCTACAGTGTCATCAATGATGCAATCAAAAAAGGGTTCAAGAATACCTCCGTTGAACAGGCTGTTTCCAATCACATATCCACTATTGAACAAGAGTTAAACAAGAGGCAAATCGAAGGAGAAGTGACCGGTCGCGTCAAGGAAATTCGAGCGATCTACGAAAAAATGCGGAAAAAAGGCAATTCACTCAGGAACGTGTCGGACGTATTTGCCTTTCGAATCATCGTCAAGACTGAAGATGACTGCTATCGAGTTTTAGGACTGATTCACAAGTTATTCAAGCCGGTAGCCAGTGAGTTCAACGACTATATCGCCATTCCCAAAATCAACGGCTACCAGTCGCTTCACACGACGGTACATGGGATTTTCGGGCGGGCTATTGAGTTTCAAATCCGCACTGAGGGAATGCACAGGGTTGCGGAATCCGGTGTCGCATCCCACCTTGCCTATAAAGGTGCTCAAACCGTTGAGGAAGATACCAAGTTGCCTGGTATCCAATGGTTTCATGAGGTCATTCATTCACTGGAAGAACACAAGTCCCCAGCTGATTATCTTGAAAATCTCAATCTGAAACTGTTTTCAGACTATGTTTATGTTTTCACACCGAAAGGTGACATAAAGCAGCTGAAGAAAGGTGCAACAGTCATCGATTTTGCCTATTCCATCCATACAGATGTGGGCAACGGTACAACGTCAGCAAAAATTGATAATCATCCGGTACCACTGCATACCGTTTTGAATAACGGTGACATGGTCGAAATTCACAATAGTCGTTTCAGTCGCCCAGACCCAGCGTGGCTGGAATTCGCTGCCACAGGTGACGCCAGATACGCGATTCGCCGCGCACTGAAGGATATGTCATCCAAAGACCTCGTCAAGATGGGTGAACGGTTATTCAAGGCGATGCTGAAGAAGTTCAAAATTAAGCAGAAACAAGTTACCAACGAAATGAAAAATGAGTTGGCAGCGCGGCTAGGTGCCGAATCATGGAACGATATCCTTTCGGAAATTGCCACTGGTGAACGATTCGCTGCTGCAGTCATTGGTCAGTTATTTCCTTCTACATTTCTCAATTCCAATTCAAAGTCGTCTGAAGTAATCTCAATTCAGGGAACAGAAGGGCTAGGCGTAAAGTACGCCAAGTGCTGTACACCAGTACCTGGTGAACCGATCGTTGGTGCATTCAACCGTGGGCGGGGAATCGTAGTCCACACCCAGAACTGTTTGAATGTACGACACTCCAATCTCGCCCCCGAATTCTGGCAAAAGCTCAATTGGGCAGATAAGCCAAAAGGTGAGTACCGGGTTACACTTCGTGTCAACTGTCAGAATGTAACGGGAGTACTGGCCAGCATTACCAGTAGCATCTCAAGTCATGACGCAGATATCGCAAGCTGTAACACATCAACATCGGAAAACGATGCAATGGTAGTGTGTGATATTCAGGTCAGGAGTCTTGAGCACCTCAATGCAATCGCAGAGAACATAGAGAGAAACAAACGTGTCAACAGTGTCGAACGGGTAAGACTCAATTGACCTTTTGCGGACTGCGTGTTCTCGAGAAGTAAACTCAAAAATATATAATCCTCTCTACACAAGAAATCACTCGGACTGCTGCTTCCGACTGTTAGTGGTTCGCGATCAGTCGCTTTGTATATTTGCAATTTGGAATGGGTGGAAGGATGCCAATTCGACAAACCGTTACAACGGATAATGCACCTGCCGCAATCGGCGCTTATTCTCAAGCAGTGAGACACGCGGGAACGCTCTACATTTCTGGACAGATTCCGCTAGATCCGAACACGCAAGAAATCGTTTCAGGTGATGCCCGCGCGCAAATCGTTCAGGTTTTCCGAAACCTGTTAGCAGTTGCAGAAGCAGCAGGCGCCAGTTCCGATCATATTGTTAAACTGATGGTTTATCTGGTTGATCTCGGAAACTTTCCCATCGTTAACGAAGTAATGGGTGAATTTTTCAGTGAGCCCTATCCGGCACGCGCCGCAGTCGGTGTTGCGTCGCTGCCTAAAGGCGTTGGAGTTGAAGTGGAAGCTATCGTGGCTCTCCCGGAATAGGTGGAGCAGGTCAAGCATCCTCATCCTGAAGAAGACTCGATCTCGGTACTTCCACGAGTCGGGCCAAAACTTGCATCGACCCTGGAGAAGCTCAACATTTTTCAGGTAAAGGATTTGCTGTTTCATTTCCCTTACCGTTTCCAGGACAAAACCCGAATTACTCCGATTAGTTCCCTGGTTGACAGGGAGTTCGCTGTGGTAGTTGGCCGGATTACTTCGGTAAAAGAAAACTTTTTTCGCTCCCGCCAGGCTCACCGCTCGCGCCGTTCACTGACGGTCAACATTCGGGATGATGGCGGTAGTATGAAAATGGTTCTTTTTCATTTCTCCCAACAACAGAAATTTTATTTGGAACGCGCCAGCTGGATTCAGTGCTTCGGCGAGGTAAGGCTCATTGGGCGAGGCCTTCAAATGACTCATCCTGAATATTCGGTTTATGAATATTCGCCAACAATTCAGCAGGCTGATCGCTTAACACCAGTTTACGGCCTGACAGAAGGAATCGGGCAGGTGATGATGCGCAACATCGTCCTGTCGGCCTTGGAGTACTGCAAGAATCTCACTGTTCCCAACCTATTGCCAAAAGCGGTAATCAGGGAAAATGGATTGAGCGATATGAAATTAGCGTTCGAAGATATTCATACACCCAAAATCGATAACCATCAGGAGGGACAGGACTTTTCCAGTCTGCCTGCAATGCGGCGTTTGATTTTTGAGGAGTTGGTGTCGTTTCAAGTTGCCAGACGTCAGCAGAAAAAAATCAGGCAGGCAGCAGACGCACCAAGCATGAATCCGGAGGGAGATCTTTCGAAACAGCTACGCGATTCCCTGAAGTTTACGCCTACAAGTTCTCAGCGAACGGTGATTCGAGAAATCATCACTGATTTACGAAGTTCTTCGCCGATGTTGCGCCTGGTTCAGGGTGATGTTGGTTCTGGTAAGACACTGGTAGCTGCCGCAGCTGCCGCCTGGGTTGTCGACTCCGGACATCAGGTTGCAATTATGGCCCCAACGGAACTCTTGGCAGATCAGCACTTGAAATCTTTTTACGATTGGTTCTCGCCGTTAGGTATTGATGTGCAGGTATTAACTGGACGGTTAACTCAAAAGGTGAGAAAACAGGTCGAACGAGGAATGAAGACTGGGCAGACCAAAATCGTAATCGGTACTCACGCCCTGTTTCAAGAGGGTGTGGAATTTAAAAGCCTGGGGTTGGTCATTGTTGATGAGCAGCATCGATTTGGGGTGGGCCAACGATTCGCACTACGAGAAAAGGGTGTGGTGGATAAGCAGGTGCCACACCAGTTAGTGATGACAGCAACGCCGATACCACGGACTCTTGCGATGGGATTTTATGCAGACCTTGATGTATCAAGCATTACCGAACTCCCTCCCGGCCGCATACCGGTCAAGACTGAGACTAATTCCAGTGATCATCGCATGAATGCGATCCAACAAGTTGATGCAGTGTGTGCATCCGGGCAGCAGGCGTATTGGGTTTGCCCTTTGATCGATAAGTCAGAAGTACTTGACGTCGAATCCGCTGTTGAGGCTGAGAAATTTGTTCGTCAATCGTTACCGGGCCGACGTATCGCATTGATTCATGGTCGAATCAAGAGCGACAAACGCGACAAGATCATGACCAGGTTCAGGAAAGGTGAGATTGACGTGTTGGTCGCGACAACGGTTATCGAAGTAGGTGTGGATGTTCCGAACGCAAGTTTGATGGTTATTGAGAGCTCTGAACGGCTTGGTCTTGCCCAATTGCACCAACTGCGGGGGCGTGTCGGACGCGGTGCCACACAAGCGCTTTGTACACTGTTGTACAAACAACCTCTTTCGGAGATGTCGCGAAATCGGTTGCAAGTCATGCGGGAAACAACGGATGGATTCAAGATTGCGGAAAAAGACCTCGAACTCAGAGGTGCCGGTGAACTTCTCGGTACTCGACAAACCGGCGCTCAGATTTTTAGAATTGCAGAAATTTCGCGCGACCGGAGCCTGCTCGGTGATGTGATCAAGGCAGCTGACTTGATACTGGAACAGTACCCGGAGTTGGTTGATCCTTTGATTCGGCGCTGGACCATTCGAGAGGGACAGTACAGTGCTGTCTGAACGACTTGGTGCCTATGCTCGATTGATGCGGCTGGACAAGCCCATCGGGAGCCTATTGCTCTTATGGCCCACTTTGTGGGCGTTGTGGGTTGCGGGTGATGGGCAACCGCAGCCTCGAATTGTATTGATCATGATCATCGGTGTCTTTGTGATGCGTTCTGCTGGTTGTGTAATAAACGACTTTGCGGATCGTAATTTTGATCCCCACGTGGAACGGACCAAGAACCGGCCGCTTGCGACCAAGGAAGTGTCGGTTCGAGAGGCGCTGATTCTGTTTGTATGTCTCAGCTTAGTCGGATTCATACTAGTTCTGTTTCTTAACCGCTTATCCATCATTTTGGCTTTTGTTGGGCTATTCCTCGCGGCCTCCTATCCATTTTTGAAAAGAGTAACGGGTTTGCCGCAGTTCTATCTCGGCATCGCGTTTGGCTGGGGGATACCCATCGCATTTGCAGCGCATCTAGATACAGTTCCGATAGTTGGCTGGCTGATTCTTTTGGCAAATATTGCCTGGGCTGGTGCCTACGACACTTTTTACGCAATGGTCGACCGAAACGACGATCTAAGGATCGGGGTCAAGTCACTAGCCACACTCAGTGGGAAAAGTGACCGTTTGGTGATTGGGCTCTGTCAGGCAGTAACGTTAATCATACTTGGGGCGGTTGGATATTTGCAGAACCTTGATGGCTACTACTATCTTGGTCTTTGCGGGGCATTATTTGTCGGTATCTGGCACCAGTACTCCTGTCGAGAGGATAACCGAGAAAAGTTCTTTGCTGCGTTTTTTGGTAACAGCTGGTTTGGCGCGATGGTGTTTGGCGGGATTGTGCTGGCTTATCTGTAATATGTGGCGCTTTTTTCATCAGTTTTGCTGAAGGTAGTAAACCTGCTGTATTGAAGCGGCGATAATTTCAAAGTTGCATCACGTCTCTTACATATACTGGACACGAATTTTGCCAGGAGGATTTTGATGTACGCTCTAATGGTCGGTGCTCACATCGCGTTTGCGCTCAGCGCTGTCGTTCTGGGTATCTTTGTGTTAAGCATGACCAAGGGTACACCGCGTCACAAACTCATGGGAAGAATATGGGTTGGAATGATGACTTTGGTAGCCGTGGGCTCGTTCAGTCTGCGCGATCTCAATCATGGTGAGTTCAGCGCAATTCATGCACTCTCCGCCTTCACACTGTTATCAATGGTCTATGCGATTATCATGATTCGTCGAGGATATCGTCGAGCACATTTCTTTGCCATGATTGGCTGCTTTATCGGAGCTGTCGTTGCCGGGGTGTTCACGCTTAATCCGGAACGTTTGATCGGCAGTTTTTTCTTCAGTTCCTGAAGAGTCTAATCTACCAACTGGATTTACAGTTAAAACTGTTCTGAAGTTCACATGCCAGGCACTGTAGGCCAGAATCAGGTTGTTAGCTCAGTGCTGCAAATGATCGGTCCATCGACTGGACAATTTCGGGTACATCTTCGGTTGACAGGCACAGGGGTGGGACTAGTCTCAATACACTTCGATCTGGACCGGCTTTACTGGTTACAAGCCCGTTAAATCGAGTTTCCTCAAACACGACGGCCGTCTCTTCAGGTGCGGGTTCCTTACTTTGCCGGTCTTTGACGAGCTCGACTGCAATCATGAGTCCCCTACCGCGTACATCTCCAATTACTAGATGGTCGTGCATGAGACCTGTTAATCCGTCCAACAACAGTTTTCCAACCATCTTGGCGTTTTGCTGTAACTGCTCCCGTTTGATGACCTCGAGAACTGCACGTCCGGCGGCACAGCTCATCGGATTTGCACCGTAGGTATGAAACAGGAACTTTTCCGCCATGGGCTCTGCAATTTCCTTTTGTGCGATGACTGCGCCTAATGGGTATCCATTCCCGATGCCCTTTGCAGCAACAACAATTTCAGGTACTACGCCATGCTGTTCAAAGTTCCAGAAAGAATCTCCAGTCCGGCCGAATCCCGCTTGCACTTCATCCAAAATCATGACGCCACCCGCAGCGCGTACTCGCTCAGCAGCACCGGCAATATATCCTACGGGCATCGGAATGATCCCAACGTATCCCTGTACCGGTTCGATCACCATCGCGGCAATCTTACCTGAGGTGTTGTATCGAATCGTGTTTTCAAGCGATGTCAGATAACGCTCGGTATCGTCTCCGAACTCGCTTCGATAGGGGTTTGGTGAGAGAGCAAACTGCACGTGGCCAGGCAAATTGACATCATGTCGAAACCCCGCTATTCCAGTAATTGACTGGGCACCATAGGTTGGACCATGATATCCACCCTGTAGGGAGACTATGTCGCTCTTTCCGGTATAGGTTCGCGCCATCATCAGTGCTAGGTCAATCGCTTCAGCACCGCTATTGGTAAAGTGCACAACCCAATCGTATCCATCAGGCATGGTTGCCGCCAATTCCTCGGCAAAGTGAGCTGGCACCGGGTGATAGAACATCGTTGTGCAGTGTGGCAGTTCGGTTGCCTGCTCACTTGCAGCCCGGACCACGTCCGGATGAGCATGACCAACAGAAATGCATACATTCATTCCCAAAAGATCAATCAGACGGTTGTCGTCCTCATCCCACAAATACTGCCCCTGCCCGCGTTTCACGATCAATGGCTTACGATATGGCTGAAACTTTCTTTGCGAGGCGGCGTAGTAATTTTCCCGTCGTTGAACAACCGCATCATAGGACCAGTCGATTTCAAGTGTCATTGGATTCCTCTTTATTGATTGCGAATTTCCTTGAGACGTCGCAAGACAAATTCATCAAGAGCCTCCGCGACATTTAATTCAATGGGTGGTGGCTGATACTCATTGAGCATCTGTTTCCATGTTTGATTGGCGCGCTGATGCTGCCAGGTTGATCCCTCAGCCTGCCACTGCTCGAATGATTTGTTGTCTGCGACAGATGACTGAAAGAAAGCGGTCTCGAAATTTCGCTGCGTGTGTCCTGCTTCCAGAAAATGATGTCCTGGTTCGACTTCTTCAAAAGCGTCCCAGGCCTGAGCTTCGTCCGACAGGTCGACTTTGTCTGCAAATGCTGCCAGCATTGCGCAGCGATCCGCGTCCATGATGACTTTTTCGTAGCCGACAGTCAAAAGACTCTCCAAGCAACCTGTGGCATGAATGATGAAGTGTGTGCCAGCCATGAAGGAGCCAATCAATTGAGTTGCACTTTCGTATGCGGCTTGTGCATCGGGGACTTTAGACGCAGTGAGTGCGCCAACTGAGTGCAGGGGTACGCCTAGGCGATCGGCAAGCGAACGAGCGCACATTTGGAACTGCATGCCTTCTGGTGTACCGAAGGTTGTTGCACCGGATTGCAGGGAAATTGGACTGAAAAAAGTTCCAAATACGGCAGGTGCACCAGGCCTTATCAGTTGTATGAGACAAAGTCCAGCCAAAACTTCCGCCAGTACCTGTGCGAGAGTTGCTGCAACTGACACTGGGCTCATAGCACCGCCGAGAACAAAAGGCGAGACAACGATCGCTTGATTGGCTTTGGCGTAGACTTTGAGTGCTTCGAGCATGGTTGCATCGAGCACGAGTGGTGCGTTGGTGTTGACAACACTGTACAGGCAACAGTTTTCATTGACAAATTTCTCACCAAATACGATTCGTACCATCTCAACGGTATCAGCAGCCCGCTCGCGTGCTGTAACCGCGCCCATAAATGGCTTATCACTCAGTTTCAAATGAGTTTTAGCCATGAAGAGGTGACGTTCGGACACTGGTAAATCGACAGGTTCGCAAACGACTCCACCTGAGTGGTGAACGCTATCCAGCATGTAGTGAAGCCGCGTCAGATTCTCAAAGTCTTCGCAAGTCGAGTACCGCCTGCCGCGATCCATGTCGTGAACAAATGGTGAGCCAAAGCTCGGACAGAAAAGGGAGTTTTTACCGCCGATTTCGACGGATCGGATCGGGTTTCTGGCATATTGGGTAAATTGCTGGGGTGCTGAATTTTGAATGACCTCACGGCAAAATCCAGGTTCAAATCGAACTCGCTCACCTGATACTCTGCAGCCGGCCTGTCTAAAGATGTCTAACGTTTCGGGGTCATCTCGAAAATCCATGCCGATCTGATCCAGAATTCGGTCGGCATTTTTCTCGATAAGCGATAAGCCAGCATCGTCCAACAAACCGATTCTTCCGACATGACGTTGAATGTAGGGACTGCTGTTGCCAGAAACGTTGCCACGCTGGCGTCGTTCGCGTTTGGACTGACGTCCTCCCGTCCTTCGACGCGCGGCTTTTTTCGTCGAACTTTTCACGTTCAGAATTGTATATGACAGGTTGTTGCAGGACTAACTTGTGAGAACTTGAGCCTGGTTCATTTCTGTCGAATTGTAAGCGCCAAATTTCAAGAATTGCAGAACGATACTAACAATCGCTTAACTAAAATGGCGATGTTCATTAGGGATACTACATTGATGATTTGATTGGTGAATGGAAACATAGACATCGCGATTATTGGTGGCGGAGCAATTGGGCTCTCAGTTGCCTACCATCTGCTTCAGATGGGTGGCTGCTCAGTTCGACTGTTTGAAGCAAACCAAGTTGGAAGCGGTACCTCCTGGCACGCTGCAGGCATCGTAGGACCGTTGCGATCCTCCCTGAATATGACAAAAATCGCGATGTACGCGACACACCTGTTCCCAGAACTCGAAAATCAGACGGGAAAGTCAACGGGATATCGGCAAACCGGTGGCCTTTGGCTAGCACAAAATCATGAAAGGCTCACTGAGCTTAGAAGGATTCATGCCATGGGATGTCGAGTTGGGTTAGGAGTTGAAATGATCAGTACTCAGGAAGTGCTGCAAGTAGCACCATTTCTGCGCGTAGATGACTTGGCTGGAGCGCTCTGGGTTGATGAAGATGCGCAGGTTTCGCCGGTTGATTTGTGTGCTGCGTATGCTACTGGAATCAAACTGATGGGTGGACTGATCGAGGAGGGGCAACCTGTTGAACGAATAGAGACTAAAAATGGCAGACTCAAAGGTATCGCACTTTTGAATGGTGATAGGATTGACTGCGACCGGGTTGTATTGTGTGCTGGCCTGTGGTCTCGAACTTTGGCTGCGAAAGTTGGTGTCAATGTGCCACTACAGGCTGTGGAACACATGTATGTGGTGACAGAGCCGATTGACCAGTTGCGAGAATCCGTACCTGTTGTGCGTGATTTGGATCGCGGTGTGTATCTCAAGGGAGATACAGGAAAGATGGTGATTGGTGGATTTGAAAAAGATGCCAAGATCTGGAGTCCGGCATCTGAGATTCCTGCAGATGGTGGATATCTGATGTTTGCTGAAGACTGGGATCAGTTTGAACCGTTTATGCAGGCTGCCGTTGAAAGGATGCCGGTTTTGGAATCAACGGGAATCCAGATGTTCATGAATGGACCGGAGAGCTTCACTCCCGATACAAAGCCATTGATCGGTGAAACGCCCGAACTTCCCGGGCTTTTTGTCGCAGCAGGATTTAATTCGGTTGGTGTGATGTCATCGGCGGGAGTTGGGCGCGAACTGTCAGAGTGGATATTGGGAGGTCGTCCCCGGTTCGATTTGTGGGAAGTTGATATTCGTCGCGTTAGCCCGAAATGGAATGAAACCAAAAACCTACACCTACGCATGCAAGAGGCGGTTCATACCCAGTTTGCAATGCACTGGCCTCTCAAACAACCTGAGCCGCGAGTGGGGCTTCATCGATCCCCTCTATATGAACGTTTAAAGTCTGCAGGTGCGGTGTTTGGGTGTTTGCCGCACTGGGAGGTGCCGTTGTGGTACGCGGAATCAGAGTCGGAGCGTGGAATCATTCACACCTTTGGCGAACAACCGTGGTGGGATATCAGCCAACGCGAGGCGGCACAAATGGCTGCTTCCGTCGCACTGATTGATCTCTCGCAGTTTTCGAAATTTGAGATTACGGGAAAACGGTCCCTTGAAGGTTTGCAATACCTGTGTGCTGGTGATATGGATATGCGACCCGGGCAGTCAAAATACACAGTGATGCTCAACGAACGGGGCGGAATTGAAGCCGATGTGACGGTCAGTCGAATTGGTTCCAATTCCTTTAGAGTCGTGAGTGGTGCTAGTACGCGTTATCGAGATTTATCCCGCATGCGACAAATTCTGGAAGATTTCGATGGCGTATTAATTGAGGATCGAACTCAGGATGAAGCAGTACTGGGAGTAATGGGACCATTGGCTAGAGAGGTGTTACAACGCGTATTCTCCGAAAACCTGCATTCAGAAAGATTTCCGTTTGGAGACTTTCGAAAGGGAAAAATTGGTGGGATGGAAGTAACAGCTCTTAGGCGAAGTTATGCAGGCGAGTTGGGGTGGGAGATCTACATGCAGGCGGATGATGCGATGATGGTCTACGATTCGATCAGAGAGGCAGGTGAAGACTTTGGAATTTCTCATCTTGGTATGCTGGCATTAGATGGCTGTCGAATGGAAAAAGGTTTTGGACATTGGAGTCACGAATGGGGTCCTGACGTGACACCAATCGAAGCTAGGATTGAACACATACTGGGAACGCGTCATGGTGACTATTTGGGTTATGACGCGATACAGCAGCAGAAGGAGCATGGTGTCAGCCAAAAACTTTTTCTGTTGGAAGTCCTTCTTCAGACGTCGGAACGCCCACTGTTGCTACATGATGAGCTTGTTTTGTGCGACGATGAAATAGTGGGGTTGACAACATCTGGTGCAGTTGGTCCTCGAACAGGGAAACTGCTGTCTTTTGCAATCGTTGAATCTCAGCATGGTGAGTCATTTTCAGCAATTTGTGACAAGCGTTTACAGATTGAGGTGGCCGGAGAATTATACGAAACACGTGTGTTGACTGAGGCACCGTATGATCCTGACGGAATGCGAATGAGAGCTTAGTTTCTTTTCACACATCAAATGTTAAATACATGCGTTTCAGATTGAAGTGCGTACTTGCACCGTACACTACCAGTCAAGCTTTGGTAGTGCCCCCGATTAAACAGTTAATCTGCTTAACTTGCAGACAGGTTCAAGTGGCTAACTAAAGTACCGTATTTATTGGGACCGAGTAATGCTCATTCAAACGGCACAGTTTCTGCCTGTACCTCTATCTCTGGAGTTATGCCCAAAAGTAGTGCGTGACGGGGGTTGAAAAAAAAGCGGCGTATCTGGTTAAATGTAGAAAGCATTTTTACAACCAACCAGAGAGGTACGCCACTATGAGTAACGATAACGTAATTGGATTTGAAAGTCGAGACATTTCACCCGATGTTGTGACCGAATTGGTGCGCACCGGTGCCAGACGGATTCTCGCCCAGGCCCTGCAGCTTGAGGTGGAGGAATTTCTCGCTCAGTATGACGGACAGTATGCTGGCAACGGGCTTCGGGCGGTGGTTCGAAGCGGCAGCCAGCCTGAGCGTGACATTCAGACCGGTATCGGGCCGGTTTCGGTTCGGATTCCGAAGGTCCGCTCGAATACCGGCGAGCCGGTGTCGTTCCGCTCGGCACTGATCCCGCCGTATGTGAGAAAGACGGCGACGGTTGAGGCGTTTGTGCCGTGGCTTTATCTGAAGGGGGTGTCAAGCGGTGAGATGGCTGATACCCTGAAGGTTCTGCTGGGCAGTAAGGCGCAGGGTTTTTCTGCCTCATCGGTCTCCCGCCTGGCGCAGCAGTGGAATGAGGAGATGAGGCGGTGGCAGACGCGCGGCATCACCGGGAAGATCGTTTATGTATGGGCCGATGGGGTGTACTGCGGGCTTCGGGCCGAGGATGCAAAGCTGTGTGCGCTGGTGCTGATCGGGGTTGATGAGTGTGGCCGCAAGCAGTTGCTGGCGATTGAGGACGGGGTGCGCGAATCGACCGAGAGCTGGAAGGGGATGCTGCTGGATCTGAAGTCCAGGGGCATGGATGCACCGAAGCTGGCGGTTGGAGACGGGGCGATGGGGTTCTGGTCGGCATTGGACCAGGTTTACCCTGAAACCCAGGATCAGCGCTGCTGGGTGCATAAGACGGCGAATGTGCTCAACCGGCTGCCGAAGATGCTGCACGGACAGGCGAAAAAGGCGCTTCACCAGATCTGGATGGCAGACACGCGCGAGGCGGCGCATGAGGCGTTTGATCGGTTTGTGGAAACCTATCAGGACAAGTATCCGAAAGTGGTTGAATGCCTGATCGGGGATCGTGAGGAGCTGCTGGCGTTTTACGATTTTCCGGCATCGCACTGGCAATCTCTGCGTACCACTAATCCAATCGAGTCGACCTTCGCGACGATCCGTCACCGCACCAAGCGCTCGAAGGGCTGTCTGAGCAGAACGACGATGCTGGGCATGATGTACAGGCTGGGGATGTGTGCGGAGAAAAAATGGCGACGGCTGCGCGGGTTCAGGCAGCTGGGCAAAGTGATCGAGGGAGTGAAATTCAAGAATGGAGTCGAACTGAATTACAATGACACCGACCAGGTAGCCGCTTAGTGATGAATCCCGTCACGCACTACTTTTGGGCATAACTCCTATCTCTGCATTCGGCACCACTTGATACCTGTAATTCCAAATGCGGCTCATCATCAGACGCCAAAGACCGGATCGAGTGACCATTCCAATATTCGTTCAGAATCTGCTTTTTCAACTCCTCTGATTCGGCTCTCGACATTATTGGTGTAATTCACCCATGTATTGTCGAGTGGCATAAATGCCTACTTGATCACTTGCTGCTCGCAAGAGTAACGAAAATTTAGGGATATTGTTGCCTAATTCACCGAATCATTGTTCTTATTGCGTTTCACGACTTCGGACAATGCAATACTTTGATTGCATTGCTTGTACCCTGAGCTCATGGTTTTGACGACGGGGAATAACCGATGCCCCAAATACGCAACAATTTGCGGTAACCAGTATCGTAATCGCCTTGGAAATCAACTATTTGCAATTGCGGTAGCGTCCAAGACAGATCGTCAAGTGAGCAGGACCGATAGAGTATGGGAACTATCCTTCCCTCAAATCGGTCTTGCCCAAGCGAATATACTAGTGTGGTGTCCTAAATAATCTTTTAATTAATATTGGTAGCAAGAGCGTTTCGGCCTCTCGCTACTTTATCGGTGATCTGCTTTACAGACTTCGTCCAGACCAACAGTCTGGGATTCTCATTGTAGGTGTCCAAGTAGTTTTTCAGGCACTCTTCCAAATGCGCAACTGAGGTGAACACCCCGCGACGGATCTGCTTTTCCGTCAGCTTCGAAAAAAACCGCTCAACCAAATTCAACCAAGAAGAACCCGTCGGTATGAAGTGCAGATAAACCCGCTTTTTCCTGTCAATCCATTGCAACACATCTTTGTGCTTATGAGTGCTGTAATTGTCCAGGATGATATGAATCTCAAGCCCCTTGTCGACTGTCTTTTCCACCGCCTTGAAAAACTTCAACACCTCCTGATGGCGATGCCGGCGATAGCATTGCCCGATCACTTCCCCCGATGCGATGTTCAGCGCCGCAAACAACGACGTCGTTCCATGACGCTTGTAATCATGGGTCACGGTGCCGCAACGCCCCTTTTTCAGTGGCAGTCCCGGCTGCGTCCTATCCAGCGCCTGAATCGAGCTTTTCCCGTCAAAACTGAACACCACCGCATTGTCCGGCGGATCCAGATACAAACCCACCACATCCACCAGCTTGTGTTCAAACTGTGGATCGTTGCTGAGCTTGAACGTCTTGATCAAATGCGGCTTCAAGCCATTGGCAAGCCACACCCGGTTGACAAAACTGTGAGTGGTCCCCATGGCTCTTGCCATGGAGCGGCAGGACCAGTGCGTCGCATCAGAAGGAGTGCTCTGGGTGGTCGCAGCAATGATCCTGGTGCGCAATTCATCCTGCGCCTGGGTGTTTTTTCCGCCATGATTGCCGCCCCGAGGACGTTCTTTCCTGATGCCCTCCATCCTTTCCTCGGCAAATCGATTGCGCCACTGACTGACGGTGGGTTGGGATAGTCCCAGCTCAGCAGCAATCTGTTTGTTGGTTTTCCCCTCCGATGACAAAAGCACAATACGAACGCGCTGATGAAATCCGACTGAAATACTGCGCGACGAGCAAAGACGCTTTAATTCCCTGCACTCTTGTTCCGATAGTTCGATGACTGACGCGACACGCATACATCCGCCTCCAAGTTGGTGTATGCTAATTGTACTACAGATGATGCTTATAATTAATGTTATATTTAGGACACTACACTAGCTCCCTCTTCACCCACATTGAAGCAACGGCATTGGGAGAGAGAACTAGGGCAACCCAATCACATCGTTTGAGAGCATCACCGATTTCGTCGTGCCATTGATTAGCTCCTTGGATGTCCGTTTCGCTATACCAGACAGGGATGCCGTGGCGACGCAGTACATCGGCTAAATCACTGGTGAACGAGCGATCAGCACTTGAGTGAGATAGAAAAATCTCGTTCGGTACGATAATTTGGCCGAATCCGAGTCTTCAGGTTTGAGCCAAGATTGCCTCAGCAATCGGCTCAACATTGGGATGGTCGGAATCCAAATCTTCCAAACTGTACCAAGGCATCTGCCGGACTATCCAAGGTATCTCGTTTTTGGGGAAGCGGTCGGGGTCACCCACAACAACAGGAATCAAGCGGTTACTAAAATTTTTAGCACCCAGAGCGTACATGATTTCACGCTTGACGTAGGGGGAACTAGCGGCAGCGGGAGTGAGCAATACGACCATTGCGTCGGATTCCTCAAGCGCACGCGCGGTCTCGCCTGCCCAGTTGTCGCCTGGCAACAGGTCCCGATCAGGATCCCAGACTTCAAGGCCATTGCTCTCTAGCGCGTTAGAAATCCGTGCGGCGAGCACGGCATCAGTGTAGGCATGGCTCATGAAGACTTTCATAATCACTGAATTATAGTTTACAGCATTGAAGAAAATCGAACACACGCGCTACCGCATACAGCCTTGGTCGCTGTGTGGTTTCGGCAATCGCTATCGAAACGTTGGTGTCAGTCTTGTTATTCATCACATAAGCCTTCACTCATATAGGAGGCAGCGGCCTGACCGATAAGCCAAACAACTCAAACCTGCGGCCAATCTAGATACAACTGTTAATTTTTTTCTACGAGTTGCCGGACCACCTGCCGTGTTCTTTTCAATCTACCTCTAGTTGAATTGCGAATGCCAATAACAGCTATCGATCTAGATGATGCAAGATGCCATCAACCTCGATAATAAAGGTAATGCACCCGGGTATTTAGTGTCTCTGAATGGTTGAGGGTATTCGCCCACTCCATGAATATGTACTCCGAAGCAGTCAATTTTAAATTGGGTGAATTGATTTCTGACATTCTCTACGCATTTGTAAACTTGTTTTTTATCTGTTCAAAATCTGATGGAACGCTACTTGGTAATTGATTAAATTTGTTGGATGGTGATTAAAATGTTGTTTTTGGTTGAATTCAAAGATGTTCGTATGCTCCCATTTCCTCAAAATGAGAAACAAGACGATTCTCTAGATCCACATCGTTTAGGTCTAGCCCCTATTACATTCTCTCCTTCTCACTTGGCAACTAGTAGACATTAACCAAACACCAAATTTGTATTTATAGACAAATTACACTAAAGCCACTTTCAATGGAAAATATCCAAAACCTCGGCTGGTTGAGTGTCGAGTAATCATCTTCCAGTTCACACAGAATTAGGAGAATAATTGAACGTGTAATTCACATTATTGGAATCACATTCTTTCTGAGTTACTGGCAAATATAGGCTAGCATTGCATGGCACAAAATGCGCGTCTCAGGCTGAACGCGTGTTTCCAAATTTTGAAGTGTGACGAGATACAAAGCTGTGACAGAATATGCAAGGGTCTTAATCATTGGTGGTGGGGTTATGGGCACCTCCACTCTTTACCACCTGACAAAACTCGGCTGGCATGACGTCATTCTGATCGAGAAAAACGATCTAACCCACGGATCGACATGGCATGCAGCAGGACTTTGTACGCACTTCGCACACAATGCGAGCATTATGCAGATGCGAGGTGAAAGCATTCGCCTTTACAAATCAGCACTGGCTGAAGACTCTGGCATGGATGTCGGATTTCGTCAGACTGGTGCAATGCGCGTTACCAGGTTGACTGATCGCATGGATGAGTTTCGGCATGTTCAGGGATTGGGACGGTTTGTTGGGCACGAGTTTCATATTGTTTCCCCAAAAGAGATCGAGGAACTTTACCCGTTGGCCAAAATTCATGGATTAATTGGCGGTATCTACGAACCGTATGATGGTAACGTTGACCCGAGTCAGGCAACACACGCATTTGCAGGGGCGGCTCGCGCTCGTGGGGCACGAATATTTCGACAGAGTCCTGCCCTGAGGATTGAGCGTACGGCTGGCGGTGAGTGGGAGGTGCTTACACCAGCGCGCAAAATCAGGTGTGAACACATCGTCAATGCAGCTGGTACCTGGTGTCGGGAAATCGGGGACATGATGGGAGTTGATTTACCCGTCGTTCCCGTTCTTCATCAGTATCTGGTTACTGAATCTATTGATGAGATTCGAGGCAGATCAACGCCATTGCCGATATTCCGGGACCCGGAGGAAAGTTGGTACACCAGACAGGAACGTGACGGACTCATCTTTGGTCCCTATGAGAAGTCCCCAGAGGCATGGGCAATTGATGGTGTTCCACAAGACTTTGGTGCTGATTTGTTGCCCCCGGCACTGGACAGACTCAGCGACATCATAGAAGCGGCAACCAAGCGAATTCCTGTACTTGGAGAAGTAGGTATTCGAAGCAATGTTAATGGTCCGATTACATTTACGCCGGATGCTAATCCCTTAATAGGTCCAGCATTCAAACTGCCGAATGCGTGGCTTATCACCGGATCTTCAATGGGTGTGATGGAAGGTGGTGGCGCTGGCAAGTTTCTCGCTGGGTGGATTGAAAGCGGTGAGCCGCCAATGGATGCACTTGCTTTAGACCCCAGAAGATTTGGTGATTATGCGAACCGAGAGTTTCGTATTTCCAAAGCGATAGAGAGTTTTGCTCATCAATTTGGTGTTCACTATCCGAAAGAAGAAAGACTGGCTGGTCGACCAGCAGTCACATCTCCTTTCTATCGATCTCTGAAAGGGGCTGGTGCCGTGTATGGAGCGGTATACGGATGGGAACGTCCAAATTGGTTTCGAACCTCGGATAGCGGTTCAGAAGCGATAAACAGCTTTCGGCGGACCAATTGGTTTGAAGCTGTGAGTCGCGAATGTCAATTGGTTTCCGAACGCGTTGGATTATGCGATATGTCAGCACTTGCAAAATTTGAAGTGACTGGTGTTGACGCAGAGCGATTTATGCAATCTTTGGGTGCAAACACACCGCCTCGAAGGGTTGGACGAATTTCGTTGATACATGCATTAACTGAGTCGGGTGGTGTGCTGTCTGAGTTCATGGCGTTTCGGGCGTCTGAGGACAGCTACTACTTAACTTCCTCTGCTACTGCAGCACGACTCGACCTTGAAGTTTTGCGAAGCCGGGCGGTTGACTTTGACATTGAGGTTTATACGGTTGCGGATCAACGTGCGGTTTTGAGTATTGCTGGCCCTGAAGCGCCTAATTTACTCAGCGCATTGTGTGATTCTGACTGCTCGCAGTCAGGTTTCCCGTGGCTCAGTGGTTCAGAGATAGTGATCGCAGGTGTACGGGTGCTTGCGCTTAGAATTTCATATACAGGAGAAACCGGGTGGGAACTTCATATTCCTCAAGATAAAGCGGACAAAGTGTTCGCTGCTTTAGTCAATGCCGGGACAGAATTTGGACTTGGCTTTTTCGGTACTTTCGCTCTTGATTCGATGCGGTTAGAAAAAGGATACAGAGCTTGGGGAGTTGATTTGACAACGGAAAGAACGCCATTGGAGGCGGGGTTAGATCACTTGGTTAAGCCTGAAAATCGTCAGTTCATCGGACGAGAATCTTTGTTGCGTCGTGGGGAGTCAAGCAACCGGTGGTGTATGAAATTATTTGAAATTGCTTCTGGAGAAATTGATCCGTTTTATCTTCATGCCATCTATCAGGCTGATCAAATTGTGGGTGTAGTAACCTCCGGTGCATATGGACATCGAACAAAAAAGTCGATAGCGTTAGGCTATCTGATTGATCGGACCGTCGTTAAAGAAGGTGAATTTGAGATTGAAATCATTGGTGAAAGATATTCGGCGAAAATTCTCCAGCAACCACCATACGACGCAATAAACAGTCTTCAGCAAATTGATTAAAGTTTCACTAAACATATAAAGATAAACAGGTATTGAAATGAGTCAGATAATGTTCTGTCAGATTCAAGCGGATCGTTTCCTTACGACCCAACCGGAATGGAATTCAACAGTAATTCAAGTTCATGTGAATTGCCATAGTGAACAACATTCATTACTTGGTCTCAATTCTAAATAGACGGAAAAATTTCATTCTGCCGAATTCGAAATGGAATTCTTAAAATGAACGAAGTCCACCAAGTAAACTGAATTTAAATAGTTGGTTCTGTTCCCCGGACAAGTCACTAACTGAAATATCCATCCAAATCGTATGACCGATCTTTTTGATTTCAAACCTAAAAAGCAGCTCTATGCTGTTTTCGGCAACCCTGTCTCACAGAGTAAATCGCCTTTGGTTCACAGCCAGTTCGCGAAAGAATTTGGAATCAATCTGGAGTATCGCGCTGTTCATGTTGATATTGGTGGGTTTGAGCAGGCAGTCAGCGGATTCCAAGCGAATGGTGGTAACGGCCTTAACGTCACTGTCCCTTTTAAACTGAATGCCTGGAAGTTGGCTGATCAACTGACTGATCGTGCTCGTCTTGCTGGAGCAGTCAATACCTTGACACTTGATGATGGCGTTAAAGGCGACAATACTGATGGTGCAGGGTTGGTTAAGGACATCGAAACCAACCTTGGCGTACCTTTCATCGACACAAATATTCTCATCGTTGGAGCCGGTGGCGCTGTACGCGGCATTCTGTCACCGATTCTAGAACGAAGGCCAAGAACTGTCGTTATCGCGAACCGTACCAAGGGTAAAGCAGATGCGTTAGCCAAAATATTTTCTGACATCGGAAACATCAAGGCATCAGCGCTAGACGAAGCGCATTCAAATGCCTATGAAATCATCATCAATGCGACCTCAACAGGCATTCATGGAGAACTGCCTCAAATTTCACCTCAAACATTTGAAAACACCAAGCTAGTCTACGATCTGGTGTATGGCAGGCATCCCACTCGATTTATGGAATGGGCTAAAGAATGCGGTGTTGGTCAGATTGCAGATGGACTGGGTATGCTTGTTGAACAGGCTGCCGAGTCATTTAACGTGTGGCATGATGTAATGCCGCAGACTATTCCCGTGATTCAGGCGGTCCGCGAAAAGTTGTAGGCTCCCCGAACGATAAGTCCAGCTGATCAATAGTGGTCCTTAAATTTCCTGGGCGCGCTCTCGCAGTACAAACTTCTGTATTTTTCCAGTTGAGGTTTTAGGCAGAGGTCCGAATACGACCGATTTCGGAATTTTGTAGTGCGCCAGATTCTGTCTGCACCAGGTAGTCACATCATCTTGTGTGAGGGAGTGTTCCTTTCCAGGGGCAATTGTTATGAACGCACAGGGTGTCTCGCCCCACTTTTCGTCCGGCTTGGCGACAACCGCTGCTTCCATGATGCTCGGATGGCGATATAGAACATCTTCGACTTCGAGACTGGAGATGTTCTCGCCTCCCGAGATGATGATGTCTTTGGAACGGTCTCGCACTTCGATGTAGCCGTCTTCATGAGTAACACCTAAATCTCCGGTGTGATACCAGTCGCCGGCAAATGCATCCTGAGTTGCTTCCTTGTTTTTCAGATAACCGCGCATGACGGTATTGCCACGTACCATCAACTCTCCCATCGTAGACCCGTCTTGTGGTACCGGTTCCATCGTATCCGGATCTATGACTCTGACATCTTCCAATGTTGGATAGTTCACTCCCTGTCTAGCCATCTTTGCAGCTCTTTCATCCAGTGAGCTACCATCCCATTTGTCCTGCCACGCACAAACAGTCGCAGGCCCATACGTTTCAGTCAACCCATAAAGGTGAGTAACTCTAAATCCCAACTTTTCCATTTCAGCAATCACCTGACTAGGCGGTGCAGCTCCACCAGTCGCGACTTCTACGACACGATCAAATTTAATCTTTTGATCGGCAGGCGCATGGACAAGCATGTTGAGCACAATTGGAGCTCCGCACATGTGGGTGACGTGATTTTCTTTGATTGACGGAAAGATATGCGCAGGGTCAACCTTTCGAAGACATACATGAGTAGCGGAAACTGCAGTGACTGCCCAGGTGAATGTCCAGCCATTACAGTGAAACATTGGTAATGTCCAAAGATACACACTACGGCTGTCCAGTTGAAAAGTCAGTGCATTACCAAGCGCATTGAGATATGCGCCGCGATGATGAAACACGACCCCTTTTGGGTTACCCGTCGTTCCAGATGTGTAGTTTAGACAAATCGCCTGCCACTCGTCCTCCGGTACCAGCCATTGGTAATTCGAATCGCCTTCTTCGAGTAAGGATTCGTAATCAGTTTCTCCGATCAGATCCCCACCATCAGCATAAGGGTCATCAATATCAATCACTGTAACTTCGTGTTTGTGTTGCTTAAGCGCTTCACGAATAACAGGAGAAAACTCTCGGTCTGTAAGCAGTATCTTCGCTTCGCCGTGTTGAAGTGTGAAGCTGATCGTCCCAGCATCCAGACGATAATTGAGCGCATTCAGCACTGCACCGCACATAGGCACACCATAGTGTGCCTCAAGCATGGCTGGCGTATTCGGAGACATGATGGCGACGGTGTCGCCGATGCCGATACCTCTTCCCGCCAATGCACTTCCCAGCCTGCGAGCACGACTGCATAGCTCGCTGTAGGTGTAAGTAATTTCACCGTGAATAACGGCAACCTTGTCTGGAAAGACCCGGGCCGTCCGCTCCAGAAAACTGATCGGGGTTAAAGGATGATAATTTGCTGGATTCTTGTCCAGATGTTGTTCGTATATGCTCACGTCAAATTGAATGCAACTGTTGGAATTTGAAAAATTTTACCTTGCGACGAAGACGCGCCTTTACATTATTGACATCGTGTAAAAATCGTACTTTAAATGTGAACTCATGAAATGAAAGAATTTCTTAAATGTCCCAGTCGACTGGACGAGTAATGCGAAACCAGAGAGAGGTTGCTCTGGTCACAGTTATAGAGGGAAACTTTTGCACAATCACGCCTAGCAGTTTCACGAGTTTTATACAATCGGTGAGCGATAAGTCACAAAAAAGATGCTGGGCTATTGATGTTTGAAATAGGTCGTGATCGCGACGAACAAAACGTTAGCCCTTTCCCAATTAGATTCGTAAGCAGAGAACCCGATATTGCCAACACAAATATCCACCGGATTTAATCCTCATCGACGTCATTTTCTGCAGGTTTCAGCCACTGCAGCTGCAGTGGCGATTCTACCAATTGAAAGTAGTGCCAGCCAATCAATTCCCGGAAAATTGGTTGTATCACCAGTAGATGTCGCATTGGTATTAGACCATGGGCCGGTTACTAAAGTCTGGGCATTCAACGAGACTGTACCAGGGCCGCTGCTTCGTTATCGACAAGGCGATACGTTGAGTCTTGTGGTTGAAAACCAACTGGAACAACCGACAACTGTTCACTGGCATGGTCTTAGAGTACCGATTGGTATGGATGGAGTGCCACATCTCAGCCAGAAGCCGATCGAACCGGGTGACTCATTTCACTACGAGTTTAAATTGGAGGATGCAGGTACTTTTTGGTATCACCCTCATTTTGCCAGCTCCCAACAGGTTGGTATGGGTTTGCACGGTGTTTTGATTGTTGATGAGTACGAGCCTATAGCAGTTGACCGCGATGTTGTTTGGGTGTTGGATGATTGGCGATTAGATCAGGATGCCCAAGTTCTGCCATTCGAGTCAAACATGCGAGATACCAGTCATAATGGACGACTTGGTAATGTGGTGACTGTCAACGGTACCATTGACGAAAAATTTGAGGTGCATCCCGGTGAACGTCTGCGTCTTCGCTTGGTGAATGTTGCAAATGCCAGAACGTTTGCACTCAATTTTAAAGATCTGGAACCATGGGTAATTGCAGTGGATGGTCATCCAGTAAATCCACGCCGTCTCGATCAAAGTCTGGCTCCATTAGGTTCCGGCCAGAGAATGGACCTAATTTTGGATGTTACCGGTGCTCCAGGTGAGGTGAGTTCTGTGATCGATCAGGCTTATGCTCCCAACTTTGCCTATGAATTGATGCAGCTGGTTCGAACCAGCAATACCACTTCAATTCGAAATACCGTGCCGAAGCGTCTACCAGACAATCCTGTTTCACGCCCGGACCTTGAGCGTGCAAAACGAATTTCATTCCTCTTCGAGGGTGGTGCGATGGGTGGGATGACAGGCGCAACAGTCGAAGGAGAATTTAAGACTATTCAGGAGTTGGTCGGACTTGGAAAGGTCTGGTCATTGAACGGTATCGTGCAAAATGACGTTCACTTTGACTCGCCAATGTTCACCCTTGAACTTGATCAGTCCTACATTTTCGAGCTGGAAAACCGTACCGCCTGGGAGCATCCTTTCCATTTACACGGACATAGTTTCCAGGTGATAAGTCGTAATGGAAAGCCGTTGGCTGAACAGTTCACGAGAGACACAGTTCTGCTACAGCCAGAGGAAAAAGCGGAAATTGCTTTCTTGGCGGATAACCCGGGCAAGTGGATGTTTCACTGCCATATTCTGGAGCATCAAGATGCTGGAATGACATCTGTCATTGAAATCATATAGAAAAGCACTGGTCAGGCAATCTTGTTCGATCGCTGGGGTTTGGAATTGACCAATGCGCTAAAAAAGAGGCCTGCCATCATTGCGATAGCAGGCCCATTTCAATTAAGGAGGAGTAGTATGAAATGAAATCTTTAGCGCTTAAGCAGCTTTAGCTTTAACAACCTTGGCTTCGGCGACCGGTGAAACTGCGGGTGCAAACACTTTCTTCCACAGTCCAAAGTAAGCGTCATAGGCTTCATTGCCAAGATCAATAGCAGACTGCGCTGAGCTCTGAATCTGATCGACAACCGATGCGTTCCAAACTTTCTGGCTTGCGACATAATCATCAAAGTTTTTGATGTTGGTCCAGTCGACAGCCTGGTCAGACACTTGCTGTACGAATTTCTGACCAGAAACAACGCCCTGGTTGACGGATTTGGACAAAAGTTCTGAATTAATGCTGACTGCTTCGTTTACGAAATTGACAACTTTGTTTTGCATGGCTTATTTTCTCCAAGAAAAGTTTCTATATTGCAGTGCAATATAATTCCTTGTGAATGAAAAGTCAAGTCTTTTTTGAAAATTATTTCAATTAATTTTCATTTTTATCACGTCAGAATGATTATTGAACAATAAATACATAATAACAAATAGATATAAGACTGACGCTTTAGATTTATATCCCAGTATGGCTGTTTTTATCTGATCAGATGAGGTGATTTTCTGGATTGGAGTACATTGTGCTTATGCACAATACATGTAAAAAATCGAAAAAACTGGCGGGAGAACCGGGTTTAAGTCGAAGTAGTGTGAGTTATCCAATTGAATCAGTGAATTTTCAAGATTTATAATTACCGAAATTAATAATAAATTACTGATAATGATTAATTCAGGCCTTGACTAGAGTGCTGAAATCTCTGCGCTCAATTTCAGGAAAGCGGCCTGGATACCAGGGAGGCTAAAGGAAGTGAAACTAGGCTTCGCGTATCGGATTGCGCTGATGCTCGCACTGACGCTTGTTGCCGGTACAGCAATGACGACTGTGTTGAGTCTGCACAAATTCGAACGCATCCTCGCAGACCTGCTGACATCCAGGTTTGAGTTCGTAGCCAATAACTTGCGACTGGATATAGAAACCCAGATGGACTTGGGTTTGGTGCTCGCAAATTTGGAAAACATCAATGAGGAGATGGAAAATCTGCTGCTCGATGATGAGCAGATACTTTCCATCGAGATTTTTGATGAATCAGGCACCGTTATTTTCAGTACTGACCCCAGTTTCATTGGCGACCTGGTAGCAGAAGACTGGCTCTTCTTGTGGCAGGTTAACCGTAATAAATCTTCCTGGTCACTTTTAGAGAAAGACGCTGGCGTCGTCGGTGCAGGCCTGAAGAATAACCTGAACCAGGATGTCGGTTCTATCGCCCTGCGCTATTCGCGGGAATTCCTTGATCAGAGCGTCGATCAGCAGCTTGAGCGTTTGCTGTTTCTGGTTGGCGTGGTAGCCGTTGTCATGGCAGTGCTCAGCGTTTTGGGTTGCGCCTTGTTGCTGAAAAGCTATTTCAAGGATTGGGCAAACATGAGTGAAGCGCTTGCCGATATCAACTCGCAAGACCGCGACAGCTCCAATTTGGCTGAAGCTAACTCGCGTCACCCGGAATTTGAAGAGTTTTCCACTTCAGTCTTTGATGCCTTTGACTCAATTGATACGGCAACCAGTGAAATTAGAAAACTCGACGAGGAAGCAGTATGACGACTAAGGCTTCCAGCGTCGGAAAACGCGCAAGTCAATCAATAGTCGATGTATTTCGTCGCGAGCAGCGTAATCTGCTGATACGTCTGGTTCTACTTGCAGTTTTAGTATTGGTTCTCGGCCAGTCGGCTGTATCGTGGTTCGCATTAGATGGATTTGAACAAGAACTTGATCCACAGCTGCATCAAAAAGCGACTGTCGTTGGAAATGCATTGGCAGAGCAGTTCACGTACGCGACCGAAGAACTCGAAATTCCAGTTCAGAATTTGGTCGGTGTGGAAGAGTACTTTGAGAGTGTGCTGATGGCCAACGATGACATCAAATACCTTTCGCTATTTGATGATTCGGGCAATTTACTCTTCGTCAGTGGGATTTCACGCGGCGAAATGAACGAGATCATGCAGGCCATTGAGAATGATGAAGTACAAGCCCACAGTTATGCCAGCGCAGTAGGCGCTCATTTCGACAGTACATTTGAGGTTTCTGGTGGTAATGGAGCTAACAGTGATCTGCATGTTGGTGTCAGCAGCGAGCGAGTGCGCAGCCACCTCAGAGAAATATTTCTGGAAGTCATTACTATCGTCGTAATCTGCTGGCTTGTTACATTTGAATTTCTATTGTTTTTCATCGTCGCCCGTGTTGAAAAACCGATGGAGACAATCTGGCGAATTATGTCAGAAGGAGCGCGTGGAAAATTTTCTTCCTGGCTACCAGTCAGATCCAGTGATGAAATCGGTCAGTTAATCACAAGCTTCAACCGCACGCTATATGATTTGCGTCATCGATACAGCGATTTTGTATTTGACGTAAAGGAAACACAGGACGCGCAGATCAATAGCACAATTTCTGAAAAGATTGAAGAGGTCCATCAACAGGTTAGAAGGCGCTTCCAATTTGAGCAGGGCAGGATCATGCATATTGAGGCGGCAGATCGCATCCGAGTTCCATTGTTTCTTTTCATTTTTTCTGAAGAACTCACTCGTTCTTTCCTGCCACTGTATATTCAGAAATACGCTCCAACTGATTTGATGCTTTCTACCGAACTCATGATTGGGTTGCCAATCACGCTGTTTATGGTTGCGGCGATGATTGCAACTCCGCTGGGCGGCGGATTTGTAGACCGTGTGGGAGTTAAGAAAGTATTTTTGACCGGAACAGTCCTAGCACTTATAGGGTTTGTCGGTAACTTCTATGCACAGGGTTATCTCGATCTGGTTATGTTTCGAGTTTTGACGGGCGTTGGCTACGGACTGGTATTCATTGCATCTGAGAGCTGGGTTTCTCAAAACGCTCGACGTCACAGCAGAGCTTCATCGACGGGTGTGTTTGTTGCAGCTGTGTTCGCAGGCATCATCTGCGGCCCTCCAATTGGGGGTATTCTTGCTGACCGGTTTGGATTCGAAGCGACTTTCTTATTTTCTGCATCACTGGCAGTTATTTCAGGCTTGATCATATTTCAGGTTTTTGGTCAGTCGGAAAAAGTTGAGGAGAACTCAAATCAAAAGCAAGCACGACCTGCTCTGATCCTGGGATTTAAGGGTTGGCTAACTCTGCTGAAGGATCTTCGGTTTGTATCGGTGCTCATTTTTGCAGCAATCCCTGGAAAAATGATGGTAGCCGGATTTGTCGCATATCTAGTACCGCTCTATTTGAACGAACTTGGCCACAATGAGCCTTCGATTGGCCGGATACTAATGCTTTATGGAATTGCAACTCTGCTCTGCCTTACGATTGGTGCACGCTTTGCAGATCGGACGGAAAAATATGGCACTATGGTGAGCCTCGGTACAATCATTGCCGGATTGGGTTGTGTTGCAGCACTGTTTTCTAACGTTTATGTTGATCCAACAACTGCGGTTATTCTCGCCATCGCATCACTTGGTGTTGGGCATGCTCTCACGCTGACATCGCAAAATTCCATTATTCAACAAGTTGCGGAAAGATATCGATACACCCTTGGCAGGGCATCAGTAATTGGTGCCTATCGTCTGTGTGAACGGCTGGGCATGGTGGCGGGACCGATGATCGCCGTTGCCCTGGTATCAGGATTTGGTTATGTGGGTGCGATTGTCGGATTTGGAGTGATACTGATTGGATTGATCAGCCTCTTTGTCATCACAAATCTGACTAAAGCCAATACCCCTATGGAAACAGAAGTTGGACTGGCAAATGAGTAATCAGAACAAGATTAAAATAATAATGTTGACGGTATTGCTGGTGCTGGCATCTGGCACTGCATCGTTGTCAAGCGCAATGGAGCGTGCAGATGAGCCTGGTGTTACCCGTCCATTTGAAGTTTTCGCGGTGCTTTGGCGTGGTGAAACTGAAGTGGAAGCGGGCTTTCGCGAATACTTTAATCAACGCGGGATTCCAGTCAGAATGACTGTGCGAAGTCTAGAGCTGGACCGAGCTAACGCACCACCTATTATTGAAGAAATTCGGCGTGTTAAACCAGATTTGGTTTACACGTGGGGGACTGGAACCACATTAAGCATTCTCGGCCCGCGGAATCCTGAAGAACCTGAGAAATTTATTCAGGACATACCAGGAATGTTTGTACTGGTTGCATATCCAATCAGCGCAAAAATTGTAGAGAGTTTCGAAAACACAGGACGCCCGGTTACCGGAGTATCGTTCCTGGCATCAATTGAGTCTCAGCTAAAGGCAATCGTCGATTATGGCAAATTCCAGAAAATTGCTGTAATTTACGATGAGACTTCCAGCAATTCCAGAATCAATGTTGAATCACTGAAAGAAAAAGCTCCTGAACTTGGGCTTGAATTGGTTGTTCTACCCGTTCCCCTGGGAGAAAACGATAAACCTGACCCCGAAAAATTAACTGAATTAATTCAAACAGCAAAAAGTGAAGGTGCACAATTGTTGTATATGGGGCCGGATTCGTTTATTACGCGCCATGGTGATGCATTCACATCAGAGGCCATCGCAGCTGGACTGCCGACGTTTGCATCAACGCAAGCACCACTCAATGGGTCGCGGGCCATGTTTGGATTAGTATCTGATTACCACACACTCGGTAAACTGGCTGCGACACAGGCGGAAAAAATACTCGTCGAAAAACAAAATCCGCAAGATCTGCCTGTGGTTAGTTTGTCTCGGTTTAAGCTGTGGATCAACATAGACGTTGCCCGTGAAGTCATGATGTACCCACCAATGGACATGATCGCGATCGCAGATTTCAAAACATCACCACAAAACTAACGACCGGGCGAACTGAATGTTCAAAATAAGTTATGCAGCTACGAACCCGGATTAGTTTACTCAGCGCAATTGTCACAATTGTTGTGGCCGCAGCGATTACTTACGCAGCGTTGCAACGCGAAGTTTTGATCGACAAACGCTATTCGAATCAGATAATTGCGGATCAACTGATTTTGTGGAACAAGATTAAGGATGGGCTGATCGATGAGATGGAAGATCTTGTTTGGTTGCTTCAGGAAAATCGTGCACTTCTAGATGCACTGGAATCAGATAACCTGGTCGAAATCCAAAGAGTTGGCAACAAGATAAAAGAAGAGTTGGATTCTGAACCAGCGCTTGATCGGGTCGATCTCATTATGCCAGACGGTTCGTTGGCGTATTCCTCCCAAACTGCTGTATTTCCAAGTTCTATTATTTCGAATGCTGTTATTGAAGATGTGTTCGAAAGTGAAATTCCAGTCAGGGGAGTGGGCAATGATAAGCAGCGAAACACAGCACTGGTTTACGGCACTCCAATTTATGGCGATGATGGCAGCGTTTTGGCTCTTGGTGTTCTCGGTCTTGATATTTCCACAGCACTGCTGGAGTTTGAGGAAGTCAATTTTGCTTCAGTTGTTATTGTCAATCGACGTGGTCGAATACTTGCAGCAACCGGAGAAAATTTGTGGGACCGCTACAGCGAATTGATTGACATTTCTGAAGCAAACAATCTTCAGACCATTGAAGATGAAGGCCGTTATTTTTCGGTTATTGTCTTACCTCAAACTGCTGAGTTAGGTGGATTGATCGGCCGGCTGCTCAACATCAGGGAAGTAACGGCGCTGGTTACCCGCCAACAGCAAATCTCTCAAAGAACGCTTCTGGTAGCAGTCGTTTTTCTTGTGCTCGCCGTGTTTGGAGTCTATTTGTATATGGCACATGCATTTGCTCCATTGGTCGAGGGAGTGAGTGTACTCAGTGCACTAAGTAAAGGTGATTTGCGAGCTAGAATTGAACGAAATACAGGTAATGACGAAGTTGGCATGATCGCCAACGCAGTGAATGTATTTCACAACAATTTACTAACGATTCAACGCATCCGTCGCTCCCGCGAGCGACAGTATGGTCGGCAGCAGCGATTTATTTTTCGAGAAATGCAAGGACTTGCTGACACACTCGACGGTGATGAACGCGACGAATTACTAACGGAATTACAGGAACTTGGTGGTCTGGTTGAACAGAAGGCGGGACTTAGGTCGAGACAGACAGATTTAGCAAAGGCCGAAGACTCAGCACAAGGCGAGCAGGATTCCGATAGTCTTGCGATGCTGGCACAGGCGTTTCAAGGGATGTCGAACCGTGTTCAGAACCAGCATCAAAGGTTGCGAGATGCATTGGCAACCAAAGAGGCTCTGATTGCGCTTCGCAACGAACTGAATATTGCTACTCGCGTTCAACAGTCATTGCTGCCTCCAAATGTAGAGTTGTCCAGTGCTTACAAAATTTGGGGTGGTATGTGGCCCGCAAAAGAAGTGGGCGGTGATTTTTATGATTTCTTTCCACTTGATGACCATCGTCTTGCAATTGCAATTGCGGATGTATCCGGTAAAGGTGTTCCAGCTGCGCTGTTTACGGTGATGGCGCGTACGATGCTGCACGCCTCTGCTGCGTTTTTGAATTCGCCTGGCAAGGCGTTGTCAGTCATTAATAATTTTTTGGAAAGCAATAATGATGAAGGTTTGTTTGTAACGGTGTTTTACGGCATTCTGGATATTCAGACTGGTAAATTCAGATATGCAAATGGCGGTCACAATCCGCCAATTATTCTGGACAGCAAAGGGGCCCGTTCTCTGGAAACGACCTCAGGAATGGTGCTTGCGATGTTTCGGAACATCTTATACAAGGATACCGAAATTGAATTGGAACCAGACACCCGCCTTATCATGCTAACCGATGGAATTCCTGAGGCATTTAATGCAGAGGAGGAGGCATTTGGCGATGACCGTGTACTTAAGACGATCGAAGCTTTGCCTGAAAACAGCACACCTGCGGAAGATGTCGAATTTATCGTTAACACCGTTAATAAATTTGTTGGTGATGCGCCACAATTTGACGATATTGCCTGTGTTGTTTTTCGATTCAAGGAGTTTTTTGAGGCGGTTAGGAAGAAAAGCGAAGAAGGTGGTGATTCTGCAGACCAAGACGAATCTGCTAAATTGGAATTGACAATCGACACCGATCTTGCGGAACTGGGTAGAATCGCAGATGTAATTGAAGAACATGGTAAGGCAAACAATTGGCCGAACGAGTGGTTATTCAATGTCAATTTGTCATTGGATGAATTGGTTACCAACGTCATCAATTATGGATACGCGGAAGGTGAGACTACTAAAGAGATTCAACTTACTCTGAAAGTTGTCAATGGGAGTTTGTGGGTTGTGTTGGTCGATGATGGTATTGAGTTCAACCCGTTCAGCGATGCACCGACACCGGATACCGATGCGCCGTTAGAAGATCGCCAAATCGGAGGGCTTGGTATTTTCTTTGTGAAGTCTTTAGTCAACGAGACGGACTATAAAAGAAAAGATGGGAAAAACTACACAACCCTGATTTTGCACCCATCGACATAAGGCGCTTCTCAACTGCTATCGTGCTACGGTTCTGATATGGATCAATCGTCTGCTATTAAGGCCGATTCAGCACTACGTCAGTGGTATGCATCAAAAGGTTCTCCGGGTGTCGAATCTTTCGATTGGAGCGACTACGATGCAATGGTCAGTGCAGTACGATGCAGTATTTCTGACTGGCCATTTAGATTCAGTTTCACTTACATCCATCCCGAACAACTTCAAGATAAGGAGTTGGGATTGGGAAAGCCCTATGAAATTCCGCTAAATGCTACTGATCTAGGCGGTGAAGGGCTTCCAATTATTGCTATTGGTGGACTGATCAATGTTGCCCAGCGTTTTGATTTTATGTCGCTTGATCTGATGCCGCATATTCGCCTGATTAGCCTCGACCTTGCGGGACGCGGTCGAAGTGGCTGGATGGCTGAGCAATCAGACTACACTCTGGAAGCCTACGTTGAACAATTGCGTCAGTTAATGGACTTCCTGAAATTCGATGACTGCATACTGCTGGGTTCATCACTGGGTGGATCAATTGCGTTGCGATTTGCGGCAAACAATCCAGACCGTGTCAGAAAAATCATATTGAACGATAGCGGTCCGTTTATACCACTGGAGCGACGCGCACGGCGCGCATCTGCAGTTGGCCGGCATTATGTCTTCCGATCTCCCGCTGAATTACTGCGTCGTACTGGGGCTGCAACACGTCCAGTGGGTTATGCGCCAGATGCAGTTCTCCTGCACAACTTTCACCACAAAACGCGCTGGTCAGACGACGAAGGTGGTCGAATTTATAGACATGATCTTCGGGCAACACTTGCCTATCGAGATGTTGCGGTACAAGACTTGAATCTGTGGGATGAGTGGAATCATTTGACCTGCCCGGTGCTGCTACTTCATGGTACAGAGAGTGACGCCACTTCGACGGATACGATTGACCGTATGCGTCGTCACTCTGATTTGTCTGTCATTCATGTACATGGTGCGGGTCACACACCCTCTCTTGGCGACTATGGCCTGACTCAGTTGATTGCGAAATGGCTGAATTCTGACCGTCCGTACAGTGAAGACATTGAATTTCGCACGGCTTACAATCCAATCCGTCTGCTCTACCCCGATGCTCGACGAAAAAGCTAAACCAGGTCGAGGTTTCATATTCATGCGCCACGGCGAAACCGCGGCAAACTACGACAAGATTTGTTGTGGTGGTGATCGTGAGATGGCGATGATTGATTCCGGACGTCAACAGGTCAGGACTGCTGCTGAAGTGTTGCGGAATCATCGGTTACTTCCACAGCTAATCATTACAGGCGACCTCCAGCGAACGGTTGAGAGCGCACAAATTATCCAGAACGAACTGAATCCTGTTGCTCAGATACTCATTGATCAGGATCTAAATGAACGCCATCTTGGAGACTGGAATGGGCAAAGTCAAGCAGTTATCAACCCGATAATGATCGCAGGAGATACGCCTATTGGTGGCGAGAGCAGGGCTGAATTTCGATCACGAATGAATCGTTCCCTCAACAGACAGTTGAAACACTTTTCCGACTGGCCTTTGCTCATTGGCAGTCGCGGCAATGCACGCATTTTGCTGGAAGCGGTTCAGGATCCAGACGCCGCTTTTTTTCCTAATGGGCAGTTGCTTAAAGTTAAAATTGCTGAAATCGGCGATTTTTCTGTGCAGAATATTGAGAGGCTGGAACGAATCTAAATTCTGTCAGATGTGTATTCTTTCTCAGAATTAGAGTCGAAGTTTACTGTCGGCCGTCTGAATACGATTCACGCTATGGTATCTTCCGTGGTCGGTTGATAGACTAGCAGGCAGGTCTTCTGCACAAATTTAAATCGCATTCAGAGCATCTTGACGCGAGTCTTTTATATCGATGATGTGGCCAAAGCCGCTGATTTCAAAGACCTCTTTGACTCCAGGTGCAATTGAGCAGATAGAAAAGTGAACACTTTTACTGGACAATGTTTTTGCCAGCAAAAGAATTACTCGCAATCCAGCACTGCTTATGTAGCTTAACTGACTCAATTCCAAAATGACCGGCTGATTGGTATCACCAACTGATTTATTGATTGATGCTTGAAAATCAAGTGCGTTCTGGCCGTCAATACGGCCACTTGGTATAAGAATAATTGCACCGTTCGCATGTTCAGTCGCAATTTCCATTACATTCTCTCCAAAGTTCAAGTGATGTGATTATTAATTTATTCTAGCATTCTAAATCAGCCAGAGTGAAACGGCGTTACATTATGGCTCAATCCGGATCGTTATCTGGCATAATCAAAAATTCTGGATAAGCCTCGATTCCAAGTTCAGCAACATCCTGCCCAAGTTCTTCGACATTTGGAGTCACTCGTGCTTTCATCGTCATGTCGAGTACTTTCCATACTACTAACGAGATGGTAAATACGAATGCTCCTATTGCGAGAATACCGATTAATTGTACTGAAAATTTCGCGCCGCCTGCAATACAGACTGCAAGTGTACCCCAGATTCCGGCGAATAAATGTGCTGGAACTGCACCGACAACGTCATCAATCTTCAAATTCTCAAGTAATTTTACACCTGCTGTGGAAACCAAACCACCTATTCCACCAATTACGATTGCCCATTGATGAGTAACGATATCTGGTCCGGCAGTTATCGCGACCAGCCCTGCAATTGCTCCGTTCAGACAGGCAAGTAAATCGACCCGGCCCAAAATTGGTCTGGACACCATCATTGCAACCATGACACCTGCCGCCGCAGCCAGGTTGGTGTTGGCAAGAATGATACTCATGGCAACAATGTTGACCGCAGAGTCCATAGCTAACTGAGATCCGCCATTAAATCCGAACCAACCGAGCCAAAGAATAAATACACCTAAAGTAACGACTGGTATATTGGATGGCGGTGTATTTTTCACTGAGCCATCTTTTCTAAACTTTCGTGCCCGGGCACCGACTACAATAGCACCGGCCAAAGCCGCCCAACCGCCTGTCGAGTGAACGATCGTTGATCCGGCAAAATCCTGAAAACCCATTTCTGAAAGCCAGCCGCCGCCCCAGGTCCAGGCCCCGACAATCGGATAAATAATTGCAGTGAGTATCAGGGTAAACGCGAAGAATGTCCACAACTTAACTCGTTCGGCCAAAGTGCCTGAAACAATCGATGCGGTTGTGGCAACAAAGACCATCTGGAAAAACCAATCCGACATGGTCGAGTATCCGGATTCAATGACCTTGCCCAAGACCGCGCTATCGCCGCCCAAAAGGGCGACTTCATCGGGTGTGGAGTTATAAAAAGGTGTGAATGTCCCGATAAAACTGCCAACGTCAATGTACATCACGTTGTAGCCTAGTGTGTAGTAAGCCAGCCCTGCGATGGCATAAAGCCCGATGTTTTTAAGACAGATGACCGAAGCATTTTTGGTTCGCACCGAACCGGATTCAAGCATGGTAAATCCGGCACACATCCACATAACCAGTGCGCCCCAAAGAAGAAAGGAAAAAGAATTCAGAACAAAGCCAGTTTCACCATCCGGTGATGCAACCGCTATTGGGGCAACAGCCGTTAGTGCAATTGCGACTATTCCTTTCAGTCCTATTTTCAAAATCCGTATCAAAATTGCATTATTCGCGATTGGTGCCATTTGAATTATCTCCACAAGTTGTTTTCAAACAACGCTATGGATTATAAACTCATTAAGATACTGGCTAATCGCTCGGTTGCGAATAACCTCAGTTTGTTGATTGCTTGAAACTGCCATCAATAACAGAAGTGGTGGAATTGCCTCTGTTCGACGACACGTTTTACAAACCAAACAAAAAGAAAAATGACGTGAAATACAGCCTCCGTTTACTTACAGGGGACGTTTTCGGCGGTATTACCGCCGCGATCATTGCCCTGCCTTTATCGATAGCCTTTGGTGTCGCATCAGGTGTTGGCGCACAGGCGGGATTATATGCCGCAATCGCTATAGCAGTCTGTGCCGCAATATTTGGCGGTACCCGTGCGATGGTGTCAGGCCCCACTGCTCCGATGATTGTTGCCATGGCGGTAATTGTCACCCATTCTGCAGAATCTCTCGCAGAGGCTTTTACCATCGTGATGCTTGCAGGATTACTGCAAATCGGGTTTGGCATATTTCGCTTAGGCCGATTTATTGCTTACACACCCTACTCCGTGATCTCTGGATTCATGTCGGGTATCGGTGTCATCATTATTGCACTTCAGGTATTACCGGTTCTTGGGGTCAGTCTTGATAGTCAGGAAAGCGTTGGCATCATTTCGCAAATTCCCGAAATTCTAGTCAGCATCAATTTTCACGCAGTAGGTGTGGCTGCCGTCACGCTTTTAACCATGCTGGTTTGGCCACTCAAACTGCATCGGTTCATTCCAGCTACTTTAGGCGCATTGATAGTTGGTTCATTAATTGGCTATTTCATTTTTAAGCAGGCGCCTGTCGTTGGTACGATCCCCAAAGGTTTCCCTGAGCTTCAAATCCCTGTTCTTGGAATTGAATTTTTGGTTCATGTCATTCAGCCTGCGTTGGTTCTGGCAATTATCGGGGTGATCGAAACTTTGCTCGTCGCACTGATTTCAGATGCCATGACCCGCTCACAGCACAAGCCCAATCGAGAAATCGTTGCCCAGGGAATTTCAAATATACTCTCCGGTCTGGTTGGTGGTTTACCTGGGTCTGGGTCACCTGTTCCCACAATTGTCAATATCAAGGCTGGCGGCAGAACTCGAGTTTCAGCCATTTTGTGTGGATTGATTCTTTTCGCGTTTCTTTTCGATCTTGGCAGATTGGTTGAACAGATTCCACTGGCCGTCCTGGCGGCACTGCTCATCAGAATCGGCTGGTATGTGATTGACTGGCGGTTCATCTCCAGACTTCACAAGATTCAGAAAACACACGTTACGGTTATGGTGTTAACTGCATTCCTTACCGTGTTTGTGGACCTGATCACCGCAGTCGCAATTGGACTGATTGCTTCGGGCATGATCAACGCAATGAATGCAGAGAGTATCGAGTTAGACAGTGTTTTGTCTGTACCGCTGATTGATCCCGATTCAGATGATGTGTTTTCATCAAGAACTGGGCTCGTTAGAATGACAGGTCGTTTTACGTTTGCTTCTGCCAGCAGGCTGCAGCACGTCATCGCTGCTGACATCAGGGATCACGAAGTGGTGATTTTTGATTTTTCCCAAACCGAGGATTTAGACGACAGTGCCGTCATTGTTATCGGTGCTTTGGTCAGCAGTTCCTACGAGCAGGGCAAGCCGTGTGTCATACTGGGGCTTGATAAGAAAATTGGCCGGCTGTTGCATTCACTTCAAGCCTTAGAGGAAGTTGACGAAGCCAACTATGTCGATACACTCGATGAAGCGAAAAAGCTGGCAAACTCCTTACTCCCACCCTTGTCATGAGTTTGGCCAAGTCCTATCATCAGTAGCCAGAAATTTCTATTCTGAGTTGTGTGATGCAGGTGACGTGCTGACGAATTTATCGATCGCCTCCAACACCGACTTTCGAGGTACTTTAATGGCGAGGTGTTAATGGCATCATTGGACGGAGCCCTTTATTCGCAACGGAGAATACAGGACTGAACGAGCTGCAATTGAATGAAGTCAGTCTCTGCGAGAATAGTAGTGGTTTTTCTGATGGGATTTGGGCACTTCGAACGCCATCCTGCTCTTGGTCAAGCACTGGATATCAACCCGCCGACACAATTCGTTTACAGGTTAAAGGCCAGGGCTTTGGCAGATTGACTGTGTTCAGCCATCAGTTGCTGTAGATCGAAACCGACGATGTTTCCGTCGACCACCCGCCACTCACCTGCAATCATGACGCGGTCTGCCCGATGTGCGCCACAAAGTATGATGGCTGCCATTGGGTCCCATGCACCAGAAAAGCGCGGTTCATCAAGTTTGTACATTGCGAGATCAGCCTGGCGGCCGACTTCAATCCTGCCAATGTCCTGCCGCCCCAGGCAGCGAGCAGAACCCTCAGTTGCCCACTGAATCACATCCAGATGGTTAACTTTGTGTGCACCATAGCGCAGTTTTTGCACCAGCAGTGCCTGCCTTACTTCCTGAATCAGGTTGGATGCGTCTTCTGATGCAGATCCGTCAACACCGATTCCGACAGGCACACCAGCCTGCTTGAGATCCAGTGCGGGACAGATACCCGACGCCAGTAGCAAGTTTGAACCTGGGCAGTGTGAAACTGAAGTCCCCGCGCGACCAAGGCGCTCAATTTCGTCCTCCGTGAAGTGAATTCCGTGAGCAAGCCAAACCCGGTCCGAAAGCCAACCAGTGTTTTCCAGGTAATCAAGTGGACGACAGCCATATTGCTGTTCACAGAAATCTACTTCATCTGCTGTTTCTGCCAAATGTGTGTGAAGCCCTACATTTTTCTCAGCCGCCAGTCTAGCAGTTTCCACCATGATTGACTCAGTCACTGAGAATGGCGAACACGGGGCAAGCACAATATTCTGAAATGAACCGTCCTGTGGGTCGTGATAAGCGTTGATGACCCGTTCGCAGTCGGCAAGTATGGTGTCCTCGTCCTGAACCGTCGAACGGGGTGGTTGACCACCCTCATCAACTGAAAGATTCATACTCCCCCGCGAAATAGTGACACGAACGCCAATCTCACGAGCAGCTTGAATTTGAACATCGACAGCTTCTTCCAAACCTTGAGGAAATACGTAATGATGATCTGACGCAGTCGTACAACCTGAAAGCAATAATTCGGCCAGTGCGAGTCGGGTTGCGTTGTAGAGTTGTTCAGGCGTCAACCGTGCCCAGATCGGGTAAAGTGCCCCTAGCCAGTCGAACAGTTTTTTGTTCAGCGCAGGCGGACAAGCCCGCGTCAGTGTCTGGTAAAAGTGATGGTGTGTGTTAATCAGACCCGGAAGGACAACGTGTTCGGACGCATCAAAGACTCTGTCACATTCTTTTTCCGGTGACGCACCTTGGTCAACATATTCTGCAATCCGGCTATCTTCAACAACAATGCCGCCCTTTGCCTGATCAGAAAAAATTGACAGAGGACTTTTGATCCAGGTTCGCATCGGTGCACTCCAGGTAGTGTAAAAATGATCGTTCTAATGGCGTTGGCTGACTGGATTCCAGTTAAGCCTGAGCGTAATGATCAGCACAGTCAGCAGCAGAATGAATCCACTCTGGTGGGCCAGCGCAATCGGAAGATGAACTTTGCTGAGCAACGTTGAGATACCAAATCCGAACTGCAATAATGCCGCCATCAACACCATGTCTGCCATTCTACATAATTGAGGCTGACGTGTGCGCAGACGTCCCACCCAGAGTAAGAATACTGATATGACTGTTGCCACCGCAATCCAGCGATGAAAAAACTGAATGGTTACGACATTCTCAAATAAATTTCGCCACCAGGGCTGGAGTGAACCCATCATTTGTGGAATCATCTCACCGTTCATGTCAGGATAGGTGTTGATTACAAATCCGGCGTGCGTTCCCGCCATAAATCCACCGCTAATCTGCATCAGTGCGACGAATACGAGACAGAGGATCGAAGTTTTTCGAAAGTAGGAAACTAGTGGATCATCGACCGGCTGTCGCGTTGATACCAGTCCAACTGCGTGCCACAGTACATAACTGTAAATCAGCACAGCGAGCGATAGATGCGCGGTCAACCGATACTGGCTGACTGCAGGATTATCTACTAGCCCGCTGGCGACCATATACCAGCCAAGCAGTCCCTGAAGCCCACCCAGCACGAAAATTAGCACCAGTCTCAATGTGAGTGCTCGCGACAGGTATCGACGGGCCAGAAAGTACAGAAACGGCAAGAGAAATGCTAGGGCAACCAGCCTTGCGGCGAGTCTATGTGCATATTCGACCCAGTAAATTCGTTTAAAGTCGTCAAGCTGCATATCCTGATTGACGATTTTGAATTCTGGATATTGCTGATAATGCTCAAACTCCCTCAACCACTCCGTATTTGAAAGCGGCGGGATAATACCGGAAATTGGATCCCAGGCAACGATAGAAAGTCCTGAATCGGTCAGTCGGGTGAATCCACCGATTGCAATAACCATGTAGATCAGTGCACAGACAACAAACAGCCACAAGGCTACATGCAGGGGATTTCGGTCGGGGAGTACCAGCACCGTCATTTGACTCGACGCATCTAGGCGCGGGTTAGTTCGAGATTCGCTGAAACACCAGTGAAGCATTGGTGCCGCCAAACCCGAAACTGTTGGACATGGCAACGTTTAGTTCAACATTTTCAATCAACTGTTGCACGATCGGAAAGCCTTCCGCACCAGAATCTAGATTTTCAATGTTGATGGAGGGACTGATGAAACCACCATCCATCATCAGCAGAGTATAGATGGCTTCGTTGACGCCGGCACCACCGAGTGCGTGTCCGGTGAGTGACTTGGTAGAACCGATATAAGGCGTGTCTTCAAACACCTGGCTGATCGCTTCTAGCTCCTTCATGTCACCAACAGGTGTACTGGTTCCGTGGGCGTTGATGTACTGAACCGGATGTTCCAGTTCGGCAAGGGCCAGTTCCATGCAGCGTACTGCACCCTCGCCAGACGGCTGCACCATATCAAAACCGTCTGATGTTGCGCCATAGCCGACCAATTCTGCATAAATCCGCGCACCGCGTCTTTGTGCGGATTCCAATTCTTCAAGAACAACGACCCCGCCACCGCCTGAAATTACAAAACCATCCCGGTTGGCGTCAAAGGGTCTGGAAGCAGCCTCAGGACGATCGTTGTATCTAGTCGACAACGCTCGCATTGCATCGAACAGCATGGTCATGGTCCAGTGAATTTCGTCTCCGCCACCTGCGAACACGATGTCCTGCTTACCCAGCTGAATCTGTTCCATACCAATACCGATACAGTGAGCGCTTGTCGCACAGGCAGAACTTACTGAATAGTTCACACCGCGAATTCCGAACAGTGTACTGATTCCGGCAGAATTGGTACTTGACATGGTACGAGAAACCATATAGGGACCGACAGCTCTAGGCCCTTTGGTTTTCAAGAGTCTGGCAGCCAGTTCAAGATTCTCGGTTGATGCACCACCAGAGCCCACGATGCAACCAGTGCGAGGACTCGAAACCAGGTCTTCTGGCAGACCGGAGTCATCAATCGCCTCATTCATGGCGATGTAATTGAACGCCGCTCCATCACCCATAAACCGCCGCGCTTTTCGTTCGACAATGCTGTTAATGTCGATGTCAATGCTACCGTGAATTTGGCTTCGTAATCCAAGCTCCTGGTATTCGGGTACAAATTCCACGCCAGAGCGACCTTCGCGAAGCGACTCTATCACTTCCGCGCGGTTGTTACCGATGCTGGATACAATCCCGATTCCTGTTACGACTACCCGTCTCATCATTACATATCGAAAAGCCCGACTCGAAGATCGGAACCGGTGTATATCAGTTTCCCATCTGCCTCAACCTCTCCATCCGCGAGTCCCATAATCAGTTTGGATGATATGACTCGCTTGATATGAATTCGGTAGGTGATCATCTTGTGCTCCTTTGTCACCTGACCGGAAAACTTAACTTTGCCAGAGCCCAGAGCCCGACCGCGGCCGTGGTTTCCCAGCCATCCCAGGTAAAATCCAACCAGTTGCCAGCAGGCATCTAGCCCAAGACATCCTGGCATGACCGGATCACCCTTGAAGTGGCAATCAAAAAACCACAACTCCGGTCGAATTTCAAGTTCCGCTTCAAGCACGCCTTTATTGAACTCACCGCCCTCCCGGGAAATGTTAGTAATTCGATCAAACATCAGCATTGGTGGAAGCGGCAGTTGCGCATTTCCTGGACCAAATAGTTCGCCTTGGCCACAGGCGATTAGTTCGTCGTAGTCGTAACTTCCCTTTGGAACAAATTCGTGCTTCATACGAAGTTCGCTTGAATACCGCCTGCCTTCAAATCAGTTATCGTGCGGATGTACTGGAATCAACAAAAATTGCGTGCAAACGTCGAGGCCCGTGGGCACCGTACTGAATAGTCTGTTCAACATCAGCAGTTTTGGACGGTCCAGTAATCATATGAATACCGCGTGAATGTCCAATTATTTGCTGAGAAGCGAGTTGCATGGCGTCATCCAGGTGCCTTACCAGCTGACCAATGTCCATGATAACAACGTGATTTTCCGGAAGATAAAAGTGAGTTGCAGAAACCTTGGGTGAACTGGCAATCAAAATCGTTCCGGTTTCCGCAATCGCGCAGATTGCATCAGTAACGGATATGACATCGGATTTGTGAGCAGTACGTCTTTCAATTTCCCAGTCATCTGGCCAATCGATTGTCTGTAAGAAATCAGTATTGCCCATAACCATTTCAGTGGGTAGATTGTGTGCCGAAAGAAAATCATTGACTGCTGCCGGGATTTGAGAATGTTTTGAGACGATTTTGTAAGTGCCATGTACCGCAGTGTACTTGTCAAGGAAGCGGTCTATGAGCGCACCATCAACAACCGGACGAGGATTTTCTGACGCACAAATTTCATCGTAACGACGATTGATTTCAGCGCGTTCAGTATCAGAAAAATGTGCGAGTGCGCTGCGTATGTCACTTAATACCTGTGATTTTGCCATGTCAGAACTGGTGACCAACTGAGAGCCTCTAATTCGTCGCGGTGAGAAGGTTGGCGTGAATCTGATATTATAAACTTGATGATATGAGGCGTGATTTACCAGATGCGATCGGCACCAAGTCGTTTGATCACATTCTCTAGGGTTTCGTTTGAATAGGAATTGAACCAGTCTTCGATCAGCCGATAAGCGATCGATAACGGAGTTGGCAGTCGAAAGTTGTCATGTTCGAGGCCACTGATTACTTCATCAATACTTCGCCAGTGTGCCTCTTGCAGTTCGCCATCATTGAGGTTGATTGTTTCGCTGGTCGCCGTGGCAGAGAATCCCAGCATGATGGAACCCGGAAATGGCCACGGCTGTGAGGAGTGATAGTAGATCTGACCAATTTCAATATTGGTTTCTTCAAGCACTTCTCTGGCAACTGCCTGTTCAATGCTTTCCCCGGGCTCGACAAATCCGGCAATGACTGAAAAACGTTTCGGAGGCCATGATTTCTGCCGACCAAAAAGGCATTTGCCGTCTCGCACAACTGAGACGATGATTGCCGGATCAGTACGAGGGAAGTGGTTTTTTTCACATTCTTCATTGGCACATCTTCGAACGTGTCCGCCTTGTACTGAATAGGTGTCAGACCCACAGAGCCCGCAGAATTGATGCGTCCAGTGCCAGTTGAACATAGCCTTGGCATAAGACAACAGCGATGCATTGTGGGCTTTGAGGTTACGACCGCATTCTCTGAGTCCGGTGAATCCTCTCCCGTCATCGGCTACCCGGTCGGCGGCTTGGGTGCTACCGAGTTCAGCAGCAAAGTAGTGCTTTGATTTACGCGAACCCAGAAACACAATGTTTGCAATATCGGGCGCGAACTCATCAATTTCGTGAGCGTGAAAAAAGCACGGCTTGGTTCTTGGCTTCGTGGAAACCAGAAACTGATTGCCAAAGAATACCAGGAATCGCGCTGAAGGGTTTGCCTGCAGAATTGTCAGACGGTCTTCTTCTTTACGTTGCTTGACTTTTCGGTCGAGGTCGCTGTAGGTAAATACATTCAGCAACGACCGCTGAAGTTCATCCATTTAGCCGGGCAGATTGGAGGAGACAAATTCTTTTACTTGTTTAAATCGCTTTGCCACCGGCACGTCCGGGTGCAACCCTAAGATCTGACTTCGTTCATCCAGCCAAGCGATGGTGGGTTTATTGTACCGAACCGCGAGTTCGGCTTCTGAGGCAGTTCCTAATTGCCCTGGTAGAATGACCAGTACATCACTGCTCAGAACATTGATGTGATTTCTGGAGGTTGGCCCCATTCCCAAACGGCCGGAATCAGGCAAATGGGTGAATACAGGAACTTCAATCCAGGGATTTGGATAACCTTCAAGAGAATCGTACTCATTAACCGACTCATCAACTCGTCCTGGAATCACGCCAATTGCCAGCCCTTGTCTCTCTGAAGCGCTGGTGAATGCTCGGCTGACAGATAACATAACGCCTCCGCCTCCGCCAGTCAGCAGATGAACGGGTTGAGTTGCAAGCCACATACCCAGTTTTGTGGAACGCTTACTGTGCAAATCAGACCCGGAACCGAGGACACCCACAATTGGCAGGCGTTTTAATGTGCCATTGACGTTAATAGAATCATCCGACAGGCCCGCGACATCAGAAATATTTGAGAAAATCATGGGTGATATAAGTGCTTTCTCAATTTATGTAGTGGCTACTTAGTCGCTTTGTTGAATTTTTCTGAAAAAGATTGAGACTCAAAAATTTAGACTGAACAGCAAAGCGTAAAAATATAAAATTTTCTGCCAAATTTTCTACATCTGGACTCAAGTATTAATTTTTCACGACGAATTATGGCCCACATCATTGACGGAAAAACCATTTCAGCGCAATTGCGTCAGAGCGTAACTGAACAGGTGACCCTGCTTCGTTCCCAACACGAGACTACCCCAGGTCTCGCTGTTGTACTGGTTGGGGAAAATCCCGCAAGCCAAGTGTACGTGAAAAACAAAATTATACAGACCGCCAATGCCGGAATGAATTCATACTGTCACCGGCTCTCTGCCGAAGTTTCCGAGGAAGAGTTGCTCAATTTGGTGGAACATCTGAACGCAGACCCGTCTGTGAATGGAATTCTGGTTCAGTTGCCGTTGCCTGATCAAATTGACTCTGACAAGGTAATCAGCACGATCGATCCCAACAAGGATGTTGATGGTTTTCATGTCATGAATGCGGGCCGTTTGACTGTTGGACTGGACGGTCTTGTTCCCTGCACGCCGCTCGGTTGCATTATTTTGCTAAAGTCTTGCCGGAATGACCTGACTGGCTGCAATGCTGTTATTGTTGGTCGGTCGAATATTGTCGGAAAACCGCTTGCTACACTGCTTCTCAGAGAGCATTGCACCGTCACCATCGCTCATTCACGCACCCGAAATCTTGCTGAGGTCTGTCGCGAGGCTGACATTTTGATCGCTGCTGTCGGGCGGCCAGAGATGATTAAGGGCCACTGGCTTAGTCCCGGTTCGATTGTGATTGATGTTGGCATTAATCGCATCGAAGGCAATGGTGGTAAAACGCGATTAGTTGGTGATGTGGACTATCAGGAGGCTTTGGAAGTTGCTGGTGCCATTACACCAGTTCCCGGTGGTGTGGGCCCCATGACCATTGCCTGTTTATTACAGAACACGCTTCGAGCTGCCTGCCTTCAAAACGGCATTCAAGTACCGGACGTTTAGAACACTCTTCTACCAGCAGTAGGCGGCCGCTGGAAAAACATCCCCCTTGGCACCGCGCGGGTCGTACCCAGCTTCGAGAAGTCCCGTATTCGCATCTCGTTCGATTGCTAGCAAAAAGCCCTCGGTCCAGTCTGGAACGATATTAACTTCATGACCGCGGCTTTCCAACTCAGCGATGACAGACTCGCCGATTCTTCGTTCTAAATTGACATGATTCGGAATTCGCTCATGCGGCGCGAAGAACCCAGGTGCATTCTGACTGGAAAATTTAGGTGCTTCTATCGACTCAGCGATGGTCATGTCAAACACCGTACGGTTCAGAACGAATTGCAGCATCCACTGATCCTGCTGATCGCCTCCCATGCTACCGTATACCATCCACGGTTTTCCACTGCGGTAGACAAGCGTCGGGCTGATTGTTGTACGCGGCTGTTTGTGAGGTGCCACGACGTTGGGGTGGTTGTCAGGTGCCAGATAGAAGGTCATCAGCCTATTGCCGAGCGGCACGCCAAGTGCTTTGACGACTTCTGAAGACTTAAGCCACGCACCGCTAGGTGTGGCGGAAACCATGTTACCGTCGCGATCAATGGCATCGACGTGTACCGTGCCATGTCCCCAGGATTTACCACCTAGACGTTTTTCAGTCGGTAGCAAGGGCGTTCCGTCAAATGGATCTCCCGGTCGAACTTCTCCATTCGCATGCCGCGAATCAATCAGTTCAGCGCGCATTTTGCCGTAGGCGTCGTCTAGTAGTGAGGCAATGGGTACGTTAACATGCTTCGGGTCTGCGTACCACTGCTCGCGATCAGCAAAGGCCAACTTGATGGCTTCGATCACCGTGTGCAGATAATCTGCCTGGTTGTGTGCCATGGACCGGAGTGACAGATTTTTCAAGATGGACAGCGCCTGAAGCAACACCGGTCCCTGGTTCCAGGGGCCGCACTTAAATACCTCGAAGTGATCAAATTTGACTGAAACTGCACGTTCAATTTGGGTTTCGAAAGCTTCTAAATCGCTTCGAACAAGAAACCCGTCGCGTTCTTTTGAGTGCCGTGCAATTTCTGTGGCAATATCCCCTCGATAGAACTCACTGCGAGCGGCTTCAATGCCTTTTTCCCGAGTACCGCGAGCTGCCTTTTCAGTTGAAACGAGAGTCTGCAGAAGGTCGGCAAATGCTGGGTTGCGGAGCAGTTGTCCAACAGATGGAACATTCCCTTGCGGTAAGTAAATCTCAGCAGTGTTTGGCCAATCCTGGCGAAATCGGGTGGTATTTTCATGAACGCCAAAGTCTGCCATGTTCAAAAGGCCGCGGTGTGCTGGAAATCCATCTCTGGCAAGCTCGAGAGCGGCGTGGCAAATCTCTGCTAAAGAAAGCGTGCCGAAGTTTTCAAGTGCCACTGTAAGGGCGCCAAATGCTGCTGGTACGCCAGCTGCCAGAATTCCAACATCGGGGACATCATTCAGTCCACGCTGAAGAAATGCGTCAACATTGGCAGCAGCCGGTGCCATGGTGTTGCCATTGATAACTACGGGCTGATTTCTATCAGCCATTTGAATCAGCATGGGGCATTCACCACACAATGTATGCTGATGCGGGTTGACTACACCCTCGACGAAAGCAGCGGTCACAGCTGCGTCAACCGCGTTGCCACCTGCTTTTAATATGTCAGCGCCGGCGTTGGCAGCCAAATAGTGTTCGCTGGTTATCGCGCAGTGAGTTCCAAAAAGCCGCGGGTGATAGGGTGTTACGCGGATTTGTTCTTCGTTTCGATATCGAATCGCCACCAGTGCAGCCCCGGGTTGGTTAGGAATGCGTCAGAATAGTCCCTCGATTTGACCACTACTGCCCAAGCGAATCGAATTGGCTGCTGGAACGCGGGGAAGCCCCGGCATGGTCATGATGTCACCGCATATTGCAACAGCAAATCCCGCACCTGCGAGAAGTCTGACTTCACGGACCGGTACGACATGTCCCTCAGGTGCGCCAGTTTTGGTTGGATCGACAGAGAAACTGTACTGGGTCTTTGCCATGCAGACTGGCAGGTGTCCAAATCCGGTTTCCTGAAGCTGAGTAAGAAAGCTTGCAGCCTTACTTTCCACTGCTATGTCTGACGCACGGTAAATCTCTCTTGCCGTAGTGCGAATTTTTTCCTCAAGCGGCATTTCGTTGTCATACAGCCACTTGAAACCGGACTCACCGGAGTCAACTATATCAACGACTTTGTTTGCGAGTTGCTCGGCACCTGCACCACCATCTGACCAGTGAGTGCACTCAATCGCTTCAACACCGTATTCAGCACAGCTCTGTCTGACGGCTTCAACTTCTGCATCAGTATCCGAGATAAACCGGTTAATTGCAACGACCGCTGGTAAACCGTATTTGGCAAGGTTTGACAGATGGCGTTGCAGATTGACACATCCCGTTTCAACGGCTGCCACATTCTCCGTTTGAAGGTCAGACTTTGCAACACCACCATGCATTTTAAGTGCCCGAATTGTAGCAACGAGAACTACTGCCGACGGATTCAGTCCTGCTGAGCGACACTTGATATCAAAAAATTTCTGAGCTCCCAGGTCGGCGCCAAATCCGGCTTCAGTTACCACGTAATCTGACAGTTTAAGTGCGGTGCGGGTTGCAATCACGGAATTGCAGCCATGGGCAATGTTGGCAAATGGACCACCGTGAATAAACGCTGGATTGTTTTCCAGAGTCTGTACCAGGTTCGGTGCGAAAGCATCTTTGAGCAGCACGGTCATTGGTCCTTGAGCTTTTACATCGCTTGCTGTGACTGCGGAACGGTCGCGTCGGTAGCCGACGTTGATTCTGCCAAGTCTTGCTTCCAAGTCCGAAAGGTTGTTGGCAAGACAGAATATTGCCATAATTTCGCTGGCAACTGTAATGTCGAAGCCGCTTTCCCTAGGGAAGCCGTTGGCAACGCCTCCCAGGGAACAGGTAATCTGTCGCAGTGCTCGATCATTCATATCGACGACGCGACGCCAGGTAACGCGCCGGCTGTCAAGATTTGATTCAGCACCCCAATAAATTGAATTGTCAACCAATGCCGACAGCAGATTATGAGCAGCACTGATGGCGTGAAAATCACCGGTAAAGTGAAGGTTGATGTCTTCCATCGGAACGACTTGTGCGTAGCCTCCTCCAGCCGCGCCGCCTTTCATACCGAAACAGGGTCCGAGACTGGGCTCTCTTAGACACATCATGGCTTTTTTGTTGATGCGATTGAGGGCGTCCCCCAAAGCGACTGAGGTTGTCGTTTTGCCTTCGCCTGCAGGGGTGGGAGTGATGGCAGTGACAAGAATTAACTTGCCATCCGGTTGATCGCTGAGCGAATCAATATAGTCAAGATCAATTTTTGCCTTAGTATGCCCGTATGGAATCAGGGCTTCGTGCGGGATATTCAGCTGTCCACCAATATCCCTGATGGGTTTCATGGTTGCCTCGCGGGCGATCTCTATATCACTTTTTACCTGTAACACCGACTAGTACTCCTCTTTATGGTGTTGCTCGAATCAATTCCAATCGCGCTCAGAATAAAAATAAAACGCGTAGAACGCGCAATCAGGAAGTGACTTTTTGAAGGTCGCCGTGCAAAACGAATCCATCCCCCGTTACCGACAAAATCGGCACTAATTCTCCGTCAATTCGTGCAACAGAATGTAGTGACTCGAAACTTGAGGCGAAGTGCCTCAATTTTACTATATGCAATTACTGGGGTAGGAGAAAAGAGCTGGTCTATAAGCCGGGTTCTGTACGATTTAGCAATCGATGGCAGCCATTTATCTAGGACTCACATCACTGCGAGACTCAAGCGACCTACCCAAGTCCAACGAGGGCTGCGTTATCGGACTTCTATTTGGTCTTGCTCCGGGTGGGGTTTACAATGCCGATTTCGTTACCGAAATCGCGGTGCGCTCTTACCACACCATTTCACCCTTACCTGCCTATACCGTCCAGAGTCTGAACGAAATCGCCAGGCGGTATATTTTCTGTTGCACTTTCCATCAGCTCGCGCCGCCCAGGCGTTACCTGGCACCTTGCCCCTGGAGCCCGGACTTTCCTCCTGAACCGTAATCCAGGCGACTGCCCAACCAGCTCTTTTCATCAAAATTAAATTTTACTGCACCCCAGAAATGTCGCGCTCCATACACGACGAGTTTATTCTCCCTTTGACTGTGCAATCACAAAGGAGCAATATCCGGAACTGTACTGGTACGGTTGACTTTCGTGGTAGAAGCGCTGAAGAATTTCACTCCACTTCATTTGCAAGCAATTGCTAATTCAACGACTCACCCGTCAATTTCACCTCTCTTAACAGTCTTTTGAGGCAAGTTTATCGACGCGGAACTGAATTAACGATTCTGCATCGCAAACTATGCCTGACTGCGCCTTCCGACTCATTCAAACCATTCGGCAGACAGCGACGGCCGCGATAAGCCATCGCGGCTGTGAGCACTTTCAGCTTCCCAATTAATGTAGACTGTGCATCAGTATCAGCCGAGCGGCTCTGCATTCAATACGGATCAGCTGTATGTTCGCGAAATTGCTGTAATGTGCGGTGGTAACATCAACGGACGTTTTGTATCGTTGACTTCTTTGAACAATCTGTTAGCTAGAGTGTCAACGTCAATTTCTTCAGCCGTTGCCAAGCCGAATTTCTCAATCAATGGCAACAAGCTTCTGAAGCTGGCTGCAAGATACTCATAGCCTGGCCAATCTTCGGGTCCTCCCATTGGCGCATGATAGTCAAGACTTGGAGCTGGTAGCCCAGCTTCTGTGAAAACACCAAACAGATCGAAACCCATACTGATGTTGGCACCGGTATGTTCGAACACACCCAATCCCCACTCGACCATATTGTTGAGTAATGGGGTTTCGTCGCTGGTCATCGCACGATAAAAACTCAAAGCGGGTTCCTGGAACGCCACTGTTCCACCCGGCTTCAGGTTGGTGACAAGTTTTCTAAGCAAATCGACTGGCTGAGGGACATATAACAGGACCAGCCGTCCGACGATCAGATCGAAATCGGAGTCCAGCTCGACTTCCGACGCATCGCCTGCGACAAATTCGACGTGTGCATAACCAAGCGCCGTCGCTCTTTCCCTGGCGGTACTCAAAATTTCGGGATTCATGTCAACGCCAACTACGCACCCCGATGGCCCGACAATTTCGGCCGCAGTCAAGGCAACATCCCCAGCGCCGCTTCCAATATCCAAGACTTTCATTCCGGCGCCGAGTCCGGTTTCATGAAGAAAACGTCGGGTCACTCGGTCGTAGAGTTGGGATTGCTCTATCAATCGGTTCGTTTCCTCTTTGCTTCGTCCCATTGTGTATTCGCGATTCTCAGTCATGACAAACTTCCAAAATGTGATTTATGGCAGCAACTTCAAGCGGATTATGCGGGTGTGCTTCAGTTGCCATTGGTTTTATTCGGTATCCTGTTCAGGTTCGTTCGAACTTTCCATTTGCTCGAAAAACGATTCACAAATTCAGCAACAATTTTTCGTTGCACTACCGTTCATCGATGTTCCTCTTGAACCGATGCCGATTTTATTCTGAAAATGGCGGGTCTTGTAGTTCTCTTAATCATCCCCAACGTTTGATTTGTAGTAGCAATGGTCGACAACGCCTCTACCGCCGACAGACTGTCTCAAACTTATATGTCGCAGGATGTGTAAATTTGGAGGTGAGTTACTTCTCTTCTTGCGTTTGAATTTGCTGTATTTACCGCGTCTGGATCTAACGCTTCAAACAGAATGAGTGATCGATTGATATTGCAGCTAACTTTCTTCAGCCTCAGTCTGCAGTTCAAGCGTTCTCTGGTATAGCAGATTGCGTCTGACACCAAATATTCTGGCAGTTATTTCAGCAGCCTTGCGAGGTGATAACTCTTCCATCAGAATATTGAGAGTCTGATCAATCTGCTGATCAATTCCGCGTTTTGAACGAGATGCGGGACCAACAATGATTACGAACTCACCTTTGATTTCATCGATATTTTCGCGAACCTGTTCGGTGATAACTCCAAGATTGCCAACCCGGATGCTTTCATAGACCTTTGTCATTTCTCTTGCAATGCAAACCTCCCTGGTGCTGCCAAGGGCGCCAGTCAGGTCTTCAAGTGAGGCAACAATGCGATGCGGTGCTTCGAAGAAAACAAGAGCACTGTCGAGTTCTGACAACTGACGTATGCGGCGTTTCCGATCACCTGAACTCGATGGTAGAAAACCTTCAAAGTGAAACTGACGAAAATTAAGTCCACACACTGAAAGGGCGCTGCTCACGGCACTGGCCCCAGGGACCGGAATAACACGAATGCCATTCTCATGCGCAGATTTGACCAGGTTGGCGCCAGGATCGGAAACAAGTGGTGTACCGGCGTCAGAGACAAGTGCGACGCTTTCTCCATCGAGCAAGCGCTGATGCAGTTTGAGTGCACTTTTGGTTTCGTTGTGCTGATGGTGTGCAATCACTGGGGTCTTGATACCAAAATGACTCAACAGTTTACGACTTTGACGAGTGTCCTCAGCGGCGATGACATCAACATTTTTCAGCACTTCCAACGCTCGCGTGGAGATGTCAGCGAGATTGCCAATCGGCGTTGCGACGATATACAGATGTCCGGGCGGTTTCATAGTGATATTGCGAAGTAATATAATTTGAGACGAATTTTAGTTGCGAAATTTCGATTTTGCGCCTGTGGGCGCTCCTTCCAAATTATGAAGTCCGTTTGTGGAATTTTCACGTAAAGGTGCTCATTTGAAGAACACTCGATATCTGTCAATTGTCACCTTCTGCATGATTCTAGTCAGCTGCACATCCGGAACACCTGCGCCCGTAACCACCGTCCCGTCGTTGGACTCTGCAACTCAGGAATCGCCTGAACCTGAAGTTCAAGTGGAGCTGCCGAGCAGTGAAATTATCGAAGACATCATTATTGAAGAAGCCAGACCAAATGCTTGGGAGAAGATCGAAGCGGCAGCAAATGACACTACCTACCAGCATGCGCAACTTTTGGCAGCAGCAGAGAGCTTGGTCTACGAACGCCGAAACCAGGAATCCCAGGAAATTCTTGAGCTAATCGACGTTACACAGTTAAGTCAAAGCGAACGGGTCAATCTCGACATACTCAGGGCACGTTTAAACCAGACGGAAGGTGAGCATCGTTCAGCAGTTCGCGGTTTAGGCAGATTGCAACTTTCTGGTTTAACGGACCTAAATCAGAGTGTACGCATTGCCAGGCTCAAAGCCTACTCGTATTCGCAACTGAAAGAGCCTGTTAACATGGCCAGCGAATTGATGCAGCTTTACGGACTGCTATCTGACGATCGTACTCAACGGCTTGAAGCCGGACACCAGTTATGGGCAGTTTTGTCTCGAATGACCCTGGAAGAGTTACGGGATGCACTACAGAAATCGGAAGATCCGGTTGTCCGTCAATGGTATGTATTGGCTCTGGCGCTGGGACTCAACTCTGTTCGCTCGGACCCATTTAAGTACGAACAGGCCATAAACAACTGGCGACAGAATAATCCGGAGCATCCAGCGAATGAACTGATTAGTGCGGGTCTTGCCCCTGGACCGGTTGTCACTTCAAGAATTGCATTGCTGCTCCCCCTCTCTTCGGTCAATCGCGCTTTTGTGCAAGCAATGCTAGATGGGTTTATGGCCCAGCATGAGGCCGACACGAACCCGCTTAAACCGCAAATTGATGTGATCGACATCGGTGATCAGCCTGCGAATGTGACACATTTCTATTATCAGGCTGTTGACAATGGAGCAGACTTTGTTGTTGGACCTCTAGGCGTAGGCTTTGTGAATGAAATCACGCAATACGTGGATTTCATTGTTCCAACACTGCTGTTGGGCGAGACATCAGCAACCAGTTTGCCAGATTATGTATATCAGTTTGCGTTGGCTCCTGAGCACGAAGGTGCCGGAGTAGCAAATCGCGCATGGCAGGACGGTCATGACACCGCGCTGGTGATTCGTTCACCGCAGCAATGGTCCGATCGAGCATTTTCAGCGTTTAGCGACAGTTGGGAGAAACGAGGTGGCCACGTTATTCAAGTTTATGATTATGAACTCAATCAGAGTGACTACTCGGAAGCCACGAAGCAGATTTTACTGATCGATGCCAGTGCGAATCGCTATCAGACGATTCGTGAGATGATGGGGAAGTCAATGAAGTTTGTACCACGGCGTCGTCAGGATGCTGATTTCATTTATTTGAGCGCTGATTCTGAGCATGGACGATTACTCAAGCCGTATCTGGATTTTTTGAAAGCACATGATCTGCCTATATATGCGACATCCCATATTTATCCAGGAAAAATCAACAAAATCAGAGATCAGGATTTGAACGGCATTCGATTCGCTGATATGGATTGGATAATCGACAAAAGCGAAAGAATGACGGAACTGAAGTCTACGTTGGAGGCTGGCCTGTCGATTGACGAGAGAGTCAATCGCTTGTTTGCCATGGGAGTCGACATCTACAATCTGGTGTCCCGTATAGAGGTGCTCAGTTTTGATAGGGCAGCCCGATTTCATGGGGTAACGTCGATGATTCATCTGGCTGAAAATGGCAGAGTATTGCGACAGCAGCGCTGGGCTGTTTTTGAAGATGGCACTCCAGAACTGATTTCCGATATGGCGCCTCCCGAGTTAGGCCCGATTCCAAAACTGAATGCTGGCGCTGTGCAGGTAACAATCCGTGAGGAGCGCGAGTAACTAGCAACAGATTTTTAACAAAACTTGAATCCTGACACAATAAATTTGGTCAAATTTCAATATCTATGGTAAAGAAACAGATGAGGTCAGCTATGAAAACCGCAATTAGGTCTTCTTTTGTCTCAACGAGATGGGCCGCGGCAGTAGGTATCGCGGTGCTGTCTATTGTGGTGTTAACCGCAAACAGTAGCGTTTCGTATGCGCAGAGCGCTGAAGTTGAATCACTGAATCCTGTGGTGGAAAACCGCGGGGTGATGCAGCAACTGGAAGATACGTCCATTACCTTCAGAGTCAACAACCTGATTTCGGAAAATGAGCAGGTGATGAGCAAATCAGAAGTTAACGTTACGACTGTGAACGGGATTGTGTTGCTGACTGGCAGCGTGAAGTCAGCACAGGATAAGCATTGGTGCGAGCAAGTTGCTAGCAGTCACCCGAAAGTTCTCAAAGTCATTAACGAGTTGAAGGTACGCAAGCAGCGATCACTGCTTGATATCGGGCGGGACAAGGCGTTGCAGGCTTCGGTAAAAATTCGAATCATCAACGAATTGGATGCTGAATCTCCAACGGTGCATGTTGTCACTTATGACAAGGTTGTTTACCTAATGGGAGTGGTCAGTAAAGATGTCGCTGATAGGGCGGCAAAAGTGGCGAGCAATACCAGAAAAGTCGACCGGGTCATTACTATTTTCCAGTTCAAGAAAAACGGTTGAGTCTGAACATCGCAAAAAGCATGCCAATAGTTTTAAATTGGCACTGCGACCAATTCAATTGTCGAGATTGGCGTTAGGAAGTTCCGGGGATTGAACTAAGAAGTAATTGGAGCGGACGATGGGAATCGAACCCACGTAATCAGCTTGGGAAGCTGAGGTTCTGCCATTGAACTACGCCCGCTGAAACAGCCAACACGGCGAAGTACTCAAATTCTATCAGTTTGCAGACTGCCTCGCGAAGCGAGATTCACTATGTATCTGATCGATGTATGGTTCAAGCTCTGAAAGTGCTCTTCGGTAAACATCCCGTTTAAAGCTAATCACGCGATCAGCGGGAGTCCAATAACTGACCCATTTCCATTTGTCAAATTCGGGATGGCCGGAGCAGTCCAGACAAAAGTCTGATTCATCACCGATGAATTTGAACATAAACCATTTCTGTTTCTGGCCTTTGAAAGTGCTTCTGCTACTCACTCGAATATATCGGCGTGGAATTTCATACTTCAGCCAGTCTTTGGTGTAAGCGATCAGCTCGACATGAGTTGGTTTGAGTCCGAGTTCCTCGTCCATTTCGCGATAGACAGCATCCAGAATTGATTCATCCTGGTTGACACCGCCTTGCGGAAACTGCCAGCCATCATGACCAACTCGGCGCGCCCAAAGAACCTGTGCGCGGTCGTTACAGAGTACGATTGCCACATTTGGCCGGTATTCCTGTTGGTTTGACATTGAATGAGCTGACATGTAGATCAGAGTGCGAAAATTCTGAATATATCAAAAATATATTATCTAGCGATTTTATTACAATTACAGTTTGAATTGCAACAGGATTTTTACCATTGACTGGGACAGGAAGACGCGGGGAATTGTTTGTCGGGTACGACCGTCAAACAGAAATTTGCGCCTTAGTTTGAAACGGATTGAGCTTGAGAATAGCCCTTGAGTTTTTGGTAAAGATCGTATTCGAGTGTCACGCCCTGTTCGGCGAATAGCGCACGGTTTAAAAATCGACGATTGCCGGGTAGTCGTACGTTCTCCTGTTCAAGCATGGCGCTGATCATCTCTTCAGCTCGCTGCGCGAAATCACTGTTATAAGCGTCTGGGTCGATTGCTATGAAGAACTGCCCGACATTTGGTGGCCCACCACTATTTCCAGCAAAAAGTGATGCGTTGTACGACATACTGGGGCCTCCCAGTGCACCTGCGAGCAAGTCGACAATCATTGCCATAGCGACACCCTTGTAACCGCCCGCCGGTGACATAGACCCTTCAAGTCCGGCCTTTGGATCGGTTGTTGGATTGCCATACTTGTCCAGCGCCCAGGTATCGGGAATCGGCTCTCCTTTATTGGCCGCTTGAACAACATTCACCTTCGCGGTGGTACTGGATGACTGATCAATGAGGATCGGAAAATCATCGGGGCGAGGAAATGCAAATGCCATTGGATTGGTTCCAAAAAATGCGCGGGTTCCTCCCCAAGGTGCAATTGCGACGGGTGAATTTGCAAATGCAAGGCCCACCAGTCCTTGTTCTGCAATTTTTTCGACATACCAGCCGATAACCCCGGCGGCGTAGGAATTTTGGAGGCAAAGCGAACCGATGCCATTGTTAAGCGCAACGCTGACAAACTTATCGAAAGTAAGAACAAAGGCAGAATGGGCAAATCCACTCCTGGCATCGCAGATGACAACACCCGGCGCAGTTTGTTTGAAGGCGGCTTTTACTTGCCCGTTAACCTTGCCACAGAGGAGGTGTTCACAATAATGGGGTAGATAATTCAAACCGACATTTCGAATGCCGTCTGCTTCAGCATCGCGAATGGATTCAGCGACCGGCTTTGCATTATCTGGATTCGCACCACAACCGACAAGAGCATCAAGACTCAGTGAGAATACGTCATCCAATGTGAGGTGGACATTTTCGGTTGTAGTCATCAGATTGCGATCAATTTGCAAAAAACAGAATCAGACTTTCGCTTCAAGCGGTGCGTAACAGACTCCAGTACCGCCTAATCCGCAATAGCCAAACGGATTCTTGGCCAGATACTGCTGATGTTCTGCCTCTGCAAAGTAAAACTCGGAAGCATTCAGAATCTCGGTAGTAATCGGGCTAAATTTCCGGGCACGAAGCGACGATTCATAAGCTGAACGAGATTCGTGAGCTTGTGATGACTGTTCATCACCATAGACATAAATGCCAGAACGATACTGTGTGCCGAGATCGTTGCCCTGTCGCATTCCCTGTGTAGGATCGTGACACTCCCAAAACACCCGAAGCAGTTCCTGATACGGGATTTGGTTCGGATCAAATACAACCCGTACCACCTCATTGTGACCTGTCAACCCAGTACAGACCTCCCGATAAGTCGGATTTGGAGTGTATCCACCCGAATAACCTGCTGCAGTGACGTATACGCCTTTGAGATACCAATACTGTTTTTCTACGCCCCAAAAGCAACCTGCACCAAACATGGCCAGTTCAGTACCTTCGGGATAGGGTTCAAACAAACTTCGATTGTTTGAAAAATGGGTTCGTGATGTCTCTATCGGAACACTGCGTCCCTTAAGAGCATCCTGCGGTGATGGCATGGAACTTTTTCGTTTGAAGAACATGGTTGTGCCTTACTGATCGAATGGTAAATTGCGTGATGCAGAATTCTGTCGACTCATCCCATTGTTAGAGTCGACTCGCTGCCTGAATTTCGTCGTAAATGATATCTTCAAGTCCAACTCTCGTAGAAAGTGTCAGAACGTGCTCAAATTTTCATTACCTTGCAGAATGTGAATAACCTTGAATCCTTTCATCAGAAACAAGTAATCTGCTAATGACGGGTGTTATTTGTTTCTGTGCCAGTGGGGACAGTTGCATCATGACCTGCTTTAACAAGTCGGTGCGCATATGATCGCAAATCCGCGCATGAAAAACTCAAGTCCTGTATGAACCGACTGTCAACAATTGATTGGTCCTGAAAGCCAGCCAAATCGCGGCGGATTGACCGTCATTCATAACAATGCTCAGGAGCGGGAAATTCGTGCGACTTGACAGCATGAACATAGGACTCAATTGCAGTTTGAATATCAGCGCTCTCTGCAAGAAAATTCTTGACAAACTTTGCGGGCCGACCCGGATATAAGCCCAGTAAATCATGTAACACCATAATCTGCCCATCTGTATGTGGTCCAGCACCAATGCCAATCACGGGTACCTGTAAGCTGTCAGTAATTTCCTGCCCAAGTTTGCTCGGTACGCATTCAAGCAGTATGAAACTGGCACCGGCATCTTGCAGAACCAGTGCTTCATCAATCATTGTCTTTGCCTGATCCGGATCGCGGCCCTGAACGCGATAGCCGCCCAGGTGATTGACCGACTGCGGGGTCAATCCCATGTGTGCGCAGACCGGAACCCCTCGTTCGACCAAAAGTCGGGTAGACTCCGCTAGCCAGGCGCCTCCTTCGAGTTTGACGACCTGTGCACCTTCCCTCATCAGACGTGCAGCATTTTCCAGAGTTGCATTCTCACTGTAATAGCTCATGAATGGCAGGTCCGCCATAAGAAATGCGCCGCGATTGCCTCGCTGGACACAGCGCACGTGATACGTAACGTCTTCAATGGTTACCGGCAGACTGCTTTCATGTCCTTGCACGACCATTCCAAGAGAGTCTCCAACCAGTAGCAGTTCAACGCCAGCCTCGCTAGCAGCAACCGCTTCACAATAACCATAAGAGGTGAGGCAGGCGAATTTTTCGCCGCTGAGTTTCATATTGCGAAATGTATTGATGCTGATCTTCATGCCTGGAAATCTAAAATCTGGAATATGGCTACTTTATCTGATATGTCGGCAGCTTATGTCTGATTTTACAGGTACGATTGGGATGTGATACTCAACTGTCCATGGACTGACAAACAACCAAAACCTGCAATTGAATCACTTCAGGAAAAACTGATTAGGACTCGTTTTTCTGCCAGCTACAGAATTCAGGCCAACTGCCGCCGAGCGGATGATCTTCAAATAAATCCGTCAATGCGTGGTGCTCATCGGCAGAGATCTGGACAATTTCTTCCAGAGATTTGCCACGCACCCGTACCCACATCCACAGCAGAATGATTGCCATCATAGGATAAAGCAGATAGGCAGATATTGACATTATTCAGTCCTCAATTTTATGTCGGGATGTTCTGCAGATCGCGTACCAGTGATGGGCTGGTTGTCGTGAGCGTAATAGGTAAACACGACCGCAAGCTTAGTGCGATCCGTCTGATTGCGACCAGCACTATGAAGCAATCGGCAATGAAAGAACAAGACGTCACCGGCATTCAGTTCGACCACCCTGGCCGTATTTGTCAGTTGTTGGTTTTTCTTGACATCAGTCCTGAAAAACAGTGCCGCGTCAAACTGTCCGCGATCGTAGGAGTTACGGTGCGAGCCTGGAATCACGATAAGACTTCCATTTTCACGGTCCTCATGACCAAGTGCCAGCCATGCTGTAATCAACTCCGGTCGATCGAAACTCCAGTAGCGTATGTCTTGGTGCCATCCGGTTTCGCTACCATAGCCGGGGAATTTTGTCATTACGCAGTTGTGATGATTCTGGCTGACCTGAAGTTCATCTGATTGCAGCAGGTTGCCTACATGTCTAGTGATTTCGGGACTTAGAGCCCACCGTCTGAACACCTCGTCCCGCGCGAATGCGTTCAAGAGTCGACGCGGTGTGTCTCCCCCGGGAGAAGTACGTGATGGGGGTGAGCCCGGATAATGGACTTCGGCTTCGTATTCGACAGGTGCAAGAGCCGGGTAAAGCGACTCTTCAATCACCTGCAGCATTTCATTTCGCACACTTTCTTTACATAGATCGCGCACGACCAGATACCCATCTCTCTGAAAGGCAGAAAGATCTTTTTTATCCAACCAGGCTGCTCGCCCTGCTGAATCTTGAGTTTGCGATTTCTCGCTCATTGATAAAGGTTGATTAGTCAATTTAATTTGCCTGATCAGCTGCTTCGATTTTCTTTATGAAGTTGATTCAGATTATACAAATCGGTGATTTTGTGCCGAACGTTACGCTGAATGCGCGTAGAGCAATTCAAACACTTGGCTACCGGATTGGCTGGCCTTTCTGGCATAGCGAGTTTGCCATAGCTTATCTTGCTCTCCTGCTGCATCTTGTTCAGGTGTCATTCTTTTAAGATTGGGGTTTTCTTCAAGAATCTCAAGAACCTGCTGCGCGTAGTCACTTGAATCCGTAACGACCAAGATGGTACCTCCAACCGCCAGGCGGTCTACACACAGTTCAACAAATTCAGAGTTAACCAGACGGCGCTTTCGATGACGTAACTTCGGCCAGGGGTCGGGAAACAATATGATGAATTCGTTCACTGCATTGGAGGGTACCTGTTGCAGCAGAACGTCCCTCGCATCATTTGTTGATACCCGAACGTTATTCACATTGTTATTATGGAGCCGGAGCAGGCATTTGCCTACACCCGGTCGATACACTTCAATACCGAGATAAGCGGTAGTTCTATTCTGCTGAGCTCGATGAACCAGGGTTTCACCATCCCCGAAACCAATTTCAATTGCAAATCGACTCGTACCTGGAAATACTTCCGAGACGCATATTGGTGAATCGGTTGGCGGCAGTTCATACAGACTTAGCAACTCAGCAAGTGCTTTTTTCTGAGCAGGTGTGATTCGACTCTCACGCCGCGCATACGTTTTGACACGATATTGTTTGCTACCCGATTCCGTGACTGTCATTTGAATTTATTACTCGGTAATGGGACTTTCAGAGCTTCCAAGTCGTATCTAAATATTGATAGGTGATGATAGGTCGGAACACGTCAATTTAAAAGCATTGCTGCCGCGCGTTCCCCGATCATAAGGCTTGGTGCATTGATGTTACCGTTGGTAATGAAGGGCATCACGGACGCATCGGCGATTCTCAGATTTTCGATTCCATGTACTCGAAGCTCGCTATTCACAACCGACATTTCATCGTTACCAATTTTGCAAGTACCACACGGATGATAAGCACTGTTTGCGTTCTCCCTCACATAAGCATCAATGTCGGCGTTCGAAACGACGTCTGGGCCTGGTGATACTTCCGGACCGCGACAAAAATCAAACGCTTTCATGGCCGCAATATCTCGGGTAATTTGAATGCACTGACGAAACTCTTCAATATCCCGCTGACTTGATAGTCCGTTCAAGAGGATTCGGGGTGCGTCCAACGGGTTTGAGGATTTCAATTTAACCCACCCTCGGCTTTGTGGCCTGACGGGTCCTACGTCAAAACAGTATCCATCTTTATCTGGCGGTGGTGACCAGCCTTCCAGAAAATAAGGCCAGAAATGGTATTGCAGGTTCGGATATTCAACATCGTCTGAAGTTCGCAGGAATCCGCCAACCCGGCTGACTGGTGTCGAGGCTGGACCACTGTGGAACAGGAACCACCGAAGTCCCGCAAGCAGCATATTGTGCTTTCGCAGCAGACGATTTCTGGAAAGTCCTTTCGGGCATCGATGCTTCACATGTACTTCAAGGTGGTCCTGAAGGTTTCTGCCGACACCTTGCAGATTGACAAGGGGTTCAATGTTGAATTGTCTGAGCTCATCTGCGGGTCCAATTCCAGACAGCATCAGTATCTGTGGCGTCTGAAAAGCACCAGCGGAAACAATCACTTCTCGCTCTGTATAAGCCGTGTAGCACGTACCGTCATGAAGGTATTCGACTCCACGTGCCTGATCCTTGCTAATGATCAGCCGCGTTGCATGTGCTCCGGATAACAGATGTAAATTTGGTCTTGGCAGAATGGAGTGCAGCAGCTTTGCAGTTCCGTAGCGAAAACCGCCGCCAATATTCGCATCGAATGCACTGACTCCTTCCTGCTCCGCTCCGTTATAGTCGTCTACTATGCGATATCCAGCCTGTTCTCCTGCTTTTAGATATGCCAACTCAATCGGGTGGAGATTTGACATATGTTCAACTGCGACGGGTCCGTTTCCGCCCCGGAATTGTGATGGTCCCGAGGCGTAAGTTTCCATACTTTTGAAATACGGAAGAACATCGTCATAGGACCACCCTTTCGCTCCTTCTCGTACCCAATTGTCGTAGTCCTGACGATGCCCGCGGACAAACACCATGCCATTCAGTGAGGACGACCCGCCGATCACTTTGCCGCGTGGTTGAAACAGTATGCGATTGTTCATGTAGGGTTCGGGGTCGGTTTCGAAGCTCCAGTTTCGTGGACCACCCAGAAAATTCTGACGGGCAGCTGCCGGCATGCGAATTGTCCAATGGTGTTCCGCTGATCCGGCTTCGAGTAACAGAATACGGAGCGACGGATCTTCAGACAGACGATAGCTAAGCAGACCTCCAGCAGATCCAGAACCAATCACGATATAGTCATATTGATCCTTGTTTTTCGTGTTCATCAGACGCGGGAGATTGATGGTTTAAAGAAATTAAAACGACAGTTCACAACCGGCAAGGTGCAGAAAAAACGGCAAAGAATGGCTCTACCTAACCAAACCAAAAACAGCGCACCTGTCACAATGAAAGTTCTGTTCTGGCTGCTCTATGGGTTTGAATGACACAAAGAGTATTCAGTCCCCATAGTGAATCATCGATGCGTTTTCGTTGTCTTCGTTAATATCGTCAATCGCGGTTTCAATATCTGCAATAGCGCGCTTCAGATGCTCAGTGATGGTTTGTCGATCATCAGTATAAGGAATGGTTTCAATCAACTGATGTAGCTTACCGACTGACAGCCAAGCCTTGTGCCGCGCCCACTCCGTAAATAGAACGTGGTGTGGGTCGACCAGGGTCAAATCTGAAAATCGGCATACATCTTCTGCCTGCGAATTCAGCGGTACGTAACCATTAACCAGTGTAATTCTTTCGGCTCGCTGAGTCAGTCGAGTGGCCCGATGAACAACCATATTGCCGTGCAACACAATGGCATACCCAGCCCCTGGAAAATTGGGGCTGACAGCCCGGTCATCCGGTATGGGTATGCCTTTATCTGAAAATTCCTGTGCTTCGTCTCGAGTACCCAGGAAGTACTGAAAATCGCCGCCCTGGAATTCGGTAGGGTCGGATAGCATTAACACGTAGTCGAGTCCAAGGGTATCGTAGTGCCACTTGTCAACTGCGCGGTCCAGATCGTCCGGTGCGAAATTCAAATGTCCCAGATGCAGTGGCATGGTATGCGGTGCAACGGGTGTTTCGAATATTTCACTCAAAAATTCAGTCACTTCGCGGCTCATGCAAAAGTCGCGTAAAAATTCAGACTGGTAGGTTCCACCACGAACCATGTTCTCAATTCGTTCGCAGTTGACTGCATACTTTCTGAGTGAACGGGCAACATCAAGCATGACCTCGACCCCTTCATCTGACAAGAGTCTGACGGCACTGGAAACCGCGAAGTCGGTTGAACAATTTTTAATCTGATCGGGTCCATAACCGAGATCGCCTAGCCGCGATACTGACTCCGGGGGCTCTAACTGAAGGTGTCGAACAGGATCAAATTTGACCGGTTCACCATGGTAGTGGTAGCCGTCTGGCGAGCGATCGGGAAATGGTAGTGGTGAATTCAAACTTTGCATACCTATTGACCTGACAATCGAAAGCGTTCTAGTGTTTATGAGCGAAATTTTAAACTGACTTAGAGAGTTGCAAAATCAAATTGTGCGTACCAACTCCGGTGCGAAACCAACGACGTCAAATTGTCAATTCCTTTGCCGGTCATTGCGATCATTGCGGGTGCAATAAAATATGTGCGGTCAATTCATCCGATACTCTCTATTTCACAGCGTGCTCCAAATCAATAACCTCGCCGGTACGAGAGGTGAACGCTTGCTGTTCAAGAATCTTTCGTTTGCTGTAAACGGGGGTGAATTGTTATTGATCAAGGGGCGAAATGGTGCTGGCAAAACCAGTCTACTGCGTCTTATTTGCGGACTTGCCACACCCGAAACCGGTGAAATCCTGTGGAATGGTGAATCAATTGCCAACATTCGATCCGAGTACTTTCGTTCACTGGTTTTTGTCGGTCACGACAACGGTGTGAATCTCGATTTGACAGTTCAGGAAAACCTGAATTTTCATCAGGTGATAAAAGGAAATCCTTCCGCAAATTCAATCCCTGAAGTTCTGGAGCGATTGGGTATTTCCCGATATCTGAAGGTGCCTTGCCGGTTTTTGTCAGCTGGGCAGAAAAGACGCGTCGCTTTATGTAGGCTTGTAATTTCAGATGCAAGGTTGTGGCTGCTCGACGAGCCATTTACTTCACTGGATGAACGGGCACTTGATGCTGTGAAAAATCTAATCATTCAGCATCTGGAACAGGGACGACTGTGTCTTGCGACTTCCCATCAGACGATCGACTGGAGAGACAGTAAAGTCAACCAAATTCGGTTGGGGGAAGTTTCATGACTGGTGCATTTGGAGCGCTCTTAAAACGCGACCTGACACTGGTTGCCAGAACACCGGGTGATTACACAACACCAGTCATATTTTTCGTTGTCTGCACCACGCTTTTTTCGTTTGTCGCCGGCAAGGATATTGCAGTACTAAAGTCAATTGGACCCGGTGTGATCTGGGTTTCTGCACTTCTTGCCTCCATGCTTTCGCTGGAAGGATTGTTTCGAAGTGACTACGAAGATGGGACACTAGAGCAAATTCTGACGGCACCTGTACCACTACCACTAATGGTACTGGCAAAAGCCTTTGCCCACTGGATCTCTGCTGGCTTACCACTACTGCTGATTAGTCCGATTCTGGGTATACTAATGAATCTTGATTTCCACAGCACGGCGATATTAGTAGTGACAATTGCGATCAGTACACCCACTTTCAGTCTGATTGGTATATTTGGTGCAGCATTGGTCATCAGCCAGAAAAAAGCAGGAATGCTGCTCTCGCTGCTGACATTGCCACTTTGTATTCCCATCCTGATTTTTTCCGTTTCAGCTGTATCGGCTGCCGCTGATCAATTGCCAATTGGCGGGCATCTGATGTTGCTTGGTGCATTCTTTGTGTTTACCTTGACGCTATCGCCGTTTGGTACTGCAGGTGCGCTTCGAATTATGTTGAGCAATTGAGATGTGGCTTTGGTTTCATAAGCTGAGCACTGCCAGGCATTTCTATGCGCTGGCAACAAGACTGACACCCTGGTTGGGTTGGCTGTCTGGGCTAACAATCGCATTAGGGCTTTATCTGGGACTGGTCGTTGCGCCGATCGACTACCAGCAGAAAGATGCCTATCGGATTATGTTTGTGCATGTTCCATCCGCATGGATGTCTATGATGATTTACACCATGATGGCAGTCAGCGGCGCGATTGGTCTGATCTGGCGGATTAAGCTGGCACATGTGGCGTGTACTGCTGCAGCAACGATTGGAGCATCGTTTACGCTCATCACACTGGTAACCGGATCAATCTGGGGCAAACCCATGTGGGGTGCATGGTGGGCCTGGGATGCAAGGCTGACTTCAGAGTTGATTCTACTATTCCTTTACCTCGGTTTCATTGCGCTTGAGTCCGCAATCCCAGACCGTACTAAAGGGCAAAAGGCCGGTGCAATTTTGTTGCTGGCAGGTGTGGTCAATATTCCAATAATTCATTACTCGGTTTTGTGGTGGCATACCCTTCATCAGACTGCATCAGTTTCGAAATTCGGCATCCCCTCGATACATATCAGTATGCTGATACCATTGTTGGTTATGACGGTCGGGTTCATGTTGCTGTTTTTGACGATCCTGGCGCTTCGAATGAGAGCGATGATTCTGGAAACAGAGTATCAGTCGAAATGGCTTAAACAGCTTGAGGAGTCTGGATGAGTTTTTCAGAATTTATTTCCATGAGTGGTTATGGGGAGTTTGTCTGGAGTGCCTATGGTTTCGCACTGCTCGTTCTTGTCATTAATGTCGCTGGCGCGGTGCGGCGGTTTAGAAAGTCCCGAAAACTGGATCACTTTGCAGACCAAGACGAATAGTTTGAAATTTATTGCCAAACTTAACCATCATTTGTACGTGGCAATCACCGCTTAGATGGTGAGTGAATTGAAATTTGCGCAACTGATTGCCTAGCTACAAGTCGTCATTTCCGACTGCATTGGGATGGTGAAAAAATCCACATGGTTAAATAGATAATTTGACTTTCACTCATCGGAAAACGCTAGACCGTTCAGTGATTTACCTTCGTAATTGAGAAATGGGAGATAGTTGCAAACTATAAGGCGGAATTGATTTTGACCGAATTTCAGGTAGTTCTGGGTATCGTTGCAATCATAGCAACTGGATGGGCGTTAAGTGAAAATAGACGCGTTTTCCCTTGGCGAATCGTTATTTCGGGGCTTAGTGTTCAAATCATATTCGCTGTTGTCCTGCTTAAATTCCCCGTATCTCAGACAATATTTGTCCCTATAAACCAAGGTATCGGAGCACTGCAACAAGCAGTCGATTCTGGAACATCATTGGTTTTCGGCTACCTGGGTGGCGCTCCCTTGCCCTTTGAGGAAAGTTTTCCAGGTGCAGCATTTGTTTTCGCATTTCGAGCTCTTCCGTTGGTAATCGTATCAAGCGCAGTTGCGGCTGTCTTGTACTACTGGCGGGTACTTCCTTGGGTTGTCAGAGGGTTTGGATGGCTTCTTGGAAAAGCGCTTCGTTTAGGAGGGGCTGCGAGTTTCGCAACTGCAGCCAATGTTTTTTTGGGGAGTGTGGAAGCTCCGCTGCTAATAAGACCGTATCTGGAACGACTGACTCGTGGTGACTTGTTTGTATTGATGGTTGCCGGTATGTCTACCATAGCCGGGACCGTTTACGTTTTGTATACCACCATTCTGCAATCAATCATTCCCGATGTTGCAGGCCATCTTCTGACAGCTTCCCTGATTAGCGCTCCAGCTGCAGTGATGTTGGCCCGATTGATTATTCCGGAAGATACGCAGCTCGAATCAGCCGAAGTGTTCAGAGTTCCTCGACTATACGAAGGCACAATGGATGCGTTAACTCAGGGTACGATTGCTGGCTTGCGGCTTTTTGCTTACATCATCGGTATGGTGCTTGTTCTGGTTGCTCTTGTAGAGTTGGTAAACATCATTCTAGGGTCTTTTTTCGACATTGGTGGGCAACCACTCACAATGCAGATGATTCTCGGCTGGATTTTGGCGCCGGTCGCATGGCTACTTGGAATTCCCTGGAGTGAGTGCTTTACAGCAGGACAATTGCTCGGAGCAAAGGTTGTGTTAAATGAGCTTATTACCTACATAGAAATGGCATCGATGCCTCCAGAAACACTAAGTCAGGAAAGTCGTCTGATTCTGACTTATGCAATGTGCGGATTCGCAAATTTTGGCGGTCTAGGTGTGATGCTCGCCGGTTTACTTTCTCTTGTTCCAGAAAGACGTACTGAGATCATGGGGTTGGCGATGAAATCTCTGGTTGCAGGCAATTTAGCTGCGTACATGACTGCTGCAATGGCTTCGCTGATGACTTAATTGGAAATGCATGGGAAGCAGATTGTCAAGGAACTACACCCGATCCGGAGATGGGGGTAAAGATGTTGAGCAGTGAGCAGCTAGCTGAATGACTTGTATCAAACAGCTAGTGTTCGAACAAGTGTCAGTGATTGGATTTGAGCGATGCTATCCCTTGCAATAGTTCCTGAGCTTCAATAATTCCTTTCTTTAACACTAGGGATTCCAGAGCTATAAACCAACTTTCATAGTATGGTGCTTCAGTATTTGCAGCAATTGCTTCTCCAAGGGAATTGCTCCACTCGACCCAACTGAACATCCCCTGTTCATGTAACTTCACAGTCAAGGCGAATGCATGCGCCTCCCAAGGCGCTGCAAACACCGGCTCTTTACCGTTGCGATAAAACTTCGAAATTGAAGTGCTGGTGGACACTACTCTTTGACAAGGTAAGATTCAAAGAGATCGACATAGACTGCGCCGCGACGAGTTTCATCAGCCCAAATATCTGCAGCTTCAAATCGCACGCTATAAAGACGCTGTGCCTGTTTAATCCCAGCGGCATGCAGATCCGGGAAAATGAACATGCCGTGATCCGAAACTATTCGGCCGCGGTGCCCTTGAACATATTCCGGCAGGCGAATATGGCCAGCATGATTGAACACTTTTGCCGTAACTGAATCGCCGGCAGAAAAATTCGCCTCTCCATCATCAGCCAATTTCGCGCTACCGCCTCTTTTCAGAGTTGGCCAGACTTCTTTTGCACTCAGCGCACTCATCAGGAATCACTTTTGGATATTTCGCGCATCCGTTCGCGGATTTCCTCTTCAGTCAGAAGTCCCTTCTCCACCAGCAGCTGACTCAATCCGTGAGCCCATTTTTCGTAGTATGTGGAAGCAAGGTATTCCGGATCTGGCATTTGTTCCCGGGCATATCGCGCCATATCCAGATTCCACTTGCCTAAAAATCCACAGGCTACTGTAATGGCGAACGCGCGTTTTTCCCATTCGTGATGGAAAACCGGCTCGTCTTTCTCTGGTGCGATGGGACCTAGACCGGTCTTACCGCCTAAATCATGTGCACCTTTCATTGAATCATTTCTGGAGACAGTGCGAGTCCTGTCCCAATCATGGAGTCGCGTGTTACCAACTCAGCGAGTTCATTTTCCGACAGGTTTTCAGTGCCTTCTGGACGCATCGGTATCACAAGGTACCGTACTTCCGCGGTACTGTCCCAAACACGAATTTCTACATCCTCGCCAAGTTCCACACCAAACTCCGCGAGTACACTCCTTGGTTCAGATACAGCTCTCGCACGGTAAGGTGCTGACTTGTACCAGACAGGTGGCAACCCAAGTACAGGCCAAGGATAACAAGAGCAGAGCGTGCACACAACCATATTGTGAACGGTTGGTGTATTTTCGAGGATAACCATGTCTTCGCCCTGACGCCCTTCAAAGCCGAATTCACGAATCGCCTCTGTCGCATTGTCCAGCAGTCGATGAAGATAGTCTGGATCGCACCACGCCCGGGCAACCACTTGAGCACCATTTTGTGGACCTACCCGATGCTCGTAGATATCGATCAACTCATCCAGCGCGAGTGGATCAACCAGCCCCTTTTCTATCAGCAGTGATTCTAGGGCCTTAACCTTGAGTTCAACCTCTGAAGGGGGATGAGCATGCTTATGTTTGGAACTCATCAATGACCACCTGAAAAGTAATTTATGGTAATAACTCTATGATATTCAAATTCGGGCAATTGTGAAGCTGGCAAGAACTGGATTGGTTGATCAGGAATGGTTCAGGCAAAAAACTGGGCAACAATCATTGCACCACAGCCTAGCAGAGCCACTGCAACGGTACGTTGCATGGTAATGGCAGAAATCTTGTGTGCAATACGTGCTCCAATCAGCACGCCTGAAGACAGCCCGACTGCTACGGGGACGGCTAGTGCCCAATCAATGGTGCCATGAATGACGTGACCTAGCGTTGCGAAAGGCGCAATAGGAATCTGAATCGCCATGCTCAATCCGACCGCGACCATGATGGGAAAATCAAGCAATAGAAGAGTCGGAATCAGGAGTAATGGTCCACCCGTACCGCTCAATGAAGAGCCATACCCGATAGCCAAACCGACCAGTATCAATGCAACATTCGGAACGCGGTGTATGCCGAGGCCGCGATTCTCACTTGATGAGGAAAGGAATGCGCGCAAACCCGACCCAATCACCAGAGTTGCTATGATTATTTCAAGCACCAGTGACGACGCTGCAAGGACTGTAACGGACCCCAGGTAAGCACCGGGTGCCGCACCGATCGAAATAAACAGTGCTTTATCCCATCGAATTGAACCACGCTTTGCGTAGGCATAATTCGCGAAAATCGCATTCACGATAAATCCAGCCATACAGGCCGGAATGACGATGTGAATGTCAATATTGGCTACGTAAACGAGAAATGGAATAATCAGAATGCCGCCGATTCCGCACGTACCGATCAGCACACCCACCAGAAAACAAAATCCAGTCGTAACGGAATAAAACAAAACGGGCGTACTGAGGACGTCCATTTGAAACTAATTCAGGAATTTTGCCCCGCTCGGTTGGGGCAGTGGACAAAGATTAAATGGCGAAAGACGATCCGCAACCACAGGTAGTGGATGCATTCGGGTTTTGCACGAGAAATCGAGCTCCCATCAGATCGTCCAGATAATCGACTTTGGCTCCCATAAGGTATTGGATACTGAGTGAATCGACCAGCAGGGTAATTCCATTTTCTTCAATGACGAAATCATCATCCTGCTTTTCCGTTTCCAATTGAAACCCGTATTGGAATCCGGAACAGCCGCCACCCTCAATATAGACTCGAAGTCCGATGTCATTATCGGACATCAACTGAGATACGCGTTTTGCTGCGCTCGGTGATATTTCTACAGGTGTGCTGTTTTCCATGGAATAAGAACACTCAATTCAAATTCAGACGACTTCGATAGTCATTCGCCTGTGGACCTCAAATTATATTGGTAATTTTCCGTCTGGACTGAATTCCACGAGGTGTCAAAAATAATGTAGATTCTATAGAGCGAAATTTCAACTCTGCTGCCGACTGGACATAAAAATAATGACCAGTTCCAATTTTTAGACGTTGGTCCCTTGGTACGGTCGCTAGGGGTTACCTACCAACACGGTGTGCTTAGATTGCAAATCACAATGCTCGGAATTTGTTTCTGCCGGTAATGGTGTTAACTATTTTTAGATTGATTCAACCTATACAGAGATTGAAAAGAATTTCTTGCAAAATGGTTAATTGAATATCATATTCTTCAAATCTATGCAATCCCCTGTTGCTTCGAATGCAGGCCGTTAGGGTTTTATGACCTTTCTGCTTTTCATGCAATTGAAACATGTGAATATTCAGTACCCTTAGACCTATGCTCTTCCGATACTGAATTGATACAGATTTGACAAAATTTACTATTTCAATTTTCTTCAGTTTCCGACCTTAAGTGATTCAATCAGGCACCTCAAATCAGGCGCTTTCCGTATCCAACCTTAAGAAAACCTACTCAAACGGCAGAATTGCACTGAAGGGAGTTTCCTTTTCAGTTGAAGAGGGGGATTTCTACGCACTGCTCGGAAGAAACGGAGCTGGTAAATCTACAACTATTGGCATTGCCTGTTCGCTGGTAACCAAGTCATCTGGCAAGGTCCACATATTTGGTGTAGATATCGATCAGGACTTTGGTCGCGCCAAGTCAAATATTGGCCTAGTGCCACAGGAAATTAATTTCAACCAATTTGAAACACCATGGAATATCGTGATCAATCACGCCGGTTACTACGGAGTCCCGCGCTCCAAGGCGCTTCTTCAGGCAGAAAAATACCTGACAACTTTAAATTTGTGGGATTACCGCAATAACACGGCGCGCAGGCTGTCAGGTGGTATGAAAAGAAAACTGATGATTGCCCGCGCACTGATGCATGAACCCCGATTGCTGATACTGGATGAACCGACTGCCGGCATTGACTTTGAAACACGGCTGTCGATGTGGGAATTCCTGCAGGATCTGAACCAGAAGGGTGTCACAATCATTCTGACGACGCACTACCTTCAGGAAGCAGAAAAATTATGCCGAAACGTGGGGATTATTGAACTTGGTGAATTGATTCTGGATATTGACATGAAGTCCTTGTTCAAACAGCTCAACCAGGAAACTTACGTTCTTGATCTGGTACAGCCGATTGATTCACAGGTGCTGCCGCACGAGTTGAACGACTCCGTTCGATTAGTCGACCCAACGACAGTCGAAGTGGATATCGCCAGAAACAGTAGCATCAATGCAGTGTTTGAGACACTATCGAAATACGACATCCACGCCATCAGCATTCAAACCAAGTCCAACCGTTTGGAGACGCTTTTTATGGAACTATTGAGAAGAGAGGCTATTGAAATGCAGGTGAATCAATCGGAATGAACAGGTCACTACACAGTTCCGTTGCACTTTACACCTTGTGTCGCAAGGAGATCACGCGTTTCATGAGAATTTGGACGCAGACGCTGATTCCGCCGGTTATCACAACCTGTCTGTATTTTTTGATATTCGGAAATTTGATCGGACCTCGAATAGGGCCGATGCAAGGTCACACCTACATTGATTTCATTGTTCCCGGTTTGGTTCTCATGTCTGTCATTACCGGAAGTTACACGAATGTAGCTTCTTCATTCTTCTCGGCGAAATTTCAGCGGTTTATCGAAGAAATTATGGTTTCACCAGTTCCCAGCTCGGTGATATTGATTGGCTACCTAACCGGGGGCATTTGTCGAGGAGTGCTGGTGGGAATTGTGGTTCTGCTTGTGGCAACGCTGTTTGCCACGGTCGATATAGTCCACCCGTTTACAACTGCCCTGGTCGTACTTCTGACATCAGTGGTGTTTGCTTTGGGCGGGATGTTGAATGGAATGTTCGCAAAGAAATTCGACGATGTTTCCATCATTCCCAACTTTGTCCTGACCCCGCTGATTTACCTTGGAGGCGTGTTTTACTCGGTGCAGTTGCTGCCGGAATTCTGGCGACTCGCATCTCTGGCAAACCCGATTCTTTACGTAATCAATATCGCCCGCTACGGTTTCCTAGGGTCCAGTGATGTCGGGATAGGAGTCTCGTTTACGGTGATCATTGTCGCCGCTGCAATTCTGTTTACCCTCTGCCTGGTTCTGCTGGAACGAGGCTACGGAATACGCGACTGAATCTGGATTCAGCAGTTAGTTCCAATGGCCAAGGAATGGCTGGGGAACCAGGATTCGAACCTGGATTGACGGAGTCAGAGTCCGTTGTCCTGCCGTTAGACGATTCCCCAGTAACTGGAGCCCCTAACGATAAAACAGCAGCGCTATTGTTTTAGCAACTATCGTTTGGAGTATTGCGGTCTTTTTCTTGCTTTGTGCAGACCGACTTTCTTTCTTTCGACTTCACGGGCGTCGCGGGTCAAAAATCCACCTTTACGTAGCGCAGGCCGATTAGCTTCATCGTAGTTCACCAGTGCTCGGGCGATGCCAAGTTGAATTGCGCCTGCCTGACCGCTTTGGCCGCCGCCAGATACGTTCACCTTCACATCGACCGTATTCATCATGCCAAGATGCTCAAGTGGCTGACGGATAATCATGCGGGAGGTTTCCCGTCCGAAATATTCTTCAATCGGGCGGTTGTTCGCGACAATACTGCCGCTTCCTTTTGTCAGGTAGACTCGAGCTGTTGAAGACTTTCTTCGACCGGTTCCGTAGTACGTTTCGCTGGATGTTGCCATGATTACTAACTCTAGAAATTAAGCGGCTTCGGAGATTGTGCCTGATGTGGCTGATCTGGGCCGGCGTAGACTTTCAGTTTGGACATCATTGCTCGGCCAAGAGGACCTTTGGGCATCATGCCTTTGACGGCATTTTCAATGATGCGGGTCGGGTGTCTTTTTCGCATCGTGCTGACTGGGACAGTGGTCAAGCCACTAGGTCGACCGGAGTGTCGGTGATAGACTTTGGCATTATCCTTGTTTCCGGTCAGGATCACTTTCTCGGCATTGACAACCACCACATAGTCCCCTGTGTCAACATGCGGTGTGTAGATCGGTTTGTGTTTGCCACGCAGACGAATTGCAATTTCAGTTGCCATCCGCCCCAATACCTTGTCCGACGCGTCAATCAGATACCATTCGCGTTTCACATCGCTGGCTTTTGCTGAAATCGTCTTCATTGCTCCTCTGACCAAGTCTGGCCCTCTATAGATGCGCCTATGTTTGAAAGAGCGGAAATTATATAAAGTTGTTGCTTAAACTGTTGACAGATTGAAGGTTGAGAAGACAGCATATGTTTATGCAATTTTTTCGGTCCAGACAAAAGAGATTAACTTTTTCCATTTAATCTTGTGCATACCAGTGTAATAATATTCACTGGTATCAAGGATATACAGCAGGTTATAAATGGCCGAGAAACGGTCGAAAGGTCAATATTACACACATGGCAATCCGTTCACGCTGACTCCGTTCCTGGAGTGGTCTGAACAAATTTCTTTGTCATCTAAAATTGTGTTGGAACCTTTTGCAGGGTCCAACAACATCATAAAGTCTTTGCAAAATATAGGGCTCTGCAATCAGTTCAGCGCTTACGATATCGAACCGGCTGACAGTATTGTAGAGCAGAGAGATACGATCAGGTCTTTCCCACAAGGATTTGAAATCTGTATTACAAACCCTCCTTGGTTGGCCAGAAATTCAGCGACCAGAAGAGGGTTAGACTACCCGAACACCATTCATGATGACCTATACAAACATTGTCTTGAACTATGCCTGCTCAATTGCGGATACGTTGCGGCACTGATTCCAGCAAGCTTTCTTCAAAGCGGACTGTTTCGCGACAGGCTGTCAGTCTATATTCTCCTGCATGATACGGGGATGTTCAATGACACAGACAATCCTGTCTGCCTGGCGCTATTCGGTGACCGCCCCAGTCCTCAAATCAATATCTACTACGATCAAGATTTTGTTGGATTCCTTGATGACTTGGAAAGTAAGATACCGAGTCCTTCACAACATAAAAAAATTCGATTTAACGACCCGAACGGTGAGTTGGGATTTATCTCATTTGATAATGTTCGCGAGCGTTCAATTCGATTTTGCGAAGTCGAAGAAATTAACCAATATCCCGTCAAAAATTCTTCAAGGTTTTTTACCAGAATCAGCGGGGAGTTTGAAGAAATTCCGGAACTGGTGAATATTCTCAACAGGAGATTGAACACATTCCGCAATGAAACCCAAGATATTTTCCTGACACCATTTAAAGGCATCCGAAAAGATGGCTGTTATCGAAGGAGAATGGAGTTTGCATTGGCGAGGAAGATAATCAATGCTACACTAGTTTCCGAAAGCCGCCCATGCTTATAGCACGTCCCAGTTACGCCAGTTTAGCAATATCTGCTTCACATCGGTTGAAACAGGCATACGCTGCACTGAATGTCAACTCGATGCAGAATAAAAATTGACTTTTGTGGCGTTTTTGTTGTGTATGCAAATCACTTGACGAGTCAATCCGCTTGGTCCGCAGCCATTCACACTTGAACGTGATCATACAAAATAATCAACCACTTGGAGATCGCTCATTTCCACTTAATTTTTTGTTTGGGTATGAACCCAACACGATGTCTGTGTACCAACTTGAAAAAGACAGCCGTTCAAATTATTTTCCACTTATCACGTGACTAACAAACGCTCTAGATTTACCTTGTTCAAAGACATCAGGCTGTACGGACGTCTGCTGAGATATGTCATGGTCTACAAGTGGTATTTCTTTCTGGGTCTTTCTCTAGTTGCGCTGTTCGCTCTGACAACACCTGCAGTTGCAGTGTTGATGAAACCTCTGCTCGACGGCAGCTTCGTACAGCGTGATCCGGACTACATTCTTTGGACCCCGATCATACTGATCACTCTGTTCGCCATTCGAGGCATTGCCAGCTACCTGCACGGCGTGTGTATGAGTTGGGTACTCGGTTACGTTGTTTACGACCTTCAGACTCAAATGATTGATCGCATGATTGCGTTTCCCACCCAGTTTTACGATGATATTTCGGCCGCCCAAATCAATATCAGAATCTCATCGGATGTCAATCAGCTAACAGACACCGCTTCAACGGTGGTCATCACGATCATTCGTGAATCCCTTACCATTCTTGGCTTGCTTGTTTGGATATTTATTTTGGACTGGGCCTTGAGTCTGATCCTGCTGATTGCAACCCCGTTGATTGCGACGCTAGTCGCATTTATTGCCAGACGTCTGCGTAAACTTTACCGCGACTTTATGCAAATGGGTGAGCGTCTACTGGCGCATCTGCAGGAAGTGACTGCTTATCACCGGCTGGTCAAACTCTATCAGACTCAGAATTATGAACGCCAGCGTCTCTACAATTACGCCAACCGAGTTCGGCAGCTGAAGCTGAAGCAGGCGGTCGCCAGCCACCTTACGGTACCTGCTGCTGAGTTTATTTCAACGGTAGTGATTGCTTGTACGGTTTACTTCAGTTTAACCCGTGATCTGACCGACCCATTGACCGTCGGAGGGTTTGTTTCATTTATGGCTGCCTTGGCACTGATTTCAAGTTCTTTGAAAAAACTGCTCCGAGTCAATGAAATGCTTCAGGCCGGGCTAACGGCATCAGAGCGGGTTTTCTTCCTTATCGATCAGGAGATAGAAATCGACGAAGGCAAACGTTCGATGATCAACAAGAAGGTTGATGGTGAAATCCAGTTCAGAAACATTACGTACAAGTACCCAAAATCGGATGCGAGTTCGCTAAATGACGTCAGTCTGGACATCAAGCCTCGTCAGACCATCGCACTGGTTGGTTCATCCGGTAGCGGCAAGAGCACTCTGACTTCACTGATTCCACGCCTTTATGAGATTCAGGATGGCAACCTGCTGATTGATGGCGTTGATATTCGCGAATATACGCTGGCAGATATCCGCAGTCAGATAGCGCTGGTCAGTCAGGATATCTTCCTGTTTGATGACACGGTAGCCGTCAATATTGCCTATGGAAACATCAAAAATGCAACGGAGGAAAAAATTCGCGAGGCAGCCAAATCCGCTTACGCGCTAGACTTCATCGAAAACCTGCCAAATGGATTTGACACACAAGTTGGAGAACGCGGTGTTCGCCTGTCTGGTGGACAAAAACAAAGGATTGCAATTGCTCGTGCCTTCATCAAGGATGCGCCCATACTGATCTTCGATGAGGCAACTTCTTCGCTGGACACCAAATCCGAATTTGAAGTGCGCAAGGCGCTAGACGCTTTGGGTGAAGGCCGAACGGTGATTATCGTTGCCCATCGGTTGGCGTCGATAGAGCATGTAGAGCGGATTGTGGTGCTAAGTGAGGGTCGAATTGTGGAAGACGGCACACACCAGGAACTGCTGGCGCGTGAGGGGCACTACTACCAACTTTATACAGTCTACAGAGAAACGGAAGAGCAGAACTGAGCTAGGTGATCACTTCAGCGCCGACGCCATCGGTTAAAGCGGGTCAGGAAATTCGTAGATCGCTCTGAGATCTGTTTACGACGCCAGTTTCCTGCAACAAACCGGGCAGACTCCGCGAGCGTCGGATAAATGTGAATGGTTCCGAGAATTTTGTTAAGCCCCAGTCCATTCTGCATCGCGAGAATGAATTCCGTAATCAGATCACCGGCATGCTCTCCAACCACTGTTACACCTAAAATCTTGTCTTTTCCGGGTGGAGTCAGCACCTTGATTTCACCGTGTGCCTCACTGTCTGTAATAGCTCTTGACAAGTCCTTAAAGTCGTAGCGGGTCACTTCAAAAGCAATTCCTTGCTCCTTGGCTTCCTGTTCATTCAAACCGACTCTCGCGACCTCAGGGTCCGTGAAGGTTGCCCACGGAATGACAGAATAGTTTACTCGGCGACGGAAGAAAGGTCGTAGCAGCGCGTTGGTTGCGGCCGAGGTTGCCTGGTGTGCCCCAAAGTGTGTAAACTGGAAAGGTCCTGCAACGTCACCGATCGCATAAATATTCGGGTAATTCGTTTCCAGAAACTCATTGATCTCAATTGTGCCGTGGTTGGAAATATCGATTCCGAGTGCTTCAATACCGTATCCCTCAAGTCTCGCCTTGCGGCCCACCGCAATCAATAGCACATCAAACTCGATTCGAACTGTTTCACCATTGTGGTCACAGATTAGAATCTTTTGACCGTTATCAATCTCAAATTCATTTGCCTGATGTTCCAGGCGCACATCAATGCCCTCTTCAACAAAACGATCCAGCACAATTTGGGAGTATTCAGGATCTTCTTTCGGCATGAGTCTCGGTGGTTTTTGAACCTGAGTTACACTTGAACCGAGCCGGGCAAAAGCTTGGGACAGTTCACAGCCGATTGGGCCACCACCCAAGACCAGTAAGCGCTCAGGCAGTTGTTCAATTTCCCAGATCGTATCAGACGTGTAGAACTCGGTATTCTCTATGCCGGGTAGTGGCGGAACTGCCGGTTCTGCACCGGTTGCAATGATGATGCTGCGAGTCGTCAGCCGTTGGCCATCAACGTTTACACAGTAGGGTGATTCGATTGTTGCATGACCGGTAAAACAGTCGACACCGAGTGAGGTGTACCGTTCGACTGAGTCGTGATGCTCAATGACACCGATGATGCCGTGCACGCGCTTCATGATGTCCTTGAAATCAAACTTTGCACTTGCAGTATGCACCCCAAACTCTTCGCTGCGTTTGATGTGCGACATGAACTTCGCGGTGCGAATGATTGCCTTGGAAGGAACACAGCCGGTGTTAAGGCAGTCACCGCCCATTTTGCCCTTTTCGATCAATGCTACTTTGGCTTTTATTGCAGCGGAAATATAAGCTGCCACCAGACCCGCGGACCCTGCACCAATTACGACCGTGTTGAAATCGAACTTTTTGGGTTTGCTGAATTTGCTAAGAATTTTGCGACTCTTCATGATGTCGATAAATTTCTTCGAAATGAGCGGGAAGATTCCCAACAAAACGAAGGATGCCAAGAGCGCCGGTGACAGAATTGCACCAACCGAATCAATCTTGGCCAATTGCGTTCCTGCATTAACGTAAACAATGGTAGCAGGGAGCATACCGATCTGACTGACGATGAAGTAGGTGCGAAGACGCATCGGAGTCAGTCCCATCACCAGGTTGATGATAAAAAACGGAAAAATAGGCACCATTCGAAGCGTGAACAGATAAACCGCGCCATCTTTGCGAACGCCTTCGTTGATCGTTCGAAGCCGGTCGCCGTAGCGATTTTGAATCGCATCGCGCAGAATGTGCCGCGAGACTAGGAATGCACAGGATGCGCCAATGACTGAGGCGAAAGACACCAGTACAGTGCCCCACAGCAATCCGAAAATCGCTCCCCCGACGAGTGTGGCAATAGCTGCCCCTGGTACTGATAAGCCGGTGATCAGGATGTAAACTGCGAAGTAAATGAGTGCACTCTTCAAGGGTGAGGCATCTCGAAACTCAATTATTCGATCGCGGTTGTCCAGGAAAAGGTTCACATCAAGATATCGTCCGAGGTCGAATACAAAATAAACGACCAGCAAAGCGGCGATAATTGCTAGTATCAGGATCTTTTTCATCTATGCTTCACGCGGATAAGTCAGGTCAGGGCATCGTTGTTTAGACCAGTGAATTTGGAATTATGTTCTATATTAATTTTGCGGATTCGAATTCTTGGCTGGACTGTTCGGCGTTAGCAGTCAAGTGATGTCAGTCGTAACATATGACTTCTTAATGGCTGAATGTATTACTCTGAATAGATTGAACTCAGAAGTCTGACTGAAGTAAAGAAAATAAATTGACTTGGCATGAATCTGCGAAAACCAGCGAACTTGCTATAATTTGCTAAAATTGACTTGCACTTCATTGGATACCGTGATTGTTTAATTCCCCTTTTGGCTCGCAAAATCACTTCTCCACACTGCAGAGTGCAGAACTATCAGCAGCGTATGGTCTTACCTCTGCATCCATATCTTACCCATTCCCTGTTTCAGGCGAACTTCTTGACTGAGGTTTGATAGTGTTATCTTTATTTAGACACCCGCTCGTCCTAACCATCTTGATACTCGCAGCAGTTGTTGGCTGGATAAGTTTAATTTTCGTCGTTAACCGTTCTGATCAAGATTTAGAGAGAGCAAACCAGGCAGCCGTTGAATTGGAGCAGAATATGACTGAACTACGGGCTCAATTGAATGAGCTTCAAGCTGATCACGAGGGTTTACTGCAGGAAACCATTGCACTTCGAATGTTGAGTGAAAGTGGTGAGACGGCTGAAGAGTCTGCTGTAACAACATCAGCTGAAGAAAGCATTTTCCGGTTTCCGGGTGGCCGCGAGACATACTTGGCTGTCAGGCTGGAACAGGCTACCAAGCAACTGCGACGACAACGCGCTGAGAATAGACAATTAACATTATTCCTCACTGAAGCCGGGGAACGAAACGCTGTCAATTCGGTAGATTCTGAAGAAAATACTGCGCAAATTGAGCAATTGAAGGGAGAACTCGATACAGCGAAGGTTGAAAGTTCTGTCATGATCGAGGAGTCCCAGTCTTCTGAATCAGCTGAAGAAGGAATTTCCCGCTTTCCATATGGCAGAGAGACTTACCTGGCCAATAGACTGAAACATGCAACCAGGCAATACAGGCGGCAGCGTGCGTTGAATCGACACCTGGCTTCATCTCTCAAAGAAGCAAAAGAACGAATTGCTGTCAAGTTGTCAGAAACAGATTCTCTGTCTAGCGAAAAGCCGGTCGACTCGTCTTCAATGACTGAGGAAACCCAAGCATCGGTTGTGACGGAAGGTTCTGAAACTCCGACTACCGCCAATCGAGTCGCCAGTCTGCAGCAGGAACTGGAATCTGCCAGAAGCGAAATGCTACAGTTGGATATAGAACTCTCAGCCGCCCTGTATCGAATTGCCACATTGGAACAAGAACTGGAATCTGCCAGAAGCGAAAAGCAGCAAACAGATGTCAGACTTTCAGCAGCTACTACCCGAGTTGCCAGTCTGGAGAGTGAGTTGGAGACAATCAACAATGAAAAGCTACGTCTGGATATTGAACTTTCGGCAACCCAATCTCGAATCATCGGTTTAGAACAAGAATTGGAGACCGTCAGAACCGATGGTCAACAATCCGATACCGAATCCTCCACCGCTGCCACTCAAGTCGCCAGTCTGCAGCAGGAACTGGAAACCGCAAATAGTGAACAGCAGCAATTGGACACCAATCTCGCGGCTGTCGAATCTAGAATTGCCGGTTTGGAACCAGAACTGGAATTGGTTCGAAGCGAACAGCAGCAGTCGGAATCGAAACTCTCCGCAGCTACAGATCAAGTTGTTGATCTAGAGCTGATGTTGGAGACTGCCAGGGCTGAAAGGCAACGATTGGATGCAGAACTTACAGCTGCCCAAACTCGAATCGCCAGTCTCGAACAGCAACTGGGCAATGCCAAAGCTGAAAGCCAGCAAACAGATTCCGAACCTTCAGCGACGACAAGCCAAATTGTTGCATCGGATCAAGAACAGGAAAATGCTAATGATGAACAGCAGCAGACGAACAAAGAAATCGAACGCTTAACTGCGCAAATTGACGAACTTAGATCGGGCTACGATAGTGAACGCGCTTACTACGAACGTACTATTGAAGGCTTGGTCGAAAAGTTTAATCAGGCAATTGCTCTGGTTGTCGGTTCCGAAGATCCAGGTGAACAGTCAGCTGTCTCAGCACCAGACGAGCCAGTGACACAAATTGCGGATTCTACGGAGACAGCTTCGACTCAAGACCGGGATAGCAGTGCAACGCTTCTTGCTGATAGAACCAATCAACTGCTCGCACGACTTAGCGATTTGCAGGAGGGACTTGGCCAGACGGAGGTCAGTGCTTCAGCCCTTTCCGATGCTGAATCCCGAATTGCAGAATTGGATCTGCAGCTTTCAAATTCAATCAGCCAAAACGTACAAATGCAAGAGGAACTCATCAACCTCGCCAATGAAGTGGATTCGTTGACTACAGAATTGCAAGCTGCGGAACGGCGAACTGAAAACATGGAAACCTTGGCGCAATCGATCACTCAAGAAAATGATCAATTGGGACAGTTGATCGGTGACTTGCGTAAAACCATGGATATTAGTATTGCTGAAAAGGCCAGTGAAATATCTGAACTCGTCTCCGGCTACACCGTTTTGGAGTACTCTACAGACATATTGTTTGAATCAGGCTCAGCAGTGCTCACAGAAGCGGGCAAAAAAGATTTGAAGGAGTTTGCCGACTCAATTGACTCAGAATCTTTCAAAGACCGCGTCGTAAGTGTTGAAGGGCATACGGATAATGTGCCGATTAAAGGGGAATTGCGAACCTACTATCCCACCAACTGGGAATTATCGATGGCAAGGTCGGCTGCCGCAACTCGCTATTTGGTTGAGCAGGGTGTACCCGCGGATCTTCTTCGAGCCGTCGGGTTTGGTTCACGGCGACCTGTTGCATCCAATGAAACTGAAAGAGGCAGGCGCTCGAACCGCCGAATCGAAATTCATCTGGTGCCGGAACTGCAAAAGGCAAAGAACTAAAGACAATGTTGAATTGTCTGCCTTATGACCCTGTTGCGGCAGTACAGCATCTGGGTGACGCTGACCCTGTTATGGCTGAACTGACAGCCGAGGTTGGTGAATGCGGTATAGACTACAGAGCAGACCTGGATCCATTCCAGGCACTTTTGCGCTCCATCGTTTACCAGCAGTTATCGGGCCATGCAGCTGGCAGCATTCTGAATCGTGTGCTGGGGTTATTCAACAGTGACTTTCCGACGCCCAATGCGCTCCTGAAAACAGCCGACGATCAGTTGCGTTCCTGTGGACTTTCCTGGTCAAAAATTCGTGCAGTTAAAGATCTCGCAGACAAAACCAATGAGAATCTTTTACCAGCGCCAGTGGACATTGTGAGGATGTCCAGCGAGGAAATCATCAAGGCGTTTTCGACCGTTCGTGGCATCGGTCCGTGGACAGTTGAGATGCTATTGATCTTCAATCTGGGGCGTCCAGACATTCTTCCTGTGACAGACCTTGGGGTGAGACGCGGTTTTTCTGTCGCATACGAAACTGGTGAGCTGCCAACACCGAATGAGTTGTTGGAGCGCGGCGAGTGCTGGAAACCGTTTCGCAGTGTGGCCAGCTGGTACCTGTGGCAGGCTGCGAGCCCAAAGTTTCGCGCTGAGAGCGCTTAACTCAAAGATCCGCTGCCGACAGCAGCACCGCTGGGACTGAGGTTTTGAAACGAACCCGAATGGGTCAGAGACTTTCCATTTGTTCAATCAGCGCATCTGAAAAGCCGCTGGTCGAGACTTCAGTTGCCCCCTCCGTCAACCGCGCAAAATCGTAAGTTACGATGCCTCGGCCTATCACTTCGGGATAGGCGCGGTTGATCAGGTCTGCAGCTTCCTGCCAGTTTAGGTATTCAAGCATCATGACGCCTGAAAGCAATAGCGAGGACGGATTGACTTTGTTCTGGTTAGCGTATTTGGGTGCGGTGCCGTGAGTTGCTTCAAAAACAGCGACGTGGTCAGCCACATTAGCACCCGGTGCGATTCCAATGCCGCCGACTTCAGCCGCAGCAGCATCTGAAAGGTAATCACCATTCAGGTTGGTTGTGGCAATCACATCAAACTCGGCTGGTCGAAGCTGTAACAACTGGAACATGATGTCTGCGATACGGTCTTTGACCACGACCCGGCCGGGTGGTCGCACACCATCGAACTGATCCCAAAGCTCATCTTCGGAAATGGTCGAGTCAGCAAATTCTTCCTTGGCGAGTTCATAACCCCATGCACGGAACGCACCTTCAGTGAACTTCATGATGTTGCCCTTGTGCACCAGCGTTACGCTCTCACGACCGCTGTCAATGGCATACTGAATGGCTTTTCTAACCAGTCGCTTGGTACGAAATTCGCTAACTGGCTTGATCCCTAAACCCGCACCGGTCTCAAAATTCACATGCATTTCCTCGCGTAGAAACTTTGCCAGCTTTTCGTTTTCTGGAGAGCCTGAAGAGAACTCAATGCCTGAATAAACATCTTCCGTGTTCTCGCGAAATATAACCACATCCACATCCTGCGGACGCTTCAGCGGAGACGGGACACCGCTGTAGTATTTGACTGGCCGAATACACGCGTACAGATCCAGTGCCTGGCGAAGTGAAACGTTCAAAGATCTGAATCCACCCCCAACTGGCGTCGAAAGGGGCCCTTTGATTGCGACAGTGAGTTCCTCAATTGCCTGAAGTGATTCGTCCGGAAAATAATCTCCGTCATAAAGGCTGCCGGCTTTCTCACCCATGTACAGTTCGCACCAGTGAATCTTCTTGTTTCCGCCATACGCAAGTTCCACTGCTGAGTTCCAGACCCGCATTGATGCACGGGTAATATCGGGACCAATTCCGTCCCCTTCTACGAAACCAATAATGGGATTATCCGGTACGCGTAAGCTACCGTCTTTTACCGTTATTTTTTCACCGCTTTCCGGTATTCTTATGTGTTCAAACATTTCTTCTGACTTCCTTTCGTGCTTAAAGTGTTCGTATGAGCAGTTGTGTCAATTATCTAATGAATGAGCGAGGCGAATACTGTATGCCTGCTCCGGGACACCGTCGATGAGTAAAGGAATTGTAACTGCTGGGCATCCTCAAACGGCAGCCGCTGCTGCTCAAATTTTATCCGCGGGCGGTAATGCATTTGACGCGGCTATCGCTGCGCTGTTTTCTGTTTGTGTAACTGAACCGGCTCTTGCATCATTAGGCGGTGGTGGATTCTTGATGGCGAGTCCGAGTTCCGGTCAACCCGTTCTGTTTGATTTCTTTGTACAGACGCCGCGCCAGCGAAAGTCCATCGAAGACGTCAAAACCGAAAAATTCATTTGCGATTTTGGGGATGCACAACAGGAGTTCATCATTGGCTCCGGTACCTGTGCGGTGCCGGGCTACGTAAAAGGCATCTTCGAAGTGGCCTCACGCTATTCAAAAATGCCCATGAATGCTTTGATTGAACCGGCACTACAAATTCTGAAAGAGGGCATCGAAATCAATGAGATGCAGGCGTATGTACTGGACATTCTGACACCAATTTATCTTTCTGGAGACGCACGGTCAATATTTGAAAGCAAGCATAAGCCCGGGCACACGGTTCGGAAAGGTGAAACTACTCATTTTCCAAATTACGATGACTTGCTCGAAACGCTGGCGATTGAAGGTGAGGCATTGTTCTACCGCGGTGAGATTGCAAAGTCGATCCATGAAGTAAGCCTTGAGGGCGGGCAGGTAACTTACGATGACCTGACCGACTACCGCGTTGAACTAAGAAAACCACTTAAGGTGCGCTACAAAAATCACACCCTGTTATTGAATCCGCCACCTTCAAGTGGTGGAATTACGATTGGTCTTGCGATGAGTCGACTATCCTCGCTCAATCTCGCACAGTATCGATTCGGGTCTTCGGAACATTTGAGTGCGGTTATGGAGTCATTTGTCCAGTGTGCTCGGCTCGAAGAGAATGCTTCACCGAGTCCAGACGTTGGGTTTGATTCCGGGCTTTTGCAAATTTACCAAGCCAATCAGGAATGGTTGTCGCCAAACGGTACCACTCACATTTCGATCATAGATCGAGAACGCAACGCAGTGGCCGTATCAGTCAGTAACGGAGAAGGCTGCGGCACCGTGATTCCCGGCACATCCGTAATGATGAATAACATGATGGGCGAGCACGATGTCAATCCCTATGGCCTCACTCAGTGGCCGCTGGCCAGGCGCCTAAGTTCATTGATGTCTCCAACGGTCGCAATTGACGACAAGGGTTCTCAGATTGTGATTGGAACCGGTGGTTCCAACCGCATTCCTGGTGTAGTCAAGCAGGTACTGATCAATCTTCTGGATTATGGTATGAGCGTCCAGGATGCGGTTCAGGCACCGCGGCTTCACTACCACAAGAATGCAGCTTACGCGGAGAATCTGTTTGGTAATCCGGAACTACCTGACATTCTCAGTCGCTATGGCGATGCGACTACATTCGGAACAAACAATGTTTTTTTCGGCGGTGCGCATACAGCGCGACAACTGGCTCGGACTGTAGAAGGCTTTGGCGATACGCGCCGTGGTGGAGTCTGGGTCGAAGTCGCGTGAACTACTTTCTGCGCGGATTAATTCCAGACCCTGAGCGTAGACGGGTCCTGCTGGCGGTCATCAGCATACTGTCCATTTATGGTTTGACAGTCGGGTTCTTTTACCCACTCATCAGCCTGAATATGGAGCTTCGTGGATATTCGTCCTCACTGATTGGCTTGATGGGTGCGTTGCCATTTCTGGCGTCCATTATTGTTTCTCCAATGATTCCATTCATCATGAAATTCATGGATGTTCGACGATGGGTGTTTATCTCCATTTGCTCGGACATTTTCTTTATTTGCTTGATGATCTTCTTCGAGAACATCTACATTTGGTTCGTTTCTCGCTTCATGATGGGCGTTGCCGGGACTATTTTGTTTGTTGTTAGTGAAACCTGGATCAATGAAGTTGCAGAAGACCATTACCGTGGACGCGTAATGGGCCTTTACACGTTCGTCTTCAGCGCTACGTTGGGAATTTCACCGCTATTTATCGTATTTCTTGGCGCTCAGGGAAATCTGCCGTTCATTGTCGCACTTGTCATCATTGGAGCCGGGTTGTTGCCACTTCGATGGACACGTGGTTCAACCCCCGACTTTTCTGGTGGGAAGGCGTCCCACGTGCTCATGTTCTGTTTATTGGCACCAACGCTGGTTGGTGCTACAGCATTGATGGCGTTTGAGGAGTCTCTAGTGGTGACGTTGCTACCGGTGTATGCACTACGCAATGGTTTGGCCGAGGCTTCGGCTGCATTAATACTGACAGTAGCAGCGGTCGGTTCAATGGCCGCGCAGCCTCTGGTAGGCAGGCTTGCCGACAACATGAATCGCAATCTGCTATTGTTTCTCTGTGCACTGTTGATTCTGGTTGGAGCGGTCTCACTACCGTTCATCATTCAAACGAAGATTATGCTGTGGATAGTGATGTTTATCTGGGGTGGTGCAATCGCAGCGATCTACACTGTTGCGCTTACAATTATGGGCTCCCGATTTCGTGGTGCTCAGCTGGCGGCTGGAAATGCCGCATTCGGATTGATGTGGGGCGTTTCAGGTACAATTGCGCCGGGGTTAGGTGGCGTGGGCATGACCGCCTGGGGACCCAACGGATTCGTATATGTCTTGGTTACTGCGGTTGTTGCATTCTTGATATTGGCAATTTACCGGGCAAGATTTGCAAGACGGTAAATTCTTACGTTGGGAAAGGAAGGCGGTACGACTCCACCGCCTGGAAGTTCAGGCAGCGCTTGCCAAATCAGCCGAATGATGGTGTCAAAGGAATAATACCGCTTTGGAAAATCGCGAAACCCCGGACGAATTGAGTGCAATGCCTAGGGTTGTGGTGATTCGCTAACGAGTTTTACGAACGGGAAGCAGATTAAGCAGTTCTTTTCGTTCACGGCAAGGAGGCGAACAGGTAAAGCCCTCGCACAAGTAGGCGACCTGACCTGATGAATCGGACAGGGTTGCTGGAATTGTTGCTGGAACTCGCTTTGCAGAAATCGACACTGAATAAGTGCTGAGCCTTTGCGAACCTGTCTCAATACTGGCTTCAACCCATGATTTCGCTTCCTCGGAATTGCCATGAATGACCAATGTTGGGCTAGGCGCGATGGATTCTTCGATTGCAATGAGACTGGAGCCGAATGCGGCAGGAATCTGATGGGCGGAGTTTTGTAACGTCTGATTGATGCGGATTGCGCATTCACGGTAGTGTTGCTCACCTGTTAGATAGCTCAGCTTAAGCAGCACCTGCGCGGCAACGCCATTACCCGAAGGGGTGGCATCATCGTGGGTGGGCAAGGCGCGATACAGCAGTTTTTCATGATCATCTGAAGTGAAGAAAAACGCACCGGTGTCTGGATCTTTAAAGTGGGTCAAAAGTAATTTAACCAACTGCTCAGCAAAGTCAAGATAGGTGTCACTCCAGCGCGCCTGCAGCAATTCGATTGCTCCATCAGCGACAAATGCGTAGTCATCTAAGTATGCATTGAGGTGAGCTCGACCATCTCGGGCCGTTGCAAGCAGCCGATTATTCTGCCACATATTGTTCTGAATGAAGTTCAATGCGCGCTCGGCCGAATCAACAAAATCGCTGCGCTTGAGAAATCGCCCTGCTCTGGCCATCGCCTTAATCATCAGCCCGTTCCAGGAGGAGAGGACCTTGTCGTCGCATAAGGGTGGGACTCTCTCACTGCGAGTATTGAACAATTTTTGTTTTGCCTGCTCAAGCAGTTGAATGACCTCATTCTCTTCACGGCTTACACGATGTGCAACATCAGCAATTGAGTTCACAATTTGAAGGTGCCACTTACCTTCGAAATTGGGTGCACCGCGCAAACCATAGCGAACCGTCAGGGCATCCAGTTCCTCTCTACTTAAAAGGGAATTCAGCTCATCCAAAGTCCAAACGTAGAACTTTCCTTCCTCACCTTCAGAGTCAGCATCAATGGCACTGTAATAGCCACCATCAGAGGATTGCATTTCCCTCATCACCCATTCCCCCGACTGAATGACGACTTCGTGGAAGTCTTTACGTCCGGCCAAAAATCCTGCATCAACGTAAAGGGGCATCAGCTGAGCTGTGTCGTAGAGCATTTTTTCGAAGTGCGGGATTTCCCACCTGGCATCGACTGAATATCGATAAAACCCTCCACCTAGCTGGTCGTACATGCCACCGTTGGCCATCGCTTCCAAAGTGTGGACCGCCATGCCAATTGATCGATTTTCAGCGTACGAGTCAGAGTGATTTGTTCGCTGCCAATAGCCTAACAGAATTTCGATTTGGGTTGGGTGCGGAAATTTGGGCGCTTCACCAAACCCGCCAAAGACTGGATCATAGTCACTGATCAGGTGATCTACAGCCCGTTGCATCAACTCTCCGTCGAGTGACGACTCAGCGTTTGGGCTGGTTGCAGAAAGCCGGGTAAAGGCGTCTTTTACCGCGACTGTGTGCTCCGGGAGGAATCGATCTTTTTCCTTGTATACTTCAGTAATTCTGGTTAGCAGTTCACCGAAACCCGGCATACCGTGTCGCGGTTGGGGAGGATAGTATGTACCGACATGAAGGGGAATCAATTCATCCGGTGTCAGTATCGCAGTGAGTGGCCAGCCACCGCCCCTTTTGTTGAAGAGCTGATGAGCACTCTGGTACACCTTGTCGAGGTCAGGACGCTCTTCTCGGTCAACTTTGATGCAAACGTAATTGCTGTTCATGATCTTGGCAATTTCTTCGCTTTCAAATGATTCGCGTTCCATGACGTGACACCAGTGACAGGCAGAATAGCCAATCGACAGCAAAATAGGCAGGTCTTCGCTTCGAGCCCGTTCAAGAGCTTCCTCATTCCAGGCATACCAATCAACGGGGTTATGGGCGTGTTGAAGCAGGTAGGGGCTGGTTTCGTTGATCAGCCGATTGGTGTTTTCGGTCATGGAGAAGTCTCAGTCACTCGAGATGCCGGTGTTTCCGGTGCTGTTGTCAGTTCTCAGTATGCTTAAAATATTCGGGTGGTTTGGCTGCTTGAATTTGCCAATTTCGTCCCACTGTCTAAATTTTATGTTAACGACTGATTTTGCGGTGCTTTGGTTGTCCAGATGAATAACCGAATCAAGCTGGATACTCAAGTTTCAATAACACCAGGTATTTCTTAGTTCTAAATGATTGAATTGATAGATGATTGTCTTACCAGATTTTAACCCCGTCGCGCTGCATCTTGGTCCTTTGGCCATTCACTGGTATGGACTGGCATATTTAATTGGAATTGTTAGTGCGATTGTCCTAGGGCGCATTCGAGCACGGCAGCCTCATTCGCCGATACCGCGCCCGATGGTTCTTGACCTGGTGCTGTACTGCGCACTCGGCGCAATCATTGGCGGGCGGCTGGGATTTGTATTTTTCTATCAGTTCTGGGAATACATCGCCAATCCAATTTCAATTTTGAAAGTCTGGGAAGGCGGCATGTCATTTCATGGCGGCCTGCTTGGTGCAATTGGAGGTGTTTGGGCATTCGCGAGAAAACTGTCGATCCCTCTATTGAAACTGACGGATTTTTTGGCTCCATTTTGCGCAGTTGGTTTGTTTTTTGGTCGCGTTACTAATTTTGTCAATCAGGAACTTTGGGGCCGTCCAACCGAACTCGCCTGGGGAGTCGTTTTCCCTGTCGATCCGTCTCAACTGGCAAGACACCCATCCCAGCTATATGAGGCAGCATTAGAAGGGGTTGCGTTATTCCTGATTCTATGGATTTATTCTGCAAATCCCAGAGCAACTGGGGCTGTGTCGGGAGTTTTTCTGATTGGCTACGGTACGTTTCGAATTTTTGTTGAGTTTTTTCGAGAACCGGATGCCGATCTTGGATTTATATTCTTCAACTGGGTTACGATGGGGCACCTTCTCTCGGTTCCAGTCATTGTGGCTGGAATTGCACTATTAATGTATGCGAAACGTAAAGAACAAAATGTCTGATCAAGAAAAAAACACACTGATCAGGGAACTCGATGCCCTGGGATTGCATTACGAAATCATTGCCTGTGATCCTGATTTGGCTGACACCCAGATTTTCGTCAAGCACTACGATTATTCACTTGAAGATTGTGCCAATACCATTTTGGTTAAGTCCAAGACTGGTGAAGCAAAATATGCCGCTTGTGTTGTGCTGGCCACCTGCCGCTTGGATGTGAATCGCACAATTCGGAAAAAACTGGGTGCTCGAAGAGTCTCCTTTGCAGGTGCAGAGGAAACGATGGCGTTAACTGGAATGACGGTTGGCGGTGTTACCCCGGTCGGACTTCCTGACACACTGCCACTCTGGGTAGACAGCGCAGTCATGGCGCGTCAGCAGATTATTCTGGGTGGCGGCAGTCGGTCATGGAAGGTTATTACCACACCGAAACTATTCGAATCCATTTCCAATTCTGAAATCGTTGAAGGGCTCGCCAATCCGATCAATCCACCTGCGAGCAGATAGACCTCATCCGGAAATTAATCGGTAATAGAACGGAAACCAGGCGCCGAGCAATATCAGAAAGGCGAGAGCATCCAGCAGGATCATGTGCTGGTAGCGTTTGCGTACCGACGCATCGCGGCCAGACATCATAATTGCGCACATGGTCATATCGAGTGGAAGCACAAAGAATATCATCGGAACGGTTGCGGGTGCAATCAGAGTCGGATACATCATGAGTCCGGATTTCTGGGTATCGCCCATTGAAAAGATCGCAGTAAAACTAAGAATCAGAATTAAAAGATAGAGCATGCCGCGAAGCGGCCCAACATACTTCCAAAATCTCAAAACAGGATTCATATTGATGAACTCGATTTCTTACCGGATTTTGCGCGCATGCGATCTCTGTATTCGAGAATTCGCTCGACCAGTCCCGGCTCACTGACAGACGCCTGAAGGTCCGCCATATCCTCTTGGCGGGTATCGGGAACCACCACTTCAAACATGCGGCTAACGTGTTCTTTTGCAATAGCAGCACCGCTTTGTTTGGCGGCTTCGATATGGCCAGGCCAAGATTCTTCAGATGATATGGCAGTCAGGTACCCCATATCAAGTGCTAGTGTTGTCCAACGAGAAATGAGTCTGAAGCAGGATTCCGTTTCCAACGAGAAATGAGTCTGAAAAACCGAGGTGATCGGGTTCATCATAGGCGGATGAAGACGATCATGAAACTGGAAGAAATCAGGACTCTGGAAGACGTGCAGGCGTTTTTGGAAGGTACTCAGGCAGTGGTGTTTGAGGTGATCGACAGCAAAGCGGCTCGCTATCGATGGATTGAGCGTGTTTTGATTCGTTTCAATTATTCGAAGCTGTCGAAGAAGCAGCGCGGTCTGGTGATTCGTTTGCTGATGAAGGTCAGCGGCTATTCGCGCCAGCAGGTTGCCCGATTGGTCAAGTGCTATCGAACCAAGGGTCGGGTCAGTTGTGGCCGTGTCGGCGGCGTTCGATTTGCCCGCCGGTACACGGAGCAGGACATTGCGCTGTTGGTGGAAACGGACCGGCTGCATGATGTGCCCAATGGTCTGGCGGTGAAGAAAATATTTGAACGGGCCTGGGTCGAGTACGGCGATGAGCGCTTTCGGCGCCTGGCCACCATTTCGGTGTCGCACATTTACAATCTGAGAAAGTCTGCCAGCTACCAGCGTCAGCGCACCTGGCGTGCGAAGACGCAGTCTCGGCAGATTGACATTGGCACCCGGAAACGGCCGCAGCCGGATGGCAAGCCCGGCTATCTGCGCGTTGACACGGTCCACCAGGGCGATCAGGATGGTCGCAAGGGGCTTTATCACATCAACGCAGTTGATCAGGTCACGCAGTTCGAATGTGTTGTTTCAGTTGAGAAAATCACTGAACGGCATCTGATACCGGCACTGCAGATGCTGATTGACGGCTTTCCGTTTGAGATCCTTGGATTCCATACCGACAATGGCAGTGAATACATCAACTACAAAGTGGCAGAGCTTTTGAACAAACTGCACATTGAGTTCACCAAGTCGCGCACCCGGCACAGCAATGACAATGCGCTGGTCGAGTGCAAGAATGGGCACGTGATTCGAAAACTGCTCGGTCATGCGCATATCCCACAGGATTGTGCCGGTGCGGTGAACGAATTCAATCGCAGCTGTCTGTTTGTCTATGTCAACTATCATCGGCCGTGTCTGTTTGCCAAACGAGAGGTTGACGAACGCGGCCGGCAGAAGAAACTTTATCCGTATGAACGGGTGCAGACGCCGTATGAGAAACTCAAGTCGTTGCCGGAGGCATGGCAGTATCTGAAACCGGGGGTGAGTTTCGAACAACTTGATGCGCTGGCTGCGAGGATGAGTGATAATGAAGCGGCACAGTGGCTGCAGGATGAGCGGACGAAATTATTCAGTGAGGTTGCCCGGCAGCAACGCCTGCAGGGTTGAGATGGGATGGCAGAGAAAAACTCAATTTTGGCAAGATTTATTCGATCACCGCAGAATAAACCTGTGAATAAATCCATAAAAAACACCAGGAATTGCGCGCTTTTGGGAGGCGCATATCCTTGTTGCTACGCAACTGTTTTTTTACGGATTTTTTAACAGGTTTATTTCCGCTCCGTGGTTAATTTCAGACTCATTTTGCAATTGGAAAACACTGTGCTTCGTGAGCCTTGAACACACGTGTATCAGTGAGAACGCCAAGAGCATTATCCACACCAACTCGCTGAGTTAGGCGTCGAGTGCCCAACAGGATGCCGAAATTGAGTCCTGGCATGCAGAACCGACTGTCTTCAGTTGCAATTCGACGGTGACAGCAACAGACTAGGTCCGCACCTGCGCCAAACGCCATCGAATGTACCAGCGCAACCGTAACCATTGGTGCATGAAACACAGCCTGTAGCATACGTTCTATGTCCAACACGCGGTGAGCCACTTCCGAATCTGAAAGACTTTCAATTTCATTCAGATCAAAGCCTGTGGAAAAAACCCTCCCAGCACCGTGCAGGACGAGTGTACGGGTGCTGTCGTTCCCTGATTTTTCAATTTCTTCTGAAATCGCGTCAACTAACTCCGCATTCAGCGCGTTGCCGCGTTCAGGGCGATTAAGTGTCAGAATCTTCAGCGTATCCTGCCGTTCTACAATCAGTACGCTCATCGGCTTTGATTTGTCTGGTCAAAATTAGTCGTCGCTTATCATATACGAATTGCGACACTGATCTTGTGAGTAACCCAAACCGAGAGTTTTCTGTTGGTGTGACACTCTCGGTTTGAATTTCTCTGCCGCACGTATATGGCATCGCTTGAACAGTTAATTTATATGCCAGCCCCGGTTTTCGCACCATCAAAGACTGAAAAGAGTGCATAGAATGGTCGCGCAGGCGATTGTGGCAAGTTTCGGACGCGCAAAATTCGCCCAGGGTCATAAATGGGATGATGAAATGAATCCAATCGCCGACAAAAATTTGTCCACGTATGAACTTTTGAAGCCTATTCAAGTGTTATCACTATCCGGCGGGTTGAGAAACATCAATTACACAAACTGAAATTTTTCTTCGCATTTCCACGGGCAAACTTTCCTTGAGACTCCTCTCTAATTCCTCGGGACTTTTAGGTATTCCACTGACTCCTGGCTTGGGTCTTGTAGATTCCGAAAAGCCGAACCAGAAAACACCGTAAATTCCATATCCATCCGCATCAGGATCACGGGTATATTTCTTTGCCAACTGATTAAGAATTGCGCTCCATACATCTCTATGGTCACTTTTTTTCAGCTCGACAGGCACGTTAAAGTTGTTAAAACAAACGCGAATATCTGACCGTTTATCGTCAGCATATCGTCCTTCCGGCTGCACATCAATACCTAAAGAACGAATGCTGTTGCGTAAATCCGACATAAGCGCATCCCGGCAAGCGTTCTCATTTCTTGGCCCGACTGGATGATTGTGACTATCGACATTCCAGTACTGTCGCCAACCTGAAGCAGGTCCATTTCGAATTTCGTTTGTGATGTGCCGTAACTTATCCTCGATTAAAGCTGCTAGATCGGCAGCATTTGCTGGTTTGCAATTTCGCAGCGTTTCACAAACTTGTTCAAGACTCGGTTGGTGATACTCTTTCTCCCGTCTCATTTTTTGCTGTAGGTTCGCCGCATTCATCAACAATGCTCTCCACCCAATCAAATTCTCGTCTTCAGTCAGTTCTTGAAGTGCTGTAGTAGCGTTCACAGACGAATTAGTGGCTAGTTGTTCAATTAATTCTCGCACACAATCTCCAGCACTCATTCTTTGCGATGATGATCGATTCTGGTGAAGGTGAGTATCCAAGCCGTCAAAGCCAGTCGGAGAAATCGGACCAACGTGTCGAATTAGCAGCTTGATCCCTTCAGGTTCAAGACGTCCAAACAACTTAGCCGAACCATAGAAAAATTCGACAAGGCAACGCTCAAGATCAACAGCACCATTTTTGTAGCTGACAACATGTGCATTAAGTCTACCTGCAAATTTGTTTGATGAAATAAGCATTCCAGCCAATAACCAAAATACCCGCTGGCCTGCGTTCATACTCTTGCGGCAAAGTTTATTTTCGATCAACTCTGTTAACCTGTTCCTTTCGTTGTGCAGACGTAGTGCAGAAGTCAGCAAATTGCGTAAGTCTCGTAGCTGCGACTCCCGGCAACGTAAAGGAAATGTTTTTAGCAATCGAAGTGATACGAGTTGTGCCAGCTGTTTGTAATCTTCTGAATATGCGAGTTCATGTAAGCCTTCAATTCCTCCTTTACGCCTGCGTAATTGGGAACTGGCAAATTTAAACAGTACCTTGGCCACCAACTCTGGATGGTTTGTTAATAATTCAGGAAACCATCGAAATTTCGGTCCAGAAAGAGTATCGATATCTCTAGGTGTTCTCCAGTATGGCTCCGTGAAGTGTAGGGCGATTAGCAGGCGTAATTTTTCTTCATTTAAATCAATTGTGTGTTCGGGCACATTAGAAATCAGTTCAATCATTCCTGCAAGAATGGGAAAGGCGAGAAAATGTCGTTTTTTTTCACAATGAAGATTTATGACTTCGTCGTCGCTTGGGATATCGCTCCGATTGATTGAATTGCGCAAACCTTGCAACACAGCATTTACTAGGTCAGGGTCATCTCCCACCAAGTTGTACACTCTGTTCTCGGGTTTATCGCCGTATACATCTCGGAAGCCACCAAGATAAACCGACGCCAACTTCGAAAGTAATTGAATTTCAACTCGATTTTCTCGGAATGCGGTTTCGTAAGGCTTAAGAAATTCCTGCCATTCTTTCTGACGCTGTTGATCACCCTGTTTACGCGACTGTTTCAAGAATTGTTGTTTTTGTGATTCGAGTTGGCCTAGTGTTTCATCGAACACTTTCTTTAGCTCAGGGCTTTGCTGAAGAAGCGTGTAGACTTCTTTCGTGAAATCTCCCTGATGACTTCGGTCGAAATCACTTATCCAGATAGCTGCTTCGTGTACGAGCCAATATTTCGCATCTTCATTAGACAGCTCAAGCCCTTTCCCTATACACCAGAATCCATAGTTTTCTGGCTTTTGAGCTCCAAACTGTCTTTTCCACTGTGACTTTACGCACTGCCCGAACGCACGTCCGTCATTACAGTTCTGATTTTCGATGCAAGTTGACAATCCCCGTTCTAGTAGCCATTGGTGGAAATTAGTGCGTTTTTCGATCCAAGATCTAATGAATGTTGAATCTTTCCCATCGGGAACAGAGTATTCCTCCCAATCATCAACACCGGAAGCAAATCCCAGCCAATCGAACAGTCGATAACGATCAACCTCCCCCTCAAACTTGTCCAAGTATTCTCGTAGCCACGTTCGAGCCAAGTTTCGCCAGGAGAAAGGCCAACGGTTTGCGAAATGCACTGGCAACCTGAATTTTTCTTTTTTCTCTACAAGCTGGTCAAGCAGACATGCCAATTGATCCGCGGTTGAATTTTCAGGTACATCGTTACGCCAGAAGAATTGGTAATTTATTAAGATACTCGCCACGTCTGGCATTCGAAAGTAATTCAGTAATTCAGCCGTTTTTACATATTTAGGGTACAGTTTGATCAAAATTCCATTTGTCAGCTCACAATCCGGATCGCGAATTTTTCCATCGTAAACATCGTCAAGCAATCCTTTCAGTTCAGCATCAACATTTGTAATGCCACAACATTGGTGCTCAAGCGCATCAATTGCGTTAGTCTTGATACTAGACGATACTGAATCATGTCTCAGAATCGCAAGCAGAAACTCGGATATTCCGTGAAGTGGCTCGCTATACCGAAGCATTGCAACAACAATCCAGGATAACGATGACTCGGTGTTAGCTTCCAAAGATTCCCAAAAAATCTTTTGAATTTCTTTGACTGTATCTTGTGTAGCAATGTCGCCAAAACGCACATCTATTCCATTCTTTCGTACGTGCCAGAGGTTTTCCCCTAGATTCCGACGCAGTAATTTCAGCAGAAAAATTTTTTCGTCGTTCAAGAAAGACTTGACATCGCCATACAGCAATGTACCCAGGGGGTCGCACTCCATGATTTGATATCGTCGAGACTTACAATGCGCTGCAAGCCATGCTGACAGACCTCGCAGATCGTAAACGACCGAATCATCGTAGCCAATAATCAGTGACATCAATCGACTCAATGGCAATCCTTCATCGATTAGTTTGCAAAGATAACGCCCAGCAAGAAACTCTGCAACGTGCCGGTGAATGGGGACAACACGGTTTTCTGATGGTGTATGAAACAGATTGGAGCGTACCACCCGATGAACTTCCGCTCCATCGCCTGAAAAGATATGATTCAAGTCAGGGAAATCAGGGGCAGCTATTCCACCAACCTGAGTGAAACCTTGCTTGCCGGACAAAAGTTGAATGGCACACAGCTTTCCTGCTTTGTCCAAAAGAACTTCGGGATTAGATGCAAGGGTTTGATTTGCCAGTTGACTTTCTATATTAGGATCCTTCAGCAAGTTCAGACAGGCCAATTCGAACGTCTCGGTGCGTGTTCGAGGAAACTCGTGTTCGCCCAATTCACGATATGCCTTGACCAGCATTTTCAGTGTATGCGGGTTGTGAAGCAATTCAGCAAGTTGATTGTTTCTAACTGATTCCACGAACGCTTCAGGATGTTCAATATTCAAACTAGCTAACAGTTGGATCACTTGCTCATTTGTTAAAGGGTCGAGGCGATATACACTGATTTGACCATCTGGAGAAACAGATTTCAGATGCGTGCGATCATTGGTTCCATACCAGTCTGCTTCTCGGCAGGACAAACGAAAGCGAGGGTTGCCCAGCATCTGGAGTTTCCGACATACATCATCCAGTACTGTTCTCCCGTCCTGTGATCCAATCCGTTTTTCGTCGAGTGCATCGATAAATAACGTCGTATTGGGATTTAGTCCAGTTTGATCGAGATTAACAAATTCGCGAACTGTCTCGTAATGGCAATTCGATTTCCCCCCTTCTTTTCTAAATAATTCTGTTTTCCCTGCTCCGGGCGGTCCGACCAAGACAAATGCTTGAACTTCACACAAATGTTCAAGCGAAAGAGATTCGTTTGAAGGTGTTTCTTTGTTTTTCTGTAACAAGGCGTGGGTCGAAATGCCTGCTTCACTTTCCTCGAATGGTTGATGAGATTCCGATAATCTGCCACCTTCACTAAAATAATGACAGGTGCGGGAAGCAAAATAGGTCATCAACCTTCAACCTGTTCTGAAGCTGGAGTAGCAAGAAACTCTGCAAGCTCAGTTTCACTTCCACCGATTCCCAAGCGGTTGATGGAGCGTGCGCGATTTGAGAAATTCTCTTCGAATTTGTCAATGCCTTTCATGCGAAACCGTTGCCTACCACTTTTTACTTCAATAGCAGTGAGGTGGTTGGCGCGAGCGACTACGAAATCCACTTCAAAATTATCTTTCCGCCAGTAACTAAGTTCAGCACGGGGACTGAGGGAATTCAACAGATGCGCTCCTACCGCACTTTCCACGAGTCTTCCCCAGAATGTGCGATCAGATTTCGCTTCTTCGAACGTATATCCAGAACTCGCAGACATCAAGGCAGTGTTGTGCACAATTAACTTGGGAGAGGAACCTCTTCGCAATAAGTTCGAAGAAAACTTAGAAAGACCAGAAATTAGCTTCACCTGCGACATTAGGTCGAGATAACGCGCCAAAGTAGTCGTGTTGCCAGCATCCTGAAGCGAACCGAGCATCTTGGTATAGGAAAGTTCCTGTCCAGAGAAAGTTGAGCCCAATTCAAATAGACGTTTTAGCAGGATCGGCTTATCGATGCGTTGCAGAGCCAATATATCGCGTTCTATGCACGTATTGACTAAAGCGTCAAGAACGTAATTTCGCCAACGATCTTCGTTGTCAATGAATGATGCGGATTTTGGATAACCCCCGAAGTAAATGAACTTATCCAAGTCAAAGTCAAATGCTGCAGCCATTTCAGAGAATGACCAGTGGTTAAGTCGAATGGTCTCAAATCTGCCAGCGAGACTTTCGTTCACTCCCTGTTGCATCAGTAGTGGCGCAGACCCCAGTAGCACAACATGCATTTTTCGACCTTCAATCTGGTCCTGGTCCCACAGTCCTTTTACGATCTCCGACCAGTTTGGAATCTTTTGAATTTCGTCCAGTGCAAGGATATAGCCAGATTCAGATTGATCAGCCTCAGACATCCTGACCCCTTAGCCCGATGATTGTATCAGTCGATCTTATTAAGGTGTTGAATAATCGTCATAATTTTGTCATTTATCTCCAAATTTGGCTTGCATTTGGATTTGTCTTCTGCTAACATTAATATGTACATAAATAAGGTTTTGAGCAACACTCCAGGAATCCAGAATGCAACTGAACATCCCAATCACCCCCCCCCGGAAACCACCCCGATCGCAAACGGCTTCTCTGTCAGCTTCGAAGATGACAAGGTGACCTACTTCTCCAACCTGATGCCGTTCAAAAGCCACGATGCAAACGACGCACAGACGCGCGCCCTGACCGTTGCAGAATTGCGGGTCGACTGTCGTCTGCCGGCAAACAGAATCACCGAAGCGATGGGCATCTCAAGAGCCATGCTGATGGGACACTGCAAAACCTACCGCAAACATGGCAGTGCGGGATTTTTCATGCCGCGCAAGGAAAAACGATGCACTGCAATTGATGCCCAGACCAAGTACGAAGCCGAAGCGCTGCTGGCCCAGGGTTTCAGTGCCAGCAAGACGGCACAGAAGATCGGCATTGCGGTGGCCACGCTGACCTATCACATCCGCGCCGGGCGGATTGCGAAGCACAAGCGGCAGCCGAAACAGCCTGCGGTTGCTGAGATCGAATCTGCGGCATCTGCAACCGCGTGTGCAGACGAGTCGAAAGCGCTCCAGCGCAGCGCGCGCAATGTGCGCGACCGCAACGCTTCGATGGGGCGGGCGACAACCGATGTTGTCGGTCGCACGCTGGCGATGACAAGCGGGTCGCCACACGCGGCGGCGCCGAGTTTTGATCAATCGGCTCACAGTGTTCAAAGAGGCGGCGTGCTCAGTGCTTTGCCGATGTTGATTGAACAGGGCATCGATACCGCACCGATACAATTGCCCAACGGCTATTACAGTGCGCAGTCGTTGTTAACGTTTCTGGCATTGATCGCGATGGCACGGGTATCGAATCCGGAACAGCTGCGCTATGACGCACCGGGCGAATGGGGGCAGATTCTTGGACTTGACCGCTGTCCTGAGGTGAAAACGCTGCGCAGCAAAATCCGTTTGTTCAGCAAAGACTTTGAGCGGGTTTTGCTGTGGCAGCAGACGCTGTCGAAGCGATGGCTGCTGCAAGACTGTCAATACGATGCGGTGTTGCTGGTTGACGGGCATACGAAAGTCTACAGTGGTCAAGGCAGATTGGCGAAGAAGTTCATTTCGCGCCAGAAACTGTGTCTGCCTGCGGCTGCGAGTTACTGGGTCAATACGCTTGGTGGCCAGCCACTGCTTTGTCTGCATCAGGATTACGATCCCGGGATGGTCAAGGCGCTGGAACACGTTGTGGTCAAAGAACTGCAGGCGATCGGTGCAGTGACTGACGAGGCGCCGGATTTGACCGACACTGCCAGCACCGAAGCGCCCTGGGTGACCTTGGTGTTTGATCGCGAGGGATGGAGTCCGAAGATGATGCGCAGACTGGCGCGCAAGGGCATTGCGTGTGTGAACTGGCACAAGAACTTCAAGGCACCTGCGTGGGACGGTGCGGATTACTGCGAAAGTGTTGTGACGGTCTATGGCCCGGCTCAGAGTCACCAACAGACGGTGATGCTCGCTGAGAAATCCATCGTGCTGGACAAAGACCTGTCGGTGCGCCAGATCCGGCGCCGGCTCGACAGTGGACGCGAGGTTGCGATTGTCACGACCCATCCGACGCTGTCAACTGAACAGGTGGCATCGTTGATGTTTTCGCGCTGGTCGCAGGAGAATTTCTTCAAGTACATGCGCGATCAGTTCAGTGTTGACGCATTGACCTCGCATGCATTGGCACCGATGGACGATGACACGGTTGTGGTCAATCCACGCAGGCGCAATCTTGAAAAGCAGGTCAACAAGCTGTGGGGGCGCATCACGACGATGCGCAATCGAATCGCGAAACTCGCCAAAGATGATGCCAAAGCACACCAGTGTGCGCAACTCGCTGAGCACATTGAGCAGCTTGAAGCCGAGCATGAGAAGGTGCGCATTGAGAAAAACGCGACCGACAAGCACATCCTTGCTGGACAGCTTGAAGCATCTGAGCGCCTTGAGGTGCTGCCGAAATCACAGCGGCTGTTTATCGACATCATTCGCATGATCGCCTATCGGGCGGAAACCCGCATGATTCCGGCTGTCGCCGGTGCACAGGGTAAAAAAACCAATCCGAGAAAGGCCCTGCAGCGGTTGTTTGATGCCGATGCGAACATTATTCCAGATCACGACAAAGGGCTGCTGAAAGTACAGATTCTTGGCTTGGGCAGCAATTGCGTAGACCGGGCTCTGATACCCCTGCTTGATGAATTGACAGCGACTGAAACTGTGTATCCCGGAACGAATCTGAAACTCGTTTACGAACTGGCGGCAGACTGATTTCAACCCCGCAAATCAGCAATCATGTACACTTCGAAATTGGCTGGGGGTCAGGATGTCTGAGCCTTGGCTCTCGCTTCCTGCCATATCCTGATCAGCCATTCTGCATCGGCTTGATTGACACGAGGTTCCGCAAAATAATCTTCCGGAGCACCCGGTGCGCGATATGAATCAATATTTTCAATTGACAAATCGGGGTTAATTTCCATTCGATCCACAGCAACATAGAGATGTTGAATATGACTTGCCTTGAGTGCTTGATGCAAAACCGTTGTTTTGCCGCATTGACGCGGGCCGTTTACAATAATCAGAAACCGAGGCGGTTCTCTGAACCGCTCAACCAATGTAGTCTTTTGTTCCCTTTCAAACATATTCATGGGAAAAATTTAATCCATTTAGTAATATTACTCAATGGATTAATTATACGCCGCTATCCAACTCTGGTTGATGACTTCGTAATTGTCTGAATAGTCGGTGGCAAAATGGTCATAATCAATAAGACCATCAGTGAATATCCAGTCGTTTGGCGGTGATATCACTCAGATGGAATGGCATTATTCATCAATGAGACAACACGTAGAAAGACAGTAAACCGATGTGCAGGTCAGCTTTAAGAGGTATCACAGAATCATCGGTAGAAAGGTTGGAATTTAGAGATTCTGCACCCGGCAGCCAGATATTGCACTCAAATTAGGACGGTCCGTGGGGTAAACGAAACTCTGCATCTGCTGAACCGTATGTTAATTCAACGAGTTATCTTTTCAACCAAACCTCAAACCAGCTTCTTATTCAATTGAATTATTCTTTAGCGAACCCCGTTCTGGTCGAAGCAACGCGCGGTGAGATGGTGGAGAGTTTTCATCGCGGTGCAGCGGTTGTTGTCGACACAAAGGGTCGCGAAATTGCTGCTTTTGGTGATATTGAACGTCTGATCTACCCGCGCTCTGCCATTAAACCGCTTCAAGCGATTGTTTTAGTCGAATCCGGCGCATTGGAACACTTTGGATTGGGTGAAACAGAGATTGCACTTGCCTGTGCATCTCATTCGGGAGAGGCTATTCACACAGAGGGTGTGCGCCGATGGTTGAATCATCTGAGTCTTGATGAAACAGTGCTGGAATGCGGAACACACTATCCCACTCATCGTAACACACGAATTTCATTGACACGTGAAGGTATCAATGCGACGCCCGCGCACAACAATTGTTCTGGTAAGCATGCTGGGTTCATTACCGTTGCCTGTCATCGTGGTGACCAGGTTGCCGGATACATAGAACGCGAGCATCCAGTACAGCAACGCGTTTTGGATGTCTTGGAGAGAGTTACCGAGGAGACGGTTACGACTGCACCGGCAGGACTGGATGGATGTGGCATTCCGGTTGTCGGAATGTCGCTCAAGGGAATCGCCCGCGCGTTCGCGTCGCTTGGCGGCAAGAAATTTTCCTCGGCGCGTCGAAGTGAAGCGGCTGATCGAATCTGTCAGGTAATGGCAAAGTATCCTGAGATCGTGGGCGGTACAGGTCGATTGTGTACTGCTGTTCCGTTGGCAACGAAACGCCGTGTTCTGGTTAAAGTCGGTGCTGAAGGTGTCTACACCGGCCTCGCCATGGGTTCGAATCCAATTGGATTCGCCCTGAAAATTGACGATGGCTCAAGACGCGCTGCTGAGGTTGCGTTAACTTGGCTCATCGCAAAATTTTGCGGACTGACAACCACTGAAAAGGATCAGATGCAGCCTTGGCTTCAGCCTGAAGTCAGAACGGTCGCCAATCATCCGGCGGGTATTATCCGTCCATCTGCTGATTTGTAACGAATTTGGCTGAACGGCAGCACTTTTTGGCATGTGATGCAACACAAAACTCATCTCCAACATTAAAATACTTTGGGTTTGGTAGCAGGCAGACTGCAGATAGATTGATAACGATCACAGAGAGTCAGAATCATGTATGAGTACGAAGAGTTTCAAGACCCGATGCAGCGACCTCGATATACCGGAATACCGACTTTTATGCGGACTCCGCACTCCGAGACTTGGGATAACGTCGATATCGGACTGATCGGTGTGCCATTCGACGGCGGCGTCACAAATCGTACCGGTGCTAGACACGGTCCTCGGGAGATGCGAAATCAGTCCAGTCTGATGCGTCGCAAGAACCAGTCATCAGGTATCTGTCCTTACGATGTGTGTCGGATTGCTGATCTCGGAGATGCCTGGGTTCAGAAACCATTTCATCTTGAAGAAAGTCTGGATGAGATTGCGGAGTTTTTCCGACAAGTTGACAAGCACGGTATTGTTCCGGTGTCAGCTGGTGGTGATCACTCCGTCACTTTGCCCATTTTTCGAGCAATCGCCAGCGAGCAGCCGGTTGGAATGGTTCACTTCGATGCCCATTGTGACACGGGAGATGATTACCTTGGATCAAAATTTCATCACGGCGCCCCGTTCAGGAGAGCAGTAGAAGAAGGTCTGCTCGATCCCAAGCGCACGGTACAGATCGGTATTCGCGGCAGCCTGAACGATCTCGACATCTGGAAATTCAGTCACGATACTGGAATGCGCGTCGTCTACATGGAAGAACTCGATGAACGTGGCTGGAGCGAAGTGATTCAGGAGGCCAGGCAGATTGTGGGAGACGGTCCAACTTACATCAGTTTCGATGTGGATGGACTGGATCCTGTTTTTGCGCCAGGTACTGGTACTCCGGAAGTTGGCGGATTCACCAGCCTTGAGGCTCAGTTGATGATTCGCGCCTTACAGGGACTCAACCTGGTCGGTGGTGACGTTGTTGAGGTTGCACCACCGTTCGATCCATCAGGCAACACTGCCCTGGTAGGTGCCACCATGATGTTCGAGATCCTCTGTGTAGTCGCGGATTCGGTTGCTCGCAGAAAGGCCTGATCCTATTGAGACAAAGTAATTTTTGATGGCGTCGACCAGGATTTTTGCGGCCTCACGGTCGACATCCAAATGAGTAACAATTCGAGTTGTAGCACCGGGGGTGATTACGACATCCTGCTCGCGTAGGTATGCCGCGAGTGCACGAGGGTCGTGCCCTGGCATTGAGACAAAAACCATATTGGTCTGCATTTTGTGATATCGCACATCAAGTTCTTCAACTTGAGAAAGCTGATTGGCGATCCACTTCGCATTTTCATGGTCTTCAGCAAGTCTTTCGACGTTGTTGTCGATAGCGTAGAGTGCTGCGGCTGCAACCACTCCGACTTGTCGCAAGCCTCCACCGAGCAACTTTCTCCAGCGGTGCGCTTCCTGAATGAACTCACGGGTACCAACAGTCACCGAGCCCATCGGTGCACCGAGCCCCTTTGAAAAACAGCAGGTTGAACTGTCAAATGGAGCAGTTATTTCAGCGACATCAACACCATGAAATATGGCTGCGTTATACACCCGCGCACCGTCAAGATGATACGAAAGATTTTCTGACTGCACAAACTGCTCAGCCTCTTTAAGGTAATCCATTGACAGTGCCTTGCCAGCATGGGTATTTTCAAGGCAGAACAGCTTGGTGTTGGCAAAGTGTGGATCATCCGGTTTGATTGCCGCTCTGGCAGCTTCTAGATCAATTGAACCATCTTCACTGAATTCAATGGGTTGCGGCTGAATGCTGCCAAGCACCGCAGCCCCACCACCTTCGAATTTGTAGGTGTGGGCCTGCTGGCCGGCGATGTATTCATCGCCGCGTTGGCAATGAGCCATCAGTGCAACCAGATTCGCCTGAGTGCCGCTGGTTGCAAAAAGACCTGCTTCCATACCAAAACGCTCGGCCATGACTTCCTGAAGTCGGTTGATCGTTTTGTCGTCTCGATAAACATCGTCACCCACTTCGGCGCAATACATTGCTTTACGCATGGCTTCGCTCGGTCGGGTTACGGTATCACTACGAAAGTCCAGACTCATTCAGTCACCTCGATTTGGTTTCGGTCAAACAGTCTATTGAGTTTTGGCAAATTATAAGGACTGTTGAAAGTTCAACTTTGAATTCATACAGTTGATATAAACTTTGTGAAACGTGATTTAGGTCAAGGATGATAGGGTTGACGTGATGACCACCTCAGAACCTTTTACAGTTGGTATTGAAGAAGAATACCTGATTGTTGACATGGCCACCATGAATCTGGTGGCACAGATGCCTCCAGATCTGATGAGAGAGTGCACGGAAGAACTTGGTTCTCAGGTTGCCAAGGAGTTTCTGCAATGCCAGATTGAAGTCGGCACAAAGGTCTGTCATTCCATGCAAGAAGTGCGAGAGGATCTGGCCAGGCTTCGTGCCACCGTTTCGCGAATTGCCAGAAATCATGACTGTCTCCTGATGGCTGCATCGACGCACCCCTTTTCCTATGGTTTAACCCAACTGACCGACGATGAACGCTATCTTCATCTAGCTGAAGAACTGCGACATGTTGTGGAACGACTCTACATCAGTGGCATGCATGTCCATGTAGGCATCTCGAATGACGAGTTGCGCATCGACCTGATGAACCAGGCGAGTTATTTCATCCCGCACTTGCTGTCACTGACGACTTCATCCCCATTTTGGAGAGGTGAAAACACCGGACTTAAGTCTTACCGTGTATCCGTTTTCGATCAGCTTCCGCGAACTCGGCTACCCCCAGTATTCAACAGCTATGCTGACTACATGAAACATGTCGACGTGCTGGTGCATTGTGGTGTGATTGAGGATGCCACAAAAATCTGGTGGGATTTACGACCAAGTTGGCGTTATCCGACACTGGAGCTGCGAATCTGTGACATGTGCACCAACATCGATGATACGATCGCAGTTGCGGCTGTTTATCGGTGCTGGTTAAGCATGCTCAACCGTTTGAAAATGAAGAACCAGCGCTGGCGGGCTTACTCAGATTTTCTCATCAAGGAAAATCGCTGGCGAGCACAGCGTTATGGTATAGATACCGGGCTGATTGACTTTGGCCGACGTGAAATAGTCAGTCTCAAAGAACTGGTGGAAGAGTTGATTGAACTTACCGAGGTGGACGCAAAGGCTTTGGGCTGTGTCGATGAAGTTGCACATATTCGTACCATTCTCGAGCGAGGTACAAGCGCTCACCGACAGATAGATGTCTACAATGCCTCCTTGGAGTCAGGTCGACCGGAGGCCCTTGCTTTATTGGATGTAGTGAAGTTTATCGTGCAGGAAACTTTGGTCGGCATCGACTGAAAGATCAGTCTGACAACTACGATCGCGCTAACCATCAATCCACAGCAGTGGGTCCACCGGTTCTCCATTTACACGCAACTCGAAATAGAGTGCTGGGTCATTCAAGTTGCCAGTCTGACCTGCTTTGGCTATGGTTTGTCCAACAACGACCAGCTCACCAAATTTGACCTCGAGATGATCATTGTGTGCAAATAGCGTGTATAGGTTGTTTCCATGGTCAATGATGAGAAGTTTGCCTAGAGTCTTATGATCTTTCGCAAACTTGACTACACCTGCTGCTGGCGCCTTGACACCTTGACCCGCTTTGGCTTGATAGAGTAGTCCGTCCCAGCGACTGCCAGAAGAATTTTTTGGCTCTCCAAACTTGCGCCGAATCGGTGCATCAATGGGCGGTTGGAGCTTGATGACCTGGCTGCTGACGGTTTGAGCGATTGCCTTTTTGCTGATCGTTACCTGGTTGCTGGTGAGCAGTTCTTCCTCGTCGCGCAGTTGGTCAAGCTTCGCAGCCAGTGTGACTTGTCGTGTTTCCAGCACATCAAGCCGCTGCTTAATCTCAGATCTGACCGCTTTTTGTTTGGCTAGCTGATTTTTCAGGTCTGTTGTATGCAAAACGAGCTTTGCAGCATCGGAGTTGTCACCGACCGTGGTGTCCATCGATCGATAAAGCTCTTCTATAAGACTCAATTGGTTCTTTGTGAGGTATCGCAAGTATGCCTGCGACCGTGATAGGCTATTGACGTCATTGTCTCGAATTGCGATTGTTAGATTATCGTGATTCGTCATTTGCATATAAACAGGCATTGCCACTTGAATCGCGATTGTGCGCTGTTCGTATTCCTTCAGTTGAATGAATTTGGCGCGGCGTGAATCCTGTTGAGTCAGGTCTTTCTCCTTCAGTGAGTCCAGAGCGTTACGTTTTTTCTCTTCGGTTGCCGCTATCTGCTCGTTGATCTCAGAAAGCTCTTCTGAAACTTGCTTGACTTTTTTTGCCAATTCGCCTGATTCAGTTTGTATCTCCAAGATTTGCAAACGCACTTGGGCAATGTCTCCGCTATAATCAGTTTGCCCAATTGCTGAACTGGCTAACAAGGTTGTGCTTAACAAAAGTACGGCAAACACTGTATGTAGCCGGGGTAGTGAATTTCTCATAGTCTTCCGATTTGTGTTTATTGTTTGCAAATCCAATTCTAGCATTGATAATCGACCTAGCTAGCCTGAAAGACAGTGATGTACCTTGAATTTGTAAAGCTCAACTGGCACCTGTTTCTTGCACTGTTTGCAATCATTGCGCTACTGGCCTTTGAACCGCTTCGTGCGCGGCGAGGTGGCATTCGTTCGGTCAGTGCCGATGAACTGCCAAGAGTCATGCGCGATGAGAAAATTGTGATTCTTGATGTATCCGATGCGAAAGAATTCGCTAGCAGTCATATTGCCAAGGCGCGCAATGTTCCAATCAGCCGTCTTGACTCTGACATCCAAACAATCAGCAAGTTTAAGTCTCGACCGGTTGTAGTTTGCTGCAGAGTCGGCAACAGAAGCGCTAAAGCAGCCAGTATTCTCAAGAAGAATGGGTTTACGAATATTCGTACGCTTCATGGCGGAATGGCAGCTTGGACCAAAGAAAATTTGCCAGTCGAATCCTGATCTGGCCGCCGGACAAAAAAATTTATTTGTTCTCTAAATTATATTTGAGCAAGTCTTTAGAGCGCTCAGTGTAGCGCGAGGACTATAGCGAAACAGCAAATCAATTTCTTTTCTAACTTATTGAACTACTGAAGTATGAAATACCTACATACGATGGTCAGGGTGTCTGACATCGATGAGTCCCTCAAGTTTTATGTCGACAATCTGGGGCTTACAGAGTTGCGTCGTTCGCACAATGAGCAGGGGCGGTTTACCCTGATATTTCTGGCTGCGGCAGGCAATGAGGATGCGCAAATTGAATTGACTTATAACTGGGACCCCGAGGAGTATTCCGGCGGACGAAATTTTGGACACCTCGCTTATGAGGTGGACAACATATATGAGATCTGCAAGCGACTGGAAAACGGAGGCGTCACGATTAATCGCCCACCTCGTGATGGTCGCATGGCTTTCGTCAGATCGCCTGATGGTATCTCTGTTGAACTTCTGCAAAAAGGCAAGGCAATGCCGCCAGAAGAGCCTTGGCAATCAATGCCGAATTCTGGCGCTTGGTAAGAATTTCGGATGCGCTCTTTATAGTAGCCGCACCAATTCAATACGGTCAGTAACCTAGCACACAGATCCCTGAAACCCGTGCTGGCGCCATGCTTCATAAACGACAATTGAAACGGAATTTGACAGGTTGAGGCTTCGATTATCTGGCAGCATAGGCAACGTCAATTTTTGTTCATTGCCAATAATTTGGTGAATGTGTTCCGGTAAGCCTGCTGTTTCTGAGCCAAAAATCAAAAGATCGTCGGGCAAATATCTCACAGAAGTGTAGAACCTGCTGTAGCGTCGCGAGAAAATGAGTTTGCGACTTTGCGGATAAGATCGAGTCAAGTCTTCAAAAGTCGAATAGGTCTCAATTTGGACGCCTTCCCGGTAATCTAGTCCAGCTCGTTTCAAGCGGGCATCGCTCATTTCAAAACCGAGCGGTTCGATCAGGTGTAATCTGCAGCCAGTGTTCGCGCAAAGGCGTATGATATTTCCAGTGTTTGGGGGAATTTCAGGTGCAACCAGAACGATGTTAAACAATTGGACTTACTTCAGTTAAATTGGCCTGCTCGATCTCATCCCGATATAAGTGATGCCCTGCCTCTATAAGATGAACAGAATTCGCCTGATTAGTTGATGCGATTGCCGAAGTTGAAACTGCTTTGTAAAAACCACAGGTAGGCTTTAGATTTGTTACCTGCGTTCAACTGACACTGAATAATGACGAACATTAGTTTACGACCACAGTGCTGAAACCGGGGCGGCGACCATACCTTCTCCGAAAGGTATTGACTGGTCGCCGTCATACAATACCAGACCAAAAACAAACTTGTTACCGCACGCAGTTGCCAGTTTTCGCAACCCAGAAAAATCTTTTTTAGTGACGGTCGCAGATGCTTTTACCTCTATCCCGACGACTCGACCGCGTCTGTCTTCAATCACAAAATCTACTTCATTGCGTTCTTTGTCCCGGAAGTGTGAGAATACAAACCGTTCCTCGGACCAACTTGCGTTTTTGAGTAGTTCACCGAATACGAAACTTTCCAGCAACGCGCCAAATATCACCCGATCATTAACCAATCTATCTGGAGACAGATCTCTGAGTGTGGCAAGTAAGCCAGAGTCAAGAAAATGCAATTTCGGAGTCTTTGTTAGACGCTTTAGTTTGTTCGTAAACCATGGTTGTAACGTGTGAACGATATACAGACTTTCAAAAATGTCCACATATTTTTGGGTGGAAACATGGTTAATACCCAACCTTGAACCGAGACTCGAGTAATTGACAAGTTGTCCGGAAAACTCGGCGAGGACTCTCAACAACCTTGGCATAACACCCAATTTTTCAATCCGAGCAATGTCACGAATGTCTCTCTGGACAATTGTTTCGATATAGTCCAGATGCCAGTCTTGTCGACGGCGCCAACTTGAACGCGCCAGCACTTCAGGGTATCCACCTGTAAGCACAGCACTGACGAGGTCATCGCCGATGAGCAAGTTCGCAGGCTTTGGTGATTTTCCCAAGAACACTTGTTCCAGAAAACACGACTGACGCTCAATTAATTCAGCTTGCGATAAGGGTAGCAAGCGCATTATTGCTATGCGCCCTGCAAGCGAATCGGCGAGATGGGGAAGCATCATCAGATTCGCAGACCCGGTTAGCAAAAACCGACCTGCTCTCAAGTCGGCATCTACCGAGGTCTTGATTGGTAGAATAAGATTTGGAGCGCGATGAACTTCGTCAATTACAGCTCGATTTATGCCGCGCACGAAACCAACAGGGTCGTCTGCGGCACTTTCAAGTACAAGAGGGTCGTCAAGCGTGAAAAACGGAAATCTATCACTCGCAATCTGCTGTGCAAGCGTTGTTTTACCTGATTGTCGAGGCCCACAAAGCAAAACAATCCGAGTGTCGGATAGAGCTTCGTTGACTCGGTGTTCAACGAATCGAGGATACAAATCGTGTTCTATTTTCGACTGATTGAAAGTGATTATATGACCGTTTGTTAAACATATGTCGACTAATTGAAAGATCGTGACCGACTAATTGAAAGAACAAGTCCGACTAATTGAAAGGGAAAATGCTATGAATGGAAGTGCCTGCTTTGTGGAAATTACCTGATTATCACAGCACCTTCCAAACAAAATACTCTTTAATCTGTCTAATCAGCTATCAAATTTAAGCAAGGGGATGGTCATTATGTCTTTCCGAACTCGTATCTTTGGAATTTTTACAGCGGTCCTGGTTGTGTTTGCTTACCTGCCAGCAACCAATGCGGATTCCGAAACCAAACATGTTTTTGAATTGTTCACTTCACAAGGGTGTTATTCCTGTCCGCCTGCCGAATCTCTACTCACCCGAATTGTGGAAGAGAGTGAAGAAGTGTTGGCGCTGGAATTTCATGTCGATTACTGGGACACCTTGGTCTACGGTTCTGCCGGACAATGGAAAGATCCGTTCTCTTCGCCCGAATATAGTCAAAGACAGCGTAATTACAACAGAATGCGATTAGCTGGTCGCACAGGTGTGTACACACCACAAATGGTTGTTAATGGTTCCTACGCATTTGTTGGCAGCAGGTCACTGCAGGCACAGAATCTGATAAGCAAAGCATCAGAACTTCGGCTGCAAGCGTCTGTCAAGGTAACTGAAGATGGTCAGTTGACCATAATGGTGGACGGTGATCATTCGGCAAAAGCCGATGTCTGGCTGGTCACATTTGACAGGCACCATGTTACTGAAATTCCATCCGGCGAAAACATGGGTAAAACACTGACGAATTCCAACGTTGTTCGCGACTTTCGATCAATTGGCCAGTGGCAGGGTGAACCCCTTGTGATTGAATCAGAACTTGAACCGCTTTCAGACAATCAGGGCTGCGCAATCATCATTCAGCAGTACAACGCGTTTCAAGCACGCATCATCGGTCCCATTCTGGGCGCTGCTAAGTGTGAGTCTGCGTAATTAAAGAGTGACGTTCAAGCACTAAAAGGGCTTTAGTACAACCAGCGCAACAATCACGATTAGAATTACGACTGGCAGTTCATTGAACAGTCGGAAAAAAATGTGTGAGCGAACATTGCGGTCGGTCTTGAATATTGCAAGGTATCGCCAGCACCATAAATGGTAGGTGATGAGGATCAGCACCAGCAGTAGTTTGTACATCAGCCACATCCCACCGAATCCGTAGCCCAACCATAACCACATCCCCGTACCAAGTGCCAATACGGCACTTGGTGTTGCAATTCCAAAATAAAGTTTTCGTTCCATGATTTTGAATCGCTGATTGCTGATTTCATCTTCAGTCATCGCGTGATAGACAAAAAGTCTCGGCAGATAAAAAAGACCAGCGAACCAGGTAACCACGAATACGATGTGAAATGTTTTTATCCAGAGCATTTTTACATCCCGTCAATTGCCAAATCGGGGAAAATTACAGATTCAGGAAAGCAGTTACATTTGGCATATACTTAATATTACTTTGACAATCTCGGAGGGAAGTCTCGAATATTGTGGCTAAAGAAGATCAAATAGAAATGAACGGTACTGTACTTGAAACATTGCCAAATACTAATTTTAGAGTCAAACTGGATAACGATCACATCGTAACTGCCCATATTTCCGGTAAGATACGAAAAAACTACATTCGCATTCTGCGCGGTGATCGAGTTGTGGTTCAATTGACTCCATACGACCTGACCAGGGGTCGCATCGTTTACCGAGAACGGTAGACCATTAATCTGAGGCAACCTACGTGCTGGAATTTATCCTGTTTCAACTACCGTGGTGGGGCTATGTGCTTGTCACCCTGGCGCTTACCCATATTACGATTGTATCAGTTACGATTTTTCTCCATCGGCATCAAGCTCACGGAGCGCTACAACTGCATCCTGTACTGAGTCACTTCTTTCGCTTTTGGCTCTGGCTTACGACCGGAATCATCACCAAAGAGTGGGTAGCGGTCCATCGTAAACATCATGCTACGGTCGAAAGTGACGACGATCCGCACAGTCCACAGAAGGTTGGAATTAACCGCGTACTATGGGGAGGGTTGATTTTGTATCGCCGTGCAGCACGGCTACCGGGAATTCTAGATCAGTACGGCGTCGGTACACCGGACGACTGGCTGGAACGGAATGTCTATGCAAAGTACCCTAATACGGGCTTGTTATTGATGCTCCTGATCAACGTTTTTGCATTTGGGCTTGTCGCTGGGCTGTCCATTTGGGCTGTTCAAATGGTGTGGATTCCGTTTTGGGCTGCCGGTGTGATCAATGGTGTCGGGCATTATCTGGGATACAGGAACTTTAACTTACCTGACGCCAGTCGCAACATAATTCCGTGGGGGATCGTCATTGGCGGTGAGGAACTGCACAACAATCACCATGCGTACTCCGCTTCAGCACAGTTTTCTGCACGAAAGTGGGAAATTGATCTTGGGTGGTGCTATGTACGGTTGCTGAATAAATTCAGACTGGTAAAAATTCAGCGAAAAATTCCGAAACTGACGTTTAACCAGCACAAACAGCACTGTGATTTTGAAACAGTTAAGGTGTTTGTGGCAAATCGCTTTCAGGTGATGTCAAAATATGCCAACGAAGTAGTCAAAGGGGTTTGCCGCGAGGAAATTCGTTCAGCTTCTGGAGAGACGCGGCGTCTGCTCAAACAAGCTAAGCGACTGTTAGCTTCTGATCACACAAGATTGAGCGATCTGAAAAAAGAATGGTTGAACAAAGTTCTGGAGACAAATTCAAGAATTGCTACAGTTTATGCGATGAAGGAGTCTTTACAGCACATCGCTTCACGTTCGTCAAATTCGTACGAACAGGTACGTCAGTCGCTGGAGGAGTGGTGTCAGAGAGCAGAAGAATCTGACATTGATGCCCTAATGAAATTCTCTGCCCGACTGAAGGGCGCTACTGCGAACTGATTATTGATCAGTAATGAGAATCTGAAAGTAGCCGTAGCTCACTTCAGTTTGGTTTCCTTGTAGATTACGTGCTTTCCGGCTACCGGATCGAATTTACGCAGTTCAAGTTTCTTTTCGGTGTTGCGCTTGTTTTTCCAGGTTGTGTAGAAGTGTCCGGTTCCGGCGGATGACTCAAGTTTAATTTTCTCGCGCATGGTTCAGATTCTCCAGTTAGACCTTGACGCCATCAGCGCGCAAGTCTTCCAACACACTTTCGATGCCATTTTTATCGATGGTACGAATCGCCTTTCGACTGACCCGAAGCTTAACCCAGCGATTTTCGCTATCAACCCAAAAGCGCCGATAATGCAAATTGGGGCGAAACCTGCGTTTGGTTTTGATGTGCGAATGCGAAACGTTGTTTCCGCTAACCGTCTTTTTTCCAGTAACCTGACAAATCCTTGGCATCGTTCCCAGAACCTGAAGATTGAAATGTGAGAATAGAGGCGCACATTCTATACTATTAGTTGAAAAAATCAAAGCGATAAATACTGTGAACAGCCCCAAAAGTCCCCCCGTTTCTTTACACTGTAAGCGAATTCTGCTTGGTGTAACGGGTGGTATTGCGGCTTACAAATCGGCGGAGCTGGCGCGCAGGCTGTGTGAAGTCGGTGCTGAAGTGCGCGTTGTCATGACCAGGAACGCGGAGGCGTTCATCTCAAGTCTTACGATGCAGGCAGTGAGTGGCAATGCGGTTCGAAGTGAAACTTTCGATGAGGAAGCTGAAGCGGGTATGAGTCACATCGAACTGGCACGTTGGGCGGATGCGATTGTTGTTGCACCGGCAACTGCCGCATTTATTGCGCGCTTGACGCATGGTTTTGCAGATGATCTTTTGACGACATTATGTCTGGCAACTGAGTCCAAAATTGCAGTCGCCCCTGCTATGAACCGCGTCATGTGGTCAAGTCCAGCGACTCAAAACAATATCAATCAATTACGAGAGCGCACCATAGCAGTGATGGGGCCAGATAGCGGAGATCAGGCTTGCGGTGAAGTTGGACCAGGACGCATGCTGCAGCCTGAAGATATCGTCAGACAGGTTAGTGAATTGTTCAGTAGTGAAGAATTAAGCGGTCTGAGCGTTCTTGTTACAGCTGGCTCTACTTGGGAAGCAATTGATCCAGTGCGAGGCATCACAAATTTAAGTTCCGGAAAAATGGGGTATGCGGTCGCCGACGCCGCAGTCCAAGCCGGCGCCAATGTGACACTGATTTCAGGCCCAGCAACACAGCCATTGCCCAAAAGGGTTGCGAAAGTCATTGAAGTCACCAGCGCCAGGGAAATGCTGGAAGCAGTCATGGCGAATCTTGATGGACAGGAAATTTTTATTGCAGTTGCGGCGGTTGCTGACTATAGGCCGCAGACTCAGGCAGCGGGCAAAATCAAGAAACAGGGTGAGGAAGTACTCAAAATGGAATTTGTGCGAAATCCCGATATCTTGGCAAAAGTTAAAGAAAAGGTTCCTGATTTGTTCAGTGTTGGGTTTGCGGCAGAGACGGACAATCTCATCTCTGAAGCTCGTAAAAAATTGTTGGCCAAACGCGCAGACCTGATTGCAGCAAATGCAGTCAGTGGCGAATCAAACGCATTGGGCTCGGACTACAATACTTTGCAGCTTATTGATCGGACTGGTGTGGTGTCACTAGGACCAGCATTGAAAACCAGAATTGCAGTAGAGTTAATCCAAGAGATTTCGGCACGATTCCATGCAAGAGGTACGCTACAAAGTACTCGATAACAGGATCGGTCAGTCGATACCCTTACCGGAACGTTCGACCGAAGGTGCAGCGGGATTGGATCTTCGGGCCTGTATCGAAACCGAATTAAATCTTCGACCCTCAGATTGTGAACTGATTCCAACTGGCATTGCCATTGATATCCGCGATCCGGGAATTGCCGCAATCTTGTTGCCACGTTCAGGACTGGGTCACAAACACGGCATCGTACTGGGTAATCTGGTTGGGTTGATTGATTCGGATTATCAGGGCCAGGTCTTTGTTTCATGTTGGAATCGGGGTGGTGATAATTTCACAATTCAACCCGGAGACCGAATTGCGCAGATGGTTTTTGTCCCTGTCATTCGGCCAAAATTGATTAGAGTTGATGAATTTGAACCAACTGCCCGAGCAGTCGGTGGATTTGGAAGCACAGGCGTTAGTTAGAAGATAATGGAAAGAGTTGAAATCTATACCAGTCCCATTTGTGGATATTGTCAGGCAGCCAAGCGTCTGCTCGACAAGGAGGGCATTGCGTTTACAGAATACGACGTACTCTTTGACTCTACACGAAAAGGTGAGATGTTGACACGAAGTGCCGGTCAGCGCACTGTTCCCCAAATTTTTGTTGATGGTGTCAGCGTTGGTGGATTTGATGAGCTTACCCGGCTGGATATTCACGAATTGCTCAGCAGACAGCCGAATTCTGACTGATCAAGACAAAATCATGAATGATCCAGGCGCAATGCTGTGCCGAATACTTGAGAAGTCATTGGCGAATCTAATCCAGTTACTGTTATGAAATTGACCAAAAAAGAGTTCAAAAGTGCCGAGCGCAAGATCGTAACCTTGATGGGTATGTCGGGTTGTGGAAAAACAACGCTGGCGCGCAAACTTCCCAAGACTTCCTGGTTTCACTATTCTGCAGACTATCGCATTGGCACTCGCTACCTGGATGAACCAATCATTGATAACATCAAGGAAAAGGCGATGCAAATTGATTTTCTCAGGGATTTGTTGCGCAGCGATTCCATTAGCATCCAAAGTGCTATGACTTTTGATAATCTGGACCTTCTATCCAAGTTCGTCGGAATGCTGGGTGACCAGAAGAAAGGAGGACTTCCGCTGAAAGAGTTCAAGCGTCGTCAAGACTTGCACCGCGACGCTGAAATTCATTCCATGTACGACGTCAGGGAGTTTGTTACCAAAGCAAAGTCGATATACGGTTACGACCATTTTGTCAATGATTCAAGTGGTAGTTTGTGTGAATTAGGCGATGAACGAGTGCTTGAAGAACTGGCCCGACAGACGTTAATTTTATTGATCGACGTGAGTCCGGAGTTTGAGTCTGAAATCATTGAACGGCAGATCAAGCATCCAAAACCGCTTTACTATGAAGAGAATTTTCTTGAAGTCCAATTGGCTGAATATTTAGAAACGAGTCAGTTGACGCAAACCGACCAAATTGATCCTAATCATTTCGTTCGATGGATTTTTCCGAAGCTGGTGCACTCTCGTCGACCAAAGTACGAACGCATCGCCAAAAAGTACGGCTATACCATTGCAGCGGATGAATTGGACCGTGTGCGTGATGAACAGGATTTTGTTGATCTTGTCTGCACCGTCTTGGACGACTAATTAAATCCCAAGCTGTATTTTCAAGATTAACTCATGCCTTTATTGCGCTATCGCGATTTAGACTCCTGGGAGCGTCTTGTCCACGAGGACATTGAAATTATGGAGCAGAATGCAGATGCATCACCGCTTCAAATCGGCTTTCTGAATATGATGCCAGACCGGGCGCTTAGAGCGACTGAACGGCAGTTCTACAGACTGCTGGCGGCAGGTGCTGATGACTTCATCGTTCAGATTCATCCATTTAGTATCGAAGGCCTGCCAAGATCTGCCGATACTCTGGAATATGTTTCCAAGGCCTACGATTCGTTTGATGAGATCATGAAAATCAAGCTGGATGGCTTGGTTCTGACTGGAGCAAATCCAGGAAACTTTGAAATCACTGCGGAGAAGTTCTGGCCTTACTTTGAAGAGGTGGTGCACTGGGCGAATGAGAATGTTCCGACAATTTTGTGTTCGTGTCTGGCATCGCATGCCATTTTGAAGATTTTTCATGGAATTGAACGAATCCGCTGCCAGCCTGACAAGCGGTGGGGAGTATTCTCTCATCGGGTGACCCAAATCAAACATCCACTGATGGCGGATATGCCTGAGCATTATGAAGAACCGCGATCGCATGTTTTTGAAATGACTGCCGAGCAGATGGAACCACATGGCGTTCAGGTTCTTGCCTCCAGTTCAGATGCGGACTTTGGTATCGCAGTTAGCGAAGACGGAAGCAGGTGGGTGTTTCTGCAGGGGCATCCGGAATACGATTCGGTCAGCCTGTTGAAAGAATACAAGCGTGAAATAAATCGTTTCAGACTGGGCGAGCGGTCCAATTACCCTGATTATCCGCTGAATTATTTACCCGATTCAGCAAAGCAGAGCCTTGAGGGATACCGCGCTGATTTTCTACTTGCTTTGGAGCATAGTTTGGACTTGCCGGAACTGCCGGAGTCAGAAATCCTTCCGCTGATTGACAACACGTGGCGTGTCCATGCTGAACTTCTTTATCGCAATTGGCTTCGCATGGTCATCAACGAGAAAGAAAAGCATAAATCGGACGCTGTTGAGACAGTGTCCTGCTGATTCCAGAGACGGGTTCAAAGTTAAGGACAGCGACCGAAAAGAACTCTATCTTCGCCACCGTTTTCGATTTCGGATTTACGACGAACAACATACGCTTCCAGTTCCTCTCGGATCGATTTGTCTAGAGGCGGAGCTTCATATTCTTTCTCCAAGGCTTTCCAGACCTGATTGGCGCGCTTGAAGGCGTGCAGTGCTCCGTCATCAAACCAGGTTTCAAAATTACGCCAGTCCGATAGCAGGGGCGAATAGAAAATGTCCTGGTATCGTTGCATGGTGTGAGAGGATGCGAAAAAGTGCCCGCCGGGAGAAACTTCGGCAATCGCTTCAACGGCCAGTGTATCTCGGTCAATCGGAATCGGCTTCAAAGACTCGGCCATCAACTGTAGAATTTCCGCATCGATGATGAGTTTTTCGAACGATGCAACGAGGCCGCCTTCCAGCCAGCCTCCGCCGTGAAGCAACAGATTGGTGTGACCCATTACTGCCGCCCATGTCGACATACAGGTTTCATAGGTTGCCTGTTCATCGGGGGCGTTTGAGGCGTTCGAACCACTGGCTCGGAACGGTAATGAATAGCGACGGGCAAGTTGGGCACTGGCCAGCGTGGTGCGTACATATTCTGGAGTTCCGAAAGCAGGAGAGCCAGACTTCATGTCAACGTTGCTTGAAAAACTGCCGTAGATGACAGGCGCACCTTTCTGAACAGCTTGAGAAAGAGCAATACAGGCGAGAGCTTCTGCATTCTGCTGAACCAGAGCTCCGGCCATGGTTGTTGGAGCCATTGCACCTAGCAGGGTAAATGGCGTGACCAGTGTAGCCTGATTCATGGTCGCGAATTCAATGAGAGAATCCGACATCGATTCATCGACCTGCCGTGGTGAATTAATATTGATATTACCTAATGTCAACACCTCATCAGGCGGTTGATCAAGGTCTATACCGTGCACAATGGCCCTCATTCTCAGGCCATCGCATGCCCGATAGGCACCCAACATGTTGGAAAGCCAAATTTTGTCGTGATGGGTAATTGCGGTAAGGTATTTGTCAAGGTGCCGCGTTTCTGCTGGAAGTTCATGTGGCTCAAATGGACTTGCACCACCCATGTGAAAAATTTCAAGCTGATGCACAATCTTGAAAAACCTTTTCAAGTCTTCAAGGGTTCCGTTTCGCCGACCGCCATCAAGGTCGGAGATAAACGATGGCCCGCCGACAGTAGCAAAGTTGATGTTGTTGCCACCCATTTCGATGGAACGGTTCAAATTGCGGGCAACAAGCGTAAAACTGTCAGGAGTATGCGAGACGAGTTCTTCAACCAAATCCGGATCAAGTTTAACAATCGCTTGTCCATCATCAATTTCTGCGCCGGCTTTGTGGAAAACAGTACGCGCTCTTTGGCTTAAGAATTTGACCCCGGTGTCTCTCAGGACCTCCAGTGAGGCTTGGTGAATGGTCTCAATCTGATCCGCGGATAGAATTTCAAATGGTGGATAGGGATTGACAACCCGCTGCCATCTGAGACGCTGGACAGACTGAGAATTTCGCCTCTTTCTGTCTCTAGAAATGCGTCTTTTTGAGGCTGTCATTGGAACCGGACTTAATCGAAGCAGTAACTGCCGTTAAGAATTTTGCAGTAGAGGTCCAGATTGACATTACCACCTGATGCAATGACACCCGTGCATCGGCTGTCAGAGCGAGACTTGTCTTTTATCAAGGCTGCCAGACTAGATGCCCCGGCACCTTCGACAACATGGTGGGTATCAGTGAAGTAGAAGCGCATGGCATCAGCGATTTCTCGCTCAGTTACTCGAATGAATCGGGATACGTGCTGTGTCATGATGGAAAGTGCTTCTGCATCGGGAACTCTAACTGCAACACCATCGGCGAAGGTGTCAGCCGAATCAGTTGATACAACCTGTCCTTTTTCAAAAGACAGTGCGTAAGCGGGCGCTTTGTCTGCTACTACACCAATTATTTCGGTTTTAAGCCCAAGTGCTTCTCGTACAGCAATCATCGCACAGATTTCGGAACCCAAGCCAACGGGAACATAAACTTCATCAAGTTCTGGAACACACTTAAGCAGTTCCAGTCCGCAAGTGGCGACACCCACAACTAGATTGCGATGAAATGAAGGAACAAAGTGAAAATTTTGTTCGATAGCTAGATGATGAGCGTATTCGTGCGCTTCTGTAAAGTCTCGACCGTATTCAACTAATGTTGCGCCGAATGCGCGCATGGACGTGTTTTTCGCAACACTGTTGTCTTTGGGAACAACGACCGTTGCCTGCATCCCAAAAATTCGCGCAGCGTACGCGACAGACTGACCGTGATTGCCGCGGGTGGCGCAGATGACACGACTCGTGTCCAGATCGGCCATATAAGTAATGCCACCGCGAATTTTGAATGAGCCGATGGGTGTGGTGTTTTCGTGCTTAACCCAGACTTCAGAATTACACCGATCGCTGAGGAGTGGCCACTGGTATTGTGGTGTAGGCGACACATATGGTGCGATTAACTCAGCAGCGCTTTCAATTTCGTTGAGTGAAGGCAGTTGCATCAGGCTTCAATCCCAAGTTGTGCATCGGTCAAAAGTGGGGTGGACGACGGGATTCGAACCCGCGACCACTGGAACCACAATCCAGGGCTCTACCAACTGAGCTACGCCCACCACTTACCAGACTTCTTGAAAGCTCCAGTTTCTACACTACGGCAGTGTGTTGAACTGAAGTCTAAAAATGCACGCCTGACAGGACTCGAACCTGTAACCTACGGCTTAGCATACTACTACAATTTTCATTGCCCGGCGTTGATCAGCCGGTTTGTAGTCTGGACTATATCTTCACCATCTCAGGTGGGGCACGTATAGTCTCTACGGATCCCGTTGCTTGACGGTTTCCTCGGTATTGCCATCGCCTTTACGCGTTAAGGTTTCACCGATACAGTGCCCTCCACTTAACAGGTTCAATTCCCTGAAAAGGCTCCTTGTCGAAGGCCGTTGCTCTATCCAGTTGAGCTACAGGCGCATATCACAATGGTCGGGGTAGAGGGATTTGAACCCCCGACTCCCTGCTCCCAAAGCAGGTGCGCTACCAGACTGCGCCATACCCCGCTACGTTTGTCGAGATTTGAACGAACAACGAATTGAAGCTGATCAGCCGCGACAATCTTGCAAATTATATAGAGTTTGGCAGATTGCTGGTGAAAGTCACTGTAGCATGCATACGTTATGCTGGCTGCCATAGCCTGCAGTTCGATGGTGCTGCTTCCGACGCAATGCGGCAGATGTCCTGGTATTTGATGCTCCTACACTCTGTAGTTGCAGTTCAAAATCTGCTCTAACTGAACAAATTTCATTTCAAACAGTTCTTCAAAAATTGATTAATTAAGATAACACAGGTCTGTAGCAAGGGACCGCAAAATCACCATTGTTCGTCCAACAGCAGTCTGTTTCATGGTTCCTAAGGACAGCGATACGCCAGGTAACTGCGTTGTATGGAAATATGATCGGCTAGAAATTTGGCGTCATGCCAGACACCCCATATAAAAGAGGAGCCGCGGCGCGATTGCCATGGCAATCCCAGAAAGTAGACTCCAGGTTCAGCCGATACGCCGCGCTGATGTCTGGGTTTTCCGTTTTGTTCAAAAGCATCAACATTAAGCCAACTGTAGTCGACGGTGAAACCTGTTGCCCAAATGATCGTAGAAACACCAGCGTCAACCAGGTCAAGTTTGAGAATTGGATGAGTCATGCAGTCCGGATTTTGTCCGATTTCGTAGGCTTGGGGCTCTTCTGGCAAGTCAAGACAATTGCGGTGAACGTATGCGTCAGCTTCCTCCAAGAGAGACAGGTAGTTTGCATCGCCCTGCTCAATGTTAAATGACAAGTCTGGTGCAAACCTCATCACACCGTCTTCGTACGATTTCGTTCGCCCAACGAGAATCATCCCCTGTTCTGCAAGATTCCTAAAATCGATGGTACGGCCGCCATATGCACCGCTTACCGAGATGGTAACGTGTTCCGTCCCTGGATCAGGCGCTGCCATATCCCATTTGCCAAGTACCCCCAGCCACCAGCAGAAATCTCGCGTCCGATAGGCCCTTGGTGGGCGATCGTGAGGGCCGACCGAGAGGTAGACAGTTTTTTTAGCTCGCAAGATCTCATCCGCGATTTGCACACCCGAAGAACCCGCACCGACTACCAATACAGCCCCTTCAGGCAATTGTTGAGGGTTGCGATACTCACTGGAATGAATCTGTTTGATTTTAGTGCTCAGCGGAACAATGGGCGGTATATTCGAGTTCTGGAACGGTCCGGTAGCCGCGACTACTCTGTTGGCCATCGTCAGACCTTCCGATGTTTGGACGCGGAAGCCGGGACGACCGACATTTCTTTCTACTCCAGTTACGTCAACATTGCAGCGGATGGGGGCATTAATTTTCGTCGCATAGTCAACGAAGTAATCCGCAACACTTTCCTTGGGAGCAAAGGCATCGGGATCTATACCGTTAAACCTCATGCCCGGAAAACGGTCATGCCACGCAGGACCATTGGCAACCAGAGAATCCCATCTACCTGTGCGCCAGCGCTCGGCAATTCTGTCCCGTTCCAAGACAAGATGTGGGACGCTAGCATTGCTCAGATGTTCGCTCATGGCCACACCAGCTTGGCCAGCCCCAACCACCAGAGTGTCGATTGTTTCAATTGCCATCAATTTTCTTGTGTAAATTGCCAAAAATGCATATTAATTCTTGTTAATGATAACAATACAAAAAGCTGTTTAGGTTACAGTGGTAATTTGGCTGCGAATTCTTGAAGCTGTCAGCGAATCCGCGATACTTCAATATCAATTGGGGTGTCAGAGAGATAATCTAGAAATTTTGCGTTCAGGGCTCCCGTACATAAAATTTTCCATCTTTGGTCGTTATTTACCAATACAACTTTCCATAGCGTCTGCTCGAGAACGCAGCTACTGCATCTTCCAAATCTGCGTCCCGGTTTGTCTCCCAAATGTGTAACGACAGTTAGTGTCCAAGAATGATTTCTTCAGTCAGTTGACGAACATTGACTGCTTCAAGATTGTGCGATACTGGAAAACGTTCTTTTCCGGCGTATGCCACGAATTGACGAACTGGTTTGACATCCTCGCAAGCACTGTGAAAATCGCTACTTACTCTTGGTGAAAGAGATCGCTTTATTTCATCAAGAAATTCGAGTCCATCTTCGTAAATTTCCAGAAACAATACCGGTTCTGAGAGTTTATCCTGATTTGACAAACCTTCCAGGTCCAGATACAGCGAATCATTTTTTTCCCAATGGCATGCACAAGAGTTGTTTTACTAACTTGACGTGGACCAATTAGTACTACAGCTGCTGGCCTTTGCAGGGCTGTGTTGAGTTCATTTTCGAGTATTCTGGGAATCATCCTCGTTTATTGCCCAAACAATGGAGAACATACGAGGATGATTTCAAAATTTTACGTCTCGCTCAAGTAGTCCTTGAATGGATCTAGTTTGCTGACGCACGCTTTGTGCACCACCTCCTGAGAATCATCGAGTTCGGCACTGAGGTATTTACGAGCCGCTTTATGGTCGCAGCCGGACTGACGGGCGATCTCGCTGACCGAAGGCCTCGGTACCTTAAAATGGCGTTTGACACCTCCAGACTGTCGTCACCGAGAACACTGGAGTCGTTCGACTTCACATTCCAGCCGTCTTTGCACAAGCCGCGCAACGATACGCTGGCGGGACTGAATTTTATCGATCGGCGCGAATCGGTGCTGTTCCTGGGTTCGCCCGGCATCGGCAAGTCTCAAATCGCCTGTGCGCTAGGAGTGTGTGCCCTCAAAGCCGGCAATAGCGTGTAATGCTACACCCTGGCCGAGTTGAGCGACTCGCTGTCGCTGGCACGGCGCACCGCGCATAGTTCGACTCGCAGTTGCGCTATTTCACCAGCACCACACTGCTTGGCTACTTAAACGCTGGCATGACGTCACTGATGAAGCGTTCCAGCGATGCTTTCTTGCGTTCGAAACTCATCGAACTGTCGATCCAGGAGAAGTATTCATCATAGCCCAACTCTTCGTAAATCTTGAGCCGCCCGATCACCTTGTCTGCTGTCGCCACGACCAGATCGCGCTCCAGCGCCTCCGGGTTAAAGAAAGGATGCGCCGCGATGTCCTCGTCGCTAAGTGGAGCGATCAGACCCTGTGTGATTTTGCGCTTGTTCATGAACCACGCGCCGAAATAGTTGTAGAACCGGTTCAGTTCGACCGCACCAAGTTTGGCGTCTTCATCATCCCCGTTCCACAGCGGCGTGACCTGTACATTGCAGCCGTTCTTAATTGCAAATTCATGGCTGTTGGCTTCGCGCGCAGCAATCCAGATCGGCGGGCCGCCCTCCTGCTGAGGCAATGGCGCGGCGGTGGTCATGGGGAAACTGTAGAATTCGCCCTCATGCGCGTAATCGCCTGCCCATAGCGCCTTGACCGCAGGCACCAATTCGCGCATCCGTTGTCCCGCCTCCCAGGCCTCCAGCCCCGGCATCAGCCGTTCATATTCGAACGTATAGGCACCCCGCGCGATACCCAGTTCCAGCCGCCCGTCGGTGATGATGTCGGTCATCGCCGCTTCTCCAGCCAGTCGGATCGGGTGCCAGAACGGCGCAATGATGGTGCCTGTGCCTAGACGAACGTTTTGGGTATGCCGCGCGACATCCACAAGGTTCAGAAACGGATTCGGCGAGATGGTGAAGTTCATACCGTGGTGTTCACCGGTCCAGACCGCGCGCATTCCGCCTTCATCGGCGGTTTTGCACAGCTCGACGAATTCCTCATAAAGCTGTTTCTGGTCCTGATCCGGGGAGATGCGCTCCATATGCGCAAACAGAGAGAATTCCAAACTTTAGCTCCTTTTCGTGACCGGGCGGACATCGCCGGCGATTTCGTTGCCCAGGTAAATACCGAAATTGCCTACCCGGTTTTCCCCCGCGAAGCGTTCCAGCATAGTGCACATCGCTGGATCGTTGATGTCGCCAAGGGTGGTTTCGGTCAGTTCGTAAAAAACGCCTGTTACTGAACTTTCATCCTCTGCTTGACAGAGGAAAGCAATATGCTGGGTCTTGCGCCTCTCGTTTTCATAGACGGAATAGACGAAACCCGGCCTTGCCGTCGTGCCGATGTCGGCGATCAGGGCTTTTAGGGCGCTGCTCACACCTTCCATGCCAACCTTGACTTCAGGTAGAGTCAGATGGCCGCGACCATCATCCATCAACAGGATTTTTCCATGAAGTGCGACCAGCGCCGAAACAAGGATGTTCTTTCCGGTCCGGAGCGCTTCGGCCTCGGCTGCCGGAGTCACATAGGCCCCGCGCGCATAGCCGAGCCCGGGATGGGCGCTGCTCTCAAAGGCTTCAACCTTTCCAATCAGAATGATATGATCCCCCGCCTCAATTGTGTTGTACATGGAACAATCAAACCAAGCCGAGACATCGCCGAACACAGGTGCACCATACGGTCCGGGCTGCCATGTCACCGACGCAAAGCGTTCCTCGACTGGGCGCGCGAAGATGTTGGAGACCTCTTTCTGCACCTCGGAAAGGATGTTGATGGCAAAGCCGCCAGCTTTGGCAAATGCATCATAATTCGACGAAGAATTGGCCAGACAAACCAGAACCAGTGGCGGGTCAAGCGATACGGAGGTAAAGGAATTGGCAGTAAAGCCAAGCGGATTGCCCCGCGCGTCGTGAGTAGTCACCACGGTCACGCCAGTCAGAAACGCGCCAAAGGCGTTGCGCAATTCGCGCGGCTCAATTGGGCTCATAGCCGGTCTCCTTTGCCAGTGTTCAGCCAGTCCAACAAGGTCGCGTTCACCTCATCTGGTACGGTCAGGTTCATCATGTGACCATGCCCTTGCAGGATAATAGCACAGCCATTCTGAACCAGTTCGTGAATCATCAACAATTCTCTCTTCGTGATCATGTTCGTGTCCCTTGGCGAATTTTTGAAAATCCAACCATAGGGCAACTATTTTCGGCCTTAACTTTCACTAACAAAATTTGGGTATTTTTAACCGTAACTGAATTTAGAACGCAAAGTCAACTGCGAGGACATGGTGGCTTATCGCGGTTCATAGGAATTTCTTCAAAACTTAATCTACGGCATTTTGTGTTATTATGGAATTGGACTGGGCATACAGTTTGAATGACTAAATTGAACGTTACTAAATCAAATAATGGAGAAGATTCAATGATTAAGCTAAAACATTTGGTATTGGGCATCGCTGCATTTTCATTGTGTTTATTTATTTCAACTTCATCGGATAACCTTCTCGCAGAAGAAAAAAGCCTGTATGACAAAGTTGGTGGAACCGAAGGAATTACTACCGTTGTGGAGGCATTTTTGACCAACGTTGGCGGGGATGATCGAATCAATGCGCGATTTGCGAATACGGATCTTGAAAACTTAAAGATGCTGTTAATTGAGCAGGTTTGCGAGGCGACAGGTGGTCCTTGTACATATTCCGGAATGAATATGGTGGATGCTCACAAAGGTATGGATATCACGGAAGCGGAGTTCGGAGCACTTGCCGAACAAATGTCGAAAGCCATGATGTCGTCTGGTGTTGGCCAGGAGGAGCATGACACGATTATGGGTGTGTTAGGTGGTATGCATGACGATATTGTGGGGCAGTAAAGTCCAGCCGCCGGATATTAACGAGAATTAACGAACACACAAAACTGATCACAGCCAAAATAAGACGCTTTTGAATTCTTGGAGTATCGATTTTCGTCGGTTTTACTTGGGAATTACATAGACGGTTCTGTATTCACTGCAAGCCATGTTTCCACGCTGGGTGATATGGCTTGTAGTGGTTGACAATTTGGTTTCGGATTTCTTGATTTCCGATTAGTTTATTAACTCATTGCACTGCTTTGGGAAAAGTAATTCCACTCGCAGCACAGATTCTGTTTGGCGCGTTATTCCTACTCACTGTTCCTAGTGATTGCGTAGCGACGGGTGACGCTGTAGAAGGCAGAAACAAAGCGCAACCGTGTCTGACCTGTCACAGAAAGGGCAACGTTGTACTCGGTGAGAAGACGCCAATCATATCCGGGCAATATCAGGACTATCTGATGAAGTCACTTAGTGACTACAGATCCGGTGTTCGTAAACATCAAGTGATGAATGAACTCACTGCTAATTTGAGTGACAAGGATATTGAAGATATTTCGGCGTACTACTCTGGTTTAAAATCCAGGCTCTCCAATTCCAACCACGACAACAATTGAACTCATCAGGAACTCGATTTTCAGGTTTAATTTATAACCGAAACACAGTTTCAACCTCCGTCAGCGACACATAAATGCGTCATATTGTTTCGGTGTTCTAAGCAAGGATTTAGCTTTTTAAATACTGACCATTAGACGGAGCGCTCGTCCTCTCATTCGAATTCAACCGGTCGACAGTGCCGACCGTAAAAATTACGGAGCAAGTATGATTGGGCTTTTCTCGCCGGACGCACCTGAGAGCAGGGTATTGATCCGCCGAACATAATCGGCAGGATCATCCAGTGCAGAGCCTTCGCTCAAGACAGCCTGATCAAACAGAACATGTGCCCAGTCATCCAGATTGTCATCTGATTCCACCAAATTTTGAATAATCTGGTGATTCGGATTGATTTCCATAATTGGTGGCACGTTGTACGAACTCTGACCGGTGGCTTTCAGAATACGCGTTAAATTACGGCTGAGTCCGTAATCGCCAACGACCAGGCATGCCGGTGAATCAGTCAATCGGGATGTGATTCTAACATCGGTAATTCGACTGCCCAACACATCTTTTAGTTTGCCGACCAGTGCCTCCACTTTTTCATCAGGCTGCTCTTCAGCTTTTTCCTCGGAATCAAGCCAGTCCAGTTCAAGATCGCCTTTGGCAATTGATTTCAGAGGCTTGTCTTGAAATTCGGTCAAATGCATGACCACCCACTCATCAATATGGTCGCTCATCAGAATGACTTCGATGTCATGCTTTCTGAAAATCTCAAGATGTGGAGAGCCTTGAGCTGAAGCGTGGCTGTCAGCGGTGATGTAGTAAATCGCATCCTGTTTTTCAGGCATGCGATCAATGTATTGCTGCAGTGACTCGGTCTGTTCATCACTTTCGCTCTTTGTTGTAGCGAATCGAAGCAGTTCGGCGATTGTCTGCCGGTTGTCTGCGTCCTCTGTGATTCCTTCTTTAAACGCCCGCCCGAACTCTTTCCAGAAGGTTTGATATTTCTCGCTGTCCTTCTTGGCAACGCGCTTGAGTTCACCAAGTATTTTCTTGACTACACCAGCGCGAATTCTTTCGACTTGTTTGTTCTTCTGAAGAAATTCCCGTGAAATGTTCAATGGCAAGTCATCGGAGTCGATAATACCGCGTACAAAACGAAGGTAGCTTGGCATCAGATTTTTTGTGTCATCAGCTATGAATACACGGCGAACGTAGAGCTTGATACCTCGTTGGCGGTCGGCATCCCACAGGTCAAATGGTGCATGAGCTGGGATAAAAACAAGAGCGGAATACTCAAGTCGCCCCTCGACACGATTGTGCAGTCTTAATAGCGGATTTTCAAAGTCGAAAGTTAGTGACTTGTAGAAATTGTCATATTCTTCATCGGAAATGTCTTTTCGCGCCCGGGTCCAGAGCGCAGAACCGTCGTTTACGAGTTCCCACTCTTCTTCTTTCTTGGCAGTTGGTGCAGCCCGAAGTCTAATTGGAACAGAGATGTGATCTGCATACTTCTTGATGACACTTGAAACCTGCTCTGTATCTAAAAATTCTTTGGCATCCTTACGCAGGGTAATGATGATCTCGGTGCCATGATTTTCAATTGACTGATCTTCAATTGTGTAGCCGCTTACTCCATCTGACTCCCATACTACACCCTGCTCCTTTGCAGTACCCGCTTTGCGAGTTTTCATGACGACTCTTTCGGCAACCATGAACACAGAATAGAAGCCGACTCCAAACTGTCCGATAAGATTAGCATCTTCGGACTGTTCTCCGGTAAGTGCCTCTACAAATTTTTTAGTGCCTGACCGGGCAATCGTTCCGATATTCTCTGCGACTTCTTCGCGGGTCATTCCAATGCCGTTATCTCGGATCGTGATGCTCTTTGGCCTCTTGGCAATTTCCAATTCTATGGCTGGCGTGTGTTCTGACTCCAGCATGTCTGGATTGGTTAGAGACTCGAATCGAAGTCGTCCACAGGCGTCTGAGGCATTGGATATCAACTCTCGCAGGAATACCTCCCGTTCCGAGTACAAAGAGTGAATGACGAGGTTCAACAGTTGCTGAACTTCAGCTTGAAAATCAATTTTGTCTATCGTTGTTTCTTCTGACATCGAGGTACTCCATGTTACTGAAAAACATGATTTGTCGTATTTGGCATTTATAGTTAGTGTGTAATTATCAGAATTCAAGCATTTTTTGGTGCGAATTATTTGTAGTTAAATCGCTCTAAGTTCTCAGCGAATTGAGTTTCAATCCACTTGTATGAGCCGACAATCAATTTGGGAAACACCGGTAAAAATTTCGAACTGACAGAAGTACTTTGTTAATGGATGATTTCATCGGTAAACCAATATTGCGTGTTGAAGATGAGCGATTGCTCACCGGCAATGGCTCCTTCACGGATGACTTTCGCTTTGAGGGTGAATTGTTTGCCTGTTTTGTTCGTAGCCCTTATGCCCATGCGCGAATGATTTCTATCGACGCCTCCAAAGCAGCAAAAATGCCAGGTGTCCTCAAAATTGCGACTGGTGAAACACTAGCCAAAGCTGGCCTGCAGCCGATTGATCCTCTGACGCGTAACCCAGATTTTCCAATTATTAACAAAGACGGTAGCCAGCTTCCTGTTGTATCGCGATGGCCACTTGCGAGGGATAAGGTTCGTGTGGTAGGGGAGCCGGTCGCAGTGGTCGTTGCAGATAGCAGTCTAGCTGCGCGCGATGCAGCTGAGACGGTCGATGTAACGTACGAGCCGCTTGAAGTTGTAGTTGATATTAATCAGGCACTGAAGTCAGAGACACCACTGGTGTGGGATGAACTTGAAAACAATATCTGTGTGGACGCTGAATATGGAGATGCGCAGGCGGTTGATGATGCATTTGCCAAAGCTTTCAAGGTTGTTTCGGCAACGGTCGACTATCCTCGTCACGTCATTGCATTCTTAGAGCCGCGCGCAGTGATCGCTCGATTTGACAAAGAAACAGATCGATACGAGGTAATTTGTGGTAGTCAGTCAGTTCATTGGCACCAAAAGGGCATTGCTGACATTCTGAATGAACCGCCGGAAAAAGTCAGGATCATTTCGCCAGATACGGGAGGAGGCTTTGGTGCGCGTACATCGCCCTATCCGGAATTTGCTGTACTTGCTTGGCTTGCTCAGCAAACAGGTGCACCGGTGCGATGCACATTGGAACGGTCTGAAAGCTTTTTGACCGACTCTCAATCGCGTGATCAACGCTTAACTGCCGAACTTGCAGTTGATCATCAAGGCAATATGACTGCAATTAGACTTGTGAGTGCGTGGCGGCTTGGAGCTTACTTGAATCAACGCAGTATCTGGCTTCACGCGTCCTACATGCACCTGGTCAATTGTGGCGTTTATCGGATACCGGTCAGCAATTTTCGAATCAAGGGTGTGTTTACCAATACTGCAAATGTTGGAGCCTTTCGCGGGGTAGCCCGAGCAGAAGCGTCTTTCGCACTGGAACGAGTTGTTGATAAAGCCGCTTATGAAATGGGGATAGATCCTGTTCGCTTCAGGAAATTAAACATTATTCAGGCAGGTGAAATGCCTTGGAAAGCGCCAAGTGGAGCTTACTATTCTGCAGGTAACTATCCGGCTAACTTTGACATGCTGTTAGAGCAGCTCGAAATGAATGAGTATCAAACTAGAAAACGGGCTAGTGCACAGCAGGGCAAGTATCGTGGATTGGGTTATTCGGTTTATCTAGACAGTGTCGGTGGTTCGCCCAATGAGTTTGCAGAAATTTCGGTTCTTGGCGATGTTGTCGAGGCGAGAGTCGGTACCAAATCGATTGGTGTCGGGCACGAAACTGTATTTGCACAACTATTGGCCAGTCGTTTGCAACTTCCACTTGACAGGATTCGGATAGTCGATGGCGATACTGACCGGGTTCGCACTGGCAGCGGCACTCACGCATCCCGATCTCTTCGTATGGGTGGTTCGGCGATTCATTTCGGAGTTGAGAAAGTACTGAAAAAAGCACGCGAATATGCGGCACAGCATCTTGAAGTTGCAGAGCACGACTTGTCATATGCTCAAGGGTCATTTACTGTTTCTGGAACTGATCGGCAGGTCAGTCTGTGTGAAATTACCACATTAATCATCGAAGAAACCGGCAAACCACTTACCGTCGAGCATGAACACTTTATTCAAGTAGGGATGTTCGCCAGCGGTGCTCAAGCCTGTGAAGTTGAGATTGATGCTGAAACGGGTACAGTTCGCATCTGTCGATTTGTAACAGTGAGTGATCCCGGCAAAATTTACAACCCAGTGATTTGTGAAGGACAAATTCATGGTGGAGTTGCCCAAGGAGTTGGACATGCACTGCTGGAAAAAGCGCACTATGATGAATCCACAGGGCAGCTGTTAAGTGGTAGTTTCATGGACTACACACTACCGAGGGCTGATGACTTGCCCATGTTTGAGAGTTTGTGGAATCCTGTTGAAACCGATGAAAACCCACTCGGCACCAAAGGTGTAGGAGAGCTGGGAATAATGGGAGCGCCCGCAGCAATTATGAATGCCATAGTTGATGCCTTGCAGCCTTTGGGAATAGAAGAGGTGCAAATGCCAGTGACATCAGAAAGCATATGGCGTTTAATTCGAAATGCGAATTGAATAGATTGTTTTGGATTGGTGCAGATCAAAAGCATTTCACCAAGAATTTACATTAGGAGATTTTTATGAAACTCGTGCGTTATGGCGAAGCAGGCCAGGAAAAACCTGGTATTTTTGACCAGGAGGGCAACATTCGAGATTTGTCCGAACATGTTCATGATATTGATGGATCGGTGCTGGCACCTGATAGCCTGGACAAACTGGCAAGTCTTAACACAGACGACTTGAGTCTTGTTGAAGGTACGCCTAGAATTGGACCACCCGTCGCGAATGTTGGAAAGCTGGTTTGCATAGGTCTCAACTATCGCCTGCACGCCGAAGAAGCGGGTTTGAAAATCCCGGAAGAGCCTATCCTGTTTATGAAAGCAACGACATCAATAGTCGGACCGAATGACGACTTAATGTTGCCAAAGGGTAGTGAAAAGACCGATTGGGAAGTTGAATTGACTGTCGCGATTGGGCGTGTCGCACGGTATGTCGAGGAAAGCGAGGCATTTGACTACGTTGCCGGATACTGCGTTGCGAACGATGTCTCTGAACGCGCGTTTCAGATTGAGGGAACCGGGCAGTGGGTAAAGGGCAAGAGTGCGGACACTTTCTGCCCTTTGGGACCATTTCTTGCCACGCGCGATGAAATTCCCGATCCACAGAATCTCCGCTTATGGCTGGATGTGGACGGGAAGCGATATCAAAACGGTTCAACCGATGACATGATTTTTGGGGTGGCTCATATAGTCAGTTACGTGAGTCGGTACATGACGCTATTGCCTGGTGACCTGATTCTCACTGGCACCCCATCAGGCGTCGGATTTGGATTGAATCCACCGGTATTTCTCAGACCTGGTAATCAAGTCATGCTTGGGGTGGAAGGATTAGGTGAGCAAGTGCAGAACGTGGTTGATTTCCAGAGGTAGACACAGCTAAACATCTGAAAGTCAGGAAAGACATTCCATCGTGACGACTGGAATGTTCAGAATCGAAATCCCCTGGTGACGCAAACACTAGGTCGCTGACATTTCCACAATTGATACGTAAGATCGAACCGTCGATTCAAAGCCCTGGATTAAAGCCTCAACCGTCAGAGCGTGTCCGATCGACACTTCAAGAACATCTGGTATAGTCAGAAATTTTCCTAAATTCCTTTGATTTAAATCGTGGCCAGCATTGACTCCAAGCCCATGCTCCTGTGCAATGACTGAAGCCATTCGGTATTTCTCAAAAACCTGTTCGTGATCTTCAGTGTTGTAGGTCCGGGCGTATTCTTCGGTGTAGAGTTCAATTCTGTCGGCACCGGTTTCTGCTGCAGAAGGAATCAAAGATGGATCCGGGTCAAGAAAAATACTGGTTCGAATGCCATGCTCTCTGAGGTCGGCAAGAAGCGGTCGAAGAAAATGGTTTTCTGATTGAGTGTTCCAACCGTGATCGGAAGTGATTTGGTTCGGTGCATCCGGTACTAACGTACACTGGTCGGGTTTGGCGGTTTTTACGACTTCCAAAAAATCTGAAGTCGGATAACCTTCAACGTTGAACTCAACATCAGGGTAGCCCAGACAAAATTCTGCTAACTCGAAAGTGTCCCGATAAGTGGCATGACGCTGGTCTGGACGCGGATGCACGGTTATGCCGTGGGTACCGTATTTGACACAGAGTTCAGCAAAGTCGAGTACCTTAGGAAAATTCATGCCCCTTGCGTTTCTCAGCAATGCGATTTTGTTCAGATTGATACTTAGTTTGGTCATTGATTGCACCGATGTGATTACTCAGAATTTTACGCGAATCTTTGTCAATGAAAAATTCGTCTTTCTATCGAAACATTCTGAACGGCTCAATTCAGAACAAGAGCATAAATTTTGGAGTCGATGATTTGCCCGGTAAAACTACTAGCCACAGGCGGGCAGCTACCTGAGAACACAAAACACGGTGATACCAGAATTTTCGCTGATTGAGTGGAAACTCTCCGCACAGAACTTGCCAAGGACAAGGACGCGAATGATGGAGTTCAGCTAGCCGTCGTAGATGGTTTTGCCCGTATCGCGATGCCAGGTACGAACCAAATGGCGTTTTTTATTTTGATTTGGATCATCAACTATTTCACTGCGATAGTGCGCAATGTCAATGTTATTGATGTATTGCAGGTGCCCCCTTTCAATCGGCAATTCAAACCAAATTGATGGGTCTTCGGAAACCTCTTTCAGGGCAAGTACTGCATCTTCCGTTGCGCTATCCATTTTGGTTTCAGCCACTTCGTAGCCTTTCATGATGAGACTTGGATTTGCTCGAGTCCATAGGCGTTCTCTATCAAAACGAAATACAGGTGCTTTTGCCACCAATGGCGCACCAGCAATATGTTCTGCCTGTCTGTCCCAGTAAACAGGCTCGTAGAGACGATCAAGTTCTTTCGGGAATTTGTCGAGCATTCGATTGTGCACAGTGTAGAGGCTGCAAAATCGGCTCAACCCGCCTTGCGCTGAAGGTCTTAAGCACATTAGACCTACATAGTGAGGCACGGCGATTCCGAACGCGTTATCGTTGTGAAACAATAGTTCAACGCTGGTATAGGAACCGCGTACGCCATATCCATATTCTACACCTGTGTCTCGGACGTGGTAAATCATCGTTCCGTCCCACTTTTGTGCAACATTTCGCCCAATTTTTTGGCCGACTACCCAGAATAGATCAATTGCCTGCGCCTCGCTCAGTTTATTTATCGGTAGACTGTTGATCACTGCTACCCCGGGTGGTTCATCAAGTCGACGCTTAACTTCTGCCATCATCTGCAGGGTGTGTGGAATTTCAAAATCTTCCATTCGTCTAAGCAAAGTGGGCAGTGGATTCGATTCCATGATGTCAACCACCCGCATCAATTCGTTCCGCGCGGCGGTTCTAATTGCAACAACGCAAGATTTCGGATTGACGCTATCACGGGTCCATGCAAATCCGCCAGTTGCTGGAAGGTGGAGTTTTTGGGCGCTACATTCGTGTGACAGGTCAAGAACTTCCATGATCACTCCCTGAAAACATAGTATAGATTTGTAGTTGCTAAATTCCTTTTATGGCAAAGGTACAAAGTATGAGAATTTGAAATGTTACCAGCATATTGTATGCAGTCTGGACAGTAGCCCGACACTGTTTCAGGTCTACTTTGGCATTTTTAGTTGTGGTGCCTGGGTTATGGTTTTCACTCTTTCTTCCCAGCTTGTCAATTCTTCGGACCTAACTTTCACTTTGAAGTGGGCAACAACGTACAGAATGCCACCTTACACACAGATTATATGGTTTTGTCGGTCGGCGTCATATGCCAGCAAGCACAGGATTCTTCGTTTGATTAATGATCTAATGATCCCATCGGCTAACGGTTAGTCAATCGAGCGGAAAATATCGGAGGTTACAAATCAAAACTGCCCAAGGACCGGGCACGGAAAAACGACATTGAAAGACGCTTGCTAGGTATTGGGGCTGGAATTGCTACTGCCCGTAGCAGTTAAATTTCTTCCTATGTTAAACGAAAGCGAGTGCTTGAAGTTTTTACACCTCCATGTTTGATAAAATCAAAAGCAGCTTGATCGAATCGTTAATTAACTTATTGGAGTTTGGACATGAATTATCTAATGGGAATCGTTGCAATTGTATGTTGTCTCGTTTTGGCATCTTTTGATACGTTTACAGGGTCAGTTTTATCGAATGTTGCATGGTGGGGCGCTGGGATGTCCATCCTTTACATGATACTTTCCGCAGTCGAAGGAAAAGATTCCACAACATCTTGAATCTTATACGAATTCCTCTTCTTTTCTCATTAGAACCAACCTTTCGACCTGACTGGCAGTCATGGGCGAAAATCTTGATTTCAACTTTTCCGCTAACACTGTCATTGTGGTCGGTGGTACCAGTGGCATCAACCTCGGTGTAGCCAAAAACTTTGCCAATGCGGGTGCAAGACTCGGGGTTATCAGTCGTTCACCAGAGAAAGTTGAATCTGCCGTCGAGTTTTTGGGTCAGTCAGGCGGCGAGGTTCTCGGGTTTAACGCGGATGTCCGAAATTATGATCAGATAACTGAAGGCCTTGTGCATTTTGCACATGAGTTTGGAGAATTTGACGTTTTAGTGTCCGGTGCTGCCGGAAATTTCCCTGCCCGGGCGAATGATATGTCACCAAACGGATTTGCCGCAGTAGTCAATATTGATTTGCTCGGTACATTTCACGTATTGAAAGCAGCCTACCCTCATTTGAAAAAACCCGGAGGTTCAATAATTAATATTTCGGCACCGCAGGCTTTCATCCCGATGATTCTGCAATCGCACGTTTGTGCCGCGAAGGCTGGTGTCGATATGATTACTCGGACTTTCGCCATGGAATGGGGTGGTGAAGGCATTCGCGTCAATTCAATCGTACCAGGTCCAATACAGGATACTGAAGGAATGAAACGATTGGCGCCCACTCCAGAGCTGCTGAATTCAGTTGTCGAGTCTGTACCACTAAAACGACTCGGACAATCTTCGGATATTGGAAGGATGGCGATGTTTCTGGCATCACCGTTGGCAGATTATGTGACAGGTACCGTTATACCTGTCGATGGGGGTTGGTCATTGGGAGGTGTGTCAGGTTTAATGGACGAGTTGTCAAAGGAAATGGATAATCACTGAAATTCAGACCCCTTCATCAGAAAAGATTGAACGGTATGATTCTCTCAGTCGATTCTTTTCAATTTTCCCCATCGCGTTTCTCGGAAACTCATCGACAAATACAATTTGCCGAGGAATCTTGAACGCAGATAGGTTTTTTTCAAGCGACTCACTAATTTGTAATTCGCTCAAACTACCCGACTTTCGAATAACTGCAGCGACAACTCCTTCCCCCAGATCTGGGTGAGGCACTCCGAACACCGCCGAGTCGCTAATCAATGGAATTTGATTGATTTGGAATTCTATTTCACTGGGATAAATGTTAAAACCTGCGGAAATGATCAGATCTTTTTCCCTCCCGACAATGGCAATCACACCTTCTTCATCAATTTTTGCCACATCGCCAGTGATGAAGTAGCCATCTTTGCGAAACGTCGATTTTGTATCATCTGGATTGCGCCAATATCCCCTGAATACATTAGGGCCCTTTATTTCAAGAGCGCCAATTTCCCCACATTCAAGTGGTATTCCATCACCATCACACACGCGTACTTCAACACCGGGTAATGGCAACCCAACCGTTCCGCCACGTCTAACACCATTCAAGGGGTTTGATGTGATCATTTGCGCCTCAGACATTCCATAGCGCTCCAAAATTCTGTGTCCAGTTCGTTGTTCGAACTGTGTAAACGTTTCCGGCAACAGCGGTGCCGACCCGGATACAAACAGCCGCATGCCATCACACACATCTCTCTTGAATTCCGCATCAGACAGTAGACGCGTGTAAATGGTTGGCACCGCCATCATAACTGTGGACTGCGGAAGCAATTTAATGGTATCCGTAACCGAAAACCTGGGTTGAAACAGAATTTTCGTGCCCATCAGTAAGGGTATGTGCAACGCAACACAAAGGCCGTGAACATGAAAAATTGGTAGTACGTGCAACAGGACATCATTATTTTGCCAGCCCCAGACCTGGCTTAGACTAGCTGCGTTTGAGCTGATGTTTTTGTGCGAAATCATCGCACCCTTGGGTTTGCCAGTAGTGCCGGATGTGTAGATTAATAAAGCAGTGTCGTTCCCATCACGCATCACCGTTTCAAAGTGCTCGTCATAATCAGTAATATCTTCGCACAATGTACCCGTCCCATTTGCTTCGAGCGTTTCGACTAGCTGGATTTTGTGTTTTCCCGTCAGCTCAGTTGCATCATCCGCGCGCTTCGAACCGCACACAAACAGCGTCGGTTGTGCGTCTTCCAGAAAATGATCCAGTTCTTTCAGTGTATAGGCAGTATTCAGGGGGTGGAAAATGAGGCCCGCTCTGATACAGGCCAAATAGAGTAAGACTGCTTGTGCTGATTTATCAGTTTGCGCGGTTACTCGATCGCCGGGTTGCAAACCTAATTCGTTCAGTTTATTGGCAAGTTGAGCTGAAAGTCGGTTTGCGTCGGAAAAGGAAATCAAGCGCGAGTCTTGTAGCTCTAGGAAGGTCTTTTGGGACGATTCCAGCATTTGTCGCTGAATCAATTCAAAAAAATTGTTGTTCTGAGACATACGCGTGTGTATGATGTGTTGATTGGAGTTTCAAAAAGATGATCTGATAATGACTGCTGAGACAATTTCACCGAATCCTCGGTCACAAAGGGATGGCGTTCCTTACTGGAACTATCAGCCTGACACTCCTCTGGCTGTATCACCGTTATTTGAGTGGCCCTTGAATCCTTTAAAAATTATGAACTGGTTCGTCCGAAGTTGGTTTCCTATTTCGGAGAAATTGATCATCGTTTTTGCTGCGTGGCTGTCCTGGAATTATTTTCAGCCACCGCTTGAAGTGTCAAAGAATTTTGCCTTCGATTGGATTGGCCTGATGTGGCTCAGAAATTTCGTCCTGATGATGATTTTTGCCGGCGGTCTGCATCTCTACTTCTATGTATTCCGCTTTCAGAAAGACAGACGGCGATACGATAGCAAGCGCTTTGGCAAAGGCCGCCCCTACACCTTCCGAGACCAGGTACTGGATAACATGTTCTGGACAATCGTCAGTGGCGTTACGATCTGGACAGGGTACGAAGCATTGCTGATTTGGGGATTTGCGAACGGCTACCTAGAAATCATGGAGTGGGCTCAGAATCCGGTCTGGTTCGTTGCGATATTCCTGATCGTGCCGGTTTGGGAGACTTTTTATTTCTTTATTGTTCACCGCTGGCTGCACTGGAAGCCACTCTACAAGATTGCCCATCATGTGCATCATCGAAATACCAACGTTGGCCCGTGGTCGGGACTGTCCATGCATCCCATTGAACATCTGATCTTTTTGGGATCGGCTTTAGTTCACTGGATCATCCTGTCTCATCCTATTCATGTTCTCTACCATCTTCAGTATTTCGCCTTGTCTGCAGTAACTACACACTGTGGCTACAACTCGATAGCAGGTAAACGGCGTAAGATCATTTCGCTTGGAACGTTTCATCATCAGATGCATCATCGGTTCATCCACTGTAATTACGGCGGATTGGAAATTCCCATTGACAAGTTTGTTGGGACATTTCACGATGGCACTGCTGAGGCGCATGTGAAACTGAAAGAGCACATGCGTGCCAAGGCCCGCGAAATTCGGCAGAAGAAAGGTTGATTTGGTTTTATTGAAAAATCTTAAAATCCGTTAAAATCGTACAAATCCATTCAAATTACTTCTATATGTCATTAAAAAGCTTCGAACAACCGTCACGCAGACAGATGGGGTGTTGCAATGTGGGTTAGATGGTGGATACTGCTAATTCCTCCGCTTATTGTCGGTTTCACTCTGGTTGCGGCATCACAGTTTGTCTTTCTGAGAGCAAGTTTTTTTGAAGATCTTGGACTTGGGCGCGTTGGTGATGAGTTGGTCATTGATAACTATGTTCAATTTCTCACAGATGGTTTCTATCTCAAGATTCTCTGGGTTACTGTTAAGACTTCTGCACTTGCAGCACTGTCGACATTGATTCTGGGATTTCCGGTCGCTTATCTGATTGCGCGCATGCGATCGAGTTGGTCCATGTTCTTGCTCGCGGGAATTGTTGTATCGACCTTTATCACGATCGTAATCAAAGTCTACGGACTGATTGTCATATTCTCCGCTGACGGCCTCTTCAATCGGACAATGCTTGCCATCGGGCTATTTGATAAGCCTTTTTCAGTGTTCGGCAATGAAACTGGCGTGGTTATCGGGTTGATGCACTTTACGCTCGGATTTGGTGTTCTTCTACTCTACAGCATCATTCAAACAATACCAAAATCGCTGGAATCCGCCGCGCAGATTCATGGCGCAAATCGCTGGCGGGTGTACTACCGTATTATTTTTCCGCTATCTTTGCCAGGTGTTACAGCGATGCTTCTCATGGTGTTCAACATGTGTATGGGGGCATTCACGTCTGCGGCACTTCTTGGAGGTGGCCTCGTCTTCACACTCCCTGTAATGATCCAAAGAATCGTCATGATGGATATCAAGTATTCCATGGGTGCGACGATTGCAGCGGTGTTGCTGGTTTCTGTGATTGTCATCAATCTTTTATCAATTTATCTGCTTCGACGCTTGCGCGCCGCTCACCTCGTTGTTGTCTGAGGACCGTTCATGAAGTTTGTGACCTACAGATTACAAAAATCAATCGGCCGGTTCTTCTTTGGACTTTACTGCTCCATTTCGTACATATTTCTACTGTCGCCCATAGTGGTTGTTATCGGTACATCGCTGAACGGTCCGACGGAAAACGTTGAGGCTTCTTTCACCTTTCCACCTGATTCGTTGTCGCTATATTGGTACACCCAGATTCCCGAAGGACAGATCGACGCGCTGCTGTTGAGCTTCGTGCTTGCGACAGTAGCATCACTGTGTGCCTGTCTTCTAGGCGTGCCCGCTGCGCTTGGTCTGGTACGCAGTAATGTTCGCGGAAAGGCGCTGATAAGTGCAATTTTTCGCGCACCTTTGCAGATTCCGGCAATCGTAACCGGAATCGCTTTTCTGCAGTTGTTCTACTGGATTGGTGACCTGACCGGATTCTATTGGCAAGGCTCTATTATCGGCCTTGCACTCGGTCATATTTTCATCGCCACACCGTATGTTGTTGGCACGGTTACTGCGATTCTGCAAAGATTCGATACGCGTCTTGAGGAGGCTGCTGTCATTCATGGGGCATCACCGAGGCGTGCCTTTTTCCGTGTTACTCTACCGGTGATCATGCCTGGAGTCTATGCGGGAGCGCTGTATGCATTCATGGTTTCATTTTCAGATGTTCCGGTTGCCATATTCTTGAGTGCGCCAGGATTTGTAACCTATCCAGTCGAGATATTCTTCGCGCTTGAAAACGATTTTGAACCGAGCCTGATGGCATCTGCTACATTGGTGATTATCATTTGCCTGCTTCTGCTCCTGCTTGTCCAAAAGGTGATTGGACTTGATGCGCTATTAAAAGTAGGCGGTTCTCGTGGAGTGGGATAATCGTTTCGAGCCAGTTGGACAATCCCACAAGGCAGGCGTGCATCGCTGAAATTTATGGTAGGCGAAGAGTTTTGTTGTAAACTCTACAAACTAGCTGAATTTTCTTGTAGTGTCAGACGGCATGCAGGTTATTGTTTGGCAAATACCAGATGACATCGACCTGCAAATGAATTTCGTCTCAACACTGAAAATTCAATGGATGATTGAAAAAATGCAAAAGGAGAAAGTGGGAGATGTTTAAATCAGTTAGAAATGCCTTAGCCGGCATATTTATTACATTATTTTTGTCATCATCAGCCTTAGCGGGTCAGTTTGATGGCGTAACGCTTCTCGTTGGTACGTGGGGAGGGTTGTGGAAAGACAACCAGGTGGAAAACATCGTATCAAAATTTGAAGCAGAAGGCGGAAAAGTCGAGTTTGTAACCGGTTCCCCAGCGGCAAATTTCGCGAAAATTGTTGCAGCGCGAGGTCAAGCTCCATTTGACGTGGTTGAAATTCTTGCTGCTCAGGTAAAAGACTATCATGAACTTGACGTGCTTCAGCCATTGGATTTGAGCTTGATTCCCAATACTGAATTCCTGTCGGAAAGTCGCTACAACGAGTGGTTGGTAGGGTCGTGGGAAACCCAGGAAGTCATCTGCTACCACAAGGATAAATTTGCAGAAGAAGGGATTCCAGTGCCCACAACCTATCGTGATCTTGTGCATCCAAAACTTGCCGGACGGATCCAGTTTCCTGACATCAATTCAGGTGGTGGCCTTACCGGTCTGGCTGGAGTAACGTTTGCAGAAGGTGGCGACGAAACCAACATTGAGCCGGGACTGAATCTTGTTAAGGAAATGAATGTATTGAAGTTCTGGGCTCGTGGCGGCGAGACGATGGCACAGTTTGAGTCAGGCGACATCATTGCTTCAGTCGTTCATGCAGGCTGGTGTTTGCGCACCAAAAAACTCGCCGGTCAGAATGTGACAACCGTCCATCCACGAATCAATGACGAGCTTGTTGGCGTCGCCTCAGAAGGCTGGTGGGGAGTCATGAAAAACAGTAAGAATGCTGAAGCTGCTCAATGGTACATTAATCAGTTCATCAGTGCTGACTATCAGTTGAAGATGGCCACAAAAACCGGTCTGGTTCCCGTCAATCAGAACGTTTTTGAAGCAATGGCGGATGACCCGCTTGTAGCAGAGATGATCGTACTGGATCCTGAAAAGGTTGGCAGCCAACTGAGAGTTGACTATTCGAAGGTTATCATATCAGACTGGACCGACCAGTGGAACAGAGCAATTGCTCAGTAATAATCAGCAGTGCGATAAATTTCACTGATCGCCAACTATGTCACAGCGCGTTGCTCTGCGGAATGTTACCAAGAGTTTTGGCAGTGTAGTCGCTCTGAAGACCATTAGCTTGGATATAGAGGAGGGTGAATTCATCACCCTCCTCGGTCCTTCTGGTTGCGGCAAAACAACCACCCTCCGGCTAATTGCGGGATTTAATGATCCAGATCAGGGGCAGATTCTTCTGGGTGATCAGGACATCACGAATCTCCCTCCGCAGAAAAGGGAAATCGGAATGGTCTTTCAGGACTATGCGCTTTTTCCGCATCTCACTATCAAAGAGAACATTGCCTTTCCTCTGCGGGAAAGACGTACTCCGAAGGAGAAAATCAATGACAGGGTAGTGGAATTACTTGAGTTGGTGCGTTTGCCTGGCGTGGAAGAACGCTATCCCTCAGAACTGAGTGGCGGACAGGCACAGCGAATTTCAGTTGCACGTGCCGTAGCATATCCACCGAGAGTCTTACTGATGGACGAACCTCTAGGCGCTTTGGACCTTAAGCTTCGGGAAGCAATGCAATTGGAATTGCGGAGAATTCAACAGGAGCTGCAAATTACAACGGTCTTCGTCACTCACGATCAAACTGAAGCAATGAACATGTCTGACCGAATTGCCGTTATGAGGAATGGTGAGATTGAACAGGTAGGGACTGCTCGGGATATCTATAACTTTCCGCAAAGTTCATTTGTTGCCGATTTCGTCGGACGCATAAACCTGCTTGATGCAGAGCTGTTGGGCAAATCAGGAGGGATTGCAGATCTGAAGATCCTTAATGACGTGAAAATTCGTGCGAAGATAGCGACCGAAGCACTGTCGAAGTCTCTCTGCGTTGGCATTCGACCGGAAAAACTTGCGATTGGCGGGTCAGGGCACGAAGACAGGTATGACAATCAAATTCCGGGGAAAGTCGTCAGTTCCACATTTTCCGGTAATCTGCTGGATGTATTTGTTGAAGTTGGAGCGGGTAAGCCATTTCTGGTGGAACAGCGACCTGATCAAGCTCCTTTGGAAATCAACACACCGGTTGAAGTGTGTTGGAACGCACAGGATGCATTGGTCTTGAGCGCAGAATAATACTTTCGTAAAGAATCTCTTTCATCCCGCAATCTTTCTGACACGTGTTGTGACGGTCGTGTCTTACCTCTTCTAAGCACGTGAAGCGAATTCCGCCAGCCATCGGCGCGATCCTGCTGATGGCGACTTCGACATTGTTTCTTGCCACTATGCAGGCGCTGGTGCGCCATCTTGGACAGGACATTCACAGTTTTCAGATCACTTTCATCAATAGCGTTGTCGGGTTAATTTCACTCGCTGTTTTTTCAACGTTCAGAAAGCAGCATCAGTTCAAATCTCAGCGCAAAAAGCTGCTTGTATTTCGGGGGACAGTGGTCGCGGCTGCAAACCTGATGTTTTTCTTTGGATTGACGTTGACACCGCTCGTTGAAGCAACATCTCTCAGTTTTGTCGGCATTGTTTTCGCAGTGATTCTATCGGTCCTTTTTCTGCGAGAAACTATGTATTTTCACCGTTGGATCAGTGTGATTGTTACTTTTGTAGGGATTATTGCGATTCTTCGTCCAGGATTCCTTGAGGCCTCACTGGGAGCTTATGCTGTCCTTTTGTCTTCACTCCTCTGGGGATTCGCACTGGTTGTTGCCAAAGTACTCGCCCGAACGGAATCACCGGTTGTGATCATCACCTGGTCACTCTTGGTAACGAGTTTGGTGTCTGCATTTTTTGCCATTTCTGTCTGGACGCCAATGTCGACCGAGCAATTAGTCAAAGTGATTCTGATTGGATTGTGTTGGACAATTGGCCATACCAGCATGACAAAATCTTTAAAGATGTATGATGCAACAGTCGTTCTTCCAGTGAACTGTACTAGGCTTGTCTGGGCTGCAATCATAGGGTTGCTGGTATTCCGAGAGTTTCCGGATTTTTGGACAATTTTCGGTTCATTGCTAATTGTGTTTGCCATCATTTATCTTTCACAATCAGAAGTTCGAAACACCAACGTTTCCGCGTAAGATTGAGTTCAGGAGGTAAGTGAGTCGGTCTGCTCGATATACTGTGCTGACCAGTTCCGAAGGAGCTCAGCGATTTTATCGAGTCATAACAAGCGAAATGGAGTGTCATCAACTAGGTAAAGTAGCCGAATCGAACTAACGGCCAGCATTTCTGCAATCAGTTCGTTCACTATAATTCTCACGCGATTTGCGTCTACCCGGAAAAAGTAAATGAGAGCGAATGATATTCGCTCCTGGCTAATCAATCAGGAAACTCAATCAAATCTCGATGATTGAAGTCCACCTCCAAGAATGGCTTGAACTGTCGTTGCGCTGGGCCCATCTGACAGTTGGCATCGCATGGATCGGTGCGTCGTTCTATTTCAATTGGCTCGAAAACCGTCTCATCCGGCAACAGTCGGTAAACCCCTCCATTGAAGGGGACCTCTGGGCAATTCATGGCGGCGGGTTTTACCACGTTCAAAAGTACGAAGTTGCCCCGGATGAGTTGCCAGCTCAACTCCATTGGTTCAAGTGGGAGGCTTATTTCACGTGGTTTACGGGACTGGCATTGCTGATCTTGATCTTTTATGGGAATGCCAACGTTTACTTGCTGGATCAGTCAGTCGCTCAACTTGCTCCCTGGCAGGGGATAACGATCGGAGTTGCGTCGCTGGCAATCTCCTGGATATTTTACGATCTGATGTGCCGGTCGGCCTTTGCCGAACGGCATATGCTTCTTGCTCTAATCATATTTACATACTTTTGTCTCCTGACGATTCTTCTGTGCAATACATTTAGCGGGCGTGGTGCATTTATCCATGTGGGTTCGGCCATTGGTACCGTCATGGTGCTGAATGTAATGGCAGTGATTGTTCCTTCACAGAAATCACTGGTTCGGGCAATGGAAACAGGTGGAGAGCGGGATGCGGCACTTGGTAGGGCAGGCCTGACCCGCTCCAGGCACAACAATTATCTGACGTTGCCGGTGTTGTTCATCATGATCAGCAGTCATTACCCGTCAACCTTCACCAGCAGCTGGAATTGGCTGATACTGATCGGAATTGCTGTTGCCGGAATCGTCGTCCGACACTACTTTAACGTACGCCATCTGCCGGGTAAAAAGTGGTGGCTGCTACTGGTCGGGGCTGGAATCTTCATCCTGATTGCGCTGATGACTTTGCCCGAATCCCGGCCGACTTTGGATACTGTAAAATCAGTTTCAATAGAGAACGTACGTAGCGTCATTCATGAACGTTGTACGGTCTGTCATTCCGCGGTACCGGTGCATACTGAATTTCAAGTGGCGCCGGGGGGTATCGTGATGGATACTGACGAACAGATCAACACGCTTGCATCACGCATTTACACCACTTCCGTAGCCACCCGGTCGATGCCTATTGGCAATCTTTCACAGATGACTGAAGCCGAACGTCAGCTTATCGGAGATTGGTACGCACAACTCGGTAGGGCATCTCAATGAATAAATTAACGACACACGTACTCGATCTGGTACACGGCTGTCCCGGTCGAGGTATTGCTATCGAGCTCTATCGGCTGACATCGGATGAAGTTCAATCAGACGATTCTGATACCGAATGGGATCTGGTTGCTTCCGATACAACCAACTACGATGGCCGTTGTGATCAGCCCTTGCTGGAAGGCGACGCATTTGTCAAGGGCTGTTATGAAATCGTGTTTCAGGCAGGCGCATACTTTGATTCCTGGAATGACGGCGAGGCTGAACCCAAATTTTTGGATGCGATTGTGATACGATTCGGAATTTCTGATCCGACGCAGCACTATCACGTTCCGCTTCTGCTATCTCGATACGGGTATTCGACTTATCGAGGAAGTTGATGCAGGATCGGCAGTCAATTCGATTTTTGTTGGGCAGTGAAACCCGTGTTCTGACGGATGTTCTGCCGACTACAACCGTACTGGAGTATCTTCGTAAAGTCGAGAGGATGACTGGTACCAAGGAAGGGTGCGCTGAAGGAGATTGCGGCGCGTGTACAGTCGTCATCGCAGAAGATATAGATGGCAATCTGCGATACAAGGCCTGCAATTCCTGCATCATGTTTGTACCCTTTCTGCACGGCAAGCAGTTGATTACCGTTGAACACCTGAAAGACGGGAACGAACAGTTGCACCCGGTGCAACAGGCAATGGTTGACCAGCATGGTTCGCAGTGTGGATTTTGCACGCCAGGATTTGTGATGTCGTTGTTTGGCATGTATCACAATGGATGTGATACGAGTCGGACTGCTATCGATGATGCGCTGGCAGGTAATCTTTGTCGCTGTACCGGATATGCACCGATTGTACGGGCTGCCCGTCAGGCGTTGCATGGACACCATCCAGATCAATTTGATCATCGCGAGAAACAAACCTTACGGTCTCTATCAGATCTAGATGCCGCACCTTCAGTTCATCTTGACTTGAGTCAGCAAAGCTACCACGCACCGGCAACCGTTAAAGAACTGAAACAGATTCTCAAAGAAAATCCGGAAAGCCGTATTGTGGCAGGTGCCACCGATGTCGGGCTGTGGGTTACCAAAGAGCGTAGACACTTTGATTGTGTCATATCCGTCTCTGATATTCAGGAGCTTCAAAGCATCTCGGTTGAAAAGGACATGATCAGGATTGGTTCTGCAATTACCATAGCTGAAGCAATGGATACGCTTTCTCTATACTATCCATCGCTGGATGAACTCTTTAGGCGATATGGTTCGGTACAGGTTCGAAATCAGGCCACCATCGGTGGTAACGTTGCGAATGGATCGCCGATCGGAGATAGTCTGCCTGTTCTAATCGCGCTTGATGCAAAATTGATTATCTCAAGTGCTGCCGGTTCTCGTACCTTACCCGCTGAGGATTACTTCATTGACTATGGCAGGCAGGACCTCAGACCTGGTGAATTTCTGGAACGAATCGATTTACCCCTGCCTGTAAAAGGACAGCATTTCAGGGTATACAAATTGTCCAAGCGATTTCATCAGGACATTTCCGCAGTTTGTGGCGCATTCTCTGTGACACTGGATGCTGGAATAATTCAAACGGTTCGAATCTCATTTGGTGGCATGGCTGCAACACCAAGGCGAGCATTTCACTGTGAGGAAGCCTTGATCGGTTCACCTCTATCAGGTGATGTAACTGTCAGGGGTCGGCAGGCTCTACAGCGAGACTTCACCCCCATTACTGACTTTAGAGGAGATTCTGACTACCGAACTCGGGTTGCTGGAAATCTTCTTGAAAGACTGTTCGATGAACTGTCGGGACGCGAACAGACCATCGTTTGGGAGGCAGATTGTGCTTGACCGACCGACAAAGTCCCTGCTGCCAGCAAGTGTGCACAAACCCATTGCCCATGACAGTGCTGAACGTCATGTAACCGGTGAAGCAGTTTACATTGATGACATTCCAGAACCCAGAAATCTGCTGCACATCTGGCCAGCACTCAGTCCCCATGCCGCAGCTCGAATTACTTCAATGGACACAAGTCGGGTTGGTAGTGCACCAGGTGTCGTTGCGGTACTCGATGCGAGTGCTGTGCCTGGAAACAATGACTGTAGTCCAATAATGGGAGATGATCCGGTTTTTGCGGAGGGTCGGGTTGACTTTGCCGGACAGGTCGTGTTTGCGGTAGCAGCTGAATCGGAACTTCAGGCACGTCTTGCCTGCCGCGAGTCTGTTGTGGAGTATGAACTTGAAGAGCCTGTTCTGACCATTGAACAGGCACTCGATCGGGAATCATTCGTACTGCCTTCTGCAACCGTTCGACGGGGTGAGCCAGAGCGGGCAATACAGCACGCACCACATCAACTTGAAGGGACGGTTCGAAATGGCGGCCAGGATCACTTCTACCTTGAAGGTCAGGTCGCAATGGCGATACCGAGAGAGGGCGGTGACATGGTGATTTACTGTTCCACTCAACATCCTTCTGAAATTCAGCTTCTGATTTCGAAACTGCTGAACAAAAAGTCACATTCGATCACAGTCGAAGTTCGTCGGATGGGTGGCGCATTTGGTGGCAAGGAGTCCCAAGCCTCGCAGTGGGCTTGTATTGCGGCAATGGCTGCCGAACGAACTGGAAGACCTGCAAAGATTCGACTTGATCGCGATATTGATATGCTGGCGACCGGCAAGCGGCATGATTTCGCTTTCAGATATCGAGTGGGGTTTGGAGATGATGGAAGCATTCATGGCCTGATCGTTGAAATGGCTTCAAAATGCGGCTACTCCGCCGACCTTTCCAAACCCATCAATGATCGTGCTCTCCTGAGCATTGATAACGCCTATTACCTGGAAAATATCGTTGCAACGACACATCTTTGCCGTACCAATACTGTATCGAACACGGCATTTCGAGGATTTGGGGCACCTCAGGCGGTGCTCTGTATGGAGCGAATTATTGATGAAATTGGCTGTCATCTCGGAAGAGATCCGCTTCAGATACGTCAGCGAAACTATTACGGAAAAAGGACTCGAAATATCACCCCTTGCGGCATGAGAATTTCTGATTTTGTGTTGAACGAGATGACCGCGGACCTGGTTAAATCTTCAGACTATCAGGCACGCCGCCAGAGAGTTCGACAATTGAATCAGGGTGAATCCAACGTATTGCGAGGCATAGCGCTAACACCCGCAAAATTTGGTGTTTCATTCACAATGTCCTTCTTCAATCAGGCGGGTGCGCTGGTTCATGTATACACGGACGGCAGCATTCATCTCAATCACGGCGGGACGGAAATGGGACAGGGACTGTTCATCAAAGTTGCACAAGTTGTGGCTGATGAATTCTCAGTACCGCTGGAATGGGTCAAGTTGGCGGAAACCAACACGTCAAGGGTTCCGAATACCTTTGCAACTGCTGCATCATCCGGATCAGATCTAAACGGTATGGCTGCAAAAGCCGCTGCACGAACGATCAAAAATAGATTGATCGGTGTAGCTGCCAATGCATTTGGTGTGGAAAAGGACGAGGTCATCTTCTTGAATGGCTCAGTCATTGCGGGCCGATCATCCGTTTCATTCCAGAAACTGGCAAAGATGGCTCAGGTAGCGTGCGTTTCGCTGTCAGCTACCGGATATTACAAAACGCCAAAAATCAATTGGGACCCAAAAACCATGACTGGTCATCCGTTTTACTATTTCGCCTATGGCGTAGCAGTGAGTGAGGTTGCGATTGATCGCTTCACTGGTGAGTATCGAATCACCCGGGTTGACATTCTTCATGATGTTGGCCGCTCACTGAATCCGGCTGTTGATCTCGGTCAGATCGAAGGCGGATTTGTTCAAGGCACTGGGTGGCTGACGAGCGAAGAGTTGTGGTGGGATGATAACGGAGCGCTCAAAACCCATGCTCCGTCAACTTACAAGATTCCTGCCAGCGGTGATGTACCAGAAGCCTTCAATGTGAAGATCTGGGAACGCGGCCGAAACGTCGAGCAGACAATCTATCGATCCAAGGCAGTCGGCGAGCCGCCGTTATTGTTGGCTGTCTCCGTATTCAGTGCAATTGCGGATGCTGTTTCAAGTCTATCGGACTATAAACGATGGCCGGCTATTGATGCGCCTGCCACACCTGAACGTGTGCTGATGGCTATCAATGAAATACATTCGAGTGGAGTGTGAGTCAATGAGTCTTCGGCAGGAACTCTATGAAAACCTGGTAGGGCTTGATCGCTTCGTGATCGTGACCTTGATCGAAATCAATGGATCTGCACCAAGAGAGGTTGGGGCGCGAATGATCGTTACTGGAGAGTCTTCGCAAGGCAGTATCGGCGGCGGAAACCTGGAGTTTCAGGCGATTCAAAACGCCCAAGCGATGCTCGTCCAACCTCCGAAAGTTACCCGAAAAACGGAGTATTCAGGATTGGGTATTACGCTGAAGCAGTGCTGTGGCGGTGCGGTGCAGTTGATGTATGAGATGTTCTCTGGAAGTTCGGCTGGTCAATTAATTCATGAACTTGGAATTGAAGGTGAAGGGCGACCGCGCTACTTGGTTTCTTGCGTGTCCGATGGCCGCCCGACCAGAGTCGTGTCCCGCAGAGACGATGTTGAAGATCTGCCTGATTCGGTTTGGGACACTGCTAGGGAACTGGTTACTGGCAGTTCCGAGTACAGCAGACTGGTTTCGGAAGGTTCGACTCAGTGGTTTATTACGCACCTCAATGAGAAGCCAATCAAGATAGTTTTATTTGGAGCCGGACACGTTGGTAAGGCGCTTGTACCGCTGCTGCAGAATCTGTCATTTCAGATAGATTGGGTGGATCAGCGTGAAGACGTGTTTCCTTCTAGTATCCCGGACAATGCAAGAGCCCATTCACCAGATGATTTAACCAGCTTCATTGATTCACAGCCAGATGGAGCATTTTTCGTTGTGATGACCCACGATCATGGATTGGATTATGAACTGTGTCTGCATATTCTCAAGCGACGGAACTTTGGCTGGCTCGGATTGATCGGTTCACATACCAAACGGCAAAGATTCGAGCAGCGCTTAATTAAAGATGGTATTAATTCATATACACTGAAGCGGCTGATCTGTCCAATTGGACTTCCCAGCATTCGCGGAAAATACCCCGCGGTCATTGCTCTTTCGACAGCTGCACAGTTGCAGGAAGTTCGAAATCGAATTGCGAAAAGTGAAGATACAGAAAGATCAGTTCTTCAAGCTGAGGTGCAAACGTGAGTTCACCGTTGCTGGAACTTCGGGGTGTCACCAAGGCTTTCCCTGGAGTATTGGCTAACGACTCGGTTGACATTTCAATTCCAGAAGGCCAGATTCATGCTCTTCTTGGTGAAAATGGTGCCGGTAAGAGCACCCTAGTCAAGATCATCTACGGATACTATGCCGCCGACGAAGGCGACATGTACTGGATGGGAAACTCGGTTAGCGTGACGAGTCCGGCCCACGCGCGCCAGATCGGAATCGGCATGGTGTTTCAGCATTTTTCGCTGTTTGATGCGCTGTCGGTTCGGGACAATATTGAACTGGCTATTTCTTCCAAAGAAAGTGGCGATGGGCTCTCACAAAAGATTCACGAAGTCTCCAATACCTACGGTTTGGGACTTGATCCCGAACGCGATGTATTTTCGCTGTCAGTTGGTGAACGGCAGCGGGTAGAAATTGTTCGCTGTCTGCTGCAATCTCCAAAACTGCTCATCATGGATGAACCGACATCGGTTCTGACGCCGCAGGAAGCAGACAATCTGTTCAAAGTCTTGAATCAGCTCGCTGATGAAGGTTGTGCAATTCTCTATATCAGCCATAAGCTTGAAGAAATCAAGGAGTTGTGTCACCACGCCACTATTCTAAGGCAGGGTAAAGTGGTCGCAGAATGTGACCCAACTAAGGAAAGTACGCGAAGCCTTGCAGAAATGATGATTGGAAAGTCGCTTAATCCACCAACTTACGAGTTAAAGAAAACGGGTGAGACAAAATTTTTCGTCCAAAACCTCTCGCGGACTGCTGAAGATGAACGCAGTATTTCATTAAAGAACATCAGTTTTGACGTTCGTGAAGGAGAAATATTTGGAATTGCCGGTGTTGCCGGCAATGGACAGACAGAGCTGATGGAAATGCTGGCTGGTGAGGTGCTGGCCGATGACAACGCCGCCATAAGTATTAACGGTGTTGAGTGCGGGCAGCGAAGTATTCGTGAGCGCAGAGAACTCGGTGCGGCTATCGTTCCGGAAGAACGCTTGGGCCATGGCGCTGTTGGTAGTATGTCATTGATCGAAAATGTGTTTCTGAGCGGACACCAGCGCTTCAACCTGGCTCGCAAGCTTTGGATGAATTATTCAAATGCTCGAACCTTTGCGCAGAAAACCTGTGATGACTTTGATGTCAGGCACGCGGGGATTCACGTTGATGCTGGCAGTTTGTCAGGTGGAAATCTGCAAAAGTTTCTGATCGGTCGTGAAATTTTACAAGAGCCATTGGTAATGCTCGCTTCACAACCGACTTGGGGCGTGGATGCAGGCTCTCAATTGGCCATTCACAAGGCGCTGCTCAACCTGGCTGCCAATGGTACGGCTGTATTGGTCATCTCACAGGATCTCGATGAGTTGCTTGAGTTGTGCAATCGAATTGCTGTGATGTTCGCCGGGAGTTTATCCGAGCCTTATCCGGTTTCGAGTCTGACAGCTGAGAAAATTGGTCTTTTGATGGGCGGCGCTCATCCTGAAGCGGCATAGGGTAGAACCAGTGCGAATTAAGTTGGTACCTCGACAGACTCACTCCAGGTTGATGACCTGGATGACCCCTGTTATGGCATTGGGACTGAGTCTGATTGCGGGGACGGTCGTGTTTTACCTGCTTGGCTATCCGCCGCTTCAGAGTCTCTATGCGTTTTTCGTCAGTCCAATCAGTGATCTCTATGGAGTTTGCGAACTCCTGGTCAAGGCATCACCACTGGCAATGATCGCAGTAGGGCTCTCAATGGGATTTAGAGCCAATGTTTGGAATATCGGTGCAGAAGGCCAGTTAACAGTTGGTGCTTTATTTGGCAGTGCGCTGGTCATTTATTTTCCCGAGTCGAATAATATTCTGATGCTGCCTGCCATGTTGATTCTTGGCATTTTAGGCGGCATGGCGTGGGCATCGATTCCAGCTTTTTTAAAAACACGGTTCAACACCAATGAAATTCTGACCAGTCTGTTACTGGTCTATGTCGCAATTTTACTGTTGAGTACGTTGGTTCATGGTCCCTGGCGGGACCCAGCAGGCTACAACTTTCCTCAAAGCGTTCTATTTCAAAACGTTGCGATACTGCCGGTGATCGTGCCTGGGACACGGTTGCATCTTGGAACGATTTTTGCATTGCTGGCAATCCTCACAGGTTGGATTTTGATCTCCAGAACACTGGCAGGCTTTCAGGTCAGAGTTTCTGGAATGGCGCCACAGGCTGCAAGATATACCGGGGTTCGCTCAAACCTGATGATTTGGTGTGTTTTATTGGGTGCGGGAGGACTCGCTGGACTGGCGGGCATCATTGAAATTACAGGGCTGATTGGGCAGGTGCAGCCGATTATCTCTCCCGGATATGGTTTTTCGGCAATCATTGTTGCCTTTCTGGGACGTTTACACCCCGTCGGAATATTGTTTGCGAGTTTGGTGTTAGCGCTATCGTATCTGGGTGGTGAATTTGTACAGATCAAGCTTGGTTTGCCACTTGGTATTGCTGGTGTTTTTCAGGGCATGCTGCTGTTCTTTTTGCTGTCCTGCGACATTCTGATTCACTACCGAATCGAAATTCGAAAAACAAGCCTCAGCAGTTCAGCAAGGTCAACTTAATGGCTGCAATTACTACAGTTGAATTAATTCTGCTTACAGTTGTGAGTGCTGCCACTCCGTTGCTGCTTGCGGCAACAGGTGAGTTGGTGGTGGAAAAATCCGGAGTACTGAATCTCGGAGTGGAAGGGATGATGCTTGTTGGTGCGGTCAGCGCATTCATTGCGATGCTAACCACAGGCAGTTGGGCACTTGGAATTATTGCTGGCGCTGCCGCGGGCGTCATCATGTCCATGCTGTTTGGGGTGCTTACACTGTTTTTCCTGGCTAATCAGGTTGCTTCGGGACTTGCGCTGACTCTATTCGGTATCGGCATCAGTTCTCTGCTTGGAATTCCGTTTATCGGATTACCGATCGATAAGCTACCGTCCCTTGATGTTCCCGTTCTCGGTGACATTCCCATTTTTGGTCCATTAATTTTCGAGCAAGATTTTCTGATTTACTTTTCGGTCTTAATGGTCGTGGTTGTCCATTTTTTCCTGTTTAGAACCAGGGCTGGGCTGGTATTGAGAGCGGTGGGGGAATCACATGATGCTGCTCACTCGATTGGATACTCGGTGATCAGAATCAGGTTTTTTGCGGTGATGTTTGGCGGCGCGATGGCAGGACTGGGTGGTGCATTCCTGTCTTTATCCTACACACCAATGTGGGTTGAACAAATGACTGCAGGACGCGGGTGGATTGCGCTGGCTTTAGTGGTATTTGCAACGTGGAAACCCGGCCGAGTCCTGATTGGCGCTTATTTGTTTGGAGCGGTGACCATTTTCCAGCTACATTTGCAGGGATTTGGTGTACAGATACCCGGACAGGTGCTGTCAATGTTGCCGTACCTGGTGACGATACTCGTGCTGGTGTTGATTTCGAGAAATGCTTCGCGCGTGAAATTGAGCGCACCAGCCTGTTTGGGTCAGATATTCCATTCCAACACCTGATTGATTTCATTATCAACAACAACAGATTATCTGGAATCGCCTAAGTTTTCTGAGTCTCGTTTGATGTTCGTGGTGATTTGGATGAAAAGGATTCGGGTTATTTTCACAGGTTATAGCGGCTATCTGTTGGTGTTAAAATAATTCGATGGAGCAGTTTAGAGAAGCTCAAATTTATCGCATAATTTTTTTGGGTGATTTTGTATTCGATCACCAGCTAAGAAAAAGAATTAGGAGAAATAGGAGAATGAAAAAGTTCTTAATCGCCGCGGTTGCGGCATTTACTTACGCAATCGGTTCGAGTTTAGCGCTGGCCGATGACCCCCTAAAGATTGGGTTTGTGTACATCGGTCCGGTTGGTGATCACGGTTGGACATATCAGCACAACGATGGACGTCTTGCGGTCGAAGAAGCATTCGGTGACAAAGTACAAACGAGCTTTGTTGAATTCGTTCCTGAAGGTCAGGATGCCGAGCGAGTCATTCGACAGCTTGCCGCGGACGGAAACAAATTAATCTTTACCACCTCTTTTGGTTATATGAACCCAACCATCAAGGTTGCACAGAGTTTTCCAGATACTTATTTCGAGCATTGCTCCGGCTACAAGCGTGCAGATAACGTTTCCACTTACCTGGCGCGCTTTTATGAAGCACGATATGTTAATGGCCGAATCGCGGGTCAAGTTACTAAAACTAATACGATTGGATATATCGCATCTTTCCCCATTCCAGAAGTTGTAAGAGGAATCAACGCATTCGCCCTAGGGATGCGTAGCGTCAATCCAGATGCAACCATCAAAGTCGTTTGGGTGAGTACCTGGTTTGATCCTGGTAAAGAAGGCGATGCTGCAAAAGCTCTGATCGATCAGGGTGCCGATGTCATCCTTCAGCACACGGATTCGCCAGCACCGCTTCAAGTTGCTGAAGAACGCGGTGTTTGGGCAATTGGTCAAGCGTCCGACATGTCTGCCTTTGGCCCAAGAGCGCATTTGACCTCAGCCATTAACAATTGGGGCCCCTACTATGTCGAACGCACGAGAGCGGTGCTGGAAGGCACTTGGGAATCGGGCGACGTTTGGGGTGGATATAGCGCTGATATGATCAAGTCATCTGAAATCAATGCAGAATCTGTACCTGCGGATGTCATTGCCGACGCTGAAGCAACTATTGCAGCCATTCGTTCTGGAGAACTTCACCCATTTGCTGGGCCGATTCTGGATCAGTCTGGTAATGAAATTATTGGAGCGGGTGCCACTTTAAGTGATGGGGACCTGCTTGGAATGAGCTACTACGTAATGGGTGTCGAAGGCTCATTACCGCAGTAGCGATTACTGGTCGAATAAATAGAAATCACTGTTCAGGGGTGCTTGATTTCAAGCACCCCTGAATTTTGTTGGTTCATTTAAACCGAGCGCAGGAGTCGGAATTGCCGGCGGCTACCTTTAGTATCACGACCCAGGTCCCTTCCAGGAATGCTTGCCGGCCTTCCACAGTCTTTATTTTTTACTTTCAAGATCGCTTTTATCTCCCTATGATGACCCCGACCCCCGGGGTTAAATTGGCTAAATTCTTATCAGAAAACACTGAGTATCGGAACCACTCACTGGCGTGGTAAAATCTGAGATGCGACTGAATGGTGCGCATCAGGTAGGTTCTTATGCGTATTGTTGAATGGAAGGCGAATTTTTCTTTCCGTTATTCGGTTATTTCTCTTTGAATTACGTCCTTCGGGAAACAACCGGAAAAGTACCACTTGTTACTGACCAGAACCGGACAGCGGTTGTGAACGCCACTACCCACGCTCATGGTGGCATACACACTCTTGGCACGCCCACTCAATTTCATCGGTGCGGATAAAGGGCACTGCTACCAACCTGTAACTGTAATTTGTTATAGTGTTAAAACTGAAATGGCAAAAATAGACTAACGAACTTGGTCTTTTACAGACTGATGTCATCTGGTTTTCACAACACTTTAGTTGCAAATTTCATGAATTTTCTGCTCAGGAATTTGTTAGTGATTTTTGTATTGGTCTCGATGCCGGTGCTCGCAACAAATGGGTTGGAAAATGAGAAGATACTAGCTGAGCAAGGCGATTCTACCGCACAATTTAATCTCGGCTGGATTTACTATCACGGTGAAGGTGTACCGCAGGATTACACTGAAGCTGCGCGCTGGTACCTCAAGGCAGCTGAGCAAGGCCATTCTTTTGCACAGCACAATCTAGGTGTGATGTACGCTAACGGCGAAGGCGTGCCGCAGGATTACACCGAAGCTGCGCTCTGGTATATCAAAGCGGCCGAGCAAGGCCATTCTTTTGCACAGCACGATCTAGGCGTGATGTACGACAAAGGCAAAGGCGTTCCACAGGATTACACTGAAGCTGCGCGCTGGTACCTCAAGGCGGCTGAGCAAGGACATCGTTCAGCACAGAACAACCTTGGCCACATGTACACTAACGGCGAGGGTGTGCTGCAGGACTACACCGAAGCTGCGCGCTGGTACTTCAAGGCGGCTGAGCAAGGTGATTCAAAGGCGCAGTACAACCTCGGAGTGATGTACGCTAATGGCAAAGGCGTGCCGGAAGACGATATAGAGGCTGTGCGCTGGTACCTTAAGGCAGCTGTGCAAGAACATCGCTCAGCGCAGAACAACCTCGGCTTTATGTACGCTAACGGCAAAGGCGTACTGGAAGATGACACCGAGGCTGTGCGCTGGTTCCTTAAGGCAGCTGAACAAGGAGATTCAATGGCGCAGTACAATCTTGGCGGGATGTTTTACGAAGGTGATGGAATCCCTAAAGATAAATTGAAGGCCTATGCGTGGTTTAGTGTTGCAGCAGCTTCTGGACACAATAATTCTCAAGAAGCGAAAGAAATTGTTGCTATGGAACTGTCTTCCACGGAAATATCCAAAGCACAAAAACTATTACGCAAGTTATGGGACTCAATTGGCTTGAACGATAGAGGGCAATAGTTTCATATTACTGATATCGTTCAGTTTCTATCTGATTAGAGCTTCATGTGCTATGTTGTCGTTGCGTATCAATGCCATCCACGACAGCCACTTACAATTACGTACTAGGGAGCGATACCGTAAATCTGGGAAACATGAGAAACGACAGTGCACCTGAGTCTGGTTCACTCGTTTAGAACTTTCCAAATCTCAGGTCGGAAAGTGCGAATTTCCTCATCACTCAATCCTTCAAGCGAGTGAGGAAATTTGATCCATCGTTCTGTTTCATGCAAGTAATAGTCAGGCACCCTGACGGTCCGGTTACGCGTGGGTTTATACCAGGGAACGGCAACCCGAATGTCTTCAGGCGTATTCAATCTTGCCTTCCTGCGCAATTTGTCAACTATCGCTTCGATGGTCAGCCCTGTATCGAAAACATCGTCTACAAGAAGCAGACCGTCTTCTGCATTGATTCTTTCGACAAGATAGCTTAGCCCGTGTATGCGAACAAGATGACCGCGCTGGTCAATTGTGGACCCGTAAGAGGATGTCCGAATAGCAATATGATCTGATTCTATTCCTGCCCAGGCCAAAACTTCCTGAACACCAATACCAATTGGCGTCCCACCGCGCCATATACCAACAATGAACTTCGGTTTAAACCCACTGTTGATCACCATTGCACCGAGTCGCATGGCATCGTTCAGCAGGTCCTGGGGTTGTATGTATAGTTTGGCACTCATGTTTAAAATAGTACACCATGGAAAATCTACAGTCTCAAGAAAAAATATTTGTTGAAGAGCATGATCTGATTCTGGACGGATTTCGACTCGGCCGCCGCGTTTATGAAAGCGGCTTCCGACCTGATTTCATTGTCGGAATCTGGCGCGGGGGCAGTGCTGTTGGCATCGTTGTACAGGAGTGCCTACAACATTTGGGAGTGGAAACAGATCACATCGCCATTCGGACGTCCTATCGCGGAATGGATAATTACTCCGACATGATACGGAATTCTGAAAGCATCAGGGTTCATGGACATGAATACTTAGTGGACCGCTTGGAGGCTCAACATCAACTTTTACTGGTGGATGATGTGTTCAGCAGTGGTCACAGCATGCAGGCGGTAAAAGAGAAACTTCGTCAAAAGCTTCGTAAGAATTTGCCGGAAGATATCCGTGTAGCAACCGTGTGGTACAGGCCAGTAGCGAAACGTCCAGCCCCCGAGTACTTCATAAACGAAACCAACCGTTGGTTAGTTCTGCCTTACGAGCTCTCAGGTCTCAGCTTGGATGAGATTCGTAATCACAAAGCCTGGGCTGCTCCGATACTGGAATCCATTTCAGTGAAGGAATAATAGTGACATAGTCAGTTTCACTCAATTGAAGCAGCGACATTTACTTTGAACCTCAAATTATTTTCATGAATAAATCCCATCATTCCGCTAATTTCAAATCGATTGCCGAGGAGTTATCTCAAAAGTTTGCACCAAAAGCGGCTGTATGGGACCGATCCCGTGAATACTGCTGGGAAAATGTTGACGATCTGGTTGATGCAGGTCTTATGGGCATGACGATTCCAAAGCAATACGGTGGGCAGTCTGCATCTTTCTACGAAGCAGTATTGGTAATTGAGGAGATCGCGCGTAGTTGCGCACTCAGCGCACGAATAGTCGTTGAATCAAATATGGGAGGCATCAGCGCAGTGATGGCTTATGGCACAGAAGAGCAGAAAAATTACTGTGCACCATTGGTGCTCAAGGGGGACAAACCGGCAATTTGTATCACTGAGCCGGAAGCTGGCAGTGCTGCAACTGAAATGAAAACCGTTGCCCAAAAAGCGGGTGCAAAATACATTCTCAATGGAGTTAAGCACTGGATTACTGGAGGCGGCATATCGAAACTCCATTTAATTTTCGCTAGAGTTTTAGATGAAGAAGGACAGGATCTGGGAATTGGGGGATTTCTGGTCCACTACGATCCAGTTAACAACATCAAGCCTGACGGATTTACCGTTGCCCGTCGAGAGCATACCTTGGGTTTGTGCGGAATGCCAGAAGCTGAACTCCATTTCAATGACCTGGAAGTGGACGAAGCATTTATGCTTCCAACACCATCTGGATTCCGTCGAGGTTTTGCTGATCTAATGAATGCATACAACAGTCAACGAGTTGGAGCGGGAACAATTGCAATGGGTATAGCTGCCGGGTCACTCAACCATGCAAAGCGTTATATGACTGACCGGCACCAGTTTGGACGACCGCTCGCTGAGTTCCAAGGATTGCAGTGGATGATTGCGGAAATGGATACGTCAGTCCATGCATCGCGATTACTGCTTTACGAAGCAGCGAAGTCCGCCGAAGGAAGGGAGAGCCAGTTCCCGGACCCCTTATTGGCTGCCAGGGCAAAGCTTTTTGCGTCGGAAAGTGCGATCAAAGTCGTTAGCGATGCTCTGCAAATGTTTGGTGCTCGAGGATACGGTGATCAGGAACCATTGGAGCGTATGTATCGAGACGTACGCATGTTTACCATTGGCGGGGGAACTGCGCAGATATTAAAAACTCAGGTTGGCAGCCGTCTATTGGGAATCAAGGCGCCGCAAACTCGAGACGGATACTTACAACTTTCGGAAAAATAGATTTATCGGCCGAAATTTGCGGGGTAACTCGGAAGAATTCATAAATTCACTGATTTGTATTAATTAACAAGTGGAGAATTGATTCGTTTGTCTGAAGAAATGAAAAAATTCGGTATTCGTGGTGCAGTATTTGACTTTGTCGCGAACCCAAGGCACAGTTCAAAGGCGTTCCGTTTCATTGAAGATGCCATCATGGTCATCTCGGATGGGCGCGTCGAATCTATTGCTCAGACGACAGAATGTCTAAACACCTTTCGGGAGCAATTTCCAATTCTTGAATATCCCGGCTGCTTTATTTGTCCCGGATTCATTGACACCCATATTCACTATGCTCAAACGCGGATTATCGGGTCACCCGCACCCGGCTTGCTGGAATGGCTTGAAACTTACACGTTTCCTGAAGAACTCAGGTTTAGTGATCCAAATCACTCAGCAGCCGTTGCATCACTATTCTTCGACGAGTTGGTCAGCAATGGAACAACCTGCGCACAGGTCTATCCGACAGTTCATGAAAACTCTACGGATGTTTTCTTCGAAGAGGCGCATACGCGGGGCCTTCGAATGGTGGCAGGAAAGGTGCTTATGGACAGGCACGCGCCAGAAGGCTTGCTTGATGGGAGTGGTCGAGGCGAAGCCGAAACGGAGAGGTTAATCAAAAAATGGCATGGCAAAGGACGTCAAAGCTACTCAATCACACTGCGGTTTGCGGCGACATCCACTCTCCAACAGATGGAGTTATGTAAACGGTTGGTGCAAAGGTATCCTGACCTTTTGTTTCACACACATCTGGCAGAAACACTACCAGAAAATGAATGGACCATGCAACTTTATCCTGACTGTTCAGACTACCTGGGTGTCTATGAAAAGTTTGGTGTGGTTACGGACCATTCAGTGTTCGCTCACTGCATCCATCTGAGTGACTCTGAGAGGCAGCGGATGGCGGATGCTGGTGCATCAATCGCGCTTTGTCCGACATCCAATTCTTTTCTAGGCAGCGGCTTAGTCCCGCTAAATCAGCTTGATGATTATCACATTGGGTTATCGCTTGGTACAGACGTGGGTGGAGGCACGAGTTTTTCAATGCTGAAGACCATGCACGAGATGTACAAGATTGTGAGTCTTGGTGGCGACCGAAATGTCGACGAGTTGGATCTTTTCTATCTCGCGACTTTAGGCGGTGCACAGGCGCTTAAGCTTGACGAGCACGTCGGTAACCTGGAAATTGGTAAAGAAGCAGATTTTGTGATACTGGACGATGGCGGGCAACGATTGATACACCAGAGATTTGCACAGTCGCAATCCGTATCAGAGAAGTTGTTTGCACTGATTATTCTCGGTGACGCCGGAAATATACGAGAAACGTGGAGTATGGGTCACCGCGTGTACCAACGCGGCGTTCATTAATTATCCACAACAAGTCAGTTGCGTCATACTCAATACGAGTTCCGCTCGAATTCTTCACCGGTATTGTCGGATTCAACGCCCACCACTGCGAGACCTTCGCCGTGCTCGACTAGCCCCCTATGGCATCGCACATAGGCTACACCTCCGATTGGAAATTCAATTCGGATTGGCGGTTCTTCAATATGGCTGATACTGTGAATATAGCCAACCAGGTCGCCCGCTGAAACGCGATCACCGGGTGTGAAAGCGGGTTCAAACAAGCCGCGGTGCGTGGCATAAACGGTTTGATTTGCATCAACAATCTTGAAAAAAGTTGCCGGTTCTCTTCGCGGTTCAACTTCACCTGACAAAACACCCAAGTGACGCAGACAGTTACGGATGCCTTGCTCTCCAAGCTCCATGGTATCTGGAGAGACGTGGCCCGTACCGCCAAGTTCGGCCGCAATTGAAATGATTTTATTGCGAACAGCAGCACCATTCACACTGCGATCATCATTGAAAATTCCCATCACCCAAACTAAGGGGCAACCAAATACATCTGCCAGTTCCATGATCATTGCCTGACGGGTTGGATCGTCATCATAGGTTGCCATTGAACAGGGAGAAAACCAGTAGGCCTTACCACCCGCGTGCAGGTCAATAACCACATCGCAGACTGGCATTACCGCGCTTTCCACAAAATGAGCGATGACCTGAGTTGGGGTTCCGTTGGGGTCTCCGGGAAACGCTCGATTTAGATTTCCGTCATCAAGCGGTGAAACTCTGGCCGAGGCATTCAAGGCTGGCGCATTGATTGCCGGAAAAATGATGACTCGTCCCTGAATGTCGTCAACGTTGGTTTCGCGAAGAAACTTAACAAGAGAAATGGGGCCTTCAAATTCATCGCCATGTACCCCGCCGGTCAGGAGGATTGTTGGACCGGTTCCATTGATAATGACACCCGCAGGAATGGGTATGTAACCCAAAGGGGTCTGGTTGTCGGAGTACTTTAGGCGCAGGTCGCCGGACCGTTTGCCTGGAGAGGTAAAATCGAGGCTCGACTGAATACGTGTTTCACTCCATTTGATGTCGGAATATTGTTTGCTCATGAAATACCCTGAATTCTACTTGTTGGTCAATACTCCTCATTCCAAATTTGGGAGTGAATTAATAGTACCCGATCACATCACCTTTGGTGGTCACGCCTAAACCATTGAGCAGACGGTTGACGTAGCAGAAATAACCGACTACCTGGTTTAACTCCAGGATTTCACCGTCATCGCATCCCGCTTGAAATAGAGCCTCAATGTCTGATTCAAGCATAGAGTCAACAGCGACTGTCAGCTTCTCTACGTAATTTAGCATTGCCAGTTCTTTATCTTGGAAGGCGCAATGTGGTTGGCGGTTATTCAAAGCTGAAAAGATCTGCTCGTATCGTACGTCGTCGTTCAATAGTTTGCGCAAATTTAAGCTGTGATGTGTAACGCTGTAATCGCATTTATTCAGAAGGCTGGTATAGGTTCCAGCAGTTTCAAGAAACCAGAATGGCAGCGAATTGTCGCTGCTGTGGAGTACGCTTCGATACAGTGAAATGTGACCATGCATGGTTTTCGGACGCAGACTGTGAATTCGCATCACGTTGTCCACTGTACCGTGTGGCGTTCTGGTTGCTTCCAAAGCTTCTTTTGCTTCTCCCGTCGCCTCGTCGTCGGAGAGCATTTTGATCCAGGCAGTCATTTCACCGATTAGTTTCGATATGCGAAGGATCGATTGAATCGACCGCTAATATAGGCATCGCAGGTGATTGGTTCAAATCGAGCGGCCTCGCCATTGTGAAGAATGGGATCAATGACGGTATGGGAATCAGGGTCTACAAAAACAACGAGAGAATAACGCGCTTGACCGCCCTTGTTGACAACAAAATGTGGAACCGAACGAAAACGACCATTTGACCAGCGTGACAGCAGGTCACCAATGTTGGCAACAAATGTATTCGGAATCGGGTTGACTTCATACCAGCTGCCATCGGCAGATTGGGCGCTTAGGCCTGGCCCTCCTTGCAAGAGCATGGACAGGCACCCGAAATCTGAGTGTGGCGATACACCGTAGCCATTGGATTTTTCGTCAGTCGCCGGGTAATAAATCAGTGATCCTCTGGAAGTTGGGCGATTGAAGTTTCGGGTGAAGAAATTTGGAGACTCGTCCAAAGATACAGCTAGTGCACGGAGTATCTTCCAGGAGCATTTGTGAACTTCATCAAAAAAAGTGTTAAGAACCGAACGCATGTCAGCGGGTTCATTCGGCCAGCGATTTGGTGCGAGTAGTTGATTCTGGTCTTTAGATGAAAGGTCATCGAAGTCTTCATCAATTCCCCAAATAAAGCTTTCTTTCTGGTCAGCGTTGCTGTAACCCTCCATGGTTGACTCCCCGACTGACAAGAAACCGCGGTGGGTGTCGGACATTTTGATTTCAGCCTTCTTTTCTTTAGGCATCGAGAAAAATTGTTTGGCTGTTTCAAAGGTTGAACTGATTACATTGGTATCTACACCGTGACCAGCAATGTAAAAGAATCCGTCAGTCTCAGATGCAGCGCGCAGTACTTTTCCGACAGACTTGAGCGCAGAATCAGACTCGTTGTGCAGGGGAGAAATGTCGATGACAGGAATCGAAGTCATTGAAATTCGGAATTTAACGCAACGAAGTGTAAAGAAACAGCAAAGTATACTTGGTTTTGATTTCAGTCGGATTTTTGAAATGTCGAATCCCCTGTCTGTTTAGTCAACAAGTTTCCACAAAATCAGGGAATTCGGTTGATCGGAATCAATCGTTCAACGAATTTTCAACTCCCTTTGTAAGCACTTTGGAATCAATGACCCTTTCCGCGCCCAAGTAAAATGCACTCGACTGATTTTGACCACCTGATTCACTGGCGTAATGTCCACTGCAGCCACAATAAAGCGTGACTTGACGAAACGTATCAAAGGCGAAGTGCTGACCGGCATTTTTGATCGCGGACGATACTCGACCGATGCCTCAAGCTACCAGATGATGCCTCTGGCAGTTGTTCTTGCAGAGCACGAGAACGATGTTGTACAGACAGTCCGCTATGCGGGACAGCAGGGAATTCCGCTCCTGCCTCGGGGTGGAGGAACGTCGCAGTGTGGCCAGACAGTCAATCATGCAATCGTACTGGATTACAGTAAATTCCTGAATCGAGTTATTGATCTCGATATTGAAAACCGTCGTTGTCGGGTTCAAGGTGGAATCGTTCTGGATGAGTTGAATCGATTTCTAAAGCCCCATGGACTCTGGTTTCCTGTTGATGTTTCCACTGCAAGTCGAGCAACAATTGGTGGAATGACCGGTAACAATTCCTGCGGGAGCCGGTCCATTCGATATGGCTTGATGCGGGACAATGTCATTGCTGTGGACGCTTTGCTGCCGAGTGGCGAAGCGCTTGGTTTTGGAGAGACAGCTGTGAAATCTGCAAGTCTTCACCCTCTTTTCACACAGTTCATCGACATAGGTGAACGAGAACACGAAGAAATTGATTTGCGGTTTCCGAAGCAAATGCGACGGGTTGGTGGTTACAACATTGATGCTCTGGTTCCTCAAAACGATTCAATCAATCTAGCACACCTGTTAGTTGGATCAGAAGGCACCCTGGCCCTAAGTCGCACAATCGACCTCAAACTTTCTCAAATTCCAGAAAACAAATTGCTCGGCATCTGTCACTTCCCGACTTTTAATGCGGCGATGGAATCAGCCCAGCATATAGTCAAATTGGGACCAGTTGCTGTTGAACTCATCGACCGGACGATGATCGAATTGTCCTATGAAATTGAGATGTTTCGAGACACTGTCAAAAATATGGTCAATGGTGAGCCAGATGCTTTACTGTTGGTTGAATTTGCTGAAAGCGATCAGCGCGAGAACTTTCGACGTCTAAAGGCACTAAGTGAATTGATGGCTGAACTCGGATACCAGTTTACAAATCCTAAACGATTCCGAGGCGGTGTAGTTGATGCGATTGACCGAAAATTCCAGGCTTCGGTTTTCGAAGTTCGAAAGGCTGGCCTCAACATCATGATGTCTATGCGAGATGACCGCAAGCCGGTTTCTTTCGTGGAAGACTGCGCTGTTGACCTTAAGGACCTAGCCGAATACACCGCCAGACTTACAGAAATATTCCAAAAGTATGGTACCCGAGGAACCTGGTACGCGCACGCTTCTGTGGGTTGTCTACATGTTCGACCTGTTTTGAACTTGCGCGAGGAACGGGATATCAAGGCTATGCGCGCCATTGCCGAAGAGTGTTTTGACATGGTACTCCAATACAAGGGGTCGCACTCTGGAGAACATGGAGACGGATTGTGCCGCTCGGAGTTCCACGAGAAGATGTTCGGCAAACGGATGGTCGAAACTTTCACTGAAATCAAGCGGTTGTGTGACCCGAATGGAATAATGAATCCAGGGAAAATCATCAACCCGCCGAAGATGGATGATGCTCGACTATTCCGCTTCCCGCCCGAATACACCGTACCTGAATTCAGTACCGTCTTGGATTGGCGAGGCTGGACAGGTCAGGGAGGCGGATTTCAGGGCGCTGTCGAAATGTGCAATAACAATGGCGCCTGTCGAAAATTCTCTGGGGGCGTGATGTGTCCTTCCTATCGTGCAACTAAGGATGAACGGCATGTAACCCGGGGCAGAGCGAATGTTCTGCGTCTCGCTATTTCCGGTCAACTAGGTACGGATGCATTGACCTCTGATGCGATGCGTGAAGCGATGAAATTTTGTGTCAGTTGCAAAGCCTGCCGACGCGAATGTCCAACCGGAGTTGACATGGCAAGAATGAAGATTGAAACTACGGCGGCTGTATCAAGTGCTCACGGAGTTACAACCCACGAGAAACTGATCGGTCATTTGCCACGTTTCGCACCGCATGCCAGTCGTTTGTCCTGGATCAGTAATCTAGTTTCCAATTCTTCAACTGTCCGTTCAGTTTTGGAACCCGTTACGCAATTAAGTCGTTACCGTCCGTTGCCAAAATGGCATCGACATCCATTTATACAGTCTCAAAGCCTCGGACCATCAAATGGCAAGCCGGTAGTCCTGTTTGCTGACACCTTCAACAGGTGGTTTGAGCCGGCTAATCTGCGAGCTGCGATAAGTGTTTTGGTCGCGGCGGGTTATCGCATTCACTTTCCGATTTCAGATGACGGTCGGCATCCTTTGTGTTGCGGGCGTACCTATATGACGAATGGTCTGATCAATGAGGCGAAGTCGGAAATAAACCGCTTGCTAACAGCAGTTGAATCCTACTTGAAACAGGGTATTCCGCTCGTAGGACTGGAACCGAGTTGTCTGCTTGGTCTGCGAGATGAGATTCCACTATTGGTCCGTAGCGATGTCTCGGAATTGCTGGCACAAAATTCGTTCCTGTTTGAAGAGTTCTTGGAGAAAGAAAAACCCGACCTCAAACTGAAACCTATTGATCGGGTTGCCTTGATTCACGGTCACTGTCATCAGAAATCATTCGATCAGATGAGTTTTGTGGAAAGTGTGCTAGCACGAGTTCCCGAATTGAATTCAAGTGTAATTGATTCCGGTTGCTGCGGTATGGCTGGTGCTTTCGGTTATGGTAGGGATACTTGGCGCATTTCAACCAAGATGGCAGAGCTTGATCTGTTACCGGCGATTCGCGAAGCGAAAGAGGACACAATCATCGTTGCAGACGGAACTTCCTGCCGCCACCAGATTGAACTGGGTACTGGTAGGCCATCTATACATGTCGCACAGTTGTTGGAATCCGCATTGCAGAGTAACGATTGATTTAGTGCAATGCAGTCAAGTCGGTGCTGTGTTAGTCACCAACTTCACTTCACTTAGTTTCCCTCAAAATTCGGTCTGCGTTTTTCATTGAATGCCTGGATACCTTCACGCCGGTCGCGGGTAGGTATCGTTCGGTTGTAGGCTTCAATTTCAAACGCCAGTGCGTCCGACAGGCTCATTTGCATGCCCTTTTGAATGGACTGTTTAGCTTGACGGATCGCAATGGGTGCGTTGGCAGAAATTTTTTCTGCTGTTTCAATAGCCGAATTTAACAGTTGATCAATTGGCACGACTTGATTGACCAGACCCCACTCGAGTGCCTCATTTGCGGAAAATGACCTTCCGGTCAGAATAATTTCCTTGGCGCGGCGTTCTCCAACAGTACGCGGTAATGTTTGAGTACCGCCGGCACCTGGAATGATCCCGAGCCCAGTTTCCGGAAGCGCAAATCGCGCGGTTTCTGAAGCATAGAGGAAATCCATTAAACATGCCAGTTCACATCCTCCACCGTAAGCTGCTCCATTGACTGCTCCGATTATGGGAATGGGACAGTCTTTGATCGCTCTCACCATACGTTCGATTTCCAGGTGCTGTCTCGACCAGACTGAGTCGTCCATTGCGCGCCTTTCCTTTAAATCGGCACCCGCACAGAATGCCCGTTTCCCGGCACCGGTGACGACAATACAGCGGTAATCAGTCTGATCTAGCGCAATAGCTTCAAACAACTGATTAATTTCCCGGACCATCTGGGTGTTGAAGGCGTTCGAAGCCTGAGGTCGGTTTAAAGTTACGATGAAAATGTGGTCACTGATTGATTCAATCAATAACGTATCGTAGTTCTCAGAAGATAAAGGCGCTTGTGGCATGATATTTTCACTCTCATAGGCGAGGCATTGAGTGTCTCTCACTATTATCCCCTATATATCAACAGTATCAGTAGCATGAAAATGTCTTTGTCGGCATCGGGATAACATGAATTTTGTTTTGCTTGACGGACTGAAACTCAAACGGGTGATAAAATCGAAACGTTACCGCTAGCACAGATTCCTCACGATATTTTTGTTGAAACCCTGCAGTCACTTTCGCGCAGCATACGTGTGAGCCATGAATTATCAGCTTGACCACCAGGACATACGCGATGGAGTCCGTAAGCTCTGTCTCGATTTTGGATCGGACTACTGGCAAATCTGTGACCGGAATCGTTCATACCCTGAAGAATTTGTCGATGCACTGACCCGTTCTGGTTATCTTGGCGCGCTGATTCCGCAGCAGTATGGTGGCTATGAACTGCCAATTTCTGCTGCTGCCGCCATTTTGGAAGAAATTCACCGATCAGGTGGGAATGCTGCTGCGTGCCATGCTCAGATGTACATGATGGGGACGGTATTGCGGCACGGTTCAAAAGAACAAAAGGAAAAATATCTGCCCGGCATTGCAAAGGGTTCCATTCGTCTTCAGGCGTTCGGCGTGACTGAACCTGGCAGCGGAACCGACACGTCATCATTGCGCACCACTGCAATTCGCTCCGGTGACCGCTATATCGTGAATGGTCAGAAAATCTGGACCTCACGAGCTGAGCACTCTGATTTGATGCTGTTATTGTGTCGTACAACACCAGTTGATCAGGGGAAAAAGCGAAGCGACGGATTATCGACGTTCTTGGTCGATACTCGGAAAATACCAGAATCACAGTTAATGATTCGTCCGGTTCGCACCATGATGAATCACTCAACGACGGAGGTGTTTTTTGAGGACATGGAGGTACCCACTGATGCCTTGATCGGAGAGGAGGGAATGGGGTTTCGGTACATTCTCTCGGGTATGAATGCTGAGCGGATATTGATTGCTGCGGAGTGTATCGGCGATGCGAAATGGTTTGTTGAAAAAGCAGTTGCCTATGCCAACGAGCGCGTGGTGTTCAGTCGTCCGATTGGAAAGAACCAGGGAATACAGTTTCCAGTTGCCAGGGCATACGCAGGAATGCGAGCTGCTGAGTTGATGCTTAGGGAAGCGGCGAGATTGTTCGATGAAGGCGCAAATCCGGGTGAAGAGGCGAATTTGGCGAAACTGCTGGCTGCTGATGCTTCGTGGGAGGCTGCAGAGGCCTGTCTGCAAACGCATGGAGGATTTGGATTTGCCGAAGAATTTGACGTAGAAAGAAAATTTCGAGAAACGCGGCTGTACCAGATCGCACCGATTTCAACCAATCTGATTTTGAGCTATCTCTCAGAACATGTCCTGGAGTTGCCAAGGTCGTATTAAAAAACGATAACGCTCTTACGACTCTAAACTACGAGTAAACTAGCTATTTCCATCAAGTAATTTGGGACTTTCGAAAAATTTGTCTCAGAATCGACGATGATTTTGAGAAAATAAAAGGCTTCAGTCGACCACCTTCAACAGTTTTTCAATTTTCCCTCGCCGTCCATGACACCTGATCTGCGTCCCGGTCTAGTAAACATCAAGCCGCACATGGTTGCGGCGGACGATAAAGCACTGGCTAGAACTCGCATCAACATTGCTTCCAATGAAAGTGCGTTTGGCCCGTGTGATCTGGCGATAGCTGCTGCCACCGAGGCGATTCAGAGAATGGAACGATATGCTGATGGTGCGGAAGCTGCATTAACCGAACGCGTCGCTCATCACCATGCACTTAGTCCTGACGGTGTTGTATGTGGGAACGGTTCCGATGACTTGCTAGCGAGACTAGCTCGTGCATTTTTAAGACCGGGCGACGAATTGATCTGCAGCATCAACGGCTATCAGAAATTTCCAAACTATGCATACGCAAATGATGCCGTTCCTGTTCGCGCGAACGATAGCGACTTTACGACGAATGTCGACGAAGTTTTAAGTTGTGTGTCGTCCAAAACTCGAATCGTCATGATCGCAAATCCTGACAATCCCTCTGGCACTTGGGTGAGTGGGTCGGAAGTCAGGCGACTGCATCAGAATCTGCCGTCCAGCGTGCTCCTGATTCTGGATTCTGCCTATCTCGAATATGTTGATGACGATGAATTTGGAGACCCGGCCTCTCTTGTTGAAGAAAATGAAAATGTTGTAATGACAAGAACATTTTCAAAGATTTATGGCCTTGCTGGACTGCGCTTGGGATGGATGTACGCACCGAAACGAATCACTGATGTAATTCGAAAAATTGGAATGACTTTTCCGATTTCGAATGTCGCGTTTGAATGCGCCAAAGCTGCATTGGCAGACCGTGAATACACGAAGAGTGTATTTGAACGCAACCTGAACGGGCGACAGACGTTCGCTGCCACTCTTGAGCGTTTGGGTGCCCGAGTACTTCCTTCCCAGACCAATTTTTTGCTGGCAAAATTTCCACCAGAGCTGGTAGTGGCATCCGATCTGCACCGTGAGTTATTAGCACAGGGAATTTTCACCCGTCGCCTGGCATCTGACGCGTTCTCTGACTGCATTCGATTTACGATTGGAACACCTTCTCAGATGAAAGAAGTTTCGCACGTTCTTCAGGACCTGATGAACAGACCCGCCACGGTTTAAATAGCGGGGACATCATGACGCTGCCGATCAAAGGTGCATCAATAATCAAGGCATTCGAGGATGCCGGAATTCAGTCTGTTGTCGCGCTGCCGGATATCGTTACCTGCGATACAGTGCTCTGGCCACTGTCATCGAACCCCAACTTCATGTTTATTCCGGTCTGCAAGGAAGATGAGGGAGTTTCAATTTGTGCGAGCCTTTCTTACTGTGGTCAGCGCGCACTGCTTTTAATTCAGCATACCGGCTTTCTGGATTCGATCAATGCAATACGCGCGATTGCGGTGGAATACCAGCTGCCGGTTGTCATGGTTGTCGGACTGCAGGGTTCTGACCCCGCTACGCATCCGAACCAGTCAAAAAGCATTGGAATTCGAGCGCTTGGGCCGATTTGCGATGCCTTGGAACTTCGTCATGCTTTTGTCAAGGATGAGGAGAGTGCCATCTCGATTGTTGAGATGATTGAAGCCGCATACGAGAACTCCTCACCGTGCGCAATATTTGTACCTAATCCGCCAGTCTGATCCAACATGATGAAACGAGATCAAGCGCTACAGGCACTAGCCCGACACTATCAGGACGGCATTGCAGTTGCTGTCTATCAGACGGCGTTTGACTGGATGCACATCAGACCGCATGACCTGAACTATTTTTGCACTGGTGCGATGGGTCAGGCATCTTCGCACGGATTGGGATTGGCGTTGGGTGCCCCGGATGAAAAAGTAATCGTATTGGACGGAGACGGCAGTCTGCTGATGAATCTCGGGTCGCTGGTTACAGTTGCCAATATGGCACCGAGAAACTTTTTTCATTTTGTCAGCCAGAACAACATGTATGAAGTGAATGGAAAATATCCGATTCCCGGAGCGGCATCCATCAATTTTGATCATATGGCGATTGCGGCGGGATACAGACACGCTTTTTCCTTCGATGACATCGGTCAATTCAATTCAGAGATCAAGGGAATTTTGGAATTGGAAGGTCCGGTGCTTGTTTGCATGCATATCGAACCAGGAGATTTCTATCCACTCGATTACGTTACACTCCACAGTGAAGAGACCCGGGTAAAATTTCGAAACGCTTTGAAATCTCGGCTACAATCACCACTTCAGGAATGAGCTGAATCTTTTGGTGCAAAAAGCATATAAACTTTCGATTCAAGCCGCGAAAAACAACTGATATCAAAAGCGGCGGTTAGCAAGACAATCGAAATGGCGAATCAACATACACAATCGGCGGCGGGGTATAGAGTCCGACCACCTACACCGAGTATTTTGTTTACTCGGAAGTCTCCCCTTATTGATATTGGGCAACTGCTATTGCTCGGAGGATTGACTACATGGGTCATCTATAAGGGTGCGAAAGCCATGCAATACAACTGGCAGTGGTATCGAGTCGATCAATTCATTTACCGGATTATTGACGGTGAATTGATTTGGGGGGCGTTAATGAAGGGACTGATGGTCACCTTTGAGATTACTGCAGTCAGCATGGTGCTGTCGGTGGTAATCGGGTTAGTTACCGCTCTGCTTCGGATGTCGAATTCATTTTCAGGCAAACTGATTGCGAATATCTATCTTGAATCAATTCGTAATACTCCGCTGCTTGTTCAACTATTCCTGTTCTATTTCATTATTGCACCAATTGTTGGAATTGACCGGTTCTGGACCGGGGTGCTGTGTCTGAGCTTTTTTGAAGGCTCTTTTGCAGCAGAAATCATTCGCGCGGGTATTCAATCAGTACCTCGCGGTCAGACTGAAGCGGCCAAGGCGATCGGCTTTAGTCGCATCAACATGTATCGGGATGTGATTCTTCCACAAGCGATACCAATAATCCTTCCGCCAATGACTGGGTTGATCATCAATCTGATCAAGCACTCAGCAATCGTCAGCGTGATTGCAGTTGCAGATTTGACGACAGAAGGATTAAACATTATTTCGGAGACCTTTATGGCATTCGAAATCTGGTTTACAGTTGCTGGGATTTATCTTGTCGTGACTGTATCACTCTCATTATTCGTTTCATGGATGGAGTCTAAAGCCATGCGTGGACGGTAATGTCATTTATTTTTTAGGAGAAAGTTAAATATGAAACTAAGAAACCTATTCGTTACGATCTTTACAGCTTTTGCGCTTGCATTTTCAGCTATGGCCGGTGCGGCATCGCAGGAGTTGGCTGCTGAAAGTGTCTTGGAAGAGGTCAAAAAGCGCGGTTCTCTTCGAGTTGGCATGTCCACCTTTGTACCATGGGCGATGCGAGACAAGAAAGGCGACTTGATTGGTTTTGAGATCGATGTTGCAACAAAGGTTGCTGAAGACATGGGTGTGGAAGTCGAATTTGTTCCCACTGCTTGGTCCGGAATCATTCCCGCATTGATTGCTCGAAAGTTTGACGTAATTATTGGTGGTATGTCGATTACTCCAGGAAGAAATCTGACTGTAAATTTCACAGCACCATATGCGCATTCTGGACAACAGATGGTCGCAAATATCGAGTTGGCAGAAGGATTTGCAGTCGAAGACTTTAACGCCTCAGACGTAACAATTGCATGTCGTCGCGGCGCGACACCCTGTAATGCAGCGCAAGAACTCTTTCCGAAGGCAAGCCTTGCTCGGTTCGATGATGATGCTCAGGCATTTCAGGAAGTTGTCAACGGTAATGCACATGCAATGATTTCATCGGCACCAAAGCCTCGCTTTTGGATGGGCAACTACCCAGGCAAGCTTTTCATGCCAACTGATGAAAACCTGACGACGGGAGATGAAGCCTTTGCACTCCGTAAGGGAGACCCGGATGCGCTCAATTTCTTCAGCAACTGGATTGTCGTAAACACGAGCAACGGTTGGCTGAAAGAACGCCATGATTTCTGGTTTAAGGCACAGACTTGGAAAGACCAGGTTGAAGAACAGTAAGGTTGTTTGATTTTTGTGTTTCCCCGGTAGCTCGCCGGGGAAACACATAATTTCCAATTGATTGTTTGACATGAATGAAGTTCGACTACGGCCTCCGGCTGAAAAAACCAGGCGAGTCACCCTGCTCGATATCGCAATAATCAGCGTTGTCGTTGCAGTGTTGGTATACACCTATTACCGGGTGGAGCACGTCCTGGTCTATACCTGGGATTGGCCGCTGGTTTTCGAGTACGTCATTCGAGTTGACGAAATAACTGGTGAAATATTCCCCAATTTGTTTCTGAAGGGTGTCGCGATGACGCTGCGTCTCGCATTTTGGGGGACCATCATTGCCGCCGTAATCGGAATCGTCATGGGCCTGTGTCGGGTCAGTAACAACCTGTTCCTGAAACTTGGCAGCCGACTGTACGTGGAACTGATCCGGAACATTCCGCCGGTTGTTTTCATTTTCGTCTTTTACTTCTTTATCAGCAGTCAAATTATTCCTCTGTTGGGACTGGATAGAATTGAGCAAACGTTTTCGCCGGGAACTCTTGCGGTAATGGAGGTGTTGTTCGGCCCCACTGATTTGTTCAACAACTTTCTTGCTGGGCTCATCTGTCTGGCGGTTTTTGAAGGTGCATACATCACTGAAATTGTGCGGGCAGGAATTCAATCCATTGACAAGGGCCAGTGGGAAGCCGCTCGTGCAATTGGACTTTCGCGCTTTCGTGTGCTAAGCGACATCATCATGCCACAGGCGTTGCGGACGATCCTGCCGCCATTGGCTGGACAATTCATTACGCTGGTAAAGGATTCGAGTATCGTGTCGTTGATCTCAGTTCAGGAATTGACTTTTCTTACTCAGGATGTTTCCAATACCACGACCCACTTTTTCGAAGCCTGGATGATTACCGCTGCCTTGTATTTCATGATGTGTTTTCCGTTAGCGGTATTGTTCCAGAGATTTGAGCGATTCGGCTTGGGTATTCAAAGAAACTAGGAGTGTTGATATGTCAGACCATACAGAAAATAAAAATTCCGACCCGTCTCACAAGGAACTTTTGAAGTTCGTTAACGTAGGAAAATGGTACGGTGATTTTTGTGCGCTATGGGACATCAACCTGACTGTTCATGCAGGTGAACGAGTGGTCGTTTGTGGCCCTTCCGGTTCTGGTAAATCAACGATGATACGGTGTGTCAACCAGCTTGAAACCTTCGAAGCCGGTGAGATTCTGATCGACGGAGTTGTCGTCCAAAATGACCCGAAGTCACTGCAGACCATTCGCCGTAAAGTCGGAATGGTGTTTCAGAACTTTAATCTATTCCCGCACATCACAGTAATTCAGAACCTCATGTTGGGGCCAATCCGTAATTTAAAAGTATCAAAAAAAGAAGCGGAAGAAAGAGCGATGCGCTATTTGGAAAAGGTTCGCATTGCTGAGCAGGCTAAGAAATACCCCAGTCAACTGTCTGGTGGTCAGCAGCAGCGCGTTGCGATTGCACGGTCGCTATGTATGTACCCGGAGGTGATGCTGTTCGATGAACCGACATCTGCCCTCGACCCTGAAATGATTTCTGGCGTATTGGACATTATGGTGGAGTTGGCGGAAGGCGGAATGACGATGATGGTGGTCACGCACGAGATGGGATTTGCCAAGCAGGTTGCAGATACGATGGTCTTCATGGACCATGGTGAAATTGTTGAAGTAGCGCCTCCAAATGAATTTTTCACCAACCCCAAGAGCGAGCGAACCGAGCTTTTCCTCAGCCAGATTTTGCAGCACTGACTGCTGTGCGCTCAGATCAACGTTATTCAATATTCACTCTGATTGGTGGCGCAGTTCGCGCTCACAAGCATTGGAAACCAGCTTGGCGAAATCCGCAGCCTAAGACGCACTACGATGTAGTCATCGTCGGTGGCGGTGGGCATGGTCTCGCAACCGCCTATTATCTGGCGAAAAACCACGGTATCCATAATGTCGCTGTGGTCGAAAGAAACTGGATTGGTGGCGGTAACAGTGGTCGTAATACTGCAGTTGTTCGATCCAATTACCTCCGTGATGCCAGTATTCGATTCTTTGACAAGTCGTTGCAGCTCTATGAAGGACTGAGTCGGGAACTCAACTACAACATCATGCTCAGCCAGCGTAGCGAAGTCGATGTGCTGTTAACTACCGTGAGTATGCGCAACATGAGAAGACGCGCACTCAACATGAATCGACTGGGTATCGAGTTTCAGATGTTGACGCCCGATCAGGTGAGGCAGAGAATTCCGATTCTGGCTCCTATGGAAAACTGCCGCTTGCCCATTCTAGGTGGTTCTGTTCAGGAACGTGCCGGCATCGCCAGGCATGATGCGATCGTATGGGGGTATGCAAGAGGTGCTGACTCTTACGGTGTCGACATCATTCAGAATGCCGAAGTCACGGCTATCCGTCGTGGCGATGATAGTGCGGTCACTGAAATTGAGACAAGTCGAGGGCGAATAAAGACCAACAAATTAGCGATTGCAACAGGCAATGAAAACGCTGCAGTAGCGAGTCTGGTCGACTTGAGACTCCCGCTTCGCTGCTATAACCTACAGGCTTTCGTATCAGAACCGATCAAACCGGTCCTTGATGTTGTCGTCAATTGCCCTGATTTAGGGGTATATCTCAGCCACTCCGATAAGGGAGAGTTGGTGATTGGTGGAGCAACCGACGCGCAGCAGATTTCATTTCGAAAAGGTGGCAAGTTCCCGATGCTGGAAGACACTGTTTCGGGACTTCTTGAGCTTTTTCCTTCTTTCCGACGGCTGAAGTTGATGCGGCAATGGGGCGGCGCCTTGGAATTTGCTCAGGATGGCAGTCCGATCGTTTCCGCAACTGAAGTTAAAGGATTCTACGTTAGTGCTGGTTGGTGGGGTGGATTCAAGGCCATTCCAGCTGGCGGCATGACATTTGCGCACTTAATCGCCCGCGATGAACCACACCCGCTGGCAGCGGGATACGGGATGGAGAGATTTTCCACATTGAATTATCTACTTGAAGGTGGAACGACAGTTCCGACCGATTGAGTGACCTACGCAGCAATAACCGAAGTCTGTTTACAAATTTGTATTCTGTCCGATCAAAATTATCCAATTCGCTGATTAGCATAGCCATTCGATGTTATTAATCCATTGTCCATGGTGTGGATTACGCGCTGAAACGGAGTTCAGGTGTGCCGGTCCAGTGAAGCCGCCGCGCAGCGAGTTTGTGGACAAAAGTGATGATGCTTGGCTTGAATACCTTTATCAGGCGGACAATCGCCGCGGAATTTTAGAAGAATACTGGTGCCATGAAAAAGGTTGTGGAGAGTGGTTCAAGTTGCGGCGCGATACCGCAACACACGAGATCATGGATGAGGGTACGGACTCATGAGTCGAGCAAATTCAAAAAGGCTCGATTTCGGCGGTTATATTGATCGAACGCAAAGCCTGCAGTTTAAATTCAATGGCAGGGATTATGTCGGATTTCAGGGCGACACACTCGCTTCGGCACTCATGGCAAACGGCGTTAACGTCCTTTCCAGAAGTTTCAAGTATCACCGCCCACGAGGGGTCCAAAACCGAGGGTACGCCGACGTAACGTCACTTGTACAGGTTGCGGGAATCAATGAATCTCCCAATATGCTTGCTAGCGTTCAGCCACTTTATGAAGGCCTCGAAGCGTTCAGCGTGAACTGCTGGCCCAGCGTCAGTTTCGACATTGGGTCAATTTTCGGTGCGTTTTCCCCAATTCTTCCAGCGGGTTTTTATTACAAGACATTCATGTGGCCCAACTGGCATGCATTTGAACCGCTGATCCGGCGTGCAGCTGGTTTTGGGAACGCGCCTAGGCAGGCGCCTGCTGGTCAATTCCTGAACCGGTTTGATCATTGCGATATTTTGGTGATTGGTGCAGGTCCTGCCGGACTACTGGCGGCGTTAACAGCGGCGAAGTCGGGGGCACGGACTGTAATTGTCGATGAAATGACTCAACCTGGTGGCAGTTTGCTGTACAGCAAGACAGAGATTGAGGGGCAGCTTGCAATCGATTGGATAGCCCGTACAGTTGATGAACTAAAAAACATGGATCATGTAACCTGCCTTTGGAATTCAACGGCCTGGGGCTACCACGAAGGGAACATGGTGTGCGTTTCGGAACGTGACTCGAAACCCGCAGAACTTATCGGTCGAAACTGGAAAATTTGGGCAAAACAGGTCATATTGGCAACGGGAGCAATCGAACGACCAATCGTCTTTGAAAACAATGATGTGCCCGGTGTGATGCTCTGTTCTGCAGTGATGGAAGCGGTTCAGATTTACGGAGTGACGCCTGGAACAAGAGCGGTGCTGTTCACCAACAACAGCAGTGCCTACGACGTTCTACCGTATCTGTATGCAGCAGGTATTGAACTGGCCGCCATTGTGGATACGCGTAGCGATGTTGAATTGGATAACGTTATTGGGACGGAAGATTCAAGTGTTGAGGTGCTACAGGGAGCTTCTATTCAACTGGTGATACGCGCAGGTAAACGAGTCAGGGGTGTTGTGGTCCATGCCCGGGATAGCTCCGGTAAAGAGAAAAAGGGCAAGATCGAATGTGATCTGGTCTGCGTTTCGGGTGGCTGGAATCCCAGCGTTCATCTTTTCTCTCAATCGCGTGGGACTCTTCGCTATGATGATAATATTGCATCATTCGTACCAGACCAAGCCGTTCAGGCGACGCTCTGCGCGGGTGCCATAACTGGCGAAATGTCTTTAGCAGGCAATCTGAAATCTGCTGTGCAAATCGGGTCGAAGGCATTGTCAAGAATTGGAATTCGAGCGGCACAGATTTCGATTCCAGAAGTGTCGGACGGCGATCACACTGACTATCAAGTCGATACGTTCTGGAGTTCAACTGCCGGTTATAAACGCGCGAAGGCGTTTGTCGATTACGCGGGAGATGTTACCGTTTTCGACTTGAAACTCGCCATTCAAGAGGGGTTCGATCAGATTGAGCACTTGAAACGCTACACAACCACAGGTATGGGACTCGATCAGGGAAAGACAGCCAATGTCAATGCGATCGGCATTATTGCCTTTCATCTGGATTGCCATCCATCAGAAGTTGGCACGACAACTTTTCGACCGCCCTATACGCCGGTTGAGTTTGGCTCGATTGCTGGTAGTCAGGCGGGTGATGTGGTATTGCCTTACCGCCATACACCGATGACGCGTTGGCATAAAACGCACGGCGCGGTGATGTACGAGGCAGGAGCTAGGTGGCGGCGTCCCGGTTATTACCAAAAAGAAGACGAATCCATGAACGAAGCGATCAATCGCGAGTGTTATGCGGTGAGAAATCATGTTGGAATTTACGATGGTTCACCACTCGGTAAATTTATCATTCGAGGCGAGGATACGGAGAAACTACTCAATCTCATCTATACAAACAGCTTTAGCGGATTAAAACCGGGTCAGGGTAAATACGGGTTGATGCTTAATGAAGAGGGGCTGGTTTTTGATGATGGCGTAACCTTTCGAATCGATGATGATCAATACCTTTTGTCGTGTTCTACTGGCGGTGCACCAGCGGTAGAGCGTAAGCTCGACAAGTTGATCAATGTCGAATGCCCTGAATTGAATGTAATCATTACACCGGTCACCTCTCAGTGGGCGAACGCGACGGTCTGCGGGCCATTGGCAAGACTAATGCTTCAATCCACAGAATCAGACATTGATTGGTCACGAGAAGCCCTGCCATTCATGCATGTCGTGGAAGGCATCATTGCCGGGATGCCGGTCAGGGTATTTCGGGTTAGTTTCACTGGGGAGCTGAGTTTTGAGATCAATACCCCTTCGGGATATGGGCTTAAGCTCTGGAGATATCTCATCGAAGTCGGGCAGAATTGGGACATCTGCCCGGTTGGATCGGAAGCCAATCACGTCCTTCGAGTCGAAAAAGGATTTTTGTCCCTGGCTCACGAGGTTGACGGGACAGTTGATCCAATTGACTTGGGACACGACTGGATTGTGAGCAGTAAAAAGAACGACTTCATTGGCAAACGCTCAATGGAGATTCGTCGCCGGAGCCAGTCAATTCGGCAGGAACTCGTTGGTTTGCTGCCCAAAGACTCGAAACAATTGATTTCGGAAGGAGCACCCATAGCACCGGCGGACAAACAGGCATTGTCAGAAGGTTTTGTTTCTGCTTGTATATGGAGCGGGGTCTTGGAACGCACAATTGCACTTGGATTATTAACGGATGGGCGTTCCAGAATTGGCGAAACAGTACTTGCCTGGGATCAAGGTGAACCGCTGCCTCTAGAGGTCACACGCCCGATTTTCTATGATGCTGAAGGGATAAAGCTGCGGATGTAAACATGGGATACTCGGTAGAAATCACACCCATGGATCAAGAAGCCATGTTTGATGTTCGGTGCATCGTGCCGCATCTGGATGACTTTGTTGATCGTCTCAGGATGGAGGAATCCCCGGACACCGATGAATTCTTCTCATCTGTCGAGTTTAAGATTCTTAGACTCGGACCAAGACGGATTCTGATCCAGTCTTCACTTAATGAGGAGTATCAGATTGAAACCAAGGCGGCGAGTTGCAATATTGACCCACAAAATCTGAGTGTAGTCAATGTTTCAGATCTATATCTTGGCATTCAGCTTGTCGGTACTGACGCGCTGGAAGTTCTGGCCCATGCAACTCCACTCAATCTTCACGAGTTTGCAATCGGCGATGCAACATCAACCGCAATATTTTCGATTGCAGGTATCGTTACGCGAACTGCTGAAAAATCGTTCTCACTTTATATTGATCGAAGTTATTTTGACTATGTTTGGTCCCGTCTCCATGTCTGTGGACTCAAGAATATGAGCGGCCACAGCTGATTCATTCCATTCCGATATACGAATAACAGCAATCCTTCAATCGAGATTTGAAAATGTTTTCGACGATACTATTTGATTTTGATGGGGTGCTCGTGGACTCCATCGAAATTTTTTCGGAAGCTGTCAACGTTGCCGGTCGAAAAATAAAGCAGCCTGTTGCGTTTGTACCGGACGACCTGCGCAATATCAAACGTATGTCAATTCCAGAGATTGTGGAAGCCGCAAATGTTGATCCAAACCTTTCACAAGAGTTCATAGTTGAAATTGATCAGGCACTTTTTGATCGCTACAAGCGGATTCAACTTTTCCCAGACATTGCCGGGGTCGTTCAACAGCTTAGAGAAGTTGCAAAACTTGGCATTGTCTCGGCAAGTTCTGTAGCAGTACTTCAAAGAGTATTGGAGCATCAAGGAATCAAGCAGCACTTTGATGATATTGTCGGTGGAGATGTTCCAGGCACCAAAGCACAAAAAATTCAACGCATCATTCTAAAGAACGGATCGGATCAATCGCAGTGCTGCATGATTGGTGATACCGTCAGTGACATGGAGCAGGGCAAGGCAGCAGGAGTTGTAACGATTGCGGTCAGTTGGGGCTGGCATGCGATCGAGTGGATACGAACTGTTCAGCCAGATTACGAAGCCCATCAGCCCCAGGATTTAATTGACATTGCCAGGCAGCATTTGCTGCCGAATCATTTGACGCCAAACTCATTGAAACATATGGTGAATTGAACATCAATGAAAAATAAAAAAACTATACTCGCTCAGGCCAATCACTACATCAATCCGTCAAGCGGTGGCATCGTTCCGCCAATTGACCCTTCTGTGACATTCGCTCGCGATGATGATCTGGAGTTAATTGGAAACTATGTTTATGGCCGCTACGCCAATCCCACCTATGAGCAGCTTGAAGGGATCATCTGTGAATTGGAGAGCGGAGAGAAAGCGTTGTTTTTTGCATCAGGTCTTGCAGCCATTGCTGCAGTGTTTGAGACCGTTAACATGGGTGAGCATATCGTAGCGCCAAAAGTGATGTATCACGGTACGGTTGACTGGTTAAAGCGGATTTCCGAAAAACGCAATATTGAGTTGACTTTGTTTGATCCCTCGGACCCTGCCAATTTAGCTCGCTCACTGATCCCCGGTAAAACAGCGATCGTCTGGATTGAATCGCCCATTAACCCGTCGTGGGATGTGATTGATATTGAACAGGCAGCCAATGATGCTCATGCAGCAGGTGCGATTTTGGGTGTCGATGGTACTGCAGCGTCTCCCATCACGACACAGGCATTGAATTTAGGTGCTGACATCGTATTTCACTCTGCGACAAAATATCTGAACGGGCATAGCGACTTAAATGCCGGTGTACTCGTAACTGGAGAGGTTAACGAGCGCTGGGAGGAAATAGTCAACGTTCGTCGACTGACTGGCGGCATATTGGGTTCATTTGAGGCTTGGCTTCTATTGCGTGGCATGCGGACTCTATCGATCCGCTGGCAACGCAGTTGTGAAAGCGCTATGCAAATTGCTGAATTTTTGGAGGAACATCCCGCTGTTGAAAGGGTACTGTATCCAGGGTTGGCAAGTCATCCCTCACACGAAATAGCCAAGTGTCAGATGACCAACGGATTCGGCGGGATGATGTCGCTGCAGATGAAGGGAGGCGAGAAAGCAGCGCGCGAATTCGTAACCCGGGCCAAGGTGTTTGTCAGAGCGACATCACTGGGCGGAGTGGAAAGTCTGATTGAGCATCGAAGAACTGTTGAAGGACCACACAGTGAAGTGCCAGTTAACCTGATTCGACTGTCAGTTGGTATTGAAAGTGTGGAAGATCTAATCGAAGACTTGCGTCAGGCACTGGAAGGGCTGTGAGCAGCTTCGCAGATTGAACCTGCTTTTGTCCTCTCTGTTCTTAACAACCAGGGTGCGAATTCTAGGCCGAACCGAACCGGTGATTGATCGACCGTACCGTTACAGATAGAACGAAGCAAAGTGCCTCATCACAGATCTTTCAACAAAGATCATCCAGACGGCTTCAGTGTCAGGGATGTCGTTGCTGCATACGATGCTGAAGCAGCCAGGTTGACATCAGAATACGAGCGCCATTCTTTTGAAGAAATTCACTCTGCTGTATTGGACCTGTTGCCGGACACACCTGGTTTTGTTCTCGATCTAGGTGCTGGAACTGGACGGGACGCAGCCTGGTTCGCGGAGAAAGGGCACACAGTCGTCGCGGTTGAACCATCAACGCAGCTGAGAAAAGCCGGGCAGGAACGACATCATTCTTCAAACATCCAGTGGATGAATGACACGTTGCCAAAGCTGGATCAGGTTTTTAGTTCTAAGCTCACTTTTGACCTGGTGTGGTTGAGTGCAGTTTGGATGCATGTTCCGAAATCTCAGCGCGACCGGGCATTTCGCAAGATCGTTTCGGTATTGAGGCCAGGCGGTAGTGTGATGGTGAGTATCCGTGTCGGTCCCCAGCCGGAAGGGCGTCCGATGGACCCGGTGACGGTAGCAGACGTCGAAACCCTGGCACAGCGGCGCGGTTTGCAGGTCGTGCGTGTAGACCGCATCAGGGACGCACTTCAAAGACCTGAAATAAGCTGGGATGTCGTCTGGTTGCGATTTCCAGACGACGGCACAGGTGCTCTTCCTTTACTTCGACACATCGTTTTCAACGACAGTAAGTCCTCAACGTACAAGCTTGCGCTTCTTCGTACACTGATTCGTGCTGCAGACAGTGCCAGTGGTTTTGCGCGGTTAAGTCAAGATGAGCAACACATGGAATTACCACTTGGTCTGGTATCGCTATTCTGGGTTCGGGGATTCCAACCACTCCTAGCGAATCGTTTCTCTCAACATCCTGCGGGCAACAGAAAGTTGTCATTTGTGAAGGAAGGTTTTCAAGGACTTACTGCTCGTTCACCCTATGATCTGCGAGTTGGCCAGAAATTTTCCGGGCAAGATGCAGAAAACCTGATTCGTGCGTTGCGTGATGCCGCAAGCTGCATTCGTAGAATGCCAGCCCATTTCATCACTTATCCTGGAAGTTCCGGTTTAGTAAAGAGTCAAGTTTTTCCCTGCGAGTACAGATCGGTTCGAGTTAGAGACTCTGTACGTATTGACGAAAATTTTCTGTGGGCTTTTGGCACATTCAGTGTACCTGTGCATGTGTGGCAAGCCATGAGTCGCTACGCTCCATGGATTGAACCTGCCGTGGTCAACGAATGGATCGAAGTCATGCGTGGTTACAAACAATCAGAGGCGACAGTCACTCAAGATCAATATCTTGCATCTCTGAAGTGGCTTGATCCAGAACATGACACCACATTAGTTCGTAATATTGGAGAAAGCCTTCGCGCAAATGGGCGTCCACTCTACTGTGTTTGGAGCGGAAAAAACATTTCAAAAAACTTTGATATCGACCACTGCATGCCTTATGCGGCATGGCCCTGCAACGATCTGTGGAATCTGCTGCCGAGCCTGCCGCAGGTTAATCAAAGCAAAGGCGATCGTCTTCCGGCGCCTGAAGCTCTTGAGAATGCCAAAACTAAAATACTGGAATGGTGGTCAATGGCATATATGCGCGAACCTGACCTTTCACTACGTTTCGAAGATGAGGCTCGAAGTGCGTTACCTGCAGTCAAACTTGTTAAGGAGACGGCAACTCCAGATAAATTAGAGAATTATTTCCAGGGTGTGATGTTTCAGCAAATGGTGTTGAAACGAGATCAGCAGCTAACTGAGTGGCATATGGCGAAATTATTATCTGGTTAGCTGTATAGACCCAACGGCATAGCAGTCGGCGAATGTCTTGCCACTTGCGCCAACTGACAGGATTGGTCTTGCCAGTCACATAAGTTCGGTTCGGCTTTTCCGTTTACGCACGCACCAAATTTGACTGATAATGCGTGCTATGAGCTGCCAGCACTTTTCCCAGCATGAACACGGTGCGAATTCGTTCACCGTCGTGATGCCAAAAATTACTTTCGGTCGGGGATGTCTAACTGAGATTGGAGCCCGCGCCAAGGCTCGAGGTTTCACGCGTGTAGCACTCTTTACCGATCCATTCCTTCGACACGGACCTTACGTTGACACAGTTGTAACCGCGCTACAGGCGAGCGGGATTGATTTTGCAATATTTTCTGAAATTCGCATTGAACCCGACGACAGTACTGTCATCGCCGCTGCAGAATTTTTGCGTAGCGGGCAATTCGACGGTGTAATCTCCGTTGGTGGAGGTTCTACGATGGACACTGCTAAGGCTGGCATGGTCTACGCGCTTTACCCGGCAGAGTTCACCGACTATTTTGGCGCACCAATTGGAGCCGGCAAGCCGGTACCTGGGCCTCTATTACCTCACATCGCCTGCCCGACGACTTCCGGTACTGGTTCAGAGTGCACCTCGGTTGCGGTGATCAGGATCAATGCACTGAATACCAAGTTTGTAGTTGGTTCTCCTTACTTGATGCCATCTGAAGCGCTGGTAGATCCAGCTTGTACGGACACGCTAGGGGCCAATGTTGTCGCATCAACGGGTTATGACCTGCTGTGTCATGCGCTCGAATGCTATACCGCGCGAGCTTATGCCTCGTGGGATTACATTCCGGATCCCAACAGTCGCACGCTGCTGCAAGGATCAAATCCGTGGAGTGACATGTCGGCGCGGGCAGCATTGGAAATCATCAGAGATTATCTTGTACGCGGAGTTACCGACCAAACCGACCGCGAAGCTCGCGATCAGTTGATGTGGGGTGCCACCTTGGCAGGCATGGCGTTTGGCAATAGTGGGACACACCTGCCGCATGCCATGTCCTACGGAATTACCCACCTCATGGACAACATTACCACCAATGACTATCAGGTTGCTTCACCTTTCGTCCCACACGGAATTAGCGTGATGGTCTGCGCCCCTGCGATATTTCGTTACATTGCCGAAGGTGCTCCGAAGCGACACCTGTCTGCTGCAGGCTTTCTGGGTGCCAATACTAAAGATGCCATACTGAGCGATGCCGGCGAAATAATCGCTGAGAGGCTGATCCAGTTAATGCGTCGTACGAATGGGCCTAATGGAATCGGAGGAGTTGGATTCAACACGAAATCCGCAAAGGATCTGGCTGCTTCAGCGGTCCGTCAGTCCCGGGCGATACAAAACGCACCGCGTATTGTCGAGCAGCAGGAAATCGAGAATCTTTTCTCAAGTGCAGTGCGCTATTGGTAGCATTCAATTACCTTAATCTTGAACTGCAGTCAGCAGCCAGTGAGGAGTTTGACGGATGAAGAATGGTTAAGAACCGCAATTGTGAGACAGTCCTGCAACCCTTCAACTGCCTTTCAAATTCCCCTGAAAATTAGTTTTTACTGGAAAACTTGAATAACCCGTTTCGTCTGCGCTCCTCAAGCGAAACCAACAAGTGAATTTAAACGAAAACGGTCTGGCGATAAACTCTCAAATGGAAACCCTTGTGCTTCATAAGCGTGCGGTAGTTCTGAATTGGAAACCATAGAGGCTGCATAACGACCAATTGCGGGTGACGTGAATACGCCGTATCCACCCTGACCAACCAGCCAGAAAAACCCGGGTACTGTCGGTTCCCATCCAATCACCGGATCTCCGTCTGCTGAAAATGTACGCAGACCGGCCCAACTGTGATCAATGCGCCTGATCTTGAGTGTCGAAACGTCTTCAAACCTCGCCACCGTGATCGCCATGTCGACTTCATCTGGCTGCGCATCACAGGGTACGCTCGGAGTTTGGTCAATTGGTGAGATCATCAGCTGACCGACTCCAAACTGCTGAAAATAAAGGTAATCGGGTTCGACTATGACAAATGGCAAATCATCAAAATTGACGTCATCGAATTGATCGCTATGCACCACAACAATGGTCCTACGCTTTGGAATCAGCCCAATCGGACTGATGCCGGCAAGTTTCGCAATTTCATCGCCCCAGGCACCAGAGGCATTAATGACAGCTGAAGACTCATAGCGTTGACCGCCAGCCTCCACCTCCCAGATATCGGATGGCGCCAGAGTTATTTTGGTTACCTCAGCGTTGGTAACCACTTCCCCGCCGCGGCTTGTCAACGCTCGTACGTACAGACTATGCAACGCGTGAACATCTATGGAGGCAACCTGTGTATCTAGCACACCACCAACATATCTGCCGGGTTTGAGAAACGGTACACGATCAAGAAAATCTGTTTCATCCAGCCACACACTCTTCGGTGGCCGGTCAACTGTCATTGAGTGTGCTTTGTCTACAAGGGAAATAGTCTTGCGCTCACTCAGGATCTCAACTTCACTATCAAATTCAGGCGACTCAAGAAAGTTCCGACTCAGGCCTCCAAACGAGCGCATCGAGTCCGGACCATAGTACGGTGTATATAGTGCAGCACTGCGTCCGGTTGTATGGTAAGCGAGGGAATCTTCCCGCTCCAACAGTGTGACACTCAGCCCATCGTCAGTCAAAAAAGCAGCGACTGAGGCACCGGCGATGCCACCACCGATGACAATGGCATCAGATTTTATGACTGCGCCCATTTACAGGTGCTGGCAAAGGCGCAGTGAATCGTAGATTGCTGCGTGAATATTTCGGCTGGCAACTGCATCACCGACTCTGAACAACTGATAAGTACCATCCGGGTTTGGTGCATGCTTCTGCGGTTTCTCAGCAACCAGAGCAGTGATGTCGATCGATCCTTGGTTTCTTGAACCAGGCTTAAGGTCGAAATAAAGTTCATCATTGGGTAAAGTTCCATGTTCGACAACAATTTGCGGAGCAGAGATCGTAGTGGTACTGCGATCGTACTCATTGTAGAACTCACCTGTTAACGTCCCGTTCCCGCGGTGAATGCGAATGAGACGCTTATTTGGCAGCATATCAACGTTATGCTGGTAGAAGAGCTTGAGGTAGATTGGATAGTTGGTTCCTCCGACCTCCTGGGCAACACTACGGTCAGGTGTAACGATTTTGACGGATGCACCTTTAAGTGCAATGTATTCTGCGCAGGAAATGCCCTGGTGCTGTCCGTTGTCGTCATAGACCAGAACTTCAGAATCGACGGCAGTGATGCCCGTCAGCACATCCCAGGTAGTGGTTGCATATTCACTGCCCGAGTCGAGAAATGACAAATTCGGAATTCCACCGGTAGCGATGATCACGACATCTGGTTTTTCCTGAACCACATCATTCGCTTCGGCAAATGTATTGAACCGCATTTCCACAGACAGCCGTTGCAATTGGGCGTAACGCCAGTCAACGATGCCAAGAATTTCTCGTCTTCGCTCTACTTTTGCTGCAATATTGATCTGTCCACCAGGCTGATCCCCAGCTTCAAACAGTACGACATCATGCCCTCGTTCTGCTAGAACTCTTGCAGCTTCAAGTCCGCCAGGTCCTGCACCAACCACCACCACTCTCCTTGAGTCGTTTGCTGGACTTACGATGTGAGGTGCAGATTCTTCGCGTCCAGTGGAAGGATTGTGGATGCATAGTGCTTCAGATCCGACATAAATTCGATCAATACAATAACCAGCTCCGACGCAGGGCCTAATCTGATCCTCCTGTCCATGTTCTATTTTCCTGACAATGTGTGGATCAGCCATATGTGCCCGGGTCATGCCGATCAAGTCAACACAGCCGCTGCCGACCGCATGCCTGGCTGTCGCAACATCAGCAATTCTGGCGGCGTGAAAAATAGGCAGTTTCAATTCTGAACGAACCGCCGAAGTGAATTCAAGATGCGGTCCGGATGGAGTGCCCATGTTCGGTATGACGTGGGACAAGCCTTCGTCGGTATCCACGTGCCCCTTAATGACATTAATGAAGTCCAGGTGACCGGTATCGGTGAGAATTTTTGCGATGGTCATTCCTTCGTCAAATTCGATTCCGCCTGGTAAGTCTTCGTCAATCACCATGCGAAGCCCCACGATGTAGTGTGATCCGACCTGGTTGCGAACTTCGTCAAGGACTTCGCGGGTGAAGCGTAGCCGGTTTTCGAGACTACCGCCGTATTCATCGGTTCGTCGATTGGTAAGCGGTGACCAGAAGCCGTCCAGTAGGTGGCCATAACCTTCTATTTCGACGCCGTCCAGGCCACCTTCCATGCAGCGTCTTGCAGCTGCACCATAAGCCTTTGCGATTCGAATCATGTCCTCGTGTTCCATCTCTTTCGGAAAGGCTCGATGGGCCGGTTCCCTTACACAAGATGCAGCCACGGTTGGCAGCCAGTCTTCCACATAGGGTGAAGTCCGTCGTCCGAGGTGAGTGATCTGGCACATCAGCGCTGCACCGTGTCGATGGACCCGATTTGAAAGCTCCTGAAAATAGGGAACGATTTCGTCAGTGCCTGCAAACAGATTGCCAAATGCCGGCGGTGAGTCTCGGTCAACCAGAGTCGAGCCACCGAACATGGTCAGACCAATACCGCCTTTGGCTTTTTCCTCGTGGTACAGCTGATAGCGCAGTTTGGGTAGCATATCTTCAGAATAAGCCGGTTCATGACTGGTGCTGATGATGCGATTCTTCAACTCAAGATGTTTGAGTGTAAATGGCTGAAGCAGGGGGTCTTTGGAAGTGTGCATGCGGTATGAAACCTAATTTTTGTTTTGAGGAACGATATATTTCAATGTCAAAAAAGTTATATTTATGCCTTTCAATTCACTTGCTGAAAAACTAGCACACTTTGAATCAATGGCACTGCCTTTGTCGCTCTATTCAGGTAACAAGCGCGCTATTTTAGAAGAATTGGCTGGCAGGTACCGAGTGAATCATTTGCATGCTTGATTTCCCGCTAATTGCCTCCAGTTTCGCAGCGAAAATTCAGCATCCCGCGAGAGTCTTTCATGGCAGATAGTCGACGCAGAGAAAGACAGAGAAGGCAGCGACCTTCGCAGGCCAAAATAGATCAGCTGCCGTTTGAGCAGGTTGAAAATCCATTTTCTCCGATTGATATCTTATCCGAAGATCAACTCAATCAAATTCATCACGCATCATTGGGTGTGCTTGAAGACATCGGCATCAATTTTCTGCTTGATGAAGCACGAGAAATTCTGAAAAACGCTGGCGCAGACGTAGAGAAAAACTCAACCCGTGTTCGTTTTGACCGAAACCTGATCTTGGAATTCATAGCAAAGGCTCCGTCTGAGTTCGCTATTCACGCAAGAAATCCGCAACGGAGTCTGAAAATTGGTGGACGCTGGCTTGCTTTCTCAACCGTAGCAGGTCCACCCAATGCCAGCGACATTCAAGGTGGTCGGCGTTCGGGAAACTTTAAGGATTACAGTGACTTCATTAAGCTTGCACAAAGTGTGAATATCGCTCACGCGATATCCGGACATCCGGTTGAACCGCTTGACCTTGACCCCAAAACGCGACATCTCGATACTGCAAGGGTAAACCTGACGCTCACTGACAAGGTATGCAGGGTTTATTCATTGGGACGCGACCGCGTCATGGATATTCTGGAGATTACCCGAATTTGTCACGGTTTGAGTCGGGAGGAGTTGGCGCATCGACCTAGCCTGTATACCGTTGTCAATGTTAATTCTCCACTTCAGTATGACATTCCAATGCTGTGGGGCATCATTGAACTCGCCAGAATGAATCAGGTGGTCGTAATCACTCCGTTCACACTCGCCGGTGCTATGGCACCAATCACTTTGGCCGGTGCAGTTACTCAACAGAATGCCGAAGCGTTGGCCGGGCTCGCATTTTCTCAAATCGTAAACCCAGGTGCACCGGTGATGTATGGAGGCTTTACTTCCAATGTTGATATGAAGACTGGTTCTCCGGCATTCGGCACCCCGGAATACGTGAAAGCCACCTTGATGGGTGGACAGTTTGCGAGGTTCTACAATCTTCCATACCGATCTTCCAACGTCAATGCCTCAAACGCGCCTGATGTACAGGCAACATACGAATCGCAGATGTCAATCTGGGGATCAGTGATGGCGCAGGCTAACTTGGTTCATCACGCACTCGGCTGGCTGGAAGGTGGACTGTGTGCTTCATTCGAAAAATTTGTGATGGATGCCGAAATGTTGCAGGGTGTGGTGGAAACCCTCAAACCGGTCGTTGTTGATGAAGAAACGCTTGGAATTGAAGCAATGCGAGAAGTCGGTCCTGGCGGACACTATTTTGCAGCGCAGCTGACTATGGATCGCTATGAAACTGAGTTTTATAAGCCGATACTGTCTGATTGGCGAAACTTTGAAACCTGGTTCGAAGACGGCGCAAAGGACGCGACAACCCGCGCTAATCGAATTTACAAGCAACTGCTATCGGAATATGAAGCCCCTAAGGTTGATGAGGCGATTTTGCAGGAGCTTGATGAATATATAGAAACCACCCGTAAGGAGCGTCGCAAGGCTCCTGTTTAGTCCCAAAAGGAGGGCGTAGCGTGCAAAAGACTGCTGAAGTCGTAATTATTGGAGGAGGGGTTGCAGGATGCAGCGTCGCCTATCACCTGGCGAAAAGGGGTTGCAAGAATGTTGTTCTGCTGGAGCGATCTGAGCTGACATCCGGTTCGACCTGGCATGCGGCTGGAAATACACACGTACTGCAGGACAACGCAAACCTGTCAAAGCTTCACTACTATACGGTCAGGTTGTACCCACAGCTTGAAGAAGAAACCGGACAATCCTGCGGCATTCATCCGGTTGGAGGAATTTATTTGGCCACCACTCCAGAACGCCACGATCAAATTCGCATTCAGGCATCTAAAGCTAAATATCTAGGACTTGATTTTCAGACGATTTCACTGGAAGACGTCCACGAAATGAATCCCTTGCTTAATCTCGATGGTGTCATCAGTGCGATGTTTGAGCACAACGAGCTTCATATTGATCCGAGCGGAGTCACCAATGCCTATGCAGCAGGTGCTCGTATGAACGGCGTCAAGATTCATCGAAACACACCGGTAACTGCAACGACTCAGCAGCCCAATGGCGGTTGGCTGGTGGAAACACCCGAGGGCAGGATCGAAACAAAATTTCTGGTTAACTGTGCGGGTCTTTGGGGTCGGGAGGTTGGACAACTGGCAGGAATCAACTTACCGTTGATGCCTATGGAGCATCAGTATTTTGTTTCTGAGAGTATTCCGGAAATTGAAGCGCTGGGCCGAGAAATCCCCCTGATTCATGACAATGATGGCGAATACTACATGCGCCAGGAAGGCAAGGGACTGCTAGTTGGGGCGTACGAACTCGGCGGATTACATTGGGCAGTTGATGGAACACCACTAGATTTTGGACATGAACTGCTGCCGAATGATTTAGATAGAGTACTGGACAATGTTGTACGGGCAATGCATCGTATGCCATGCCTTGAAACTGCCGGAATCAAGCGAATCGTCAACGGACCAATGATCTGGACGCCAGATCTCATGCCCCTGGTTGGTGAGGTTTCACAACTTACCAACTATTTCGTGATTGGTGGACTGATTCCAGGGTTCAGTATTGGTGGTGGTCTCGGATTAATGATGGCTGAGTGGATCTTGGATGGTCAGCCGAGTCTTGATATCTGGCCCATTGATGTGGCTCGATTTGGCGACTGGGTGACACCCAACTATGTTCTGGACACGACTGCCGACAACTATCAGACTCGATTTAGAATTTTCTTTCCATATGAGGAACGAACCGCTGGTCGCCCTTTGCGAACAAGGCCTGCTTACGAACATCAAAAAAACAACGGAGCGATGTTCGGTGCTCAGTACGGTTGGGAGGTGCCGATGTGGTTTGCACCGGAAGGAACGCTGCCAGTTGAAAACTTTTCATTTCGCAGAACGGAATCATTCGGACCGATTGGCGATGAATGTCGAGCCATTCGGTCTTCGGTGGGTTTGCTCGATACTTCTGCTTATGCCAAATTTATTGTCAAAGGTCCAAGAGCCGCTGAGTGGCTTGATGGTCTGACCACCAATTCACTTCCAAGACATCGTCGGATGTCGCTTGCTCCTATGGTGCATCAGCGGGGCGGGGTGGTTGCCGACTTTACTGTTGCCCGTCTCGAAGATGATGAATTTCTCCTGATTGGTGCTGGTGTGGCGGAGAATGCTCACTTTAGATGGTTTCGTAAAAATGGATTTTCTTCAGGAGTTGACGTAACCAGCATGTCAGATGATTGGGTTGGCATGTCAATCTCAGGTCCGAATTCAAGAGCACTTCTATCTGAACTCACTGGTGAAGATTTTTCCAATGAGACGCAGCGATTTCTGTCGATTCGGCAGATTCAGGTCGGTCCGGCGAAAGCCTGGGTATTGAGGGTTGCCTTTACGGGTGAACTGGGTTTTGAGATGTATTTTCCAGCAGAATATCAGTTGGAGGTGCTGCAGATGGTGATGGATAAAGGGCAGGCTTACGGTCTCCGCCCGATTGGCTCGCGTGCTTTACTGTCGCTTCGACTGGAAAAGAATTACGGTAGTTGGGGTCGGGAGTATTCTCCAGAGTACACACCGTTTGAATCGCGCCTTGATCGATTCGTCAAGTTTGATAAAGGCGAATTCATTGGCCGCGATAGCCTGCTTGAAGCGGCTGCTAAAACACCTAGATGGCTGCTCACCTGTTTTACTGTCGATGTCGACGAACAGGATGCGGTGGGCGGTGAGCCGATCTTGTGCGACGGAGAGGTGTCAGGAATTGTGACTTCAGCATCTTTCGGTCACGCGGCCGGGAAGAGTATTGCGCTAGGCTATATACCGCCCGCAAAAGTAGAAAGCAAGGATTTCAAAATTGAGATAATCGGTAAGGCAAAAGATGCCCAGGTCATCAACGAACCCTTGATTGATCCAAGCGGGTCTAGAATGCGCAGTTGACTTCAGCTTGCCACCACCTAAATCGATATTCGGAGTTGCCAGTCATGAAAACACCATCAGCAAGCCGCTATCCCGTTCCCGAACTTGATACTTTACCGCAGGATATTCAGGATCGGATACTGGCGGTGCAGGAAAAGGCTGGCTTTGTGCCGAACGTGTTCTTGGCTCTCGCACATCGTCCACTTGAGTTTCGCGCATTTTTTGACTATCACGATGCGCTGATGGAGAAAGAAAGTGGGCTCAGCAAAGCAGACAGGGAGATGATCGTTGTTGCAACGTCCGGCGAGAATAATTGTCAGTATTGTGTTGTTGCACATGGTGCAGTTTTACGGATCAGGGCGAAACATCCATTGGTAGCAGATCAGGTTGCAGTGAATTACCGGAAATCCGATATCACACCCAGACAACGAGTTATGTTGGAATTTGCGGTGAAAGTCTGTAATGAGTCAGGTTCCGTTGACGATTCGGACTATCAGACATTAAGAGATGCCGGATTCAGTGAAGAAGACATTTGGGACATCACTGCCATTACTGCGTTCTTTGGGATGAGCAACCGTCTGGCTAATGTACTTGGAATGGAGCCCAATGCGGAGTTCTATAACATGGCGCGAGATATGGACTAGAGCAAAACTTAAATAGTGTTTTCTACGAAGGTATAGCGTGCATCCAATTTTTGCACTGTGGTCGCATCCAAGATCCATGTCTACTGCTGTTGAGCGAATTATGCGCGAGCGTGGGGACCTGAAGTGTTTTCACGAACCGTTTATCTACGACTACTACGTAAACAGAAAAGTCAGAACCATACCGCATTTTGAAGCGCAGGAAGATCATCCTGTCACATACGAGGAAATACGTGATATGCTGCTCCAGCAAGCCGAATCCTCTCCCGTGTTTTTCAAAGATATGAGTTACTACGTCGTTCCTCATTTACTGGAAGACAGAAAATTCAACAACCGCCTCGTGAACTGTTTTTTGATCTACAATCCCATTGCTTCCATACTGTCGTACTTTCATCTGGATCCTGAAGTCACCTGTGATGAAATTGGGCTGGAGGCACAGTACCAGCATTATCATGGTCTTTCTCCATCCAACCAGTCAGTGATTGTAGAAGCTGAAGACATCCGAGGTGATGCAAAAAGGATGATTGGTGCGGTGTGGCGTGCAGTTGGCCTGCCATATGTCGATCATGCGTTCGAATGGGGCGATCAAGCTCCCGAAGAATGGAAGCAAGTTGAAGGATGGCATGGCGATGTCATCGCCTCGAATAAAATTCTTCCAATTACGCCTCAGGAGATTGAACTCAAAAATGAGGAGTTTGTGAAGTTGAGCAAGAAATATCCACGCATGCTGGAATATTATGAACATCACCTGCCATATTACGAAGCACTCCAATTAGAAGCCTTGAAAGCCTGATTCGAAGCCAGTTTGATTGAGCAAGCTGATAAAAATTGCGTAAGGGTCAGACGATCACCGTTATGTACGGATTTCGGTCTAATCATGAACATTGGTTGTTTTTAATCCTTAACCTTTGGGCAGATTCCAGTTTCCGATGCCACAATAACCAAGAATCATGTCATACGAAGTTTTAATCTGGCTCGTCATTGGCCTTATGGTCGTTAATCTGTTACTGCTGCTTTGGATTCGATCTGCTGCCAAAGGTGCACAATCTTCGAATGATGTGCTCGGACCAGTCGTACGGGAAGAGTTCCGAACAGGACGAGAAGAAATGCATCGGACAGCCCGTGAATTGCGTGAGGAAATCACCCAAAATCAGAACGCGAGCGCCGAACTACTGCACAAAATCGGAAGTACACAGGGTGGGCTGCTCGAAAAGTTAACCCGATCAAACGAGTCTCGAATTAGCGAACTTCGCGAATCCGTTGAAAAGCGTCTTGAAACTCTTCAGCGCAACAACGACGAAAAGCTTGAAGAGATGCGCAAAACAGTGGAAGAGAAACTTCAGGATACCCTTGAGAAGCGTGTTACCGAGTCCTTCAAAATCGTCAGCGATCAGCTTGAGCAAGTGCATAAAGGTGTCGGGGAGATGCAACAGCTTGCAACTGGAGTGGGTGATCTCAAGAGAATGCTGACCAACGTCAAGGCGCGAGGCACTTGGGGTGAGGTACAGCTCGGTGTTCTGCTTGAGCAGGTATTGACTCAACGCCAGTATGAGCGCAACGTGAAACCGGTACCCGGGTCGAATGAGATTGTTGAGTATGCAGTCAAACTGCCCGGTGCAGATGACTCACAAGAGAGTGTTGTGTGGCTACCGATTGATGCCAAGTTTCCCCAAGAAGATTACAATCGGTTAATGGATGCTTCAGAGTCAGCGGATCCCGATGCAGTGCAGAAAGCAGTCGCAGCATTAAAGAAAACGGTTGAAACATCCGCAGCTGACATCCGGGCAAAGTATGTTGCTCCGCCACATACCACGGACTTCGCCATTCTATTCTTACCAACCGAAGGACTATACGCCGAATTAGTGCGCGACCCTGATGTCTTAGAAAAACTTCAGCGAGATCATCGTGTGGTATTGGCCGGACCAACAACCCTGTCAGCAATACTCAACAGCCTTCAAATGGGATTTCGTACACTTGCCATTGAAAAGCGCTCAAGCGAGGTATGGACTGTGTTATCAGCAGTGAAATCGGAATTTGGAAAATTTGGCGACGCCCTCGACAAGGTAAAGAAACAGCTTGCTACTGCATCTAATTCAATTGAAGCCACAGGTACACGCACACGTCAACTCCAACGTAAACTTCGTTCTGTTGAGGAGTTGCCCGCCGAGGCAGATCCGGCCAAGATTCTCGGTATTTCTGCGGGAGACTTGGCCAGTGCATCGGATGAAACGGAGGACTCGAGATAGTAAGCGTACTGGCACATGGCGCCCTGAATAGTTCGTAGCCCAGTCAATATCTTTAGTTTACCCACCCACTCGAAATGCGCGAATTTCACGTGAACAATGGTTTCAATTTCAGTCATCTTGCCCATTTATGACGAAGTAATCCAATCCGGTTTGTTTCTACGCCAGTTGTATTCGGCAATGCCCAAATCAAATTTGTACTGATAATATTTTCGATAGGCGCGACACGTAATTTCCGAAGTCGAAGTATTGGTCACCTGTCCAACCTTAGATTCAATCTCGATCGTAAACTGATCAGGCATGCATTGCGGTGGGGCGATAAACTTTCCCTCAGAAAGTCCACTGGGAATCAATCTCAGATACTTTGATAAGCCATAAGACGCGTGAATTTTTCCTCTTCGAAACTCAAACTCCTGACATAACGCAACATAAAACCTAAAGGTCCATCCGTAAGTACTCTGGTTGGTGGCTACCCACTGCGTACATGGATGCGTCGTATGCGTAGCTTTGTAAATGCTATTCTTTACCTCGCAATCGTCGCCGAATAAGTGCCATACCGTTGACAGAATTTGTGCGGTTTCAAGTGGCATCTTGACAATATGTTTGTCCCCGTGTGCTCTGGCACTCTTGACTGGATCTTGGTCCAGATAGAAGATATTCATAAGTTGTCCTGACTTTTACCGTTGATTGGCGAACCTGATTCGAAAATACAGTGTGAGACAATAGTTCTTTAGCGTGTTTGTGGATGTCGGTATACAGTTCGACTAGTCCAGAAGGAAGCTTACCGGTAACGTTAACGTAGGTATTTTCTCGAAGCTTATATGACATTTAAACTTATATGGAATCCTCTCACAACAACTCAACTTGGCTCCGTTGACCAAGTGTAACAAATACATCAGTATTCAATGAGCGACTTTTACTCTTGACTCAAGCGCCAATCTGAGCATAAGCCGGACTGGTGTTCGCGTTGCACATTAGCATAACCTCAAATTCACTCAATTACAGCTGTGTTAAAATAAAGAAACTACTGTTTTGCGGTCTTTTGAAATGATCTCTGACTCCACATACCATGACATTTGGGATGGGCTTTTAGAAGTAAGTCGAGTTCGTCGTTATTACATTTTGTGTGAAAGCAAGTATCGGCGACTAGCGGCCGTATTTCGGATTGTGTTGGCAATTTCAGGTGTTGGAGTACTTGCATCTCTTGTTGATATTTTTGAGTTTTTACCAGCAATCACAATCGCGTTGTTCGGAGGGCTGATTTCGATATTGATTGTTTTTGACTTGATCATTAACCCGTCTAAAACTGCCGCACAATTAACTATAGTAAACTCAATGTTGAATGAATTGGAGGACAAATATCGTGCATTATGGGAGGAAACAAAAGGGAATCTAGTGACTGATAGTCAAGCATTGGATAATAAAAACCAGATTATGCAAGAAATTAATCGTATCAGTTCTTTCGTTGAATTTTCCGTCGACGATAAATTGTGTGAGAAAGCTCAAACGGAAGCATTTCAAACAGAAGAAGCTCGATATGCCTGAGAACCCCTCCCGACCTAATCGAGATAGCGGCACTCCTCCCAGACGTCCAACTCCGAAACCGCCTCCGCCTCCGAAACCGTCACCTCCTCCTCGTCCACCGCAAGAAAAACCAAAATAGTAGTTTGGACTTGGACTAAAAAGTTAGCTTGCATACCACCCAAACATGACTGGGGGGATAATTTGCACTTGATCGGGATTGAGGAAATAAATACTTAGTAAATCCTTTATCCATAAAGCACCAATTCGAATGAGACTGAATTTTCGACTTCGGTAATAATTCAGTCGAAGTGTCCAAAATCAAAATTAACGCGAGCGCGATGTGAGAAATTGAGTCGCGATCTTACAAGAATTGACTCGGGATGTGTTCCGAGTCCAGCATCTGATCAATGTTCTCTCTGGTTTTGATTTCGAAAAATTGGTCGCCATCGACCAGCACCTCTACCGGTTTTGGACGGGTGTTGTAATTTGAAGACATGACTGCTCCATAAGCACCTGCGCCAAGAACGGCAATAAGATGACCCTCATCGATTGCTAACATCCGGTCTTTGCCAAAAAAATCGCCAGTCTCACAAACTGGGCCGACCACGTCAAATGTTCGACTTTCTACAGAGCTCTGCTGAATAGGAACGATGTCCATCCAGGCATCGTAAAGTACAGGTCTGATCAAGTCGTTCATTGCGCCGTCAACTAAGGCAAAATTTTTCGATTCTACTGTCTTGATGTATTCGACTCGGCTCAAAAAGATTCCGGCATTGGCGGTTATGGCACGACCCGGTTCGATTGAAATGGACAGCGGGCAACCGCGGCGCGTCAGCACCTCAAGAATTGCATCACAGTAGTCGGAAATGGTTGGCGGTTGCTCATCTTTGTAGCGAACGCCCAGTCCGCCACCCAAATCCAAATGGCCCACCTTTATGCCTTCAGCTTCGAGAGTTTCAGTGAAATCGATAACGCTTTCCAATGCGTCAATGATTGGATCAAGTGAAGTCATCTGCGAACCGATATGAACGGCAATTCCAATGATTTTGAGGTGACTCTGCCGTACGGCAAATCGATAGATTTCTAAAGCCTCCTCATACGCGACACCAAACTTTGCTTCACGAAGCCCAGTTGAAATGTAAGGGTGTGTATTGGCATCAATATCAGGATTCACGCGTACGCATATTGGTGCTTTACGATCAAGACTCTTCGCAATTTCGAGAATTCGCATCAACTCCGATTGAGATTCCAGATTGAGGGAAAAGACACCAGACTCCAATGCAAACTCAATTTCCTTTGCTGACTTCGCTACACCGGAAAAAACCGTCGAATCGGGCTTTCCACCTGCTCGAATCACCCGTTCGAGTTCACCACCAGAGACGATATCGAATCCGGAACCCAGCCGCGCCATCAGTGCCAGAACGGCTAGGTTAGAGTTTGACTTAACCGAATAGCGGATTGACGCGTCGTATCCCGAGAACCCCTGTTTGAATTCATTCCAGTGCTGTTCCAGAGCTGCGCGCGAATAAACATAGGTTGGCGTTCCAACTGCACTTGCAATTTGATCCAGCGGGACATCTTCTGCATGAAGCAGCCCATCCCGGTAAAGAAAAGCATTCATCAGGATTAGTGAATTGAGAGAATAAATTCGCTTTCAGGAACGTTTCACGCGCGCCGAACTAAATTTCCGACCAAACAATAGAACACAAGGTCTGCTCTTGAACCCGATCTTCCGGATTCATTCATAGATTTTGAGTGACGGCAGAAACGAGCGTTGCTTCTACTATCACTCCGGTTTGCATGCCACTATTATCGTTAGCTGCTGCTGGTCGCTCTAAGGGACCCTTTTTTCCACAAGCGACGGGCACCAAAAGGAGTACTGAAACCATTGCGATTACAACAGTTCTATAGCTCAGTTTCCGAATCATTTCAATTGAACCTCTTATTCTTGGTAGATCTGCGGTCGAATTAACCCAACCTTTTCCGGCCTTCTTGCACTGCTAGCCTAACCTGCCGCGGAGCAGTCGCACCTGTGTGATCTCTCGAAGCAACTGAACCTTCAGGTTTAAGAACGCGTAACGCACCTTCATCCAGCATGGGGTGAAATCGTCTCATGTCATCCAGGCTGAGCGCTTCAAGTGTGCACTCATTGTCAATACAGTGTCGTACCATGTTTCCGACAACAGCGTGTGCATCCCTGAATGGTACATTCCGAGTAACCAGGAAATCGGCCAAGTCTGTTGCCGTTGAATACCCTTCCAAGGTAGCTTCTCTCATACGCTCTCGGTCAGGTTCCAAATTCTGAATCATGCCATGCATGATTTCAAGACTCGCGATGACAGTATCGATACTATCAAAAAGCGCCTCCTTGTCTTCCTGATTATCACGATTGTATGCGAGTGGTTGACCTTTCATCAGAACCAGAAGCGTTTGAAGATTACCGACAGCCCGCGCGCTTTTGCCTCGAACCAGTTCCGCAATGTCGGGGTTCTTCTTTTGAGGCATGATGCTAGAGCCCGTGGTAAACTGGTCAGAAAGCTCAATAAGTTTGTAGGCTTCCGACGCCCACAACACCATCTCCTCACCAATGCGTGACAAATGGACCATCATAATTGCTGAGTGCGCGGCGAATTCGATGGCAAAATCCCGGTCGGAAACCGCGTCAAGCGAGTTTCTCATAACGGCGTCAAACCCAAGTTCATCTGCAGTCATCTCCCGATTAATGGGAATACTCGTGCCAGCTAAGGCCGCAGCTCCCAACGGCGACTGATTCAGCCTTTTTCGTGCGTCGGTAAATCGTTGTCGGTCTCGATCAAGCATTTCAAACCAGGCCATCAGGTGATGACCAAACACGATAGGCTGTGCAATTTGCAAGTGCGTGTAGCCCGGCATTATGGTATCTGCCTCAGCTTCAGCGAAATCGAGCAGTGTCAACTGAATGCCCTTAATCTCGTCAATGATCCGATCAACCGCATCTCGAGTGTAGAGTCGAAGATCAGTTGCAACCTGGTCATTTCTGGACCGTCCGGTGTGCAGCTTTTTGCCTGCTTCTCCGATGTCATCCGTGAGACGCTTTTCGATGTTCATGTGAACATCCTCCAATTCGTCAGACCACTCAAATTCACCTGCTTCAATTTGCGACAGTATTTTCGTGAGACCATCGCGAATCTCGTTAAATTCCGCTTCACTAATAACGCCAACTTTACTCAGCATGCGCGCATGTGCAATTGACCCGACGATATCCTGACGATAGAGGCGTTGGTCAAATGACACTGAGGCGCTGAATTTTTCAACCATGGTGTTGGTTACCTGGGTGAATCGCCCGCCCCACAGCTTTTTAGAATGTGAATTCATTGAGATTCGTTCGGGTTAACTAGTTTTATACGCACGAGACGATCAGTGAACTGAAAATTTACAAAGTTGATGTTAATGATCAGAAAACGGAATATGACAGAAACTCTGGCGACGGTAAGCCGCCAAATGTGGATTTTTACAATCAAACAAGACGTAACACTTTAATTATAATGGCACAATTAGGTGCGAAATAGCGCACCCAAACCAAAATGATGGCTAATTCTTTCCGGCCTGTCCAACATTCCAAGCCGTCTGGCATCTACATACTTGATATCAGTTTTACAACCTGTCACCACGCCTCCGATGCTTGGAGCTCAGAGGTTTTAAGGTGTCAGTCGTTCGAATCGGTACCCGTGGCAGTCAGTTGGCATTGTGGCAAGCTCATCACATCGCTGGCCTCATCAGCACACACTTAAACGGTATTGAAACCGAAATCGTTCCGATTAAAACCGAAGCCGACTTACGGCAAGATGTGCTATTGGCCGAATTGGGTGGCAAGGGTCTATTCATAAAAGAGCTTGAAGTGGCTTTGCTCGACAACAGGATTGATATTGCAGTTCACTCTATGAAAGACGTAACAGTGGATCTTGCTGAAGAATTTACAATTGCCGCAATTCTGGAACGGGAAGATCCATACGATGCTTTTGTTTCATCAAAATATCAGACACTTGCACAACTGCCAGCAGGTGCTGTAATTGGCACTTGCAGTTTGCGGCGTCAGAGTCAGTTGCTTTCAATTCGTCCCGATCTCACAATTATTCCCGTTCGGGGTAATGTGACGACTCGACTGAAGCGTCTTGATGACGGTGACTTTGATGCAATCATTTTGGCAGTTTCGGGATTGCGCAGACTGGGATTGGATGATCGGATCACGGAAAAACTTGACCAATTACCGCATGTTCCATCGCCAGGTCAAGGCGCGTTGGGCGTTGAATGCCGGGTGGATGATCAAAATTTAATCGAGAAAATGAAGGAACTTGATGACACTTTGAGTAATGCTGAAGTTTCTGCGGAACGGGCGGTAAATGCAGGGCTCGGCGGAAGTTGTCACGTTCCGATTGGAGTGTTGACAAAATGCCGGAGAGGAAACTACGAGATTGCAGCCTATGTTGGGAGTATCGATGCGCAGCAAACCATCATTGAATCGCTGAGTGGCACCTTGGATGGCTTGATGACCGGAATAGAGGTGGTGATCGAAAAGTTGAATCAGCGCGGTGCCCAGGAAATTCTGGCAGATTGATATTGGACTGGAATAGATGACTGACCTTGATGGAACAACGGTTCTAATCACACGGCCTGAAGCGTATTCCTCATACCTCAGTGAAGAGATAAAACGTCTGGGTGGAGTTCCGGTCATATTTCCCACTTTGGATGTCGAGTTTTGCACACAAGGATTGGACGAAGAGAGTTTTAACGGGCATGACCTTGCCATTTTCACGAGTCGGAATGCTGTAGCAGCGGTAGTTGAATATTTGAAAGAGGAAGGTATGAATTGGCCGAAATCGCTAAGATGTGCGGCTGTTGGAAACAAGACTGCTGACGCAGTTCGGGGAGCATTCGGTGTCGGGGAGGTTATTGCACCGACAAAAGAATTTGGTGGGGTAGCATTGATGACGCTAGAATCAATGCAGAATCTGACTGGTCAGCGTGTAATTTTTTTTGATGGTGGTGGCCCAAGAAGCGTGCTGTTAGCAGGTATGCTGGAAGATAAGGACTGCAAGGCCGTGACTCACGCTGTGGTTTATCGAAGAGTTCAGCCACCATCGGACCCGAGAGTATTACAAAGCCTTCTTGCTCAATCCGGTGTGGATTTTGTTGTTTTGACTAGTGTAACCTCATCAGCAAATTTGCTTGAAATGCTTGACATAGAATCGGTGAATGAACTAAAACGCACGGTCGTGATCGTTTACAGCAAACGGATTCAGCAAGAACTTGAAACATGGGGGTTTGAACAGATTATTGTTTCTGATATTCCTTCAGACGAAGCGGTTTTAGAAGCGATCATGAGGATGCAAAGAGACATTGTGAAGCGCACTGGTAAGCAACAGAAAGTTTTCGCTGATGTAGGAACGATTTGACAGGATAAGAGATCATCAATATGACGGAATCGGGCAAAAAGACTGAAACTCCAGAGAAGGAAGTCAAACCAACAAACAGTCAAAAACCATCAGTAAAAACTGGACGGGGAGCAGCGATTTTCGCGACCTTTGCAACCTTGTTCGCTCTGGTTGCCTTGGGTGGCACAGGATATGTAGTCTATCGGATGGAATTTCTAAAGCTGCCCCAGATTGAGAGCGAGATAAACAGAATTGAAGAAATTGCCACAGCTGTGCAGTCCATTCAGCAAAGTGACGATCAAGTTTCAGAACAGCTATCTTCCGCGACGAAGGACCTTCAATCACAAATTCAGAGTCAGTCAGACCGAGTTAATAAGTTGGAAGCAGTACTCAAGCAATCGGATACTGAGTTTGGAGAAAAACTTGATGCGATCATTGAGTCTACCTCTTCCCTTTATCAGAATCTTGATCAGCTTCCAAGCGACTGGGAACTAAACGATGTTTCTCTATTGCTTCTGATGGGTGCCAAGCAACTACAGCTCACTGGGGACCCTGAGGTTGTGTTGCCAGTCTGGCAGGCGGCGGTTGAGCAGGTTGGACGGGTATCTGACCCACAGCTTCTGGTCGTTCGAACACAGCTGAACAAGGAAATCGAATTACTTGAAACGATGGATGTGGTGGAATTAGAAGCCATTTCAGCGCAATTGATGAAATTGAGCAATACTTTGGACGATTTACCCATTCGCACCCAACTTCAGGAACTGTCAGTTGAGCCATCTGAATCCGACGCTGATGAAGACATTGAGCAGGAGCAGGCTGATTCAGCTTCTACCCTCAATGCCATCTGGCTGGATTTGAAGTCTCTGATTCGCGTGAAGAAAATTTCTGAGGACGCTCCTTTACCACTCAATCCAAATCTGAAGAATGAGCTGGTTCAGCATCTCAAACTATCTTTGGCGGCAGCGCAGCTGGCAGCGCTTCGAGAAGAAACCAGCGTTTATCTGGCGAATCTGGAGTTTGTGAAAGGCGCAGTTAAAGATCAGTTTAATGTTGGAGATGCTTCAGTCGGAAATTTTATTACCGCACTGGACAATCTGCTGTTGATGCCATTGACTGCGGAGTTGCCAGACATTTCTGGTTCCTACAACCTGCTTCAGGAAATTCTAGATCAGCAGAGCGTCGAGTAATCAATGTTTTATCTTCTGTTACTTTGCGTAGCGATAGGTGTTGTATCCGTCGCAACAATTTATGTGATCGACGAGCCGGGATTCATCATGCTGCAATGGGGGGTGTGGCAAGTGGAATTGTCTCTGGTGCTGGGTATGCTGCTGATTGTTTTGATCACCCTTCTTCTTTTTGTCAGCCTTGAAGTATTGACCGGCATTGTCAGAATTCCCAGTCGGTTGGGTCGGTCCTACCGGGAGTACCGTGAACAAAAGAAGTACGCTGCTTCTGTTAAAGGATTGAAACACCTTTTGCTGGGGGAGTGGGCTAAGGCCGAGCAGTTACTGGATGCTTCGGCTCCCTATCTGTCCCAGCCAGTCATCAGCTATCTGGCAGCAGCTTATGCTGCACAGCAACAGGGTAATATAGTGCGGCGCGATAAATATCTGAATAAGGCCAGAGAACTGAGCGATAAAAACAAGGGCCTTGTGTCGTTAATTTCCTGTCGATTGCGGATTGCATACGGTGAGACTGGATTGGTCGTTGATGAACTGAAAAAGCTCTGCGCGCAGATGCCCAAAAATGCCCAAGCCTTCAATTTGTTAGCCGATGCCTACGAAAAGCTTGAGAACTGGGAAGAATTGGAATCGCTTCTGCCACATCTGCAGAAGACTCGGGCTCGCTCTGCAGAAAATATTCGTACACTGACTGCCACCATAACTCGTCATCGCCTGCGAAAAGCTCAGCACCCAACAGAGTTGCAGAGCATTTGGAAAGGCGCGGCAAATTCCGTACAAATGAATCCGGATGTGACCATCGCCTACATTCGTAAACTGTTTCAGTACAATCGCCACCAGGAAGTTGACAAAGTTATTCGTGGCATGCTTGCCAAACGCTGGGATTCCGAACTCGCTTATCTTTACGGTCTGGTCAACGGGCAAGTGGAAGACCGTCAACTGTACGATGTTGCTCGTAAGTGGCTTGAAAGTCATCCCAATGATCCTGATCTGCTATTGACAGCTGGTCGATTGGCGCGCCGCGCCGGTCGACTAAAGAGTGCCGAGGCGCACCTTAAAAAGTCGATTGATCTTGGTGGCAGAAGAGAAGCCTATGAAGAATTGGGAGGCTTACTGGAGGAACAACACGCAGCAGCTGACGCATTCAGTGTTTATAAAGCTGGTACCGAAGTTCCGTCGTCGCGACTGCAAACTGATTCTCAGGATTCGGCCGGATATAGCGTATCTGAAGAAAACTCAAAAGAATCGTAGTGAAGCCGATCAGGTAGCAAACCATGCTCTGGAAACGTGTTCCGAATGACTTCAATCATTGGTGGCGGCCCGCTGGCATAGACTTCAAAGTTTGACAAGTCTGGATAATGACGCAGAACTGATTCGTGCACCCATCCCGTATCCCCACGCCAGTTATTAGCTACTTCCGGTTCAGACAGCACTGCCGTAAATTGGAACACTCCCTGGTGTTCTTCAACCCATCTTTCGACTAGATCTCGGTGATAAAAGTCACGTAAGGCGCGAACACCCCAAAACAAGTGAATCGGACGGTTGTATTCTACCCCTCTAAACAGATCCTCCAGAATCGCGTGAAGCGGTGCAAATCCAGTACCGCCGGCAATCATAATGATTGGTTTATCAGAATCCTTTCTTAGAAAAAAAGTCCCGAGTGGGCCTTCCAGTCGAAGAATGTCTCTAATCTTCATCGCCTGAAATATATGGCTGGTAAAACGGCCTTTGGGTACATGACGTACGTGCAAAGTCAGCAAATCGCTTCCCGGCGCACTAGCGATTGAAAATCCTCGGCGCTTATCGTCGCGCATCATAATGTCAATGTACTGCCCGGCGATAAAGTGAAATGTGGTGTCACGTGGCAAGGCAAGTTTGACTTCCATAACATCATGAGCAAGTCGATTGAGTTCCATAACCCGGCAGGGTAGTTTTTGGATAACCAAGTTGGACAGCAAGTCAATTTCTTCGGCATAGATTTCAAGGTCTTCTCGCGGATGTGCGCGGCAGAGCAGAATGGCACCGTTTGCGATTTCTTCATCGGTTAACGCCGACGGGTCATAATCGTCGTATGTGACCCTGCCTGACACCAAAGTGGCTTTGCATGCAGCGCAGGTCCCATTTCGGCAACTGTATGGGACTGCAGTTCCTTGCCGTAGAAGGGAATCGAGGACCGTCTCATCGGTTCGGACCTGAAATGTGTTGCCGGAGCTTTGGTTGGTAACCTGAAATTCTGTCATGTCGCGGATGGTTGTTGAATAAAGCGACTGGGTACTGGGCGCCACCAGATTAAGATAAAGCAGCAGTAATTCTCATGAGGAATCCTTTCGAATTGCAAGTTGGGATTACGAAACAATGAGTTAAATGGGGTAACTGCTCAGGTAGTCAGCGCTCGATTATACGAACGGAACTTGTGTTTAAACGCTGTTATGTACAAAGCAATCGGATTGATGATTTTAGTACGATAAATCTGTGAAGCGCTTGGTTAAAGAAAAACTGATGCATTCCTGGTGATGAGTCATTTGGTTTGTCATCCTATTTCGTTTGAACCCATGAATTCTGAATCTGACGAGCAGATTGCGAGATTATTAATGCGCAATCTGCGAATAGACTAATATACAATAAGTGGATAGTATAATATACAATCTGCGAGCTCTCAAATACACAATCTGCGCAACTTTAACCGATCAACATCTGAATAACTGAGCAATTGATATGTCAGACGACAGTCGCATACTGCCGCGGCACATGCTGGAGGAACTGAAAGAAGCGTTGCAAGTTTCGCGAATTGTAAACTTGGTTGGACCAAGGCAGGTTGGTAAAACCACGCTTGTACGTGACCAATATGGAGAAGGGGAGTTCCTTACACTGGATGATGAAGCGGTTTTGAGTGCACTTGAAACTGATGCAGTGGGCTTGCTAGGAACAAAGTGCAATAATCTTGGCAACGACCCCCTCATTATTGATGAAGTACAACGGTCCAATTCACTTGCACTTGCCATAAAACGCATCGTGGACCAGAATCGACGTTATGGACAATTCTTGCTGACAGGTTCTTCAAACGTATTTTCCACGGTCAAAGCAGTAGACTCACTCGCTGGTCGCGTCCTAACGCTCAAGCTCTGGCCGTTCACTGTCGCTGAAGCAATGGAACAAAAACCGCCTCAAATCCTTGATTGGGCGTTCCAAACAAGCCCGCAAATTACTGATTTGCCCAGGCCGGAACAAACTTCTCGCGAAGACTATATCGAATTAATTCTAGCGGGCGGATATCCGGAAATCAGGGGATTGCCACTTAGAGCTCGGCAACAGCGATATCGATCCTATGTTGATTCCGTAATTGAGCGTGATGTGGCTGATGTTCTGCCTATTCGAAAACCGGATTCTTTACGTCGCTTGATTAATCAAATGGCAGCACGTACAAGTGCTACGCTCAATATTTCTGCTCTTGCAAGTGACCTCGGTATCCAACGAGTGACCGTAGAACAATATTTGGACATTCTCGTCAAACTCTCCGTTGTCAGTCGACTTGGGCACTGGACATCTGGCGAAGGAAGTCGAGATATCAAGAATGCGAAGTATCATTTCGTCGATAGTGGCATAGCCTGTGCTTTGCGGCGTTTTACGGCTGATACATTTGACATTGCGTCAAACCCGGCTGCTCTTGGTGGTTTGCTCGAAAGTTTCGTATTCAATGAACTACTCCGGTGTTTGCCTTTTCAAGATAGAGAATCTCAGCTTTATCACTGGCGCGATCGCGATCGGCGCGAAATCGATGTTATCGTTGATGCAGATTCAAATCTCGTCTGCATTGATGTCAAAGCTGCGGCAGTCGTGAAAGCGGAAGATTTCCGTCACATAAAATGGTTTGCGAGCGACGGCGGAGGACGAACTCGCACAGTAACCGGAATTGTTATTTACCTCGGAGACCAATCGCTATCATTTGGAGACAGGTGCTTCGCACTGCCTCTCAGTATGTTGTGGGCAAATTATTAGACTTTCAATCACCTTTGGCTTGAGTTTCCGTGTAACTGTGAGCGTGTCAAGTTCGCATTCATGCTCAAACCTATAACTCCTTTATCTTATGCCTGAATTACCAGAAGTTGAAACTACAGTACGCGGCATTACGCCACATATTAAAGGGCATCCAATTACAGATGTAATCGTTCGAGATTCCAGGCTGCGATGGCCGGTACCTGAAGTACTTGCCCAGCGAGTGATTGGAGAAACTGTACGTTCAGTGCGAAGACGGGCAAAGTACATCCTCATCGAACTGGCACTAGGTCATGTCATGGTGCATCTTGGGATGTCAGGCAGTTTACGTTTGTCGTCACCAGACGAACCACCTTCACCCCATGACCATGTCGAATTCGAAATTGATGGCAACTACAGGCTAAGGTTGCGAGACCCGCGTCGATTTGGAAGCGTTCTTTGGGTCGAAGGTGAACCAGATGAACATCCACTGCTTATTCACTTGGGAATAGAACCACTGAGTCAGGAGTTGGTAGGCTCCTATCTATATTCAGCATCGCGGCGACGCAAAGCTGCAGTCAAGAACTTCATTATGGACAGTCGGCTTGTGGTAGGTGTGGGGAATATTTATGCATCTGAAGCTCTGTATCGTGCTGGAATTGACCCGCGCCGCGCCGCCGGACGAATCTCGTTATCGCGTTATGATTCCCTGTCCTCTTCAATTCAGCAAACGCTTCATGAAGCAATTGCAGCGGGTGGTACCACTCTACGAGATTTTGTCGACGGCTCCGGCAGTCCTGGATACTTCCGGCACGACCTAAAAGTCTACGACAGGGAAGGAAAGCCATGCTTTATATGTGGAAGGGAAATTGTTCGGTGGGTTATCGGGCAGCGCTCAACGTATTTTTGCAGGCGATGCCAGAAGTAAACAGCTATGCAGCGCGCGGATTTGCAATGATTCTTTTGTACTTATCCAGTAGTTGCGCTTCAGTTTCGGTGTGATCGGGATCAACGATGATGCACTCAACTGGACAGACTTCAACACACTGCTGGGTTTCAAAGTGACCGACACATTCTGTGCATAGTGCCGGGTCGATCTCGTAAATTTCGGGCCCCATATAGATGGCATCGTTCGGACATTCGAACTCGCACACATCGCAGTTGATGCATTCATCTGTGATAAGAAGGGCCATATATGTCTTTGAATTCAGCTAATTAAACAGATGTGGTGACCCTTTTACGGGTATTGAACTTCCTATTATGGTTGATTTGTGCCAAGTTTGAGCCTTCAATTGCCTGTTAAAATGTGTGTGCGCTATCGTTTCTCTGGTGTAACTCACTGACTTGGTTTTGTCTTTCTGCTATGGCTTTTCTAATTGACATGAAAAACACCACCGTCTATCGTGGTCAGCAAAAGGTGTTGGATCGATTTACGTTGCAGCTGCCAATGCAGCGAAGCATTGCCATACTAGGGCCGAATGGTGCAGGCAAGTCCACACTTCTCAAAGTGCTGATGCGGGAACTTTATCCGGTTCGTGAGAAAGATTCGTGGGTCAAAATTTTAGGAAACCAGACGTGGAACGTCTGGGAGCTGCGTCGAAACCTGGGGTTCATCTCACAGGATTTACAAAATCGCTATTTTGGATATGTGAATGGGCTTTCTGTAGTGCTGTCGGGGTTTCACTCAAGTGTCGGAATTTATGATCATCAGGAATTTGATACAAAATCAGTTGATTTGGCAAACCGGATTATGGCTGAGTTGGGTATCACTGAGTTGAGCCACAAGCCCTACTCACTCATGTCAACTGGCGAGCAGCGCAGATTTTTGCTGGCCCGAGCTTTGGTGAGTGAGCCATCAACTTTGGTTTTAGATGAACCAACCAGTGGGTTGGATATCAATGCAACATTTCACTATCTTCGTGTCATTCGTAATCTGATCACCCACGGTAAACAGATCGTTCTGGTTACCCATCACATTCATGAGATTCCTCCAGAAGTTGATTTCATCGTGCTACTGAAAGAGGGAAGTATCGTCTCAAATGGGGATAAACAGCAGTTGTTTACTGACGAAATTCTGAGTGAGTTGTACGATACCCCGGTCAAGGTTCTGTCAGCAAATGGTTACTATCAAGTGATTCCAGACGAATTTGGCGCTGGGCCTGGTCTCAATGATTCTGATCACCGATGAGTGCGATTCCAACTCAAGTCAACCTAAATTGCGGTCATTTTGATTCACTTTTTGACCGCCAGGAGTGGTGTAATGAAATTTTGACTTTCCAAATTTTGAAAAATCTACTCCTTTCTCGCTAATTCAAACTTCGGATTCACCTGAGTTCGGAATTTGGTGTTCTTGCAGATTCCTACCGCACCAGGCGTGTGGTTATAATTCGTACTGTTGAATTTTGTTGCGCAGGGATGCGCATCAAGTCATTGTCTTGATCCTGGCAAGATTAATTGGAAAATTTGGTTCCCTTTTGACTTTAATATTTCGCCTCATCTAATCTCTCCAAAATTTACAGACAAGAGGGACCTTATGTCTGTCGTCAAATTTTTTCAAATCCGGTGGATTTTCATAAATGATTAATACTGAAGTCGTCATTGTTGGTGCAGGCCCCTGTGGACTCTTTCAGATCTTTGAGTTGGGGCTCTTAGGTATCAAGTGCCACATAGTGGACTCCTTACCGCGTGCAGGCGGTCAATGTTCTACACTCTATGCTGATAAACCCATTTACGATATTCCTGCTTACCCAGTGGTTGGGGCTCAACAGCTTGTTGATCTCCTCATGGAACAGGCTTCTCCTTTTGATCCCGGATATGTGCTTGGTGAACAGGTCACTCACGTCGAAAAACAGGATGACGGCCGGTTCTATGTCAAAACATCCGGCGGTACCGAGTTTGATGCTGGATCATTGGTGATCGCTGGCGGCTTAGGTGCCTTTGATGCGCGGCCACTGCGTACTCCAGGTGCCGCAAATCACGCTGGAAAGAATCTGAACTACCATGTGGTCGATAAACAGCACTATAAAGATCTTTCGGTCACTATTCTGGGTGGTGGTGATTCGGCACTGGACTGGGCACTGGAATTACATGGTATCGCAAAGAAAATCACCCTGATTCATCGACGCGAGGATTTTCGTGCGCAGCCAGCATCGGTAGCAAAAATGAAAGAGCTTGCTCAGCGTGGTGATGGCACGATGACCTACCACATTGGTCGAATTGAGAGGATCATTGAAACCGACGGTTCACTTACCGGTGTCAGAATGGTTCCCTTTAGCGACAATCCAATTGCACAGGACATTGAATTTGACGAACTTTTGGTGTTTTACGGACTGTCTCCAAATCTTGGTCCGATCTCCAACTGGGGGCTCCAGCTGGATCGGAAAACGATTGTTGTCGACACTGCGGAGTGTCAAACTAGCGAACCTGGAATTTTTGCGATTGGAGACATCGTCTCTTACCCTGCCAAGAAGAAGCTGATTCTATGCGGATTTCATGAAGCTGCGATGGCAGCATTTGGGATTCAGCATTACCTGTATCCGGAAATCAAACAGAGAGTTCAGTTCACCACTACAAGTCCCATCATGCATGAAAGGCTGAAAGTAGACGGTAGTCTATAGCGATCATGCGGTCAGTACCGACCAATGGTTTTTTCGTTAAATTCTTCAAATTAGGGGAGCAATTTTTCAAACAGCTGGCAATTTTTGTAAATTGATGCAAATTGCATTCACCGAATGCCCCAAAATAAGGTGTGTAGGAATACTGCCATTTTGGGAGGGTTGACGGTGAATCCTAAAGTAGAAGAATTACGCGTTCGCGAAGAAAATCTCCCAACGGACTTCCCACAAGATCTCAAGCTCAGACTTCATCGTGCTGTGAGTTGGCTGCTCAGAGCAGAAAATCAGGATGAAGATGACGATGCCGCATTCATTTTCTACTGGGTTGCGTTTAACGCACTTTACGGCATGCTTATCAAGGATGCATCGGGAAGCGAAGGAGAACGAACTGAATTCCAGGAATATTTCCGAATCATTTCTCTGCTTGATACAGAAAAAATCATCTACGATGAGTTGTGGTACCAATTTTCGGCCTCGATTCGAATCCTTTTTGAAAACAAGTACGTTTATTCGCCATTTTGGAATCATCACTATGGTATACCCGGATATGATGATTGGGAAGTACGGTTTGAAAAAGCAAAGGAACTCGGTCTACGCTCTCTAAAGAATGGGGATACCGCACAGATTCTAAGCCTAATATTTGATCGTCTTTATGTACTGAGAAATCAGGTTTTTCATGGAGCTGCTGAGTTATGCCCAAAAGTAGTGCGTGACGGGGGTTGAAAAAAAAGCGGCGTATCTGGTTAAATGTAGAAAGCATTTTTACAACCAACCAGAGAGGTACGCCACTATGAGTAACGATAACGTAATTGGATTTGAAAGTCGAGACATTTCACCCGATGTTGTGACCGAATTGGTGCGCACCGGTGCCAGACGGATTCTCGCCCAGGCCCTGCAGCTTGAGGTGGAGGAATTTCTCGCTCAGTATGACGGACAGTATGCTGGCAACGGGCTTCGGGCGGTGGTTCGAAGCGGCAGCCAGCCTGAGCGTGACATTCAGACCGGTATCGGGCCGGTTTCGGTTCGGATTCCGAAGGTCCGCTCGAATACCGGCGAGCCGGTGTCGTTCCGCTCGGCACTGATCCCGCCGTATGTGAGAAAGACGGCGACGGTTGAGGCGTTTGTGCCGTGGCTTTATCTGAAGGGGGTGTCAAGCGGTGAGATGGCTGATACCCTGAAGGTTCTGCTGGGCAGTAAGGCGCAGGGTTTTTCTGCCTCATCGGTCTCCCGCCTGGCGCAGCAGTGGAATGAGGAGATGAGGCGGTGGCAGACGCGCGGCATCACCGGGAAGATCGTTTATGTATGGGCCGATGGGGTGTACTGCGGGCTTCGGGCCGAGGATGCAAAGCTGTGTGCGCTGGTGCTGATCGGGGTTGATGAGTGTGGCCGCAAGCAGTTGCTGGCGATTGAGGACGGGGTGCGCGAATCGACCGAGAGCTGGAAGGGGATGCTGCTGGATCTGAAGTCCAGGGGCATGGATGCACCGAAGCTGGCGGTTGGAGACGGGGCGATGGGGTTCTGGTCGGCATTGGACCAGGTTTACCCTGAAACCCAGGATCAGCGCTGCTGGGTGCATAAGACGGCGAATGTGCTCAACCGGCTGCCGAAGATGCTGCACGGACAGGCGAAAAAGGCGCTTCACCAGATCTGGATGGCAGACACGCGCGAGGCGGCGCATGAGGCGTTTGATCGGTTTGTGGAAACCTATCAGGACAAGTATCCGAAAGTGGTTGAATGCCTGATCGGGGATCGTGAGGAGCTGCTGGCGTTTTACGATTTTCCGGCATCGCACTGGCAATCTCTGCGTACCACTAATCCAATCGAGTCGACCTTCGCGACGATCCGTCACCGCACCAAGCGCTCGAAGGGCTGTCTGAGCAGAACGACGATGCTGGGCATGATGTACAGGCTGGGGATGTGTGCGGAGAAAAAATGGCGACGGCTGCGCGGGTTCAGGCAGCTGGGCAAAGTGATCGAGGGAGTGAAATTCAAGAATGGAGTCGAACTGAATTACAATGACACCGACCAGGTAGCCGCTTAGTGATGAATCCCGTCACGCACTACTTTTGGGCATAACTCCTTGGAAGAGCAGCGTAAACAGAGCGCAAATTAAAGATGCAAGAAGAATTCTTGGATATTTATTACCGCTATTCATTGATTTGATGATGAAAAATCCAACTGTTGCATGGGGCGAGCCTGGTTACGCAGTTGTGGACTGATTCAGCAAAAAACAAACAGCCAAATTGCACATTAACTTAGCCTGAGAAATCGTTGGATATCTCCTAACAATGATTTGATATAGAATTGACACTGTCAATCGTTTCGATTGGCTTTTCAGTTTAAGTTAAGTGAATGGAGGACTTTAAAATGAGAATTAAAGTGTTGCTTGCAGCGATATCGCTGTTCCTGTTTACCGGAACAGCATCAGCAGATAAACTTGATGATGTTATTGATGCCGGTATGCTGCGCTGCGGTGTTGTGCTGGATTTCCCACCAATCGGATTTTGGGATGAAAATAATGAGCCAGCCGGATTTGATGTTGAATACTGTAAAGATCTCGCGGCAGCTTTGGAAGTAGACTACGAAATTCAGGCATTAACTTGGTCAGAACGCCTGCCTGTCATTGTAACCAATCGAGCCGACGTTGTATTTGGCGGAACATCTGACACGCTCCAAAGAGCAAAGACTGTCGGTTTTACCATTCCGTACGCAATTTACTATCATCAGGCTATTGTCGGCAAAGACAGTGGCATCGTTACCTTTGAAGACATGAAAGGAAAGCGAGTCGCTGCGGCCGTTGGAACCACACCTGAAATTGCATTTTTGGAATATGCGAAGGAATGGGGAACGGAGGACATGTATCAAGGTTATCAATCCGAAAACGAAGTGTTTCTCGCAGTGGCGCAGGGAAAAGCCGATGCCGGGCTGACCACCAATACTGCAGTCAAGCAAGTTGCTGAACAGTATGACACTGTCATTTCAGGTCCTCGTATGCCGTGGACGACAGACTACACGTCTGTAGTTGGTCCGCGCAAGGACGTAACCTGGTTGAACTACTTGAATCTGTTTATCACCCACCAGGTCCGGTCGGGTCGTTATCAGGAACTTTGGGATCGATTCGTAGGTGGTGAGGCTCCGGAACTAAAAATCCCGGGAGTGATGTACTAATCACTTCAGTCCAGTTTTTCTGCCGTCTCAGCATCCTATGTCTGAGATGGCAGAATTGATTTGAACTGGAAGTCGCGTGGACTACAACTTTCATTGGCGACCTGTTTTTCGTAGTTTGCCTGACCTGCTGAACGCAGGTTTAGTTACACTCGAAGTCGCAACGCTTTCGATGGTGTTTGGCGTCATTATCGGAATCGTATTCGCAATCATTCGACTCAATATGTGCGGACCCATACGCTGGTTCGTGATCTCGTGGATTGAACTTGCCCGAAATACGCCAGCTTTGTTTCAGTTGTTCTTTTTCGGATTTGGACTGGGTGCATTTGGAATTCACCTCACACCATTTTGGATCGTACTGGCTGGTCTGACTTTCAACAACGCAGGGTATCTCGCAGAAAACTTTCGGGGTGGATTTCTGGCAATACCAGATACACAGATGCGAGCCGCGCGCAGCTTGGGAATGAACGCGTCCCAGGCTTATGTCAGAGTCATCATCCCACAGGTTCTGCGAACCGTCTACCATCCAATGACCAACCAGATGGTCTGGGCGGTTCTCATGTCATCACTAGGTATGCTGGTAGGCTTCCGCGAACTATCGGGGGAAACACAGTTTCTGGCATCCAAGACATTTCGTATTTTTGAATATTTCGCGGTCGCTGCGGTAATTTATTACGTCATTGTGAAAATCATCATTGGCGGCTCTCGATTGCTGTCCTTTCGACTATTCCGGTACTGACGAGAGACCCTCATGGAATCAACTTCCATTTTCTTCACCAGTTTTAAGACTACGGATCTGTGGTTCCTGGCGGAAGCTGCATACCGCACACTGTTGATATCTGGTATTTCGATTTCACTTGGGACTGCCTTGGGACTCATTTTCGGCTGGTTGCTGCATGAAGGTCGGCTGATCAGCACCTTTATCCTGTCTCCGTTTTTGGATATCTTTCGCTCCGTTCCACTCATCATTCAACTGGTGCTTGCGTACAATTTTGCCCCGATCATCGGATTGAATATTGACCCATTCGGCAGCGGTGCAATCGTGTTGACGATTTATACAACCGCCCTTGTGGCAAATGTAGTACGAGGCGGAATTGATGCGGTTGGAATCCCCATGCGACGTGCGGCGCGTAGTCTGGGAATGACATACTGGCAGGATATGATTTACGTTGTTTCGCCAATAGGAATCCGCGCAGTATTTCCAGCTTGGGTGGGTGTAGCGCTTGGAGTGATGAAAGACAGTGCGTTAGTATCGGTGCTTGGTTATGTAGAGTTATTGAGAGCATCCCAGATTCTAATTACGAGGACTCAAGAGCCGTTTCTAATTCTGGCACTTGCGGGAGCGTTTTATTTTGCACTCTCTTTCCCGATTGCCCGATTCTCGGAAAGGCTTGAAAAGAGGTGGAGTCAATGATCGAAATTCGCGCTCTTCACAAATATTTCGACGATGTACATGTACTGCGAGGTATTGATCTCGATGTGAATAAGGGTGAAGTCCTAAGCATTATTGGTGCATCTGGATCAGGTAAATCGACATTGCTCTATTGCATCAATGCGCTGGAAGGTATTGATAAAGGCTGCATTACGGTTGATGGAGTTGAAGTACACGCCAAATCGACCGACATCAACAAACTGCGCCAGAAATTAGGTATGGTGTTTCAGCAGTGGAACAGTTTTCCTCACCTTACTGCGCTAGAGAATGTTGCTTTGTCTCCTCGTATAGTGCGCAAGATGTCTCGTTCAGATGCTAGGGAACTAGCGGCCAGACGATTGGAGCACATTGGGCTTGGAGATAAGCTGAACAGTTATCCCAATGCTTTGTCTGGCGGACAGCAGCAACGATTGGCGATCGCTCGAGCCCTTGCGATGGAACCAAGTTATATGCTGTTTGATGAAACAACCTCCGCACTTGATCCGGAGCTCGTCGGTGAGGTGCTTGATGCGATGCGGCTTCTGGCGGAAGAAGGGATGACGATGATTTGTGTAACGCACGAAATGGGCTTCGCGCGGGACGTATCTGATCGCGTCGCCTATATCCATGATGGGACGATAGAAGAAATAGGAACACCGGAGCAAATATTTGGCAATCCAGAATCGGAAAGAACAAGCCGGTTTCTCGCCAATGTGAGATGAGCACTATCGACGTAGCGGATCAAAGACTGGCTGATGATCAATCTCGAATCGTGTCGAATTGACTGTTATCAATTCAATCAACCTTGATTTGCTGTAGAACCAACTGTGTCGGTATGAATCAGTAACATGAAAATCACATCAATCAAAGCGTGGCAGGTTGATCTGCCACTCAAAGAAGGTCGTTACACTTGGGCAAATGGAAAATTTGTCGAGGTATTTGACAGTACCGTTGTGGCTGTCTATACGGATGAAGGACTCGTTGGATATGGAGAATGCTGTCCTTTGGGTTCTGCTTATTTGCCGTCTTACGCACGCGGGGTGCGGGCGGGTTTGACAGAGATCGGTCCGTCCTTAATCGGTCAGAACCCATGTAATTTGAATGACATCAACTTGATTATGAATGAGGCATTAAAAGGTCACCCATATGTCAAAGCTCCGATTGACATGGCTTGCTGGGACCTATTGGGTAAGGCTACTAATGTGCCGCTTTATGTGATATTGGGTGGAAAGTTACAGGAGAAGGTTGCGCTATACCGTGCAATATCTCAGGAAAGCGCCGAAGACATGTCTTCAAAGATTGATGGCTATCGAAATGAAGGTTACCACAAATTTCAGTTGAAGGTAGGTGGTGACGCCAACAAGGATATTGAACGAATTCATGCAGCACGTTCGGTTCTTCAACCTGGTGATATCTTGATGGCAGATGCAAATACAGGCTGGACACGCCATGAAGCGGCTCGAGTTGTTAACGCGGTGAAGGATATTGACGTATATATCGAGCAGCCTTGCAAGACTTATGAAGAATGTTTGTCTGTACGCAGACGAACAACACTTCCTTTCACACTGGATGAAAACATTGATGGCCCAGAGATGCTAGTGCGTGCATTGAGCGAAGATGCGATGGATGTGGTCAATCTGAAGATTTCTAAAGTCGGTGGGTTTACAACTGCTCGAATGATGCGAGACTTGTGCGTCGAGTTCGGAATTCCGATGATCTTGGAAGACACCTGGGGAGGAGACATCACGACTGCTGCTATTGCCCATATGGCTTCATCCACGCCTGAGGAGTTTTGCTTTGCGGCGACAGATTTTAACTCATATGTAACTGTTTCGATTGCAGACAAAGCACCTCAACGGGTGGACGGATGCATGTCTGCACCCAATGCCCCCGGTCTTGGAATTGAACCAAGACTGGCAGAACTTGGATCGCCGGTTGTGGAAATAAATCTCTAGCGGCATCTGTGCGGGCAAGACAAGTTGAAATTCACATTCGTCGAAATGTTGTCGTCAGCTCATCTGCTCTTAATTTCGTGGTTTCAACCGATTTCGCTCTCCGGTTCGAAATCATCAAAAATAGTAGGCTGATAGAGCGTGGATTCATCCGATGTGCTCGCAGTGTGCATCAGATTCAGCATTTGTTCGAGTTCCTGCTGATTAATCCAGATGGATTTCATACTTGAATTTGTATCCATCAGTTCGGGAACATCGTACCACTGACTATTGAGACGATTGCTGCAGACAATTTCGTTTAAGAATCGGTATGCCGCTCCCCGTCGAACTTGAATCGGCAGCAGCCAATTGTTGGTAATCTCAATGATTCCGAGTTTTGCAAGAACTGCGAGGAAACTCATGCTGCTGCGACTGTCGATTCGATACCCCAGTACCCGATTGATGTCCAACCAGGAAACGGTCGAATGATCACCAATGAAGAGTGCCAGAGTACAGATGTCGCGGACTGTTGGCAGGATTTGAGTAAGTGGCAGTGGTTTAACCGTCAACATGAACTTGCCCTCTTCAGCAATCCGATCATGCCATTTGTCTCGTTCTTCTTCCGAAATAAGCCACTGATCTGGGTTGGCAACAGAAAGCAGAGAAGCATAGGTTTCCCACGGTAGATTACCGTCCCCAAAATCACACCAATGAAATTCAACATCAGGATTCCATAGTGGATAATCAAAGCGGCTATGAGAAACTTTGGCATAGATGTAGTACTTCACCTGAATTTCACTTTCGAGCGCAGGCAATATGTCCAACTTTTTGGTGTCTTCCACCATAGGTAGAGTCCCAATAATTCCCGGTGCCATGCGAACAAAGTAATTGGTTGACTTAAGTACTGGAAAAACACTGTTCTCTGACCACCTTTCACTGAATCGCCGAGAAAACTCAGATCGAATTTCCAACAGCGGGGCGGGTCCAATTTCGTCAACCAGATCGACGATTTCGGCATACAGAGTGCCCGCATTAAACGATCGGTACTCTGCGTGGCCCAATTTGGGTATCAATTCACCCGATACACCGGCTGAATCCTGAAAGCTGCAAACTCTCATGATTGATGCGAAACCATTGTCGGTCAGGGGCAAAATCTGGTTGGAGTACTCGTACATTGAATTACGTAAGTCTCTGATTGAACTCTTGTCGTCTGGAAAGACATATCGATAAGTGGAAATAATTTCCGCAAAAGTAGCGGGCCCTCCACCGATGCAGCCGGAAATCACCTTCATCAACTGAATGCCTCGCTGCTTACGGGGTGTCATTCGACCCTCATACAGATAATCATCAAATATTCCATGACTTACATTGCTCGCTGCGTAGCACACCAAAGCGTGGACGGAAACATTGAGCTCTGCAGCAGCCACCTCATGGTGTAAAGGCAGCGATAGATTCTGAATTGAACTCTCAATCCGTTCAAAATTCTGTTCCAGAATCGATTCGTCTGTGTCCGCTTTGAAGTAAAGATTTCGAAAGCAAACAAAATTGGCATTGGCATATCCAGCAATCGTGGAAAATAGAGATCGGATTGCCAGTGATTTGGTGAGAGTCGGATCATCAAGACACTTTGGCAGAGCGTTTTTTCTGACACACCCATTGACACCAAGCAGGTAGTTCTCAATTTCCTCCTGACAGGAATGAAGCAGAATTTTGAGACAGTCGCTGAACGGAGGCTGGTTGAGCCGTCTCAAAGTTTTGGTTTCAAACTGACGGATGCAGTCACGCGAGAGCCCGAGACTCTGACCGATTGCTTCAGCAGTTTCTTTTGGGGACGATATTGAATCCAGGCGTCTGTATAACACCTGAGCTGCCACATTCGGAATATGTCGTTCAATTGCTTGACGAACCAGAGATTCTGGATTCAGTTCATCCACTCGCTGCTGGTTTTTAGGATCATCCCAGAATGACAGCACAGATTTCAGGGTTTGAATTGTTTCATTTCCATTGCCGTCCTCATTAACGGGTCCGAGTAGGTTTTCGAGATCATTTTCGGTCAGGTTTTGAAGATCCTTCAACCGCAGATACAGAAGATCTGATGGCCAGGGTAAATCCAAAACTTGGGCAGACAAGTTAATGTACTGATCAGCCAGACCAGTGTGATTTTTGATCTGATGGACAACTTCACTCCATGAACGGGGCGCATTTGATAGAGTCTGGTTAAGACTGCTTTCGATTGGGTCAGGCTGATCCTCGTCAGGCTGAAGCTGTCTGAAATGATCGTTCAGCAGGCATTCCAAGTCGAAAACCAAAAGACCAGAAAACTGAGGCAATTCACAGTAAGTCTTGTATGCTGTGTGTCGGGCATTGAAGTAATCTCCAAGCGTCTGATGTGGCAGCATGTCTGCTTCATCTGCCTGAAGAAACGCATTCTTCAGGCGAACAGGCGCTTCACTGTCCTGAACGAACTGAACGAGGGAGACATTCAATCGGTAGTCGTAATCACCCTGATCAGGCTCTGGGGGCAAATGCTCTGAACCGGCTTCTGATGGAGGGGATGAGGGACCTGCGACAATTCTATTACCCGCACTGCGAATCACTCGCATGATGGTGTCAGAAATCCGGTTCCGTAAGTTCATTCGGCTGTGATGTTGTCTTTCAGCTGTTTCACTAGGCTTTCTGAATCAATCATTCTAGCAGGTTGGAGGAGTGCGGCAAAATTGGAGGTCAAGCCTACTATCAAATGACCTGACCTGACTGCGTTAAAGAATGTCTATATTTACCGAGAAATTTTCGGTCAGTCTACCTTTACTCTGTCAGCGTGAATTTCAAGTAAAGTCGGTCGATCAGCACGAAAACCATCCTGCATTAGGTGGGGAAGTTCTTCTAGATCATTAACAGACTTGGCATGACAGCCGAACGCCTTGGCCACGGAAAGAAAATTCGGCATTGCGAGATCAACACCAACGAGTGGAACATCAAATTCATTGAAATAGTCTCTGATCTCTCCGTAGCCGTCATTGTGCCACAGTACTATAACGATTGGTAGTCGGTGCTCTACTGCGGTTGCCAACTCCTGAATCGTAAACATCAAGCCGCCATCGCCAATGACACAGACAACTGGCGAGTTGGGTTTGCCCAATTGAGCACCGACGGCTGCAGGCAAAGCATATCCGAGTGTACCGTAGCCGGTCGTGGAGGTGAAATAAGTCCTTGGGCTACGTGCTTTGAATACATAGTTACCGCTGTAAACGAGTTGGGTCGAATCTGCGGTTACGATACCATGAGCAGGCAATGCGCTTCGAATCTTGTCCCAAACCTTGATGTGAACGGGTGTGTTTTCGTACCAGTGAGATTTGGTGCTTTCGAGCAGATTACTGACAAGCAGCTGGTTCTCAGCACGGCTGTTTGCCGAATTTAGATTCATTGAATTCAGAAGGCTCGCAATTTCAGCTAGTGCGTGACTTGCATTTCCCAAAATTGGTACGCTGGGAAAGGCATTCCGGTAAAGTTGAGACGGATCAATGTCAATTCTAATGAGTTGACCGTCAAATTCGATGTCACCACCCCGACTCCAGATATCTGTTTCCGATAAATGAGTGCCGACAGCGAGAACAAAATCAGCCTGCTTTAAAAAATCCAGAACTGGTGGGTGCAACAGATTGGAACCAAGGCTAAGCGGATGATCTTCAGAAATAATGCCTTTTCCGGCAAATGTCGTTACAACAGGGGCATTCAACACCTCTATCAGCTCGGTAGCCTCTGCTGCGGAATCTTTGCAACCACCGCCAAGAATAACGGCTGGCTTCTTCGCGTTCGCCAGTGCTTGGGCAGCTTTTTTCAGTAATTCATGATCTGCTTGAGGAGGAGGTGCTAAGTTTTCTCGAAAAGGTGACCAACTGACTGGATTGTTGATCAAATCAATGGGAATTTCAACATGCACCGGTCGCGGTCGGTTTGCATTGAAAGTCGCGTATGCCCTGGCGATGACTTCCGGAACGCTGTCAATTGACAAAATCGTTTGACTGAAAGCAGTGAAGTGGGCAGAAAGTTTACTCTGGGAATTAAGCTCGTGCAGGTCGCCTTGTCCCAATTCCAGACTCGAAGTCTTGTTGACACTGGAGATTGCCAAAATCGGAACCGAGTCGGAGTATGATTGAGCCAACGGTGTAGCTGCGTTAGTGACGCCAGGTCCGGTAATCAGACAGCAGACACCGACCTTACCTGTTGCGCGTGCATAACCGTCCGCCATAAATCCTGCTGATTGCTCGTGGCGGGGCGTGACGTGTCGAATAGACGAGTGGGCAATGCCTCGGTAGAGTTCAAGTGTGTGGACACCAGGAATCCCAAATACAAACTCAGTTCCGTAGTCTTCAAGCAGCTTCATGAGTTGGATACCGCAGCTTCTTGTGTCTTGGGACATGACTAACTCCTTTCAGCAGAGGGACGAAATAACAATCTGATGGACGAAGGTCTAATCACAGTCCATATGGTGATAATTCCTAGGATTCCGGCACCCCAGAAAATCGAGTAAGGATCACCGAGGTCGAGCAACAGGCCAAACAACGGTGGGCCGACAATTCCACCGGCGTTGAAGCCGGTGGTAATCGTGCCAAAAACCTTGCCCATATCTCTCGCTGGTGCCATACCGGCAATGATCAAATCTCGAGATGGTGCGATAAACCCATAGAACAAGCCGGCAATAATGATTGGAATTGAGAGTGCCGTCATGGACATTGGCACGAAAGTGATGAAAAACATGCAGACACTAAACGCGATAAGACAGTTGGCAACCACCCACTCATGATTTTTCCAACGATGTGCCCACATACCCGCCAATAAGATGCCTACACCATCAGCAGCTAAAAACAGCCAGATGATGATGCCTGCCTGTCCCAGAGTCGCATCATAGATTTCAGTCAGCGCGGCGACAGAAAAATCGTAGAGTCCGGTACTGGTGATCGCATAGCCGAAAAAGAACAACCAGCCTAGTAATACTGGAGCGCTGAACAGCAGTTTGAGACTGCTTTTTCTTTGTTGTACAACGCCTTCAACGAGAGCCGCGTCTGGCAACACGACGCCACGAAAACCGAAAAGTAACCCTCCCAGGATGATGAGCCCCATGCCACTGCAAATCATCAGCGCATATGGCCAGTCCAGTCCTGCAGTGATCAATATGATAATGACTGGTGCGGTGAGCGATCCAGCCTGTCCACAAAATGTATGAATAGAGAATGCCTTCCCAAGCCTGTTCTGATTGACAGAGCGGGTTAGTATCGAATAGTCGCAGGGGTGATACACCGCATTGGCCATACCAGCAGCCCCCATCAACAGCAGGTAGCCGGTGTAGGTTTGAAAAACGCCAAACAGGGCTAGGACAACTGATTCAACGGCAACACCTGCCATTAAAATCCAGCGAGCGCCGACTCGGTCAACAATAAACCCAATTGGCGTTTGACAGACCAGGCTCGCAATACTGAAAACCGCGTAGCCGATTCCGAGTTCCGTATACCCGACGCCGTAAACGTCATGCAAAATTGGGAACAGTAACGGTAGAAGCAGAAAATAGAAATGCGAAAAAAAATGTGCGGCACCAATCAGTCCCACGATCTTCCGTTCCCGCAGATTCATGCTAGATTTGGTGCTCATGGACTCGTTGAACTTAGATGTGTCTGACTGATTTTTTGGATGAGGCCGTTGCTTCAAAAATAACGCCTAACCTATTGATATTCGTAAACCCAGTCAATTGGGGTAATCGTATAACTGTGATTACTTTAACCACCAGCCATGAAATATTCAGTTAACACGATTAGCCAGTATCGCCTCACAGTCAAAATATCGGGTAGTGCGGTTGCACGTTTTCGCATGGTTGACATGATCATAGTAGACTATCTGAGTTGGAGCGCCATTGGGCTTTCGACTTACATAAGTACGATAGATTCCCAATTTAAAATACGTTTTATTCCCTTTCTTCTTGGTGTAACCAGTCCATCTGTAACGCGGTGTCGTTTCTCCATTCACGTAGACATTAAAGAATCCGTCGGGATTGTGTGTCCAACGAACGTGAACCAGCACATCACTCCATTTTCCTCGCATTTCATTGTCAGTCAGTATCTGAATTTTCTCAACGGTTTCGCCAGTTGTCTGATTATCAACGAAATAACCGCCGTAACCGTTCTGAAACATCCAAACAACGTGTGATTTTTTCTGGTGAAACTGGGCTAATGCAACCTTTACGGGAGCGATTATTGGGTAATCATCCGGTAAAAAAATCGACCAGTGATACCAATACTCACCCTTGTTCCAGGTCTTTTTGCTCTTCAGCTCATGTCGCTCTCGATCTTTTTCACAGTCGCTCCATCCCTCACTCCAACTGCAGTCTCCGGGTCGCACCTCAAATCGCATAGATTTTTCACCATCTCGCACAGGGTGACCGTCAGCCTGTCTAGCAACGATATAGCCATGCCTCTTGAAATTAGTGGGTAAGCTCTTCTCGAACGACCAACCCTTGTAAAGGTCCTTGAAATTATCGCCTGCCTGTACAACTGATATACCGAAAAATACAGTAGCCACAATAACCCATATCAGGTAAATGAATTTTGTTGAAATAGTCAATTACTCTATTCATCATTTATGTATTCAACCTAACTCCTCTAGATTTTAGGTCGCAGCTTTCAGAAAAGTACCAATCAGGGCAAATCATACGGAAAAGGTTGAGCAGTCATGAGCTTAATCTATAAAAGGAACCTTTACCAAAAAGTTCCTGGAACAAACTAATACCTGTATTACTTGGTTGATTTGACAGCGCAACCGACTCCACTACACCGCCATATCAAACGTAGTTTCACTGTAATATCTGGCTACAGGGATAAATTGAAAATGTATCGCTGTCTGCTCAGTTTAACGAACATGGATTTCCAGAATATCCAGGTCGTCAAGCAGATGATCCGGACCCACCTGCTGTCCCGCAAAAACGTTTTTGCCCCAGATTCGAGCAAATTTAAATGTCTCTTCAAAATCCTTATGAATCTGTCGGGCCACATCAGATACTTTACCGCCAAATTTCAGAGTGAAAGGCTTGTCAGTGTCTGGAGGTTTGCCTGGAATCTTTGTGTACACCCGCACGATTTTTAATTTTTCAAAGACCATTTGCGGGAAAAGTTCCAGATTTGTACCGGTCAGTGCCGACAGCGCTATTGACGGAAAGTTGTAGTTGACGAGTTCATTGAGAGCGTCGAGTTCATCAGGATCGGCAGCCAAGTCGATTTTATTGGCAACCAGAATCGTAGGCAATGCAACACGAAACGGATCAAAGTCTGAGTCATCCTGTGTGTAATCCCCGTTTACCAGGTCTATTTCAAATTGGTTCGTCAGGCTGACTTTTCGCTGATCCAGTTGGGTAATAACCTGGTCAATATGATCGATGCATTCAGGGTTGGATATATCAATCACAAGGAACGCTGCATCAGCGGTTTGTAGTGAATTGACCACCCACGGTTCAAAGTAATCACTAGAGATTGGTGGCAAGTCAACCAGCTGAAAGTGGATGTCTTCATATGGCATCATGCCAGGTAACAGAAACTGTGTAGTGAATGGATAGGGCCCGATTTCTGAACGTGCCCCAGTCAGTTGGTGATGTAGTTGGGACTTTCCGGAATTTGGAGGTCCGAGTAATGCAATCTGGGACGCTCCTTCTGGCCGAACCGAATGAGAAGGACCCGTCCGAGCTCCACCCTTGCGCGGCCCCGCCAGTTCATCAGTCAGCATTTTGATGCGGGTTTTGATGTCGCGCTGTAGGTGCTCCGTTCCCTTATGCTTGGGAATGGTTCGCAACATCTCCTTGAGACACTTCAACCTGTCCGCAGGTTCGCGCGCTTCACGAAAGGCCTGTTCAGCTTTTTTGTATTCGGGAGATACGTTGGTTGGCATTCAATACGGGTCTGTATCATTTATCGGTTCATATAATATTATCCTTCTGGCCGAACCGAATAACGATTGCGACAACGCTGCGTATGGAAGAGAAGGTATTTCTGATCACTGGTGCATCAAGTGGAATTGGTGCTGCAACCGCGCGTTCAGCAGCGAAGCGAGGTTATCGCACGGTTCTGGCGGCACGAAGAGCGGAAATTCTGAATGAATTGTGCGAGGAGTTAGGTGGCCCGACTTGTTCGCTGGCAGTCCGATGCGATGTAACCCAATGGGAAGACCAGCAGGAAATGATTGGCCAGGCAATCGACCGGTTTGGGCGGATAGATGTGGTATTGGCTAATGCCGGAATTTACTACGCCGGAGGTGGTTTCGCCGAAGGTAACCCTGAACGTTGGAAGGAGATGATTTTGACCAACGTTTATGGTGCGGGACTGACGATCAGAGCCAGTCTTGCAGCTTTGAAAAATAGCAAGGGCCACATCTTGCTCTTGGGTTCAGCTGCTGGCAGACGACCGATTCCAGGCTCAATGTACAGTGCCACCAAGTGGGCTGTAACGGGTATGAACTACAACCTCAGGGAAGAGCTCAGAGGAACCGGTGTTCGCGTCACCAATATCCAGCCAGGTGTGACCAATACAGAGATATTTGGGGGCGAAAATAGAGACAATGCGATGGAACGCGAAGATGTTGCAGAGGCAATTCTGTTTGCTGTCGAACAGCACCCGCGGGTTGACATGCATGAAATCCTGATGTATCCAACGCCCCCGGAAGAATAACGCCCAATTTTGGGAAAGTTTCATCAACCATCATCGGAGACCCCACCACAATGGCAGCAGAATGCCCAGTTTGTGCAAATGAAATTGAATTTGAAGACGACACCATTGTCGGAGAGTTGTTGGCGTGTCCTTTCTGTGGTACCGAACTTGAGGTAGTCAACCTTGACCCACCGACTTTGGAAGTCGCACCGGAACTGGATGAGGACTGGGGTCAATAAATGAAAAAGTTCACGGATTTAATTCTGTGAACGTCGGGTTCTTGCACTCTGTCATTCGCTTTGAGGAGAAAAAGCTGCTCGAAGCGTTTCGCGTGCAGCAGGGTGTCAACATCACTATGCTCGACGACAGGAAACTGGTCTTCGACCCGGAGAGTGTTCCGCCGATTGATGTTGCCTTCGAGCGTTGTGTCAGTCACTCGCGCGCAGTATGCAGCTTGCAATTTCTGGAACTGGCAGGCATACCGTGCGTCAACCGCGCCGAAGTTGCCAGGGTGTGCGGTGACAAAATTGAGACATCCATACGGTTGGCTCAACGCGACATTCCACAGCCGCAGCTCCGGGTGGCCTATACCGAAGAATCTGCGCTGGAAGCCATTGAGGAATTGGGCTATCCAGTCGTTCTGAAGCCGGCAATCGGCTCTTGGGGACGCTTGCTCTCGAAGATAAATGACCGCTCAGCGGCGGAAACCGTTTTGGAACACAAGCGACTGCTCGGTTCTTATCAGCACTCAATCTTCTATATCCAGGAGTATGTGGAAAAGCGAGGTAGTGACATCCGCACTTTTGTGGTTGGTGATGAGTGTATTGCGGGTATCTATCGGAAATCGACTCATTGGATTACCAACACCGCTCGCGGAGCAGTCGCAGCCAATTGCCCCATTACCAAAGATATTGCTGAGTTGTCACTGGCGGCGGCAGAAGCAGTGGGTGGTGGTATTCTGGCGATTGATCTATTCGAGTCCGACCAGGGAATGCTTGTCAATGAAGTCAACTATACGATGGAATTTCGCAACAGCATTGCACCAACCGGTGTCGACATCCCGGCTCGAATGGTTGATTTTGTGGTTAACCACCAGACATAAGGCGTCCGAGTGATAAGAGCATCTATCGTAGGTGGGGCCGGCTACGCTGGTGGTGAACTGATGCGCCTTCTGCATGGTCACCCGGAGGTGGAAATTGGTCAGATTGCCTCACGCAGCCGTGCAGGTAAATTCATTCACTCGTCCAATCCGAATCTTCGCAAACTGCTGACAAGGAAATTCTGCTCCCCCGATGAATTAACAGGATGCGATGTTCTTTTTCTCTGTCTACCGCATGGCGTCGCAATGAATTCCATCGACCACTATATGGGTCTTGCACCCAAAATTATCGATCTCAGTGCCGACTTTCGACTCGACAGTGACTCAGCTTATGAAGTGGCTTATGGCAAACCTCACTTGCGACCTGAATTCCTACAGGCTTTTACTTACGGTATCGCGGAACTTCACAGAGACCGAATAGCCACCTCTGATTATGTGTCCTGTGCCGGCTGCAATGCGACTGCGGTAATTTTGGCCCTACTGCCAATCATGCGATCGTGCGGTGTCAGTTCCATCGTTGCCGAAGTCAAGGTCGGTTCCAGTGAAGCCGGAAGTCAGTCGAGCGAGAGCAGTCACCACCCGGTGCGAAGTGGTGCAGTCCGATCCTATCGTCCAACCGGTCACCGGCATGTCGCCGAAATGAAGCAGGCGCTCAATGTTGGGGCAGTCAGCTTTTCTGCAACTTCAATTGAGATGGTGCGGGGAATTGTTGCAACCTGTCATGTATTTTCCAAACAAACGCTGCCTGATGAACGGGGATTGTGGAAGGCATATAACCAGGCTTATCTTAATGAACCTTTTGTCCGGGTGGTCAAAGACCGTTCGGGAATACATCGATACCCTGAGCCCAAACAATTGGCTGGAACCAATTTTTGTGACGTCGGATTTGAGCGGGATGTTGACAATAATCGTATCGTCGCCATCAGTGCCCTCGATAATCTGATGAAAGGTGCAGCTGGTCAGGCTGTGCAGAATCTCAATATCATGTTTGGTGTATCTGAGCGAACCGGGCTGGAGTTTGCAGGCCTGTACCCTGCCTGACCGGCCGGTCTGACAACGGGAAGCGAATTCAATGTGCCGACTGCTTTTTGTCAAGAGTGATACGCCAGTCAGCATGCAGCATCACTTGGAGAAATTTGCTCAAACTGCAAAAAACAGTCCAGAGGATCAAAGTCACGGTTGGGGCTGCTCCTGGCTCGAATCCGGAAACTGGCATTTCTATCACAATATCCAACCGATCTGGGAGGATTGTTTCGAGCGATTTAAGCCTTGTGATTATTTTCTTGCCCATGCCCGCAGCGCCTACCGAAATGAGGGCATTGAAGTTCGCAACAATATGCCCTTTGATGATGGTGAAAGAGTCTTCGTCTTCAATGGTGAACTGCAGGGCGTTCGTATTCGGGAAGCGGGTCGTATCGGTGCGGAACGAGTGTTTAATTTCATTAAACGGTTTGATATCGGTGATATGGAGTCGGCAATTCAACAGGGCATTAATCACCTTGTGCGGAAGTCACGTTACGTACGTGCAATGAATTTCATCATTGCAACCGCGAACGAAGCCTGGATCAGCACGACATTCAATGAAAATCCAGAATATTTTCAATTACATACGAAACTGATCGATGGGACCTATATCGTCAGTTCGTCACCTTATGAAAACTGTTCTGACTGGACGCCGATTGAAAACCACACCATTACGCGGATTTTGAGGTCGGAATAGTGGTGGCATTAAATCAATCGGCGATTCGGCCTGTTATCGTCAAAGTTGGTGGTGGAGGCGACATCAATTCGGTTGGAATTGCACGGGATATTGCAAACTTGGATGAGTCGGTAATCGTGGTCTTGGGTGCCAATGCTGAACGCGACCGATTGGCACAGAAACTGGACATGCCGACCAAAACGCTGCAGTCTGTTTCTGGTTACGAGAGTGTGTATTCAGACGACAACGCGTTAGATGTCATCATGATGAGTTATTCCGGCCTGGTCAGGATGCGTTTTGTTGAAGCCTGCCAGAAACTTGGCATCAATGCCATCGGATTAAGCGGGTTGGATGGTCGCTTGATTGAAGGCAGACGCAATCGTGGCATTCGGGTTCGAGAACAGGGTAAGACACTGCTGAAGAGGGATTTATCCGGAAAACCAGAACAGATCAATACGCCACTGCTGACGCAGCTGCTGGTAGATGGGTTCACACCAGTCATCAGCATTCCCATTGCAGATGAAAACGGGGTCGCGATCAATGCGGATAACGATAATATCGTTACCGTTCTGCACCGGCAGATGCAGGCCAAACGCATCTACCAGTTTATTGAAGCACCGGGATTACTCGCTGACCGCGATGATCCGTTAAGCTTGATCAGAAAGCTGGATGCAAGTGAGCTTGGAGCGCGCGAGTCCGAGGTTAGCGGTCGAATGAAGCGTAAACTTCTGGCCCTGCAAAAATTGTTTGAACAGGGTCCGACGGAGGTAATCATTGCTGATGGCCGAGTGGACTCGCCGATCACGACTGCTGAATCTGGAACCATAATCAGCTGACCAAAGGAGATGAATGATGAAAAGTGTGGATGCACGGGAAACTGAACTGAGTGTCGGCGTATACAAAAGCCGCGGAATTTCGCTGGTGAGAGGCGAAGGTGCGCTATTGTGGGATGATCAAGGTAAGCAATTCATCGATTGCACCGCTGGCATCGGAGTTGCCAATATTGGGCACGCCAACCCAGTATTGGTCGACGCAATCGCGCAACAGGCCAAACGCCTAATTACCTGTGCCGGAATATTTCCCAATGACATTCGCGCCGAATGCATGGAAAAACTAGTCAAAATCAGCCCAGCTGGTCTGGAGCGGGTGTTCCTTTGCAACTCTGGTGCTGAAAGCATCGAAGGTGCACTTAAATTCGTTCGCCAGACTACCGGCCGGAACAAAGTAGTCAGTGCCAATCGAGGATTTCACGGTCGTACCATGGGAGCGCTCAGTGCGACACCAAACAAGAGTTATCAGGACCCCTTCAGTCCTCTGGTACCAGGATTCTCGTACGTGCCGTACAACCAGGTTGAAGCGCTCAAAGAGGCGGTCGATGAAAATACTGCTGCTGTTCTGCTGGAACTGGTGCAAGGTGAAGGTGGCGTCTATGCCGCTGAACAATCATACATCGACGCCGCAGTCGCAATTTGCGAATCGAACGGAGCGCTGCTGATTATTGACGAAATCCAGACCGGGTTTTGTCGAACCGGAAAAATGTTCGCGTGTGAACACTATGGTGTTGAACCGGATGTACTTTGTCTTGCCAAGGGGATTGCAGGTGGAGTTCCGATGGGCGCGATTCTGGTGAATAGTAAAATCAAATCTTCGGTTGGCGCGCATGGCAGCACTTTTGGTGGGAATCCGTTGGCGTGTGCGGCTTTTCTGGCAACGGTTGGGGTGATGGAACGTGAGCGGCTAGCCGACCGGGCTGCTGAACTTGGCGATCGATTTGTTAGCAAACTGCTGAAAAACAAACCACCTCAGGTGCGAGCGGTCAGACACATAGGTCTGATGATCGGGATTGAACTTAAGGTTCGCTCGACACCGTATCTGCAAAAGCTACAGGATAAGGGTGTGCTCGCTTTGCCTGCTGGTACAACCGTAATACGACTGCTTCCACCGCTGGTGATTTCTGAAGCGCAGATGGATGAGGTTCTGGACAGGTTGCTGGCGATTTTGGAGTTGGAGACTGAAAGCGCACCCGCGTGAATTTATTTGTGATGTGTGCTGGTAGGGTTTGATGGCCGACGATTATCATTGGATTACTCGCTTTGCAGACTCTACCGTTAACGCTGTCTTTGGACGCATCCCGCGTAAGCCATTGACCGAAGCCGAGTGGCGCAACTTGCAGCTTGTCGCTCACCGTGGCTGTGCCAATCCACGTCGTTTCATATATGAAAACACTCTGTCAGCATTCCAAGCGGCACGTGATGCAGGTGTGTGGGGGATTGAATTTGATGTTCAATGGACTTTAGACGACTGGCCAGTCGTCATTCACGATCCGCACACAGCAGGGCTTCCAGGACCCGGCGCGGTCGAAGTTGCAAAAACGGAACTTGATGAGTTGCGCCAACTTTCTCCTCTGGTTCCCAGGCTTGAGGAAGTGCTGGAACAGTTTGCAGCTCACATGCACTTCATGATCGAACTCAAGGGGCGAGTACCAAATTCCAAAGCGAGTCAGCGACTTCGAGACTGTCTGACCAAATTGCAGCCGGTCGAAGAATATCACCTGATGTCACTGGAGCCTGCTCCACTTCGGGATCTTGATGATTACCCGGTGGCTTCGAAACTCTTGATTGCAACGACAAATACCCACTCAATGTTTGAGCAGTTCAGGCAGGGTGGTTTTGGTGGTTTTACTGGACACTTTCTGTTGCTCAATAAAAAAATGCGCGCGTACCTGCAATCGATTGACGCACCATGGGGTACAGGATTTGTAGATTCGCTTAATCTCCTGGCGAGGGAAGTTCGCTCGGGTACGACGTGGGTGTTTTCCAATGCGGCTGAGAAGATCATGCTTAGCCGATAAGATTTCGGGGACAGAACTCAAATTGGTATTCGGAGGGTAATGAATGAAAATTGGGTTTATTGGTCTTGGCAATGTCGGTGGAAAACTCGCTGGCAGTCTGCTCAGAAACGGGTTTGATTTAACAGTGCGGGACCTCAATCGAGAGGTGGCCGAGCCCATATTGGCAGCAGGCGCGAACTGGGCTGAATCGCCAGCCGAAATGGCGTCTGCTGTTGACATGGTTATCACCTGCTTGCCGAATCCTCGAGTGTCGGCATCAGTGATGGAGTCTGATGACGGTGTACTCAAGGGATTGAGTCCCGACAGCATCTGGGCTGAAATGAGCACGACTGATCAGACTGAAGTACTTCGATTAGGCGCAAAGGTTAAAGAGAAAGGTGCGCTTCCCATGGACTGCCCTGTTTCGGGTGGCTGTCACCGCGCCGCGACCGGCAACATCTCGATCTTTGCAGGCTGTGAGCGTGGCACTTTCGACCGTGCATTTCCGGTTATTCAAGCTATGGGCCGACGCATCTTGCACACTGGTGAGTTGGGAACAGCATCGGTACTAAAGGTGTTGACCAACTATCTTGCTACCGCAAATCTGCTGACTTTGTGCGAGGCGTTAACAACGGCACAAAAATCGGGACTTGATCTCGGTACAACATATGAAGCGGTTCGGATTTCATCCGGCAATTCATTTGTGCACGAGACAGAAAGCCAGGTGATTTTAAATGGTAGTCGCGACATCAATTTCACCATGGATCTGGTAATCAAGGACATTACGCTGTTTCAGGAAGTTGCAGATCGCGCCGGTGTTCCTTTGGAGATCAATCCGCTGATGATTGAGATTTTTCAGGATGGAATGCGTCGCTATGGCGAAAGAGAGTGGTCACCCAATATCATTCGTCGACTGGAGGAATGTTGCGACACACAAATTCTGGCAGAAGGATTTCCAGCAGAGATAGTTGATGATGAACCTGAGGTGCCGGGGTTTGAGGTGGTGCCGGATTGTCGCAGAGACGGGTGATAAAATACACTGGATTTTGGCCGAAATGCCTGAACCTGCCTGAATTTTAAATTTCCCCTTTTTTTGTCGACCGGGCCAGTTCCCAGAGGGGGATTTACATATGAAATATCCAGAATTGATATCGACTACGCAGAAAATCGAATGAATCAACCCAAACCAATCCATAAGCTACTGGTAGCCAATCGCAGTGAAATCGCAATACGCGTTTTTCGTGCCGCGACCGAACTTCGAATCAAAACTGTCGGAGTATACGCTGAACAGGACAAGTTCTCTTTGCATCGCTTTAAGGCGGATGAAAGCTACCAAATAGGTGCCAGCCTCGGGCCAATTCAGGCATACCGCGCCATAGATGAGATTCTGAAGGTGGCTCGCAGTACAAACGCTGATGCCATTCATCCTGGTTATGGTTTTCTATCAGAGAATCCGGAGTTCGCCGAAGCCTGTCTGGAAGAGGGCATTCAATTCATCGGCCCGCCGCCGGCCATCATGCGAAAACTCGGTAACAAGGTATCAGCGCGCCGCGAGGCTGAGACCGCTGATGTCCAGGTCCTCCCGGCGACTGGACCTTTGCCTGAAGACGAAGAACAGATCAGAGAACTGGCTGATCATGTTGGCTATCCACTGATGCTCAAGGCGTCTTGGGGCGGTGGTGGCCGTGGTATGCGTGTTATTGATTCACCGGATGACTTGTTAGAGTCAGTCAATCTTGGCCGACGTGAGACACTGTCTGCATTTGGCAGTTCTGAAGTGTATCTGGAAAAGCTGATTCGAAGAGCGCGCCATGTCGAGGTTCAGCTGCTCGGTGACATGTACGGCAACATAGTCCACTTGTTTGAAAGGGATTGTTCCATTCAGCGCCGGAATCAGAAAATCATCGAACGTGCACCAGCGCTGTTCCTGTCCGACGAACAACGGCAGACATTGTGTGATTCTGCAGTTCGGCTGGCAAGATCAGTTGGCTACATCAATGCAGGAACAGCCGAGTTTCTGTTCGATGACGATACGGGTGAGTGTTATTTCATCGAGGTGAACCCCAGGATTCAGGTTGAACACACCGTAACAGAAGAAATTACCGGGATTGATATTGTCAAAGCGCAGATTCGCATTGCAGGTGGCTCTGTCATTGGCGATGTCGAAGACTCTGGTGTGCCTTTGCAGGACCAGATCACCCGCAATGGATATGCTCTTCAGTGCCGAGTGACGACAGAAAACCCGGAAGAGAATTTCATCCCTGACTACGGCCGGATTTCAGCGTATCGAGGTGCTGCGGGATTTGGAATTCGTCTTGACGGTGGTACCGCATACTCAGGTGCCGTGATTACACGTTATTACGACAGTCTGCTGGAAAAAGTCACGGCATGGGCACCGACTGCTGACGAGGCAGTCCAGCGTATGATCAGAGCGCTGAAAGAATTTCGGATTCGAGGGATCGCGACAAATCTGGTGTTTTTGGAAAATCTGCTGGGGCATCCGACTTTTTTGGATGGTACTTACACAACACGTTTCATCGATGATACGTCTGAACTGCTGAATTTCTCCAAGCGCCGAGACCGTGCGACCCGGTTGCTGAACTACATTGCTGATATTTCAGTTAACGGTAACTCGGAAGTTGCGGGACGTCCAGAACCTGCAATAATCCAGCATCCTGTACCACCGAATTCAGTTGTCGAACCGGCCACCGGAACCCGACAGCTTCTAGATGAGCTAGGTCCGACACAGTTTGCCCAATGGATGCTGGACCAGCCTCAGGCATTGATAACCGACACAACTTTGCGTGACGCCCATCAGTCGCTACTGGCAACACGATTCCGGACCTACGATATGGTGCAGTGCGCTGAGGCTTACACTTCCAATCTGCCAAACCTGTTCAGTCTTGAGTGTTGGGGAGGTGCGACATTTGATGTTTCAATGCGATTTCTTAAGGAGTGTCCGTGGGAACGTTTGCGCGATCTTCGAAATCGTATACCGAACATCCTGCTACAGATGCTGCTCAGAGGTGCGAATGGCGTTGGCTACAGGAATTATCCTGACAATGTCGTACGCGAATTCATATACCAAAGTGCGCAGTCAGGCATTGATCTATTCAGGGTGTTTGATTGCCTGAATTGGGTCGACAACATGGAAGTTGCGATGAATGCGGTTTTAGAAACTGGCAAGCTGCTTGAAGGCGCAATCTGCTACAGTGGCGATATCTTGAACCCCGCCCGCAGCAAATACACCCTGAACTACTATGAGGATCTGGCGGTCAGAATGCAGGATCTCGGCATTCATATTTTGTGTATCAAGGATATGGCCGGATTGTTGACGCCAGACAGTGCGAATTTACTAGTCAGTTCGCTAAAGGAAAAAACCGGGTTGCCGATTCACTTTCACACTCACGACACCAGCGGCATCGCGGCAGCCAGCGTGATCTCTGCTGTTCGGGCAGGTGCGGATGCTGTTGATCTCGCGATGGACGCTGTTTCTGGCACCACCTCCCAGCCTAATCTCGGTTCGGTGGTAAGGGCTCTCAAGGGTACTCAATCCGACTCTGGACTGGACTCAGATGCCATCCTGGAGCTTTCTTCGTATTGGGAAAGTGTTCGAAAAAATTATGCTGCGTTTGAGAGTGATGTCCGCTTTGGAGCGTCTGAAGTTTATTTGCATGAGATGCCAGGTGGACAATTTACAAATCTCAAGGAGCAAGCAAGGGCATTGGGACTGGAGGCGCGCTGGCACGAAGTAGCTCAGGCTTATTCAGTGGTAAACGACATGCTTGGAGATGTCATCAAGGTTACACCGACTTCGAAAATGGTTGGCGACATGGCCTTGTTCATGGTTAGTTCAGGCCTCAGCCGGGAAGATGTTGAAGACCCGAACAGGGAAGTTGCATTTCCAGATTCGGTGAAGTCATTTTTTGCCGGTGAATTGGGTCAGCCTTACGGCGGTTTTCCAGCAGACCTGCAAAAAAAGGTGCTGAAGGGTGAGACACCCATCACAAATCGCCCAGGCGAAAATTTGCCACCTGCCAATCTAGATGAGCTGCGCTCTGAAGCCGAATCCAAGTTTGAGGGCGCGATCAGTAACGAGGAATTCCAGTCCTATCTGATGTACCCCGCGGTATTTCTGGAATACATGTCTCATCGCCGCCAGAATGGTCCAATGCATGTATTGCCAACCCCGGTGTTTTTCTATGGAATGAAACCGGAACAGGAAATATCGGTTGATCTGGAACCAGGAAAGACGCTGGTGATCCAATGTCTGGCGATAGGTGAAACCGATGCCGATGGAAATATCAGAGTGTTTTTTGAACTTAATGGTCAGCCGCGTACAGTCAAAGTGCCGAATCGAAAAGTTGCCAATCTGGTTGAGCAGCGTCGCAAGGGTGAGGAAGGCAATCCTGATCACGTTATTTCACCCATGCCCGGTATGATCTCATCAGTGAATGCGACTGAGGGTCAGTTTATAGAAGCAGGAGACGTGATTCTGACCATTGAAGCGATGAAAATGGAAACCGCCATTCGTGCCGAACGCTCAGCAAGCGTGACTTCCTTGCTGGTTTCGGTTGGCGACAATGTTGACGCCAAAGACTTGCTTGTAGAATTTTCATCGGCGAAATGACAGGAGAAAAGCACCTTTTTCCGTGTCGGTTTCCTGTTTTGTAGAGAATTTCTGCCCCCAAATTTTGCTTTGACAATGGAACTGTTCGGCTGAATTGATGCACGATTAAAATTTGCAACTCCAAAGTGCTTATAATTTCAGACGTGAAGAATAACACTGAAATTCAGTGAATACTCCAAGCCAGCACTCGGTACTCTGACCACTACCAGATATCGATAGAAGTTCATGCGAATTTTCAATTGGAAGCTATTTCCAAGATCTGCGTATTCTCTGGTACAGCCGTACCTCTTCGAACCTGAAACTTCACTCAGGTTCGCCCAGCCCTCTATCCTAAATTCCAGTGCCAATCCAATAATCGCGACCAAGGATCGGACCCATGAGCAAGTCTAGAGAAACTGTCAATCCAAACGGAATTTCGTCTGCCAATCTCGCCTATCTTGAGAGTCTATTCGACGAGTATGAATCGGCCCCTGAAAGTGTACCACAGGCATGGCGCGATACCTTTAATTCACTTGACCAAGTCCCTGTTTCAACCGAACCAGAAGCCTCATCAGCCGAAGAATTAGTTAGTACGGATTACCTTCGTAGGCAATCAGCGGTTCAGCGTCTTATCCGCCGGTATCAGGTTTACGGACACCTGAATGCCAAGCTTGATCCATTAGGGCTCACCGATGAATGGTTTAGTGCTGACCTTAGCCTAAATTCAGTGGGACTGGAAAATGCTGACCTTAAGGAGAAGTTCAAGTTCGATGCGGTTTTCGGGTCACAGTACGCATCACTAGAACAGATTATTGAATACTACCAGAAGACTTACTGTCGGTCGATTGGCTATGAGTATATGCACATTTCCGACCCGAATCGTCTGGATTGGATTCAATCCAGAATCGAAAGTGTCTCTCTGGACGATCTCATCACGGATGATGATCGCAAGCAGATACTGAGACTGCTCACCATGGCCGAGTGTATGGAAACCTACTTGCACATGAAATATGTTGGTCAAAAAAGGTTTTCTCTCGAAGGCGGGGAATCTCTGATCCCGATCATGTACGAGCTGGTGCAGAGATCTGGCATATCTGGTGGCAGGGAGGTAGTCATTGGCATGGCTCATCGCGGTCGCCTGAATGTGTTGGTGAATATTCTTGGCAAGGCTCCGGCAGAAGTCTTTGGCGAATTCGAAGGCAATCTATCCTTAGCTGAACACTGGGCTCAGGAACATGGTGATGTCAAGTATCACATGGGTTTTTCCTCTGATATCAACACTCCCGGTGGAATCGTACACGTTGCCTTGGCGTTTAATCCGTCGCACCTTGAGATCATCGATCCCGTAGTAACCGGTTCCGTCCGTGCTCGTCAACACAGGCGTCACGACGATTCCAAGAAGGAAGTCACCCCAATCTTGGTGCATGGCGATGCTGCTTTCGCCGGTCAGGGGGTCGTTATGGAGACATTGAACATGTCCCATACGCGGGGTTTTGAGGTGGGCGGTACGATTCACGTCATCATCAATAATCAAATTGGATTTACAACCAGCAATAAACTGGATGCGCGCTCAACCGTTTACTGCACAGAAATTGCAAAGATGGTGCAGGCTCCGATTTTTCATGTCAACGGAGACGATCCTGAGGCTGTTGTTTCGGTTGCGCGACTGGCACACGCCTATCGCATGGAATTCCACACCGACGTTGTGATTGATCTTGTTTGTTATCGTCGTTACGGACATAACGAAGCAGACGAACCCATGATGACACAGCCTGTCATGTACAACGCGATCAAGAAAATAGCGCCAACCCGTCGGCAATATGCTCAAAAGCTGATTGATCAAGGGGTGGTCACGGATCAGACAGCGCAGAAAATGGTGATGGAATATCGGGACAACCTCGATCGGGGAGAGGTGGTTGCAGGGCAGATTATTGATCCAGCAAAAATCCAAAAAATTGTCAATTGGGCGCCGTATTTTCGAGCGGAGTGGTCTGATCCAGTCGACACTACGGTTACTCTCAAGAATATCAAGCGTTACACAGCCAATCTCGCCGAATTACCCGAAGACTTCACTCTACATAGCCGGGTGAAGAAAATCATGACTGATCGATCCAAAATGGCTGCGGGTAAGCTAATGATCGATTGGGGCTTTGCTGAGACGATGGCATACGCCTCACTGATTGATGACGGGAACTCCATTCGACTGACGGGTCAGGATGTTGGTCGCGGAACTTTTTCGCATCGTCACGCCTTGCTGCACGATCAAAACAGTCGGGACGTGTTTTGCCCGCTAAAAACCATAGGTAATCCTGAAGATTGCCAGATTTTCAATTCACTGTTGTCGGAAGAAGCAGTGTTGGGCTTTGAATATGGCTACGCCACCACTGATCCAAGTACACTGGTGATTTGGGAAGCGCAGTTTGGGGACTTTGCCAATGGTGCGCAGATTGTGATCGATCAATTCATTAGCAGTGGATTTGCCAAATGGGGCCGACTGTGCAACATGGTCTTGTTGCTCCCTCATGGTTACGAAGGCCAGGGCCCTGAGCATTCCTCTGCCAGACTGGAGCGCTTTCTGCAGCTGAGTGCCGACGGAAATATGCAGGTCTGTGTTCCGACAACACCTGCACAGGTGTTTCATATGTTGCGTCGGCAGGCGATGAGATACTATCGTCGGCCGCTAGTCGTAATGTCACCGAAGAGTCTTTTACGTCATAAGCGTGCCGTTTCAGATGTTCGTGATCTGTCCCGATATGGATTTCAAACAATCATCGACGAAATCAATGAGGAAATTGATCGCGAAGCCGTCGTCCGCGTCATTCTGTGTTCTGGCAAGGTTTACTACGACTTACTTGAAATGCGCGAAATTCGGGAAATTGATGACGTTGCCATCATCAGGATTGAACAGCTACATCCGTTCCCAGTTCACGAACTGACGCAAATCCTTCGATCTTATCCAGATGCCAAAGAAATTGTCTGGTGCCAGGAGGAACCGCAGAATCAGGGTGCCTGGTATCGAATATGGCACCGACTGCGAGAGTGTCGAATAAAGAGTCAGAAAATAATATGTTCTTCGCGTCCCGAAGCGCCATCACCTGCAGTCGGGCATTACCGTATGCATTTGGCTCAGCAAGAGCATCTTATTTCTGAAGCACTGTCGATTGTTCGTAATGTGGTCCCTATCTCACAACCTAGGAGTGCAAGATCAAATGTCAACTGAAATCACTACGCCAATGTTACCGGAATCGGTTAGCGAAGCAACCGTCCTGGCTTGGCACAAAGAAGTTGGCGAACCGTTTAAACGGGATGAACTTCTGATTGAACTCGAAACAGAGAAAATAGTGCTTGAAATACCGGCGCCAGACGATGGGGTTTTGACTGAGATTCATAAAGGCGCCGGGGAAACGGTGGTTGAAGGCGATGTATTGGGTGCCATCGGCAATTCCACCGCTGTTGCAGAGCCCGTGACAGCAAAAGAACCAGAAGCGACTCAAGTTGCATTGGAAGAAATAGCGGAACCCGCTGAACCAGAACCAGAACCTGAGCCAGAGATGCAGCCTGAGACCGGTGGGCGACCAAGTCCCGCGGCACGCGTATTGGCAAGCGAAAAGGGTATTGATATCAGTGTTGTGGTTGGAACGGGAAGGGATGGACGCATTACTAAGGCTGATGTCATGCAGGCCGTTGAAGCTGAATCTGCTGCAGAACCTGTGTCGCCACCGGTGGCATCAACTCCCCAGTCGTTGGCTGCCGATCAGCCTGACAATCCGCTACCAACGGTGGCTGCCCAGCAGCCTGTCGTAATGTCAGAAGCGGATTCAGGTGAACGCAGTGTCAAGCGCCAGCCAATGAGTCGGATACGTCGTACGATAGCCGCTCGGTTGGTACAGGCTCAACAGACAGCAGCGCTACTGACTACTTTCAATGAAGTGGACATGAGTGCAGTAATGGCACTTCGCACAAAGCACCGTGACAATTTTGAAAACAAGCACGGTACGCGATTGGGCTTCATGTCATTTTTCGTCAAGGCGGCGGTTGAGTCGTTAAAGGCTGTTCCGGCAGTGAATGCAATCATTGAAGGCGACGAGATTGTCTATCACGATTTCTGCGATGTAGGTATCGCGGTATCCTCACCGCGAGGTTTGGTCGTGCCGATTCTTCGGGATGCGCATTTGATGGGATTTGGTGAAATTGAAAAAACAATTCGCGACTTTGGAGAACGCGCCAGGTCCGGTTCTCTGACATTGGATGAGTTGGCTGGCGGCACATTCACGATCACCAACGGTGGTGTATTTGGTTCACTCGTATCGACTCCAATTGTCAATCCCCCACAGAGTGCTATTCTCGGTATGCACAAGATCCAGGAAAGACCGGTCGTTGAAAATGGTGAAGTTGTTGTCCGACCCATGATGTATCTGGCATTAACTTACGATCACCGCATCATCGATGGAAGGGAAGCGGTTACTTTTCTGGTTGGCATCAAAGAAGGATTGGAAGATCCATCAAGAATTCTTCTGGAACTCTGATGGGGTGCCAGCATGACTGAAAACTACGATGTCGTAGTCGTTGGAGCAGGCCCGGCCGGATATGTTGCGGCCATCCGCTGTGCACAGCTCGGACTTAAGACTGCATGCGTCGATCGCTGGACCAACGATAAGGGTAAAGCCGCGCTGGGTGGGACGTGTCTGAATGTCGGATGCATTCCATCAAAAGCACTGTTGGATTCTTCAGAAAAGTTCCACGAAGTTTCTCACTCGTACAAACTTCACGGGATAAACGTAGAAAACGTCTCGATGGATGTTGAAACGATGATGAAGCGTAAGGTCAAAATTGTGACCACGCTGACCCGTGGCATTGCTTCACTCCTCAAAGCAAACAAAATTGATTCGATTCACGCGCACGGCCGATTGGTCAAGCCTGGATTAGTCGAATTGCTGGATTGGCAGACAGGTGAAGTTACTGGAGAGATCAATGCTGCAAACGTTATTCTGGCCAGTGGGTCCACACCCATTGAGTTGCCAAATATTCCGTTTCAAGGTGATCGGATCGTAGATTCCGCGGGTGCACTGTCTTTTGACGAAGTCCCTCCTCGGCTGGGAATTGTTGGAGCTGGTGTAATTGGTCTTGAATTGGGCAGTGTCTGGAATCGACTGGGTTCCGAAGTTACCATCCTTGAAGCATTGGATGAGTTTCTACCGACCGCCGATGAAGAAGTGGCGAAGGAAGGAGTGAGACAGTTTAGCAGACAGGGACTCAAAATTCAGTTGGGTGCGATGGTTGAGTCAGCCATAGAAACCGATGGTGGCGTTGAAATAACTTACACGCAAAACGGAACGCAAACTCAGTTGGAAGTGGACCGCCTGATCGTCTGTGTTGGCCGCAAACCCTGTACTGATAATCTTTTTGATGAGGCCAGCGGTGTGCAGCTGGATGAGCGAGGATTCGTTCAGGTTGATGAACACTGTCTGACGGGGGCACCCAACACCTATGCCATCGGCGACTGTGTTCGAGGTCCAATGCTCGCACACAAAGGGTCGGAAGAAGGTGTTGCGGTTGCGGAAAGAATCGCAACTGGGACAGGGCATATGAATTATGCGACAGTACCATGGGCAATCTATACGCACCCTGAGATAGCGTGGGTTGGCCAAACAGAAAGAGAAATCACCGCTGCAGGTGGCAGCTGTAAAACCGGTAAGTTTCCGTTTGCTGCGACAGGTCGAGCCAAAGCGATGGAAGATACGGTCGGATTTGTGAAAGTTGTCGCGGATACAGAATCCGATCAAATACTCGGTGTTCACATCATCGGTCCGCACGCTTCGGAACTGATTGCAGAAGCCGTCGTCGCTATGGAGTTCTACGCCAGTTCTGAAGACCTGGCGCGTATCATTCACGCACATCCCACTTTATCTGAAGCCGTCCATGAAGCAGCATTATCTGTGGATGGCCGCGGAATTCACCGAGTCAACTGACGGTTAATGCCGCTGAATTCCGATACAGGAATTTCAGTTCCAGCCGACATCTTCAAAACGTACGATATTCGCGGAGTCGCTGGCGAGAGTCTGACGCACTCTAACATTCGCTTGATTGGTCAGGCATTCGGTTCAGAATGTGCAGATGAAATTGAAGGTGAAGTGCTTGTTGCCTGCGATGCGCGGCTCTCAAGTCCGGAACTGAAGTCTGCACTAGTCGATGGTGTGCGCAGTGTCGGGCTGGATGTAATCGATCTCGGTACGATTCCCACTCCACTTTTGTACTTTGCGGTAGACAAATCAGTGGCCGGGACAGGGTTGATGGTGACCGCTAGTCACAATCCGCCTCAATTTAACGGTGTCAAATTGACACTCGCAAACAAACCATTCTACGGTGATGCAATTCAAAGGCTCTATCAGCGCATTTCTAAGAGTGATCTACTCACCGGGCCGATCGGTACATTATCAGAGCGGTCGGTTGTCGAAATCTATCGGCAGGCAGTCAGCAGTGATATTCAAGTTTCTGCTCCAGTCAGAGTTGTACTGGATTGTGCAAACGGCGTTGCTGGCGGAGTCGCACCCAAGGTGCTTCGCGATATCGGCTGTGAAGTGATTGAACTATATTGCGAGGTTGATGGAAGATTTCCGAATCATTCAGCAGATCCTACACGTCCAGAAAATCTGCAGGATTTGATTGCTGCGGTGAGTGTTGAAAAGGCCGATGTTGGTTTGGCAATCGATGGAGATGGTGATCGCCTGGTAGCAGTATCACCGCTTGGCGAAATTGTCTGGCCAGATCGGCTGATGATTTTGTTTGCAAGAGACATTCTGTCTGCTTACCCAGGAAGGCAGGTTGTATTTGATGTCAAATGCCAAAGGTTGCTGGCTCAAGAAGTTGTTCGGGCGGGTGGCAAACCCATTCTTTGGAAAACTGGTCACTCGCTAATTCGGGCAAAAATGCTGGAGTGCGATGCCATTTTCGGTGGAGAGATGAGCGGGCACCTTTATTTCAAGGATCGGTGGCCCGGATTTGATGACGGGATTTATGCAAGTGCAAGATTGTGCGAGATGCTTAGCACGAGTGAATCAAGTGCTACCGATTTATTTTGCACTGTGCCAGATTCAGTCAACACTCCTGAAATCAGAATTCATTGCGATGATCCTCATACGTTGATCGAACGATTCAGAAGCCATGCCAGGTTTGAGGGAGCGGAAATTATCACAATTGATGGTTTACGTGTAGACTTTAACGACGGATTTGGACTCATTAGAGCATCCAATACAGCACCAGAGATTGTGCTTAGATTTGATGCCGACTCTGAGGCTGGGCTGACCCGAATCAGGGGAATGTTTTATAACATTCTTGGAACGCTGATCGACCTGAATGAATAGTGATCTGGGCAAACGCTCAGTCTGAGACTTTTACAAAATCGACTGAACGAAATCCTTTTGGAAGAAGTGTGCCGCGCTGGGTTCTTTCACCTAGGAACTTCTTCCGATCTGGTCGCTTAATTTTGCAATATCGCTGACCCGAGTGGACAATCAAAATTTGTTTGTCGGACAAGACATTAACTGCGCAGACCTGTTCGCCGGATTTCCTGGCTTGCGGAGGAATGTTGATGAGCCGAACTCCTTGACCCTTGTTCTGCACCGGTAGTTTGCTAACCGGGTAAATCAACAAACGGCCTTCGGTTGTTGTAACTGCAACCCAGTCATCCAAACTGCTGAGCGTTTGGCATGGTAGTGGTGTGTAATTTTTTTTGACAGCCAGCACTGCCTTACCGGAACGTGATTTGGTCATTGCATCCTTAATCTGGCAAACAAAACCCTTGCCCTCTGTGGAGGCCAGCAGACAGTAGCCATCTTCGCTACCAAGCACAATCCCGGAAAACTCAATATTGGCTGCCGGGTTGATCATCGTTGTCAGAGGTTCGCCGTATGATCGAGCAGAAGGGAGTTTATGAGCAAGAACCGTGTACATGCGCCCACTGTGATCCATACAAACCAAAAAGTTATTTGAATGGCCTTTTGCACTCAAAAAGTATCGGTCTCCTTCGCGGTAGTTCAAAGATTCCGGATCAATTTCATACCCTTTTGCGGAGCGGATCCAGCCACTTTTCGATAGGATGACGGTTATCTGCTCGACCGGCACCAAATCTTCAGACGAAAATGCTTTCGCAGTGTCGAACTCGTCAATGATTGGGGAGCGGCGGGTATCGCCAAATTTTTTTGCAGTGGCTTGAATTTCTTCGATCATCAGCGACCGCAATCGTCTAGGCGAATCTAGAATAACCTGAATTTCGACCTGCTCTTTTGACAATTCGTCAAGTTCTTGGTTGATTTTTATCTCTTCAAGCTTGGCAAGCTGGCGAAGTCGAATATCCAGTATCGCTTCAACCTGACGTTCTGACAGTGGGTAGGTCTCCATCAATACTGATTTTGGGTTGTCTTCTTCTCGAATGATGCGAATCACATCGTCAATATTTACGTATACGAGCAGGAGTCCTGCAAGAATGTGCAAGCGATCAGTCAGAAATTCGAGACGGGTTTCAATGCGTTTGACGACGGTGTCTTTTCTGAACTCGAGCCATTCTATCAGCAGGCGCCTAAGGTCATAGACACGGGGTAAATTGTGCAGCCCAATAACGTTGAGGTTGACCCGATAAGTTCGTTCTAGATTGGTTGTCGCGAAGAGGTGGCTCATGAGCGCATTGCAATCGACCCGGTTGCTCCTTAACTCAAAAACCAACCGCGTCGGATTTTCTTCGTCACCCTCATCACGAAGATCAACAATCAGTGGTAGTTTTTTGGCAATCATCTGCGCCGCGATTTGTTCCATGACTTTCGAACCGGAAACCTGGTAGGGTAAAGCCGTGACAACGATTGTGCTATCGACTTTCTGCCAGACCGCTCGCGCCCGGATGGTGCCGTTCCCGCTTGAATAGATGTTGTGCAGTTCTGATTTTGATGTAATGATTTCTGCTTCCGTCGGGAAGTCCGGTCCCTTAACAATTTCGCACAGCTCTTCCAAACTCAAATTCGGTTTTCGAAGCAGCTCAACACAGGCCTCTGCAATTTCAATCAAATTGTGTGGAGGGATGTCGGTTGCCATGCCAACGGCCACGCCCGAAGATCCATTCAGCAGAATATTGGGCAGCTGAGCGGGTAATCGCTCTGGCTCCTGAAGTGTGCTGTCGAAATTAGGATTCCAGTTAACGGTGCCTCTGGAGATTTCGCTCAAGAGCATCTGCGCGTATGGTGTAAAGCGACACTCCGTGTAGCGCATGGCTGCAAAGGATTTAGGGTCGTCGGGTGACCCCCAGTTTCCTTGGCCATCAATGATGGGATAGCGATAGGAAAACGGCTGTGCCATGAGCACCATTGCTTCATAGGCGGCGCTGTCTCCGTGCGGATGGAATTTACCGATGACGTCACCGACAGTCCGCGCCGATTTTTTGAACTTTGCTGACGCACTCAGACCCAGTTCTGACATCGCATAGATAATGCGACGCTGTACCGGTTTCAAACCATCAGAGATATGCGGAAGAGCACGGTCAAGAATGACATACATGGAATAGTCGAGGTATGCCTTTTCGGCAAAATCCTCGACTGATATTCTTGGTGCTGCGAACAGTTCTAATTGGGTTGGATCAGAAGCCATTGGCGTCAGAACTGAGCCTTATTTCCTTCCTTGGACAGCCAGTCTTTGCGGTCTGCAGCTTGCTTTTTGGCCAGTAGCATATTGAACATGGTTTCAGTCCCTGAGTGCGATTTGATGCTCAGTTGCAGCAGGCGCCGCGTGTCGGGATTCATGGAGGTTTCCTTCAGCTGGGATGGATTCATTTCCCCCAGTCCCTTAAATCGCTGTACCGTGATTTTAACGTTCGGTTTTGCGCCCTGGATTTTAGCGGTGGTTGTTTCAAGTTCCCGGTCGTCGAGCGCGTAGTAAACTTGCTTTCCGGCATCCACGCGGTAAAGTGGAGGCAATGCGACATACACTTTTCCGTTCTCGACCAGAGCAGGAAAGTGTTTGACGAAAAGCGCACAGAGCAGGGTCGCAATATGTGCACCATCAGCATCGGCGTCGGCCAGGATGCAGATTTTGCCATAGCGCAGGCCATCAATTCTTGAGGAGCATGGATCGACTCCAAGTGCGACGGCAATTGAATGAACTTCTTCTGACCCGAGTACCTCGGATGAAGCGACTTCCCAGGTGTTTAGAATTTTGCCACGAAGGGGCAGAATCGCTTGAGTTTCCCGGTTGCGCGCCTGCTTGGCAGAGCCACCTGCAGAGTCACCCTCAACCAGGAAAAGTTCGGTTTCGTCAACTTTGTCGCTGGTGCAATCAGCAAGCTTGCCTGGCAACGCTGGTCCGATACCTGGTTTACGTCGTTTAACCGATCGGTTCGATCTTTCTCGCTGTCTTGCGTTATCGATAGCGAGTTCGGAAATTTGTTGTGCGGCAACTACATTCTGGTTTAGCCAAAGACTGAAGGCATTTCTTGCGACTGAGGTAAGCGACGTTCCAACCGATTTGGAGTTCAAGCGTTCCTTTGCCTGGCCACTAAACTGAGGGTCTTCGACCCGTACAGACAGCACGAAACTGCAATGCCTCCAAACATCTTCTGTAGAAATTCGAATGCCGCGCGGAAGCAGGTTTCTGAGTTCACAAAACTCGCGGACAGCTTCGGTAATACCTGTTCTAAAGCCATTAACATGTGTACCACCGGCTTCGGTGGGAATTAGATTGACGTAACTCTCAGAAACGATTTGGCTGGCTTCCGGTGTCCAGACTGATGCACAGTCAACTTGAATATCGTCGGACTTGCGGTGAACGATGATGGGTGACTCGGCTGGAACCCGTTCACTTCCGTTTAGCATGGATACCAGATAGTCACCAAGTCCTTCTTCGAACAACCAATTTTCGCTGTTCTCAGGATGTATTTCATCAACATATTCAAGTTCAAGGCCGGGACAAAGTACTGCTTTTGCAAGCATTAGACGCTTAAGCTTTCGGATGTTGAATTGACCCGTATCAAAGTACTGAGGATCAGGCCAAAACTGAATACGCGTACCGGTATTCCGCTTCAGGACTCTGTCAATTTCTGTGAGTTTCCGTACGCATTCTCCGTCCGCGAAATTAATCTCGTAATGAATGCCGTCCCGACGAATCTGAACATCAAGACGAGTGGACAGCGCATTAACCACTGAGACACCAACGCCGTGGAGACCGCCGGAGTACAGATAGCTTTTAGAGGAAAATTTGGCACCTGAGTGCAGTCGTGTCATGATGACTTCGACACCCGGTAATCCTTCCTCCTGATGGAGATCAACTGGAATACCGCGACCGTTATCTGAGACGCTTAACGAGTGATCGCTATGGAGGGTCACCTTGATCCTTGATGCAAATCCGGCAATTACTTCATCGACGCTGTTGTCGATCACTTCGTGGGCGAGGTGGTTGGGATTCTCTGTCTGGGTGTACATCCCCGGTCGCTTGCGAACCGGTTCCAGTCCAGTCAGTACCTCAATTGCGGATGCGTCGTAAACGTGTGCCAAAGTACAGCTTACACCCCTAACTTAGGCCGATTAATCTTTCAAATTTGGACAGATATATTATACCGAGAAAATGCACTTGAATTTCCTGCCGCGGGCACTTGTTACGCTTGTCAAATCTGGTTGGCCAACTCATTGTGGGAGTTTTCTGTGAGATTGAATACAGGCAGAAGATGTCGAAGCAGATATTCATTGCGAGTATTTGACAGACACTATCTGGCGAAGTGAATCTGTGAACTCTCCACACTGTGTACAAAGAGTATCAACCCTCCAAATTTCAACGGAACAGAATTGGACCAAATGAAATGACTCCGTCATTTTTTAGAAGGGAATGCCGTAGGAATACAATAAACTTGTATCTTTCTAGTTTGGGGTCAAATGATCAAATAAGCCATCAATTGTCAAAACTAAAGTTTGTACTTGCACACCTTTTCTGTAAACTCGATTTGAATCGCTCACAAAAGGTGTAAGAGCAATTGAGTCAACATCGAAAACAATGAATGAATCACAAACAAAAGAGTGGAAAGCCGCGTGGCGAGATGAATACCTTAAGTGGTTGTGTGGATTCGCTAACGCTCAAGGTGGAGTTCTGGAAATTGGACGGAATGACCATGGTGAGGTAGTGGGGATTGACAATGCCGCTCAACTAATGGAAGAGCTACCCAATAAACTGCGAGACCAGCTCGGCATCATGGCCGACATTGATCTTACGCGCGAAGGTGATCGAAATTACCTAAGAATCACAGTAGAACCATATGAGGTTCCCATTAGCTATAGAGGAGAGTACCACTACCGAAGCGGTAGTACGAAGCAGGTCCTTAGGGGAGCGGCTCTTAACCGGTTCTTATTGCACAAAACCGGAAAACGGTGGGATGCCGTACCTCTGCCAAATGTTGGAATTGATGATCTTGATGTATCTACGCTGACTCGTTTCCGCGAGAATGCTACACGCTCGAAGCGTCTAGATCAAAATGTACTCGGAATGGATGATGCTGACTTAGTCGAAAAACTTCATCTGACAGAAAACAATTTTCTGAAGCGGGCAACTGTTCTTCTGTTTCATCCTGACCCCGAAAAATTTTTCACTGCTTCATCAATAAAGATTGGTTATTTTGAGAGCATGGTCGAAGTGCGTTTCCATGATGAAATTTGCGGCAATCTTTTTACGCAGGTCAGTAAAACCATGGAATTATTAATGACCAAGTATCTGAAAGCGGTGATCAGTTATGAAGGAATTCAACGGGTCGAAACTTATCCTGTGCCTCAAGATGCGCTGAAGGAAGCGTTGCTGAACGCTGTGGTTCACCGTGATTACGCCGTTCCCGCACAGATACAAATTCGGGTATACGACGACCAACTGCATATATGGAATGCTGGAGAATTACCGGAGGATTGGTCTGTAGAGAAGCTATTGGGCCAACACTCATCACGACCCTACAATCCGGATATTGCAAATGCTTTCTTTCAGGCGGGTGAAATAGAATCCTGGGGGCGAGGAATTGAACGAATGTTAGAGTCGTGTCGAAGAGAAAAATTACCGGAACCGACCATACAAGTGGAACCGCATGAAATTTTAATCAAGTTTTGGTTTTCAGATGATTACCTTAACAAATCTATGGTTCGTCCAAGTACCAGGAGAGCGAGTAGATCAGATACTGCCCAAGAAACTACCCAAGAAATCCGAAAAACTACCCAAGAAAAAATATTGGCTTTACTGCGAGAAAGCCCTGAGCTTACCCGAAGCGCTTTAGCTATCCAGATTGGCATCACTACCAATGGTGTGAAGTATCATCTCGACAATCTAAGAAAAGCGAATCGCATTCGACGTGTTGGATCAACTAAAAAAGGCCATTGGAAAGTAATTGAAATTGAAACCGATACCGAATGAAAATTGTGCGGAATCATTATTGATTCCGCCATTGACATGTTAGGGCTTTTCTGACTGACACTAAATCAAATCGCTGAGAATAGATGAATGCGCGAAGTAGAATTCAATGAATACTTGAAAAGGAGGTATTCCAATCCTGGTCAAATTTCCACCGTAATATCAAGCGTACGCAAGGCTGAGAAGATGATAGGTATCGACATCGATGAATTTCTCACAAACGATTTTAACCGAATATTACCGAAAGCTTTCCGGGATAAATCGAACCCGTCCGCTTCCAGGCTTCGCAGCGACTTTAATCGTTACCGTGAATTCCCCCGGGATGAGAATGAAAGCAAAGGACTCAATATCGCGGTCAGTGACAATCGCCAGGGTCACCTAGCCTCAGATACGAATCGAACTTCAAAAAAAACCAACCTGCAATTTACTAAACGGCAAAACCCAAGCCAATCGCCACCATATTTCGCTACTGATAATAGTGAATCAGAAAGAATTGGTGTGATCGAAAGTACAAACAGTACTCTACAATTCAGCTCCTCCCGAAATCTTGATTCTGCCCAAATCGCCGAAACGATAACGGACGATTTCTATAACGATAGATTTGACCTCTCAGGGAGGGGACTCTTTAAAAGTACGGCGTGGTCATTAATGCCTGAAGTAGAAGCCGAGCGGCAACTTAGTTCTTTCGGTGTTTCGGGTCGGTCCATTCGAATTTTCATGACTCTCATATCTGCCATGGACCGCGCGAGAGACGCAACTTCGCTTTGGCGTGCTGGCACCGAACTCTTCAAACGACATCCAGAGGTGTTCGATCCAGATTGTGTCTTGACCATGTCCACTGACACACTCACTTCTTTGTTGCGCGAGGGTGGTGTAAGTCAGCGCCACACCTTGGATACTGACGCTTGGCAGAGGATTTCTCGCAGTTTGGAATCCAAAAACGGCGCAGTATTTCGGCTCGTTGAAACCGGATATGGCGATGCATTAGAGTTGTTGAAAGACTTGCGCAGTTGTAGCCTTGGTCAGGCACGGTATCCTATGCTTCGCGGTCCAAAAATTGGACCGATGTGGGTTCGGATTATGGTCAATCCCGGTGGCGCAGTGATCGATCGCATTGACAGTATTCCCGTGGCTGTAGATGTGCAGGTGCGACGAGCAACGGAAAACTTAGGAGTATCAAACACGGTGCGTCTAAAACTTGAAAAAGCTAAACCAGTGATTCAATCTGCATGGCGCAATGCGGCTCGGTTAGCGAACATCAAGGGACCGTCTGGAATCGAAGGCACCTGTGCCGCACTCGACCCAGCGCTGTGGTTTTTCGGCAAATATGGATGCAGCCATTGCGAGAAGATGGGTCAACGCTTACCCATCAGCAGCGCATGTCAAAATTGTCGATTTCCCGTGTTGCAGCGTGAACCATGATAGTCAATCGAATTATGGGGTATAGCGCACTCCGTACGCAGCGAAATGAAAATTCATCAAGCCGCAGTGATTTAGACCCCAGTATTTGCGCTGGTTCATATATGTGAGGCCCCGGCAGACAAAGACACATACAGTTTTTGATCTGAGAATCACTGATGTCTTCATCAGATGCATGATTTCGAGTCATGCGTCTTATCTACATCAATTGAGCGAACCTGTATCATGAGGTACTTAGTGCATCAAGCGTGCACGCTGGTGCCTCCGAGGGTTGGGACGTGGTTACGCTCTCGTTTACTTGGACGGTCGCGAATTTATAATTGCAGTTGGAGCATATTCAAGTGAATTCAATTCCAAATCAGGAGTAAGTAATGGAAGGCAGTTTGGATACTGTGATGGCCGCCAACTTGGACACGGTGGATTGGAAGGGAAGCGGCTTACCCGAAATTAATCTAAATTTGATTCCCGAAGGTGAAATAGAACCTGATGTCATTTCCTGCTTTCAGGAAGATGGGGCGGTTTTGATGAAAGGTCTTTATTCAAACTGGGTCGACACACTTCGTGCAGGCCTGCATAGAAATATGGAGTCTCCTTTAGAATATGCGTTTCCATGCGATAGCACACCTGCCGGTGCGCCAGGAAAATATTTTGATAGTTACTGCAACTGGCTTCTGATACCTGAATATTTTGAATTTGTAACCCGCTCTTCAGCAGCTTCAGTTGCTGGTCAACTAATGAATGCGAACGAGGTTCAGTTTTTTCACGACCACGCGTTCTGCAAAGAATCGGGTACCCAGCAGGCAACCCCGTGGCATCAGGATCATCCGTACTATTGCGTCGACGGCCAGCAATCCGTAAGCCTGTATGTTGCACTGGATTCAACTCCAGCAGATGTTGCTCTTCGATTTGTTCGGGGTTCGCATCGATGGGGGAAATTATTTCATCCCGTCTCCTTTTTGGATGGGGAGAATTTCGATACAGACGGCGAGGTGCAGGAAGCAGTCCTCGACATTGAAGGCAATCCCGACCAGTTTGAAATATTGGTTTGGGACCTTGAACCCGGCGACTGTATCGCTTTTCATTTTCAGACATTGCATGGAACTACAGATGGGGAAGTAATTGACAGACGGCGAGCTTTATCGACTCGCTGGCTTGGTGATGACATCACTTACTGTGAGAGACAGATTGAAACCTCTCCACCATACCCAGGTATCAGATTGAAGCATGGTGACCGTATGCGTGAGGACTGGTTTCCAGTACTGTGGCGAAGAAATTCTAGTCACGGCAAGAATCGATGACTGAAGCATGATGACGGGAAGTCATATTGCAAAGTACTGACCATGAGCGCTGGATGCGAAGCGCCATTGGTCTCGCGAATGCTGCTTACCGCGTGGATGAGGTGCCGATTGGTGCAGTCGTTGTTCTAAATGGTCAGATCATTGGCCAGGGATACAACCGAACCATCATTGACTGCGATCCAAGCGCACATGCAGAAGTTATCGCGCTGAGGTCGGCTTCCACTTGTCAGAAAAATCACCGTTTGCCTGGTGCCAGTCTGTATGTCACCATTGAACCTTGTGCAATGTGTGCAGGCGCCATTATTCAGGCCCGGATTGATACGGTTGTATTCGGCGCGTTCGACCCTAAATCAGGTGCCGCCGGATCAGTGTTCGATATTCTGAACGAACCTGCCCTGAATCATCAGTCCACGGTCATCAGCGGAATATTGGAGCAAGAGTGTGCGGAGATTCTGAAAGATTATTTTCGGGCTAAACGAGACACAAAACAGGAATAAGTCAGTCGATGGAATCGGTTAACCTTCGGCAAATTTTGCGACTAGTTTGACGGCTGTTCTCCAACATTTCAACAGCTGATCGCGCTGTGCTGATTCCATTTCAACATCAAAGCTACGATCGGATTTCCATCGATTCGAAATGGAGTCCAAAGACGAAAAGATACCGCAGTGTAGCCCCGCCAGGTAAGCTGCACCGAGTGCAGTGGTTTCGGTATTTGATGGCCGATCAACCGGCAAATTGAGCACATTACTTAAAAACTGACAAAACCAGTTATTGTTCGCCATGCCGCCGTCGACCCTGAGTCGATTAATGGAACCGCCATCCAAATGAATGGCATCTAGCAGGTCCGCGGTCTGATAGGCAACGGATTCCAGTGCTGCTCGTGTAATCTGCGTTTTACCAGTATTTCTCGTCATTCCGAATATAGCACCGCGAGCGTCCGGAAGCCAATGTGGAGCACCCAGTCCTGTAAGAGCGGGTACCAGATAAACGCCGCTATTGTCTTCCTGTGATCTGGCAAATTTCGCGGAATCAGCCACATCTTCAAAGAGATTCAACTCATCGCGCAGCCACTGCAAGGCCGCACCTGCAACAAATATCGAACCTTCCATTGCGTAGCAGGTATTGCCGTTAAGGCGATAGCCGATGGTTGAAAGCATCTGATGCTGCGAGTGCACAAGTTCGGTGCCGGTATTGATGACGAGAAAGCAGCCTGTCCCATAGGTACTCTTCACCATTCCTGGTTCAAAGCAGGCCTGTCCAATCAATGCTGCTTGCTGATCACCTGCTACACCGCAAATTGGTAGTTCCTGACCCAGAACTGAAACTTCAGTTGTTCCAAAATCCGCCGCGCAGTCCAGGACTTCTGGCAAGCAGCTGTCAGGGACGGAAAAGATCTCCAGCAATTCCGAGTCCCACCTCTGCTCCCTGATATCGAACAGCATAGTTCGAGAAGCGTTTGTCGCATCTGTACGGTGTGATTTTCCACTGGTCAAGTGCCAGATTAAAAACGAATCAATCGTTCCAAAAGCCAGTTCACCCCGTTCAGCGCGATTTCGAGCTCCTTGGACTTGATCAAGTATCCATGCAATTTTTGTTGCCGAAAAATATGGATCCAACAGCAATCCAGTTTTTGCCTGAATGGTTGGTGACAGCCCTTTCTGCTTGAGTGACGCACATAATTTGGCCGTGCGCCGGTCCTGCCACACGATAGCGTTATAGACAGGCTCGCCTGTAGAGCGGTCCCAGACGACGGTTGTTTCACGCTGATTGGTGATTCCGATTGCCTGAACCTGGCCTGGAAGGCTGTTGGCATAATCCAGTACTTGGCGAGTCACCGTCAACGTGGTCTGCCAGATTTCTTTGGGATCGTGCTCTACCCACCCGTCGTTGGGAAAGAACTGGGTGAACTCCTGTTGCCGCGTATGGAGTACCGCACCATCTTGATCAATTAGGAGAACTCGGGAACTCGTTGTGCCTTGGTCGATGCTAAGTATGTAGGCTTGCATTGAAAGTCACCTTGTTCATATCTTCAATTTTCAATGTCGAATCAATATATTCATTAAAGCGATCAATTCGGGTAGTATCCACCTGAATGCCCTGACGGATATGTCACCACACAATTCCGTTTTCAAGAAGAATTGATTTGGCCGAAAATTAAAAGTTGAAAATTTGAGCGCCTTTCAAAAACATGGGATGAACATCTAAGGCCTTAACAGGCACCCCGACCTGCAGGGTTTCCAAGATACTAACAATCGGTATTATTTACTATAATCATCAACAACAGTGGATGGGTGTTCAATGAAGTGTAAGCCCTCAAAATACAATACTACAAGGAGTTCAAGCCGATTAAAGCTCCGCTAGAGAAAGTGGCGGAATGGAAGTATCGTGAAAAGATGAAAGCTTAAAAGGCGGTAGGAAATAACGAAAGGGATATTCCGTCCGACGTAAGTCTCTCTACAATAGATTAATAATTTACAGGTGCAAGGATTAAATGTTCCCTGTTTATTTTAAAGAGGTAATTCATCGTAGCGAAATTATTTCTTCAGCAAATCCCTTGTAATCTTTCACAATTGGTTGATTCATGGCTCAGCAAGAAAGTAATCCCCAAAATCCAAGCAAAAAAAATCGAGTGGTGGGGTACCTCCAAATTTTTCTCGTACTCGGTATTATCGTTGTTGCACTGATACTTGCGAGAGCCCCCGCTCGTATCGAACGCGACCTCAGTCCCTCTAATGAAATTGAAGCGGTCACCCCCATCGTAAATGTAATTGAACAACTGGCGCCGGAACTAATTACATTGCAGGTTACGAAATCAGGCAATGTTACTTTAGACGAGCGTGTAACGGTACGAACCGAGGCACAGGGTCGAATCGCATGGGTTTCAAAAGACTTCAGAAATGGAGGAAGAATCGCAGCCAATGAGGTTTTCGTCAGAATTGATCCTAGCGATTACCAATTACGCGTTAAAGAAGCAGAAGCTCTGTTGGAGATCGCAAAGTTGAGACAGAACTCGGCCTTAAATGATCCAACTAAAGACGCGTCAAGGATTGGTGCGCGTGTTCGATTGCTGGAAACGCACTTGGAGATGGCAAATCGGGATTTGGCAAAAACCGAGATTTCCCTGCCTTACGAAATTCGCGTGATCGGCTCGGATATTGAAGTTGGAGAATTGGTCGGCCCACATGAATATGCAGGCGCAGATGCATCGGTTTTAGGTAGAGGATATCGAATTGAGGCTTTGCAGGTCAGCGCACCTCTTGAAACGCAATTGCTAGAGGATTTGAATCCGGTTGTTGGGAGAAAAGCGACAATTACGGTCGGCAACAAGCAATACGGAGCAAAAATCGAACGCGTATCATCCTTTGTCGCACCCGAAACACGTCTGATCAGGGTGTTTTTTAGATTTGATGAAAACATTGAAAAAGATTCTCTGCCACTTCCTGGAATGTTCGCAGAGATTTCCATTGATGGACCAAGTTACACAAACGTTTTCGTATTGCCGATTGGAGCCATGCAGTCGGGAAGAGAAGTCTGGGTCGTTGAAAATGGTGTGCTAGATGTCCGCTCGCCAGAGACGATTTCGATCACAGATGAAAATTGGATCGTTGTGCCGTTCGACCTAGCTGAGGGAGTAGTAGTTGGCTCATATCCGAGCTTGTCGAGAGGCGAGGCAGTTATCCTGAATAGTCTGCAGTAAGATTCAGTTCGAATTTAGTTTGCAATCATGGCGGCCAATGACATCCGATGAACATTGAGTGTTGTCCACACCTTGCCTTAGAGCAAACTATATTTTTTGATTATGACGGTTTCATTCAATTTCGGAAATTAATGTGAGTAAAGGATTGATCGCTTACTTTGCCCAGAACCGGATTGCTGCAAATCTGCTGATGGTGTTTCTCATAATCGGTGGATTGATTGCCGCATTCCAGTTGCCAGTACAAAACTTACCGAAATTAAACCTTCGAACCATCATAGTTACAATACCATCTCCAGGTTCTACGCCGAAAGAGATTGAAGAGGATATCAACCGTCGCGTTGAGGAGAGCGTTATCGGACTCAGTGGTGTTGAGCGTGTGCTCTCCGAAGCCAAACACGGATTCGGAAAAGTCAGCATCGAGATTGAGACTTTTGCGGACCCTGATGAGGTGCTGAACGATGTTACAAACTCAATCGACGCGATTGACCGTTTCCCACCTCCGAGCGCTGAACGGCCTGAGATAAAGCTCGCAAAATTTAGCGTTGAAGCATTAACACTTGCGATTTCATCGGAGTCGGCAACTGAAAATGAGTTGCGAACGGTCGCTGAGGAAATTCAGGACGAGTTGTTAGAATTGCCAACAATATCTCAGCAAGTGGATTTAGTAGGTGTGCGAGATCGAGAAATTACCATTGAATTGGATGATGCACAACTGCGACGCCATAATTTGACATTTGCGGAAATTGCAAGAATAATCAATCGCGACTCCGTCAACCTTTCATTCGGTCAATTGAATACCGACGCCGGCGATATTGTGCTTCATACGATTTCGAAGCGCTCCACGGGCGAAGAGTTTGAGAGCATTCCTCTAATTAAAAAGCTGGATGGGTCGGTCATCACACTTGGACAGGTCGCAACTATTTCGGATGGTTTTGCCGACTATCAGGTCCATTCGGAACTGAACGGTATTCCTGCAATATTTGCAACTGTAAAAGTCGAAGAAAATCAATCGATCGATGAAATCAGAGAGTCTGTTCAGTCGTGGTTGGCAAACAAGTCGTTTCCAACGCACATTAAGGTAACTATCTGGAACGATCGAGCAGGCGCCGCAATGGAGCAAATCGGCAGGCATGTCTCAAACAGCCTGATCGGACTGGTCATCGTGTTTCTCTGCCTGGTCGCGATATTTGATCTCCGACAAGCAACGTGGATCACGGTCGGAATTCCATTGTCATTCATTGGTGCTCTGCTGTTTTTCGAAGCGGCCGATTTAACTATCAATCTCAGCACGATTTTTGCGTTCTTTTTGATGATCGGCATTGTCGTTGATGACGCAGTTGTGGTCGGTGAAAACATTGCAGCGGAACGACAAACCGGTAAAAATGCTCTAGATGCTGCAATATCCGGAGCACGAGCAGTGGTGGGGCCGATTACGATCGGTGCAGTTACTACCGCTGTTGCCTTCATTCCATTTCTCTTTATCACCGAAGAGCGCTACCAGGTACTCAGTGCAATTCCCTATGTGGTGTTCTTCGTTCTGCTGGTTTCGCTGATCGAAGCCTTTTTGATTTTGCCCGCCCATCTTTCTCATGAAAAGCCCTGGAGCCTGTCGCCGCTTCTTGATATTCAGAATCGCGTCCGGCAATCACTGGACGACTTTCGATCACAAGTAGTCGCTCCTATCGTTTCATTGTCCATCCGTCACACTGTGCTGACTCCGGTTGTTGGAGCAATTGCCGTCGCTTTGGCAATTGTGTTAATCGGAACGGATACAGTTCGCGTCATAGTAATCGATCAGTCCAGAAATGTCTCTGACAGCATTGAAGCTGAAATCAATTTTCCTGTTGGTAGTCCTTTTTCTGCAACGTTAGCAGAGGCAAAAAGCGTTGCCAAGGCGGCACAACTCACAGATGAACAACTTGAGGGGGATTCAATCAAGTCAATCAGGGTTGTTGTTGGAGGGTCGACCAAGTCAAATCAAGATATCCGAGTGGACTTGGAACACACTTCAGAAAGCAGTCATGTTGCATCGGTTCGGGTACATCTCAACGACCGACCACTTCGAAAACATTCCATTCCCGAATTCGAACGTGCGTGGCGAGGAAACATTGACCATTCATCTGCCGTTGAACAACTTGAATTTCAGTCTTCCACGTTTCGTTCAATTCCCAACATCGCCTACTCACTGCGACACGAGAATCGAGAAGTTTTGAAGTCTGCAACAGAAGATTTCAGAAAGGTGCTTGAGCTTGAACCTGGTCTGTATGGTCTGACAGACAATATGGGCTTAGGCAAGCGCCACATTGAAATTACATTGTCACCGGAAGGTACGCTGGCGGGAATAACGCCCGCGAGCTTAGGAACTCAGTTGCGCGCAAGTTTCCATGGTTTGGAAGTTCAGCGAATACAAAGAGACCACAATGAGATCAAGGTAGTCGTTCGTTACCCCCGGAAAGATCGAGAGAATTTGAGCGTGCTATCAACGGAGAGAATTCGTCATTCGTCCGGCCGGGAGATTCCACTTACAAATATTGCAGAAATAAGCGAAAGTCGGGAACTTGCCACCTTGACAAGAATCAACGGCGAGAATGCGGCTTTCGTTGAAGCCTACGCCGACATCGCTACCGTGGCTCCGATCAAAGTGAGAAGAAAAATCTCTGACATGTACATCCCACAATTGCTCGAAAATTATCCTGGATTAACCGTTGCGGTTGATGGAGGAATTCGCAGCGAAATCAAAATGTTAAAGACGCTGGGTATCTTACTCCCACTGGTGCTTCTCGCAATGTATGCGCTGGTAGCGGCTTTCCTGCGCAGCTACTGGAAACCTCTCGTTATAGTGTTTGGAATCCCCGTCGCGCTTGCTGGCGCCATATTCAGTCACTGGATTCTTGGCTGGGATTTCACTGCTATGTCAATCTTCGGTGTGATTGCCGTGTCAGGTGTGATAGTCAATGACTCCCTGGTTTTGCTTGACCGGTACAATATCATTCGCAAAGACAAACCCGAGCTCCCTGCCGTGGCTGTTGCATCAGCAGCAATGCAACACCGGTTTCGGGCTGTGTTCCTGACTAGCTTAACCACGATACTCGGCTTATCCCCGCTTCTCTATGAACGCAGTGAAGCTCTTCTAACCATGGTGCCGTTCGTCGTCAGTATGATCGGTGGATTGGTGTTTGCCGGATTGTTCACATTGTTCATATTACCGACTCTGGTGATGTTGATCGAAGGTAAAAAAGAGTAATCGACGAATTTTCAGTCACGGATAACGATTTGTCGTCCGCATCAATGATTCCACAAACTCAATTCATGATTGATTGGTTCCAATTTGGATTTTCGGCACTTTCTTTAAAGATTAAACTACTCTATCAATAGCTCGAGTAGCTACGCACTTACCCGAGAATAGATGACATAAACCTTCATCTTTAGACTTGGGCTCTAGTGTTGTCTAAACTTACGCAGCACTCAAGTGGCGGGACGAATTGGAATCGAGTCGAACCTTTCCCCATCGAAAGAGTCAGGTACGCAATCAAATTTTCCTTTGTCGGGCAATCTCTCACTTTCAACTATCCAAACCCCAAGGTGTGCCAACAAAAACACTTTTGCTCAATGTGGAAAATTCGTCATACCAGTCGCGCTCGTTGACGTCAATTGTGCACAGGTTTGCGTCAGCCTACCCCATAGTAAACTCAAAAATTGATTGCTACTACTGCTAGCACCCATGTTGGAATTCATGCATAAATCGTAGTACTTTACCATGATTGGGGCGGATTCAGCCGACGGGTATTCAATCCAACTGAGCCTTTGGCTCACGCAAAATTGAGAGCAATGCGCACGGATGGTTTTGTTGGCCTGTGGATAACAAACGAAGCGCTAGCGACAAGGATTTTTATTTGATCCAGTTCAATTCGCGATGCCAATTGACATGAACAAAGGGTAAATACTGGGTACTTTTTGATTTCCTCATTTATCAGAGACAGAATGACGATTGAACTTACATCGTGTGTGAAGAATTTGCAGCGTTCTTACATGCAAATTTGCTTGGTACCCATGGTTAGATCTGATCCCGAAAATTCACTTTTCGATTGACTCCGACAGCCCGCTGCCCGTATCAACAACGGTCATCCGTATTCTTTGAATTCAATTGTTGGTAGAAAATCAATTATTTTTTGTACCGCATCTTGGGCCGACATCACTGTTGTATCAATGTGCAATTCAGGGTTTTCAGGTACGTCGTAGCGAGAATCAATGCCGGTGAATTGTCTAATCTGCCCTGACTGCGCTTTTGCATAGTGTCCTTTCGGGTCGCGTTGTATGCAAACTTCAATTGGTGCGTCGATGAAAGTTTCTATAAACGCTGCGTCACCAAACTCATCTCGTGCGCTCTGGCGGTCAGAAGAAAACGGTGAGATGAGTGACACGATAACGCTCAGTCCCGAATCAATCATCAGTCGGGAAACTTCGGTAACGCGCCGCATATTTTCTACCCGGTCGCCGTCATTGAATGCCAAATCCTTATTCAGACCGCTACGAACCTCATCTCCATCCAGTAAAACGGTGCGAATATTAAACGCCTTAAGTCTCTCATGCAAGATTTTTGCGATCGTCGTCTTTCCTGCACCTGGCAAGCCAGTGAACCAGAAAATTATCGGCGTTTGTATATCGCAACCAGTGAATTGGCTACGGTTAAAATTCATACAAGAGCACCATTTGATACAAATGGACAAGTTTCATTCAGCGGCATGCAAACACCACATCGTCTTGGAACACACTATTCTATTCAGCCTGCAACGTACGCTTGATCAACCAAAGGAATTGCAAATTCCAACTTTCAAATGTTGAATTAAGGGAATTATATTTAACTACGCGGATGCCATTGGACACCGAACCAACTGATCGCACCATATGCAATCGGATTCACAATCACTCTAAAAAAAGCAGCCATCACTCACTGTGAGTGCGTGTCAGTACGCCTGAATTGACTTTGCCGTATTGTGATGGAGACCATCGTTTGTGAGTTTCTTCACGCACCATCGTCCATGATTCGCTGAAGCTGATCGAATGCCAGTTTCGGAAGCTGTTCAATAGTCCGAACGACAGGCTTTCAGCGTTCAGAACCAGATGGTGTGCTACGCCTTTTCCCAGTTATGATTGGATGGACGGCAGGAGACTCTTTCAAGCTGGTGCGATCTGTCAGACATGAGCGCCTTAATCGTCCTCATCCGTCCTGTTTCGCAGGATGGTCTCTTCCAAAATCTCCCTGCGTCTCCTTCAAACGGATCGCCCGTGACCAGAGTACGCGAATCGAGAATTTTTTGTCCCGGGCTCACGCTGTGAGCCACCTCACCCGGATAATGGTAACTACAGATTGAACTACAGGACTCCATTCCAGCACTGCACCGGTGACCGCACCCACCAAGCCAGCCTATCGCACCGTCCGCCACCGGATTCACGCGAACTGTCAAACAAAATACCGGCAGATGTACGGCCTTGCAGGTGCATGCCGCTACGCCTGGAATCACTTTGTCGGCAAACTGCGGGACGAATATGCACTTCAAGGTCACTGCCGCTTCGGCTTCGTCGATGTTTCAAGACAGTTCACACTGCTGCGTCGCCATTGTGACCAATGGCTTCAGGAGTATTCGTGCAACATCGTGCGTCATTCGCTCAAACCGATTGAAGTCCAATATTTGAAATTTTTCAACCATGCGAATGAAGGGCTGCCGAAGTTCAGGGCCAAGTGGCGCGACACGCCCTCCTTTCCGATCGTGATCGGTCAGACGGCCAGACTCGATGGACAGTGGCTGCATATCCAGAAGATCGGCTATGTCAGGCTGACTGGAACCAATCCCTATCCGGAAGGCATCGCAAAGTCCGGCACCGTCAAGGAAGAAAACGGCAGATGGTATGCGTATATCGTCTATGCGGTGGAAACCGGTGCCAGTGTGGCTTCAGCTGAAGCGGTGGGGATCGACCGAAACGTTGGACAGATTGCGTTATCCGACGGGACCATTTACCATGCCCCGGACGTTGAGAAGAAAGAACGGCGCCGGAAGCGCTACCAGAGAATGATGGCCAGACGGCAGAAGCCGATGCGAAAAAAAGGCATTGAGGCGTCGGGGCGTTATCTGAAAGCGCGCCGGCTGGCGGGTCGGACATCGCAGAAAATCAGGCAGGTCAATGACGATTGGATTCATCAGGTGTCGCGCAAAATCGCCGATCAGTATTCAATGGTATATCTGGAGGATTTGAAGACCGGGAACATGACCAGATCTGCCAGGGGAACTCGTGAACAGCCCGGTCGGAATGTCAGGCAGAAAAGCGGACTGAACCGCGCAATCCTGAAAACCGGCTGGTATAAACTGGAGTTGGCGCTGGCTTACAAGACGACGGTTCACAAGGTGGCGCCGCATTACACCTCTCAGCGATGCCATCGCTGTGGAACGACAGATAAGAGGAACCGCAGGACGCAGTCTGAATTCAGGTGCGTGGGCTGCGGTCATTTGGATCATGCAGACATTAATGCAGCAAAAAACATACTCGCCTTGGGGATTGGGGAGAGTCTAAACGGACGCGGAGAAGGACAGAGTCATTCGTTGAAACGTCAAAAAGAACTTGACGGCACACCTGATTTTAGTGTTGCGTAGTTAAGTATATAAGTCCCAAAATTAATGCTCAATGATTCGAGCAGAGAGGCGTTCATAAGTGAATTATGCGTGAGAAAGTTCAGACACTTGGCTGACCTACCCTAGTTCGTAGTTGGTTATAACAACAAATAAAGCTTAGTAAAATTAGGAAGTTGACAACCAACCTGGTTTTATCCATTGAGAAACAACTGAAAATTTTTTTAATGGTACAAAGCTGATGAACAATTTACCCTGCAAAATTGCCGACAGTGCCTTGTTCAACACTTTCATGCTGCCGTTAGTTGAGTGCAGCCTCTACCTAGACGATGTGCGCCACCTCAAGTCGGAACCAGAACTAATGACACTGTTCGGTTTCAAGACCATGCCGGACGCACACACACTATGCAACTGGCTGCGTTGTCGCGAAGGCAGCCCGCGTTGTGACCAGGCACTAGATGCAGTCAAACAGCAACTGTTGAAAGCGACGCTGAGAGGTTGTCGAAAACTTACGCTGGATATTGACGCCAGTTCGATTGAACCGTGCAAGTGCGAGGCGAAATTGACGTACAGGATAAACCTGTATAACAACTTTTTTCCGCAGGCGGAATGGACCAATGAGCATCCGGCGGCTGTTTGAGACTGGGCGGCACTACGGCTGGAGCGACTTGCGCGCAGATGTGCGGGCTGGCTTGTTGTTGGGCCTGGCGGCAATTCCGGTCACGCTGGCACTCGGAGTGGCGTCGGGGATGGGTCTGGCGGCCGCCTTCTACACTGCGACGATCATGGCTTTCTTCGCCGCCGTGTTCGGCGGCACAAAAGCGTTGTGGTCGGGTGCTGCGATATCGCTCGCGGTACTAACGGCGGAGTTCCTGCACGAACCCAACATTGGGCCGGTGGAGATGGCGTTGGTGGTAACGATGGCGGGTGCGTTCCAGGTCCTGTTCGCGTGGACTGGTGTCACGCGCTTTGTCACCTACATTCCCTACAGCGTGCTGTCTGGTTTCTTCGCGGGTGTCGCCGTCATCCTAGTCGAGTCGCAACTCCAGATGTTGCTCTACGCGGAAGCGCGTTTTGACACGCTTGCCGTCTTCGGCATCGCCCTAACAATCCTGCTCGTTTGGCCACGTCTGGTGAAGACCCCATTTCGCGGCACCGCCGTGGCACTCGTGGTGGCGACACTCTCGGCCATCGCTCTATTCCCAGGCACCGACCGGCTAGGCGCACTGCCACAAACTCTGCCGGTGCTGGTGCTCGACATGCCGACACCGGACTTCGTGCTGGATGCCGTCGGGCCGGCATTAGTGATCGCGGTGATCGCATCAGTCCAGGCGATTCAGCATGCGCTGGGCGCGGACTCGATCACGGGTGCCCAACACGCGCCGAACCGGGAATTGTTCGGCCAAGGCGTCGGCAACATCGTGGGTGGCATATTCGGAGCGATGCCCGGCACAGCCAACGATGCGACGGAATTTTCGCTGAAAGCGGGGGCGCGGACGGTAGTCTGCCGTATCGTGGGCTGCGCAGTACTGGCCGCGGTGGTGTTAGGCTGAAGTTCCAGAGTGTATTTGTAGCTAAGTCCTGCTAATTAAGGCATTTTCAGGCGATTCATTTTTCGCCATTCTGCCTACATTCGCTTTTTCCTGGCAGGATAACTGATGGTCTGGAGAAGATCCAGTGCGCGCTGCTGCTTGTCATTAGCCATCGTCATCAACTCAAACGGCAAAGCCTTCAGCATCTGACTGCGACAGGTGTTTTTCGTCACCGTCTGAAGGTGTTCGATGAGTGTCCGGAAACAGTGCACCGGCGAGCCATCGTCCAATTGCCTGGTGGCTGCTTTGTGCCTGGCAACCTTCGAGCGCGGTGCGCTCAGCACCGGGTCCCGGTCCACACTGATTTCATCCAGCAGCGGATCGGCAAACAGCAACTCCCGCCACGCCTCGCGCATGTGCCACTCAACATAGTAAGCCAGCATGCACAGGAATATATGCGCGCGAACGCGCTGCGCCGTCCGATGATGCACCGGGCGCACCTGCAGACTGACCGTCTTGATGGTTCGAAAGGCCCGCTCCACCCGACACAGGCGCTTGTAGTTTCTGACACACTCAGCCGCCGTCATGGAAGCCTCATCCACTGACGTGCGAATGACATACACTCCATCCACAAACGCCTCCTCGGCAATGCTCGCCGGGTTTCTTCGAAACGATAAGGCATCCTCAGCAATGTCACAGATGAAATGCTTTCTGACCTTGCGCGAGTTGATCACCTCACCGACTTTCAGTCCAATCTCGGCCACACCTTTCAAATGGCCCTTCGACACGCTTTTTTCAATCGCCCTGAGCTTGTCCTCGGTCGCCGCAAGCAATGCCTCGCGGGTGGCGGCGCGGCGTTTTGCCAGCGACCGGTTGCGACAGGCCACCAGCCGCTCACCCGGAAAATCCGGATGCAGCACCTCAAACAGGCTGCTCTCATCGAACCGGCCCACCGATAAAGCACCATCGCGCACCAGTTTCTTGATCACCGGACTTTTCAGCGCCGTGATCCACCCCATCCCATCCAGTTTGCCCAAGGCGTCAATGTTCACCTGCGTGATCATGCCCCGGTCACCCACCACCACCAGCCGTTCAATGCCAAAACGCCCCCGCAGTCTTTTCACCTGCGGAATCAGCGTCTGACTGTCGCGCATCGAGCCCCGGTGCACGCTGACGCCCAGAGGGCGCCCCTGAACATCGCACAAAAGTCCAAAATTCACCTGCAGTCTGCCTTTCTTGCCGTCCTTGCTGTAACCAAACTCAGCCAGCGGACACTGGCTGCCCTCCATGTAGGTGGAGGACAGATCATACAGGGCCATCGCACCCGGCTCCAGGTGGCGCCGGACCAGCTTGCCCTCGATCACGTTCTGACGCGTCACAAGCCAGTCCATGGCACCATACTGCGTAATAAACACTTATCCGAACGCGTAGTAAACACTTATCCGAACGCGGAATAAACCTAATCCGAACACGGAATAAACACTTATCCGAACGCGGAATAAACCTAATCCGAACGCGCAGTACGGCTGATCTGCAGGATGCTGGAGGTCGGTTTTTCGGCGGCGGTTTCTGTCAGTGCAATTTGACTATTGCAGGCGTTTTTCGTATCAATCGCAGTTTTAAGTGGCGATTGAAGTCAGGGAGGCGTCAGATGACGAGAAGGAGAATTCCGATGAGAAAACATAAACAGATACTCAGGCTGCATCACGAAAACGGCTGGCCGATGCGGCGCATTGCCGAGGTGCTTGATGCGGGTACCGCGACGGTTCACAACGTGCTGGCCCAGGCCCGGCGGGCCGGTGTGAGCTGGCCGCAGGCCGAGGGCATGGATGAGGCTGAGCTGATGCGGATTTTATATCCGAGGTCCGGGTGCGCCGGGCGCGCCGATGAGGTGGATTATGCCTGGGTGCGCGGTCAGCTGGGTCTGAAGTCGGTGACGTTGAAGCTTTTGTGGCAGGAGCTTTGCGAACGGCAGGGCTACGCCCACAGCTACGCCTGGTTCTGCCGCTGCTACAATGCATGGGCGAAAGAGGGGCGGCGCTCGATGCGCATGGATCATGTGCCGGGCGACATGGCCTATGTGGATTACTCGGGCCTGACTGCTGCGGTTGGCGTGCGCAGGGCGCAGATTTTCGTCGGTGCGCTGGGGGTGTCGCATTACACCTATGCGCGTGCGGCGTGGACGCAGGGTCTTGAGGACTGGCTTGCGTGCAACACGCAGATGCTGGAATATTTTGGCGGGGCGCCGAACCTGATCGTGCCGGACAACCTGAAAAGTGCGGTCAGCAAAGCCTGCCGTTACGATCCGGATGCCAACGGCGTCTACCAGCAGTGGGCGGCACACTACGATGTGGCGGTGATGCCGGCGCGGCCGTATCGTCCAAAGGACAAGGCGATTGTGGAAAATGCGGTGCAGCAGGTTCAGCGGTGGGTTCTGGCGCCGCTTCGCAATCAGCGCTTCGAGAGACTTTCGCAGCTGAACCAGGCGGTCCGCGGCCGGATCGAGCAGCTCAACGAGCGGCCGTTTTCGGATCGTCCGGGCAGCCGCCGGGAGATCTTCGAGTCGGTTGACCGGCCGGCTCTGCGGCCGCTGCCGCTGGCACCGTTTCATGCACTTGACATCAGAACCGCAAAAGTCGGTTGCGACTATCACGTCCAGTATGCCCGGCACTGGTATTCGGTGCCCCACGAGCTGGTCGGCAAAGCGGTTGAGATCCGCGCCGATGCCGATGTGGTGACGGTGTTTTTCAAGGGCCGGCAGGTGTGCATGCATGTCAGACAGCCGCAGCATGGGCACTCGACTGTGGATTCGCACATGCCCAGGGCGCATGAGTTCATGCACAAATGGACGGCCGAGCGCATCGAGGGCTGGGCCGCCGAGGTGGGCGAGGACTGCCGCGCGTTCGTGCAGGCAAGAATCAGCGAGGCGCGGCATGTCCAGCAGGTCAGCCGCAAGGCGCTGGGGCTGCTGTCGCTGAGCCGCGAATACGACAATGTGCGCCTCAATGCGGCCTGCCGCATCGCCAACCAGCAGGGACTGAGCCGTCTCGCACAGATTCGGGAGATTCTGACAAATGGCGCCGACCTGCGATGCCAGTCCGCCGAGCTGGATCTGCAGCTGCCGCAGGATCACGAAAACCTGCGCGGCGCAGACCAGTTCAAGTGAGGGGTGCATGATGAACAGACAGGTACTGACCAATCTGAGGAAGCTGTCGCTGGGATCGATGTCGCAGGCGCTGGAACACCAGCTTGAGCAGCCCGGCACTTATGAGGATCTCGGGTTCACTGAACGGCTGGGTCTGCTGGTCGATCACGAACTGCAGTGCCGACATCAGCGCCGCCTGCAGCGGCTGATCAAAGGCGCCGGTTTCCGCCTCGCCGCAAGCCTCGACGACATTGACTACCGCGCGTCGCGCGGCCTCAGCCGCCAGCAGATCGCCGAGCTGGGCCATTGCGGCTGGATCGAAAAAGCCCAGAACCTGCTGATCACCGGACCGTGCGGTTCGGGAAAATCGCATGTGGCCTGCGCACTCGGACGCTCGGCGTGCCTGCTCAATCACGACGTGCGCTACCTGCGTCTGCCGTCGCTGCTGTCGCAGTTCGACCAGGCCAGAGCCACCGGTTCGTATCATCAGTTCATCCAGCGCCTCGGCCAGGTGTCGCTGGTGATCATCGACGACTGGGGCCTGCAGCCGCTGACGGCGGCCGACCGGCGCGACCTGATGGAACTGATGGATGTGCGCTACGGACGCCGCTCGGTCGCCATGGTCAGCCAGCTGCCGGTCGACAGCTGGCATTCAGCCATCGGCGACCCGACGCTGGCCGATGCCATCTTGGACCGGCTGATTCACAATGCCCACCGCATTGCGCTGCAGGGCGAGTCGATGAGAAAACGAAACGCACTGGAACCGGCGGCGACGCATGAGCCAGGCCCCGCATAATAAGTCCATTACCAACCCTGTGAAAAATTCCCTACGGCAAGTTCAAGCGTGCAGGCACGCTTGCCTACGGGTTTTTTAACAGGGTTGCCAACCGACTTATTTACGCTCCTTGGCATATTGAACGCTGATTCTGACTTGACATCGGGAGGTGTTTCATCGTTAAATAAGAGACTGAAAAAGACACTGAGAAAGACACTGCCGGTTCCGAAAACAGGTGCCGCGTTCAGATAACTGTTTATTCCATGTTCGGATAACTTTATTCGGCGTTCGGATTAAGTAGAATACGCAACCATACAGCTCATCGGCATCGGCCCCGTCAATGTCAAGGTAATCCGCCAGCGTGGTGTCGCGCCACCAGCGCACCGTCGCCAGTTTGGTATGGGGGCGGATGATGCGGGCGGCCACCATGGCCAGGACCAGGTCGCTTTCGCGTCGGTTCTGGCTGTTGACCAGTTGGGCAAAGCCCAGTTGGTTAAAGGCGGCAAGCACCGCTTCGACGGCGCCGTGCTGACGGGTGTCTGCAATCTCAAAGGCGTCGTCGGTGACGGTCAGCGCTCGGCCCGCGAGGTAGTTCTGGACCAGGGTGATGAGGGGTTGTGGCAGGTGGGAGAGATTGGCGAGGGTTTTCTTCTGCGATTTGCCGTTGTGATCGCGGTAGCTGGTTCGCACGAGTGTGGAGCGGTAGGTTTTTCCGCCTTTTTTCGAGACGACGGTTGCCAGGTGCATGGCGTTGGGCTGCCGGGCCATATTCTGCCTACGAGAAGAAAAGCAATAATCATATTATACAGCAGGTGCAAGGGTTTGAATGATTTTTATCTTCATATATTCTGCCTACAATATAAAAAATATCAGACCCGACATGCAGGCAAAAGATTCAGATAATGAAAGAGTTAGCCTGCCTGGACAGGAAAAAAGTGGTCAGAACTTCAGGTTAGGCCTAGGCCGCTTCTCCGCGCTGATCCCAGTTCCGGCCATAGCGGCGCTCCTGCTGGTTCTGGCTTGGCGCATGATCGACTGGCAGTTCTTGCGTAGCTTGCTGGAGATTCCGTACGGCTACGGGGTGACGATGCTGGTGACGGCGGTACTCACGGCGTCCGTCCACCCTTTGCTCGGGCTCGTCTGTGGCATGCTGGTCGCTAGCCTCGTTCAATCCGCGCGCCAAGAGCAGTTGGAGCTTGACAGCGTGATCTCGATGCCATTGCTCGACTCCACCGTGGTTGGAGAAGATGATTCCTGGGCCGAGCGGGCTGGAATGCTGGCCTTCGTCGGGGTGGTCACCGTAGCCTCGTCGCGCAAGCTAGTGCGAATACTGGGCGACAATATCCGGCAGCACGAGGCGCTGATTCTCGATTTCACGCGCACCCGCTCGATTGACGACAGCACGGCACACGTGCTGGCGACGCTGACGGACCAGGCGCACGCGAACGACACCGACCTGATCGTGCTCGGCCTGTCCGAGCCGGTGGCGGAGATGCTCAAGGCTTTCAGCGTGCTACGACACGTACCTAAAGGACGGGTGATCGATACGCCCGAGCGAGCGTACCAACAACTCGCTGAAGCCCTGACGCACAAGCGCCACAAGGTGTTCTGATTCGGTGCAGTGCCCGCTGATTGCGGATTAGCAAACGCTCCAGGGATACCCTGCGGAGGCTAGCTGGAGACGCCATATGCTTTTTCGCTGCAGTACTAGCGAACTTCATCCGGTCGATCACGTGTCACTCGGTGAACAATTATCCGGTACCAACGATGTTGAGATGGTCGTCAAACTCGCTGCAGACCCAGAACCGGGTAGTAGTGGAGAGAATCGGCTTTTTCAAAACTACTGGCAGATCCCGGCGAAAGACGTTCGCAATGGCCCGAAGCGACTCGATTTATGATTCGAACAATTCACGTGAGAGTTCCGCCTAGTCGTCTGCATTCTGCCGCCCGTCGGACTGTTCATCGAGCGCATTCGGCTTCGAAATTTGTATACTAACATGGGGCTTAGCTATACTTGGCGTACTTGCTACATTTCGATCGTGGCGATATATTGAAGGTATCGATATCAAGTTTCAATTTCGACTATGACCATACTGACCGTTCGCAGTGACCGACGAAATGCATCGCGCCCAGCGAGTGTTGGCGGAACCAAGGCCAAGTGCGCGCAATCCTAGCGGGAAAGCGGGTCGCGTTGGGAAAGTTGCTGACTGTGGAATACCCTAGGACCTCGCGGAGCGCATATCAATTGCCAGCTCGCGAACGACAGTTGTATCCAACACCAGCGTCGTGAAGCACGCTCGTGACGACCGGTTCAATGGCTGCGCTCGCGTTTTATCGATGAGGTTTGCGCGAACCCTTCCCCTTGCATTCGCGATTAGCACTTTACGATGTAGGTGTTGTATCGGTGGGCGAGTTCAGACATGAATGTCAACGGGAAAACGGCCATCATTACCGGTGGCGCATCCGGACTGGGAGAGGCGACAGCACGGACGCTCGCTGCCGCTGGCGCCAATGTTGGCATTTTGGACACAAATGAGGGACTGGCGCGAAGGGTCGCAGCTGAGATCGGTGGTGTCGCGGCAACGTGCGACGTTGTCGATCCTGTGGGCCACGAGGCCGCCATCGCAGCAGTCCGCGAGCAGTTGGGGCCAGCGCGCATCCTAGTCGCCTGCGCTGGCATCGCTCCGAGTGCCAGGCTGATAGGGCGGGGCGGCAAGGCAATCGCGCTCGAAAATGTCACCCGTGCGATCCGCGTCAACCTGATCGGCACCATCAATTCTTGCCGGCTGGTTGCCGCCGACATGGCCGCCCTGGAGCCGATGGAGGATAACGAGCGCGGCTGTATCGTGACCACCGCCTCGATCACCGCCTTTGAGGGACAGATTGGGCAGCTTGATTATGCCGCCTCGAAGGGCGGGGTCGCGGCGATGACAGTCCCGCTTGCGCGAGAGCTTGCCAGTGACGGCATCCGCGTGAACTGCATCGCACCCGGTCTGATGGAGACGCCGATGATGGACGGTCTGTCAGATCCAGTTAAGCAGTTTCTGATCGAAACTACGGTTTATCCCAAGCGTCTGGGGAAGCCGGACGAGTACGCCGCACTCGCCCTTCACATCGCGGAGAACACCTTCATGAACGGTTCGGTAATCCGATTCGACGGCGCACTCAGAATGGCACCGGAATAGTGCGGCGCGGCGTAGGGCGAGGTGTGTGGGATACTTTGTGCGTTGAGCGAACGGGAGTCCGAATGCGTAACTCCCACCTCGTGGATGGTGAAAGCAGTCCGAATCTCACGCTAGAATACGCATATACTTATCTTGCAGAATTATTTTGTTTGGATCCCAATATCGGTCTTAGGTTCATGGAAGAACTGGTAATATTTGGTCGATTAGCGACTGCTGTAGAACGGTTGTTGCTGTGTCGAAGCGCAGAATAATAGCGTGAATTCGCCAAGCACAAAGAACGGTGTTGCCATCGTCGGGTACAGTCATCGCATGCCCGGTGGCATTAGTTCGGATTCCGAATTCTGGAACCTGCTTAGCAGGCGGGATATTGTTCAGGAGCCGATATCCGTCCGCTACGGTAGAGGGCACCTGCCCATCGGCAAATTTTCGGGGCCGGGCCGGCTTGCGAGTCCTTACGAGGGACTGATTCGCGACGAAGACGAACTGCTTTTCGACCGCGCGTTTTTCGGCATGTCCCACAACGAACTAACGCAGACCGAACCGCAGGTAAGAATGCTACTCAATTGCGCGTGGGAGGCCATCGAACACGTCGGTTGGGACCTTCACTCGCTACGCAATAGCCCCACTGGGGTTTTCATCGGTTCGCAGGTTCCCGCAGTGTCAAACTGGCGGCCGCAGCGCGGAGTGACCGAGTATTCCGTGTCCGGTATTAGCCTCGCCATGCTAGCCAATAGAGTCTCCTACCACTTCAACTTAATGGGGTCGTCGGCTACGTACTGCACGGCCTGCTCCGCTGGGCTGAGTGCCCTACACGCGGCGATGAACGCGCTCGCATGTGGCGATTGTGACCAGGCACTGGTCGGTGCCGTCACCTATCTCGGCAGCGGTAGGATGAGCAGCAGCTTCAACCTCATGGGTGTGATTAGTCCGGAGGGTAAGTGCCATTCCTTCGATTCTCAGGCCAACGGCTACATGCGCTCTGAGGGATCGTTCGTGTTCGCAATCAAGCCCTTGGCGACGGCCGAGCGGGACGGAGATCCGATCTATGCAGTGATCGAGGCTACAGCCGTGAACGCGGCGGGTACTGCAGACGGAAGCAGGGGGCTGGCACCGGGTCGCTTTATCAGCGCACCCACCCGTCACGCGCAGATCCAGTTGATGCGTCAAGCCTCGGCTCGTGCCGGCCGGACTCCCTCAGAGTTCGATTACATAGAGGCTCACGCGACTGGAACCGCGGTTGGCGATCCCATCGAAGGCAACGCCATCGCGGCAGCCTATGGTGATCCCAAGCGCACGGTTCCCCTGCGGGTTTCGAGCGTCAAGAGCAATGTGGGACACATGGAAGCTGCCGCCTTTCACTGTGCCCTGCTCAAAGTTGTTCTGATGATGCAACGTCGCACTTTTGCACCGATGTCAAACAACTTTCAGGTGCCCAATCCGGAAATCGATTTCGATTCTTGCCCAATGGAGGTACAGACGGAATGCGAGCCGTTCCCCGAGCATCCGGTCGTCGTGGGTATCAACTCATTTGGCTTTGGCGGAGCCAACGGACACTGCGTGGTGCGCGAGTATCGGCCGTTGCGTCCTAGGCTCTGGTCGGTGCCGTTGGCGCCCGAAGCCGGCTTCATGGTTCCTCTCTCGGCACGCACGCCCAATGCGCTCGTGGAGAGCGCTCGACGCATGCGGGAGACGCTCGACGAGCATCAGTCGGACCTTTACGCGCTTGCTGGCAATCTCAGCCGTCGTCGCACCCATTTCGCCGCGCGTACGGCATTCGCCGTTCGAAACCGCGAGGAACTCGCCGAAGCTTTGAACGCGTTCGTGGAAGAAGGTACCCTCATCAGTTCCGCGGAGCAAGGCGAGCGGCGACTGTTGATGGTGTTTGCCGGGCAGGGGACGCAGTGGGCTGGCTGCGGTCGCGATCTTTACGAAACCCACCCGGTGTTCCGCCGTACCATCGATGCCATTGACGATCACTGGCGCACCTATTCCCGGTTCTCGTTGCGCCAGGCCTGTTTCGAGACCCCACAGGTGGCGCTCGACGAATGCGAGCTGGCCCAGCCTGTTATTTTCGCCATTCAGTGCGCATTGGTGGAACTCTTCAAGACCTGGGGTGTCTATCCGGACTGCGTGCTGGGCCATAGCTCGGGCGAAGTCGCCGCGGCCTATGCCGCGGGCGCTCTTTCGATAGCCGAAGCAACTCGGCTGGTTTTTAATCGTGCCACCCTGCAACAACGCTTGGCCGGATCTGGCCGCATGCTTGCGATCGGTTTAGATCGAGCCGGTGTAGAAGATCTGCTGGACGACTTGGGCGTTGCCTTCCGACTTGACGACAATCGGCCCGTCGAGGTCGAGATAGCCTGCGAAAACGCGCCAGCCAACACCGTCATCTGCGGTTCTCAAGACGAGCTGCAACCCGTTATGGAGGAACTGGACCGGCGCAACTATCAAAATCGACTTATCCCAGGCAACATCGCCTTTCATTCCCGGGCGATGGATGCGATCGAGGACGATGCGTTGGAGGCATTCGCCTTCCTTGACGATATCTCCTTCAATGCAGACGTGCCTTTTGTCTCGTCGGTGACGGGTGCACAGACGGAGCGGCTGGATAGCGCCTACTGGTGGTCGAACATCCGCCAGACGGTCCGATTTGCTGCAGCGATGGAGACTGCCAAGCGCGATCATCAGCCCGATGTGGTGTTAGAGTTGGCACCACACTCAGCCCTGCAACCCATTATTGCGCAATGCGTGGAAGACGCTGCTGCAACTTCTGTTTCCATTCCAACGCTGATGCGGGACACCGATACTTGCCTTGGATTTCATGAGGCCTTGGGCAATCTCTTCAAGGCCGGTGTGTCTTTGGACTTCGCAGCCCAGTACCCTCGTCCGGACCCAATCGTCCATCTGCTACCGAGTCATCCGCGTGAAGAGCAGAAGAGCGTCGATAACACCTTGGACGACGAGTTCCTGCAGAAGAGGAGTGAGTATTCGCACGGACCGCTGGTTGGCCACCGCATGCCTTGTGATCATCCCCTGTTGGAAGCACGGCTCTCCGAGGTGGCCTTTCCGTGGCTTGCGGAACATCGCGTGCATCACGCCCCGATCATGCCAGCTGCAGGCTTCATCGAACTGGTTTTGGAGGCCTTGGAAGGCGCGCCTGCTCACATCGAGATGCTCGAATTTCTGCAGCCGTGCCCAATTCCTAGGGTGCCGGTGCGGCTGCAAACAGCCCTACAACCAGTCCCCAATTCGCGAGATGAATACACCCTCACGATCTCGTCACAGCCTTACGACTTGGATGCGAAGTGCGAGCTGCACTGCCGCGGGCAGGTACGCCGCCTCGCGCCTGACCATGTACCGGACGTGCCGGGACACGTGTCGGAGATCGACACATCCCATTACGAGCCTCTGTTGTATGCGGCTGACGATGAGCTCTACGAACGTATCGAGACCGTTCTCGGCGATACCTTCCAGTATGGACCGCATTTTCGAAACATGCGTCGGCTGCGGCGCGACATCGAGACCGACCACCTGATGTTCGATGTCGAGGTGGACGAAGCGCTGTGGCGAGGCGGCCAACAGGAGGGCTACGTCATGCTCCCGGCCCTGCTCGACGGAGGATTGCAGTCGTATCTCTACGACCTAATGCTCGGTGCCGATCTCTTCGCAATTCCGCGCCGCGCCGAGAACGTGACTTTCCTGCGTTCGCCCACGGTGCCGCGGATGACCTGTCGCGTCACTTATCCCGGCAATATCCGCTATGAGGTCGACGACAAGGGCCAATATTCGGTTCCGACCGGCGAGTGGGTATCGGGTAGCCTCGCCTGTTACGACGGCGCGACAGGCGATCTCCTCCTGCACATCAACAAATACATTTCCTTTATCTCGAACCCGAGACGAGTCGATCTGCCGCATAGTAAGCATCGAATTGTCTGGCAGCCCAAGTTTCTCGCTCACGGGCCGGCAATCCTGGACCGGTTGCCGGAGGGCGAGATCGAGCCGTTCGCCCTGCTTGAGGCACTTGAGCGTGCTGATAGCACCGGTAGCAACAAGCGTGCCTGCCATGCGCTGGAGTTCGCGGGTTGCAGAGCACCGGAGCAAACTGTACTACAGAGTTGCATCGAGAATCTCTCTCGCGAGGAGACGCAAAGCGAGTTCTGGCTTGTTGCAGACGATGAGGATGGTGCGCGTGCACACTACGATGCCTATCACGGCCACAACGCGGCACTGAGATTCGATTGTCTCGATCCTGCGTCGCGTCAGGCGAACGCACTCGAAACAGGACTACTACGCCGCAATGCAGCGGATGTCTTGTTCCTCCACCGAAATGATGATGAGACTACGCTGGACGATTGGTGGTTTTGGCAGGAAATGGTGGTCTCGGGCGGCCTGGCACTCGTTTCCCACGAAGAAGGCACGGCTGTGGAACCCGACGCGGGTTGGACCACGCTTCGAGCTGGCCAGCGGGCAACGCTGCTGCAGGCACCGGCGCAATACACGGCCAAGCCGGACGAAACACCACTACCGGGTCCGCGCTGGGTGATGGGCGAGCCCAATAGCTTGGCAGGGGCGTGGATATCCCGGCTCGATGATCCAGAGATCCATGCGATTCCCTTTGGTACTCTCACTTCGGGCGAGTTTTTCGAGCCCGAAGCGTGCCCGCATGCGGCGGACGTGCAGGCAATTGATATTTTCTGTGATTTTGAACCGGAGGATCCGACTGGCGAGAGGGCAGTCTCGCAATTCGTCGCTCACATTCAGTCACTGGTTTCCTACAGGATCGACCGGGCCAATTGCTGGTGCCGCGTTACCGTGTCGACCCGCATGGCGGCCTTCAAGGTGGAGAATGCCCGCGGGAGCGCACTCTGGGGGGCTGTGCGCAGCATGGCGATCGAGGTCGGTGAGGAGGCCAAACTCGATTTCCGCCTGGTGGATTTGGGCGACGACGGCGATCTGGCGACTCTGGCATGGCTTGCGCGGCACGACCTGCGCGAACGCGAGTTGGCTGTGCGCGGGGGTCAATTGTGGGTACCGCGCGTCTTAAGCGATTGCGATGAGTACCCGCGCGTCCCTCCCGGCGAAGACCGATCGTACCGGCTGTTCCTGGACAACGCGGGGCAGATTGGTGGCCTGCGGATGAAGACCTACAATCCGCCGCCTCTGGGACCGCACCATGTAGAAATAGACGTCGCCGCGGCGGCACTCAACTTCCGCGATGTTATGGTGACGCTGGGGCTACTGCCCGCTTTAGCCTATGAGCGATCCGCGCTCGGCCGCGAAGTCGGCATGGAAGCGAGTGGCGTGGTGCGCCGCGCTGGCATAGCGGTGGAGGCGCTCGAGCCTGGCGACGAGGTGATTTTCGTCGACGGCGGGTGCATCGGCAATCGCGCGGTGGTCGGCCAGCACCGCGTCTTCGCCAAGCCCGCCGGACTCAGCATGGAGGAGGCTGCATCGTCGCTCTCAGTCTATGTTACCGCTTACTACGCCTTGATCCACCTGGCCCGGTTGCGCAAGGGGCAGCGAGTCCTCATTCACTCGGCCATGGGCGGCATCGGTCAGGCATCCATCGCACTCGCTAAAGATGTGGGTGCGGAAATCTATGCAACAGCAGGCAGCGAGGCCAAACGAGACCGGCTGCTCGCGTTGGGGGTACGGGCGGTGTTCGATTCCCACAGTGAGGAGTGGTACGGGGGACTGATGAAGGCGACCAGCGGAGAGGGTGTCGATGTCGTGCTGAATTCGCTCGCCGGTCGTCATGTTCCGCTCTGCCTTGAGTCCCTGCGGGCAGGCGGCTGGCACTGCGAAATCGGTAAGGTCGACATCTACGCTGACAGCACTTTGGGACTGCGCGTCTTCCGCAAGAATCTGCGCTTCGCGGCCCTCGATCTCGACCGCCTGATGGTTGACGATCCGTTTCTCTCGCGTGAACTCTCCGAGGCCTGTCTGGACCTGCTCGATCGTGGCATAGTTCCACCATTGCCGGTTACCGTCTTCCCCTACCGAGACTACGCGAAGGCACTCCGCCTGATGGCATCCGGACAGCACCAGGGGAAACTAGTGCTTAACGCGCCGCAGGTGTCCACCGATCCTGACTTCCCGATCGACGATCGGCAGCCGTTTCTGGACCCAAATGCGACCTATCTCGTGACTGGGGGCTTGGGCGGCTTCGGCCAGCGGCTCTTACCCTATCTGGTGACTGCAGGTGCCCGCCATCTCACTCTGATGGACCGGGACCCCGCACGTCGCCGCAGCAAGCATTGGCTGCAACGGTCGACTACGCTTGCCACCATTGGAGAAGGTATCGAAATAGATCTCGTCCAAGGCGACGTCGCAGACGAAGCGGATGTGCGTCGCTGCGTCGACAACGTGAAGAAACCGCTCAAGGGTGTGTTCCACCTCGCTGGTACGTTGGATGATTGTCTGTTGGAGGATATGACAGCGGAATCCATTGGTAGAGTATTCGCGCCCAAAGCCCACGGTGCTCTCCATCTACACAATGCCACCGCCGGCCTCGCACTCGATCATTTCGTCCTGATGTCGTCCCTTTCGTCTGCGTTCGGCAACCCGGGGCAGATCAACTACAGCGCCGCGAATGCCTTCATGGACGGTCTCGCTGCCTGTCGTCGCAGCCAAGGGTTGCCCGCCTTGTCGTACAACTTGGCTGCGGTAGCCGACGCCGGAATGGCAGCACGCAATCTCGGCGTGTTGCGCTTGATGAGAGCTGCTGGCATGCCGCCTGTAAGCAGTTATTTTGCCATCGCTAATCTAGACTACGCACTACGCACCATGCGCGACGGAGACCACCTGATCACCGCTCTCTTCAAGCGCGTGCTCTGGAAGGTTGATTCCACCGACTACATGCGCACCGGGCGCCTGATGAGCAATCAGGATTCCTTCGAGACCGGTGCCCATGATCGCTTGACGATCGATAGCGTTATGGCGCAGATCGCCGCCAAGGTCGCTGATCTCTGTGGCCACGAAGAGGGTGGACTGGAAGAGCCCCTATCAAGTTTCGGCTTGAATTCCATCTCAGTCGCCGAGCTGGGTGCGTTCATACAGAGCGAGTTCAACTTTCAGGCGAGCGCGCTGGAGCTGATGACTACGGCATCTTGCCAGACGCTGGCGCACGCCATCGTATTCGGAACGAATACGGATGAAGAAGCCGAGGCTGAGAAAGAAGGCGACACAATCGCAGATGCGCCCTTGGTGGCGCAGTGCCGCGTTCGCCGCAAACCCTCGGTATTTGCTAGCCCACCCGAGGATCATTTCCCACCGGAGTCCGGTTCGCAGGTGACTGTTGAGACAGCCTCCTCGTCCGGTAGTGCTGTTTTGCTTCAGGAGAGTTGATTCCGTGTCGACGTTGCCAAGACCAAGATTAGACAGCATGGCCAAACCACAAGTCGCTGACCGGCAGGTGCCGCCTCTCATCGGTCAGTTGCCACAGCAGTGCCAGAGAGACGTGGCCGAGTTGCGACGCGTCGTCCATGCGGCGGTGTCACAGGAAACACCTGCCGCTCCTGTTCTGCCGAGCGAGTTTCGTCAGGTCCTGCTGACCGGTGCTACCGGCTTCGTCGGGCGTTTCTTTCTACGCGAGCTCCTGCGACAGAACGACCAGCTGGTCGTGCACTGCTTGGTGCGCGCCGACAGCGTTCAGCATGGGTTCCAGCGGCTGCGTGCTGTGATGGAGGAGACGGAAATCTGGGAGGAGGATTTCGCACCGCGGATCAAAGTGGTGATCGGTGACAATCGCGAGGAACGCTTCGGACTCATCAAATCCGAGTTCAGCGATCTGTGTGATTGCATCGACGCGGTTTATCACCTAGCTGCCAACATCGGACTCATCCTGTCCTATGCCGATTTGCGCGAAGTGAATGCTCTCGGTCTTCGTCCTGTGCTCGAGTTGTGCTTGCGCACTCGCTACAAGCACCTGTTTTACGTGTCCACCATGGGAATTTTCCCCGCGTATTATTGCAACTTTGCGCGGGAATACAGTCAGAGCCGGATCGACGAACAGATGTCCCCCGACATTACCGACATGAAGAAGATGTTTCCCCTCGGTGCCGTCGGGTATCCGTGGAGCAAGCTGGTGGCCGAACAAGGCGTATTGTTTGCACAAGCGGCCGGCGCGCCGGCCGCAATCTTTCGCCTGCCGCTAATGGGGTTACCCAGCACAGGGTATACGCACGCAAACGACTTTCTGACCCGGCTATTTGCTGCAGCCACTCAGCTGGAGATGGTACCGCGAGGCTTTTCCATACAAAGTCAGACTGAATCGGTGGATACAGTCGTCGAAGTATGCACGGCGATTTCCTTTAACCCCGACCGGCAATTCACCGTCTATCACTGTTGTGATCCAGAGCCGCCGTATGAGGATCTGGAAGTAGCGGAGTTCGGCTTCTACTGGAAGGAAGTCTCCTATCAATCCTTCAGGCGCTCGTGTCAGGCGGTCGGTGAGGAATCTCCACTACACGGGCAGTGGGTGCTATTCGACCACTTTGCGCCCTACTGGTTCAGCGAGGACAACAACCGCCGTACGCTGCCGATCAGCGATCGTGCCATTCGGGAGGACTGCCCGCGTCCAATCAAGTGGCCGGCATTGCTGATCCGGCACGCGCGCTCATATGACTGGCTCAGACGTAATGAGCATAAATGGCCCTATTCCGTTCCGGAAAGTCGTTTGGACTTCGACGCTTTGGTCACTCAGGCCGAGACGTATGCCCGGCGCATGGATGTCCCCTTCGAAGAGACCTATCCTGCATGGAAACTGGAGGGTCTCAAGCAATTGATCGAAGCGCTGAAATCGCCGGAGGCCGGGCTGCGGAGGACGTCGATTAGTCACGTCATCTATGGGTTGACCCGCGCTCTCCGCAACAACGCAATGCTCGCGTGGGAGCGCGGGCAACACCCCGAAATCGAACGCCAAGTGATCGAGCGACCTGTCTTTGTCGCTGGCATCAATAGGACCGGCACCACTTTTCTACATCGCATTCTGTCGCGTGATCCGCAGTTTTGGGCATTACGCCGCTACGAGTTGACTGAACCGGTCTTGTCCACGGGCGAATACGCCACCGTCGCGTGGACAGAAAATGATCCCCGCCGGGTCTATGCGGAAGAAGTGTTGACTGCAAGCGGGGCAATCGACGCACTTGCTGGGCTACACCGCGTCGATATGAGTGAGCCGGAGGAGGACTTCATGCTCCTTTGGCTCGCCTTCAGGACTTGGGCCTTCACCGTCGCGCACTACGTGCCGGCGTATGCTCGCTGGCTGGCCGCGGCCGGGTCCCGCGAGGTTTATGCACATCATCGGTACGTCATGCAGAACTTCGCCTGGCAGCACCGGCAGCGGGAGCCGAAAGGGCAGCGATACTGGCTGCTCAAGATGCCTTTCCACCTCAGGGAACTGGAGGCGCTGCTCGAAGCCTATCCCGATGCTGTCTTCATCCAGACCCATCGCGATCCCGTACAGGTCATGGCGTCTTGGAACAGCATTGCGGAAAGAATTCGCGGCTTTTCCACAGAGCCGAGGCCGCCGCTCGAAACCGGCGCTGAGCAGTTGGAGTTCATGAGCGGTATGCTCAACGATGCTATGCGGTTTCGCACCTCCAATCCTGCGCTAGAAGAGCGCTGGATTGACGTTCGCTATACCGATCTGATCGACGACCCAATGGCGGTCGTTGGTGACATCTACGCACAATTCGGTTGGCCCCTTGAGCCGCCTGTCGTTGACAAAATGCAGCAGTGGCTCACACTTCAGGAGGAGCAACGCAAACAAGAACCGCGGCACGAGTACAGGTTGGAGGATTACGGTCTCACGCCGGAGGACGTGAACGAGGCATTCGCACCTTATTGCGAAATGAACTTAATTTGAACTCGAGTTTCCTCTATCTAAACGGGGTGGTTTGGAGTTGTGCCGCAAAAGGTCACGTAGTACATAGCGACCGACGAAATCAGTCGCTCTAGATAGAAAAATCACCCGAAAGGCGATAGGAGACACCGTTGGCGGTGTATGAGTGATGGTTTCGCGTGCGCGCGGAACCGGGTTGTGAATTTCCGCCAACATGGTGGAAAAAGAATATCGCCCAGAATAAGGACCTCTGACATCGTCGGGTTTGACCCTATAGATATCTACTAGTTTACCGTTTGATTGACCCGTTCCAGCCTTTCGGCCACAGCGTTGCGACAAACCTCTAGAGCATCATCGATACCGTCGCCGGTGTAGCGAAACTCATTTGGCAATAGTTCGTAATGCGCTTCGATACGTGTAAACATCTCCTGCTTGCGGTCCAGAATTTTATGCTGATCTCGATACAGAGCTTCTTCGAACTGCGATAGTTCAACTTTCAACGCTTGTTTAAAGTCATGAATCGCAACCTGTTGACGAGTAAATTTTTCGAAGTGATACCCCTGAGCGGCCAAATCGATTGCCTTGGGTAGCATCCGGGGGTGGTGTTTGGAAACTTCAGCGATGAACCGGAGATAGATCGGCACCTGCTCTTCTGAAAGGACACTGCGCAAACCCATAATGTCCATATAGACTGCTGTTTTGGTCTTCGACTTCGATAAATGGGGTACTCGCTTGAGGTACTCGATTAATGTCAGGCAGCGTTGGAAATAATTCTCTAGGGTTGGGTCGTAGAGCGTCGTTATGACTCGCAGGTAGCCTTCGATCAACGTGTCCGGGTCCATCTCAGGGATGAAATTCAGCGTCATGGTGCTGGTTCCTATTGAGACCTCCAGAAGACGGTTCTCTGCCTTTAAGCGGTGATACATGTCCGTTCCTTTCAGTGCGGTCAATAGATAAATCGCCGCTACGGGGATACCGGTTTCCTGAATGAAATTGATCTGGGCATCGAACACGTCCTCTTCATCGCTATCCAGTCCCAAGATGAAACCACCCTGAACCTGCATTCCCTTTTGCTGGATCCTGCGAACCGCATTGAAAAGGAAATTTTCATCCCGCTTGCTGATGTTCTGTGGTTTCTTTGTCTTGATCAGTGCTTTGGGGTTGGGAGTTTCGATTCCAATGAACACAGTGTTGAAACCGGCCTCAACCATTGCATCCATTAACGCGTCCAAGCGTGCGAGATTTGCGCTCGCTTCTGTACTAAGCGAGAAGGGGTAACCATGATCCCTTTGCCATTCACTGAGCACTGGTAGGAGTTTCATCGCGTCCCGCTTGTTGCCAATGAAGTTGTCATCGACCAGAAACACCTGACCTCGCCAACCCAACTTGTAAATAAGTTCAAATTCTTCAACCATCTGCGCTGGTGTCTTGGTCCGAGCCACTCGGCCATATAGCTTCGTGATGTCGCAGAATTCGCAGTCGAACGGACATCCTCGGGAAAACTGCAATCCAAGCGTGTGGTAGTCTTTCATGTCGATCAAGTCGAAACGCGGTAACGGCGTCTGGGTGATATCCGGCTTTCGCAGTTCTCGGTACATCGCCTTGGCCGTACCTTGTGCCAAGTCCTGAAAAAATTGGGGAAAGGTCTCCTCAACCTCATCCAGAACAAAGTGGTCCACACCTTCGATTTCACCGTGAAACGTGGTTGGGTGGGGCCCGCCTGCGACTACCGGAACGCCAGCTTGATTGCACCGGTTAATGACGAGCTGCAGGGACACTCGCTGTACAATCATAGTGGATGTAAATGCGATATCCGCCCAGATGAGATCTTCATCTCGCAAAGCAGTCACGTTCAAATCGACGAGGCGAAGGTCGTAATCCGGTGGGAACATAGCAGCTATAGTGAGCAGGCCGAGGGGCGGAAACATTGCTTTTTTGCCGATAATTTCAAGTGTCGTCGTCATTCCCCAATAGGTCGGCGGGTGTTCCGGATAAATTAGAAGTGCGTTTGGCATATTGGTGTTCTCCCGGGACTATGCCTCAGAACTGGTTATTCGTCACGTGTCTTGACTCGGCATCGGGATGTTTCGGGAAATGGACTTGAAACTCGTTAGCGAATGTTGTGCAATTGGTGATCGATAGCACCATAAGATTTAAGTGGTAGGAAAAACAGTTGGTCTGCATCTCCAAACTGACATTGGTCACGCAAAACTCATTGATATCACATAACGGTCGCCAATTGGTGACAGATGGGAGTTGTCCGCCGATAAAAACGCCTGTTGAACAATTGCGCAAAGAGTGCAGATTCCAACCGGATTGCTCGTCGCTCTCCCAAGCGCGGAAGAGTAGCATTCGCAAATGCGCGTCCGTCTCCATCATTTCGTTGTTGGACATGCCGAAGAGACCACGATCGAACAACTTCTCCTTGTCTTCGTTTATCACCCTTTAGAGGGGTTGGCACTCACCTGGGACCAGCGAAGCCGAAGATCTGGCTATATCCCTTGCCGTAGCAGTCGTTGATTGGCTCTTGGACAATCCCGCGCTTGCTAATGGGCTGCCTATAGTTCTGGTCTGTACGGATTTCGCTAGGCATGAGGCATCTGCATCCTACGATGGCGAAAGGTACATTGAGACTTTCTCAGGTGCTGGCTTTCGGATTTGCCATCCATACGCGACAAAGTGCTCATGTTAAAAAAACTTAACTGTCGGTGTGATGCGTCCATGCAGATTACCCTACAACACCCAATACTTTGATACTCTACAAGTTTCCCATCTCTCCGGTGTTGTGGGACTTTCTCAATTATAGACTGATCCTTTCTACACTCGACGATTCTCACTCGTGGCGTCTTGGTAGGACATCGTTAAAAAAATGACCACCAAGAGTAGTGAAATGTCCGGTGAATCGCACAGGTTAGCTAATTTCGAACAGGAGAAACCGTACATGGTAGAGTAAAAAGCGCTGCATTCAACAACATTAAATTTGAAGTGAAATTCTTGTGGAGAAATCTCATGAGTCGGGCGGATAGAAATTTTCGTTGCGAATGTTGTTGTGACTAATGTAGTATTTGAATTTTACTTATGATTATGACGGGCCGACCATACTCATTGATTATTCAATTTGGTTACAATGTGACCCTGTCTCCTAAATCGTTGGAGAGGTACCGAAGTGGACATAACGGCGCGGACTCGAAATCCGTTGGGGGCGCAAGTCCCACGTGGGTTCGAATCCCACCCTCTCCGCCATCCGACTCATTTCAGAAAGTACTGAAATCAATCTTCCATCAATATTGCAAGAGTTTACTGACTCAGATGTCATAATTCTGGAAGCACCATATGTTCGGATCTATTGGCTTTCATTTCTTCAATTTATCTTATGAATTATGAACAGTGAATCCAACCAAGGAGAATTTCGTTCCATCCAATTTTCAGGGCGTGCCACAGAGTATTTCGGAATCTGGATTGTCAATGTCTTGCTATCACTTGCAACGCTCGGAATTTACAGTGCCTGGGCTAAGGTTCGGCGTGTTACCTACTTCAATAACAACACGAGAATAGCTGGATATAGCCTGGGATATCACGCAACCGGCAAGCAACTGCTGATCGGACGAATCATCTCGTTCGTCATATTGTTAATTTGGGCCGCAACAAGCTACATACCATTTGTGGCGATCCCACTTCTGGTTGTCATGCTTTTCTTGACGCCGTGGCTATTGAACAATTCAATGCGATTTTCTGGGAGAATGACATCGTATCGGAATCTCCGTTTCAACTGGCAGGGGACCTACTGGAAATCTTTTTGGTTTTTCATTCTTGCCCCATTTCTTGGAGCTCTGACACTGGGACTACTTACACCTTTATTTTCAAAATACTACTACAGATACATTGCCAAACAGTACACCTATGGGACAACCCGGTTCAGTGCAGAACTGACTACTGGTAGTTTCTATTGGGCTTTCCTGGTTGGTGGAATCTTCCCGACTGTGATTATCGCAGTTGTGTACAGTGGACTTTCAATGCTGTTTCTGCGAGCTGCCCAACTGCCGGAATTCGAAGTACAGGAAATATTAATTACGGGATTAATCATCGTGGTGCCCGCGGCAATTGTGTTTTCAATGGCATATATCTACCGAGTTCTTTGCAGAAATATTATGGTCAGTAATCTGGTACTGTCAGATGTCGTTGCATTTAATTCAACAATCAATCCCATCAGATTTATCTGGATCAGCTTGACGAATCTGGTTGCAGTCGTTTTCTCTTTAGGACTGCTTCTTCCATGGGCGCAGGTAAGGAAATATCGGTATTTATCGAAATGTACAGAGTACAGAGTTCTGAGGGATATGGATCAGTTTATTGATGATGAGGTCTCGGTTAAATCCGCATTTGGCGAAGAGTTTGCAGAATTTGAAGGAATTGAGGTGGTCATATAAATGATCCACACCGGTGAGTACTTTGAAAGACTGTCGTCAAAGTCTTTAGAGGCGGAGATCATACTGACAGGGAAAACAGCACAAGTCAAAATCGGCAGTGACGTTCTCAAAGAGAATATGACGATCGAAAGTATTCAGAACAAACAAAATATTCACTTCGAAGACGGATCACTTTTTGTTCTAAACGGTCAGCTGGGAGCAGAAGAATTTACTCGGGCATCAAGCAGGTTTGATAATGCCATCTCCTGGCTGGAGCACTTCACTTTCAAAAGAGCCGTTGTTCTTGCAGCCGTTTTGATTGTTGCCGCTATTGGGTATCGCATACTCCTTTCCACATTCGTCCCAATTGCTGTTTCAATCATTCCGGATTCCTGGGAAAGGAAAATGGGCGAGAGCGCCTACGAAAGCGTGCTTGCTGTCGCTCTTGAGCCTACCGAGCTACCCAACAGTCAAATTGAAAGATTACAAGCAAAGGCCGGTGAACTGTTGGAAGTCAGTGAACTGCCAGGTACTGTCGAAATCAACTTTCACAATTCAAGGCTATTTGGAGCGAATGCACTGGCATTTCCCGGCGGTCCCATAGTGGTTACTGATGACTTGGTGAAACTGCTTGAGGACGATCTGGAGATACTTTCAGTTATTGCACATGAGATTGCCCATGTCAAAGAGCGTCATTCCTTACACCAAATTGTAGAGGTACTTGGATTGACGGTTTTTGCTTCAATTTTGTTTGGTGCAAGCGAAACGTTGATTGAAGAGGGGTCGGCCATTGCTATTGAACTGTGGGCATTTGATCTCAGCAGAGACATGGAAAAAGAAGCAGACTTGTTGGGTGTCGAGATTTTGCTGGATAGCGGTATTGATCCGGTCCATTTTTCAAATGCACTGACGAAGTTGACACTACATTATTGCAAACAAACATCTACCAGCCAGGTTATGGAGTGCGTTGAAAATGAAGGCAGTAGTTGGTTTTCCACTCACCCAACTGGTGCCGATCGTCTCAAATACCTAAATCCTTCAAACTAATCAACTCACCAAAATTTTCGATCGAATCGTAATTTTCTCAGTCCACCGACAATTTGATAGTTCAATTACTGCGACCAGTGAAAAGCAGTAACATATCAGTTAGACAGATTTATCTGTAGCCCTGTCAACCTTTGCCACATAAAAAGACGAAATGGATTCAATCAGCACTGAACAAAACACAGAACACCTGCCTAGCGTTTGTCCACTAGACTGTCCAGACACCTGTAGTCTGACAGCCATCGTTAGCGACGATCGACTGGTAGCAGTCCGAGGATCTCGGACCAATCCCTATTCCAATGGTTCAATCTGTACCAAGGTGTCTCGTAGCTATCCGGAAATGGTACATGGTGAGCGTCGGCTTACGAAGCCACTCAAGCGAATTGGCCAGCGTGGTGCTGGGGAGTTTACACCTGTTTCGTGGAACGAAGCCCTGGACTTGGTCTATGAAGGGTTTACAAAGGCGATTGATCGATTTGGACCACAATCAGTTCTGCCGTTCAACTACGCCGGACCTCACGGTGAACTCGCCGGCGGTTCAATGGATCGTCGGTTTTTCTACAAGCTTGGTGCAACACTCTTGGACCGAGGACCATTGTGTGGAGCAGTGCGTGGCACTGCATACGCAAGTCTGTTCGGTACAGTACCCGGTATGCCGCCGGAACAGGCCGTCCATTCAGACCTGATCGTAATCTGGGGAAACAATGTCACTGTATCGAATCTGCATTTCGCAAACGTTGCCAAGACCGCTCGTGAGAAAGGTGCCAAGGTCATTTGTATAGATCCCAAACGAATTCGAATTGCTGAGCAGAGTCATCTGCATCTACAGATTCAGCCTGGCACGGATGTTGTTCTGGCAATGGCCGTTGCCGCTGAACTGGAACGACGCGGTGCAATCGACATTTCTTTTGTCGAGAAGTGGGCTCACGGATTTGACGAATACATGACGCAGGCCCGTCAATACGGTGTTGCAGATGTTGAATCAATCTGTGGACTGACTGAATTTGAATTTAATCAATTTGTTGAATACTACGTAAATGCCCAAACCGTTGCAGTTTCGATTGGCAATGGAATTGAGCGCGGACACAGCGGTGGTTCGGGACTGCGCGCAGCCATGGCACTTCAGGTCCTGACGGGTAATCATGGAAGACTGGGAGCAGGGGTCATTGCCAAGCCGGGTTGGGTTGTCCCCAAAACCGCGGATCGTCTGCAGCGACCCGACCTGATTCCAAACGGTACCCGTACCTTCAATATCGTTGATATTCCAGAACTCCTGTTGGATGATCAACTGGACCCGCCAATCAAGGCTATGCTGATATACAACCATAATCCGGTTGCAACACATCCTAACCAGGTCAAGATGATTGAAGCACTAAATCGTGAAGATTTGTTCATTGTCGGCAGCGATATTGTGATGACCGACAGCATGAGGTTTGCAGATGTTATTCTGCCCGCTGCGAGTCACTTCGAATACGACGATGTTTATGGCTCTTATGGTCAGCATTACGTTCAGCGTGCAGCGCCTGCCATCTCCTGTGTTGGAGAATCACTGCCCAATACTGAAATATTTCGTCGATTAGCTGCAAGGTTCGGATTTGACGAGACTATGTTCCGAGCGTCGGACAAAGAACTGATGGATGATGCCATCGATGGAACCGATGTTCGTCTAAAGGGTTACATGCCAAGTGAAATACCGTTAGATGACGCAATTGAATTCAACTCTGTTAATGGCGAAGCCAATATTCTATGCAAGAACATTGTGCCCGCTACTCCATCCGGGAAAATTGAACTCTACTCACAGAATCTGGAAAATCAGTATGGATTCGGGGTGCCACGCTATCGCCGTGTCGAGAAAGAACTTCCGTTAACTCTGATATCCCCTTCTTCTTCGAAACGAACCAATGCGACCTTTGGTGGTTGCGCCGAATCGCAGCAGTACGAAGTAGTGGAAATGAATCCGGTTGATGCGGCTGAGCGCGGTTTGCAATCGGGTGACCTGGTGACCGTCTGGAATCAGCGCGGTAAAGTTTCTCTGGAACTTCTCGTCACCGATGCGACCCGCCCGGGTGTCCTTTACTCACCAAAAGGAACCTGGCTCAATACGAGCGATACGGGACTGACGGTGAATTCGCTGATACCCACTGATATCCGAGCGGACATTGAACGAGGCGCATGTTACAACGAGACTTTCGTTGAGGTGAGAGAAGCGAATTTATTGGTTTTGAGTGACTGATTGAATCACTTCGAGGATGGCTTACTAGCCGTCTGCCTGGTATAGACAGCAGAAATCTAGATCAAAAAAAGTGGGCAAATCGCCTGAAGCGGGGGAAGGCCTCAGGCGATATTTTGAGCAATAGAAAGATGTCTATCGTGCCCTTCAAAGTTTAGTCTGCCCCTCTCGCAGCAGCACTTTCAATAGTGTTGCCTGGTACATTTAACGCAGTACCTGTTGGGGCGGTGTGTTTGAGTTCCCTTCGCGTGACAACCATGCGCTCATGGAGGAACTTGATGCGCTGACTGCCAGTTGACATAAACAAAAAAGGAGCAACTGCGTGAATCGTGCAGGCGATGGCACCGATTAGCATGTGGCCTGCGAAAGACAGCGCAAAGCGCATATGCTGAAAGTATGTTTCATCTGCTTCATCAAGATGCTGCGTCAAAAACTTCATCACTACACCTCAGTTAAATTCTGTAGCATTAGAGAAAACATAATAGCAAATAAAGTGTGTCAATGTGAACTAAATATACTATGAATATTATAAATAATAATAAATATATACTAAATAATAAAAATTATTAGAAAACAAAATGCAATATTACTTTGTCAATTGAAATATGAATTGAATGAGAATATTTTGGGTAAAGCATCGGTACAAATGCTTTCATCAAGCAATTTGAAACGAGAGAAACAGGCCCTGAAATCGATTCAGGTGCTGCAGGGATGCAATCGAATAGACTGTGGTGAATTTGTTACGGACGACTCTGGAAGCGCCAATGCTAGACCGAGGGGGTTCTGGAAGGAGCTTTCTGTTGGTGGATCAGCGGCTAGATGACTTCGTCAGTGCGGTGAGTGGTTTCCCCATATCTTCGAAGTGCCGGCTGTTTCAATCCAGCGTACAGCCCTTTAATGTTCTTGTCGATTTCACGCTTCGACTGTTCGAACAGACTGTTGCCGCGAAGATCTGATTCAACCAGAAAAGGTCCAAATTTTTCCACTTCCAAAACCCAGATGGCTTGGGCGATGCCAAGTTCCTTGAGCCAGTAAACCTGCTGGACCTTTTTGATGCCGCGGCCCAAAAGAGCGCCAGTTCCATAGCCGACAGTTGTGAGGTAAACAGCACCATTGGGTACGAAGTACTGCTGATAGTCGGACTGCGGCATGCCGCCCTTGCCGACAACTACTTTGCAGTTCGTCAGTGAAAACCATCGCTCCATCCATTTTGAAAAGCGAAAGCTGGCCGTTGCGGTAACTGCTCCAACAGTATAAGACCCATCTGACTCGATCGAAGCCGCTGGCGAGCAGTGAAAATTGATGTTGGATATTGTAGAAAAATCAGTCGGTGGACTGTTGCCCTCGTCCAGTATTTTGCGGTAGACACCTTCGCGACCCGTGTAGATCATGCCGTTGATATAGATAACATCACCGATATTCAGTTTTTCAAGTTCTGCCGCTTCTGCAGGACCGCGAAGTTCGACGGTGTTGTATCCTGCATTTGTCATTCGACTTCTTCTCTTCTGTGATATGGAGTGAACCAATTCGGATCAGTACGGTATTCTGACGAACCGTCCGCAAAAATGCGCACTACCGCACGCCGCGAAGACAGACAAAAACTGTGAATACTAACCGGCATTCCTCCGGTATGCGTGTGTGCAACTTCAATGTGGCAGTCCACGACCATGGAACTTCCAACAAATCCCATGGGTCCCATGCCAATCTGATTGCCAAGTTCCTTCAACTCGTCTTCCAGCTTGGCAATTTCAGAGTCGGGGTGTCGGTCGCCCACTACCCTGAGACAGGCAGCCTGTTTTCCCAGGACCATACAGGTGTCTTTGCTGCCGCCAATACCGACACCGACAATAGCCGGCTGGCAGGCCAGACCGCGGCGGCCAAATTGGATCATTGTGTCGAGAAACATCTTCTTGATGCCATCCCAGCCATCGCCGGGAAATAGCATGCGATAGTCAGTGCCAAAGAGACCTCCCTTGTGCACAGTTGTAATATCCAGCCAGTCGGCATCAGGTTCAACTGAATACTCGATTTCAGGAGCTCGCGCACCGACGTTATTGTTGTGATCTTCGCGGGTAAGCGGGTGTACGCGATTGGGCCGAAGCGGAATTTTTGCAGTCGCATCGGCTGTCGCTCGGCGAAGAGCACGTTCCAGTGCAACAAAGCCACCCTGAATGGATGCTTCATTGCCAAATTTGACATAGTAGCGTGGCAATCCGGTATCGGCACACATGGGGCGCTGGTCTGCGACAGCTGCGTCCCAGTTGTCCATCATTGTGTCCAGTACGAAACAGCTGAGTTGACCTTGTTCGCTGCTGCGAATATCGCGGATTCCGGAGCGGTAGTCTTCAGGAATCCTGATGGCGGCTCGCCGAGTTATTTCACCGGCGGCTTCCTGGATAACGGTTTCTGTAATCAAGGGTTGGTTCTCGTATAGAGCTTTAATCTGCCTGACAATCAGGGTTGCAATCGGGTGAATTTGACCGCGACAGTTTCAGCTTTTATTTTAGTCTCTCCCATTGTAACCCGCGTATAGCGAGACTCTTTCAAAGGTTCAGTATGAGGATTGTCGACCAGATAATGGGCACCGCGCGAATCGGTTCTTGATTTTGCTGCGGTGACAATAGCCTGGCTGACCAGTATTTGATTTCTCAGGTTGAGATGGTCATGCCAGCTCATATTGAATTCACGAGAGTGCGATTCGAGTCCAGTTTCCTCAAGTTTTCCGGAGAGGCTAATAAGCTCAGTTTCAGCCTGATCAAGGCTGTTGGTCGAACGTAGAATACCGGCGTGCTCCCACATGATTTCATACAGTGCTTCACGTACTTCGTTTAGATCACCTGATGGATGATCAAATGGTGATAAGACCTGTTCCAAAGTGGCTTGGATCAAAGTAGTGTCCGGTTCCGCAAATTCTCCGTTCGCCATAATCCAGGACGCAACCGTATCGCCCGCTATGCCGCCAAACACAGTGGCGTTGCCAACACCGTTTCCGCCCAAGCGATTGGAACCATGAACCCCACCGGTATCTTCGCCCGCTGCGAACACACCCATGAGAGAGGTTGAGCAATCGGTGTTGATTTGAATGCCACCCATAACGTAGTGAGCGGTTGGTGTAACCTCAACCGGGCTTGACACAAGATCTAGTCCGATGTCAGCACAGCGCTTGATCATCCCTTTGAACTGACGTTTTACCGAATCAGAATCCAGATGCGCCATTGAGATGAAAACACCGCCATTCGGACCGGTTACACCATTTCGCATCTGTTCAAACATGGCGCGACTGACGACATCGCGAGTGGCGCGTTCAGCGCGCCGATCGTAATCAAGCATGAAGCGACGTCCAGAGTTGTCGATTAAGTGTCCACCTGCTCCACGCAGACCCTCTTCTATGATCGTTCCGGTGATTCGGGTGTCGGTTCCGGCCAATAGCCCTGTCGGGTGAAACTGAATCATTTCCATATCTCGCAGAGACAATCTGGCTCGCAATGCAATAGCAAGTCCATCACAGGACTTGTCTGCGGACGGAGTGTGAAACTTGTACATCGTCGGTCCAGCGCCCGTGGCAATAATGACAGCCTGACACTGAACCAACTTGAATGTGCCGCTTTGAATGTCAAGCAGCAATACTGCCGCAATACGTTGTCGGTCAGCCGTTGGAATCAAATCAATCGCCCTATGTTCTTCCAGAATGTCGATTGGCCTTGCGCGTATCTGTTCCGCCAGACGGTTCATGATTTCAATACCAGTCAGGTCGCCCTTGTGAACGGTTCGGTCAAAGGTTTGTCCAGCAAAAGCTTTCTGGTGGATTGAACCGTCGGGATTACGGTCAAAGAAACAGCCGTGACGATTTTCCAATTCTCGCACTCGTTCCGGCGCCTTTGAAACCAGTGTCCAGGCGAGTTCCTGATCGTTGATCCACTTGCCGCCTTCGATGGTATCACGAAAATGAGCCTCAATGGAATCGCCTTGGCTTAACGCGACGTTGTAGCCTCCCTGTACCATGCGAGTGCAACCAGATTTGCCCAACAGTCCCTTGGTAACGACCATGGTTCGGTCAATTGGATTGCCATCATGGGCATGAATTGCTGCGAGAAGTCCAGCACCACCTGAGCCTAATACCAAGACTTCGGTCTGAAGTTCCTGAATTGTGATCTGTCCGAATTTCATCATTCGTACTAAGCAGCGATGAGAAAAAACACACCGACCGCGATTGAAAAGGTCACAACTGCCGAAACCAGTCTGGCATGATTGTAGGGCACGGCAAACCACTCGATAGCCAGAATCCTAATACCACCGGCAAGATGGGCTGCAGCCAGCACAATGAGCAGGGTTTCTGATAATTTAACCAGTGGCGCTGAGGTCCAATCCAGAAACGCGTCAAAGCGCTGCGGATCATCCAACAGCAGAGAGATCACATATAGGTGTACGGGCAGGAATAGTGCAAGGCAGAGCCCTGAAATCCGATGCAGAATGAATGCCAGATAGCCCGGATGAGATCGCGATTTAGTTTGATCTTTCACCAGATTGCCTCGATTGCCTCATATCCAAGCCATAAAGCGCCAATGACGTACAGCAATACGATCACATCAACCACCCGTCGGTTAACTGGTGTCCATTCGACGAGAATTTTTCTTAACCCGATCATGGCGTGAACCACTGCAGTCAGTGCAAAGACGCCATAGAATGAAACCCAAAAGAGGTTGCCGCGCACACGATCGACAATTTCCGCCACACTCAATCCACCCTGAACTGCGAATATGATTGTGACCAAGTGAGCAAATAGCAATAGCGCCAGCAACGCGCCGCTGATACGCTGCAAAATGAACAGCGTAAACCCGGTATCACTCAATCGAACGTTCATGATTTCCGTCTTCGTTTTGCATGACCAGTTTTCGAAGTTCACCGCGTCTGATTTTGCCGGTGCTGGTCATTGGAAACTCATCAACAAACTCGACGATTCTTGGGTGTTTGAAAAACGCGAGTCGATTTTTGACAAATTGCTGTAATTCTTTACGGGTTTGCTCATCTTTGGCGACGCCTTCTCGAACACGGATGAATGCAACGACTATCGCACCGCGCTCGAAATCTGGTTTGCCTACGACTGCGGCTTCTGCTACGTCAGGGTGACAAAGCAGGGCTTCTTCAACCTCATTGGATCCGATTCGATAGCCACCGCTCTTGATCAGGTCATCAGTGCGACCTTTATACCAGAAATAGCCTTCCTTATCGCGCACGGCGAGGTCACCTGATCTTAGCCAGTTGCCAACATACATGTGATTCGGCACTCCTTTCTCTCCCCAGTAACCCAGGAAAAGGCAGGGCTCATCTGGTCCCCACGCAGCCACTTCGCCAATGGTTTCATCTGGTTGCTCAACACCGTTTTCATCAATGATGGCAACTGTGTGTCCAGGAAAGACTCGACCCATTGATCCGGGTACGATTGGGAAAAGCCGCTTGCAACAGCCTATGGAATCGCTGAATTCAGTCATACCGTAAAACTCATTACATACGACACCAAATTCCTCCTCTGCCCAACGCAAAACTTCTCCTGGAAGACTCTCACCGCCGGTGCAGACAACACGCATGCCCAGAGACCATCTGTCGCGCGGATTTTTGACTTCTGCGAGCCGCTTGAGTGCGGTTGGCGTCAGAAACGAATGGGTAATCCTGTGTCTTTCCATGAACTCAAACGCCCAATCGGCTGAAAAACGATGATTGCAGGAAACAACAGTCTGGCCATGTTGCCAGGCTGGCAGCACCACATCAAATAGCCCTCCGACCCAAGCCCAGTCAGAAGGCGTCCAAAACACACCGTTCGGATAATTGAGTTCCAGGTTGTAGACCAGAGTAAGACTTGGCTGAAACGCATGCAACAGTCGATGTGAATGGACCATTCCTTTTGGTTTACCGGTTGAGCCTGAGGTGTACATCAGAATGGCTGGTTCCTCGGTGTCGGAAATCACCGGTTCAAAACCTTCTCGTGATACTTCAAGACAAGCATTGAATTCAATCTCGCCAGGTGCACACGGCCCGTTCACAATGCGAAGCTGAAGGGATGGGCGGTCGCGGCAGTGGTCGCGCAGTCTTGACCAGTATTCTGACTGAGAAATGAAAACCCGAGTTCCTGAATCATTAATGATATGAACGACGGCATCCGGACCATAAAGGTGTGAGACCGTAAGCGCAATCGCCCCCAATTTATAGACGGCCATATGTGCGATGGTGGTTTCGCGGCCCTGGGCGGTGTTTATGGCAACAGGTTCTCCGCGCTGAACGCCCAACTTTTTAAGCGAAACGGCGAATCTGCTGGCTAAATCGTCCAGTTCTGCGTAGGTAAATCGTTCAATTGATCCGTCAGGGTTCTCATGAATCAAAGCAATGTGGTTAGCCTTTTCGGTTCGAGCGATACGGCCGATGGTGTCGCCCGCTAAGTTGGCATTTTTTGGGATGCCGATCACATATCGATCTTGTGATGCATCCAGATAGAGATTGGTGATTTCAGCGAGAGGGGCAAAGACCGAATCAGCCATTGAAATTAGACTTGGCTAGTATTGCAACGTTGATAGATTGAAATTCTGTTGTGACAATGAATCTCTTGTGTTACCGTGATTCGCTTGCGGCGCGCTCTCGCAGCGCTTTGCGCCTGATCTTTCCGGAACTTGTGAGCGGAAATGAATCGACAAATTCAATGACTCGAGGATATTTATAGGTGGCCAGATTTTCCTTGACGTGATTCTGAAGGATTTTTCTGACTTCATCACTTTTTTCCTGACCCTGCATCAGTCGAACATAAGCCATCACCACCTGCCCGCGTGCCTTGTCGGGCTTTCCAATCACCGCAGCCTCTGCGACGTAAGGGTGCGAGATCAATGTATCTTCAACCTCGTTTGGACCGATTCGATAACCGGCACTCTTGATCAAGTCATCATTACGGCCCTGGTACCAGAAGTAACCATTCTCATCTCGTACCGCCAGATCTCCTGAACATAACCAGTTGCCACGTCGCATTCTCTCTGGTACACCGGGCTCACCCCAATAGCCAAGAAACAAGCTCGGATCGTCCGGCAACCAGGATGCCACTTCTCCGGCGATACCGTCTGGTTGTGGATTGCCGTCCTCGTCGATGATTGCAACGTTCCGACCAGGAAACGCCAGTCCCATTGAACCCGGAACGGGTGGGAATAAGCGTTTACAACAGCCGACCATGTGATTGAACTCGGTGAGGCCGTAGAACTCGTTGCATACGATTCCGAATTCGTCTTCAGCCCAGCGCAAAACTTCTCCAGGTAAACTTTCGCCGCCTGTGCAGATAACCCTAGTGGCAAGATTCCATCTTTTTCGCGGCTCGCGAATTTCAGCAATACGCTTAACTGCAGTTGGGGTCATGAATGAATGGGTGACTTGATGTCGCTCCATAAACTCGAAGGCCCACTCCGCATTGAACCGCTGATTTGTCGAAACAACTGTCTGTCCGTGCTGCCAGGCTGGTAGTGCAAGGTCCAGCAAGCCGCCAACCCAGGCCCAATCGGCTGGACTCCAGAAAATTCCGTTTGGATAATTGAGCTCCATGTTGAAGACCAGAGTCAGGGATGGGATATAGGCATGAATGATTCGATGCGCGTGAATCAGTCCCTTGGGCATACCGGTTGAACCCGATGTGTACATCAGAAGAGCCGGATCTTCGGTTTTGGTAATGACAGGTTCAAAACCTTCACTTGAGGTCTTAAGGCAGTCTGAAAAGCTGATTTCACCTGATTCCGTTCTCCCGAACACAATCCGGTGCTGGAGTGTTCTGACTTGATCCAGTCGGTCACGCAAGGCTGCCCAATAATCGGAGTTGGTAATAATGACTTTGGCTTTGGAATCATTTAGGACATGTGCGATAGCATCTGGACGGTAAAGATGTGACAGGGTGAGTGCGAGTGCACCTAGTTTGTAAACCGCCATGTGGGCAATTGCGGTCTGCGGGCTTTGTGCTGTGTGAATGGCAACCGGGTCACCACGTTCAACACCAAGTCCTACGAGATAAACAGCAAATCGAGAAGCCAGGTCATCCAATTCTGCATAGGTATACTCTTCGATTGATCCGTCAAGATTCTCGTGAATCAATGCCAGGTGATCAGAGCGATCACCCTTCGCGAAACGTCCGATTGTATCGGCAGCAATATTGGCATTCAGCGGCATGCCAATCCGGTAGCGGTCTCCTGCGACATCGCGATATAGATTGGTGACTTCAATGAGTGGCTGATAAACTCTGTTGTTCATTATTCAGACTTGGAATAGGAAGCGGCTCTCTGCCGCAAAAGGTCTCGTTTGATTTTACCAGTGTAAGTCCTTGGGAAAGAGTCGACAAACTCGATAAATCGGGGGTATTCGTAGACTGCGAGATTGCTCTTGACGTGCTGTTGCAGGCGCGTTCGAGTTGCATCGTTCTTTTTTGCGCCACTTGCCAGACGGATAAAGGCCATCACTGCAGTGCCACGCTCGGGATCAGGTTTACCTACAATCGCTGCTTCTGCAACATCCGGGTGAGATACAAGGGTGTCTTCAATTTCTGTAGGGCCAATGCGATATCCGGCACTCTTGATCAAGTCGTCCTTGCGGCACTGGAACCAGAAATAGCCATCTTCATCGCGCATGGCGAGGTCTCCGGTAGTCAGCCACTTTCCAAGTTTCAGATTGTCGAGTACACCGGGACTGCCCCAGTACCCGAGAATGAGCGTCGGGTCATCTTCCAATAGTGATGCAACTTCGCCTACAACACCATCAGCCTGTTCCACTCCATTCTCATCGATGATCGCGACATAACGGCCAGGAAATGCCCGTCCCATTGACCCCGGCTTAGTCGGAAACAGACGTTTGCAGCATCCGATCATGTCGGTGAACTCTGTCAGGCCATAGAGTTCATTGCAGACGATGCCAAAGTCGTCTTCGCACCAGCGCAGTATCTCGCGGGGTAAACTTTCGCCGGAGGTACAGACAGTTCGCATGGCAAGATTCCACCTGGCGCGCGGATTGGCAACTTCCGCCAGTCGTTTCAGTGCGGTCGCAGTCATGAAAGAGTGAGTAACCTGATGACGGGCCATGAAATCAAAAGCCCAATCAGCTGAAAATCGTCGATTGGTTGATACAACCGTCTGCCCGTGTTGCCAGGCAGGAAAACAAAGGTCAAATAAACCACCGCTCCAGGCCCAGTCAGACGGTGTCCAGAACACGGATCCCGGTACATCCAGTTCGAGGTTGTAGACCAGATTTAGGGTTGGACGGTAACAATGTCCGCTGCGGTGCGAAAGGAGAACACCCTTGGGACTACCAGTCGCTCCAGATGTGTACATCAACACAGCTGGATCCTCTGTTGCTGTGATAGTCGGCTCAAACTGTTCACATGATGTTGTCAGCAGTTCATCGAACGACAGTTCATCCAATTCAGGAGCCCCGCATACAATGCGATGCTTCAGGCATTTCAGATTACTGGCGGTGTCGCGAAGTGAATCCCAGTAGTCTGAATGGGTAATGATGACCGATGGCCCGCAATCATTGATGATGTGAGCGAAAGCGTCTGGACCAGCCAGATGCGATAAGGTCACTACGATGGCACCTAACTTGTAGATGGCCATGTGTGAAATTGCAGTTTCCGGACTCTGGGCTGTTTGCACAACAACAGGGCTGCCTTTGGTTACCCCCAGGTTTGAAAGTGATACAGCAAGTCTTGAGGCCAGATCATCCAGTTCCGTATAGGTATAGGATCGGATTGAAAAATCAGGGTACTCGTGAATCAGGGCAATGCGTTCACCCTGACCGTTTCGGGCGTAGCGACCTATGGTGTCAGCCGCGATGTTTGCGTTGATCGGAATCGCGACGCGATAACGGTCGCCAGCGGGGTCGACGTACAGATTGGTGGTTTTCGTCAGAACCGAAAAGACCGGATCGATCAATGTTAAATCAGTCGTATATCAGAGACCAGGAATGCGATCTGCGAATATGGCGTGCAGACCATTGGCCAAAAGGTTAGCCCAATTCTCAATATCGGTATCACTGGTCAGCAAGTCGTTTCGGGTTTCGATTGACAAACCAAGCAGACCGCGATTTTCTGCGTGGGTGCGAAGTGTATAGTCACTTGAATCGGACACTGCAAAAATCTCGTTAACGCCATAGTTGAATTCAGGTCGCTTAGACTGCAGGAAGTCTCTAAGTTCGAGAGCGAGATCTACCGCAGCGCGGGAAATCAGATCAAAATGCCAGAAACGTGGCGGTTGGTTACGCAGACTGGGTGTAAAACTGTGAATGGCGACTAATGCTTTTGGTGGATTCTCGGATTCGCCAATGACACCTGCAATTGAATTGTGATAGGCTTCGAATATCTCGGCGACTCGAGACTTTTTCTGATTGTCAGTGAGATTCTGATTAAAGGGTACAGGTGTTCCGTCACTCACTTTGGGACAGAGCTCAGGTGAATTCAGCGGTCGATTCATATCGATAACGAGTCGCGAGTAACGCTGCATGATCAGGTTTGAGTTTAACGCACGTGCGACAATCTGAGCGACGGTTCGTGCACCGACATCAATGGCAATATGCCGATTCATATCTTCGGATTTCGGCATTAAATGCTGTAGATTCTTGGGTACAGCGTTGCCAGCGTGATCACAGACGATCAGAACCGGACTTGAACTTTCAACGCGGAGTATTTCAACGGGATGGGGATCATCCGGAGTTAACAGTAAGTTGTTATTCAGATTTGGCAACTCAGGTAATCAGATTTCGCGAATTCAGATTGATTTAAATGGCGGTAACAAGTTTGTAGTCTACACGGATATTGAGACAAATGCACTGTTGAGTGTTGTCCAACGAGAAATGAGTCTGAAGCAGGATTCCGTTTCCAACGAGAAATGAGTCTGAAAAACCGAGGTGATCGGGTTCATCATAGGCGGATGAAGACGATCATGAAACTGGAAGAAATCAGGACTCTGGAAGACGTGCAGGCGTTTTTGGAAGGTACTCAGGCAGTGGTGTTTGAGGTGATCGACAGCAAAGCGGCTCGCTATCGATGGATTGAGCGTGTTTTGATTCGTTTCAATTATTCGAAGCTGTCGAAGAAGCAGCGCGGTCTGGTGATTCGTTTGCTGATGAAGGTCAGCGGCTATTCGCGCCAGCAGGTTGCCCGATTGGTCAAGTGCTATCGAACCAAGGGTCGGGTCAGTTGTGGCCGTGTCGGCGGCGTTCGATTTGCCCGCCGGTACACGGAGCAGGACATTGCGCTGTTGGTGGAAACGGACCGGCTGCATGATGTGCCCAATGGTCTGGCGGTGAAGAAAATATTTGAACGGGCCTGGGTCGAGTACGGCGATGAGCGCTTTCGGCGCCTGGCCACCATTTCGGTGTCGCACATTTACAATCTGAGAAAGTCTGCCAGCTACCAGCGTCAGCGCACCTGGCGTGCGAAGACGCAGTCTCGGCAGATTGACATTGGCACCCGGAAACGGCCGCAGCCGGATGGCAAGCCCGGCTATCTGCGCGTTGACACGGTCCACCAGGGCGATCAGGATGGTCGCAAGGGGCTTTATCACATCAACGCAGTTGATCAGGTCACGCAGTTCGAATGTGTTGTTTCAGTTGAGAAAATCACTGAACGGCATCTGATACCGGCACTGCAGATGCTGATTGACGGCTTTCCGTTTGAGATCCTTGGATTCCATACCGACAATGGCAGTGAATACATCAACTACAAAGTGGCAGAGCTTTTGAACAAACTGCACATTGAGTTCACCAAGTCGCGCACCCGGCACAGCAATGACAATGCGCTGGTCGAGTGCAAGAATGGGCACGTGATTCGAAAACTGCTCGGTCATGCGCATATCCCACAGGATTGTGCCGGTGCGGTGAACGAATTCAATCGCAGCTGTCTGTTTGTCTATGTCAACTATCATCGGCCGTGTCTGTTTGCCAAACGAGAGGTTGACGAACGCGGCCGGCAGAAGAAACTTTATCCGTATGAACGGGTGCAGACGCCGTATGAGAAACTCAAGTCGTTGCCGGAGGCATGGCAGTATCTGAAACCGGGGGTGAGTTTCGAACAACTTGATGCGCTGGCTGCGAGGATGAGTGATAATGAAGCGGCACAGTGGCTGCAGGATGAGCGGACGAAATTATTCAGTGAGGTTGCCCGGCAGCAACGCCTGCAGGGTTGAGATGGGATGGCAGAGAAAAACTCAATTTTGGCAAGATTTATTCGATCACCGCAGAATAAACCTGTGAATAAATCCATAAAAAACACCAGGAATTGCGCGCTTTTGGGAGGCGCATATCCTTGTTGCTACGCAACTGTTTTTTTACGGATTTTTTAACAGGTTTATTTCCGCTCCGTGGTTAATTTCAGACTCATTTTGCAATTGGAAAACACTTGTTGGCAGTGAAATTTGAAAAGCCAATATTATGTTGCATACTGCATGCGCAGTAGTTCTTATTCTGGATTCAGCAATTTATCGTTGAATCTCAATCCTTGGATATTTTTTACTCTGTATATCTGGGTATATCCGGTGTACCTTAATGGCGGAATGAACATATTCGAAGTTGAACTTTTCGGGGTTGGAGATCATGGTGAGGAGTGTTCTCCAGCCATCGAATCTTCAGAATTGGATGCCAGTGAAAATGTCTCACATTCAGTTAATATTGCTAGTCTTAATCGTGAAAAATTACGGTTTTAGCGCTTACTCATTCCGAGATGGACGACTAGATATTCCGAATTGGACGAATACATCCTAGACGTATGTTGACCGACATGTCGAACTATCGGTGTGTCGGGCACTTACGGACACTCGAATCGAAGGTTAAAGAAGTTTTTTCTTAATCAGGTCTTCTAATATCGGCTACAATCTTTTGTTCCTCCATCTCTGACTGAAATCTACGATTTCAGTCCGTGTCAAATTGCTTAATTTTTGTTAACGACCTCGATTTGTGGTTGTTCAGTACTGAAAATCCAAGCAAAAAAGAAAATCAAAAGCCGTGCATTAACCTGGTAGGAGTTGAGCTTCCAGCTCATTTCCTATCTTCGGTTTGATGTTGCTGTTTGGCCATTTCAGTCGATTTCCTCACAGCAGTGTGAGGCAGTTCAACCAGAATGAAGCGGGGAAACAATTGACGTATGGAGGATAAATTATGTTGGTCACATTTTTCTGGCATTTGCGGGAGTACTGGTTCAACAATGAAGTCAGAAAGGGTCTGATGCGCAAGGCAGCCCTTCTTTGTGCCCAGGAAGGGAATGAACAGACTTTCGCAGATTTAGCGCTGGTAGCAAAAGAATTGCTACCTAGGGCGTGGAAACTGGAATTCATCAGGGCTACCGCAGTTTACTTCTGCGCGGTAAATCCGACACTCTCCATCAAACTGTTAAACGAGAAAGTACAAGACCTTCTGGATGGGGATGAGGACATGGAGAGAGTGCTGACTGAATGGGAGTATGTTGAGACCGAAACTGAGGCAATGAAATCAGGACTTGATAAAGTGAACGGTACATTCAGCCTAAGTGAAGTGGCGATTGAACTCGCGAAGCGTCTTGAATCAGCTGATGTCAAAATCGCATATGGCGATGTCGTTTACTATGCAAACCTGGTAATCACACGATGGAACCGGGTTGAAGATCGTACGACAGTATGATTCCGGTGTATCGTTCACACCGTCAGCTAGAAGGTTGACTAAAATGCTAACTTTTGTATCAGTTGAGCCGTGAGAATGAAACAGGAAAAGCAAAAAAATGGAAGTGACTGGAAAACTGCCTACCGGTCGTTTTACTATGCCAATGCGGAAGAACCCGACGATATTAAACTGGACCCGTCGAAAACTGCCTTGCTGGTCATTGATATTCAAAATACCTATATGCTGCCGAAGGAAAGCGATGAAGAAACCCAGAGGTGGCAGCCGTTTTATGATCGAATGAATAATGTCGTCATACCGAATACCGCTCGGCTGATCGCTGAATGCAGAAACAGGGGTGTTGAAGTGATATTCGCGCGCATCGCTTGTCACAAGACTGATGGGCGAGATCGCTCTCTGAGTCAAAAGAAGCCTGGCTTCAATTATCTTCTGATTCCAAAGAATGTCGAAGAAGGTCAGTTTGTGCCAGAATTAACCCCCGGGGACGATGACATCGTGGTCATTAAAACAACTGACAGCGCATTGACTGGAACCAATCTTCGGCTGATGCTCCGAAACATGGAGATCACCGATGTAATTGCAGCAGGAATCTTTACTGACCAGTGCGTCTCATCGACAGTCCGGAGTCTGGCTGACGAAAGCTTTGGCGTGGTTCTAGTTGATGATTGTTGTGCAGCGGCGACCGACGAACTTCACCAGCATGAGCTGGAGATCATCAATATGATTTACTGCCATGTCGTTCAGTCTGATGAAGTATTGACCTTTTTTGCGAATGACTGAGCACAGGCCCCTAGAAGTTTTCATCAACCCGTTGGAGTACGTGAACGACATTTGTTGTCGCAATACCTGAGTGACAGTCAGCAAGTGCCTTTCGCAACTCGCGCTTCGGCTGTAGTTTGCTGAAGTAGGTGCCGCTGAGCAATCGGTAAAGGGTGATGACTTGCGCAATACCCGTTGCGCCCGGTACTCCACCTTGTCCGATTAATCCGCCAGAAAGATTTATCGGCAGTTGGCCTTTCGCACTGAAAATACCTTCTTCAAGCTTCAGCCCAGCTTCGCCCGGGTTGCATAATTCAAGTGCTTCGATGGCTTGAAGTTCAGCTCCGCTAAATGCATCGTAGACTTCCGCTACATCTATTTCAGATTCCGGGTTCTCAATTCCTGCCATTCCACAGGCAAGATGTCCAGCTTTATTTTTAGCAGAAAACCATCCAGGATCACGCCGGTCTCCCAGACGAACATAGTCAGTGCTGCAGGCAGAACCTGTGATCTGAACCAGTGGAGGGCGTCCGTTGCGTTCTGAATCAAATTGTCGTGGATTGGAAAGTACAACCGCGGCAGCACCGTCACTAATATTCGAACAGTCCAAAAGTCGATAAGGATCACTAATGATCTCTGACGCAGCCACATCGTCAACGGTGATATCCATGGGTTTGTGTGCATAACGGTTGTAGACGGCGTTGCCGTGATTCTTGACTGAAACCTGTGCAGCCAGCAACGGGTCGGTTGCGTACCGCTCGCAGTAGGCCTTGTAGGATAGTGCGTAAAGCGCAGCAGTATTGACACCCGTCCAGCCTTCAAGGTCGGCATCAAAAGAAAGACTGTAGACTTTTTGCACGCCGCTTCGACTAAGTCGGCTGGCGGTCTGCTCGAATCCCACAACAAGCACGTTATTTGCACAACCCGATGTGATCAGTGCGAATCCTTGATGTATTGCTGCCGCTCCACTTGCGCCACCGGCCTCGACATGGACAGCCGACGCAAATTGCAAGCCAACTTCATCTGCAATCAGTGCGGCGGGGCTGATCTGAAGCGAAAGCATATCGCTTTCGTTTGCAACGATGACCGCGTCAATTTCTGAACGTTGAAGACCAGATTCCTGGATAGCTTCATTACAAACTGTTCGACACCAATCGCGAAAATTCGAACCATCCTTGTAGTGTCGAAACGGAATCATCGAAGCCCCGACGATCAGGGGCTTACTGTGAATGTCGAGTGGATCTAGCCCGATATCATTTTCTGAGGCAGCCATGTGGCCAGCTCCGGAAACGCAATCAATAGCGCAAGTACAAGTATATCGAAGATGATGAAGGGTAAAACGCCCTTGGCGACATGATGAAATTCCGCCTTGTCCCTAACCGCACTGAGTACCGCAAACAGATTGATTCCAACCGGTGGTGTAATCACCGAAATTTCAATCAGTTTAACCACCACTATTCCAAACCAGATAGGGTCAATGTTGAGTTCAACAACGACTGGAAATAGAAACGGCAGTGTTACCACCATCATGGAGGTGGTGTCCAGAAAGCAGCCGAGCAGAATGTATAGGATGGAGACGAAGATCATGAATTTGAGGGGTGTGTCGGCAATAGTGGTGATAAATTCCACCAGACCGTCAATGATTCCAACCACAACCAACATTCTTGACAGCAGTAGGCCACCAATCAGAATGATGAAAATGACGCAGCTGATGGACGCCGCATCGTAGAGTACGGGCGGCAACCAGCCTTTCAGAGTTTTCTTCTTGGCGATTGCGAGGCAAAATGCGCCAAAAGCACCTGCCGCTCCCGCTGCGGATGGCGGAAATGTGCCAGTGTAAATTCCGCCGAGCACAATGGTCATCAATATTAGGACAGGCCAAACGTAGATCATCGAGCGGAACTTTTCGCGAATTGCGATATCTTCGCCAATGGGCGGGGCCAGCTGCGGCCGGGCGCGCACAAGAACATACACACCAAAGAGATATATTGCGGCAGTCAGCAAACCTGGAATCACACCCGCTATGAGCAACTGTCCAACCGATTGTTTTGTTACGATGGCATAAATGACCATGGTAATGGACGGCGGAATCATCGCAGCGAAACTGCCGGAACCGGCAATTGCACCTATCGAAAGACTCTTCGAGTAGCCAAATTTGAGCATCTGCGGAAATGCAATTCGAGTAAAAACAACTGCATTGACGGTTGTCGAGCCTGAAATTGCTGCGAACACTGCTGAGCCAACAATCACTGCCTGATACAGTCCGCCGCGAAACCTTCGAAGCCAAAGGTCAGAGGCGTAAAAAACGTCACGGGTAATGCCCGATGACTCTGCCAAAACCCCCATCAGGACAAACATTGGCAGAACGGCAAATGCATAGTTGTTGACGACCCAGAACGGCAGCACTTTCAGCTGTCCCCAGGTGAAAAGTTCTCCAGCTCCGAGAAGCATTCCGCCGATACCGATAGCGCCCATTGCGACACCGACGGGGATGCCAGCTGCCAAAAAAAACAGGAGCAATCCAGCTCCGAGGTATCCGACCAGTACGGGGTCCATCTTAAAACTCTTCCTCTTCTCGGGGTGGTTCCGCGGCGGGGGTACTGAACCTTTTCGAAAATACGCCAACAAGGTCAAACAGGCACTGAACTGTCATGAGCGTGACACCGAACGCTAAAACGAAACGAGCCGGCCACAGCGGAAAATTAATCACTCCGGTTGCATATTCGCCGACGTTAAATCCGTGTATTGCTGCGGGCCATGCAAAACGCGCGATGAAGCCAAAGACCATTGCTGCGAGGGCAAATTGGATGACATCTGATACTTTTTGCCAGAAAATTGGCAAGCGCCGAACCAAAAGCTCGACGCGAATATGGCGACGGTCATGCTGTGCAAACGATACGGCCAGAAAGACCGTTACCACCATCATTGCACCCATGAATTCGAAAGTCGCAGGGATGGGTCTGCTTCGCAGACCAACAACATCCAGGTTGGTTGCAATGACGTCTGCGGCACCTGCGATCATCATCAGCAGGATTGAGATGCCTGAGGCCACTGCGGCAATGCGAGTGATTCTAATCAGCCATTTTGCCGGAGACATCGTAAAACAGTTGAATGAATAACAAATTGCGAGTCCCGAAATGGATCAATGTCGGGACTCGCATCAACAGATAGTTGATTATTTTGAATTAGTTTGCGACCACTTCCCGCCAGATCATAATTGTTTTCTCAGCATCTTCGCCGCGGCCGAGTGCAGTCATGTCTGCGATAAAGTCAGCAAAAAAGTCGGGGTTAGCGGCGCGCCACTTGGCGGCCTCTTCTTCGGGAAAGTCATGGAATTGAACACCATTTTCCTTGAGAATGCCAATCGCTTCTTCACCAGCTGCTAGTACCTGGTCGCGGTCGCGTCTTGCTGCCTCGAAAGACAGTTCTGTAACGATGGCCCTTTGCTCATCAGTAAATCCATTCCAGATATTGCTGGAAATCCACACTGCGTTGGTTGGACCTTCCCACAGCGTGATGTAGTGAACATGCTTTGCTACTTCGTAAATCTTGTAGCTTACCATCAGATCGACAGAGAACGGAATACAGTCGACTGTACCTTTCTGAAGCCCTTCATAGAGCTCTGGAAGACCCAGTGTAACAGCAACGCCGCCCGCAGCTTCGACCATTCGAGGCATGTCTTTGCCCCAAGTTCGAACCTTTCTGCCATTCATATCAGCAACACTCATTGCGGGTTCCTTACATACCAGCAGATATGGATTTAGATGATGGAAAAACAGCGCTTTCATTCCATTACGTTGCGCTTCCATATCAAATTCCGGAACTTCTTGCAGCAGTCGCTCCATCAGTTCCGTAGCCTGCGGTACTTCGGACATGGCCATCGGGATGGAGTTTGGTGCTGCATGAAAAGGCAGTTCTGCGGGAAAGTATCCAGGAGACATGGCTGCAAGTTCGATTGCGCCTTCCTGAATCAACCCAAGATTTTCCTTTCCTTTGCCCAGCTGGCCTTCCCAGAAAATCTTGATGTCAACTTCACCGTTGGTGCGCTCTCTAATCTGATCCGCCCACCAAAGATCAACTTGGCCACCAGGGGTGTTTTCGGTCCACTGGCTGCTCATCTTCAGCATTTGTGCTGATACTGTACCGGATGCGCCAATAATCAAAAACGCTGCCAGACAGCTAACTAAAATTGTTTGAATCTTTCTCATTTCAAGCCTCCAAACTGAAAATTAACATTTAATTAGTGTGATTTCAGAATATACCGCAAATATATTTAGCGGCAGATGTTTATTTCTGCATGGGCGACCGTTCAGGCGAATCTGAAACACCCAGAATTTGTAGCGAAAGGAATTTTTTCATTAGATCGACTGTATAGATGGAACTCAGCGGATCAGTGTTGATACAGGGATTGCGCAGCATCGTTGGCGAGGCCAATGTTTTGCATGGCGAGCAGATCTCAGACGAATTTCTCAAAGAGAGACGGGGTCGATTCAGCAGTCAGACGATGGGTGTTGTCATGCCTGGAACGGTTGAAGAAGTTTCCGCGCTTGTTCGATTTTGTAAAGAAAAATTATTGCCGATTGTTCCGCAGGGTGGTAATACAGGAGTCTGTGGTGGCGCAGTGTCTGTTAAAGACAGTGTGATCGTCAATTTAGCACGTCTTAATCGAATTCGAAAAGTTGATGCAACTGGATTTACGATGGAAGCAGAGGCTGGTTGCATCCTCGCAAATCTGCAGGCTGCGGCAATGGAGAGCAATCTTTACCTGCCGCTCAGTCTTGGTGCCGAAGGGACCTGTCAAATCGGCGGGAATCTTTCGACGAATGCGGGTGGGGTTAATGTTCTGCGTTATGGGAATGCAAGAGATTTGGTGCTGGGGCTCGAAGTGGTACTGCCAAACGGAGAGATCTGGAACGGACTCAACGCACTTCGGAAAAACAACACCGGTTACGATCTAAAGAATCTCTTCGTGGGGGCTGAGGGCACACTGGGAATCATAACCTCCGTAGTCTTGAAACTGTTTCCACTCCCGATCCATCGCTCGACAGTACTGATTGCTATGGAATCAGTCGAGAACGCGGTAGAGTTATTCTCTCGGACCCGGAAAGAGACATCGGATTTTGCATCGTCATTTGAGTTGATGTCGCGGGTTTGTGTGGAAGCAGCTTTTCGAAACATTCCGGATTGCAAAGATTTTTTCGATCAGCCATATCCCTGGTACGTACTGATGGAACTTGGAGACAGCACCCGGGATGGAATTTCTCAACAGCTCAGTGAGAGTTTTCTCGAAAGCGCGTTTGAAGACGGGATCATCATTGATGCAGTGCTGGCTGCCAGTGAAAAGCAGTCACAGGAAATGTGGCGCCTGCGAGAAGCCATCGTTGAGGCACAACTCTATGAGGGAAAAAGCATCAAAAATGACGTCAGTGTACCCCTGGACTGTATCGCTGACTTTGTTGAGCAGTCAATCAGTACTCTCGAATCACTGATTCCGGGTGTCAGGCCATTTGCTTATGGGCACATCGGAGACGGTAATATTCACCTGAATCTCAGCCAGCCTCGGGATGTGGATGGCGATGAATTTTTTGGTCGCTGGCACGAAGTTACCGATATTGTGCACGAGATCACTGACGGGCTAAATGGCTCTTTCAGTGCGGAACACGGAATCGGACTGCTGAAGCTTCGTGAAATGACGCGCTACAAGTCTCCGGTGGAACTTGAACTCATGCGGTCTCTCAAGATGGCACTTGACCCAGACAACATTATGAATCCCGGCAAGGTGCTGCCGGAATCGGGTTAGCGGTTTAAGTCAAGCAAACGTTACGTCGACTGGCTTATAACAAGGTCCGAAATGCTGCTCGCTTAAGACCCGCGATGGAACCTGAGGGGTCAAGTTCCTTGGGACAGAATCGGGTACAAGACTGTGTTGTATGACAGCCAAGACAGCCGCTATCGGAGGCAATATTCTCCAGTAGGTGATTTCTGCCATCTTGACGCTCGTCGTTATAGAGTGTCCAGATTCGATTCAATGCTGCTGGACCTAGATAATCAGGCGACCACCTGACAACATCGCAGGCCGAATAGCAGACACCGCAGCCAATGCACTCGATCGCCTGGTTGGCAGCTTGACGAGCGATGCTGTCAGGTCGAACTTTGGCGAAGTCATCTTTACCTTGATCGGTGCCGTTAAACGCGCCGCCGGCCGATTTCCACTTTTGAAAAAACGGATCCATGTTGACGACAAGATCTTTGATGACAGGAAAGTTCTTTAGCGGTTCGATCCGAATGCGATCTGACGAATCAAAGATCGAGGCCTGAGTTCTGCAGGTCCAGCGCGGGATCCCATTTACAGTCATGGCACAGGTGCCACACATCCCAACTCGACACGAGTAGCGATAGGACAAAGTGTTGTCGAGCTTACGCTGAATATAAGTGACGACGTCAAGGATGGTCTGTTTGTCCAGCCGCGGAACCTTGTAACTGGCAAACGATCCGCTGGATTTGCTGCGCCAGACTTCGACGTTTATTGCCTGATTCTGCATAGGATGGATCCAATTTTCACGATGATCCAGAAAGTGGTGACTGAAGTTCGGACCTCAGACATTGAATATTGATCATGGAAGTCAGATTTTCACAAAATTTTACGCTACACTTATGGCACATTTTTAAATGGCTTCAAACTGTGCGACAGTCAAATCAGGCACTCACCCAACAAATCTTTTCAAACGCAGGGAATAGAATTCTATGCTGATAGAAAACATCGAAATTTCACGTCATCGACTGGAAATTGATCCAGCTTTTACGTCCTCCTGGGACCCAAGACCATTAGAGACATATGAAACGACGGTCGTTCGGGTTACTGCCGACAATGGGACAGTAGGTATCGGATCAGGAGACGCCATGATTGGATTCGATCGGTTCAAAGACCTGTTCATTGGCGAAGGAGTGTTCAATTTCGAGCGTCATAATCGAGTTTTGGACAGCATTTCATTATTTGCAGCGCGGTGCTGGCCATTGGACATGGCACTGTGGGACTTGCGCGGTAAGGTCGAAAATAAACCTGTATACGAGCTGTTGGGTGGAGACTCAGGTAAACTGAGATTGTATGCATCGACTGGTACTGTCCGAGACCCGGACGAGTTGTCGGAACAGGCAGTATTGTTGAAGGAAATGGGATTTGATGCAATCAAGTTTCGAATTGCCCGAAGATCGCCAGAAGAAGATGCTGCAGCACTGCGAGCCGTACGACAGGCGATCGGTGATGACATTGAGATTATGGTCGATGCCAATCAAGCATGGCGGATGCCCTGGGACATCTCCCCCTGGTGGACCTTTAACGAAGCTCAGCAAATGATTGAAATGACCCGTGAACTTAATCTTTACTGGTTGGAAGAGCCGCTGCACCGCGGGGACTTTGAGGGACTTCGCCAATTGAGGGAGACACCGGGGGCACCGCTGATTGCAAGTGGCGAAATGAATCAGGAGTATCACGAACTGCGTCACTTGATGTCATTCGGATGTATTGATGTGCTGCAGACAGATTGTGTTTATTTTGGCGGAATCACCGGTCTTTCTCATATCGCCCGAGAATCCAAAAGCTATGGTGTCACCTTCAGTCCACATACTTGGGGAAATGGCATTGGATTCCTGGCAAATGCTCACCTTGCTGCGGGTACTGGGGCACCTCCCTATCTGGAATACGCAATTGATCCGCCCGAGTGGCGACCGGAAGTTCGCGATCACATGCTAACTGAAATTGTGATGCATGATGGTGCCGGTTACCTAGACCTCGGTAGTGCGCCAGGACTTGGTTTTGAGCTTAACGAGGAGATTTTGGAGCGTACGCGAGTTGCTTGAGATCAACTAGTCACGACGATGCCAATTCATCGTAGTGTGTGGCAGCAGAATTCTCAATCGGTATGCAGTTCAGGAATATTTCGAAATAAGTCCAAAGCTTCCGGGTTGTCCAGCGCCTCAAGATTGTCAATAGATTCTCCGTGAACTAGCTTTCTGACTGCCACTTCAGTAATTTTTCCATTCCTGGTTCTTGGAATGTCGGCGACCTGAATAATTTTGGCTGGTACATGCCGCGGAGATGCATTAGTCCGAATGACGCTCTTGATTTTCGTCTCCAGACTGTTATTTAGAACGACACTCTCTCGAAGGCGAACAAAAAGAACCACTCGGGTGTCACCATCCCATCGCTGTCCGATCACCAAACTTTCAATCACTTCGTCAATCTGTTCAGCGTGGCGATAAATTTCAGCCGTTCCAATGCGAACGCCGCTGGGATTGAGGACTGCATCAGAACGGCCATAAACGATGATCCCTCCGCGGACTGTAAGTTCGACATAATCGCCGTGATGCCAGTGACCTTCAAATCGCTCAAAATATGCGGCCCGATACTTCGAACCGTTTTCGTCCTGCCAGAAACCAACTGGCATTGATGGAAACGAATTTCGACAGACAAGTTCGCCTTTCGTGCCATGTGGGACTTCATTTCCGCTGTCATCAAATACAGCAACATCCATGCCTAGTCCCCGGCATTGAATTTCACCTCTAAAAACAGGCAAGGTTGGATTGCCTAGAACAAAGCAGGAGATCAGATCTGTGCCGCCGGATATCGAAGCCAGGCAGAGATCCTTCTTGACAGAGTCGTATACGTAATCAAAGCCCTCTGGATTCAGTGGTGATCCAGTGGACATGAGTGTACGAAGGGTAGACAAATCATGCGTTTCAATCGGGCGCACTCCAGACTTGGATATGAAGTCAATGAATTTAGCGGAAATGCCTAAATGGTTGATACCATACTGTTCAGCATAGTCGAAAAACACATCAGGCTTGGGATGGAAAGGCGAGCCTTCGTAGAGAACGATGGTTGTTTCTGATGCCAGTGCAGTGACCAGCCAGTTCCACATCATCCACCCGCAGGTGGTGAAGAAAAACAGTTTTTCTCCGTGCTTGAGGTCGACATGAAGTCGGTGTTCCTTAATGTGTTGGATTAGTGTGCCACCGACACCGTGAACAATGCATTTGGGTTTGCCAGTGGTTCCAGACGAATACAAAATGTAGAGTGGATGATTAAACGGTAGTTGTGGGTATTCGATTGGGTCAGTGGAACAATTTGCCACAAATTCTTCTAGAGTGACTGCACCCTTCAGGCTGTGTGACGTTGGTGCATCGAGGTATGGAACCAAAATAAGTTTTTCAAGGGTAGGAAGGTTTTCGACTATTTCTTTCAGTTTCCCAGATATATCGAATTTTTTGCCGCTGTAGGTGTAGCCATCAACTGAAATCAGGATTTTAGGGTTGACTTGACCGAAACGGTCAATGACTCCCTGAGCACCAAAGTCCGGTGAACAGGATGACCAGACTGCGCCGCAGGCTGCTGCAGCCAGCACACATATTACCGTTTCGGGGATATTCGGCAGGTAAGCGACAATACGGTCTCCGGGTTCAATCCCAAGTTCCCTGTACGCGCGTGCCAGTCTGTTAACTTCGCTATGCAGTTCACTGTATGAGATGGTTCGGTCGGGTTTACCTTCGCCGCGGGAAATGATTGCTATTGATTCGTCGTTCTTTCGAAGCAGGTTTTCGGTGAAGTTCAGTTTCGCTTCCGCAAACCAACGCGAACCTGGCATTTCGTTTTTGTCCTGAACGATGGTGCCGCTCAATTTGGATGCGCGAACCTCACCGAAGTGCCAGACTTCCTGCCAAAAAGCTTCGGGATGGTCAATGGACCAGCGATGAAGTCGGTCGTAGGTGTTTAGGTTAATGTTGTAGCGTAAGCTTACTTGCTTGGCGAACTGAGTGATATTGGCCTGTTCGATCAAATTGGAGTCAGGTTGCCAAAGAAGTTCAGACATGTCCAACGGTCTCCTTCAGTCAGTGGGAGGAGAAGAAAATGACTTTAAGACATTTTAATCAAAATGATCCGATGTGCTACTCCTCCAGCGCATATTGGAGTGGCAGGGCGGTTGTGTATTTGATCCTCTCCATGGCAAAACTGGAGCTCACATCATATATGTCTACGGATGAAATCAGGCGTTTATAGAACTTGTCAAATTCGGCGATGTTGGGGACGACGACTCGCATCAGGTAATCGATCTCTCCAGTCATTCGGTAAAACTCGACGACTTCAGGAAATTCAATGACAGCGTTAGCGAATTCTTCAAGCCAGGCGGCGTTGTGCTGGTTGGTGCGTATGGCAACAAAGACATCTATTCCAAGATTCAGTTTGTCTCGGTTTAGGAGTCCAACCTTGGACACGATAACGTTTTCTTGTTCAAGTTTTCGGATGCGCCGCCAGCAGGGAGTCGTACTGAGTTCTACACGGTCTGCAATTTGTCCAGCAGACAAGTTTGCATCGTGTTGAATACAGTTCAAGATTTCAAGATCAATTTTATCCATAGCAAATTATTCCCCCAATGTTGATGTTTATAGAACATCATACCTAAAATGGTGTTGATAATCAATAATTACTTGCAATAATTTATTAAATTGTGAACCACTGATGTGTGGCGGAAAATTAATCAATACTCTATAAATTGTGCGACTGTATAATAGCCTGTCCACTTGAAATTGATTCGGATTGAGCCGAAGTTTACAGCAGGAGGTGTTTTCTTTTATGCCAAGTGTTCGCGTCCGAAGTGACGAACCATTTGATGTTGTCCTCAGACAATTTCGCCGCTCATGTGAGAGAGCGGGTATCTTCAGTGAAATTCGCAAGCGCGAATATTACGAGAAGCCAACGAGCGTTCGCAAGCGAAAAGCAGCCGCAGCGGTCAAACGCGAGAAAAAGCGTATGCAGCGACAGCGCGGTTTCCGTCAGCGGTCTTACTAATTCCTCAAATTGTTGGCTAACTTCTACTGTTTAGCCAGCAATCGTCAAATTCAATCTGTTATTTGCAATAGTTTCGCGTATGCGAAGGGTGTGCGCGATTCTGAATCCAGAGATTTTCAGTTTCTGCCTGTTTTGTGAGTAGTTGCATTTGCTAAAATGGGTTGAGTGCAAGTACCAATAGAATTTCTCGATTAAGTTACTGAGCGACTTCTTTGTGGCAGGTCATATTTCAAAAGATTTCATTCAAGAACTGCTGTCACGCATTGACATCGTAGATGTCATTAACAGTCGGGTTCCGCTTACCTCGGCTGGTCGGGAATACAAAGCTTGTTGCCCTTTCCACAATGAGAAAACTCCTTCGTTTTATGTTAGTCCGGTGAAGCAGTTCTACCACTGCTTCGGCTGTGGTGAAAGTGGTACAGCAATTCAATTCTTGATTAATTACGGAAACTATCAGTTTCTTGATGCAATCGAAGAACTCGCATCAATAGCTGGTTTGGAAGTTCCCAAGGGTTATGTCCAGTCACATCAGCAAGAAGGTTATACACAGCTTCTGGAGTTAATGGAAAAGGTCAATGCGGAATATCAGCGACAGCTTTACAAGAATCCTGATTCTGCTGCAGCTAGGGAATATCTTAAAGAAAGGGGAATCACATTTGAAGCAGCCCAAGAATTCGGGCTAGGGTTCGCACCGAACGAATGGAGTTTTGTAAAGAACAAATATGGCAAGACTGAAAACGACTTGAACATGCTGGAGAGAGCAGGTCTCATTGCTCGAAAAGAGGACAGTGAGTACGACCGATTTCGAGGACGGTTGATGTTTCCGATTGAGGACCGAAGGGGTCGGGTGATTGCATTTGGTGGTCGAGTCATTAGTGAGGGTGAACCAAAGTACCTGAATTCTCCCGAAACCATGCTCTTTAAAAAGAGCAATGAACTTTTTGGATTCAAGAAGGCACTTCAAGCGATCAAGACTGAAGAGAAGGTTTTGGTTGTAGAAGGCTATACCGATGTAGTTGTGCTGGCGCAGTATGGTGTGAAAAACGTAGTCGCGACACTGGGTACGGCCGTAACGCCTAGTCATGTCAAACAGCTTCTCCGCACAATTGACAACGTCGTATTTTGTTTTGACGGTGATGAAGCTGGTGTTAGAGCTGCCGAGCGCGCAGTTGAATCGACTCTGCCAGTAATGGAAGACGGACATCTGGTGAGCTTTGTATTTTTACCGGAGGGAGAAGATCCTGATTCAATGGTCAGAACGGAAGGCGGCGAGGCGTATAGGGAACGGATGTCGAATGGTGAACCTATCGTTGAGTTTATTTTTCGAAAGTTGCTTGAGCGATCCGACATCAGTCGTACAGATGGTCGAGCGAGGTTTGCGGCAGAATTTGGAAAGGTAATCTCCGGGTTGAGACCGGGAATGTTACGTCAGATGATGCTGTCAGAACTTGCCACTCGCACTGGATTGTCAGAATCAGCAATCAAAAGTGTGCTTGAAACACCTGCCTCTGAACACAGTGCATCAAGGTCCAAACCGGCTGCGAGTATGGATTTCTCATTGACAGGACAATTTATTTCCTTACTCATTCAGCACCCTCAATTTGCGAAGCATGTGACGGAGCTTAAGGGGGTAGAAAAATTACGTGATTCGAACATAAGGCTATTGGTGGCAGTACTCAAGACTGTACAGAATAATCCGGAGCTGAATACAGCGTCGTTGGTTGAAAAGTTTCGAGGCACAGACTACTTCGCACAGGTCAAATTATTTGCCATTTCTAGAGATGAGTTCAGTGAATCAGAACTTGAGCGGAAGTTTAAAGGTATCGTAATCAAGCTTCAAGAACGGATTATCAAACAAGAGAACAAATTGAAAATATCGCAATCTGATCACGTTTTCCATGATGAAGAATTACAGGACATTCTTCAACGCTTGCGGGACCAGGATATGCTGAAGAAAAACGTTCAGGAAGGTAGAAAAATTCACTAGGATAAGAGATTCTCAACAGAAGAATCCATAGAGAAAATGTTCTATCAATCGGTTGAATTGCAGCAATAATTGTCAATATTAATTCGTAGGATTATCAACAAAAAAGCTACCGTTGATTTGATAAAGACATTTGGACTGATAGTGATCGTTTCAACATTGTAAATTCAGTTTGGGCCTGTAGCTCAGTCGGTCAGAGCAGTGGACTCATAATCCATTGGTCGAAGGTTCGAGTCCTTCCGGGCCCACCAAATCTAGTTTTTGAAGTATTGTAGAATTAGATAATCATCGGTCATTTCATTTCAGTGAATACAATATTTGCAACAAGAATGAAATCTTGTTGATACAGAAAGTTGTTAATAGTCAAATCAATATTGATATAGAGCAATGGGACTCGAACATAATCGCGACGACATTGCAACAGATGCCCTGATTGACAAAAACCCAGAGGTTCTGGGAGGGACTCCTGTGTTTGCTGGAACAAGAGTTCCGGTTCGCGTTCTGCTGGAACATTTAGAAGCAGGCGATCGGTTAGATGACTTCCTGGATGACTTCCCCTCCGTATCGCGAGAACATGCGGTCGCGGTGCTTGAAAGTGCGGTAGCGGAACTGGTGGGCAACGCACATTAAAGTATTGCTTGACGAATCCACTCCGAGGCGACTTGCCTTTCTTTTTCCTGAATCATTTGAGGTAAGCACGGTTCAACAGATGGGTTGGGTTGGTACCCAAAACGGCATATTGTTGCAACTTGCGTCTGAACACCAGTTCAACGCTTTAGTTACGGTCGATCAAGGATTTGAGTATCAGCAAAATGTGAACGCCTTGCCGATTCCAGTTGTAATCATGATCGCACAAACCAATCGTTTGCAGGACCTGCAGCCACTAGTTTCTGATGTAGTTTCAATTCTAAACTCTGATCCCGATTTTGGTTTTTATCGCGTACAAGCATGAAGTAGATTCGCGCAATTCACTTGATATCCGACAGGTCTTTGCAAATCACTGTACTCAAATTCACTAAATTTTCACTACTAGTGAAAGATTAGCAGAGGTTCGGATACGTTGTGACCGGGCCCACCAAGTCTATATGAGAGATTGTTAAAAAGTCCCATGTCACACAATCGGTGGTATAGGGGACTAATTTCTGAAATCAACAGCCTTGGAAACAGATCTAAACTTGAACTAGCCAAATCAACTGTAAACCAATTGCAGTGTAGGGCGAGTTAATGCAACCGCCATTGAAACGCATGGTTTAGTGAAGAGCGCAAGCTGATTTCGTTTTCCAATTCTGCATTCCTGTCAATTCCAAGTATCAGATTCATCTAAGAACTGTCCAAGTTTGATGCTGGTAAGACCGACCGCTGCGTAATTTAAAAGTTCGATAGTAAAGCAGAGCATCTGTGCTATGAATCCATTGATACCAACGGATTCGATCGAAAACCTCCAGTTGGTAATTTCACTGGGGAATGATTTTCAGCCTCACATGGCTATGGGATACAAGATTGAGCAAATACCCCTAAAGTATCGAAAATCGTTTTATCCAATGGGTCAGAATGACGATTGAATTCGATTCCAAAAACTTCATTTAATTTCAAAGATAATTTAAATTTATCGGGTAAATCAACAAAAAATTGCTTAATTATCCGATAAAATAAACAATTCCTATCAATTAATGTAAGAAGTAGATATGCTTTACAAGATAGAAATCGAAAATTTCTACTCAATCCGGAATACTCAGGTCTTGGATTTGAGAGTCCCGGCAAACGCACCTAACGACAATGGTCGGTTGGCCAGCTGTTGGAAAGGATCAAGCGAACGCGCTCCAAAGGCTGTCGCTGTATTCGGTGCCAACGGATCTGGCAAGTCAAACCTGTTGCGCGCACTGTCGTTCGGTGCGTGGTTTATTAGCTCAAGCTTCGGATTAGACCCGCATCATCCAATGCCGTATGCGCCATTCAACGATGACGAGTCATCTGAGAGGCCGACTCGACTGAAATGTTGGTCATCACTGCAATTGCCCTCTAGTTTAGGGAATCAAAACGATGGCATCGAATATCCCAGTTGTTACGAATTAATCTTTGCGAACGGAAACAATCGTGTAGTTAGCGAAAGTATTTTCTACTGGCCAACCCCAAAATCTCGAAAAACACGATTAATCGAGAGATTCGAAGACGGAACAGTCAAGGCAGCAAAAGGATTCGGCCTGTCCGGTTACAAGCAGGCTCTCGAAAAAATTTTGCGACCAAATGCAAGCGTTCTTTCCACACTTGCTCAACTGAATCATCCGGTCGCAGCAGAACTAGTAGATAGAGTTCGGACCTACCGGTACAACATTTTTATCGAAAAGGATGAATTCGACGAAAACAGAGTCTTGGAGCACTACATTGATCACTCGAATATGTCTAACCGGTTCAATCGGGAAATTAACCGAATTGATGTCGGGGTTCGTGCTCTAGAGATTCATGAAGGAAAAAACGGCCCAGAGGTATTTTTCCGACATGAAGGACTATCTCGCCCAATGCCACCGTTGTTCGAAAGCCACGGCACTCGCCAATTTCTCAAACTATATCCGCTGATATTCGATGCGTTATCGAGTGGTAGCGTCGTAGTTATTGACGAGCTTGATGCTGCGATTCACTCTATGATTCTTCCAGAAATATTTAGTTGGTTCTACGACCCAGTTAGAAACCCGTATGGTGCTCAACTGTGGGCAAGTTGCCATAATGTGTCTCTTCTTGAAGATCTATCGAAAGATGAAATCGTGTTTTGCGAGAAAGATTTGCAAGGCAAAACAGATATCTACAGCCTCAACGATATTCGGGCAGTGCGACGTGATGACAATTTTTACAAGAAGTATCTTGGCGGCGTATTTGGTGCAGTTCCACGGCTTGGCTAATGCCTAGGAATCGCAATTACAGGAAACCACGTCGACGATATTTTGTCGCCTGCGAAGGTGAAAGCGAATCTGGTTATGCAGCGTTTATTCAACGTTTGGCGGATGACGCCGAGTTGCAAATTCACTTGGATATACGAAAGTACCGCGGAGGCGATTCGCTAACTATCGTAAATGACGCGGTGAGGGAACTGCAAGTGAGAAGTGTCCGTCATGGACGATACATTGGGCAGGCGATATTCCTGGATGCTGATCGACGTTGGCGTGACCAGGATAGGACAATTGAAGCAGACAGGTTAATTGCGAAGTACCAATTCCATCCGATTTGGTCAAATCCTTCTTTCGAGGCATTTTTATTGAAACATTTGATTGGTTGCGAATTTCTTCAGCCATCGACCACAAAATTGGCTTTGAAAGAACTGAAGTCAAAATGGCCGAACTATCGTAAAGGCATGGTAGCCTACGAGTTGCACAGGGAGCTTGATCTTGATGCCGTCCGTCGTGCTGCAGACAATTTGCCTAGTTTGCGCGAATTTCTGGTAGCTATTGGATTAATAAAATGATTCAAGTTTCGCAGTGGTTCGACTACAGTGCGATCGTGACCGTTCAATCATAGTTGTTGAAGTACTGCGAATAAAAAAATCATCAATCGTTTCATCTCAGAAATTGCAATTTCCGCAGCGAGAATAGACAACTTGTAGGTATAGAAAGGCGCCAGTGAAATTTATACAGAGAAGAAGCAATGGGACACGAACACAGTCGCGGCGGATTTGCAACAGAAACCCTGATTGATAGAAACCCAGAGATCCTGGGAGGTACCCCTGTGTTTGCCGGAACCAGAGTTCCGGTTCGCGTTTTGCTGGAGCATCTGGAAACTGGTGATCGGGTACATGACTTCCTGAATGATTTTCCCTCTGTATAGCGAGAACATACGGTGGCGATGCTTGAATGTGCGGTAGCCGGGCTGGTAGGCAACGCACATTAAGGTTTTACTTGACGAATCCACCTCGAGGCGACTTACCTATCTTTTTCCCGAATCTTTTGAGGTTAGTACTGTTCAAAAGATGGGTTGAAAAAAAACGGTATGTTGTTGCAACTTGCCTCTGAACATCAGTTCAACGCTTTAATTACGGTCGATCAAGGATTTGAGTATCAGCAGAATCCGAACACTCTGCCGATTCCTGTTGTAATCATGATCGCACAAACCAATCGTTATCAGGACCTGTAGCCGCTAGTTCAGGATGTAGTGTCAATTCTAAACTCTGATCCCGGTATATGGCTTTTATCGCGTACAAGCATGAATTAGACTCGGGCAATTCAATCACCTTCCGACAGGCTTTTCCAAACAGCTTCGTTCAAGTACACTGAATATCCACCACTAGTGAGAGATTAGCCGAGGTTCGGATACGTTGCGACCGTGCCCACCAGATAAAAGTTTGTGAATTGATGGGGAGGTTGATACAGCTTTCACGGAATAATTGTGAGCGGGAAACCAAAATGCTCGTATACAATTTGTTTAGTATTCTGTCGCAACTGCAAACGACACTAGGACGCGTAAATTTGAAAATTCAAGGGGGGTCAAGAAATGAATAGAAAAGGTCAACATGTCGTTCCAAGAGACAATAAATGGGCAGTACGCAAGACTGGTTCTGATCGAGTGACTCGCAAGTTTGATACTCAGCGAGAAGCTATAGATGTCGCGCGCGAATTCGCTCGGAATCAGAAAACAGAACTTTACATCCACGGACGTGATGGTCGAATTCGCGATCGTGATTCCTACGGAAATGATCAGTTTCCACCAAAAGGATGACTGAAATTTGGTCGATCCTTTCTTTAACAAAAATGTCTTTGTAAATTGTCCGTTCGATTCCGATTACGCACCCATTATGCAGGCAGTTCTCTTCTGCCTAGTTCGATTTGGGTTTAAGCCGCGTATTGCGACAGAGCAAAGCAACGCCGCTGAACCTCCAAAAACTCTACGAATTACGCTTGGCTCAGGAAACCAATGGTGTAGCAAATGTTCAGTTGTCGATGATCGGTTCGAGTAAGGGGTTGCGAGCAGAGAATTGACAGCACTGCACAAATATCACACTTGGAACGAATTCTGTACGGCCATCACTGATCCGATTTGGGCATGTCAGCGGCGTCAATTCCCGGAACATGAGTTACACCCGACAGTTCTTTCCAGTTTACCGGATAGGCGGCGTAAAAAATGACACATTTCTGGTCCGCCTCATATTTCACATGATTGTCCTTCGGGACATACATCAGGTCCCCTGGATTGAGCACGTAGTCCTGGCCATCGACCACGAGGCGAAAAGTACCCTGATGACAAAAAATCAACTCATCACAGGTCAGGTCCCAGGGAACTGAAACATTGTTCAGGAAATTCACTCCCCCGGCCATGCTCGCACCCATTTTCGTGTTCACAAAGGGTTTAATAAACGTACCGCCTTCTTCCAGATTATCCAATCGGTCAGCGACTTCATCGAATCGATATACTGATGGCTTACTCATATGATTTCTCTTGTTTGAATTATGAGATTTTGTCTTGTTGAGTATTTGAACTGATCGCCTAATCCATGACTCGGGAATCAATTTCAGGCTGCATCGGCCTTTTACCAGCAATCGAATAAGTTACCGAGGGAGGTTCTCAAATACAAGAGCGCATTGTATTCGCATTTGGACGACAGCATCGACAAAAGGCTGCCTGTCCCCGTGTGGAGGTGAATGATGTGTATCAAGCTTGTCCAAAGAAAATTGAAATTAAAAAGATGAATTTGCTGATCAATCAGTCTTAATGTTGAATAAAGAATTCTCAAAAGCTTCTAAATGGGATGAAGAAGAAATTACAGAATGTAGTACGAGGATTGCAGAGTTGGTCACAAATATATGGCCAATTCCTGCAGCTGTGTGAAGCCTATAGTGTGGTAAGCGTTAAAACATTCGGAGTTTGTGTAGATGAACTATAGTTGTTGCTATCTTGCATGAATTTCCATATGGAATAGCAGGTCAGCAGAGGTTCGGATACGTTGCGACCGGGCCCACCATAGTTTTGGTTTGTCATATAAGACAGCATCTGGATTAGATTGGATAGGGTCAATCATACCCCACTACCGCTTGAAGCGGTCATTTGCAGTTTCGTTTCCGTGCTGGAATATCCCCCGTAGCTCTTTCCCCTATCTCCAATAGAGTATCGAACTTCAACCCGCACATGTATTTGATACTTTGAGGCAGTGCCTCGTTAGCAGATTGGGTTTTTTATGGAGCTATCACCTGTTTAGATTGTGTGAACTAACGAACTTGTTGATTATCTGGCAGCTCAATGGCATAATGATTGCATTGAAATCATTGTGAAGACTGGACGGAATAGCTGATCAGAGGACTAGATTATGGCAAGCATTACGATTCGAAACCTTGATGAAGACGTTAAAACGCTATTGCGAGTGCGCGCCGCTGAAAACAGTCACTCAATGGAAGAAGAAGCACGATTGATTCTGCGCGAGGCTGTTAGTAAAAAGAAAGGTTCTCAAAATCTCGCTGATGTTGCTGAATTCTATTTCGGACCAAAGAATGGGGTGGACTTGGAGTTGCCAACTCGAGAAGTAGGACGAGAACCTCCTTGCTTCGAGTGATTTTACGGTTGTGTCTTTGTTGATCGACACCAATGTGATATCGGAATTAATCTGTAAGTTCCCAAATCCAGATGTTAAGAAATGGGTTGCTGACCAGCCAGCCGAGACGTTGTTCATTTCAACAGTTAGCGAAGCGGAGCTACTGTATGGTGCGGAAATTCTGCCAGCAGGCAAACGTCGGGAAAAACTGATTTCAAATATCGAAAATTTGATTCGAGATGCTTTTGGTGGTCGTGTTCTGCCATTCGATAGATTGGCAGCCCGTCAGTATGCAATCATTGCAGCTAAGCGCCATTATTCCGGTTATTCAGTCACCCCTGCTGACTGTCAGATTGCGGCGATTGCACGCTCTCAAGGAATGATAGTGGCAACGCGTAACGTTCGCGACTTTCTGGAGACCGGAATTGAAGTTGTGAACCCTTGGTTAATTGAGTAAGTTAGAGGCAACAGTTCTACTGTGTTAGACGCACTCTAAGCCGGATAAGTGCTTTCGTCAAGGCTCGGATACGTTGCGACCGGGCCCACCAAGTCTCGGTGTTTTCAGAATATTGTGGTGAGGTTTCGTTGAATTTGTTTGGTTGACGGTGCAGAATACGTTTGCAACCGTTAATCGAAATGGAGTCGAAGCGGTAGCAAATATGCTATCATAAAAACATGTCGAACAGAGTTGTAGTGGACACAAGTATTCTCGTTAGTGCAATAATTGGAACGAAAGGAGCGAGTCGTCAAGTTATAAGGTTATGTTTAAATAAGGATATTGTTCCATTAATGAGCAATTCATTGTTTCTGGAGTATGAGGCGGTGATATCGCACCGTGAGATACTTGAACGCTGCATTCTGACGGAACTGGAAATTCGAAAGTTGATAAATGCATTCTATAGTGTTTGCCAGTGGATTCAAATCTATTATCTTTGGCGACCGAATCTGATAGATGAAAATGACAATTTTTTGATTGAATTGGCAATAGCAGGCAATAGCAAGTCGATAGTAACCAAAAACCTTGCAGATTTTAGGAATACCGAACTCGAATTTGAAGGGTTGCAAGCAGTGCATCCGGAACAATTTATGAAGGATTGGAAAAATGAGTGTTTTAACTATTAGATTGACCGATGAAACGCACGAGCGACTACGCTCGCTGGCAGCTTATCGGAAGATTAGCATGAATAAACTGATAGAAGAAGTCACGGTGCGAGTAATAACCGAATTCGATAGCGAAATGCGGTTCCGCACTTTAGCAGCAGCCGGAAATACGGACGAAGGCTTGAGAATTTTAGATAAACTCGATCAATTCAATTTGGACAAGGAACTCGAGGCATAGCATCCGGTTGTTTGTATCGAAATTTCAGAATATACACTCATAGTATTGGCTCTTCTTTAACAGTAGTGGGTTAGCAGTTACCATAATTGCACATAGAAGCGAATATTCGCAACAACCGGATATATTCGCGCAATTCACTTGACATCCGACAGGCACTTCCAAATCACTGTGCTCAGGTAGACTGAATTTTCACTGCTAGTGAAAGACTAGCCGAGGTTCGGATACGTTGCGACCGTGCCCACCAAATTGTATGTGAATATTGACAACGACAATTTGGAGTAAACTTTTGACCAAATTTACTGATGGAGAAACAGAATGTATAGACATTTAACTGCTATAGTCGAGCGCGAAGATGATGGATACGTTGCTTTATGTCCAGAATGGGATATTGCCAGCCAAGGCGACACTGTTGCTGAAGCGAGAGATAATCTAATTGAAGCACTTACTTTGTTTTGTGAGACTGCCTCTGTTGGGGAAATCGACAAACGTCTAACTGAGGAGGTTTACATAACCAATATTGAAGTCGCTGTTGGCTAAGCTCAAAGTACTATCGGGACGTGATGTCTGCCACACACTAGCGTTTCACGAATTTGTGGAGGTAAAACAGAAGGGTAGTCATATCGTAATGCAGAAAGTTGATGGTGGGAACACTATAACCTGTGATTTTCGATGACAGTGGCACTCATATTAGCTCTTCTAAATCAACTTGCAGTGAATCGGCAAGTCTAGTCAAGGTTGTGGTTGATCCAGTGCGTCTGCCGGTCTCGATTTGCGAAATATATACTGCATTGACACCAACTTTATTCGCTAGTTGCTTCTGCGTCATTCCGCGACATTCCCGATACACCTTGACAGCGTTTTCACCGGCTAGCAAACGGTCTACTACATCAATCGGAAACGATTGTTCGTCGACAGACTTAGCGTTATCGTAAAGTTCCTCGTCACTCAGCTCCAAATCCAAATCAAAGACATCAAAACGTTTATACAGTTGCCATGGAATGACGGCAAACGCTGGTTGGCCATTTTCATCAAGAATTACTTGGGTTTTAGTCATTTCGCTCTCCTATCGTTTGTAGATGACTCGCCTAAGGCCAATACGTAATATTTCATAGCGCTATAGCAAACTAAATATCTGTCTGGGTCAAGTGTAGCCTGAGGTAGCGTATTCGTATAATTTCGAATACATTCTTTCCGGCCCTTTCCTTGCCTGACTTTGGTGCAGCCGGACTGAACAAGGAATCGCTTTTATCTTCTGGTGTAATTTGCCACCAGTTAGGAAACTCGAAACTCCTCTTCAAATCGCTTGTAATCAGCAGAAATTCAAATTTTATCCGACGGTGCTTTCATCAAATGACTGTTGAGTTCACACAATTCTGGTACTAATACTTGCAATTTAGAAATTAATTAGTGTAGCGAGCATGCTTCGGCCACTAAACCTGGGACATCATCACTGACCGCAACCCAAACCTGTGTTTCAGGACCCCAACTGGCAGTAATGCTAATTTCATTATTTTCGCTGAACACTTGGCATAAAAATTCAATAACTAATTTGGTCAATAATCAATTCTACTCCTAGCCGAATGCAACCAGAACCTAACTATAAAATCAATGGAAACGTGATTCCGCTATATCGATTTGTGAAATCGCCCCAACTTGACCTCAATTCGAATATTTGCAGAGGTTCGAATACTCTCCAACCGTGCCGCTATCGCAATACATGTGAATTTTGCACCAAAAGAACTCCGGAAATTGCGCTTAGCTAGTCGTCAGGGTGGCAACCTCGGTGGAGTAGAGTCGACTACTAGCGGTATTCGGGTTAAGTCAATGGAACTACCGCTGGTTCCCAGCCAGCAAATGGCGCTAATCGGAGACGCGACAGTCATGACTGATCCATTTTCTGGGAAAGGGATTCAATTCGGTATGTGGGCAGAATTCACCTTGGGAGGTAAGATCGCAGAAGCAATTTCACAAAAGGAGGAGGATCGGAATTTACAATCCATCATGGAGTAATTCGCTGCTGAAAATTCGGAAAAATTTGACGAATATATGGAGATGGTCTAATAGTGTGCGATTAACGCTTGGTTTTCATAGATATGTTTAATTTACTGGCACAGGATCAAGTTGGTTTCCAGTACCAGAACTCGAACCAGATTGATTTGTAGCCATTCGAATTCATATGCAACGGGAGCTTGGTATCGTTCCCAAACCATACAATATCGCTATCGTTCAACACCAAACCACATTGAGAGCACTTTACTGTGGATAACCCGCATACGATGACACCTGTTGACGGAGACGGAGGTTTGATTCATCGTCGTAAAAGCAAACACGAGATTCTAAGTGAGATCTTTGGGTACGATTCGTTCAAGCCTAACCAGGAGGCAGTGATTGACACATTGAGTTCCGGCCGCAATGTGCTCGCTGTGATGCCAACCGGGTCCGGAAAGTCACTTTGCTATCAAATTCCGGCGCTGATGTGCGAAGGACTTACCGTAGTGATCTCACCACTCATTGCTCTGATGCGTGATCAGGTGAGCGCACTCAAGCTGGCCGGGGTCGATGCTGATACGATCAACTCATCGAGCGATCAAACGGCCAATTACGCGGTATGGAAGCGTTTGAAGGCTGGTTCGTTGAAGCTGCTCTATCTTTCGCCTGAGAAACTGATGACAGAAACGATGCTCAACACGCTGAAGCAGCAAAAATTAACGCTGATCGCTGTTGATGAGGCGCATTGTATCTCACAGTGGGGCCCCGCTTTTCGCCCGGAGTATTCCGAACTTGCACAACTGCGTGAAATGTTTCCGAATACCCCGATTCTTGCGACTACCGCGACGGCAGACGAGGTAACCCGTTCGGATATTATGAAACTCTTGTTCGCGGATAACGCCGAAGTCCATGTGCAGGGATTCGACCGACCCAACATCAAGCTGTCAGCAGCAGCCAAAGTCGGAAACAGGCATCAATTACTGGACTTCCTGTCGCCGCACAAAGGAACCAGTGGTATTGTCTACTGTCTGTCTCGGAAGAAAACCGAGACGATGGCGACGTTGCTTGAGAGCTGGGGCTTCCGTGCCCTGACATATCACGCCGGTATGGACAAGGAGGAGCGCGACAGAAACCAGAACATTTTCATGACTGATCCTGGGGTTGTGATGGTGGCGACCATCGCCTTCGGTATGGGGATTGACAAATCTGATATCCGATTTGTGCTGCATGCGGATATGCCTGGGTCTATTGAGGCTTACTACCAGGAATTCGGTCGTGCCGGTCGTGACGGGGAACCGGCCGAGGCGCACATGCTGTTTGGGCTCGACGATATCCGTATGCGTCGGTTTTTCATTGACGAGGAAGATGTTGATGAGGACCGACAGCGTCGAGAGCATCAGCGATTGAATGCTCTGATTGGCTATTGCGAGTCTCCGACATGCCGTCGCCGTGCTTTGCTCGCATACTTCGGAGAAAAGAGTGAGCCGTGTGGCAATTGCGATTTGTGTCTTGACCCGGTCGAGCTTGCCGATGGTACAGAATACGCACGAATGGCGTTGTCAGCGATTTATCGTACCAGGCAAATTTACGGTGCTGTGCATATTATTGACGTGCTTCGAGGAAATAAGACCAAGAAAGTTTCAGGCGCTGGCCACGATCAACTTCCGACCTTTGGAGTAGGTGAGGCGATAGCAGTTCAGGAGTGGCGTGCATTGATTCGCCAGCTTGTTAGTTCTGGATTCCTTATCCAGGATATTAGTGCGTATGGCGGTTTAAAAATTTCCGATACGGGGCGAGATCTGCTAAAGGGGAAATCCACCTTTGGATACCGCAGGCCAGCACAACTTTCGCGCAGCTCAAAGATTCAAGAAGTAAACAATTTTCCGCAGCCAGCACACTTAAGTTCTGATGACAAATTGCTGTTGGACAGGCTTAAAGTGCTGCGATTACAGTTGGCTAAGGAACGCGGAATACCGCCATTTGTAATTTTTCATGATCGTTCACTTGAGTTGATGGCTCAACGCCGCCCGACAACGCGAGCAGAGTTTGCTCAAATTAATGGTGTCGGTGCGGCAAAGTTGCGTGAATTTGCTGATATCTTTCTTGCTGAGATCTCAGGCAGACCGGAAAATAGTTGTTGAACTCTAGGCTATAGAATTGATCGAGTTGGGAGTCGCAATGAACAACCGACACTCCGCAAACCGAATACGGTTGCCACAGCCGTAGATTGGACTGATCTATTCCAGTGCGTGCGGATTTCATACCCTGTTCTTTGGTTCTTGGAATAAACAGGCCATTTTTCAAAATGCGAAATTAAGTGTTGTCTATGCGGATTGACATTGGATTTGGCGATGTGGTAACACCCCCTGAACTTAAGGTTAAATATCCAACATTATTAGATATGCCTGTTCCGAAAATCAGGGTATATCCTCCCGAAACCGCAGATACCGAAAAATTTCAAATTCTGGTTGATTTCGGAATTGTGAACAGCCGTTTGAAAGACCTTTTCGATCTGTAGGTGATATCGGAGACAATCTCATTTAATGGTCGAAATCTAGCGGACGCAATTCGTAAAACTTTCAACTCACGAAATACGCTGATACCTACAGACATTCCGCTGGCTTTGACACTGGAGTTCGCAGATGATCCACTGAAGCGAACGCAGTGGCAATAATTCTGCGGAAATTAGAAGACGGCTCTGTGCCTGATTCGCTAGAACAGGTGCAACGGCAATTGCGTCAATTCATGTTGCCGCCTGTCAGATCAATCGTTGCAAATGAAAACTTCGATTCGGTTTGGGAACCTAGGGAGGGGTGGAAGCCAAATTAACGCGTTATTGGATCGTCGACAGAGTTCAAATACACTCCGACCAAGCCCACCAATAATATCGCTTAATCATTGTTTTCTGACGGTGTCACTACTTGACATTTACCCCATGTCAATCGATGTATGAGTGTAATACAACTGGTGAAGAAATGGTTTGTCATTGAAACCACTCCGGAAATTCTTTTTTGAACAATCTCTTTCGTTCTACGCCATTCTTAATGTTGGGATGCCAGTCAGGATGCATTCGGAACGAGGCCACATGTGCATCCCAACCCCTCCGTGACCCGTAGAACCGTTTTGAACAACCAGGAATTGGACAGGAATAGATGTTCCTAGAAGTTTTAGTTGAAAGTTCATAAATCCGAGTGTCTACATAATGCATGGATGATGATGTTGAAGGACGTCTATTTTGAGAACGTGTCGTCAGAAATCTACCAGGTAGGGTTGGGTCGACAGCTCCAACCAAGAGCATTGATCCTTCCACAATTTCATCAATCCAGTCCTGAGTAGCCAGAGGCCTTCGTTCAATAACGCAACGCATGACAGCAGCGGCCGTAAGATGTGCATCGAAGTCATCCTCGTTCTCTATTAACGCAGTGAGATTGCCAAGATCAATGCGGTTTTGTCTAACCCATTTGGCTTTCAGAAGACGTTTGCAGGCTTCTTCACGTTGTTGATTTTCGGCCTTACCTACTATAAGCTTGCATGTGGGAAGTTTGTCCTCTAGCACAGTGGCATAGGCAATACCCGGATACGTTTCACATAGGACAATACTGTCTTGACGGAGAAGATTGGACGGGTCGTTTTCGAATGTCCAGATGGTGAATTCTCGATCGCAAGTGAGAACTGTAATCAATTCACGCCAGAAACTTCGGGTTCCGGCACCCACGACACCTGGAATTCCACTGACGGTAAAAACTGGATTTGCCCCAGTTGCGCGATCAATTCGACGAAGAAACCCGTCGGTTACTTTCTCTGTGAACGACGAGAGTCCTCCTTCGCCACTTGGCACATGAAACCAAGGTTCGTCAACATGCCACTTACTCGGATCATAGATTTTTGTGTTAAAGAAGTTACTATCTGGTTCAAGATCACACAACCAATGGACGAAATTCTTCGGTTGGTGCCGATCACTTTTTTCAAGAACCATATCCCAGTATCCGTTCGAAACGCCTAACACTACGTCAACTCCAATTAACACGGGGCCGTTGTGCCGAAGAGTATTCGCTCGCTCTAACAGTGCCTTAAGGTTCCAAAACCCTGTCGTGGAAGCCTTCCAAATCGAACGTTCTTCTATATCTGCGACGTATACTGAGCGTTTCTTTGGATTTTTGCTCCAATCTGCAGATATGAAATATGCGCACATAAGTAACAATCTAAGTAAATGTATTGGTATTTTGCGTCAGTTTTGCTAAGTTCGTGGAAAACTATATGTTAGAAAATAATGTGGCAGGGAGGTGCAATAGACGGAAGTAGGAAGTCTTGTGATTTGCATATGGATGTCTCATGAATTTCAACAGTGCGGGCGCCTCTTTTGCAACTTGTCCTGTGTTTGTGTGCTGATTATCACATGCAACCGTAAACGAAGAACTGCTGAAAATTTACATTTCTAAACAATCAGACATTTGCTCTAGTAACTATCTGAGCAGTCGAATCAGAGTGCCGAATGTGCCATTCCGGATGCCGAAATCTCCTGAAATCGGACGTGCCGCGTTTCCGTCCATTTGACAGTCATCACTATACCGTGAGAAGTACAATTTTATTGCTATGAGTAGCTTGCAAGTTACCAAACTCACACCCGTTATCGGCGCTGAAATCGCAGGCGCTGACTTTTCAAGTTTGCCAGATGCGGAAATGTGTGATGAACTCTACCATTTGCTGATGGAACATCAGGTGATCTTTTTTCGCGATCAGTCTATGACTCCAGAAGTTCACGTCGCGCTTGCGAAAAGTTTCGGGTCGCTTGACCAAGATCATCCTGCCTAGCCGGAGCTGGAGAATTATCCTGAAATTACTGTTCTCGACTTTGGTCCGGATAATCCGCCTGATGTAGATACATGGCATGCCGATCTCACATTCCGAGAAGATGCGCCATTTGCATCAATCCTGTACAGCAGACTGATTCTGCCTTACGGTGGTGACACAATCTGGTCATCATTGACTGCAGCGTATGATGCGTTGCCGGAAGACATCAAAAAGGATATCGAGAGCCGACGCGCTGTTCACGATCTGGGAGATTTTCGAAACGGTTTCACGGTTGGTCGGCCAGATGGAAATGCCAGAGAGCTGGTCGAAGCGCATTTGAATTTTGGCAGTGCTCTACATCCGATGGTCAAGGTTCATCCGGCAACAGGCCAGCGAATTCTCTACTACAATCCCGCATTGGTTGTACAAGTAGAAGGAGAGAGCGCAATCCGGTCGCGCAGATTGCTCAACTATCTTTACGATCATGTCATTCAGCCGGAATTTCAGGTTAAGTTTCGCTGGACTGAGAACACCATTGCGATGTGGGACAATCGTTGTGCATTGCATTACGCTCTCGCAGATTACCTGCCACATCGTCGGGTGATGCATCGGATTACGGTGACCAAAGATCAACGAGCGGATTCTTGATCATCTGATCCGAAAAAATGCATAGCGCGTACGATCGCGCTAGAAAATCACCATCACTTGCTTTCAACAAATAGCCAGTTTGGCAGATTCGATGCTTTATTCGTCATTTTTATTAAAACTAAAACTGTAAAACGAGTGGAGACTTGCAGGTGCAGCAGTTTGAGATAATGGGGATAACGCATTGAGAATTGAGCAACTTTTGCGTCTAGTGTGAACCCTTACGGGTGAATTTCGTCAACGCGTCTTGTTCCGATTGGCTGAGCGTCACGACATACCTTTCCATAAAACTGGCCTTGCTGTGTAAAAAATGAGGATCAATTAGATTTTTCGGTACTACGTGCATGACTCGACACCAATACCAGAACAATCGCATTTTGTCGTCAGTTGATTCAGATTATTTTGATGTGTATGGGGATTCGGTTAAAATGCGAACTACAAGCATTCAGACAGTCTGAATGTCTTACTAATCGTTTGGTCGATTCAGAAATTTTTGAAGTTGAAGAATTGGCCTCAAGTCGATTGTATGTTGGAGGACAATTGTGATGGTTTCTGAGAAGCAAGTCAGATACAGAAACGAATACAGGTCTCGAGTTGCCGGGTGGTACAACGGTCCAATCCACGTCATTATCATCTATGCAATCGGGTTAACAGCAATATGGATATACGCCCAGCATCTTGAAAATGTCCAATGGTGGGAATGGGCAACAATTCCTGTTTTTCTTGTCGCGTGCAACATTTTCGAGTGGTACTTGCATTTAAAAGTTATGCACCGACCGCAGAGATGGTCTGGATTCAAGGCGATCTATAAAAGACACACACTGCAGCACCACCAGTTTTTTACTGATAGCGAAATGCGCTTCAGAGATTCCAAAGATTGGCGTGTTACATTTTTCCCACCTTACGCGCTAGTCGTATTCATTCTGATATCGATTCCCGGGGCGTTGCTTTTCTACTATGTGCTCACTCCGAATATTGCTTGGTTGTATATGTGTACCACGACTGGAATCTACATTACGTACGAATTCATGCATTTTTGCTGTCATGTTGATGAAAACTGGTTTGTGCGTAATATGCCTTTCGTTAATACCATACGGCGGCATCACACGGCACACCACAATGCCCGTCTGATGATGGAAGTGAACATGAACCTAACTTTCCCAATTGCGGACTGGATGTTTGGCACGTCCGATCTTGACCGGGGATTGCTCGGGCATTTGTTCAACGGGTATAGCGAAAAACACCTCAAAACCAATCTAAAGGGCAAACCAATCCGTCCTGATGTCGCTGCCGCAGATCCCATTAAAGCCTAATGTTTGAGCGGGTATGCCTGTTCACATTAAATTGATGGTTTCCGCGATCACTTTGGTGGTCGGCGGCGGATTCTACTACTTCGAAAAGCTCTACGGAGACCCTCCTGTTGCATTAGTTGGTGGCTGTCTGGCTATCTTTATGGTCGTTGCGATGTGGGTATTTCCAGAAGCAGGCCAAAAGCAAAAGCGACGTTAGTCCCAAACTGACCGGGAATTTACTTCGTGGGTGCCGAGCCGAAAAAAAGAACCATCACCGAAATCCGGGATTCCAAGCAAACCGGCGAAAAGATGGTTTACATGTCTGTGCCGGACTACACCTCGGCACAATGGGCGGAAATGGGCGGCGTTGATGTCGCTGTGGTTGGCGACAGTCTTGCCATGATCGCACATGGTCATCCCAACACGATTCCTGCAACCATGGAAATGATGATCATGCACTCGCTTGCAGTACGTCGCGGCGCACCGAACACATTCGTACTCGGGTGCATGCCATACCAAAGCTACAACACAGTTGATCGTGCATTGACCAATGCAACCCGATTTATGCAGGAAGCAGGGTGCGATGCGGTAAAACCACAAGGCGGCAAGAGCCAGGCTCATATATTGAAAGCATTGGTGGATGCTGGTATCCCGACTGCTTCACATATCGGGCTCACGCCGCACACGGTCGCAATGTTTGGTGGATTCAAGATTCAGGGAAGAACAGCCGAGTCAGCAATGAAGATTCTTGAAGACGCGTTTGCAATTCAGGATGCCGGTTGCTTTATGCTGGAGTTTGAAGCGGTGCCTGCCAAGATTGCTGGATTGATATCAGAGCAATTGGAGATTCCTACAATCGGAATTGGTGCCGGGGCGGGTACCGATGGCCAGATTCTGCTTTGCTATGATTTGCTTGGTGTGTTTACCGATTTCAAACCGAAATTTACCAAGCGATATGCTACCCTGACTGAAGTTGCAGTGGGCGGGATTAGGAAGTATGTAGAAGAAGTCAAAGCCGGTATATTTCCTGACGATGAACATAGCTATACAACGCCAGAAGACGAATATGAAAAATTCCTAGCATTGGTCGAAAAAAGAAAGCAGATTTAGATTGATTAGAGTGTAAACTCTCAACCCAATTTGAAAATGGTTTGAATCCTTCCGTGCCGACCAGCGTAATGAATTCGATTCATTTTCCAAAAAGCATTTAGTTAGTAGTCCGGTTATCGCCAGCGCGTTGATCAACGAATCAATCGATTCAAATTTTGTTGAAGGTTAATGTCGTTGATTTTCTTGCTTTTGCAACCTGCAAGTTGAATTTGTAACTTCAATATTTAGTTTACACACCTCAAATAAACACTTCGAGGAAGAGATGGAAAAAGAATTAAAGAGTTTGAAAGAAATTTTTGACAATCAGTTATTTCGAATTCCTGACTACCAGCGAGGCTATTCTTGGCGACCTGATTTTGAGATAAAGGATTTTTGGGAAGATTTGATTTATTTGCAAAAAGATAGAATCCACTTTTCCGGTGTGATTACCATTGAAGGTGTTAAAGATTGTGAGCTAAATAAGTGGCAAGAAGACAATTGGTTAATTATCCAAGGGTTTCACGCAACGTACGTTGTAGATGGACAACAGCGACTTACCACAGCAGTCATCTTAATTCAAGCGATTCTAGAATCAATTTCACCAAAGGACAGCCTTAAGTATCAAACATGCGAGCAAATTCGGAAACAGTATATCTATAAGGAGTTTAAAACTTCCGCGGAAGGGGTTGATAAGAGAAGTTACTGCTTAAGTTACGAAGCGGATGATCCAAGTGATGAGTATTTAAAAGCTGAAATATTCGGACAGTGTAATGATGGAGATGCTGACCACGCGACGCTTTACACAAAGAATTTATTCGAGGCGAAAAAATTCTTCTTGGAAAAGTTATCAAATATGGACCGAAACCAAATCGAAGAAGTGTTTTTTCGACTCACGCGTTATTTCAAATTCAAAGTGTATGACATTGACGACGAAATTGACTCGTTTGTACTCTTTGAAACAACAAATAACAGAGGTAGAAAACTTTCTAGTTTGGAATTACTAAAAAATCGACTAATTTATTTGTCAACTCAATTCGAGGATAGTGAGGGTGGTAAGAGTATTCGGCAGCAAGTCAATAAATGTTGGAAAATAATTTATCAATTTTTAGGGAAGAATGCAGATGCTGTATTGAGTGATGAGAATTTTCTAAAGGAACACTGGATGATGTATTTCGGATATGACCGCAGCGAAGCGAACAAATACAGAAATTTTCTATTGAAGAAAAAATTTACAGTCCAAGAAATCTCAAAGGGAAAACTCACAGTTGAGTTGATCGATAAATATGTAAAGAGTTTGCAGAGTTCCATCAAGCCTTGGTACTACATACAAAATCCTTGCGATCTTAGCGTTCAGATCGGCAGTGAAGAAAATAGAATACTCTTAGATAGAATTAATAGATTAGGTTTTAGGGCGTTTCGACCACTAATCATGACAGCCTATGTAAAAAAATTTAATGATGAATTTATCAAAAAACTCCTGATTGCTGCTGAGAGATTCAACTTTCTATTGTTTACGATAAGCCAGCGGAAGTCTAATACAGGCGATTCAGAGATATATCGTTGGGCAAATAAATTGTTTTCAGGTGAACTATCGATTGATGATATCGTTGGCGGCAGTGCGAGCAAAAGAGGAATTCATGGCTGGGTAAACGACTATTTTGATTTTGATGACTTCATCAAATTTATTTCAAATATGTACGAAGATGAATATAGCTTTGGAAAAGGATTCTATGAATGGGGAGGTCTAGAGTATTTTTTATACGAATATGAGCAACATTTGAAATCAGAAAGCAAAAGTGTTCAAAGTAAACTAAGTTGGCAAAATTTAATAAAAACAAAAAAGAATGTAGTGACGATTGAGCACATTTATCCTCAAGATGACTCCGATGAATATTGGAGTGACTTGTATAGAGAATATGATGCCGAAGAAAAAAAACTTCTGACCCACTCGTTGGGAAATCTTCTAACGCTTTCACTTCCAAAAAATTCCGCACTTCAAAAGTTTGGTTTTGAGCGTAAGAAAAACGACGGAAAAGGAGTTGGGTACTTCAATGGGTCGTATTCGGAGAATGAAGTTGGATCCAATAAAGATTGGACTGCTGCACAAATTCTAAAAAGAGGGATGAAACTATTGCAGTTTATGGAAATTCGCTGGGATATCTCAATTGAAAGACATAATAAGATTGCCGTATTACACTTGGGGTTTCTAGAATCCAAGAATTAGTTTAATGGAGCGATGATCGATATGTTCCATGATTCAATACCGGCAGTTGAATAATATTCTTAACTATGAAAAAAAGTTATTTGAAAGTGAAGTTACAGAAAGGTTCGCACTGCTTCTTTCCGAGGCTACCCTGTCAAGTTGTTGAAATCCTAAATCTGCGAAAACGATGATCATCAAGCAACGCGCGTGAGTACCAAAATTCGAAATTTCATTAGACATTCTGGTTGTTGGTTTGCCTAATCGTTGACCAAATATCCCGACTCGAATTGAGGTTTATTGAATTTTGTGGATTTATTCACTTCACCGGATATGACTAATCAATTTTAGCTGAATCAAACAAATAAAAAGCCTGCTTACAATCTATCAAATGACAGGTTTTCTTGAGTGGGTCAGAGAAATGAAGCCCCAGCATGATCAACGAACGATTCTTCGTCACGAATGTATTTCAGTACCATTTCGGTGTTTTTATGTCTGGTTACCTCCATAATCTTGTCGATTCGCGCGTGATGTACCGCTGCGCTGGTTACGAACCCTGCCCGTAGCGAATGTCCTGAATATTCCCGCGGGTCGAGGCCAATCTTCTGGGTATGGCGTTTTACGACTCTCGCGACATCACCTGGGTCAATTGGACGACCTGTCAATACGCCTCCGCGAAGCAACGTTTGAAATACAAACCCTTTGCTAATCCCGGATGCTCGCAGCCAACGTTCGACATGCGCGATCGGTTTGACGGATTTCCCCTCAATGACTGCCACGCTCTGTCCAGTTCCTTGCGAGTCTGTCTTCGATTGCCGCACAAGAACCATCATTCCTTCAACTCCCTTTCGTTGAAGGTCTTCAATCCGTAGGTTGCACAGCTCCGATCGCCTAAGCGCCGCCGCGAATCCCAAGGATAACAACGCTGCGTCACGTAACCCGTGCAAACTGTCACCGCATGAATCCAACATTGCGAGAATCTGATACTCCCGAAGAGCTTTTACTCGGCGCGGAATGTCCCCCCGTAGTTTTGCCAATCCTTGCAGGATCTCGTCTACACTCCTCTCCGATGCAGGTGAATGTGCCCCGACTCTACGCCATTGATCATTCAACGCACTACGGTAGAGCCTCAGCGTGTTCAGCGCGAGTGGCTTCCCGTCACCCTTGCGTCCAGCATTCGCCATCGCGACAAGAAACTGAATTACATCATCTGCCTTTGCATTTTGTGGTTCTAAATCCACGCCTTCGCACCAAGAAACGAAGCGCTGCCAGCCCTTCTCATATGCTAGTCGTGTGTTTTCTGATCGTGCTGCTCTGCGTAGCACCTCTCTACAATCTTGGTTTCCCAAGATCACTGAATTGTCCACGTAGTTCATGTGATGCCTCCATTTGATTTTATGGGGCACTAGTATATTCCGCCTCTCTTATATCTCCATTTACTATGGAGTAAAGTCACCGGCTACAACAAGGCGTTCATAGTAGACACCACAGTACGAGATAAACTGATCAACGAGGACCCCAATTCAGAAGAAATACTCAAACCAATTCTAAGGGGTCGCGATATAGCGCGTTATCATGCAAATTGGGTTGGTCTTTGGTTGATATCAACGCTTCCATCTCTCGATATAGACATCGACAATTACCCGGCGATCAAACGGCATCTTTTGTCCTTTGGGAAAGAACGCCTAGCTCAGGATGGGTGCAGATTGCCTGGCGGCCGCCGATCAAGGGCGAAGACATCGTATGCTTGGTATGAACTTCAAACTACCTGCACTTTTCATAAAGAATTTTCGTCCGATAAATTAATTTGGATCGAGTTAGTTGATCAAGGTAGATTTGCCTACGAAGACAGTGGAATGTTCGTCGAAGCTACAGCATTCATGATGATTGGTAAGCATATGAAGTATATGTGTGCGTTGCTTAACTCAACTCTCGCACACTGGTATATGCGCAAAACCGCTCCAACTTCAGGTATGGGGGTGTCTCGTTGGAAAAAAGTCTACGTCGAAAAAATCCCAATCGTACTTCCGCATTCTCAAGTTACTGAAAAGTTGGACGATCTCGTAGAAGAGGCTCGATCCACCCTGCACAATGACATTCGCGTTGCACAACTTGAAAAGCAGATTGATTCGCTGGTGTACGAAATATATGGGCTGTCTGATCGGGAGGTGGGCGTTATCGAATCATCAATAAAATCCTAAACTTAGGCATATGCAACTAGGTTTCGTTCAAAATTTTTCGTTGTTCATTCTGAGTCAGTCCGTAGAGTGAGAAAGTGAGCTGATCGAGTTCTCTTTCCGCATCTCGATAGTTGACGTGACAGTCTTGTAGAATCAAATCCACCACATCAATAAATTGTTGTTCCAAGTGACCCGGAGGAGGGACGGGAATTGACTCAACAACGTATTTTTTCCATTGAGTTAGTCCCATTCCTGTCGTCAATCCTGTTTTAGAAACGTACCAGGAGATTATCGAACTATTCAAGATTGCACAAAGGTATTTAAGAAACGGGCCTGTCATAAGAAAGGCTTTGTCGTTTGTATAAATTTCTTCGTTACTGTATGCAAAGCAACCCACGTCTGACATATCTCTCCAAAGCAGCTTCGTATCACCGAATTTTTCATGGAAAGCGCAAGTAGTTTGAAGTTCATACCAAGCATACGATGTCTTCGCCCTTGATCGGCGGCCGCCAGGCAATCTGCACCCATCCTGAGCTAGGCGTTCTTTCCCAAAGGACAAAAGATGCCGTTTGATCGCCGGGTAATTGTCGATGTCTATATCGAGAGATGGAAGCGTTGATATCAACCAAAGACCAACCCAATTTGCATGATAACGCGCTATATCGCGACCCCTTAGAATTGGTTTGAGTATTTCTTCTGAATTGGGGTCCTCGTTGATCAGTTTATCTCGTACTGTGGTGTCTACTATGAACGCCTTGTTGTAGCCGGTCTTTATTCCATAGTAAATGGAGATATCCCACAACTTAAGAGGTTTCCCAACTGCCTCCATCTTTTCAATCACAGTTCGCTCAACTGAAGAAAGCGACATCCATGGCAGCTCACCTTCCGGCTGTAGCGTCCCCCAATCCTCGCTAGGCGGGGGGAATTCGGTATACGATGTCTGTTCGATATCGACTGCACGGCACGTCACAGGCCGGGTCTTGCCACGCCGCACACTTAGTACGGCTGTATCTACAATTGCATTTTCAAAGACGTTTCTACCCATCTCGACAAGAGAGAGCGGAGTATGTTGGTTAGCAAAGTATTGACGAAGAAGCCGTCCATACTTTGCTTTTAGCCAACTGTTAGAAGTAATGAAAACTAATGTGCCAGTACCTAATTTGAGCAGTCCGCAGCCGCGTTCATAAAAGAGCTGATAGATATCACCGGATCGCACGAACGTTTCATAGCCTGCACCTTGGTAGAGATTTCCTGCGTGGCCACCGTTCTTTTGTAACTGTATATAAGGTGGGTTCCCAATCACAACGTCAAATCCATCTGATACGTTAAACATGTACTGGGCATTAAACCAGTTGGCGTGGGCATTCTGATCAAATGGATCCCATCCCGCGATCATGCGAGCATCGTTGAAAGCCCTATCAAAATTGCGTTTTTGAACGGCAAGTTTACGAAGTTTATTTTCTCTGAATGTTTCGCGTGTGGCCATATTAGGAAATCTCTCAGCTGCGCTTTCGATATCCCGTTCCTCGGCAGCAATCCAACTTTGACGCTCAATCTCCAAAATTTCTCGTAAATTTCTACGCAAGCATTTATCTAGTTCCACACATTCGAGCTTTCGTGACCAACTATCGGCCAGAAAGTAGCGTTCACGAATTGCTGTGATTTTTCGTAGCATCAATGCCACGGTGTCTTGCTGGAGCAAGTCGTCGGTTTGGGACTGGAGGTCCAGTAAACTGTCAGCGGCAACCAACCTAGTTTCAAGATTTGGTAACGGTTTGATACCGAGATTAGGTTTGTGTGGATCAGGTTCCTGCTCAATGACTAGTGAGATAAAGAAACGCAACTTGGCAATTTGGCATGCGATGGGTTGGATATCTACACCATAAATACCGTTCTGGATAAGGTAAAGTTTTCGTCCGAAGTCCGATTCCCTATATTTCTCGAATGTGGTGCTAATCTCCGAGAGCTCGTCGTCTCTCAAATACTGATCCTGAGTATCAAATGCTTCCCCAGCCCGAACCTTGGCTCGCTCTTTCTGAATTTCCTCCCAAAGAGTGTTGTTCGGGTCAAGACGGCGCAGTGCCAAAGTGAGGGTTTGCAATATACCCATAGGGAAGGCGCCAGAACCAACTGCTGGGTCGAGCGTTCGGATTTCTGCAATCGCCGCAACGACAGTTCGCCTCTCAGATTCCTTGAAAAAATCGTTGGCGTCGTCCATCGCGTTAGAATGATCAAGGAGATATTGAAGTCGGTCGCGCCACCACCAATCAATTTCTTCATCTGGAGGTGTAATTTTTCCCAATAATGCCTCAATAAGGGCTTCGCGAACCATGTAGTCCACGACTGGTCGAGGCGTGTAGTATGAGCCGGTTTCTTTGCGAGCGGTTTCGCGAGTCTCTGGGTTGTAAGCTGCTAAAAGATTTTCGAATACTCGACCGAGAAGCTCAGGGTCGAGCGCAACTTCTCTATCGAGGGGAGTGCTCTCCTCGATTGTGAATTTGTAGCGGCGGAACAGTGCAAACAGCCCGTCCTCGGAATCGAGAAATAAGCGAGCTGGCACATTCAAATTATTGCCTTGGATTTGCTTTTCGGTAAAGGCATCAACTAGTTTTCCGTCCGATCCAGGAGATGCGAAATCGTCTAGGCAATCAAACAAACCGCCGTTTACGAATGGAACTGTCTCCAATTTTTTAACGAAAGCGTGCGGGTCTGTTAGTAATTCACGATAACGGAATTCTTTAAAGTTGTGATCCAACGGTTCGTTTTCGTAGCGAAAGGACCGCGATTCAATTTCCGTGTTTAGGGTAGCGAAAAACAGGTTTTGAAGGATCGCGCGGTAGTAATCTGTCGAGTCGAGTGAGTGGTTCTTGAGTGCCGAACAAGCGAACTCATCCTCGAACAAATCCTCCGAAACCAAATGCTTCTCTTTGAGGAACCATATAAATAGGAGCCTTGTAATTAGTCTGATAACATGTCGTTCTGCCCCACCTTCTCCGGCACCATCGTCCGGAAAATTGCAACTTTCAACTGCCCACTCAAACCATGCGAAGATGTCGAGATAAAAGCGCTTGTTCAGTAATTCGATATCGAGTGATTGTTCCCACTTCTCATGCAGCATATCGAAACTATCGACACCAGACTTTATCAGTTGTTTTAAGGAAAGATCGGACAGGATATCGATATGTGCGCGGTGCGGAGCACCGACGCGAATGTCTTTAATTAGCGTCACCCTCTCCAGCACATCCCGGTATTCATTAAGCTTGTGAGCGCGCCGATGTGTGACGGCAAGTGTGAGTGTCGAACCATGACGGAACAAGAGGATGACTGGCATTGCAAAAAGGCGATTGATCGCGCGGGTCGTCTCCGCTAGAAATGTACGCGTATAAACCCGTTCCAACATGTCCACTGTGAGGAACAGGAAAGACTTGATTCGTCCTTCGTCAAAGTTTGCGGTTTCAAATAGGTCATTTTGATTAGAGATTTCCGCGTCGGTCAATTGGAATACGATTTCGACGGTACTCCATGACTCGAAAAGCTTACCTTGTCTTTCAGTTAGTTGATTATTGGGAGCAAACCGCTCTATAAAATCTTCGATACTGCCCACGTCAACTGTTCGCCGGCTACTGTAACCAAGTACTCTCAACAATTCCTCCGCTCCGGCCAACAATGGCGCATTGTTGGCGAATTTACTCAATGCTTCAGGTATGGCGTGAGTTTGGATATTAATCATTGCGTTTATGATTCTTGTTTTTCAAAATAATTAGCCACGTGATTAGTATGAAATCCTCGGAAGGATTCCGTTGTTTCGGTTTTTCAGTAAGTACTGCCCCGCGATTACGGCTTAGATTGGTAAGTTCTGCATCGCGGAATGTACGAGCAATTGTACGTAGTGCGGCGATGAGCATGGTGTCGAACTTTTTCATACACTGACCATGCTGTGTTTCGTGGTCGAAAGTGTCCTCTAGTACCATGTTCGCTTCCGGATGGCCTGCAGTGAGTGCACGAAATAATGCCAAACACTCTCGTGCCTTCTGAAAGGTGTAACGTACGGTACCGTCGTCTCGTACATATACCAGGAAATATGGCCAGAGACGGTTTGGAGTTCGCGCTGTCGGGTCTCCGTTACATTTCAGGCAGAAGATTGCTCCGGGTTGCGCTGTATCGAGTCGGCTATCCGATCCAGTCGGTTTAGCGTTGTCCACAAGTGCACAGATTCCGAGCGGTGCGGTTTCAAGCTCTGCACGGTTCTGCTGGATATATTGCAGAAGATCAGCGAGGAAATCGTCGAGCGTAAGGTCGCTCAGCCCAATGCTATCGTCTGCTTCCTCGATATCGAGTATCTCTTCACGCATACGGGTCAACTGCTGATCACGAAAAGCAAGTTCCATCTGGACAGTTTCCCTGAGCTCACCCTCTGTCCTATTATCTTGATTGAGCGGGTCGTCGAGACCCGTTGCGGCTGCATCGGCTAGCGCCATCCGCGCTTCGACACGGTTCTTCAAATCCAGGTACTGGTCAAGATTGGTGGTCGGCCAAAAATTGATCATGGCGACCTGCCGGTTACGGCTACCTAGACGGTCGATTCTTCCGAAACGCTGCATTAATCGCACTGGATTCCAGTGAATATCGTAGTTCACAACCAAGTCGCAGTCTTGAAGGTTCTGACCCTCAGACAGGCAATCGGTAGCGACCAATATATCGACTTCACTATCTTTGCTGTGATATTGTTGCGCCTTTGGAGCGAATCGAGCCAAGATATCAATGAATTGCGATGTTCCTGTACTAGCTCGGTTGCCGTCGCCACCAGTTACTAGGGCAATTTGAACACCGAGTTCATTTTGTGCCCATTCTTCAAGATTATCGTAAATATAGCGCGCGGTATCGGCGAACGTAGTGAAAACGAGTGCCTTACGGTTAGAGCGGCCGTCTCTGTCGAGAGGTGCTTCCTCCACCTTGCGTTGTAATTCACATTTTAGCGTTGCAAGTTTTTCGTCCCGTTCAACGGTAACCTGCTCCGCACGGTGAAGCAAATCGTAGAATACCTGTCGGTCTTCGCGCAAATCCTGTTGCCATCGGTCAATATCGAGTTCGTCCAGTCGATAACGTCGGCGCTTTCCGATTGCAAACTCATCGTCTTCCTCCTCATGATCCGGGCAAAAGTCTAATTCATTCGTCTTTCCGCGCTTCCGCCATTCCTCAATAAGGTGATCGACCTGATCCATTTTGTTCAATATTCGTCGCATCGTAAGCGTGAACGAATGCACCGAACTTTCCAGACGCTTCAATAAATTGACACGCATCATACCGATAAGGAAATGCTCTCGATCGCGCTGATCGAAACGTAGCGTTGCCTTCTCCTCGTCTAGTCTTGACGTGTCCTTTAAATATTGTGACGGTATGTAGATTGCAAGCCGAAACTGACCAATGCGGCTGTGAAGGTTGTCATAGGATAGCTCTTTCTTACTGTCCGTTGCAGGATATAGGTTCCGAGGTTGCGCCCGCTGTGGAAAGCCACCTATAGTTTCCGTGACTTCAGGATAGTAACGGCGGATATGCTCTCGCGATCGGGCAAATGTAATCGCATCGAGCAAAGTGAGGAAATCTGCGCCAAGCCTTTCGAGAAGGGTAGATTTATCTTGGTTCGAATCGACACGACGCGCAGTTTCCCATTGCTGGAATTCGCGCTGAGCGATACCGAACATCGACTGGATGTTTCCAATGCCAAGCGCTTCCTGGAAAGCATCCTCACGTTTCTCAGTCATCAAATAGATTTGATTTCGAAGATCCCTTAAGCTAGTGTTGACAGGTGTAGCGGAGAGCATCAGCACCTTAGTCTGCACTCCACCCTTCATGACCTCTTCAAGGAGGCGATTGTAACGGCTACGCCTGATAAGATTTCCAGCGTCGTCCCGTCGGTCCCGTCCTTCGTTGCGAAAATTGTGAGATTCGTCTATGACTATCAGTTGGAACGCACTCCAGTTGAATTGTGCGAGATCAATTGCACCTGCCCAGCCTTCATAACGGCTGAGATCCGTATGTGCGCGCACAGCATAGTTGAGTCGATCCTTCTCGAAGGGATTGTTGTGCAAAGCCGCCCAAGCAGTATACCGGACCCAGTTATATTCCAACCGCTTAGGACAGAGGACTAAAACTCGCTCGTTCCGTAATTCGAAGAACTTGATGACAGCCAACGCTGTCCAGGTTTTTCCGAGTCCGACACTGTCGGCGATGATACAGCCGTTGTGCCGCAGAAGCCGGTTGATTGCACTAGTTACCCCGTCCTTTTGGAATGCGTAGAGAGCTTTCCAAATTTCCGTGTCGTGAAGATGCATGTCATGAAGCAGTCCATCGCGCTCTGTATACCTTTCTAGCCAGTCTTCAAACACATGGAAAAGTGTTTTGTAATAGATGAACTCAGGCGCATAAGGTCTGCCCAAGCGATTAAGTGCAGCGATGATGTCAGCCTTGGCATCTCGTGTGAGTTTTTCGTTTTGCCACAAATCGTCGAACCAACTGAGAAGAGCGGAGCGGTCCTCATCGTTACGTATGTCCATATTGAGTTCGACATTAGGCGTCGCACCGAAACCGAGGCCGCGCAATGTAAAGTTGGAACTACCTGCTAAAGCGGCAGTTTCATTTTCATGCGCGATGTGATAAAGCTTGCCGTGCAGGAAATTTGCGCGACTAATTGTTCGTATTTCGACTTGATTCTGAATCCAAGCTGCGCAGGCGCGGGAAAGCGGTTTCTGGGCAAGACTTTGTTTCAAATCGATGCCACCGTCCTCACTCAGCCTAAAGGACTTGCTTTCATTGCCGCTGGGATCGGGCGTACCGACTGCTGTCGGCTCACCATAGAGAAAACGCGTCTGTCCAGTATTTTCTAGAACGTCTCGCAAAGCTTCGTAGGCGTATATTGTGAAATAGGCTGAGACGATAGACAGATTCGACTTAGGTTTGATGCTCTCGCGCAGGAAGTCTCCAACGCGGCGGATCTGATTGTCGACGATAGCATTTCGCCCAACGTTCGAAGGATTTTTCATTATTGGTCTGGATTGTTGTTTGTCGATATCCTTACCATTAGGAGCTCTGCTAATTTCTTCTCTCAGACGGAGGGGGTCAAATTGTGTTACTCTGTGAAGTCCGCGCACGAGCAACCTGTGCGCGTAATTTGACGCTTGGTGATCATGTCCGCTTGATATACACCCTAAAATTTAAGCGGAAGAGTCGACTTGTAAGTGGAAACGGTTGGCCAGTTTGCTAAGCTATCGGATACAGGGCTCATCAAGACTCGTCCGTCCATGGATTGATTAACTCGACGCTAGTATTGTAAAACTCGCCTGTGTTTCGCGTCACGAAAGTAAAGCCACTATTGAATTCCGTCATCGAAACATAGACCTATCAGGCCTTGCGCTCGAATCAGGATTGTCTCTGAGATTGGTGTCCAAGAAAGTGGTTTTGAAACTCATGCCAGTGACTTCATTTCTGCTATCGGCCAGTTTGAGGACTAGTGATGCCAGCAAATTATGCAACCAACGCAGGAAAAATCAAAATTAGTTGCGCCTACTTCAAGATCAATCGTGTAGCTGATTTTCTCGAATTTTTCGGTCACAGCCGGTAATGTATAGAAATCCACCAAGCAATTCTCATTTGAGACTGAACATTCGTTTATGGATTTGGGAAATCATCTCAATTCGCAGAATACTCACGGAATTGCGGGCAGCGATCTGAAACTCACAAAAGCGACTATGCGGCATGCTCAGGAAGAACTACAATTTTTTTTCCAATTTTAATCAGAGCGAAAAGGGGCTGCTCTGTTGTAGATTTTGATTGTCGTTCAACAAGTGAGACTGAGCATGAGGAGTGCGGAATGTCGCCTATGACTTAGAATCAGGCTCGGGCAGCATTTATGTGTCTGTTCAAAATGAAGGAATCTGATCATAATTCTTCTAGAGGAAATTATGTTGAAACCTGTGTGCAACAATTCATTGAACTCACGTCAGCAGAAGAACTACAACTTCGCGAAGATTGCCGTACAGTTTGCGGAATACTATGAAGAGTTGCCTGAAGAACGTGTTCCTGATACTCTGAAAGAACTTGTGAGTTTAGCGTATCAATCAAGAAACAAGAATCAAGAATAATACGCACTAATATTTCACACAGACGAGACGAAAAGGGTTCAGCGATTTCATGCCAAATTTGCACAAAATTGGATTAGAACCAATTGTTGACGAAAACTCTAGAATTTTAATATTGGGAACATTGCCTGGTGACGAGTCCCTACGGTTAAATCGGTATTATGTAGACCCCAGAAACCAATTTTGGTATGTTCTATCAAGAATATACCAAGAAGAAATTGATTCAAATCATGGTTCACGATTGTATTTTTTGCGTGGTAGGGGGATTGCTTTATGGGATGTCCTGAAATTCGCTAAGCGCAAAGGAAGTCTAGACTCTGAGATCGAAGACGAAAAACCGAATGATTTTGTCAGTCTGTTCAACAGATACCCCCAGATTGACGCCATAGGATTTAATGGTAAGAAAGCAGAAAATCTATTCTACAAGCATTGTGGCTCTACAGTGGGTTCTATCGTGAGCAGAATGCGGAAGAAGGTATTGCCGTCAACAAGTTCAACGCCTGGAAAATACGTAAAATCACTTGATGAAAAGGTTCATATCTGGAAAGAATTTATGACTGGATCGTAGGATCCCGCTAAATACAGCGTTGAATTAACTTGCCATTTTCTTCTCTGTCCAAAATCATTGTTGCCCGCAGACGGTTGTTCAACTATAAGCTGAGGTTTGCTGGAAATGGAACCTGATAATTTACTGAATCCAACTTTATGAAGTTGTGACATTATTGGGCAACTCTGATGGACAAACTGTTCGTGGAGCCGACAATTTCTATACCAAAAGTTAATACAGCAACAGTTCAAGTCTTTTTGGGTCCACCAAGATTTCAACTTCAAAGGAATTTACTATCCGATTGACAATAAATTTCACGATAGTTCATGGTTAAATAAAAATCTCGGGCTTTTTGTATAGGAAAAGGACAAAGCGTCTCAAACTACAACACTATGTGAAATTGAAGGACTAAATTGGAACAGTCAGTTCTCCCAAATCCGATAATTGAACTAATTGGAGACGACTGAACCAGCAAGTGTACGGATTACTGTTGATTCTGGGCTGGGTGCGGGCCAATCAGCACGGATGTTACCAGCAAATGATTCTACAGTTTTGCAATCGACAACAATCTAGGCGCAATGCGAAATTCCTGCTTACCGGAATGATGTTCATCCGTAATGGGACAAGATTCGAGGGTGGTGCTTTACGGGATATTTACACCGATGACGGTGCGATAATTGCCTATGCAGTATTCATTTGATTGAAGGTTTAGCCACCAAGTGCACGGAAATACACTTTTTCGTTGCGCTGGCAGTTAAATTCTCTTACGCCTGTGTGAAACAGGCAATTGGTCAAGATGACCGAGAACAAAAAAATGAAAGATGGAATTGAGGAGTCAGAGGGATTGGACTGCCGAATGTTATCTACCCCCAGACCTGCCATTGAAGACAACTCTAGAGGTACTCATGACAAGAATATTTGAAGTTGAAACGACGGACATTGAAAGTCTATCGGCTGTGCAATTGACCCGTCTTCTGGCAAAACTTTTATACGCTGAAGCACAGGTATATGGAATACCCAAAGGGTCCGTTGAAGTCGGAATTAATATTAATTCCAGTGATGGCGGAGAAGATGGCAGAATTCAATGGAAAGATGGGCCGAATAAAACCGATTTTTTCCCCTCCAGATTCGTGCAATTCCAGTGCAAGGCGACAAAAATGGAACCCAAGAAAAATGTCGAAGGATTGGAAGAACGAATAGATGCCGCAATTCAACGCGATCAGGAGTCAACTTGGGATATTTATTGATTGACTGAAAGAAAATTTTTTGGTATCTGCCTGCTAGTGCTATGTCGATCATCGATTGCTGGATGGTATCTTATTGAATTGATCCTTGCATCCTCGGCCGTGAATTACCAGTCGAGTTTTCATCTATGGACTCTTATGCCATATATGAATCCAAGACAACGATATTGACACTAATTGGGTTTTGAGCGGTACTGTTCGGGCATTTCAATCAGCACTCACAAAAGAAAACAATCAATCGGGATATGCGCGCTTCTGACCGTATTTGGTTTCGTGCACCAATAAAAAAGCACCCTCACCGAGAAAAGCAAATAATCTTTATATTTCCCCTTGGTTTGGGAAGGCGAAAACGTATGTGGAGAGTACAAATCAACGCTGGTTCATTCTATCGGCAAAATATGGACTTGTTGACCCGAACAGCAAAATCAATCCTTATGATAAATCAATGAATTCCATGCCAAATAGAGAACGAATTGAATGGGCAGAAGATGTGTTAAGAACACTAAGGCCGCACATCGCTGACATCGATACAATTTACATTCTAGCTGGTCAACGTTACCGAGAATTTCTCATACCAAAGTTACATGATTATGAGGATGTGGACATTTGTGTTCTGATGGAAGGCCTGCGAATAGGTGAGCAACTGAGGTGGCTTAATGAGTTTTCAGGAATCGACTAAAACCAGTCGATTCAACGAGCAGTTATGTGTCAAAGTGGGAGTATCTATACTCTCTTTATTTGTCTAGTTGTTATTAATTTGAAATGTCGGGAATTCCCGATAGTAAATTTGAGGTCAAACAAATGGAAAAGGAAAAATTGTTGTTTACGGCAGGTTATGGGATTGAAAACTGTGAAAACAAAATTGGTGAAATTGCTACTAAGGACCATATACATGCTGTAATTCTGGCCGCCGTTCATTTTGAGTGGGTTATAAAGAGGGCGATATTGAAGTTGGGGCACAGTCCGACAGTAGGACTTCGTGAGCAGTTGGAGAGTGTATGGGAGATTGATAAATACAAGGATATTTGGAAACAGGAAGTTGTGGTTCAATATAAAAACTCTGCTTTGGGTACAGTTTTAGGCAACCTACCGAGAATTAAAAATCAAGCGCTCAAAGTAAGGGGAAAGATTGTTCACGGCAATGGCACTGTGAGCAAAAAAGAGGCAGACGAGGCGATTTGTCACTTTCTTCGCGCCAGTAAGAAACTACGTGAATTCGCTACGAGCAAAAATATAGACCTAGATTCAAGATTGAAAGTCCGAAGAAGTAAGCGGTGACATCATCTATTGGTTTGTTGTAGTGTACATGTGCCTGCGTAACTGCATGTTCACCTCCAAAATTGACAGAAAGTCCCGTATCTTCAGTAGGACAGTGTAGCCCAACGAGATATGGGTTGAAGAGGTGGTATAGGAGTCACCAGTGATAGCGGGTCACTAAGGTCCTCCCTGTCGTCGTATAACGACTTCTTTCAAGTTACTTTGAAATTAAACAATGTATTCTCAAACAAACGACTTATCTACTTTAATTATTGTAACGACTCTGTGCACGCCTATGGCTAATAAACATGTTGGATGATAAAGAGACTCATGAAGTGAAATTGCTTTTGGAAAGAGTGCATTTCGCACTTGAGTTTACATCTGGACTAACTCGTGAACTCGATCGAGAGCAAGCAAGTCAATTTAATGTTTTTCGATATGTTCGCGACGACGAACTGGGTCTATCTCGTATTATTGCAGATTTGCTCGATCCTAATGCACAACACGGTCAGAGTGTCTTGTTTCTGCGTGAATTCTTGAATTTAGTATGTAAGAAGAGAGAATGGAACGAGCTCGACTCAAGAAAAATTGTAGTCAAAACTGAACATGAAATCGTAGTCAGAACTGAAAATAAAATCCCACACAAACGCCGCATTGATATTTGGATTAGAATTGGAGGTAATAGTAATTCGGATAGTTTCTGCTTGGCATTTGAAAATAAACCATCTGCCAGTGATGGAGAAAATCAACTGATAGACTATCTAGATTATCTGAAGGCAAATTTCAAAGAAAACTTCCTCCTCATATACTTGGCGCGGGCTAATAAACCACCAGCAGAGTCAAGTCTCCCTCGCAGTGAATATCAAAATTGGAAGAATCGCCTGATGATTATGGCGTATACACAACTGGACGAATTTTCTAAAGAAGACGATGGAAATGGCAATGATGCAGCATACTATCAAGAGTTTCTCTGTGATAAATCGCTTACTGATTGGCTAAAGTCAAGTAAGAAACTATGTGACTCGGACAGATTGCGTCGATTTCTCAACGATTTCGAGAATTATTGCTATGAAAGATTTGGGAACAAGAGATACGACAATGTTGAGGTTGGTATTATGGAAAATTTAATCAAAAACAACCCGGAATTCGTCAAATCTGCTTATTTGGTCCATCAAAGCTGGCCTGGTGTTGTGGAAATGATAGGAAAGGACTTTCTGAATCTATTACATACAAAAATTGAACAAAAAGATTTTGCGCGTCGCGACGATGTTCTATTAGAGAAGAAATTTGGTACAGAAAAACATAAATGTTACATTCGATTAATTAAGAATTCATGGCCATCTAGAGACCGGCCAATATTCTATGTACATCTAATTAATGACCAGCGTAACTTTAAGTCGTGGTATGTTGGAGTCGGGTCGGATGTTTCCACAAATGAAATGAATAATCAAGAAAAAAGGCAACGCGATCTATTCAAAAATGAACTTGAATCACGTATCGATAATAACAAAATCGATTCCCAGTGGAACCCGGGCTGGAAATATATTGACAAAGATAAGTGGGATTGGCATATTGTCGTAGATCGATTGATTAGCGAAGTCAATGCCAAGGGTGGGGACTTGACAAACCACTATGTAAATTTATTCGTTGAATATGCGGAGGTCGCAGTAGATTTTTGATTGACTCGATGGCTGTTGCGCTGAATCAATGGAAGACAAAAGTTTGGACACGTTGTAATTGGGCTCACCGAAATCATGCAATAAAAACGATTAAATTCTAAAGTTGAAAAAACAGCGCAAATTTCAAACCTATGCTTTGTTGTGGGTTAGTAAAAGTTCTCAGCAACAAATTAAACAGATATTAAATTGTAAATGTAAAATTCTCGAAACTGTCATCCAACGGGACATGCATCTTACGGTTTATCACGGTAGGAGATTTCTTCCGGGACTCGTTCCGTATTGCAATTTTGTTCAAATAGCAGCTGATGTGACCGAGACGCGCTTTATGGTATTTGCACCGGGTGGTGAAAATCCCCGTCGTGAAATAGAACCGAGTATGCATTCGGTAGGTATACGTCTTACAAAACGAAACGTTGCAATTGATGAAATTCAGAAGTTACGAGCCAAAATTTATCAATTCGAGACAGAAGAATTGATTGGGAACAGAAAACCAACTTCAGCCTGGAAAAATTGTTTCGGAGCACGCAATTACCAACCACATATTAAACTTCTCCAACCTGGAAATAATATTCATCGAGACTTAAAAAAGATCGGTGAAATATTCAGAGCTAATATTGACCAGATTGTCTTTGATAAATTTGAAGTCAAATGTAATTGGGCCTAATGTTGATTTTCAATCGCAATTCCGCCATAGTTTGGATGCGTTTCCACCTCGCCCACCGAAGCCAAAAAATTCTGATTTCATCATCATTGAAGGTCACACCTCAATGTCGAATACCCTAGGTTGAGGTTTTTCTGACATACACTAGTTGGTGCATCCAAACCAAATCCTATAATCTTTCGGTTACAGAATAATGCGTTGGCTTGACTTTGGGAACGTCAAAATGAAATCCTTTTCCAAATCAGAGCCTGACGAGTTAATGACACTTGATCAGGCGGTCTGGGTGGATCCGGCACGGATGAGTGGCGCCCCTTGCTTCCGTGGCAGTCGTCTTCCTGTACAGCAGTTGTTTGATTGGCTTGCAGACGGAGTTTCACTTGACGAATTCCTCCGAGAATTTAAAATTGATCGGGATGCCGCTATTGCAGTGCTGCGCTATGCTGGCAGTGCTATTTGCGCCAATCCTGCTTCTTTGCCAGACGATCAGCGACCTGACGTTAGTGCCTGACTGCAAATGAAGGTACTTCTTGATCAGGAAGTATCTCATCGTCTGAGGCACCCTCTGCAAGAAGCACTCAATGGTGTGCCAGTCGAGAGTGTTCTGTTCCATAAATGGGAAGCGCTACGTGACGAAGCGCTACGTGACGACGAACTTTTGGATCGTGCGCGTAGCGATGGATTTAGGGTTTTACTAACGACTGACAAGAATCTCGCCTGCGAACAGGCACCTCTTTCTATCGCGGTCATAACTTTGGACGACAATCGGCGGCGAGTCTTGCTTTTGGCTGTCGATAGGATTTCATCTGTAATCAAGGAAACTCAATTGGGCGAAGACCGAGTTATTGCAATCAGCATGTAGTTCCACACGGTTCACTCCTTTGTGATTCTGCTGTCTTCAACAATCCGAAGATGCAAAGACAAATTTCTTGACGAACTGGACATCATGTATCGATTGGATTGCTTTACCAGTAATTCGAATTCAGATGCCAGAAGGGTGGGGCGAGATTGGGTGGGGAGCCACATCGTAGAAAAGCTTGACACTGTTTGGATAGCCCGTGAATAAAATACCCAATCGGACCTAATAGCTGACTGCTGCCAACTCGCTCAGCTGAATCCTGTTCTCTTTAGAAAAACAACTCACATGCCCTGCTGAATAGTGACCGTAATTTTGAAAGGGAACAAGTTCCAAGAGTTGAGTTTGTATTGGGGCTTAGAGGCAGTACCGGTTGCAATTTCTTTGGCAAGATATCCAGGTTAGGGCATGAAAATAGAGCGCGGAATTGTCAGCAAGGCTCTATTTTCATTGTTGGCAGACAAAGGGACTGGATTAGAAATCAATGCTAAGGGCCTGACAGTTCTTTCTCGCCAGCGCAGGAACATCCAACTCTCGGAAATTGCTGGTTTTTCTCGTATCCGGCGAACTGTCTTCTTTACAGCGATAGAAACTCCATTGATGAACGGGGACACCTTTGTATTTCGGGGTGTCGGAGCGGCCAAAGCAAAATGGTTTACGGATGCACTGAACAGTGCATGGTTGGAGGAATGGCGCCTGAAAATTGAAGAGCACAGTGATTCCATTCAGAAACTTGCAATTGCAATTGACAGACTCGGAAACCCGCGCAACTTCCCTGCAGCCTGTCTCGTAGAACCGTATTGGCGAAAAGCGAAGACTCTAACCACGAGTTTGCCGATGAATTTGTCTAGTCCGATTTATTCCTCAAGGATACGGAATTGCCTTTCAAAAATCGCAGAATTTCACAGTGCACCGTCCCGAATTCGCGATAAAGCCATTGATCGATTCATCGAAAAAGAACTGGTAGACTCAGGCTCGATATTTGAGACCATTCAACAGTACCCACTTACACATGAACAGCGACTCGCCTTGATCTGTGACGAAGACGCGACTCTCGTTCTGGCGGGGGCTGGGTCAGGCAAGACTGCTGTTATCGCTGCCAAGGCCGCATATCTAATCAAGCGGAGGATTAGAAAACCAGAAGAGGTATTGCTGATCGCCTACGGCAAAGATGCGGCAAAGGAAATGTCTGAAAGGATCAAGCAGTGCTGCGACGCTGACGTTGCAACTATGACATTCCACAAACTTGCCTACGACATCATCACAGAAGTTGAGGGACAAAGGCCTCCGCTTGCCAGCCACGTATCCGATGAGCGATTGTTCCATAGATCACTACAGGAGATTCTGTTTGAATTAGCCGAAAGTCACGAAGGATTTAGTGACATGCTTTTTCGGTGGTTCACCGAGTTTCGCGTACCGGCCAAGTCTCATTGGGATTTCGAATCACTGCACAAATATTACGACTATGTCGAGCGGTATGAATTAAGAACATTGCAGGGTGAGAAAGTTCGAAGTTTTGAAGAACTGATGATTGCGAATTGGCTGTTCCAGAATGGCATCTCCTACGAATACGAACCGGTTTACGAACACTCACTGCCAGACACGGGCCGAAAATCCTATACACCAGATTTTCGGTTGACGGAAAGTGGCGTTTATGTTGAGCATTTCGGGGTTCGATGGAGTACGGATGAAACGGGAAAACAAATTCTCGCGACTGCACCTTTCATAGACCGGGAAAAATATATACAGCAGATGGATTGGAAACGACAGACTCATGCAGAGTATGGGACAACTCTGATTGAAACCTTCAGCTATGAGAATGTCGAAGGACGACTACTCTCCGCATTGGAAGAAAAAATCGCTCCTTATGTCACCGTGACACCAATGCCGTCAACACAAATCCTATCTCACTTAAGAAACTTAGGTGAACTAAATGACTTAACTGGACTTCTTGTCACCTTTCTTCGACACTTTAAGGAATCTGACCTCACGATTGAGGAGTGTCGTACTAGGGCAAGGGATAGGGCGAACAGTAAGCGAGAGGTGTATTTTCTAGACATTTTTGAGTATGTTTACAGAGAATATCAGAAACGGCTTGGGGGAAGCATTGATTTTGAGACCATGATTACACGGGCTACGGACTACGTCAGGGAAAACCGCTATCGAAGTCCGTACCGTCATTTACTGGTGGATGAGTTTCAGGACATTTCAACGGGGCGAGCCGGTCTGTTGACGGCACTTAAGGAACAAAATTCAGATTGTCGGGTATTTGCTGTAGGAGACGATTGGCAGTCAATTTACCGGTTCGCGGGTTCCAATATTCACATCATGCAAGACTTTGCCTCTTGCTTTGGAGGTGATTTGGGCGGCAAATCTGCTATCAGCCAAACCGTTAAGCTTGAGCATACCTTCCGCAGTGTGGATCGAATTGCGTATCCCGCCCGTCGATTCATCCTTAAGAACTCGTCTCAAATTGAAAAGAGAGTGATTCCAGCTGATTCGACCAATGTATCGGCAATTCGGATTCTCTGGAGCAAAAGGAATGGTGATGAGTCCGTCCTGAAACAAGCGTTGGATCTTATTTCGAATCAAAACAAGGGTGGATCAGCAACTGTACTTCTGATTGGGCGGTATAACTGGAGTAGGCCAGACAGTCTGCCAAATCTGAATAGACGCTACCCCGACTTGTCAATATCCTATAAGACCATCCATGCCTCAAAAGGCTCGGAGGCGGATCACGTCGTCATACTCGACGCTGGTGGCGGGCGATTTGGACTACCATCGGAAACTGTTGATGATTCATTGCTAGAATTAGTGCTTCCCAAGCATGAGCCGTTTGAGCATGCCGAAGAGCGTCGCGTATTCTATGTCGCACTCACCCGTGCACGCAAGTCAGTCGCAATCATTGCACCTGAAGACCGGCCCTCTCCCTTTGTGGTCGAATTACTTGAGGATGAAGGATACGATGTCGCTGAAATCGGAGACATTCAACGTCGACGGTATCCTTGCTCCAGGTGCGGAGGGCACATGTACCTAGGGGCAAAGAACCGATACGTGTGTGAACACTGGGACAATTGCGACGCGAACCTTCCTGCCTGTTTGGCATGTCAAGTTGATTTGCCCATCCGGAAGTTCTCAGTGCCCATGGTCAATCAATGCGCATGTGGAGCGGAATATCCAGCTTGTATGGATTGTTCTGACGGCTGGTTGGTTGAGCGCCGCGGCAAATTTGGTAAATTTCTCGGGTGTGTGAATTACCCATCATGCAGAGGACGTCAATCTTTGAAATCTCGACGAAATCCTGGCGAATGAACTAAATATTTTGAGGGTTTTAACAGGCCAGGAATGATGGAAAATAGAAATTCAGACTGTTTGAAACGCAATGCGCCTATTACTTGTAAGTCTCCGTAAAGATGGAGAAATACGATGGCAGATTCAGTGATCAATCGTGATCCGAATATTTTGGGCGGAACTCCTGTGTTTACGGGCACCAGGGTTCCTGTTCGCATTTTATGGGATCATTTAGAGGCAGGTATCCGGTTGGACGATTTTTTGGATGATTACCCTACAGTATCTCGCGAACAAGCCGTCGCCGTACTGGAAATTGCTGCGGGAATGCTTTTAGACAATACGCGTGAAAGTATTGCTTGATGAATCTGTTCCAAGACAACTTAGGCAGTTCTTTCCCGACGACTTTGAGGTTTTTACTGTTCAGGATATGGGTTGGGCAGGTATAGCAAATGGTAATTTGCTACAACTAGCCAGAAGTCATAGTTTCAAAGCGCTGGTTACTGTAGACCAAGGCTTCCAAAATCAGCAAAACCTGAGGTTCTTGCTGGTGCCTGCCATCATCATGCTAGCGCCGAGCATTCATTTGCAGAAATTTCAGCCACTCGTTCCCAAAGTCGTTTCAGTATTATCCAGCAATCCGAAGCGCGAAATTTACTGTGTAAATGCTTGAGATACCGATGGCTATTGACAGATTCAAGTATCTCGCAAATTAGAATTGCAAGACATACCTGGAAAGTTCAAGACTAAGTTTCTGGATTGTTTGGCAATTTAAATATTCTGATGTATTTTGATTTGAAATATTGTCGATCAAGTAAAGATTGGTCATTCGAGCGATGCCATTAGATGATTGACTCCATGTATAGAGAAACAACTAAATTTAGATGGTGAGCGAATACTAGTTCGGAATGTTGACCCCGAAAGATGCCAAAACATCTTGTGCTAGGCTATCTTGCATTAAGTAACCAGTTTGACGACACTCAATTCGAGTTGTGACGATTGACGACTAGATCAAATCATCCACGGCGATACCGAGGGTAGTCGCAATGCGTTTTAGAGCTTTAACCGAACCGGGTTTCTTTCCAGTCTCGATATCAGACAGGTAGGACTGGGCGATACTGCTTTGAGTTGCAAGGCTGCTTGCGGTCAGACCGCGATACTCACGCCATACGCGAACCGGATGCACACCGGCGGCAATGCGTTCAGCGAGTGCAAAAGGTACCAATTCCTCATCTGAATCTTCCAATACGCGATGGGCAACAGCGATGTCCATCTTGTCCTCGTCAACGGCTACGCGCAACGCTTCGAATTCTTCGCTGGGTACGACGGTGTATTCCTTACCACCGAATGTGAGTGTCTGATAATTTTTGTTGGTGTTCATCTATATGCACGTCCACATGGAAGTATGTTGATGACAGTCATTGTTCTAGATTCGCTGTCGATAGTGTAGAGTACTCGTCAATCACTGATTCGCAGGCGTAAAATTCCACTTCTTCGCAGAGTTTTGATATTGTTGTTCGGAGCGTGTGGATTAGTAGCTACCTGCTGAATCTTCCTTATCACTGTTTGTTTAGTATTACTAGGCATTCGATTAATTTGTCGCATTGCTGATTTCGTAATATTTTATTGTGAACATGTGTATAGTATATCTATAAGATTATAATTCTACAATATAATATCTCTAATAGAGAATTATATTTCGGACCTCGATTTAATAGAAAATTGTGCAAATGGCGCATTGTTTTGCAATTGGCAATGATTGTTTGGTGAATTACGAGGGCTATCACTAATGAATTTTCGCCAACATAACCTCCCACACCCTGGTGCGCTGATTCAGCGTACTTATATTGACCCTTTTAAGGAGATGATCGCAATCGGTATTGCAGACAAATTGGGTGTGGCTCGCAGTACGTTTAGTCGGCTGTTGAACTGTAAGTCTAACGTTTCTCCGGAAATGGCTGTTCGCCTTTCCACAGTGCTTGGCGGCTCGCCTGAAAGTTGGCTGTCAGTACAACCGAGTTTTGATCTGCACAAAGCGCGTCAGATAGTTGACGCAAGCGCATTGGAACGCATTGACTTCAGTCAGGTTGAGTGAAAGAATCACAGGGAACAACACTACAATTCCTGAACATGTTGTATTCGTTATTCGATTCCAGTAAATGGATTGAGTAGTCGTACACCTGTATCTTTGAAATGAGAGGTATTTCTTGTAACCACACATAGATCATGCGTCAGTGCTGTAGCAGCGATTTGCTTGTCATGTGAATTCTGATGGTGAGGTACACGCAGACAGCCCCACACCTGTGCTTCGAGTTCAGTGAAAGAAAGGAGGTGATCGCGATACTTTCTCGTGACTTCCCCGAGCCATGATTCCAGCAGGTTTGCTTGATCATGATCGCCACGATACCGGATCATTTCAACGCCGCGCCTCAACTCACCGATTGTTATGACGCTCAGATAGATTTGCTGGTTGTTTTTCGCCGTCTCTGACAAAAAAACCTGAACACCACTATTGATTTTCGACTTCTTTCGAAATTCGCTGACAATATCGGTGTCAAGTAAATACACTGTTCGGAGACTCGTCTTCCACGCGTGAAAAATCGTCATCACGTCCCACTGGCGGGATCGATTGAATGACTTCCGCAAAACTTTTTCTTTTAGGAGTCAACAACACATCTGCCAACAAATTTCGATGTTCGGCTTCCGCGCTAATTCCTTTTCTTCCAGCTCGAAATTTCAAAGCTCTTACAATTTCGTCATCAACGTTTCGTACGATTAAATTTGCCATCTATGCCTCCGCATGTATTGAAAATTGAGTTTTGCCAAAAACAGAACAGTATGATGTAATCAATGATATCATATGCGCGCGATCTATCACGTAAAATTTGCACTTATGTCTTCTCGTTCCAGAGTTTCTGGCGGAGACTTTCATTACATCGACTTTCAGAATTATCCCAACTTTTCCTTCAATTCGGAAAATTGAAGAGGCTTGATTTCCTCCTTCTGTGCCCACCAAGTCAATTAATTTGACTCAATTGAACTCGCTGTACTAAATTCAAATTATGGCTATCTTGCTGCCATTACATAGCAATTTGATTTACTCTAAAGGACGTGTCACCGTTACCTTTATGTCCGTTGAGACTTCTCAGGAGAAATTCGATAGTAACATGCCTCAACCACTGAATTTCTCCTTTCACTAAGTGGGTGTCTCCATATATACACATGAATCTGACATCACGATGAACAGTGCGGATGCTTGGCGGGTATTTCCCCCGCCGAGTATGCCTGATTTTCCAAGTCAAGCGGATTAACTTGATAACCAGCTGAATCAAGCTGGAGTGAAACAGCGAAGCAGCAGGAGCTCGACAGGACGAAATGCCGGATTGATGGTATTAAATCTAATACAGTATCTTGGATGGTCTCAAGAACTGATACCACACTCGGTTGTGATCACTGGTACGCCAATCGATTAATTCAATGAAGGCAGAAAAATTGGCAGATACTCAGTATCGCAAAGCCGCAGTAAAAAAGGTTAATTAATGACACGACAGTTTAAAAATGAAGTTTGACTACATCATCGTAGGTGCGGGATCAGCGGGTTCGGTACTGGCCGAACGACTGAGTTCAGAGACCAAAAATCGCGTTTTGCTGCTTGAAGCAGGCCCAGGCAACAAGGCGTTGTCGTTGAAAATACCCGCAGCGATGCTGGCTAATCTCAACAGCACAAAGCATAACTGGAGGTTTTTTGGCGAACCGGAGCCTGAGTTAAATGGTCGTCAACTACAGCATGACCGGGGCAAAACGCTGGGCGGTTCTTCATCGATCAACGGGATGATTTTCATTCGCGGCCATGCGAAAGACTTTGACAGCTGGCAGCATGCTGGATGCGAAGATTGGGGATACGCAAACGTATTGCCATACTTCAAACGATTGGAGACCTACTCCGGCGGTGAGGATGAGTATCGAGGGGGAAGTGGACCTTTACAGGTTCATCGTCCTGTCCCGAATAATCCGCTCTTTTATGCCTTTCTGAAGTCCGGGGAACAGGCAGGCTATCCTCTTACCGATGACATCAACGGCTACACACAAGAGGGTTTTGGTCTACTGGACTCCTCCATCTTTCGCGGCGAACGTTGGAGTACGGCACGTGCCTATCTCGAACGTGTCCAAACACGACCCAATGTAACCATACTGGCTGAAGCACACGTACAGAAAATTAACTTTGAAGGTGGTCGTACAATTGGAGTGACATATTATCAGAACGGTCAAAGTAAGACTGTGCAGGCGTATCAGGAAGTAATACTTTCTGCGGGTGCTGTCGGTACGCCGCATTTACTGATGCTTTCGGGAATTGGGCCGGCTACGCATCTTCAGGAAATTGGCATTGATGTTATACATGACCTACCCGGTGTAGGACAGAACCTGAACGACCACCCTGATTTTGTTTTGCAGTACGAATGTCTGAAGCCTGTCTCTCTTTGGCCGAAAACCAGACTGGTTGGGCGCACCTTAGCCGGTTTACGCTGGCTGTTAACGAGACGAGGTACATGCGCATCCAATCAATTCGATGTAGTCGCTTGTATCCGCTCCGCTCCTGGAGTTGAGTATCCTGATCTTCAACTTACGATTACACCCATTGCTGTGGATAATCAGACCTGGAATCCGATCCAGAGGCATGCTTTCCAGATTCACGTTGGCCTGATGCGAGCGTGCAGCCGCGGCAAGATTGAGCTTAGAAATTCTGACCCCTTCAGCCCACCACGCATTTTGGTAAATTACATGAAGGATCCACGCGACAGGGATATGATGCGGAAAGGAATTCGCCTGGTGCGTGAACTTGTCGAACAGCCAGCATTCAGTGATTTATGCGGAAAGGAAATATTTCCAGGTGCAAGTGCACAAAGTAACGTAGATCTCGACAGCTTCATTGATTCACATTGCAATACTCAATGGCATTTGTCCTGTACCGCGAGAATGGGTACTAAAGAGGACAAAGGGGCGGTCGTCGATAGCCAGGGTAGGGTACATGGTCTACAGAGTCTGCGCGTAGTGGATGCATCGATAATGCCGTGCGTGACAAACGGTAACACAAATTGCCCCACCATTATGATTGCGGAAAAGATTAGTGACGCGATTTTGGGTATCGAACCATTGCCGGTTAACAATGCTGAAGTTTGGCAGAATCCAAACTACTTCACCAGTCAGCGCTAACAAACATTCATGGAATAGAGAAGAGATAATTAATTGGGTAAGTAACGGTAGGAAGCAGTCAACAGTCACTACGCCGATACTCTTGGGCCGATAGGTTCCTCATATACTGACGGTAATCCAATTACTCCCAATTAAGCATGTAGAGCGAAGCGGGGAACAACCCAATCAACAATGCGAGAAAAGCGCCCCAAGGAAAGTGATGCTGTTTACAGTCCATACGACTTGATTGATCACGCAAAATCGCTGCAGCAAGTTGCGAATCATTTGAATGAGAGTATGGATCCCAAACTTGGTGGCAAACTCTTTAAAGGTATGTTTATTGCTGTCCCGGTGCTTATGACCTTGGCTGTTGAAATTGCATTAAAGGCACTGCAATGCCAAGATGGTAAGGAAGATATTGACCGAAAACACAATTTAGTGGAATTGTTCCGGGGCGTGAATGAAGATACTCAAGCCCGTCTAAAAGTGCGAGTTCCATCAGTTCTGGATCCTGTCAGTTTGAAGTTACGTGTTCAGGACTATATTCCAGTAGGAGCGGGAATTGAGAAAGTACTTGAGTATCACCAAAACACATTCATGGATTGGCGGTATTTATATGAAAAAGGGGGTGCAAATAGTTGCTATGTACCTGAACTCAACAAAGTCCTCACAGCCATAATCGAGACCTATGAAGAGAGAGATAACGTAGAAACAACATTGAAAGATTGACTGAGGACAGCGAATCGTAGATTAGCCGACAGACTTCAGTCACCGTGTTCAAGAGCACCAAGTTGCCGCTGATCAAGTTCTGTTTTCAGTTAGGCTTGAAGTTTTTAGAGGAGTTTAGATCAATGTCAACAGCGATTAGCCAAATTATTCTTTACACTAAACGCATTGAAGAAATGACGGAATTCTATGAACAGTATTTCGGATATTCTGTGAACCATTTTGAGAATGACCAATTGATTGAACTGGTTCATTCGAAGCATTCAGTCAAATTGCTACTTCATCCTTCTGGAAAAGGTACGAAAGAAGGCCAAGTGTGCGTGAAGTTGGTATTTGACGTTGAAGATGTTCCGGCCTTCTGCAAAAAGGCTCGCAGGAAGGGATTGGAATTCGGCCCAATTCACAAAGCCAAAGGTTATGTATTTGCCAATGCAAAAGATCCTTCTAAGAATTCTATTTCAGTTTCGAGTCGCGCATTTCGCAATGGATGATGATTTCAATTTTCTAGTTCTTAGTGAAACTTGAATAGGTGAGCAATTGAGAAAATATTTGAAAATTTCGTTTTACCAAGGTTCGAATTGATTCCAGTCGTGCTCACCATCGCAATTGATGCGGATTTTCGACAGCGGTCATTGCTTAGCAATATATTGATCTAAGGGCTGGCGAATAAATAACTTGCAAATATTGGCTCTCATTTAGCCGTATTTTGGGCAGATCACCCCGATCTGCCATATACACGCCACCGTTTTACTCGAACTGGTGTGTATCCGATCGTCGATTTTATACAATATTCGCATTACCGACCGATGCGGATGGCTTTATTATGACATAATGAGATATACGAATGTACCATTATGTCATATAGGAACCGCCATGAGAACCCATACTTTCACCACACAGCCCGTCATCGAGCTGCTGCATCATCACATCGTGGCCTCTTTGCCGGAAATTGCAGCCGCACTCGGCTCGCCCAGCCACCGCACGGTGTGCCGCAAACTCGTACAGGCCGGCTGCCGTTCCAGTTATTCGCACTGCGGACGCTACTACACGCTGGATGAACTGGCCGGCTACGACGAATACGGCCTTTGGAATCATGACGGCATCCGTTTCTCGAGCCGCGGCTCGCTGATGTCAACAGCCGCGTATCTGACCCACAACTCAAGTGCCGGGTATCGGGCCCGCGAGCTGAGCGGGCTGGTCGGCGTTGAGGCATACGGCACGCTGTATAAACTCACCCGGGACGGACGCGTGGTCCGGGCCGAGGCGGACGGTCATATTGTGTATTGCAGTGTGGATCCGGTGCAGCGCAAAAAGCAGCTGCATGCCCGGCAGATCCTCAGTGCGGACGGATTGCCTGAGTTGCCGTCGGATGTCTATCGGGACAACCGTGTGGACACCGCGGCAGCGGCGCTGTTCGGTCTGCTGGATGAGCGTCAGCGGCGGCTGTTTGCCGGACTGGAGTCGCTGCGTTACGGTCATGGCGGGGACCGAAGGGTGGCCAGCGCTTTGGGAATCTCCGCAGCGACGGTTGCAACCGGTCGCCGACAGCTGTTGACAGGCGGGTTGGATCCGAATCGCATCCGGCAGCCTGGCGGCGGACGCAGGGCCGTTGAAAAAAAACGCTGGCCTGATCGGGCTGCTCACTCAACTGATGGAAGACGACACGGCTGGCTGTCCGGTCAGCGGGCAGTTATGGACCCGGCGAACCACAGAAACCGTTGCACGGCAACTGGCTCATTATGGGATTGTCATTGGTGCGCGCACGGTTTCACGGCTGCTGAAGTCGATCGGTTATGCGCTCCGCGTGAACCATAAGCGCATCGCTTCATGTTCACCTCTGCAGCGGGATGAACAGTTTCAGAAGATTGCCGGCATCCGCAGTGAATGCCAGCATCAGGGTATCCCGCTGATTAGTGTTGACAGCAGGAAGAAAGAACTGGTCGGGCGGTTTAAAAATCCTGGCGCCAAGTGGGGACGGACGCCAGAGCCTGTCAACGATCATGATTTCCGTTCACTCGCCGACGGAATTGTCGTGCCTTATGGCATTTACGATCTGCAGGCCAATGCTGGAAGTTTCTATGTGGGCTGTTCGCACGACACGCCGCAGTTTGCGGTCGATTGCATTGCCCAATGGTGGCAGTCTGAAGGTCTCGAGCGATATCCCGATGCCACTGAGATCGTGATTCTCGCAGATGCCGGGGGCAGCAACGGCTGTCGGCCCCGCGCCTGGAAATTCAATCTGCAGCACCTCGTTGCCGATCCGTTCAACATTCAGGTCACGGTGGCTCACTATCCTTCCGGCGCATCAAAATGGAATCCCATTGAACACCGCCTTTTCTCTGAGGTGTCCAAACATTGGGCGGGCGTGGTGCTGGAGCACGTTGATGTCATCCTTCAATACCTGAGGACGACGACAACCCAAACGGGCCTGAGCGTCACCGCGCATTTGGTGGAAACCGTTTACGACAAAGGCATTAAAATCACCGATCAGCAGATGAAAGCACTCAATTGTGTCAATGACAAACATATTCCGCAGTGGAATTACACCATCAAGCCCACATCTTATTAACGACCCGATTTCACCCGTCGCCGACTAAATCCATCAAGTTATTTTTGCGCCAACCCTAAATCTATAGAAGTCATAAGTGTTTGCAACTACACACATCATTCAGTCCAAAAGAGGTGGACTGGAATCTATCTTTTCCAATTTAGTTATTTTGACAAAAGTTAAACCTGGAGGAATTTGATGAAAAAAATTCTACTCACTATGAGCATTTTTATGTGTTTTCTGAGCAGCGGATCTTCTCTAGCGGACGAAGAATCGCAGAAGGAAAACATTGTTTCGAAACACATGGTGGCGCAGGCAATTCTGACAGCTCACTACATTGATGCCGCGCTGAAAGCGGGAATGGACACTGCCGCGATTAATGCGACACTAGCCAGTGTAGCGGAACAATCAGTTATTTCAGAATTCTGGATCAGTGATGAACAGGGTAATATAGAGTTCACCAATATCGGTGGAACATCATTCAGCTTTCCTACCGATCCTGAGGCTGATTCTCAGGCAGCACCGTTTGCCACTCTCCTTAGTGGTGTCGAAACCATAGTTATTCAGAATACTCAACCACGCGAATTGGAAGGTGCGTTGTTTAAATATGTTGGCGTTGCAGGCGTTGACAAGTTACGTATAGTCCAAGTTGGGATTTCTGATTCGGAGATGACCGAGCAATAGTATGTCGGTAATCTTGATGACCAATTAATCTCAAATTACCACGAGCAAAGTCTTCTACTATCTGACTAAGAATTCAGAATATCAGTCGTGTTGAGTGCTTAATTGACAATTGTTATTCGTATAAAAATTTCCTGTTGATCAAGGCGATTGTCGAGAACCACTGGGCACTTTACAGGCTTTATATTGTGAATGGAACTTATGCTATACTCTTGCTTTCGGATTGAATTTCCTGATCAGTCTGGTTAAGGGTTTCCACAAATCAATTTTCTCAATCAAATTTTTATGTGAGGATATGAAATGAAAGAAAAAATGAATCGTCGCCGATTTCTGAAAGGTTCGGCGTTAGCTGCTACAGCGACAGCAGGCACGCTCGCTGCTCCTGCTGTTGTGAAAGCTCAACCAACAGTGTTGAAAATGCAAGCTGCATGGGGTGGTGGTATTTTCTTGGAGAATGCTCAGTCTTATGTAGACCGTGTGAATGCCATGGCTGGTGACGCACTGCAAATTGAGTTGCTCCCTGTCAATGCAGTGGTAAAAACCAGTCAAATGCAAGACGCGGTACATCGAGGCGTGCTAGATGCCGCTCATTACGTACCAGCATATTGGTATTCAAAATCTGCAGTCGCTTCGTTGTTCGGAACCGGTCCTTGTTTTGGATGGTCCAGTCAGGAAGTGCTTGGTTGGGTACATTATGGTGGTGGACAGGAATTGTTTAACGAATTGATGGAAAAGCTTGGTCTTAACTTGGTCAGTTTTTTCAACAGTCCGATGCCCGCACAACCATTGGGGTGGTTTAAAGAGCAGATTACTGATTCTAGCCAAATGAACGGTCTCAAGTATCGAACCGTTGGTCTTGCGGCGGACGTACTGCTCGAAATGGGAATGTCTGTAGTTCAGTTGCCAGGTGGTGAAATCCAACCTGCGTTGAAATCAGGCTTGATCGACGCTGCGGAGTTCAACAACCCAACATCTGACAGAGATTTTGGTATGCAGGATGTGTCGAAACACTATCATCTGGCAAGCTTCCATCAATCTCAGGAATTCTTTGAGTGTACCTTCAACAAGCAAAAGTACGACAGTCTCGCTAGCGAGCAGAGAGCAATTCTACAGTACGCATCTGAATCAGAGAATTCAAACTTTTATTGGCACAATACCCGACGATATGCAACTGACCTTGTCAGATTGCAGGAAGAAAGCGGGGTAAACGTATATCGAACCCCTGATTCTGTCATGTCGGACCAGCTTGTCGCTTGGGATGTTGTAATCGATCGCCTTTCTGCTGAAGATCCTTTCTTCGCTAGGGTAATCGATTCCCAAAAAACGTATGCGAAAGAAGTGATGAACTATCTGAATCTGAATCAACCTGACTATAAGCTCGCTTATAAGCACTACTACGGGTAATTCATTTATTTCATCGAAAATTGTAGCGGGGGTCTCACGTTAGGTAGACCCCCGCTACTACTTCATTCCGAATATTTCGAAGGGAAAATTTGAATTCGTTTATACACAGCATAGAGAGTATTAGTGTATGGGTGGGCAGAGCCTTTGGGTGGTGCATTCTCATTCTCACTTTTTCTGTATCCTATGAGGTGTTTGTCCGTTATGTCCTCAATGCCCCGACCGTTTGGGTATTCGACATGATGGTGCAAATGTACGGTGCCTTGTTTCTCATGGCAGGAGCATATGCACTAGCGCAGGATAGCCACGTGCGCGGTGATGTTCTGTATCGCTTGTTTCCCGTTCGGGTTCAGGCAACCATTGACTTCATTCTTTACATATTGTTTTTCTTTCCGGGAATGCTTGCATTGTTTTGGTTTGGCGCAGAAATCGCTTCTGATTCGTGGAGGTACAAAGAAGTCAGTTGGAACAGTCCTGCTCGAATACAAATCTATTACTTCAAGACATTGATTCCTGTAGCTGGTGGACTTCTCATCATTCAAGGTATCGCGGAAATTCTGCGATGCTGGAAAGCTATGAGAAGCGGGGTGTGGCTAGATAGACTCGATGACATCCAAGAAACGGAAAAAATGCTGACCTAGATTTTCGGATGATATTGGATGGATCCTTCATCCATCATCGTTTAAATTTCAGCCTGCTGCATTACCCAATATGACCAATCCAGAAGTCGCGATTTTGATGCTCGGACTATTTATAGTCCTGGTAATGCTTGGATTTCCAATCGCTTTCACACTCATTGCCATGGGTGTCGGGTTTGGTTATTTTGCGTACCATCAAGCCGGGTCTGTGAAGGTTATCGCCGACGCATTCAACAATCAGATCTTCTATCTCCTGAACCAGAATACGTACTCCGTTATGGAGAACGATACCCTTGTGGCTATACCACTATTCTTATTTATGGGATACGTCGTGGAGAGGGCGAATATCGTCAATAGGCTATTTTCCTCTCTTCAACTTGCAGCACGTAATCTTCCCGGTTCGATGGCAATTGCCGCGTTGATTACCTGCACCGTTTTTTCAACCGCGAGTGGGATTGTAGGCGCTGTAGTTACTCTGATGGGCTTACTCGCTTTCCCTGCAATGGCGAGAGCTGCCTACCGGAAGGATTTCAGTGCTGGTGTAATCTGTGCGGGAGGGACGCTTGGAATTTTGATTCCACCTTCGATTATGCTGATTGTCTATGCAGCAATCGCTGAACTATCACCACTTCGACTCTACGCAGCTGCTGTATTTCCAGGATTGCTCCTGGCGGGTCTATACATCATTTACGTATTGATTAGGGCATACGCCAATCCTGAGATTGCACCAAGGCCGGCTAAAGACGACAGTGTTTCTCGAACTGAGATATACATGCAACTGTTGGTGTCCTTCGTACCATTAACCGTCTTGATCATGCTGGTACTAGGATCAATTCTTGGCGGATTGGCAACACCTGCTGAAGCAGCCGCGATGGGTGCATTGGGCGGTCTGGTACTAGCCCTGGCATACCGATCGCTCACTTGGCAAAAACTCAAGGATTCAGTGTTTTTGACTGCAAAAGCAACTGCCATGGTTTGTTGGATGTTCGTAGGATCATGGACATTTGCATCCGTTTTTTCCTATTTGGGTGGTCATGACGTAATTGAGCACTGGGTTCTCGCCTTGAATCTTCAGCCTTGGCAGTTTCTGATCCTTGTTCAGTTGATAATTTTCCTACTGGGGTGGCCGCTTGAATGGTCTGAAATTTTGATCATTTTTGTACCAATATTTTTGCCGATGTTGGATACATTCAATGTAAATCCATACTTCTTCGCCATGCTTGTGGCGTTGAATCTGCAAACTTCGTTCCTGACACCTCCGATGGCAATGTCGGCATTCTACCTGAAAGGGGTTTTGAAAAAGGACATCGAGCTAGTAGAAATTTTCAAGGGAATATTACCTTATCTCGGAATCGTACTTTTCGCCATGTTCCTTATGTACATGTTTCCTCAGCTCGCTCTTTGGTTTCCTGACTATCTTTTTGGTCCGTACATTCCCTGATCACATTTGGTGCTCCAATCGACGAGCATGCACGAGAATACCAGGACAGCGAGACAATATGTTGATCTAATGCTTGAAGGCGTTATTTCGTCCGAGTATCTCGTTCAACACTATCTCGATTCAATTGATCAAACTGATGGCATCATCAGTGCCTGGGCCAGCCTTGATCAGAACACTGCAATTGCTCAGGCTCGCAGTATGGATCAGCTTCGCAAAAAAGGAATGCCCACTGGAATCCTACACGGCATTCCCGTTGGCATAAAGGATATTTTTGATACGGTTGATTACCCGACAGAAATGAATTGTCTAGCGTTTGAGAATAGACGCCCGGAAAAGGATTCAGCAGTAGTAGAAAGTTTGAGAGAAGCGGGTGCAGTCATTTTGGGTAAGACTGTAACCACCGAATTGGCGTACATGCATCCTGCAGCCACACGCAATCCCAGAAACTCAGACTACGGGCCTGGGGGATCGTCTAGTGGGTCTGCTGCTGCTGTTGCTGCTGGCCAGGTTCCACTCGCAATTGGAAGCCAAACCCATGGATCGGTCATCAGGCCGGCGTCCTATTGTGGAGTCTATGGTTATAAACCGACCAGAGGAATAATCTCTAGAAGAGGGGCTCTAGAGACTTCATTTCACTTGGATCAGGTCGGGATGTTCGCTCTTGACTTAGGAGATTTGGCGCTATTGGGAAACGCCCTCGGTCGATACGACGCTGCTGATGAATTGTGCTATCTGCGTCCTCGACCTGATGTACTTAGTGGATACGAGTCAGACCCTCCAATTGAACCTGTTTTTGCCTGGTTCGATTTACCGTATGAATCTCGATATTCGGAAGCACTGTCGACCGGAATCGAAGAACTCATCGACTGTCTTGGAAAGCAGGTCGATCGAGTTCCCGCTCCTCGTTCATTTGTTGGTCTAATCGAAAGTCTACGTAGAATCTACGGCTATGAGCTTTACCGCTCTCTTGACGAGTTGGATTTATTGAATTCAGAATTTTTAAGTGAAACAATACGCACTTCAATTCGGGAAATAAAACAAATTACAGACGAGCAGTACAGTGATGCGATTGAAGCCATGCATGCATCTGAAACCTGGTTTGTAGATTTTTTCAATGACTACGACGCAATTCTGACACCTTCAGCTCCAGGAATAGCGCCAAAATTTGGTGAAGGAACTGGTGATCCATGCTGTTCAACCATATGGACTCTCGCTGGTCTGCCGTGCATTTCCATGCCGATGCTAGTGGGAGAAGAAAATATGCCGATAGGATTACAGTTGGTAGGTGCAGCTGAACAAGATGATCGACTGTTCAGAACCGCACGCTGGTTGCTCAATTTTCTAGCCCAACAGCCCTAGTGTTGGCGTTCGTCTACCAACAATTTCTTTGAGCTATGTTGGCACTGAATTTGTGATTTTCTGATAATTGACTCACAATTCAATCTGGTTCAAATTGAAAACTATAGGAATTCAATTGGCTATTGTAGTAATGCGTATAATCCCTTTAGTTTCAACTTACCAATTGATGTGAAAAACTCCAATGCTCCCGAAATCCATACAGATTACTACCGGACTATTGGGTCTGATTGTATTAGTCGTATTTATAGTCGGGCTGTCTCACAGCATTTCAACGGGTTTCGCAGGATTCTGGGGTGGACTACCATTCGTCATCATCATTGCATTCGTACTTCCAATGGCGGCTTACGACTATTGGGATGAATGCGTCCGTAAAAAGATCGATAACGGAGATTCAGGAGAATAACTCCTGAACAACCAAATTTTCTCACCTTGTCGTGACTGACAAACGTCCGGTTCTCTGGATTACAAGAAAGCTTTCGGCTAATACCGTGGCAAGGGCAGTACGTGACTACGACACGATCCTGGAACCACAAGACATACCTGCATCCGCGGAGCGAATAATCGATATGAGCAACAAAGTGGATGCGATATTGCCCTGCCATTCCGAAATTTTCAACAGCGAGATTGTCAATCAATTAGGAAGTCGTCTGAAAATCATCGCCAATCATTCAGTAGGGGTGGACCACTGTGATCTTGATGCATTGGCACAACGAGGAATTGTTGTGACCAACACTCCAGACGTACTTTCGGATGCAACCGCTGAAATTGCTATTCTGTTGATGTTGGGAGCGGCTAGACGTGCAGTTGAAGGTGATGCAATAGTGAGAAACCAACAATGGGACAGTTGGAGCCCATCGTTTATGGTCGGTCATCAGGTAACTGGCAAAAGACTAGGAATCGTTGGTATGGGAAGAGTCGGACAGGTCGTTGCCAAGAGGGCTGCCGGCTTTGAAATGAAGGTGCACTATCACAATCGTAAGCGTCTGGACCCTGAGCTTGAAAAAGGCGCAGTATTCCATGAAAATCTCGACTCTCTTCTGAAAATTTCTGACGTGCTGTCATTGCATTGCCCCGCAACACCAGAAACCACTAAATTGATGAATCAAAGGACTTTGGCGATGCTACCGAAAAATGCCATATTAGTAAACTGTGCGCGCGGTACTCTAGTTGACGAAGATGCACTAGTTGCTGCACTTGATTCCGGTAAGCTAGCAGCGGCAGGATTGGATTGTTTTGAAGTTGAACCTGGTGGTAATCCAAATTTTTCAGCCCATCAGAACCTGTTCATGCTACCTCATATCGGTAGCGCCACATTCGAAACTCGGGATGCGATGGGGTTTCGCGCGCTAGATAACTTAGACGCTTTCTTTAAGGGAGAAAGACCAAAGGACAAACTGGTTTGAAATTTCAGTATCAGAAAATTAAGCTGAAGTTCTGACCACTTTTTTCCTGTCCAGGCAGGCTAACTCTTTCATTATCTGAATCTTTTGCCTGCATGTCGGGTCTGATATTTTTTATATTGTAGGCAGAATATATGAAGATAAAAATCATTCAAACCCTTGCACCTGCTGTATAATATGATTATTGCTTTTCTTCTCGTAGGCAGAATATGGCCCGGCAGCCCAACGCCATGCACCTGGCAACCGTCGTCTCGAAAAAAGGCGGAAAAACCTACCGCTCCACACTCGTGCGAACCAGCTACCGCGATCACAACGGCAAATCGCAGAAGAAAACCCTCGCCAATCTCTCCCACCTGCCACAACCCCTCATCACCCTGGTCCAGAACTACCTCGCGGGCCGAGCGCTGACCGTCACCGACGACGCCTTTGAGATTGCAGACACCCGTCAGCACGGCGCCGTCGAAGCGGTGCTTGCCGCCTTTAACCAACTGGGCTTTGCCCAACTGGTCAACAGCCAGAACCGACGCGAAAGCGACCTGGTCCTGGCCATGGTGGCCGCCCGCATCATCCGCCCCCATACCAAACTGGCGACGGTGCGCTGGTGGCGCGACACCACGCTGGCGGATTACCTTGACATTGACGGGGCCGATGCCGATGAGCTGTATGGTGCCATGGACTGGCTTGTGACGCGTCAGAACGTGATCGAGGGCAAGCTGGTCCGGCGCCACCTGGAGCCGGGTGCGATGGCCCTGTATGATCTGTCCTCCACCTACATGGAGGGCAGCCAGTGTCCGCTGGCTGAGTTTGGTTACAGCAAGGACGGCAAGAAAGGCAGACTGCAGGTGAATTTTGGACTTTTGTGCGATGTTCAGGGGCGCCCTCTGGGCGTCAGCGTGCACCGGGGCTCGATGCGCGACAGTCAGACGCTGATTCCGCAGGTGAAAAGACTGCGGGGGCGTTTTGGCATTGAACGGCTGGTGGTGGTGGGTGACCGGGGCATGATCACGCAGGTGAACATTGACGCCTTGGGCAAACTGGATGGGATGGGGTGGATCACGGCGCTGAAAAGTCCGGTGATCAAGAAACTGGTGCGCGATGGTGCTTTATCGGTGGGCCGGTTCGATGAGAGCAGCCTGTTTGAGGTGCTGCATCCGGATTTTCCGGGTGAGCGGCTGGTGGCCTGTCGCAACCGGTCGCTGGCAAAACGCCGCGCCGCCACCCGCGAGGCATTGCTTGCGGCGACCGAGGACAAGCTCAGGGCGATTGAAAAAAGCGTGTCGAAGGGCCATTTGAAAGGTGTGGCCGAGATTGGACTGAAAGTCGGTGAGGTGATCAACTCGCGCAAGGTCAGAAAGCATTTCATCTGTGACATTGCTGAGGATGCCTTATCGTTTCGAAGAAACCCGGCGAGCATTGCCGAGGAGGCGTTTGTGGATGGAGTGTATGTCATTCGCACGTCAGTGGATGAGGCTTCCATGACGGCGGCTGAGTGTGTCAGAAACTACAAGCGCCTGTGTCGGGTGGAGCGGGCCTTTCGAACCATCAAGACGGTCAGTCTGCAGGTGCGCCCGGTGCATCATCGGACGGCGCAGCGCGTTCGCGCGCATATATTCCTGTGCATGCTGGCTTACTATGTTGAGTGGCACATGCGCGAGGCGTGGCGGGAGTTGCTGTTTGCCGATCCGCTGCTGGATGAAATCAGTGTGGACCGGGACCCGGTGCTGAGCGCACCGCGCTCGAAGGTTGCCAGGCACAAAGCAGCCACCAGGCAATTGGACGATGGCTCGCCGGTGCACTGTTTCCGGACACTCATCGAACACCTTCAGACGGTGACGAAAAACACCTGTCGCAGTCAGATGCTGAAGGCTTTGCCGTTTGAGTTGATGACGATGGCTAATGACAAGCAGCAGCGCGCACTGGATCTTCTCCAGACCATCAGTTATCCTGCCAGGAAAAAGCGAATGTAGGCAGAATGGCGAAAAATGAATCGCCTGAAAATGCCTTAATTAGCAGGACTTAGCTACAAATACACTCTGGAACTTCAGATTAAGTATTTATCAGGCCAAAGCTGGCCATGAGATGGTCGACAAACTCTAGATAGTCACTAGCGTCCATAAAAAGATCAGTAAGAACGAGGACCTCCTGATCGGTCTGCTGCACCTGTATATGAACGAGATGCTTCGGTCAAAGTCTTTGTATTGCTCGATGCCCAGGTCAATCCTAACGCACGTAAGGATACCGTTCGGCCGGACATAAGTTTTTGGCATATTTTTGTGCTGACAGTTCTCAAGCAGGATTTGAACTGGATTACAACAGCATCAATGAACTGGCCAACGAGTACGCCACCTTGCGATAAATGCTGGGCCACGAGCTAACAAAATTAGAATTCGAGCGACAGACCTTGGTGGACAACGTCTGACTGTTTTTACGAAACGTTATCCACCAATCTAAGTTCTACTACTGAACTTTAATCTCCGCCAGTTCCAAAAATTTCAGACCTAACGTTAAAACCAACTGTATTTGCAACATATCTTTGGCGGTTATCCAAAGTTAGGAATGACATTTTAATCATTGTTATTCTTTCTGCGTATATTAGTGTTGTCCAACGAGAAATGAGTCTGAAGCAGGATTCCGTTTCCAACGAGAAATGAGTCTGAAAAACCGAGGTGATCGGGTTCATCATAGGCGGATGAAGACGATCATGAAACTGGAAGAAATCAGGACTCTGGAAGACGTGCAGGCGTTTTTGGAAGGTACTCAGGCAGTGGTGTTTGAGGTGATCGACAGCAAAGCGGCTCGCTATCGATGGATTGAGCGTGTTTTGATTCGTTTCAATTATTCGAAGCTGTCGAAGAAGCAGCGCGGTCTGGTGATTCGTTTGCTGATGAAGGTCAGCGGCTATTCGCGCCAGCAGGTTGCCCGATTGGTCAAGTGCTATCGAACCAAGGGTCGGGTCAGTTGTGGCCGTGTCGGCGGCGTTCGATTTGCCCGCCGGTACACGGAGCAGGACATTGCGCTGTTGGTGGAAACGGACCGGCTGCATGATGTGCCCAATGGTCTGGCGGTGAAGAAAATATTTGAACGGGCCTGGGTCGAGTACGGCGATGAGCGCTTTCGGCGCCTGGCCACCATTTCGGTGTCGCACATTTACAATCTGAGAAAGTCTGCCAGCTACCAGCGTCAGCGCACCTGGCGTGCGAAGACGCAGTCTCGGCAGATTGACATTGGCACCCGGAAACGGCCGCAGCCGGATGGCAAGCCCGGCTATCTGCGCGTTGACACGGTCCACCAGGGCGATCAGGATGGTCGCAAGGGGCTTTATCACATCAACGCAGTTGATCAGGTCACGCAGTTCGAATGTGTTGTTTCAGTTGAGAAAATCACTGAACGGCATCTGATACCGGCACTGCAGATGCTGATTGACGGCTTTCCGTTTGAGATCCTTGGATTCCATACCGACAATGGCAGTGAATACATCAACTACAAAGTGGCAGAGCTTTTGAACAAACTGCACATTGAGTTCACCAAGTCGCGCACCCGGCACAGCAATGACAATGCGCTGGTCGAGTGCAAGAATGGGCACGTGATTCGAAAACTGCTCGGTCATGCGCATATCCCACAGGATTGTGCCGGTGCGGTGAACGAATTCAATCGCAGCTGTCTGTTTGTCTATGTCAACTATCATCGGCCGTGTCTGTTTGCCAAACGAGAGGTTGACGAACGCGGCCGGCAGAAGAAACTTTATCCGTATGAACGGGTGCAGACGCCGTATGAGAAACTCAAGTCGTTGCCGGAGGCATGGCAGTATCTGAAACCGGGGGTGAGTTTCGAACAACTTGATGCGCTGGCTGCGAGGATGAGTGATAATGAAGCGGCACAGTGGCTGCAGGATGAGCGGACGAAATTATTCAGTGAGGTTGCCCGGCAGCAACGCCTGCAGGGTTGAGATGGGATGGCAGAGAAAAACTCAATTTTGGCAAGATTTATTCGATCACCGCAGAATAAACCTGTGAATAAATCCATAAAAAACACCAGGAATTGCGCGCTTTTGGGAGGCGCATATCCTTGTTGCTACGCAACTGTTTTTTTACGGATTTTTTAACAGGTTTATTTCCGCTCCGTGGTTAATTTCAGACTCATTTTGCAATTGGAAAACACTATATTGCCACCGCAACATGCCACAAATCTGCGCCTCGCAAATAGCCGGCAGCCAATACGCTGTTCAATTCACCCGTTAGCGGACGGGCTGGTATTACCCAGCTAATTTTATTCAGACGGAAGTTTGAAGGTGCACGCCTCTCTCGCATGCAGACTGAGCGATATTCCGCTTCCAGCAAATTTGATGACACAAGCCGATCATATTTCCCGAGTTCTTGTTCATACACATTAGCATCTGTTTGACTGGTTTCAATGGCAACCAGAACAGATGTGTCAATGTACGCGGTGCTCATCTATCGGCGAGAAACCGTTCAAGTGCCCCTGAAGCAGGTTCACCGAGTGTGATGCGCGTGTCTGGATCTTTTGCTGCTATCCAAATCCCTTTGTTTTCCAGCTCCGTTAATCGCTTTTGCAGCGACGAGTTTGAAAATTCACTGTCCACATTTTGAACTGAATGAGGCGGCACTTGATCGAGTGTCGAACGCAGAATTTGCCGTGCTTCCTCTTCCATCGACTGGCCGTTTGCTGCCGCACGCATTCTAAGTTTCAGTTTTACTGCGTCTTCAAGCCTTCGAATTGTAATGCTTGCCATATATTGTCTCCCTCAAAAAGTGATTGCACTGCAATCACAAGTGAATTCTACTGCTTTTCGTCGATTACTGCAACAACGATTGTTGCAAAGCCGAGGACTCTCTCAAGGAAATGGCGAGGTCATGAGCATACTCCGAACATGGTGGGCTTCAGAAGGACTGTAGTTGAACTACGGCAATTTTGAAACTTCAAATTCCATTTTGAAAGTCTCACGATTTCAGAACCTCTGCATGAATTCGAAGTTCCTAGTCCAATTGCAATTGAAAATAGGAATATTTCTTTGTCTCGGGGCTGAATGGATCTAAAAATGAGCGTAATCAATAAAATTGGATGGCTCACATGTTTGTATCCTAGTTTATAGTGAGTTTCGAAGACCAATAATTCGGGGCCGTTACAGTTGTTAAACTAACCTCATGTCAGTGTTGCGTAGACCAAATCAAAGTTCGCTAGTTCGACAATTACGGCCAATTGCTTGATCTCCCGAATTAATAATTTCAAGGTGCTGAAGTAAGGTATCAAACTGGGCCGTTCAGCAACGACTTTATATTCAGACAGAATCAGCGCAGACCGTATGAGTTGATGGTGTCATGCAACTGTGTCAATTACATTGCGGCAGGTGCCATCCGTTTGTCTCGTTGATACTAGGACATTGTAGCCAATTGCACTTTCATACTTTATAGTCGCGGCGCTCACGGCGCGATGTAGAATTTTCCGAGATTGCATCTTCCATCACCTCATCTTCGGAGCGCCTTATTTCCTCAGGTGGCTCACGCACCTCTGCTAATGTCGAAGCGATTCTGTCAGCTACTACGTTCCTATCAACCACTTGTTTGATCCTGAACAGAATTCCGTCGTCGACAAGGATTGCCTCCATGATGTCACCCTCCTGGAGATTGATACCCTTGCGCAACTCGGCTGGAATGGTGACCTGGAACTTCGGTTTGACTGTTACCAAAATCATGATGGTTATTTGCGATTTTTGTTGGAATAAGTGTTTTCCAATTGCAAAATGAGTCTGAAATTAACCACGGAGCGGAAATAAACCTGTTAAAAAATCCGTAAAAAAACAGTTGCGTAGCAACAAGGATATGCGCCTCCCAAAAGCGCGCAATTCCTGGTGTTTTTTATGGATTTATTCACAGGTTTATTCTGCGGTGATCGAATAAATCTTGCCAAAATTGAGTTTTTCTCTGCCATCCCATCTCAACCCTGCAGGCGTTGCTGCCGGGCAACCTCACTGAATAATTTCGTCCGCTCATCCTGCAGCCACTGTGCCGCTTCATTATCACTCATCCTCGCAGCCAGCGCATCAAGTTGTTCGAAACTCACCCCCGGTTTCAGATACTGCCATGCCTCCGGCAACGACTTGAGTTTCTCATACGGCGTCTGCACCCGTTCATACGGATAAAGTTTCTTCTGCCGGCCGCGTTCGTCAACCTCTCGTTTGGCAAACAGACACGGCCGATGATAGTTGACATAGACAAACAGACAGCTGCGATTGAATTCGTTCACCGCACCGGCACAATCCTGTGGGATATGCGCATGACCGAGCAGTTTTCGAATCACGTGCCCATTCTTGCACTCGACCAGCGCATTGTCATTGCTGTGCCGGGTGCGCGACTTGGTGAACTCAATGTGCAGTTTGTTCAAAAGCTCTGCCACTTTGTAGTTGATGTATTCACTGCCATTGTCGGTATGGAATCCAAGGATCTCAAACGGAAAGCCGTCAATCAGCATCTGCAGTGCCGGTATCAGATGCCGTTCAGTGATTTTCTCAACTGAAACAACACATTCGAACTGCGTGACCTGATCAACTGCGTTGATGTGATAAAGCCCCTTGCGACCATCCTGATCGCCCTGGTGGACCGTGTCAACGCGCAGATAGCCGGGCTTGCCATCCGGCTGCGGCCGTTTCCGGGTGCCAATGTCAATCTGCCGAGACTGCGTCTTCGCACGCCAGGTGCGCTGACGCTGGTAGCTGGCAGACTTTCTCAGATTGTAAATGTGCGACACCGAAATGGTGGCCAGGCGCCGAAAGCGCTCATCGCCGTACTCGACCCAGGCCCGTTCAAATATTTTCTTCACCGCCAGACCATTGGGCACATCATGCAGCCGGTCCGTTTCCACCAACAGCGCAATGTCCTGCTCCGTGTACCGGCGGGCAAATCGAACGCCGCCGACACGGCCACAACTGACCCGACCCTTGGTTCGATAGCACTTGACCAATCGGGCAACCTGCTGGCGCGAATAGCCGCTGACCTTCATCAGCAAACGAATCACCAGACCGCGCTGCTTCTTCGACAGCTTCGAATAATTGAAACGAATCAAAACACGCTCAATCCATCGATAGCGAGCCGCTTTGCTGTCGATCACCTCAAACACCACTGCCTGAGTACCTTCCAAAAACGCCTGCACGTCTTCCAGAGTCCTGATTTCTTCCAGTTTCATGATCGTCTTCATCCGCCTATGATGAACCCGATCACCTCGGTTTTTCAGACTCATTTCTCGTTGGAAACGGAATCCTGCTTCAGACTCATTTCTCGTTGGACAACACTGAATATTGTAATTTTTTATCGGGATGTAGCAAAATTGACAAGTTCTATGTTCCGTATCGCAGATATAACCTTAGCCAATTCTAAAATTTGGGGACTGATTGCAAATCTCTAGGGAGATGCGTCAAGATTCGAATACACTCCGATCGGGTTCAGAATGAAACAGTGCTTTGGCTCTTTGCTCCGATAATCCCGAGGAGTCGGTTGGTAAAAATTAATAGTGGTCTATAACAGACCAGATTATGCTTTGTTGGAGGTATGATGAACACCTCAAATAACGATGTCCGTTGTGTTTGGACTGTTTCACAAGCCAAAACTCACCTTTCCGAAGTCCTGCGCCGCGCCGAAGAAGAGGGACCGCAACAAATCGGTAAGAGGCGCCCTTTTATCGTTGTACCTGCAAGCCAATGGAACGCTAATAGTCCTTCGCGCAAACCGATGGGAAAATGGTTGGTTGACAACCTACCACAAGGAGTTAATCTGGATCTCCATTTCGGTAGGAAGACAGGACGAGAGATTCCATTCGAGACCGGCGAATCTGAATAAACGGTAATATCGTAGACACCAACCTGATATCCGAATTGACAAGGGACACACCTAGTTCGGCTTGGAGCCAGTGCTTGCGATACGATGCGGAATTCAGTTCTTGTATTCAGTGTAGTTGAAACTCTGTTCACTGCAATGTTCACTTGGTAATGATTAGAAACTGTAAAAATAACGAATTCGACCGCATACTTGCAATCATCAACGAGGCTGCACAGGTCTATAAAGGCATCATTCCGGACGACCGATGGAAGGACCCCTACATGCCCGCTGAGGAACTCGCGGATGAAATCGCCGCTGGAGTGATCTTCCACGGTTACGAAGTCCCCCGAGTCGGGGTCGTCGGGGTGATGGGTGTCCAGCTTGTCGAGGACATAGCCTTAATTCGCCATGCCTATGTGGTACCTGAACATCAACGTTCAGGAATTGGGTCGGCACTGCTCATTCGGCAGTGTGAGCAATTGGATCGTCCCGTCTTGGTTGGCACGTGGGCTGATGCCAAATGGGCGATCGCCTTTTACCAGCGGCATGGGTTCAGTTTAGTACCGATGTCGGAAAAATCAACACTGCTAAGAAGGTACTGGACCATTTCTGATCGGCAAATTGAGACTTCGGTGGTGCTTGCAGATGCAAAATGGTATCTCTCACCATGAGCGATTTCAGTCGGAATCAAAGTGCAAAACATGCGCAAGAGGTTTCGGCAATAACGATTACGAACTACAACCGCATCGCGGTAGCTTACTGTAATGGCACAGCAAATCATGATGTTAGCCAGAACATCAATGCCTTACTTGATGCAATTGATGTCGATGGCCCCTACGTCATACTCGACCTGGGCTGCGGACCTGGTCGGGATTTGTGTCAGTTTAACGAACTTGGTCACGAAGTAGTAGGTCTTGATGGCTCAATTGAGTTAGTCAGGATCGCCCGCACCAAAACTGATTGTGAGGTATTGCACCAAAACTTTCTAAACCTTGATTTGCCAATCGCTCGATTTGACGGGATATTCGCGAATGCCTCGCTTTTTCATGTACCGAGTAGTCAACTTCCCCAAGTCCTCGACAACCTTGCTGCGGCCCTAAAGTACGGTGGTGTTCTTTTGTGCTCGAACCCGCGAGGTAACAACGAGGAAGGCTGGATTGATGGACGATACGGATGTTTCCATGATCTAGAAACCTGGCGCACCTACGTTACTGAAGCAGGGTTTCGAGAACTACACCACTACTATCGCCCAACAGGGCGGCCGCGAGCGGAGCAGCCGTGGCTCGTTACAGTTTGGCGCAAGAGTTCAGAACTCAGTTCGAATAACGTCCCGAATGATCGATGACTGCCGTAGCTATTTTTTGGACCTAGGTCTTGACTAGCCCTCTGACTTCAAGTGTTGCATTTACTGTACCTACCAGATTGGCTGTTGAAGTGCTGCTGTCGGTTTGTAAACTGTTGGTATACCAACAGCAGAAGACCTCGTTTTTTCGGTGGAGTATCTGCTTGAACAACAAATAGGAGTCCACTAGCTCTCACCTATTGATCGAAATGAAACGCGTAATTAGGTTTCTTTGGTGACGACCATATAGGTGTGAACGTAGTCCATTGCATGGAGCTCGGGTTCGCTTCTGACTAGATTGTTGTAATTTTGATAAAAGGTATCGACAATTTTCCGTCGTTCATTCAGGGGTCTGGTATTATCTAGTCCTCCAAAAAATACAGTTTCGCTCCACGATCTTAACGTAGGTACATAAGCATCTGCAAAAGCGACTGGATCGCCAACGCGATCAAACTCTGCCCGGTAGGGGCATTTCGTAACACCGGTGTAAGCTTTTTCAAGACACAATCCCATAGCCCTGACCCTGCTTTGGGGATCATCAAACGGTTCGCAATACTGTTCCTTGGTTCTGTAGAACTGTGGGAATGCGGTGGACTGATATTCGAATTCAGAAATTATCCCCGTATCGGCTAGTTCCCGCCACAAGTGGTTAAAAGTATCAAACATATTTGCGCCGCCAGTATTACCAAGATACCTACCCTTTTCATCAATACAAAAATTTGCCATCAACAAGACTCCACCAGGAACAAGCTCTCTTGCGCGGTGAAGCAGAATCGTCTCCCAGTCATTTTTCGCGTAGTCTCGAAACACTTCCCATTCACGACCGTGTGCACCAACCGCGTGGACGTGATCAGAAATCGTACCTGGGAGCCCACTCAACCAGTGCATTGCTGTAGCCGAAAATCCAATATCTACACTCCCGCTAGCAACAATTTGATTGTAGAAAGACGTTCCAGCACTCAAGACGAATACGTTGGAAAATTCTCCCGCGTAGGTAGTTTCTTCAGGTGATTGTGCATGAATCATTCGAAACAGCGACGAAAAATCGTTATGCGGTAAATCCGTATACGTTACTGAAATCTCCTGATCTGTTGATCGTTGCCGAATTGCCTGAACGATGCTGGTGACCAAACCTAGCGATGTCCCGCCATCTGCGGCTCCGTAGTCAACAATTGCAAATGAACGTTGATCTCCCGGTAGTTGAATCCCCGACAACTTTGGTATTAGGTTTTCGCCCGCGCGATCAATAACATGTTTCGCACCTTGCGTATTCTTAGAGTAGTATCCGCCTCCTTTCATCGATATGGAAGATTGAGACATTATTGGTTCCTCATACTAGAATTCGACCTTGCTATCATCAACATATGACCAGATGGCGGATCGCAAATTGATTCGAACTGCAATACCATAATGCTATGGCCCTCCCCGATAATGTAGAGACGACAATTTTAGATAGATTGTCGGAGATTTTCTGAAACAACCGAGAGTTATGCCCAAAAGTAGTGCGTGACGGGGGTTGAAAAAAAAGCGGCGTATCTGGTTAAATGTAGAAAGCATTTTTACAACCAACCAGAGAGGTACGCCACTATGAGTAACGATAACGTAATTGGATTTGAAAGTCGAGACATTTCACCCGATGTTGTGACCGAATTGGTGCGCACCGGTGCCAGACGGATTCTCGCCCAGGCCCTGCAGCTTGAGGTGGAGGAATTTCTCGCTCAGTATGACGGACAGTATGCTGGCAACGGGCTTCGGGCGGTGGTTCGAAGCGGCAGCCAGCCTGAGCGTGACATTCAGACCGGTATCGGGCCGGTTTCGGTTCGGATTCCGAAGGTCCGCTCGAATACCGGCGAGCCGGTGTCGTTCCGCTCGGCACTGATCCCGCCGTATGTGAGAAAGACGGCGACGGTTGAGGCGTTTGTGCCGTGGCTTTATCTGAAGGGGGTGTCAAGCGGTGAGATGGCTGATACCCTGAAGGTTCTGCTGGGCAGTAAGGCGCAGGGTTTTTCTGCCTCATCGGTCTCCCGCCTGGCGCAGCAGTGGAATGAGGAGATGAGGCGGTGGCAGACGCGCGGCATCACCGGGAAGATCGTTTATGTATGGGCCGATGGGGTGTACTGCGGGCTTCGGGCCGAGGATGCAAAGCTGTGTGCGCTGGTGCTGATCGGGGTTGATGAGTGTGGCCGCAAGCAGTTGCTGGCGATTGAGGACGGGGTGCGCGAATCGACCGAGAGCTGGAAGGGGATGCTGCTGGATCTGAAGTCCAGGGGCATGGATGCACCGAAGCTGGCGGTTGGAGACGGGGCGATGGGGTTCTGGTCGGCATTGGACCAGGTTTACCCTGAAACCCAGGATCAGCGCTGCTGGGTGCATAAGACGGCGAATGTGCTCAACCGGCTGCCGAAGATGCTGCACGGACAGGCGAAAAAGGCGCTTCACCAGATCTGGATGGCAGACACGCGCGAGGCGGCGCATGAGGCGTTTGATCGGTTTGTGGAAACCTATCAGGACAAGTATCCGAAAGTGGTTGAATGCCTGATCGGGGATCGTGAGGAGCTGCTGGCGTTTTACGATTTTCCGGCATCGCACTGGCAATCTCTGCGTACCACTAATCCAATCGAGTCGACCTTCGCGACGATCCGTCACCGCACCAAGCGCTCGAAGGGCTGTCTGAGCAGAACGACGATGCTGGGCATGATGTACAGGCTGGGGATGTGTGCGGAGAAAAAATGGCGACGGCTGCGCGGGTTCAGGCAGCTGGGCAAAGTGATCGAGGGAGTGAAATTCAAGAATGGAGTCGAACTGAATTACAATGACACCGACCAGGTAGCCGCTTAGTGATGAATCCCGTCACGCACTACTTTTGGGCATAACTCAACAACCGACTACGTCGCGTTTTATTTCGAGCTTAATTTGTACCAACTATTTTCGCACTAACTATGGCTGTTGCTCGATTCATTCAAAATCAATGACGCGTAATATAGAGGTAGGGTGGTTAGAACATCGTGTTTTTCACCCCTCGCTCCGATTAATTTAATCGCAAGATTTGGCTGGTAACGATTGATGTACGACGTCAGGCTTTTTGCTTGAGTTCTCTTGCCGCTCTTTACTTCGACGGGTACTATTTCTCCCTGCTTATTTCGAATGACAAACTCAATCTGCGCTTTATTTTGTTCCCAACTGTAAGTCTGATTGAGCCCTTGTGCAATCAGTTCATTCTGAACGAAATTCTCCGCGATGAAACCTTTAAATGCGGTCGTTTGATCAATTTGGTCCTCATATGACATTCCTGCTAAATAACCCAGTAGTCCGACATCAAACAGAAACAATTTGAACAGATTTTCCTTTATTTGAATGTTCAACGGTGGTTTTGGTTCGTGTGCGATTGGATAATTTTTAGAAACCAATTTGGCTTTGGTCAACCAGTCTACTGAATAGCGATTCTTTCCTTTGATGGGTCCGCGAAAATGAAAACGTTTAACAGAGTCATCAATGCTCTTTCCCAACTGTAGAGGAATGCTCCTGAAAACAGTCTCCGTGTGTTGAGCGTTCACGGGACCGGAGTATTTACCGAAATCACGTGTATAGCTGTCAATCAAATTGCGATGAACATTCTTGACATTTACTACGCGCTCCACGAGAGAGTGATTCTGTGAAATCCAGTAATTGACTGCCTCTGGCATGCCGCCGACGTAGAAATAGTCGAGTAATGCCGACCAAAGCTGTCTGTGTGATTCACTCGTGTCAAGTCTGTCGTGATAAGAACTGACAACTATCTGGGGTACTGCAGAATTTATAAATTCCTCGAATGTGAGAGGAAACAGGTCCATCAATTCCACTTTGCCAACTGGAAAAGACTGTAACAAACTGATATTGGATCCAGTAGCGATTACAAATGCATACGGTAATTCTTCAGATACATATTTGAGTGATTGCAATGCTTTGGTACAAGACCCGACTTCATCAAAAATGATCAGATCTTTGCTGACATCAATTGGTTCACCGAATCTGAGGCCAATGTTACCAAATATGGTTTCTGGGTCTAGACCGTCATCAAATAGGCTTTCAAGTGATGGGTCACGTTCAAAATCCAGGTAGTGTGTACGCCTAAACTTTCCACACTTGGCGAACAAGGTCCTGAGAAGAAATGTCTTTCCTGTTTGCCGTGCACCATTTAAGAGAATGGGTTGGCGTGCAGTCTTTTGCTGCCATTCAAGCAGGTTCGACATTAAAGCGCGTTCAAGCATAATTAAAAAACATCCCTGACATCAAGATGTTTTGCAAATTCAAATCGTTGTACAAATCTAACTGGGTATTGTTCCACTTTCTACGATTCGACACTCGCTGTATGTGCGCAGTGTTTGGTGTAAACTCGTCATTTTATTGTTATTTTACAATAAGACGTATGAATAAATGTATAAAAGCAACAAAAAGTCATATGACTAAGTGTTAATACTTTTCATTCCTTGGTACTAGAAAATGTAATCTAATGTTATTATCAATGGTAATTATTATTCTTATGTTGTTGTTATTGCTACTTAATAGAATTAGAGTGACCAGATTTTCCATTTTGCTATATCTATTATTGGAATAACAATTATCGCTATACGAGATTCGGAGTATATGGAGTATACGGACTACGGTTCAGATCAGGTAGCATTGGATGAGCTTGTGGCTCCTGAATTGTCGATTAAATTACTGAAGATGTTTTCGCGATCACATCAATAGTACACTCCCCCATTTTTGTAACACGGGAGTAGTAGGGAGCACTATCCTTAGTTCAACATTCTTAAAATTGTTTATCTGAAATTCTCCTGTCTGATAAACTGCAACAAAAAGAGGTTCAGCCCAGAGCCCAGACGAATAACAAAGGGAAAACAGCAAATGGAGTACACAATTCTGGGTCATGCCTGTGGTGTCAGGGTTTCAAGGTTGTGTCTCGCTACCGATATCTATTCAGATGGAGAAGGAGTGGTGTCTTGAGAGTTTCAAAGTTTGTTCATGCGATAGATCTTCACGCCTGTGGAGAACCAGGACGAGTGATTGTCGGTGGAATTACCGATATTCCTGGTGAGACAATGTATGACAAGATGTGCTACCTGGAACAGAATGGCGATGATTTGAGAAAAAGAATGTTGCGCGAACCGCGCGGTTATCCCGCCGCAAACTGCAACATCGTATTGCCCTCGCGAAATCCTAAAGCTGATGCCGGGTTTGTGATTCTCGAACAAGTGGAATATCCATTAATGTCAGGTACCAACGCAATCTGTGTGGTAACAGCATTAATTGAAACTGGTATGGTCGCAGTAACCGAGCCAGAAACTATATTGACGCTTGAGGCACCTGCGGGTCTTGTAACTGTAACTGCAGAAGTGAAGGATGGAAAAGTGAAGAGCGTCACTTTTGAAAATGTGCCAGCCTTCGCAGTTCATTTGGATCAGGTTATTGACGTTCCGGAATTTGGAAAGGTACCGGTTGATGTCGCTTGGGGCGGAATGTTCTACGTCATCGCAGACGCGGAAAAATTGGGTATCGAGATTGTTCCTGATCGAGGTGGTGAGATCACGCGTGCTGGTGAGATGATTAAAGCAGCAGCGCGCGAACAGTTGCCATGTGTCCATCCGGAAAACCCAAATGTATCAGGTGTCACCATATGTGTGATGACGGGTACCCCGACAACTAAAGGCGCTACAGCGAAAAATGCGGTTGTTGTGTCGTCTGGTCAGCTTGATTGGGACAGGCCCATGACATGGACGGGTGTTATTGATCGGTCTCCCTGCGGTACCGGTACTTGTGCACGTATGGCAGCACTTTATGCGAAAGGCGAGCTAGGACTGAATGAAGACTTCCATCACGAAGGGATTTTGGGAACAATTTTCACTGGAAGGCTGATTCGAGAGGTAAGATTGGGCGATCAGCTTGCAGTTGTTCCAACTATCAAGGGACAAGCCTGGGTCACAGGATTTGCTCAGTATGTTGTTGATGTTGATGATCCTTTTCCCGACGGATTCACTATCGGAGATATTTGGGGAGGTGCGGTCGAAAAACCACTTGCTCACTGATACACAATCAGTTAATTTGTTTGAAATTTGAATCGACCTCAAATGACGACCGAAATTACTTCACTGCGCCGAAGTTTCGGATAGCGCTACAAATCCGCTGAAAGCTGTTGCCTGCATCTGAGCTCATGTACCGACCGCGAAGGTAGCCGTGCACCAGTCCTTTTTCAACTGTACATTCAGCTTGGACTCCAGCATCCCGAAGCCGATTGACGTATTCAACGGAGTCGTCTCGGATTGGATCAAACTCTGCAGCAAACGCGGCACATGGCGGAAATCCTGAAAAATCCTCCTGCACAAGCGGAAAGTAAGTCGGATTGTCATTGCTCGGATTTCCAGCACTTCGCAAGTTCTCAAAATAGTGCACATCCTGAGTTGTGAGAAGCGGGGCATCGGATGCTTCTTCATACGATGGCAGTCCCATGATCACGCCGCCTAGAAACGCATAGATCAAAACTTGTCCAATGGGTTGCTGTTCGCTGCCATGACGGTCTGCACAGACCGCGGCTGCCAGGGTTGCACCGGCCGAATCTCCGCACACTATCGTGCGACCTTCGTCCAACGCAGCGAAAGCATCAAGCGCATCATGAAAGTGCGCCGGAAAGCGATGTTCAGGAGTTAGCCTGTAGTCAACTGCGACAACCCGAAGATTCGTCTCGCTCGCCATATCGGCACAGATCGTGTTGTGAGTGTCGAGATTACCGATCGCAAATCCGCCGCCATGGTAGTAGATTACGGTCGCATCAGACGATGGTTCACTCGGTATGTACAATCGAATGGAAATGAGTCCGTCTCGACCTTCAACGACATCGTCTCGGATATCGATTCCGTCTGGAATTGGTGTATCAAAATGCGTACACATAACTTCGTACGAACGACGACCCTCTTCAATACTGCCAGCCTCGCTGTGCGGCGGATAACTGGCTTGCACTTTTTCGAGGAACGCGACTACATCCGGTTTCATGGCATACTTTTCGAGATCGTAATTCACTGTGGGTTTCCTCTAAAAGTGGACACGATAAGAATATTACCAGACTTGAATCAAAATCGAAAGCAAATTGGTTTTCATTTGAAATGCGGAAGACACTGTCGACTCTAGCCAAATTCGATTGCCCAGATGTTAGCTTTAAATTCCATCTGAAGTTCCAGCAAATTACCCTGTTGGCGAGTCTCTCCGAATTGAGTCATTCGCCAAATGTGGTTCTAAGTTATTGAATGTCGCGAATCGGACAATGTTGTCGCAAAAACGATCTCAACCTAGTTGACCTCGGACTTACCACGGGTCAGCAAGTCCTATGAATTCCTGGTAATTCTCAGGATGAATGCCCTGAAACGAGCTGTCTGGATAAGCTTCACGCCAGGCGCGAGGAACGCGAAGAGACTTTTTACGTAGTGACCATTTGATTTCGTAAGCGCTCAGATGTCCGCTTGCCTCTTCAATTAGATCAATCTCCTGGCGATCATAGGTTCGCCAGAAGTAGCTGTCAGCCAGAGATCTGGAGTAGGCGTTTCGCTTGAGTCTCTCAACAAGGACATAATTCTCCCATAGCGCACCGACATCGTTTCGAAGCGACAATGGATTGAAATTGCTGATGATTCCATTACGAACTCCATTGTCATAAAAGTAATACTTTCGGCTCTTTGTGATTTCTTTCCGCAGATTACGACTAAATCCTCCTCTGCTGTAAAGAACAAAAGACTTTTCCAGCAAGCCCAAGTAACGCTCTACCGAATTTTTGCTCATTCCGAGTTGTCCACCCAATTCAGCTACCGAAACCTCCTGCCCAACCTGGAACGCAATTAACTGCAGCAGACGAAGTAATTTATCAGCAAATCGAACACCGTCAACTTGAAGAATGTCCCTGAAAAGGTATGATCCGATCAGCTCCTTGAGATAAACTTCTCGATCCCGGTTCGAACTCATGAGAACAATTTCAGGATAAGAGCCGTAAATTAACCGGCACTCGAGGTTTGCAAGAGTCTCATGAGCCGCCTCAGTTTGTTGGATCTCGAATTGTGCAAGCGGAAGTAAGAGAAGCGTGTTCTTACGACCGGTCAGCGATTCCCCTGTAGTTTGAGCGAGGTCAAAGGAAGACGAACTGGTTGCGATAATCCGAAGCCCCTCGACATGATCGACTAAAAGTTTGAGATTCAGCCCGATTTGCCGTAAATGTTGTGCCTCATCCACGATAAGGGTTTGATTATCACCCACGAACTGCTTGAGTTTGACAATGGACTGACTCTCTAAAAAGTCTCGTATGGAAATATCTTCCCCTGTCACTACAAGTGCATTGGGATCATGTTGCTGGACGTAGCGCTGAACCAATGTCGTTTTACCAACCCGGCGAGGACCATAAATTATCGCTACCTTGCCTGGTGCAACAACCGATTTGAGTCGGGATAACTGAGCTTGCGGAATGTAAGAATCTATATACATAGTGACTTAAATTATAAAAATTAAGTCACTACATAACCCATTTTTAGGCAAATTGGGTCACTAGATGGTTTCTATGTCCAATCAAATCACGTTAAAACACAAGCAACTAAATCAATTGTTGCTAGGGGGACCGGTTTTCCCAATTGTTTTAGTTTATACGTGGTCATAATCAGGGATGAGTTATGCCCAAAAGTAGTGCGTGACGGGATTCATCACTAAGCGGCTACCTGGTCGGTGTCATTGTAATTCAGTTCGACTCCATTCTTGAATTTCACTCCCTCGATCACTTTGCCCAGCTGCCTGAACCCGCGCAGCCGTCGCCATTTTTTCTCCGCACACATCCCCAGCCTGTACATCATGCCCAGCATCGTCGTTCTGCTCAGACAGCCCTTCGAGCGCTTGGTGCGGTGACGGATCGTCGCGAAGGTCGACTCGATTGGATTAGTGGTACGCAGAGATTGCCAGTGCGATGCCGGAAAATCGTAAAACGCCAGCAGCTCCTCACGATCCCCGATCAGGCATTCAACCACTTTCGGATACTTGTCCTGATAGGTTTCCACAAACCGATCAAACGCCTCATGCGCCGCCTCGCGCGTGTCTGCCATCCAGATCTGGTGAAGCGCCTTTTTCGCCTGTCCGTGCAGCATCTTCGGCAGCCGGTTGAGCACATTCGCCGTCTTATGCACCCAGCAGCGCTGATCCTGGGTTTCAGGGTAAACCTGGTCCAATGCCGACCAGAACCCCATCGCCCCGTCTCCAACCGCCAGCTTCGGTGCATCCATGCCCCTGGACTTCAGATCCAGCAGCATCCCCTTCCAGCTCTCGGTCGATTCGCGCACCCCGTCCTCAATCGCCAGCAACTGCTTGCGGCCACACTCATCAACCCCGATCAGCACCAGCGCACACAGCTTTGCATCCTCGGCCCGAAGCCCGCAGTACACCCCATCGGCCCATACATAAACGATCTTCCCGGTGATGCCGCGCGTCTGCCACCGCCTCATCTCCTCATTCCACTGCTGCGCCAGGCGGGAGACCGATGAGGCAGAAAAACCCTGCGCCTTACTGCCCAGCAGAACCTTCAGGGTATCAGCCATCTCACCGCTTGACACCCCCTTCAGATAAAGCCACGGCACAAACGCCTCAACCGTCGCCGTCTTTCTCACATACGGCGGGATCAGTGCCGAGCGGAACGACACCGGCTCGCCGGTATTCGAGCGGACCTTCGGAATCCGAACCGAAACCGGCCCGATACCGGTCTGAATGTCACGCTCAGGCTGGCTGCCGCTTCGAACCACCGCCCGAAGCCCGTTGCCAGCATACTGTCCGTCATACTGAGCGAGAAATTCCTCCACCTCAAGCTGCAGGGCCTGGGCGAGAATCCGTCTGGCACCGGTGCGCACCAATTCGGTCACAACATCGGGTGAAATGTCTCGACTTTCAAATCCAATTACGTTATCGTTACTCATAGTGGCGTACCTCTCTGGTTGGTTGTAAAAATGCTTTCTACATTTAACCAGATACGCCGCTTTTTTTTCAACCCCCGTCACGCACTACTTTTGGGCATAACTCTCAGGGATAGCTAAAAAGTCGTTTATCGTTATGGAGTAGGTGTTGATCGAGACATTCAATTGCCCGAAGAAAGACCACGGTACGATGTACAGCAGCTTCTGCTGAAGTCGAATTTCAAATTTCGGTTCAGGAATATTTGATCAATTTCTCATTTCTTGAAAATTTTGTCAGTATTGATAATTGAATTAGCCATCTCTGAAATTGTGACCTGTTTGCTCATCGCTTCAGTTCGAATAAGTGCGTAAGCATGATCTTCAGTTATGCTTTGATGTTCGGCCAAAATTCGAGTAGCACGTTCAACCATCCTTCGAGCTTTCAGTGTTTCATCTAATTTTGCAATTCTAGAATTGAGTCGCCCTTCATATTTGAAAATACTGAGAGCAGTAATTAGGTTTGCAAAAACACCGATTGAGCGGATCGGTTTTGTCATCACTCCATGCACGCCGATATTCGTGATCGCCTGTAACACCAAGGGATTTTCGTAGGATACCACAGCAATCAATGCTGAGTCATGCTTGTCAGAAAGGCGGTTTAAATCGGATGATTGATCTGGATTAGCCAAGAAATAGATGGCATCTGCTCCATCAAGTGATGCATCTTCGACTGGCCACATTTCACTCACCCGACACCCAATTCGTCGAAGTTGGTGAGACAAAATTACACGGTCTTCATCCGGCGGATGCAGAACTACAACATTGCAATTCCGAATTTCACGGATTAACCTATCTCCTTCCGTCATATATAAAGCTTTGCTGTAATTTCCGACCTACATTAGATTGTAGCAATCGTTCTGTCATACGCAACGAGATATGGATCAGGTTTTATCGGTTCGGGAGCCTGCCAGACAATCTCAAATGTTCCTTCTGCTGTGGATTGTCCTATTCTAGGTGTAAGGTAAGTGTGATTGTTATCTGGATCAATCATGATGCTACCTTGAGGTGCTTGAAATTGAATTCCTTCAATTGCACTCAACAGGGCTTCTGGTGCCAGACTGGATACGCGTGAAAGTGCTTGGGAAAGAATATGGACTTGGGAGTATGTTGTTTCGGAGTAAACACAAGGTAAATCATCTGACCCGTACTTGGATTGATAGAGAGATTGAAACTTCTGGTTTTCATCTGTTTTGACTGACTGAAAATAGGGCAGTGCTGTGATGTGTCCGCGTCTGGATGCTTCACACATTCCAGCAAGTTCACTTTCACTTGTAGTCAAACTCGCAATCGGACAATTTTTCGCTTCGATGCCTTCCTCTTGACACGAATCGTACAGTTTGGCTGTATCTACACCGACTACAGTAGAAAAAACGATGTCTGGTGAAAGCATTGCAAGTTTTTCCGCAGCCAGTTTGAAGTGTTCTTTATCTGCTCCTTGCTGAATATAAAGTTCGGTTACAACTGATCCGCTACTTTCAATCAGGAATTCCTTGACGATTCGATTAATCTCATGCGCATATATGTAGTCTGAACCAACCATTGCAAATCTTTTCCCATACTTGTTAAACAGCATTTCCACAAGCGGTATCACAGTTTGGTTAGGTGTTGCACCCGTATACACAATATTTGGTGAGTACTCGAATCCCTCGTAAAACGAAGGGTAAAACAGCAAGGCGCCGTGACGTTCAATGATTGGAAGCACTGCTTTACGGATGCTTGAAGAACAGCACCCAAAAATAACCGATACTTGATCCTGTGTTAGCAGTTTGTTCGCTAATTTTCGAGATGTGATTGGATCTGATTTTGGATCGTCAATGATCGGTTGAAGCAGCATTCCGTCAATACCGCCACCTTTATTGACTTCTTCAATTGCCATCAGTGTCCCTTTCAGGTGCGCCAGTTCGGTCACAGACATTGGACCACTTTGAGAAAATAGGACACCAATTGGAATGTAAGAGTTGCGATCAGTTTCGCTCAATTCACTTTCCAGATCAGGCATTTGCTTCTCCAGCTGTACCGATGGTCATCAAAACAATCGAATTCAACTCGGTACTAAGTTATGCCAATGGGTAAGAGCTTGATATCTTTCGGCAACTGAGAGAATCGTATCTTCGCCAAATGGAAGTCCTACAAACATCAACCCTATTGGAAGTCCTCTCTCATCAAATCCACATGGAATCGAAGTAGCTGGCAGGCCGGTAAAGTTTGCGATCCACGCTATCGAAGTCATCGCGTCTTGTGACGTTATGGTTGAGTTGTTGACTTCAAGCTCCCTTTGACCAATTTGTGGCGCAGTTACCGGGAGCGTTGGCATTGCAATCAGGTCATATTGATTAGTGAGTTGGGTGAATCTTTGATTAAATACAGCGCGATACTGTTGTGCCTTAAGGTACGTTGATGAAGATAAACAGCGTCCGGCTTCGACTTGAACTCTGACATTGTCAGAATACAGATCGGCAGATTCCGCAAGAAATTTTGCATGATAGGCAGCGGCTTCGCAGTGGAGTATGATTTTCCAGGCACCAAAGCCAGTTTCCAGTCCTGAAAAGTTAACCTCATCCACAACGGCTCCATCTTCACGCAATACAGCTAATGCTTGCTCCACTGATTCTGTGACAGCGTCATCACAGAGGATTTCACTGCTACGAAACAAAGCGATACGAAAACGATGACCTGAATTTTTTGTCTTGTTATCGGAACAAATTCCATAGGTGGTTGGGCACTTGGGGTCGAATCCCGCAATAACATCGAACAGGATTCTAAGATCTTGTGCCGACCGAGCCATAGGCCCTCCAATATCAAGCGTCCATGACAACGGTAGAATTCCAGTGCGACTGACGCGTCCAGCAGTAGGTTTCAAGCCACCTACACCACAGGCAGATGACGGAATTCGGATGGAGCCTCCGGTATCGCTTCCAAGTGCTGCAGGTACCATTCTAGCCGCTAGTGCAGCGCCAGAACCTCCACTAGACCCGCCTGTAATGTGGTTACTATTCCAGGGATTTCGGGTGGCTCCAAATGACGATTCTTCATTTGTCGCACCATATGCCCATTCGTGCATGTTGGTTTTTCCAACAATGACTGCACCGGCACTTCGCAATTTTGCAACCATTGTCGAATCAAGCCCAATGGGATTGTCCGGGTAAATTTTGGAGCAAGCTGTAGTCGGATAATCTGCGGTCAGATAATTGTCCTTGACAGCAACTGGAATTCCATGTAGCGGCCCGCAGATTTGGCCTTGTCCGAAATGTAAATCCAGCTTCCTGGCGGTCTCCAACGCCAATTCTGGGTTGAGTGCTACAAAAGCATTTGTGGTTTCCTGTGTCTTTTCGATTCTTTCAAGACACGAGCTTACTAGCTCAGTTGCGGAGATTTCACCGTGATGTATCTTACGACTCAGTTCAGCAATTGTGAGTTCGTATAAATTACTCTTTTCCACTTCAATCACACTTAACTTTAACACGAAATCCAATGTCGGGTTCTACCCAAGAAACTCCATCAAGAGATTTCAAGGTATTATGAGCACCATTGAGTATTGCCAGGACCTGCTCCAGTTGTTCATCATTCAACTCGTCCCATTCCATTTGTTTCCGATACTGGACTAGGTTGTCTTTTGTCCACATTGTCATTTTCAACTCCTTTCACACTCCGAGCAATTCGTGAAGAATTGTTTTGTTTTTAATCAGTTCGTCTCTTGTAGTTTCATGCGAAATCGAACCATTGTTCAATATGTAGGCGCGCTTTGCAATCGAAAGGCAAAAGTCAAGATTCTGCTCTGCAATCAATATAGAAAGCCCCCGTTCTTCATTTAGCCGTTTCAGTTTCTCACCAATTTCTTCAATAATTGATGGTTGAACACCTTCTGTTGGTTCATCAAGTAGAAGTACTTGGGGTTTAGTTGCCAGAGCCCGCGCAATCGAAAGAATCTGTTGTTGCCCTCCACTTAGAGTACCGGCCAAAGCATCTTTCTTTTCGGCCAAAATTGGAAAGTCCTCAAATGCATCGTCTATTGACTCATGGCGGTTATGTCCACATGCCAAGGCTGCTACAGCGATATTTTCGGGTACGCTCAGTCGAGGAAATACATAACGTCCCTGTGGTACATAGCCGAGACCCATCTTCACCCGCTTGGACGTGGATTGTGGTAACGTGTTCCCATCAATTGATACCGAACCGCCGAATGTGTCCACTAGCCCCATTGTGTATTTCATCAGTGTAGACTTACCTGCGCCATTTCGACCTAAAAGCGCCACAATTTCGCCCTTACTCACACTTAATGAGCAGTCTCGAATGATGGTGACTCTTTTGTAGCCACCATTCGCATTAGAAATTTGTAACACTCTCCCGCCTTCCAAGGTAAATGTCGAGAACTCGTTCGTCCTTCCTTAGCTCATCAATCTCCGCCTGGGCGAATACTGCACCTTGATGAAGGACAGTTACTTCCGCATCCAGTGTTCGGACAAAATCCATGTCGTGATCAACAACCACAACTGTTGCTGTTTTTGCCATCAACCGCACCAACTCCGAGAGCTGCCGTTTTTCTTCCTTTGACATGCCTGCAGCAGGTTCATCCAACAGAATGACCGATGGTGAGAGACACAGTACCATGCCAATGTCCAGCCACTGTTGCTCTCCGTGAGAAAGCGTAGAAGCCAGCCGAGTGGATATCTCGCGCATATTTAGAACGTCCAACATTTCGTCGGAAACTTGATCTGCTCTTTCTTTATTCAGCCCATTCCCGTAGCCTGCTATCCACAAGTTTTGCTTGACGCTTAGTTCATCAAATACTTGCGCTGTTTGCATCTTAATGCCAAGACCCAGCTTAACGCGTTCGAACGGATTGATTTTCGTAATATCCTGACCCGAATACAGCACCATACCGGAATCAGGTGCGTATGCGCCGGTACAGGTTTTTAGGTAAGAACTCTTACCCGCACCGTTCGGGCCGATAATGCACCGCACCTTCCCAGGTTCAAATTCCTGGCTCACAGAATCAACGGCCAGTACACCACCAAATCTCTTTGATGTATCGACAGTTTTGAGGGTTGCATCTCTTTGTATCTTCGCTGAAGTCTGTAGTTTTTCAAGCAAGTCTAAATTGACACGAACCTGTGATGTTTGCTGCGAAAGGCGAACTTTAACTTCTGAACCTTCAAATATTCTTGCAAACAGCGTCTGGATTCCACCAACGATCCCTTTGCGTAAAAAAATTACAAGCACAATCAGACAGGCACCCATAACGAGAGTTGTTTGTCCACCAATAACGCCACCGCCCAGCCAAAATGAAAGACCACCCACAGTGAGCGCACCGACAAATGGGCCTATGAGTGTGCCTAATCCACCCACGAGAACATAGATTGGCACCAGTAAGGCTTCTTGCACGCTGAAGATTGATGGATTCAGGTAATTCGCCCATGCACCAAACAATCCTCCAGCAATGCCAGCAATTGCGCCCGCCAGCATAAACATGAGGGTTTGAAACAGGCGGATGTCCAATCCTAGCAGTTCCGCTTTCACGGCATCCAACCGAATTGAATCGATAACCATTCCGAAGGGTGAGCGAACAATAAACGCAACGATCAGATAAATGATCGCCGAAATTACGATGACTGTAAGAAACATCATGTTTGGAGAAAGTGATGAAGCATTCTGGCCAAAACCCAGCACGAATCCTGGGATGTTTGACATGCCGTTGTCTCCACCAACAACGGCTTCCCCAATTTCAGTGGTAAACGAAAGCGTGATCGTCCAAATGATCAAGGTGAACGTGTAGGTCAAAATCGTGCTCTGGAGCGACCCCATCCGGCCGTAGAAAATAAACCACCCAACAAGAGTGGCGAGAATGGCGCCTGATAACGCTCCAAAGGGTAGCGCCCATAATAGTGAGTTCCCTGTTAATGGGGCAAAGTTGATGGCCGCAATACTGCCAACATAACCTCCAATTCCATAGAACGAGGTTTGTCCAAGACTCAATAGTCCTCCGCGACCCCAAACTAAATCCAGGCTCAAGCCCAGCAACCCAAAAATTATCCAGGAAGTTCCTACATATGCCAGATAAGGATCAATCCAAAACGAAGAAAGCGCGAGGGATATAGCGAATAACAGCGCGATAAAGATACTTGGGTCGCTTGAACGCAATCTGAAATTGCGAAGCAGTGATGAGACGTAACCAGTTGAGTTGCCCACAGTTAAGTACTCATAGTTTCATACGCCAACGGCCTGATATTCCGAGAGGAAATATGCGCAGAATGGTGATTGTGAGCAGAAAGAAAACGATGTCGCCTGCCACACTGGTCCAGAAACTTGCAGTGATATTTCCGACCATGCCAAGCGTACTGCCCACTGCGACAGTCCCAGTCAGAGTGACAGGTCCGGCAGCAACGACAGCGAGAAACGCTTTGATGACGAATGCAAATCCCATGTTTGGGGTTGCTGGAATTGCTGGGAGCAAAATTGCGCCTGCGAAACCAGCGAGGCCAGAACCCAGTGCGAAAGTCATCGTATTGATACGTGCGGATTCAACTCCCACAGCTGATGCTGTTTCTCGATCTTGAATTGCGGCTCGCGCGGTGATGCCATAACTCGTTTTGGTCAACAGCCAGTAAAGGCTACCGATTAAGACCGCAGCCACGAGAATCAGGAACAATAAATATACAGATATCGAATAGTCCCCAATTTGAACGTTTGAAATGGGTAAACCAATTCCAGGTGTAACGGTTCCAAAGATTAGGACTGCTGATTGATACAGAACGAGACTGAGTCCCCAGGTCGCAAGCAATGTATCAAATATACGCCCATATAAGCGACGGATGATCAGCAGCTCGACAATGCCTCCAAAAATTGCAGTTACAATGGTGGCGAATACAATTGCAAGAGGATATGGAACGCCAATTTGAGTAGCGAACAAAGTGGCATATGCGCCAAACATGATGAATTCACCGTGCGCAAGGTTGATGACACCCATCAAGCCGAACATTACAGCCAAGCCAACTGTTGCAATCAATAAAATCGCCGCACTGGACAGCGAAGACAGCAGTAGCGTAGCTAGAAAATCAAGTTCCATCGCAATTGAAGTTCCGAAATTCCCTAAATTAGAAAATCAGAAGGCGCGAGTAAATTTATCAGAAACTTACCCGCGCCGCAGTTACGTTAAATTTTTAGACTTGGATCACATTCGATCAAAGATCTGCAGGAGTAAAGTGCTCCGCCGTGTCGGGATTTGCTATCAGGTCGCAAACTTGATCTTCAAAACTCGGCGCTACCGATTCAAACGTCTGGATCACATCAAATCCATGAGTTCGATTTCCACGCACGATGTAAATGTTTTGCTTTAAGTGATGCGAGCCAGGTTGCATGGTAACGGTCCCATTAGGTCCGTCAAATGAAATTCCGCTCTCGAGTGCTGCAATTACAGCATCGCTGTCTGTGGTTCCGGCCATTTCTACTGCCTTTGCCCAAATGTGAACAGCATTCCACACGTCGGCTGCTTCGGAAATGATTGGCTCGTCAAGACTATAGGCCGCTTCCCACTTGGCTTTGAACGGTTCATTATTTGGTTCATCAATCCACATGAAATATTCTTGCGAAGCAACAATACCTTCACCGGCGTCAGGTGAGACAACCACCTGTTGATTTCCTGATCCATAGTTGGTTGAAACGATTCCCATTTTTTCTTTCAAACCGGCAGCAGCAAATTGTTCCAGAAACCCGGTTTGGTTAGCGCCAACAGGCAACGCAGCAACAAAATTAGGCTTGGCGGCTTGAATCTTTTGAATTGTTGGTGAATAGTCTGTTACGGTTAAAGCCAGAAAGTCAGAACCAACAACTTCACCCCCGTATTCTTTTGCATAGTGCTCAATCCAATGCGCAGAAATGGTACCGAAATTGTAATCTCAGACATCCTGACCCCCAGCCAATTTCGAAGTGTACATGATTGCTGATTTGCGGGGTTGAAATCAGTCTGCCGCCAGTTCGTAAACGAGTTTCAGATTCGTTCCGGGATACACAGTTTCAGTCGCTGTCAATTCATCAAGCAGGGGTATCAGAGCCCGGTCTACGCAATTGCTGCCCAAGCCAAGAATCTGTACTTTCAGCAGCCCTTTGTCGTGATCTGGAATAATGTTCGCATCGGCATCAAACAACCGCTGCAGGGCCTTTCTCGGATTGGTTTTTTTACCCTGTGCACCGGCGACAGCCGGAATCATGCGGGTTTCCGCCCGATAGGCGATCATGCGAATGATGTCGATAAACAGCCGCTGTGATTTCGGCAGCACCTCAAGGCGCTCAGATGCTTCAAGCTGTCCAGCAAGGATGTGCTTGTCGGTCGCGTTTTTCTCAATGCGCACCTTCTCATGCTCGGCTTCAAGCTGCTCAATGTGCTCAGCGAGTTGCGCACACTGGTGTGCTTTGGCATCATCTTTGGCGAGTTTCGCGATTCGATTGCGCATCGTCGTGATGCGCCCCCACAGCTTGTTGACCTGCTTTTCAAGATTGCGCCTGCGTGGATTGACCACAACCGTGTCATCGTCCATCGGTGCCAATGCATGCGAGGTCAATGCGTCAACACTGAACTGATCGCGCATGTACTTGAAGAAATTCTCCTGCGACCAGCGCGAAAACATCAACGATGCCACCTGTTCAGTTGACAGCGTCGGATGGGTCGTGACAATCGCAACCTCGCGTCCACTGTCGAGCCGGCGCCGGATCTGGCGCACCGACAGGTCTTTGTCCAGCACGATGGATTTCTCAGCGAGCATCACCGTCTGTTGGTGACTCTGAGCCGGGCCATAGACCGTCACAACACTTTCGCAGTAATCCGCACCGTCCCACGCAGGTGCCTTGAAGTTCTTGTGCCAGTTCACACACGCAATGCCCTTGCGCGCCAGTCTGCGCATCATCTTCGGACTCCATCCCTCGCGATCAAACACCAAGGTCACCCAGGGCGCTTCGGTGCTGGCAGTGTCGGTCAAATCCGGCGCCTCGTCAGTCACTGCACCGATCGCCTGCAGTTCTTTGACCACAACGTGTTCCAGCGCCTTGACCATCCCGGGATCGTAATCCTGATGCAGACAAAGCAGTGGCTGGCCACCAAGCGTATTGACCCAGTAACTCGCAGCCGCAGGCAGACACAGTTTCTGGCGCGAAATGAACTTCTTCGCCAATCTGCCTTGACCACTGTAGACTTTCGTATGCCCGTCAACCAGCAACACCGCATCGTATTGACAGTCTTGCAGCAGCCATCGCTTCGACAGCGTCTGCTGCCACAGCAAAACCCGCTCAAAGTCTTTGCTGAACAAACGGATTTTGCTGCGCAGCGTTTTCACCTCAGGACAGCGGTCAAGTCCAAGAATCTGCCCCCATTCGCCCGGTGCGTCATAGCGCAGCTGTTCCGGATTCGATACCCGTGCCATCGCGATCAATGCCAGAAACGTTAACAACGACTGCGCACTGTAATAGCCGTTGGGCAATTGTATCGGTGCGGTATCGATGCCCTGTTCAATCAACATCGGCAAAGCACTGAGCACGCCGCCTCTTTGAACACTGTGAGCCGATTGATCAAAACTCGGCGCCGCCGCGTGTGGCGACCCGCTTGTCATCGCCAGCGTGCGACCGACAACATCGGTTGTCGCCCGCCCCATCGAAGCGTTGCGGTCGCGCACATTGCGCGCGCTGCGCTGGAGCGCTTTCGACTCGTCTGCACACGCGGTTGCAGATGCCGCAGATTCGATCTCAGCAACCGCAGGCTGTTTCGGCTGCCGCTTGTGCTTCGCAATCCGCCCGGCGCGGATGTGATAGGTCAGCGTGGCCACCGCAATGCCGATCTTCTGTGCCGTCTTGCTGGCACTGAAACCCTGGGCCAGCAGCGCTTCGGCTTCGTACTTGGTCTGGGCATCAATTGCAGTGCATCGTTTTTCCTTGCGCGGCATGAAAAATCCCGCACTGCCATGTTTGCGGTAGGTTTTGCAGTGTCCCATCAGCATGGCTCTTGAGATGCCCATCGCTTCGGTGATTCTGTTTGCCGGCAGACGACAGTCGACCCGCAATTCTGCAACGGTCAGGGCGCGCGTCTGTGCGTCGTTTGCATCGTGGCTTTTGAACGGCATCAGGTTGGAGAAGTAGGTCACCTTGTCATCTTCGAAGCTGACAGAGAAGCCGTTTGCGATCGGGGTGGTTTCCGGGGGGGTGATTGGGATGTTCAGTTGCATTCTGGATTCCTGGAGTGTTGCTCAAAACCTTATTTATGTACATATTAATGTTAGCAGAAGACAAATCCAAATGCAAGCCAAATTTGGAGATAAATGACAAAATTATGACGATTATTCAACACCTTAATAAGATCGACTGATACAATCATCGGGCTAAGGGGTCAGGATGTCTGAATCTGGTGCCATGATGTAGATCTTTGGACCATACTCCTTTATCGCCCACTCAATCAGTACACTCATTTGCTGAGAGGCTGAAGCACCTGTGATAAATGTCTGCTTGTCGCAGGCACCACCTTCGTAAAGAGCACTATAGAAATAGGGGATATTGTTCTTGCGAACAATCGGACGCATTGCCTCACGCGACGAGCTCGTTAATCCTGCAAAGAGAACATCGATTTTGTCACGCAGAATAATTGTGTTTGTGTACTGAGTGAACTTTGCCAATTCAGATTGTGCGTCATATTCAACAACCTCTAGTTGCTGTCCCAGCACTCCACCATTTTCATTAATATTGTTCACAGCCAAATGCAATGCTTGGCTTTGCTGAATACCATAGATATTCAATCCGCCGGTAAGATCAAAAATCGAACCAACTTTGATTTCATCATCTGCCTTTACTTGAGCGGTCGCAACTAGAGAAATTGCAACAGCAAGCATGACCAGGCAGAAAAATTTGAACTTCTGAGACCTAACTCTCTCGGAATCTGGTATCAAATTGTTTTTCATAGCTAACACCTTTAGAAAACTAATAAATAGTCTTTGGGTTTAACAAGGTGGCTTAGCGACACGGAATTTCCAAGCGTCAAAGTCTAAATCGGACGCCTATCGGATTGTCTGTAGCTTAAGGGGCAGGTGTAAAAAAAGCAGCAAATTACCCATCATACCCATCCACAAAATCGAACAGTCATCAGGCCGCTTTGCCACTTGTTTTCTTTGATAGCTCTGTTGCCACCAAAATTAACCTTCATCGGTTATGGATTTGCATTGTAGTGAAAACACCCCTTTAAGTCAATGGCTGCAGCTGACTTGACCTTAACCCAATGAACCTCATTGAATGTCTGTATCAAGCATTTTTAGTCACTTGAGTGCTGTAGAAAGAAACGGGTCCAAGAGACACCAGGGCGATTCAAGAGGTCATTTTCAGTGGTTTGCTCAATTTCGCATAACTCATAGCTTTTGATTAGCTGCACCAATTCTTCATCTGGGATATCCCAGAAGCCTTCAACCACTTCATACGGGCCGTGTCGAAGTGTGATGTAGAGCAATCCTTCTTTCTTGAGCAATCCCAGAATACTTTCAAAAGAAGGCTGACGATCATGGTAGGGGAGGTGCATCCACACCGCGCTCAGAATAATCACGTCATAGTGATCACCGAGTTTCCGAACTGCTTTCAGTTCTGGTAACTTGTCGTTAACCCAGGTAATACCAGAATGCGGATGAAGTGACCGAGCCCTTGCACGCAATCCGCTCGACGGTTCAACTGCGATTACTTTGTGCCCAAGCTCAGCCAAACCCGCAGCATCCCGACCTGAACCGGATCCGATGTCAAGAATCGAACAGGGGTGCTGGGGCAAGTGGTTTAGTAGGGTTGTGTGTAGCTTTTGAAACTCTAGTTGTTCAAACTCCTCAGTGATGAAATCTGCATTCACTTCATACCACTCCTCAACCGTTTCGGTTGGAATGGGTCGTTTGTCTTCTAAATCCTTATCGGTAGAGGTTGTAGTGAATGTCTTCGAAGTCATGTTCTGAGATAAACGCGCATGGCTGTCAATTCAGATTTCTGAGCGATTGAGTTTGTGAGTTGGATAACACTGAATTTGCTTTTTGAAATCAAAGAAGAAATATTTTTCTCAAGAAATGCAATATATCGCACATTTTTGTCCATAGATCAGCACAAGCTATCCCTACTGAATTCGAATGAGATTCCCATGGCTAAACTAATCCACACCGAGCGCCCAAGCACCCAATTGAGAATCTGTAAAATATTGGCTTCGCCAAGTAGTTTGAAGTCTTCATTCGTCCAAACGCTTCTGCACAACAAAGACTGAGTTGTTGATCGGAGAATGATGTTCGATGATTGGTCTGCTTCAGATTTGACGGCATTCACTGCAATCCAGTATTTTGCTAAATCAGAGACATATCTAATGATTCATTCCCGCTACGATTTGCAATATGTCCGCAACCAGTTTCCGAATATAGGAGATTTGGCATTTTTCGAAAATGCCGGTGGCACTTATGTTCCCGCCGCTGTCAGCGATCGAATTTATGATTACATGCGCCGCAACCAGGTTCAACCAGGATCGTCATATTCCGCTTCAGCTGAAGCCATGGAGCGGATTAGCCGCAGCCATCGCCAGCTTGCAGAAATGATCAATGCCAAGCCAAGTGAAGTGATTGTCGGGCATTCAACTACGATGAATGTTTATGTGCTGGCCAATGCCTTAAGGCCGTCACTGAAGCCGGGAGACGAGGTTATTGTCACTAATCTTGATCATGAAGCAAATGTTGGTTCATGGCGAAGATTAGCCGAAAGCGGAATCGTTATCAAGGAATGGCAAATCGACCCTGAAAGTGCTGAATTAGGTGGGCCGCAGAAGCTAGAAAAGCTGCTGACTGACCGGACGCGTCTAGTCTGCTGCACCTGGTGTTCCAACATAACCGGAACAATCAATGACATGCAGGCGATTACTGAGCTCGCACATTCAGCCGGAGCACTGGTTTGCGCTGATGCCGTGGCTTACGCCCCGCACCGTGCACTGGATTTCAGAAATTCCAACGTCGACTTTCTGCTTTTCAGTCTGTACAAACTCTATGGTCCGCACTTGGGTGTACTGTGCGGCAAGCGAGATATCCTGCTTAACCTGGATAACCAGAATCATTTTTTCTTTACACGGTCTGCACTACCACAAAAACTCCAGCCTGGTGGCTATTTGCACGAAACAGCGGCGTCAATTGAAGGTATCGTGGAATACTTTGATCAGGTTTTTTCGCACCACTACAAAGAAAGTGACGCTTCAATCAGTACGCGCTACGCCAAAGTATTCGAACTGTTCACTCAGCATGAGGATGAGGTGGCACGACCGTTCATGGAGTTCTTGAACTCAAAATCCAATGTGCGAATTATTGGAATTCCTGAGATCGACTACACTCGTCGCGTTTCAACAATATCACTCACTGTCCAGGGCAAGCGACACAGCGATATTGCAGAAGAATTGGGTGAGCAGAATATCGGTATAGGAGTTGGAGACTTCTATGCAAGGCGCTGTATTGATGCGCTGAACCTGCATCCCGGCGGGGTTGTTCGCGTCAGTATGGTTCACTACAACAGTGAACAGGAAGTAGCGCAATTGATCAAAGCTTTGGATGAAGTGCTGTAAACAACTCTTGTTATCATTTCATCAGTTGACAATTTTTGAATAAAACAATTGAATTAATGATTGTGCGCTAAATCCCTTCTCGAATCCTGCGGCGCACACTTTCTCGCCAAGCCGTCATAACTCCTGCAGCGCCAATAAACACCATCCCAGCGAGTGAATTCGTTGATGGCCACGTATCAAAAAGTGTCTTACCCCAGAAAGTGGCGAAAAGAAGGTAGCTGAACTCCATCGGAGCGAGCCAACTGGCATCAGCAGTCTGGTAAGCCCGACTCAGACATAGGTTACCCGTCAGATTCAGTATCGCTGTGAATCCCGCAATGGCAACGACTATCCATGCTAGTGTTGGCCATCCAATCGCAACAAACGGCATGCTCTCTTGCAGACTGAGCGGTAGTGGCGAAATACTCAGAACAATGCATCCAATCACGTTAAATGTGAAGAACGTGATACCTACCGCAAAGGCCATCGAGAGTGTATTCTCGAAACGACATGCTTTACGAATGGTGAGAATACTGGAGGCATAGAAAAATCCAGCAAATATTGGAAGGATTTGCCAAGGCGTAAAACCATCTTCCCAGGGAGACAAGACCAACGTTGCTCCCGCAGTACCCAGAATTAATGCGAACAGGCGCCAACGTCCCAGTTTTTCTCCTAGCACTGGGCCAGCAAGCAGGGTGACGAACATGGGATAGGTATATAGACCCGCGCCCATTTGGGTAATTGTTAAAAATGGTGCACCCGAGAAAAAGCAGAACATTGCGGCTGTCATCAGACAGGCACGAAAGTAAACAGGACCGGGGCGTAAGGGTCTGAGCAGATAGAACCCGCCACCAACGATCGCTAGAATGACCGCCAAGCTCAAAATTCCGACCGCCCTTACTGACTGGAACTGCCAGTATGAAGTCAAGTCAGCTATGTCCTTGATAAGGCTATCCTGTAGAGCCAAAGCAAACACGCCGGCGAGCAAAAGCCACAGCGCTGTAAACGGACGATCTTTAGTGGGAACTCCGAAAAAAGAAGAGAGCATCGACTACCAACTACCTTCGCTAATTTATTTCACATCAACGGGAATGATTCAGTTGCAGCAGAACTGACTTTCAAGTGTCGGGTTGGTAGCCGCCATCCCCAAATCCGGTAAAGACGTGTTTCTTTTTTTAGAAACCGGCAATCTGATGAAGTCGCAAGTAAACAAAGTAATGTTCCTACTAAGCCATGCACAAGTCTTCCATAGTTCCTCTTGGAAACCTTGCATTTTGGGCGTAGTTTACTCGCTTCGATTCAACTCCTTCTGCCAGATTTCAACCAATTCAGGAGTAAAGAGGTAAAAGCTGATTTTGATTCCATTCCACCTCATGTCCCTGCAAATCGCCAGCGAAACTTCAGCTGCTTCAGAGTAAGGGTATCCGTATACACCGCAAGAGATCGCCGGAAACGCGATAGATTTACACTGATGTTGCATTGCCAACGACAGCGAGTTTCGATACGCCGAAGCCAATAAGTTTTCAGGTTCGGAATCAATCGTATATCGCGGACCAACCGTGTGAATTACCCAGCGGGCGGGAAGTCGGCCAGCAGGTGTGATGCGTGCTTCACCGACTGGACACCGGACATCGTCAACTGCCGGGATCTGCAAACAGTATTCCAGTAACTCGGGGCCTGCCGCCCTATGAATTGCACCATCTACACCACCTCCGCCCAGCATTTTCTGATTCGCAGCGTTCACGATTGCGTCCGTGTCTGCTTCAGTGATATCCCCCTGAACAATTGAAATATTGGAGTTCATTCTGATTTGTTTGCCAGATAACCTGGTAGTTCTTTTAGCAGAATCTTGCTGCGAACAAAAAGTCCACTGCCACGTCCGATTTCTTTGTCTTGTTCGTTATAGACGACCGCTTCAGAAATTATCTGCGACCGATTCTGATTGACAACTTTACCTTCCGCTCGCAAAACCCCTTCAGAAACTGGACGAGTGAAGTAAGTATTGAAGGATGATGTCAGCATGAAGACTTCTGGTTCCAGTGAATTCGCGGCAAAAAATGCTGCTTCATCCAACATTTTGAAATAGATTGAACCGTGGAGCGCGTTAGCAGTATGGTGCATTGAATCTGAGATTGACAAACTGACTGTGCAAATGCCATCACCAATCATCATTCTTGGTTTAAGATTTTGATTTATTGGTGCAGCAACGTAAACGCGCTCAAGGCCGCGCCAATGGGCCTGTGAGGTCATTCCGGAATCTGGTCAAAGAATTCAACTTCACCCGTCTTGAGATGATATTCTGCGCCTGAGATGATGAGCTTTCCATCATTGACAGCAGATTCCAAAATAGTTGAGGTTGCGTACAACTGCTGTGCTGTATGTTTGATATTGGCACGAATCGCGTTGCTGATAAGTTCATCTTGATTCAAGTTGGAATCATTCGATTTAAGTGAACTCACCACGGGTGAGATTGCATTGACAATAAACCCAAGGTTTGGCGATAAATTTCCTGATGGCTGGCTAATTTCTTGAAGAGTTGCTTTGACAGCACCGCAGTCGGTATGTCCCAATACAACGACTAGTTCACAGCCCAATACTGCAACTGCGTATTCCACGCTGCCAGTGACGGATTCATCAGCGATGTTGCCAGCGACACGAATGACGAATAAATCTCCCAAACCTTGATCAAACACCAATTCTGCCGGAACGCGAGAGTCAGAACAGCCGACAATCACAGCGAATGGATTTTGACCTTTAGTCAGCTGAATTCGTCGTCTCGAAGAAATGTTCCCGCCGTAGCTTTGTTCAGCAACGTAGCGTTGATTTCCAAGAGTCAGTCTATTGAGCGCATACATGGCAGAATTCATACTGATTGACCTGTGATTGAACCACTCTCATTTTATTGTCTTCAAAAGTGTTGAATTCAGAGATTAAATCCCTCAGTTGTTCTCTGTCTCATTCAATAACTGACAAAGAACAAAGCGCAGAAATAGTCGCTATGCTCCTAATTCCAAAAATGTTGTGCAGCGTCACACAACGGGACTTGAATTGGTCGAATAGAGCTGACTTGTTTGGCAATCTGAAATTCGGAAAACCCAAATTGACAACAGACGTAGGTAATTCCAGCGGTTCAGTGGGGAGGATTCCGACTGTTCTGAATTTCTTTCACTCTTGACGGCCAGGTCGATCGGATATATGCCAAAATATCCCAGATTTCATCATCCGTCAATGCATGACCAAATCCTTCCATGCCACTTTTGATGTCAGTTAAACCTAGGGTCGCAAAGTATTCCAGCCCTCCGTATTTTGTGTAATCGAACAGCATTTGGTTATCGTGGTGCCAGGTGTGGCCGGTTACATCATGTGGCGGAGCTGGCAGAACGCCGTCCGGACCTGGTGACCGCCAATCGGGCTGTCCTTCCAGGTTCACCCCGTGGCAGGAAGCGCATTGCTGTTCATAATGCCGTTGCCCGTTTACCAAATCACGATTCTCTAGTTCATGGACCGCAAATCCGGACGCAGGAACCAGAAGCAAAACTAGAAACAAGAACCTTTTCATGAAGAGTAATTACACAGTGTGTGTGAGCATTAGGTGAATTGTATACGCTTAAATCAAAATATCAAAAAGATGGGTTTCCAACCGAAGTTGAAACTCCAATTGAATCAGCAACATAAGTTGATATGCTTTACTCGATTGAGTAACAAGACGAAGCGTCAGGGCACAAACAAAGCAAGCCTGAAATGTTAGTGTAATTTAGGAATCGACAACCCGGTAAATTTCACAATGTGTGAAAAATTCTTCGTTTATTATGGAGTAGTGGCAGTGCTGAATCGCTGTTTGTAGCAATTCGGCAGCTGTATGAGCTTTTAAATACATCAAATGGAGGAGGTAGAAAATGCCTGCAATTCTGAAATTTGCAATTGCGTTCTTAAGCGCACTGATTATTTCGCAATCCGCCTACGCAGCCGGTCAGCTGAATGTCTACAACTGGGGTGATTACATCAATCCGGAAGTTCTGACTCGTTTTTCTGAAGAGACGGGTATTGAAGTTTCGCTTGATACCTACGGGACCAACGAGGAAATGCTGGCCAAAATTCAATCGGGTGCAACTGGATACGACATCGTATTTCCGTCTGTACATATGCGTGACATCATGCAGAAGTTGGGACTTCTACACGATGCCAAGGTCAACACATTGAATGGCTTTGAGAACATCGATCCGGCCAATATGATTTCCAAAGTTGATCCGGAAAGTTCTTTCTGCCTGCCCTATGCGTGGGGTGCCGTTGGAATCTTCTACAACAAGGAGGAAGCTGGTGAACTTAAAACTTGGGACGATTTTTTTGCATTGCCAGACAAGGGCAAGAAAATCACTATGCTGGATGATTTGAGAGAAACCATTGGCGTAGCTCTCATCAAGAATGGCCATTCAGTCAATTCAACGGATGGCGATGCGCTTAAACAAGCCGAAGCCTGGCTGTTGGATCGTAAAGATAAGATTTCTGCATTCAGTTATGACATTGTGTCACTGGTTCAGGCAGGGGATATCGCCGCGGCTCACTGGTATGTAGGTGCGACGCTGTACACGCTGGAAGAACCGGACAAGTTGGGCTTTGTGATTCCGGAAGAAGGTGCCACCATGTATCAGGAAGACATCTGCGTTCTCAAAGATGCACCAAACAAGGACAGCGCAATCAAATTTTTTGAGTTTTACATGCAGCCCGAAATTGCCGCACTCAATACATTGCAGCAGGTTAACGGCACCGCTAATGCTCCGGCTCGTGATTTGCTACCACCAGAACTGAAAGCGAATCCGAACACGAACCCGCCGCCCGAAGTGGTTGCCAAACTGCAGATTTTTGAAGATCTAGGCAATGATCTTCGAATGTACAATCGAGTCTGGACAAAGGTTCGTACCGCGCAGTAACGGGAACGGAGTTGAATGGACTCCATCGCCGAGGTCAGAGAAGCTGTTAAACGCTTTCCGGCACCCGAAGGCGGTGTCATCACGGCGCTTGACAATATTTCGCTAAATATCCAGCAGGGTCAGTTCATGACCTTGCTGGGTCCCTCTGGCTGTGGTAAAACGACGCTGCTGAGAGCGATCAGCGGCTTTGAGGATCTTGATTCGGGAGAAGTACGAATCGCTGGCGAATCAGTCGCGGGTGTACCGCCTTATCGACGTCCTGTCAATACCGTTTTTCAGAACTATGCGCTGTTTCCTCACTTATCTGTAAGTGGCAATGTAGGTTATGGACTGGATCTTGCCCGTGTATCAAAAACTGAGCGTGAACAACGAGTTGGCGAAGCACTGGAAAGGGTAAACCTGTCGGGGTTTGATCGACGCAAGCCAGCGCAGCTCTCAGGAGGTCAGCAACAGCGCGTAGCCCTGGCAAGAGCAATCATCAACCAGCCAAAGCTCCTGTTGCTGGACGAACCGCTTTCAGCATTGGATCGCAATTTGCGTCAGTCCATGCAGCTCGAACTGAAAAGTCTGCAGCATGATCTAGGCATCTGCTTTCTGTTCGTCACCCACGATCAGGAAGAAGCTCTGACGATGTCCGATCAGGTCGTTGTGCTGGACCACGGTAGAATTGAGCAGATCGGGCCGCCCGAGGAACTTTACCACCAGCCTGCAACTCGTTTTGTTGCAGGTTTCATAGGGGACGGTACACTCTTTTCGGGAACGATCGAAAATAGCACTGAAGACCCAATCCTTGTTACAGAAGGCGGCTTGCGTATCTCAGTTGCAATCGGGCCATCAGTCGGCACCAACGCGACGCTCATCATCCGCCCGGAGCACCTGAATATCGCCCCTCAGGAACACGACAATTCCTTGGGAATTTTAGATGCTGTGCTGGAGCAATCCGTGTTTCAGGGTGCAACTCGCCAGTATGTCTGTAAACTGGCTAACGGCGCTTCTATTTCTGTTTCTGCAGCAGGTTCGGGAGACGAAGCTCTAAGCAGCGTCAATACAGGTGATTCAATTCGCCTCGCCTACCGCCGGGATTCACCTCACCTGATACTCGAGTCCTGAACATGGCAACCAAACGGGACCTTCGCAGCCTCAGTACTCTGTTGACACCGTCAACCCTGTTCCTCGGGGTATTCTTTTTGGGTCCGCTCGCTGTCATGGTCATATTCAGTTTTCTGGAGCCCGGCATCTATGGCGGAGTCGTCTGGAATTTTTATCACTGGAATTACGGCCGAATACTTGGCTGGGCTGACGGAGAATGGGAAGACTTCGACCCGGTCTACATCGACATTTTCTTAAGGTCTGTACGTCTTGCGTTGACCAATGTAGGCATCACTCTACTAGTTTGTTATCCGGCAGCGCTCTGGGTGAGTGGACTCTCAGTGCGATGGCGGACTTTTGTTGTCTTTATTATCACGCTTCCCTTTTTCGTAAGCCTGGTCGTGCGCCTGTTCTGCTGGGTGTTAATATTGCGGCCAAGCGGGTTTCTGAGCACCTCATTAATGGGCCTTGGCATCATCTCAGAACCCATCGACATCATTTACACGGAAACCGCGGTCTTGATCGGAATGGCCTATATCTTATTGCCATTTATGTTTCTACCGCTTTATGCGAGCATTGAAAAATTGGATCATTCACTGCTGGAGGCTTCTGCTGATTTAGGTGCCAATCCGTTTCAAACCTTCTGGCGGGTTATTCTCCCTTGTACGCTTCCCGGAATTGCAGCCGGTGCGGTACTGGTGTTTATCCCCAGTCTCGGCAACTTCATCGTTCCTGATCTGCTCGGTGGTGCGAAAGTGATGATGATCGGAAATCTGATTGAGCAGCAGTTTCTGTCAGCGCGTAACTGGCCGTTTGGTTCGGCGCTATCTGTCATGATCATGCTGGTCATGTTTATGTTGATCGTGTTTTATCTTAGGCGCATCGGCCGTTCGGAGATTGTCAGATGAAACACCCGTGGCTCAAGCGTTTACTGTCCCTGCACGGTTTCTTGTTTCTGGCTTTCGTCTACGCGCCGATCATTATTGTTGTTGTTTACTCTTTCAATAGCCATCCGGTCAACATGATGGTGTGGAAAGACTTTACCTTCGACTGGTACCTGTCAATTTTTGGCAATCCTACAAAACTGACTGAACAGACACTCTACGTCGAATCTACAGATCAACTGTTGTCAGCAGTCAAAAACAGCCTGACTGTTGCCTTAACGACGACCACATTCGCGACCATCGTTGGAACTGCGACCGCACTTGCAATTTATCGATATCACTTCAAACTCAAGCCTTTCTACCAAGGCCTGCTGTATATGCCGATGGTCATGCCTGACATCGTGTTGGGTATTGCATTGCTGGTGTTTTTCATTAATTTTGGTGTAAAGCTTGGATTGATGTCGATCATCATCGGACACTGTACATTTTTGATTTCTTATGTTTTTGTTGTGGTCAGTGCCCGGCTGGCAGGCATGGATAGTACACTGGAGGAAGCCTCAGCAGATCTGGGAGCCAATCCCTGGGCTACATTTCGGCGCGTAACCTTCCCGCAGATTCTGCCAGGTATTGTGGGTGGAGCACTGTTAGCCTTTATCATTTCAATGGATGATCTGGTGATTACCTATTTCATAGCTGGAGTTGACTCAACAACGCTGCCCGTTTTCATCTACGGCATGCTACGGCGCGGTGTAAAACCGGAAATCAATGCAATTGCCACACTCATGCTACTTTTTTCTTTCGCAATAGCTGCACTTGGGCTTTACTTTAGAAGACGAAATTGATCAAACACTAACCACTGACGTACTGAACGATGAAAAGACGAGGACGAGAACTTGGGTTGCCCTTTCCAGGTCGAACCGGTGAGCATAATGCCATGACGGATGTTCCGGGCGTGGAAGTTGGATTTTGTACCCGAATTGAAGGGAATGGACTGCTGATTCAGGGGGAGGGACCCATAAGAACAGGTGTGACTGCAATTCTGCCCCTTGGACGAAATCCAGAGCCTCAGCCGGTGTGGGCAGGCATGTATGCACTGAATGGTAACGGTGAAATGACTGGTACGCACTGGATTCGGGATGGTGGTTACTTTGTCGGACCGATCTGTATCACCAACACTCACAGTGTTGGTATCGTTCACCATGCGGCGGTCAGGTGGATGATTCGAAACTATGAGGAAGCGTGGCAATCGGAACACCTTTGGTCGATGCCTGTTGTGGCGGAAACATACGACGGCGTGTTGAATGACATTAATGGACAGCATCTCACGGAAGATGACGCGCTTAAAGCACTGGATAGCGCGAAACCAGGACCTGTGGATGAGGGTAACGTTGGCGGTGGAACCGGAATGATCTGCTATGAGTTTAAGGGTGGTACTGGCACTTCATCACGTTGTCTGGAAGTTGACGGTGAAGAGTTTGTCATCGGTGCACTGGTTCAAGCCAACCACGGCGTGCGACCCTGGTTTACGGTTTTAGGCAGACAGGTGGGGAAATCGATGACGGAAGATCGATTGATGGATGAAGAACTCGGTTCGATCATCGTGATGCTAGGTACTAACTTACCGATGGCTCCACATCAGTTACAGAGATTGGCCAAGAGAGCTGCGATTGGTATTGGCCGTGGCGGTACGCCCGGTGGTAACAACTCAGGCGACATCTTTCTTGCTTTCAGCACTGCCAATCGAGGCCCGATTCCGCAACTGGCGTCTGGCAGGCGGCAGATGGAAGTCATCAATGATGAATTGTTTGATCCAATTTATCTGGCGGCAACCGAAGTGATTGAAGAGTCCATCATCAATGCAATTCTAGCGGCCGAAGACATGTCGACCGTGCGTCCTCCGGGACTGATGTGTCGTGCAATTGATCACGAACGGCTACTTGAGTTTTTTCAATAGAGAAGAGAAAAATGAATTTTGATTCCAATACAGATTCCGGTTCGTGGGAAGCAAGAGACTTAAGGTCGGTATTGCACGGGTTCACTCACCTTGGAACCCTTCATGAGAAAGGTCCGTCCGTCATGGCACGAGGGGAGGGCATTTACGTTATCGATTCTCACGGCAAGCGATATCTCGAAGCCAACTCAGGACTATGGAACATGGTTCTAGGATTTGATCATCCGTCACTGATTGAAGCGGCCTGTGATCAATACAGAAAATTTCCAACCTATCATGCATTTTTCGGACGGATCACTGAGTCGGCTGTGGCGTTATCGGAAAAATTGATTGAAATTGCCCCTATACCAATGAGTAAGGTATTTTTCACGAATTCCGGGTCCGAAGCGAACGATACAGCAGTGAAAATGTTGTGGATGATTCACCGCGGTCTAGGTAATCCACAGCGTCGCAAGATCATTTCCAGAATCAACGCTTATCACGGTGTCACTGGAATAACAGCGAGCATGACAGGCAAGGACTATGTCGGAGCTTTCGGACTTCCGCTTGATGACTTTCTGTTTACTGATTGTCCCCACCATTGGCGATTTGCAAAAGATGGCGAAAGCGAACTCGAATTTGCTGGCCGTTGTGCTGAAAATCTGGAGGTACTGATTGAGGCGGAGGGAGCCGATACCATAGCTGGTTTTGTTGCTGAACCCGTCATGGGAGCAGGTGGAGTCATTCCACCACCTAAAGGGTACTTTGAAGCGATTCAGAACGTGCTCAGAAAATTCGATATACCGTTGATCGTAGACGAAGTGATTTGTGGGTTTGGACGCACTGGACGTGTTTGGGGCAGTCAGACTTACAACATTGAACCTGACATCCTGATCGCGTCAAAGTGCATCACTGCAGGTTACTTTCCGATGGGTGCGATTATGATTTCGGAGTCGATCGCCGACAAACTCAATCAGGCCAGTGAAGCCTACGAAGAGTTTCCACACGGGTTTACAACAGCAGGTCACCCGGTTGGCTGTTCGATTGCACTGAAGGCGATTGAAATTATTCTGGAACAGGGTGCACTGGATAACGTTGTGAATGTTGCGCCTTATTTTTTGCAAAGGTTGGAACAATTTGCTTCCCATCCGCATATTGGTGAGGCACGCGGAGTTGGATTGATGGGTGCTCTTGAGTTGGTAAAGGACAAGCATTTGAAATCACCATTTCCGCCCGAGCAGCCCGTTGCAGAGAGCATTGCCAATATCGCTTCGGACAATGGTTTGATTTGCAGACCGATTGGACAGTCCATTGTTGTTGCGCCGCCATTTGTAATCACACGGGATCAAATTGACGAGCTATTCAACAAGCTTCAAACCACCATCGATCAGGTTTTCGATTCTTTGAGGATTGATTGATGTCAAGATATCGACTGTCTGATGAGGATCTCAAATACGTAGCAGAATTCAGGGCCAACCCACTCGGTACACCGAGTCCCGGACTGCAAAGAGTCCTGAATCTCCTGCGCGGCGGACCAAAAAAGGGAAAGTACGTTCTGATTGTCAAGGAACCTTTTCACCGCTGGAATCTGGGACGCATGCCAGAGTCGCGCGGCGAACCCATTGAAATCATCAGCGAAATCGAGTACACCGATCTTGCCGAAGCTGAGTGGGATGTTTTCAAGCGCAGGTGGAAAGAGAGTACGGGTCGGGATCTAGAGCAGGAGTTGGCATGACACGCATCCTGGCATACACCGATCGAATCAGTGTTGCACCAGGTGGGTCCGTTCAGGTTAAGGTGAGTTGTGATGGTCTGGACTATTACCATGCCAGATTGATTCGGGTCATTCAGGGTGATGTCAACCCGTTGGGTCCAGGTTATCGAGAAGAAGTCGTTGATCTCGATCTTGGTGGCCCAATTCCGGGTAGGTTTCAACCCATTCATGCAGGGTCCTATGGCATCGCCGAAGGTGCACCACCGCTGGATATGGGTAAGTCATTCAGCATGCAGGCACTGATATGGCCAACCTTGCCGGGTTGCGGTCCACAGACGATCTTGAGCTACGAGGATCCGAATTCATGTGCAGGTTTCAGACTCTACCTGGACGCGGCTGGTGCACTCGCATTTCAAGTCACCGAATTACAGGGTAATAGCGATAGCATTTCAACAGGATCACCACTTTTCGCGCAGCGATGGTATCTGATAACTGGAGAATTTGACGCTGACTCACGAACGCTTACGGTTTTTCAAGTGCCGCTGATTTCTACCCCGAAGGTACAGGATAGACACAAAAATTCGAAAGTTAGCACGATAGGTACATTTGAAGCGGGGTCTGATGCAGTCATCATGATCGCTGCCCACATCGGGTCTGAACGTCAAGCACTTGAGCATTTCAATGGTCGCATTGAAGCACCGAAAATTTTTACACGATTATTGGATGAATACGAAAAGTTGAATCCTGGCACTGCTGAAGTTCGAGAACTGATTGCCGCGTGGGATTTTTCTGTTGGCATTTCAACGGACAGGATTATTGATGTGTCAGAAAATCAGCTGAACGGACGCCTGGTTAATCTTCCCGCCCGTGGAGTCACAGGTCACTTGTGGAATGGTGATGAACATTGCTGGAAGAATAACTTTGATCATTATGCGGCAATCCATTTTCATGATGACGATCTTTACGACTGTGAATGGGAAACCGATATAGAAGTCAAGCTACCTGATAGTCTGAAAAGCGGCGTTTATGCCGTTCATCTACAAAGCGGGTCTGAGGAGTACTACACTCCCTTCGCAGTGCGGCCGCCACGCGGCACCCGATCTGCCCCTGTCGCATTCATCCTGCCAAGTGCCAGCTACATGGCTTATGCGAATAATCGGATTGGCATTGATGTACCGGAAACTGAAATCGTAACCGGACGCCTGGTGCAGATGAATCCGATCGATCTTTTTATGCAGACCCACCCCGAAATAGGGTTGTCTTTCTACGATGTTCACAATGATGGCAGTGGCGTCTACTACTCATCACGTCTCAGACCCATCGTTCAAATGCAACCCAGGCAGATTGGCCATCTGGGAGGTGTCGGTTCAAATCTGTGGCAATTTAACGCAGATACCCATATTTTGGGTTGGCTTGATCAGTTGGAACAGTCGTTTGATGTGATCACAGACGAAGATCTGGAAAATGAAGGCGGCCAGGTTCTAGATGGCTATAAGGCGGTAATCACTGGTACACACCCAGAATATTACTCGGTTGGGATGCTGGATGGTCTTCAGTCCTATCTTAATGCTGGTGGTCGTCTGATGTATCTTGGCGGTAACGGTTTTTACTGGCGGGTGAGTTTTCATCCGACACTTCCAGGTGTGATTGAGTGCAGAAAATCAGAAGATGGCATTCGCGTGTATCCGCCTCCACCTGGGGAGTTTTATGCCAGTTTTACAGGCGAGTACACGGGGCTTTGGCGACGTAACGGTCGAGCGCCGAATGAGTTGGTAGGCATCGGTATGGTTTCACAGGGGTTTGATTGCTCGTCGCCTTTCATTCTGACAGAAGCCAGCAGCGACCCGCGTGCGTCGTTTATTTTTAAAGGAGTTGAAGGGCCAGTTGTCGGCGATTACGGCTTATCCGGCGGCGGTGCGGCTGGTCTGGAGCTGGATGCAACAAACCATGCGTGGGGTACACCACCAAATACACTGGTACTGGCAACCTCAGAGCGCCATTCAGATATCTATTTGATGACGCCGGAAGACATGGATGACCCAGCTCCGGGATTAGGCGGAACAGAAGCAGAGATTATTCGAGCAGAGATGGTATTTTTCGAAACCCCGAAGGGCGGTGCTGTATTTTCGACCGGTTCCATCGCCTGGTGCGGCAGTCTTTCTCACGCCGACTACAATAACGATGTTGCGCGAATTACAGGCAATGTGCTGAAACGTTTTCTTGACCCAACACCTTTTCCAGTCATGTAAGAATGATTGGGTTTCACTGCCGAATTATCGGCCTGTGAGGACAGACTTGGAGTTCGACGCGCGAACAGGAAAAACTTTGAGGTAAATTACCCCAGCATTTCTACCATCTTGTCCCGCATCACAAACTTTTGCGGTTTGCCTGTAATGGTCATCGGAAATTCTTCCACAAATTTGAAGTGGGCAGGAATCTTGAAGTGTGAGATCTGGTCCTGACAAAACTCTCGAAGTTCTGATTCATCCACATCGACACCGGGTTTTGCGATGACCCATGCGCAAACCACTTCTCCATACTTTTCATCTGGGATGCCGAAAATCTGCACATCACTGATTTTCGGATTTCGAATCAGAAATTCTTCAATTTCGCGAGGATAAATGTTCTCTCCACCGCGGATGATCATGTCTTTAACTCGGCCAACGATGGAGCAGTAACCCTCTTCATCGAAAATGCCAAGATCTCCTGAATGCATCCAGGAGTCCACGATGCTTTCTCGGGTTCTGGCTTCATCATCCCAGTAGCCCATCATCACTGCATACCCTCGAGTGCAAAGTTCGCCCTTGGTTCCGATGGGAACAGTCACTCCATCCTGATCAACAATTTTGACCTCCAGATGGGGATGCACTCGACCGATGGTTTCGCAGCGTTTATCGATTGGATCATCTGTAAAACCTTGAAAGGACACAGGGGAAGTCTCAGTCATACCGTAACAAATTGTCACTTCTGGCATATTCATTTCTGTATAGATTCGTCGCATCACCTCAACCGGACAGGGTGCGCCAGCCATAATTCCTGTTCGCATACTGGAGAGGTCACGAGGTTTTCGCTCCAGGTCTTCTAACATTGCAACAAACATGGTCGGTACGCCATAAACCGCCGTGCACTGTTCTTTTTCCAGGGCATCCAGTGTTTGCGCTGGATTGAATGCTTCGCCCGGAAAGATCATTGTTGCACCTTTACTGAGTACGCCTAGAACTCCCATGGCCATTCCAAAACAGTGATACAAAGGAACTGGAATAGCCAGTCGGTCTTTTTCTGTCATGTCGATTAGGCTGGTGCAAAACCGGGCGTTGTTGATGATGTTGAAGTGTGACAGCGTTGCTCCCTTTGGCTGTCCAGTCGTTCCAGACGTGAATTGAATGTTGATGGCATCTTCGGGTTTGAGATCCTTGTTGATGTCTGGCATTAGACTCAAATCTTCTGGACCCCCAAGTTTCGAAAGTTGATTGAAGGAAAAAGCACCTGGACCGGGATCATCATCCATGACCACAACAGATCGAAGTTGTGGAAGCTTTTCGGATTGCAATTGCCCAGGTTCACAGGAATCAAGTTCCGGTGCGAGTTTCCGAAGCATTCCGATGTAATCCGACGACTTAAAGGATTTGGCACAGACAATCGCTTTGCACCCAACCTTGTTTAATGCGTATTCAAGTTCGGATAATCGATACGCCGGGTTGATGTTCACCAGCACCAGTCCAAGACGTGCCGCCGCAAACTGGGTTAGCACCCATTCGTATCGATTTGGAGACCAGATACCAATTCGATCACCTTTGACCATGCCAAGTGTGTGTATGCCGGCAGCAAGTTCATCAACTGTCCTTTCAAGTTCCTCGTAGCTCATCCTGATGTTTTGCTCCAGGAACACGAGTGCCTCCTTTTTTGGAAACATGTCAGCCGTTGCCGATAAGAGACGCGGAATGGTTATGCTGGCAAATACTGGTTCCGTAGTTCCGCGAAAGTAGGAAGGCTTACTTGTCGTATCAGCGGTCGAACCTGTGTTCAAAGTGGTCATTTCCTCACTCAGCTGGTCATTCTGATTTGGCATCTTCTTTCACCTTTGGGTTTGCCGCGATTTGCAGATTTGTTCGACGCCACGTGCAACCTGCAGAAAACTGAAATACTTGTGATATTTATCTGTCAATCGGATTCCGAAAATTTGATTGAAAATCAAAGAACTAAAACCGTTTGATACAGACTTAATGGTTTGATTTGGCAAAGTTAACGAATGCGATGATTGTACCAATTCTTATAAACTCAATTCGATAGCGATGTCAAGAAATTCAGCCGACTCATGAAGGCTGACAACAGCAGAAAAAGCTTGATCGAGGGTAAAGTTCGTCAAGTGAGCTAGTATTTCCAACCATGCGATCTGAGACCACTCAATTGAATGTGGCGAACTGCTAAAATCCAATTTTGTCGATATCAACAAATTTGAGTGAGACAAGCGGTTCGAGTCATGGCCGATGAGCTGAAATCTGGAATTCGAGATCAATTTCTTGAAGGTATGAGTCATGCAGCATGTACTGTCAACGTCGTCACGACTGATGGCGCTGCCGGACGAGCCGGGGTGACTGTTTCGGCAATGTCATCTGTATCGGCTGATACGCCCAAACCAACACTCTTGGTTTGCATTAACCGCTTAAGCCTGACGGCACAGAAAATCATCGAAAACGGAGTCTTTTGTGTGAATGTCTTAAGGGATGACCAGGCATTTGTATCGGATACTTTTGCCGGACGCCACATTGATCAATTTACTGACAAGTTTGAATGTGCTGAATGGACTTCAATACCGTCAGGTGCACCTCGCGTAGTTGATCCACTGGTCGCATTCGACTGTCGTTTGCTTTCATCGAATCTGGTTGGCACCCATCACGTATGTTTTGGTGAGGTGGCCGATATCTTTGTTGCCCAGCGAGGTTCGCCACTGATTTATGCCAATCGGGCTTACGGTGCCACTTCAAGAATTCAGCATACCGCTTCAATTAATGCAGTGCATAGAGGCAAGGAGAATCAACTGACTGTCGGTTGCTTTCACACCTTTGGTCCTTACTTTGTGCCGGAAATCATTCGAAACCTGATGACAAAGGATCCAACCCGATCAATTAAGTTAATTGAAGGCGATCAGCGAAAGGTTCAGGAAAGCCTGCTGGCGGGTGAAGTCGAAATTGCACTGCTATATGACCTAGATCTCCCGCAAGACTTGGATGTTACCTTTCTGACAAAGCTAAATCCATACGTATTGCTCGCGGAAGGGCACCCACTGGCTGAACAATCGACACTGACTCCGTTTGATCTTGATCAATATCCAATGGTGCTTTTGGATGCACCACCAAGCGGTGACTACTTCATTGGAATTCTCAAAGCATCAGGCGTTACGCCACAGATCGCATATCGGTCTTCAAGCTTTGAAATGGTGCGCGGTCTGGTTGGGCACGGTCTGGGCTACACGCTGCTCGCAACAAAACCAGCTTCGCCGATGACATATGACGGGCTTGCGTTGGTCAGTCGTCAGCTGATGGCAAAAGCTGAACCCAGTCAAATTGCTCTCGTCCGTCGAAAAAATGTTGAACTGTCCAAACCTGCCTATGAATTTCAGGAGTTTTGCAAGGCCTATTTTTCCGAGTTTGGAACCGTCTAATCTGCGAATTTGTTGCCCAAATTAGCGAACTAACAGAAAAAAATCCGACCGACAAAACCATTCCCTCATTCAGGCAGGTGGATTTGGAACCACAAACGTCATGGATAGAGCTTTTCTTCTCGAATTGGCTGAATCGATGGGAAAGACCTCCTTCTGAATCATCGTCGTTGTTGTGCTGCTGGTCGCACGGGGTGGTTGGTATCAGGATACCGCTAGAAAACCGCAAGCGAAATAGCGGGTGTTTTCCTGAGCAAAGGAGAATTCAATTCCTAAATTTTCGTGAACTTATAATCAACTGAAAACACTAAACGTACAAGATAAGGAGTTCAGAAAGTGCAAACTGAAGCAGCCGTTGCCTACGAAGCAGGCAAACCACTACAAATTGAAACAGTTGAACTTGATGGTCCGAAAGCCGGCGAAGTTCTGATTGAGGTCAAGGCGACTGGAGTCTGCCATACCGACGAATTCACTTTGTCGGGTGCTGACCCAGAAGGCATTTTTCCCGCCATCTTGGGGCATGAAGGCGCAGGTGTGGTCGTCGATGTTGGTGCTGGCGTTACCACTGTCAAGAAAGGTGATCACGTGATCCCGCTCTATACACCTGAATGCCGTCAGTGCGATTACTGTACCAGTGGTAAGACCAATCTCTGTCAGGCGATACGAGAAACCCAAGGTCAGGGCATCATGCCAGATGGCACCAGCCGCTTTTCAATCGGTGCAGATACCGTTTACCACTACATGGGAACCTCGACTTTTTCAAATTACACCGTGGTACCTGAAATTGCCGTGGCCAAGATTCGAGAAGATGCACCCTTTGACAAGGTTTGTTACATTGGTTGCGGCGTCACGACTGGAATCGGTGCCGTGATTAATACCGCCAAGGTGCAGCCTGGTGACAATGTTGTCGTCTTTGGTCTGGGTGGAATTGGTCTTAACGTGATCCAGGGTGCCAGAATTGCAGGCGCCGACATGATAGTGGGAGTCGATATCAATCCAGCCCGTGAAGAGCTTGCAACAGCATTCGGCATGACACACTTTGTCAACCCGAATGAAGTCGAAGACGATTTGGCTCCATACATCGTGTCACTGACCGGAGGTGGTGCAGATTTCAGCTTTGAGTGTGTCGGAAACGTTGATCTCATGCGCGCAGCACTGGAATGCTGCCACAAGGGCTGGGGTGAGAGCATCATCATTGGTGTGGCTGGTGCGGGTCAGGAAATCAGTACTCGGCCTTTCCAACTGGTTACTGGGCGCGTCTGGCGTGGCACCGCATTTGGCGGAGCCAGGGGCAGAACTGATGTACCGAAAATTGTCGACTGGTACATGGATGGCAAGATCAATATTGATGAGATGATTACTCACAAGATGCCGCTGTCGCAGATCAACGATGCGTTTGACCTGATGCATGCAGGCAAGTCGATTCGTAGCGTGATCGAATTTAACTGACAGAATTGATGGAAATAGTTAGTGAACATCGATCGTTTGGCGGTGTCCAGGGCATTTATCGACATGAATCGCAATGCACCGGTACACCGATGCAGTTTTCGGTCTATTTGCCGTCGGCAGTTGCTGAGTCACATTGTGCGGTCTTATGGTTTCTCTCTGGGCTGACTTGTACCGAAGAGAACTTTACCGTCAAGGCTGGCGCTCAGCAGTTTGCATCTCGCCATAACCTGATTCTAGTTGCACCGGATACCAGTCCCCGTGGTGCAGGCATTCCCGGAGAGGATGACACCTACGATTTTGGTACCGGTGCTGGATTCTATGTTGACGCGACTGAATCGCCTTGGTCGCGCAACTATCAGATGTACACCTACGTTACCCGCGAACTACAAGAGCTGGTCATTTCAAATTTTCCCGCCGACCCTTCCCGACAGGGAATTACGGGGCATTCCATGGGTGGGCACGGAGCGTTGACAATTGGCCTTAAGAACACGAACCTGTTTCAGTCAATTTCTGCGTTCGCACCTATATGTGCTCCAACCCAATGCCCTTGGGGTCGAAAGGCACTGAGCGGATATTTGGGACTAAATGAAACTTTGTGGTCTGACTATGATGCAACCGAGCTGATTAAACGCGGATTCAGGAGCCAAACCATCTTAGTCGATCAAGGTGAGGCAGACGGTTTTCTGGAAGAGCAGTTGAAACCCGAACTACTTTCCGCGGCCTGTGAAGCAGCCGGCCAGTCCCTGCAGCTTCGCATGCAGCCAGGCTATGACCACAGTTACTATTTCATTTCGAGTTTTATTGAAGACCACATTGAGTTTCACGCGACGAAACTGAATGGATAGATTTGGCTTCAAAATTTCGACCGGTGTAGCAGATCGATCTCTCAATAAAACAGCTAGCAACTAAATTTCAGTAAAACACTATTACGTTCAGTAAAAAATGGCAAAAAAGCTACAAATTTGTTCAAACATACTATAAAGTTAGACTCTCAAAGTTTGATCATTCAAACTTATAAATAAATTCAATTAAATGCCGTTTGGCAAAAAATTTAAATTTCATTAAGGAGGTCCTGATGAAGTTACTAAAAAGAGTAATTGCAGCAAGCGCGGCTCTGTTTATGATGGTCGGAACCACGCAGGCAGCTGATGTTGTAATTGGTTCACCAAACTGGCCGTCGGTGCAAGCGACTGCCTACATTCTCAAAGTGGTACTGGAAGAAAACCTGGGTCTTGAAGTTGAAGTCCAAAACGGTACGAATCCGGTTGTATTCGAAGCCATGGATAAAGGAAGCATGCATGTACATCCCGAAGTCTGGCTGCCGAATCAGGATAATCTGCACAACACCTATGTTAAGGAAAAAGGCTCCGTGTTGATGAATCCGAATGGCGTTTCTGCCTTTCAGGGAATTTGCGCGACCAAGCACACAGCAGACACTCTGGGTGTAAGCAAGATCACTGACCTGACTGACCCATCGATTGCTGCTCAGTTTGATACAAACGGCGATGGCAAAGGTGAAGTCTGGATCGGTGCTACGGGTTGGGCCTCAACGAATATTGAAAAAATTCGCGCCAAGAGTTATGGCTATGCCGAAACTCTGGATCTCACCGAGATGGACGAAACCCTCGCAATGGCCAACCTTGATGCTGCAGTGCAGCAGCAGAAGCCATTCGTGTTTTTCTGCTATACCCCACATCATATGTTTGAGTTGCATGATCTAGTAGTCCTGGAAGAACCTGCGCACGATCCCGCTAAATGGGTTGTGCATCAGCCAACTGATAATCCAAACTGGTTGGAAGAGTCAATGGCAGGCGTCGCGTGGAAAGATGCTAATCTGCACATCCACTATGCGAAGTCACTTGAAGAATCTCAGCCAGAGGCAGCAGCGATTCTGAATAAGGTTACTCTGACGACCGATCAGGTCAGTTCCATGGTATACAGTGTTATCGTAGACAAGATGACACTGGAAGATCTGGCTGCTTCCTGGGTTGAAGCGAATGCAGCATCTGTTGATGAGTGGCTGCGTTAATTTAGTTTTCAATCCACTAAGAATAAAAGAGACTCACAGTCAATTTAGTAAAAATCGATGAAGAAGAGCGGTGCAGTGTAGCAGTACATTGCACCGCTTTTTGCATCTAGACTCAATTGACAGGACTGACGGAATGCATTGTCTAAAGCGTTTCGCAGTCTGAATATTAGAAAGCGAGCATTTCATGAATGATAATGAAAAAGATGTAGTTATAGAACTAAAAAATGCCTGGAAAATTTTCGGTGAACGTGCCCCAGAAGCCATGGCAGCAGTTGAATCAGAAGGCATTGGCAAGGCTGAAGTTCTGGAACGTTATGGCGCGGTAGTGGGAATCGCAGATTGCAGTTTTACTGTCCGTCGTGGGGAGATTTTTTGCATTATGGGCCTATCGGGTAGTGGCAAATCAACTCTGGTTCGCCACGTCAATCGGCTCATTGAACCGACTTCCGGGGAAATTTATCTGCTGGGTGAAGATGTAATGAAACTCTCACCAACAGCGCTGAGGGAAATGCGTGCCAAAAGAATTGGAATGGTGTTCCAGCACATGGCATTGCTACCTCATCGGTCGGTTCGAGACAACGTAGCTTATCCACTGGAAATTCGCGGCGAATCCAAATCTAGACGCTGGGATGTATCTCAACACTCACTGTCTCTCGTTGGTTTGGATGGTTTTGAAGATCGATTTCCGCGTGAGCTTTCCGGAGGTATGCAGCAACGCGTTGGACTTGCCAGAGCGCTGGCGTCCGATCCGGATGTGCTGTTAATGGATGAGCCATTCAGCGCATTGGACCCACTGATTCGCCGGCAATTACAGGATCAGTTTATGGCCCTGTCGGACCAGTTGCACAAGACGACATTGTTCATCACGCACGATCTCGACGAGGCGATTCGCTTGGGTACGAGGATTGCGATCATGAAAGATGGTCGAATTGTGCAAATAGGTACACCTGAGGAGATTGTCACCAATCCCGCTGATGATTACGTCCGAGACTTCGTACAGAACATCTCGAAACTGAAACTGGTATTTGCTCACACGATTCAAACACCAATCAGCAAATATCAACCAGTAGACGGTGATGATTTGAGCCAGTCGCCACGAGTGTCACAGGATGTTGATCTGGACTATCTGATTGACGTTGCCACGAACACCACCCAGCCAACCGTGACCACCAATGAAAGTGGAAATGACGTCGGAGTTGTCTCGAAGGACCGGCTGTTGCAAGGAATCCGGGATGGCAAGTGATGGCAGAAAATTCTCAACCTGACGTAACAAAAGATATTCCAAAAATTGACCTTAGCGATTCAATTCGCGAGTTTTCCGGTCAGAACAGCGACTATTACGTAGAGACGCTGTCGCAAATTCAGGCGACTGGAGAAAATCTCAATATCTGGAATAAAGCTGCACTGCTATGCGGTCCCGCCTGGTGTGCAGCCCGGGGGCTTTGGAACCTGTTCTGGTTATTTACTATCGCGGAACTCGTCGCACTGGTTCAACTCGGTAAAGGTATCTGGGGTGATTTAGGTGCCTCGAAAATCGCCGAAGCTGAGCAACTCACCAAACGAGCGCATGACCTGCGATTGGAAGCAGGTGTTGCAGGAGTCACAGGTGATGAAAGTGCGGAATCCTCTGCAGAAATCGCTATAAACCTGGAAAAAGCCGCCGATCTTGCAATACAGGAGGCACAAGCCGCTGCTAGTACCTGGTGGCTATACCTCATTGCAGGGATTGTGCTGTATGCTGTATTGCGATATGTTCTTGGCAAATTCGCCAACCGCTTGTACGAGTTGCAATACTCTGCCTGGCGCTTGAACAAAAAGATTGCCAGTGGGTTCAGTATGCAGCGATTAACGATCGCATTAGTCATTCTGGTAATTCTAGTACCGTTGACACTTTACCGATTTACGGTATCCAGTCCCGTTGAATGGCTTGTTGATGTTCCTGTCGATAATGCATATTACACCAACAGCGCCAATGCTTTGGAAGGCTGGTTTGATCGCACCGCGGAAGCGGGCAAAGGCATTTTCGATGGAATCACGGCAGGAGCTCAATCAGTTCTTGACGCGATGGAACTGCTGTTGGTTGATGCACCATGGCCGGTTGTAGTAGTCTTTCTTGTGGTAATTGCATGGCGGGTCGCAAGTATCCGGGTCGCAATATTTACTGCAGCTTCCCTTTGCTACATAGGATTTCTAGGACTATGGGAGGCCAGCATGGTAAGTATCGTGCTGGTTGGTGCAGCAGCGTTTTTCTGTATTCTGATTGGTATTCCTTTGGGAATCTGGTTTTCACGGAGTGAAAGAGCTTACGCTGTGGCACGCCCGATTCTGGACCTTATGCAGACGATACCCCCATTTGTGTATCTCATTCCAATTATTGCATTCTTCGGAACCGGACGGGTGCCTGGAATTCTGGCTACGATCATCTTTGCCATGCCACCGGTAATTCGGTTGACGGCATTGGGTCTGCGACAGGTACCAAGCACCGTGGTTGAAGCTGCCGTTGCATTTGGTGCAACAAAGTGGAGAATACTGATTGGCGTTGAATTGCCGCTTGCCACACCTGCCATTATGACTGGCGTCAATCAGACGATTCTGATGAGCTTGTCTATGGTGGTGATCGCATCACTGATTGGTGCGAAAGGCTTGGGTCAGGAAGTGTTGACTGCATTGCAGTACGTCGCCAAGGGCCAGGGTATTCTGGCAGGACTGGCTATTCTCTTTTGTGCAATGATGCTCGACCGCATCGTTCAGGGAAGATTTCAAAGACAGGAGGATCAATAAATGGCTGAGTTAATTGGTACAGTTGAGATCCTGGATGTCATCCCAGAGGTCGACATTTCAGATTCCGTAAAGGAATTTGCTGGCACTAACGGCGATTATTACACACGGGAATTCAAGAAAGTTCAGTCGTCCAAGAGTGGATACTGCTGGACTTTCAATATTGGATCGGCTGTGTTCGGACCGCTATGGGCGACTGCACGTGGCTTGTGGGGCTTGTTCTGGGTGTTTTCGCTCCTGGAAATGGTTTTTCTGGTGATGCTAGGTTTGGGCGTGTGGGGCGAGTTAGGTGCTGACAAATTTGCCCGGGCTGAGCGAATGCAAACCAACTACGAGAAAATGATGACACGGGCTGAAACAGCACGTGAGCAGGGAGATGATGAAGGCGCGGCTTCGTTCGAGAAGCGCGCCGAAAATCTCGCCAAAGCCAGAGATAAAGCGACAGCGGAAGGTGAAATTGCCCGCGCGGGTGGTACACGTCTGCTGGTTATTGCGATTATCGGGCTCGTTTTGATAAAGATATTCGAGGGCTGGATTGCAAATATTGCCTATGAGCGACAGTACTCCAGATGGCGCGGGGACCGAACTGTTCGGTCCGGATTGAGTTGGTCGGTAGGATTGCTGGGGTTTGTAATCATTGCATTCGTTTACGTGGTTACTTTATTGCGATTTACAACGGCTAATCCACCAGATGTGATTACCGAATTTCCAATAGGGAATACCTACTATCTTGCAATCGCGTCCTGGATCGACTATTGGTTTGATCTGGCATCGCAGAACTTTGCCTTCCTGTTTCAGGGTGTTTCACGTGGTATTCGGTTAATTCTGGATGGCGTTGAAACCCTGCTGGTTGGAACGCCGTGGCCGGTTGTGATGGCGGTGATCATCATATTTGCTTATCGCAGTGCAGGCCCACGTGTCGCGTTGTTTACTGCGGCCGCGTTGATTTACATTGCAGTTCTTGGGTATTGGCAAAAAAGTATGGCGACAGTTGCACTGCTTGGAACTGCGTCGTTCCTTTGCGTTGCGATCGGAATTCCGTTAGGTGTCTGGTTCGCTCGAAGCCAACGGGCATTCAATATGGGGAGACCCGTTCTCGACCTGATGCAAACATTGCCATCGTTTGTTTACCTCATTCCAATTATTGCATTTTTTGGTACAGGTAAACCACCGGGAATTCTTGCCTCGATGATCTTCGGCTTGCCGCCGATCATTCGCTTGACAACGCTTGGTTTGAGGCAGGTACCCAAGGATGTTGTTGAAGCCGCGCGTGCATTTGGTGCAACGAATGCGCAGATTCTCAGAAACGTTGAGATTCCTCTGGCGACACCGAGCATTATGGCTGGTGTCAATCAGACCATTTTGATGTGTCTGTCCATGGTGGTCATCGCAGCGTTGATTGATGCGAAGGGGCTGGGATATGATGTTCTGGTTGCCTTGCAATATGCGGCGAAAGGACAGGGCATACTGGCCGGCGTCGCCATTCTGTTCTGCGCCATCGTGATTGACCGTGTTATTCAGGGTAAATTCAAAGACACTGAAAAGGGCGGTTAACCAAATTTCTTAAACTTCGGCGCGGTGCGACTCTTGCAGTTGGCACCGCGCTGTCGCATCTAGGCGAGGCTGGTTCATGTCAGCCCCCTCGGTGCTTGAACGAATCTCGCCTGAAGCTGTAAAGTGCCTCTGGGTCGACTGCGACATCGATAATTGACGGACCCACAGTACTCAGCGCCAGTTGCAGCGCTTCATTCACTTCTTCAATTGTTTGAGCTCGTAAACCTTGAGCTCCATAGAGTTCAGCAAGTTTGTCGAACGGTGGGCTGCTGACATCAGCACCGATGTATCGTTCATTGAAGAAGTCCCGTTGATAAGCTTTTTCAGCACCCCAGCATTGATTATTCATTACTACGGTTGTGGTATTGATATTGTGATCGACGGCTGTACTCAATTCGGATACAGTCATTCCAAATCCACCGTCGCCCATCAGACTGATCACTGTTCGTTCAGGGAGGGCGAGTTTGACACCCAGTCCGCAGGCGAATGAGAATCCCACCAATCCAAAATCGAGTGGTGTGATCAGCGACGGTGACTGCCAGTAGTTCAGGGCATCGGTGGCTTGTAGGCACAAAGTGCCTGCATCCATTGTGTAGACGACATCCCGGGGCAGAATGTCTCTTAGCAATCGAAACAGTGCTGCTGGCTGAATCGGGTTGGCCTGCATGTCGGCCTGATCTTGTCGTTCTTTAAGGTAGATACTTCGACTTGTCAAGAGTTCTTCACACCACCTGCTGGACTCAATCTGTTTATCCCTTTCTTTGGCAATTTTGACCAGCTGCCTGGCAACAGTCGGTGCATCAGCCCAGATGCCAAGTTCGACTGGAAAAAAGCGACCGATTGCTTGCTGATCAAGTTCGACCTGAATGATTTTCGCATTCTGGTTAAGGTTGGAATAACTATAGAAAGTCGAATTAAATCCAAGTCGGGTTCCCAGTGCCAGAATGACATCGGCATTTCGGGTTAAGTCGGACGCGACTTGATTGCCGCGGGGACCCATTTGACCGGCATAAAGGTTTTCGTCAAATGGAATGGCATCGCCGTGGCCGGGAGAGCTGACTATTGGTGCATGTAGAAAATGAGCCAGTTCAACCGTCTCTTTGAATCGTCTGGTCGTTTTGATACCGCCACCTGCAATGATCACTGGTCGAGAGGCGGACTCCAGCAATTCAAACGCTCTGGCAACATCGCTTGGCGATGCTTCAGGAACACTGCATGTGCGATAGTTTTTGGCTTCCTGAATCGCAGGATAATCTGCTGATCCGGAAAGCACATTCCGTGGAAGATTAACCTGAACAGGTCCTCGGGGATGTGCCATCGCAACGCGAAACGCATGGCGCATGATTTCCGGAATTCGGGCAGTATCCGTTACTGTCCAGGTTTTCTTGGTTATAGGCTTGAATAGTGCGTCCTGGTCTACTTCCTGAAAGGCATCCCGGTAGACATGTTCTGAAGACAAGGCACCGGCAATTGAAATGACCGGAGAAAACGCAGCTTTCGCCTGCGCCAGCCCTGTTACGAGGTTTGTTGCACCTGGACCATTTTGTCCGGCCAAAACCACACCTGGTTTTCCAGATGCGCGTGCAAAGCCATCCGCCATGTGAGTTCCAGTTCGCTCATCATGCACTCCGACAAACTGAATGTCATCAGCATCATAAAGTGCATCAAATATTTCCATCGTAGCGGACCCGATCAGCCCGAAAATGTGAGTTGTATTTTCGGCGCGTAGCGCTTCAACGACAGCCTGGCCACCCGTCATATTCGTCATTTGTTTTGCTCCAGAAAATCTTGGATAAGGCTTAAGAAAAGTTCCGGTCTTTCGATCAGTCCCAGATGTTGCAGTTCAGGTACAATCGCAGATTTTGCATCTTTAATTTCCGATGCGATGGAAAGCGTCATTTCAGGTGTGCTGCCGCTATCGTGCTCGCAGGTTGCGATCAGTGTTGGCTTGCTGATCGGTGGATTCGGTTGAATCAATTCTTTTACACCGGCGGCGAGTACGAATCGACACTGTGCATAAATTGTCGGGTCATTACTCAATACCCATTCGCGTACCTTTCCTATTTCATTTGGTTGGTTGGATAGAAAATCTGCAGTGAACCAGCGTTTCAGAGTCGTATCGAGTGTTGCAACAGGACCTCCTTTTGCAGTTTTCTTAGCGCGCTCCTCAACCAGCAGTTGTTCTTTCGGGTCTCGCTCGTGAGGGGAATTGAGAATGATCAGAGATTGAACTCGATCAGGGTAATCCATTGCAAAGCGCCGATTTATCATTCCACCGAGTGAAAAGCCGATTATCGAAGCGCTTTCGACTTCAATTTCATCGAGCAGGTCCTTGAGTTGCTCAGAGAATAGTACCAGGGACGGCACTGTTGGTGGAGGCTGACTGGCACCATGTCCGAATAGATCATAGTTGATGATGAAATAGTCCTCTGCGAGGACCGAAATATAGTCGTGCCACAGTGAAAGTCTGAGCCCTAGTCCATGGATGAGCACGAGCGGTGGATTTTGCCTGATACCACTGAGTTCATAGTGAGTACCGTTAGGAGACTGCGGCATCTGGCTCAAGTCGATCGTAAACTACTGTGGGAATCGCGATTGATTTACGTGGAAACTAACACGGGATTATGGTGCTAGAGTAGAAGTAATTTGACCGCGGAAAGCACAAAAGGTGCATAAACCTTCGGCTTTCTGATTCTTCTATCGTTTCCCAGCGTCCGCTAAAGGGCACATGCTTCTTATTTCCGCGCTTGATGCGCAATGACGACTCCAATATTTTCCGCTGCTTCCCGTAACTTTTTATCTAGTGTCGCTAATGGCATACTACGCCTAAGGGCTACTTCCAAGTACGCTGAGTCATAGACTGTCAATTTAAATCGGCGTGCTAGGTCAAGGACCAGCGCATCGTCATGTTCATTATCAATGAAAATGTCTAATTCCTGACTATCCGCCAGTGTATCCGATACCTGTTGCTGGGAAATGCGTCCACGACGCTCGTTCACCAGCAAAGCATTGCGCAATTCGTACCACCATATACGCGGCACAACGCCACCCTCATCGGTAACACGCTGCATGGTATTGTAAACCGTGGAATCGTCCTCTTCACCCATACACCATGCCATGAAAACAGAGTTATCGATAACGACAGGCATCAATAACGGTGCCCATCATGAATGGTGGACATCAGTTCATCCAAAGGTACGCACTTGAGGTGTTGGCGTCGTTTAACTATACGCGCAGCCGCTTCTTTTGCCCGTTTCCTATCAGAATTAACGGGTATCAAGTGTGCAACCGGCCTACCATGTCGGGTAATGGTTAGAGTTTCTCCGTGCTCCACGCGATCAAGCAAGCGCGGTAAATGTGTCTTGGCTTCAAATGCCCCGATTGTATTCATAGTTATCCTCAATTGAGAGCAATTCAGACCAGATTATACAACTAGTCTAAATTATAATTTGTGATCATTTCCGTTATTGATCAGAAACAGTCGTTAAACGCCGCCGGAAGTACGGTTTGAACGAAATTAGCGAAGGGGTCACATCAGCCAAAGTGGAAAAGTCGGAAAAGCAAGGCAAGTAGTTGCTTATGCAACTAAAACTTGATGAACTCTCGCTACAGCTCAACAAACGGTTCGGCGAAGGGTTCTCCGTAACTACGTTCCAAGAATGCAGGAAGTTCTATCTGACTTTTGTACACAGATTATCAATTCAACACCCTCTGGGTGCTAATTTCACTATATCTGCAATACACTACAAATTGTTTAGAGAAAAAGGCAATGGTGAAAATTCTCACCAATTGGACAGGGAATCGCCTTCAAAACAGCACCCAGCAGGCGTTGAATCCGCGACTGGTTTTCACCCTGACCTGAGCTGGTCGCACTACCGCGTTCAAGAGAACATTGGATATACATTGCCTTTGTTGAGGTACAAAATTTCTGGAAGCTAAAATACATGCCGCGTCGATATCGCAGAACGAAATACTATATTTATCAGTGCTAATTACAGCGGCAAGACATCTACTATTGATGCATTAATCTAGTCAATAGCCAAGTCCAATGAAAATTGATCCGAAAACGAGAACCATATGCTGACCGAAGAGCAAGTTGACAGTTATATTGAGAACGGACAAGTTACAGCGTCAATTAAGCTCAACGAAGAAGTGATTGGTGCGATTCAGACCAAGATGGAAGCGCTGTTCGAAACCAGGCCTGACCTAACTCCCGACTATCTTCCCGCGCTCATCGAAATGGATAGATCCTGGCTTGAATTTGCAGTGCTGCCAGAAATACTGGATATTGTGGAACAGTTGATCGGCCCTGACATAATCGTCTGGAGTTCAGCACTATTTTGCAAAAGCCCGAGTAACGGCAAAGCGACGCCCTGGCATCAGGATGCACAGTATTGGCCGATCAGACCACTTGAAACCACCACCGTCTGGATTGCTGTTGATCCATCAACACAGGAAAACGGTTGTCTGCGAGTGGTTCCTGGCAGTCACAAAACGCGCGAAATTTTCAGTCATTCCATCAATAACAGTGATCGAATCGTACTCAATCAGGAATTGGATTCAGAAGTCCAGAAACAGATGGTGCCAAAGGATGTTGTGCTTGAGCGCGGCATGTTTTCCTTTCACGATGCATTCATGGTTCACGGCGCAGAACCAAATCACTCATTAAAACGCCGTGCCAGTCTTACTTTCCGTTATATGCCGGCTTCGTCACACTTCGATCGGGATTTGGCGCGTAGGAAGACCGAAGAGCTGCAAGTTGGTGATGTCTCTGAGCGACAGATCTTTCAAGTCCGCGGCACCGACAGCCATCCCGACAATCAGATTTCGTCACTCTGATTTCCTGAAGGACAATTTGCGATCAATGGTTGGCAATTTACCTCAGGTATCAAAAGGAACAAATCTGATTCCCAAATTCAGATGAGTTTGGGCTGAATGCACCTAGTGTGGCAGTCGAACTTTCATTGGAAATTTAGAATTTTTCAAATCCGCTTTAGTCCTGTGATGGTCACTGACCCAATTAATCCATTCGACAGGTTGTATTCGTGAATCAACTACCCGCGCACGCATCCGTTGTCGTTATCGGCGGTGGAATAATGGGTTGTTCAACGCTCTACCATCTTGCCAAGTCTGGTGTGTCTGATGCGATACTGCTTGAACGCAACCAGTTAACTTCAGGTACAACTTGGCACTCTGCAGCTCAAGTGCGTGCACTACGCTCAACCAAGAATCTGACAGACCTAATCCGGTACTCGATAGAGCTTTATTCTAGCCTTGAGGCTGAAACTAGCCAGAGTACTGGTTGGATTAACAAGGGTTCACTATCGATCGCGACAAACCAAGACCGATTGACTCACATTAGACGACAGCAGGCATTGTCTGAGCTCTATGGCGTGTCAGCCCAATCCGTATCAGTTGGCGAAGCCAAAGAGCGCTGGCCACACATGAACTGCGACGACATCATTGGAGCTGTTTGGTCTCCGGATGATGGTCGAGTCAGTCCTTCCGATCTTTGTGCAGCACTGACAAAAGGCGCAAAAGCTCATGGTGCCAGAATTTACGAAAACACCGAAGTTGTTGGTATCGGTTTGGAAAATCACAGGGTGAAGGCTGTAGAAACAGACTGCGGTACTGTGAATTGCGACGCCATTGCCCTCTGTACAGGCTTGTGGAGTCGTAATATGGGACAGATGGCTGGTGTCGAGGTGCCAGTCTGGCCTTGTGAACATTATTACCTCCTGACTAAACCTGTCCCTGATATTGTCGGCAATTTACCAACATTGTCTGATCACGACGGTCACCTCTACATTCGCGATGACAGTGGTGGTTTACTGGTAGGTTGCTTTGAACCGCATGCACGACCAGTATCTCCACAGTCTCTAGGTCCGGAATTTGCATTTCAGTTACTGGATGAAGATTGGGACCACTTTGAGCCCATGATGGTTAATGCGATGCATCGCCTCCCAGCATTGCAGTATGCAGAAGTGAAAATGCTGCTGAATGGACCAGAGAGCTTTACCCCGGATGGTTCCTTCATGCTGGGTGAAAGTGTTGAAACGAAAGGCTTCTTTCTGGGTTGCGGTATGAATTCTGTCGGTGTAGCAAGCAGTGGTGGTGCTGGCATGGCTCTTGCACACTGCATTCAACAGGGTCACATGCCGATGGATTTGCACGAAGCCAATCCTGCTCGTTTTCCAAGCCAGTTCAATTCAGTTGAATTTCTTACGGAAAGGATTCCAGAAGTTCTGGGCAAACACTACGAAATTTCCTATCCTGGTCGACAATGGTCAAGCGGCCGGAATCTCAAAATCTCGGCACTTCATGAGCACTTTTGTCGTGATCGAGCCTACTTCGGTCAGACTTACGATTGGGAGCGTCCGCTTTTTTTCGGAAAACAGTCAGATCCGGTACTTTCTTTCGGAAAACCGGATTGGTTTTCGAATGTGGCTAGGGAGGTTCTCGCGGCCCACGAAGATGCGGCGATATTCGATCAGTCAACATTCGGCAAGATAGATGTCACCGGTACGGATGCCTGCAGGTTTCTCAACCGGGTATGCACCAACCAGATGAACCGACCCATCGGCCGGATCATCTATACCACGATGCTCAATGAACGCGGTGGGATTGAGAGCGACTTCACTGTATTTCGATTGGGCAGCAATCACTTCAGACTCTACGTGGGAACGGCTTCTTTGAAAAAAGATCTGTCATGGCTGCGCCGTCAAATTCAGGATGAAGAAGTGTCGCTGACCAACCAGACAGATGAGTTATGTGTACTGGGTCTTATGGGACCGAATTCAGCAAATGTCATGTGTACCGCGAGAGGAAAATCACTGGAACACATCGGATATTTTGAATGCCGCGAGACAACGATTGCCGGACTTTCAGTTCTGGCATCTCGTCTTTCGTATGTCGGAGAATTCGGCTGGGAAATTACCTGTCAGGCTGAGCATGCCTCTGAAATTTACTCAGCCTTTCAAAACAGTGGAGCAGAACCTGCGGGTCTTTTTGCACAGACTTCCATGCGAATTGAGAAGCGCTTTTTGGCTTACGGACATGAATTGGATTCGGAAGTTTCACCTGTGGACTCAGGTCTGTCGTTTACAGTTGACTGGAAAAAGGACTTTATTGGCAAGCATGCACTTGAAGAGCGTTTAGAGTCCGGTGCGAGAAACCGTTTCATTTCAGTCATTCTCGATAATCAAGCTGCGCTTCCGATTGGTGATGAACCTGTAATACACCAGGGTAAACCGGTCGGTAAAACAACCTCAGCCACATTCGGTTACAGAATCAATTCACCTGTCGCTATTTCAATATTGAATGAAGGAATTGAATTGCCAGATGGAGCTTCTGTAGAAGTGAATGTTGCAGGCGTTCTTTTTTCTGGAAAGGTCAGGCATGGACCTGCATTCGACCCTGCAGGAACTCGCATGAAAGGTAGTCAGCGTTAAAAATAAGCGGTACTGTCCGACAAATTTACCTTTCCACTTTGCTACAGCAGCACACCATTTACACCCGGAAATTCGGCTGAAAAATCAGGAATTAGATTCAAGAAACAACCGTAAATTACTCACGAAATTAAAAAATTCCACCAATTAAAGCGTGGCTATAATTGAATTTCGTTTTCCAGGAGAAAACGATAGTTGGTAAGTTCTGAGAGATAGATGAGCGGAAGCGATTGCCGGAACTGGTGGTCGCCCACCCAATTTAATCGGAGCGATTGGATCGCTTTGATAAAACGGCTTGTCTTCATCATTTCTGTTAGAGAAGGGAATCTCCAATTGTACTTTCGGAAAGGATTTCGATTACGGAGAGGGATTTGGATTACGGAACGAGTGCCACTGACCTGCGGCGGCTTATTAATAAAGGGAAGAAGCAGGGCTTTCTTACATTTGAAGATGTCAGAGACCATCTTTCTGACTCAATGAATGATGCCGACAGTGTCGAAAACATTATTAGTCTGCTCCTTGATTTGGATATAGAGGTGTACGATGAAATCCTCAATCCCGAAGACTTTGCCTTAGGTCCAAGAGAACTCGACGACGGCCCCGCAACCGAGGTTGACAGTGCTCTCAAGAGCGAGTTAGGCAGCACGACCGATCCCATACGCATGTACATGCGTGAAATGGGCGAATTCGCGCTGTTGACTCGGAGTAAGGAAATAGAACTAGCCAGAAAAATCCAGAATGGATTGAAAAAGGCAACCCTCGCAATTTCCAAGTGTCCTGTTGTTTTTGAGTACCTGATGCAACAATTTGATTCGGTGGAAGCAGGTCAAATCCGTTTCAATGATTTGTGTATTGGAATCAGGAAAAAGTCGAACTTCGTTGCTGCCTCTACCATAAAGAGATCAGACAGTTTGAGCATTGAGTCAAATGAAAGCGTTACCTTATTCCTCAATGAATTCAAGGCAATTCGACAGCGTTATGATTGGTTAAGACGCGCAGTTCGAAAAGAAGGCATTGATAGTTCCAAAGTCATTCGTCACAAGAGGGTATTGCAGAAAAAGTTTTTGGAATTCTCCTTTACCCGACAGCAGCTCGATGAAATTTTCAAATTTATTCACGAGATCAATGCACAGCGTCGGGAACGGAGCAAGATACTGGAGCAGATCTGCTTGCAGAAAATCAAGTTGCCCAAATCTGAGGTTCTGCCATTGCTGGAGCATCATCCGCTTCATCGAAATTTGATATTTCTGTTAAAAAACTACGCGACTGACGAGCAAGCTGTTCAAATTGATGACTGTCGAGAAGAATTCGCTGAAGCCCGAAAGCGGCTGAATTACCTGCAGAACCGTTTGGTGATGCCACTTCACGAGTTCAAGGCAGCATGCCGGGAGATTACGATTGGCGAAACTCGAGCAAATCAGGCGAAGAAAGAAATGGTTGAAGCCAATCTTCGCTTGGTTGTTTCAATTGCGAAAAAGTACAGCAACCGCGGATTGGGATTCCAGGACCTGATTCAGGAAGGTAATATCGGATTGATGAAAGCGGTTGATAAATTTGAGTACGAACGTGGTTTCAAGTTTTCAACCTATGCAACATGGTGGGTTCGCCAGGCGATTACCCGAGCGTGTGCGGACCAGTCGCGAACGATTCGAGTGCCGGTGCACATGACGCAGACACTGAGCACACTAACTCGAATTCAACGAGAAATCCGGCAAGAGGAAGGGAGCGAGGCGACAGTTAAGGATCTCGCAGAGCGGATGGAACTCAGTGAGGACAAGATAAGAAAGGTGCTGATGATTCCCAAAGAACCGTTGTCGATGGAAGCACCTACCGGAGAGGACGAAGAATCGCAGGTTGGAGACTTCATTGAGGACAAAGCCGTTCAATCTCCGGATGATCAGGTAGCGGATACGGGAATGAAATCTGCAATTGATGCAGCATTAAGTTCTCTGACCGAGCGTGAGTCAAAGGTTTTGAGAATGCGATTTGGGATCGACTCGCGAACAGACCACACATTGGAAGAGGTCAGTCAGCAGTTTGAAGTAACGCGTGAGCGTATCCGACAAATTGAAGCAAAAGCGATTCGAAAACTCCGCCATCCGTCGCGATCGAATCAACTCAAACCGTATATGGATGACTAAAAACCGAGCATCATCCGCGATCAATATAACGGACACACAGCCAGCCAAAAACAAATTCAAACGCTGTACACCGGTTTGATACTCCTCACCTAGTGCGTTTTGATGGTCAGAAAATACTTACTCAACGCAAAAGTTGCTGTATAGGGCTTGAAATTTCACCATCAGTTGTTATCTAATACGCGTTTACGTAACGCAAATCGTAAAAAATAAATACATACGTGACCAAGCGAGTTTTCGTTTGGTCGTTGTTTATATATAGATTACGAATTCACAAACGTAGTCAATAGAAAATTTACCACTTTTTGAGATGGAATAGTTGGGGTATAGAAAGTTGGAAGGCACCACCAAGGAAGTAGAAGATAAAAGTTGGTTAAGAAGCCTGATATTCAAGGGTAAACGTACAGGGTATCTGACCTACGAAGAAATTACGGACATCCTTCCGGATTCGATGAGTGGTACCAACGACATTGTACGTACCATTGATCTGCTGACCAGTCTTGATATTGAAGTTTGTGATGAAGCTCCACATCCGGACAGTCTGATCCTGCAAGCCGATGACGTTGTTGACGAAGAGGATGTAGCCGAGGAAGCAGAAGAAGTTCTCAAGAGCGATTTTGGCAGTACAACCGATCCGATTCGAATGTACATGCGGGAGATGGGCCAGATTGATCTTTTGACCCGCGCTCAGGAAATTGAACTGGCCAAACAGATTGAAGCCGGTCTCAATCAAGCTCAGGAAGCACTCTCAGAGTGCCCTTTCATCATGCGTCAGTTGCTCGAAAGATTTGGGTTGGTTCTGTCTAAGCGCTTACGTTTTACAGAACTATGTACCGGCATTGGGCTGGATACAGAATACATTGATGCCAAGAGCGTTAAAGTAAAACCGGAGAATCAGGATGGCACCAATGAAGTTCTTTTCACCGTATGCCAGGAATTCGACCGAATTGAACAGCGAATCAAGTGGCTAAGTGCGAGAATTCGAGAGGAAGATATAGACAGCAAAAAAGCCAGTGATCACCGCGTAGTCCTGAAGAATAAATTCAACCGATTTGTATTTGGTCGCAGGCATTATGACTTGATGTTTGATCTGATGCATGTGATGGATGGGGAGCGCAAAGAGAGATACAGGAATCTAGAAAGCGTTTTACTCCACAAAGCGCGTATCGAACGTCGTCAGTTTCAGGTGATTGTCACAAATTCCGCAACGCACAGAAATCTAATTGCTTTGCTAAAAAATGTGTGTACAGAAGAGCAGGCGGAAGCAGTTGAGCGCTATCGGATTGACATTCTGGAAGCACGCGAGCAGATTATTCGCTTCGAGAAGCGGCTTGGAATGTCACTGGATCATTTCAAGCAGGTGTACCCACAGGTGCGTAGCGCTGAGTATCAGGCCAATAAGGCCAAAGGCGAAATGATTGAGGCCAATCTAAGGTTGGTGGTGTCGATTGCCAAGAAGTACAACAATCGTGGGCTCGATCTTCAAGATTTGATTCAGGAAGGCAACATCGGCTTGATGAAAGCAGTTGACAAATACGAGCACGAATTGGGCTTTAAGTTTTCAACATACGCTACATGGTGGATTCGCCAGGCGATTACGCGAGCCTGCGGAGACCAATCTCGTACGATTCGGGTACCGGTTCACATGATTCAGACATTGAGTGCACTGAATCGGATTCAGCGAGAAATACGGCAGGAAGAAAGCCGCGAAGCGACGGTAGACGAACTGGCTGAAAAAATGGAAGTTACCGAAGAGAAAGTTCACAAGGTTCTGAATATTCCAAAGGAGCCTTTGTCTATGGAAGCGCCAACTGGTGAAGATGAGGACTCAAGCCTACTTGATATTATTGAAGATAAATCTGCAACCAACCCGCTGGAAGACGCGATCAAATCGGGATTGCAGTCTGCTGTAGAAGCCATGCTGAACTCTCTGTCCGATCGGGAGGCGGTTGTATTGAGAATGCGATATGGCATTGGAATGCCGACCGACTATACGCTTGAAGAGGTCGGCCAGCAGTTCGGTGTAACTCGCGAACGCGTTCGACAGATCGAAAAAAGTGGACTTCGAAAGTTGCGCCACCCATCACGAGCTGTCAACCTTCACCCCTACATTCACGCGCAGTAAGTTTCAGAATACTACATCCCTCTCTATGGGATGAATTTACCTGAAGTTTCAGGTTTCGGAAACTTCAGGTTGACTCAAACTCGCCAAAGTTGCGTTGACACACAACTCTCATTCATTTATATTCAACAGTTCTTTACATCATTGTGCACGTTACTTTCACTCCATTGTGAATTTGATTCACGTGCACAAATTCAAGAATTAAATCGGAGATAAGGGAATGAATACTTTTGTAAAAAAACTGCTGCTTGCGGGTGCTGCTTCAATCCTGATGTTTGGCTCTGTATCGGTTAGTGCCGCACAGTGTACCAATGAAGTCTGGAACAAAGTTATGAGCCGCGGAAAATTGGTAGTGGGAGTCAAGGCCGACTATAAACCTTGGGGATATCGCGATGAAAGCGGAAGCATCGTTGGTATGGAAGTCGATATGGCGGAGTTGGTCGCTGATGCGATGGGTGTCGAACTTGAAACTGTGGCAGTGCAATCCTCCAATCGCATGCAGTTTCTTGAGCAGGGCAAAATCGACATGATGATTGCCACGATGTCTGACCGACCTGATCGACGCAAAATTGTTGGCATTACCCAGCCCAACTATTACACATCAGGTACCAATGTTTTGTCACCGAGAGCCTTGTCGCTGTCAAACTGGGAAGACTTGAGAGGTAAACCCGTATGCGGTAAGCAGGGTGCGTTCTACAACAAAATTGTCAATGAGCGTTATGGTGCGGATATCGTTGCCTTCACTGGTAATGCAGAAGCGAAACAGGCCCTTCGCGACAAGAAGTGCATCGCTTGGGTTTATGACGACTCCTCAATCATGTCAGACCTTTCCTCTGGCAACTGGGATGAATTTGAAATGCCATTGGCCAGCGAAGATGATAATCCGTGGGGATTGGCAGTACCTTTGGGCGAGAAGGATTGCGTCTTCGGAAACTTCATGTCTGGTTTGACTTACAACTGGCACCAATCCGGAAAGTTGATTGAACTGGAAGCGAAGTGGGGCATTCAAGCGACACAATACCTGAAAGACAAGAGCGCTCAGTACGCAGACTGGATTCAGGAATAATCTGACACGCATCAATAAACCGGGGTGGTGTTTCTAACTACCCCGGTTTATTTGTCTAATCTGCACGTAGAATGCTTGATTGAGCAGCTATGAATGCGTTTCAGCAGTTTTTCTATGATGTTTCGGCGGATCATCCACGCTGGAATTTCATTTTTTTCTACGATCCGGTCCAAACTGACCGAGTATTGACCGGGTTGTGGACGACGATTCAACTTTCGGTTACATGCGTCATCCTGAGTGTGATTGTCGGACTCATCGGAGCGTGGTTGCAAGGTGCTCAGTCTCGCCTTATTCGAGCCATCGTTCAGGGTTACATCCAGTTCTTTCGAAACACGCCTCCGCTGATTCAGCTGCTGTTTTTCTACTTTGCCCTGGGCCAGTTCACGCCCACCTATTCCCCAGACGGCTGGTTGGAGATTCCAATTATTTCCAATGTCGGTTGGGCGATTATTTCTCTTTCATTTTTCGCTGCATCCTTTAACGTTGAGATTTTTAGGGCCGGAATTGAAGCGGTACCGGATTCGACTAAAGAAGCGTCAGAATCGTTGGGGATGAGTCGGTTCCAGACGTTCATCTACGTTGTATTTCCACTGGCGTTTCGCGTCAGTCTGCCAGCACTGAACAATAACCTTGTCAATCTTGTGAAAACAACGACGCAGGCGCTGGCAATCGCAGTACCGGAACTGCTTTATCAGATGGTAAGCATCTACAATGACTATTCAACTGCGCAGAATGCCTGCATGGTGGTGTTGTTCATTGTTTACATCGTGCTAGTTGGTGTACTCGTGATGGGCATGAATGCCTGGGAGCGTTCTGCAAGAATACCAGGGTACGGCCAATGAGATCTCGCATTCGACCAATTCCTGGAATCAACTCCGGTCATCCGATTCCGAGTACAGATCTGCCAGTTTTGAAGCCCTTCCGGATCGCTATTTCTGGACATGCGTCGGATGTGAAATTCAGCCGCTGGTTGGAAGGTCTGAGTCCGAAAGCCGTGCTGACAGTAGCACTGATTCCGTTAGTTTGGCCTTTTGTGGTGTTTGCACAGGGTGGCTATACAACGGCCGATGCATTTGAAGCATTGTGGCGCTGGCTGCCATTTTTGGTTTCACATGGATTTGCGTTGAATATTCTGATTAGCTTTTTTACTATGCTTATCGGAACTATTGCCGGCATTCTGGTAGGCTTGGGTCAAGTCTCGCCGTTTCGACTGTTGTCTAAATTCTGCTGGTTTATTACACAGCTTTTTCGTAATTCTCCGTGGTTAGTCCTGTTGTTTATTGTGATGCTGGCCTTCCCGTTCGAGATTGAAATCGCTGGTCAGATTTTTCTGATTCCAGACTGGATCAAAGCAGTTTTTGGACTATCTTTGCCGATCATGGCCAACATTTCAGAAATTGTTCGAGGTGGCATTCAGTCCGTTCAGACAGGGCAGTGGGAAGCAGCGGAGTCCTTGGCATTTACACGCCGACAGACTCTGTGGCAAATTATCCTACCTCAGTGCTTCAAACGCATGATCCCACCATGGATGAATTGGTATGCCATTCTGACGATGGCAACTCCGCTTGTATCACTACTTGGAGTCGAAGAGCTGGTAACACTGTCAAGACAGGCGATGGAAGCTGAGGATAACCATCCTGAGCTATTGATGCCATTTTTCGGATTTGCATTGGTGATATTTTTTCTATATTGTTATCCCATTGCCAAATGGACTGTTCGTCTTGAACAGAAATTCGCAATCAAGACCTAAACCAATAATCGGTGATTCGATATGAATAACCAAAACTGGACCCCAGATCAGCCAATCGTTTCGATTCGCGACTTGCATAAAGCATTTGGTGATCTCGAAGTTCTTAAAGGTGTGTCGCTAGATGTGATGAAAGGCGAGGTCATTTGCATCATTGGGCCATCAGGGTCTGGTAAGTCAACGCTGATTCGCTGTATCAACGCATTGAACCCTATCAACTCGGGATCCATACTTGTCGAAGGTCAGGAAGTTCATGATCCGAGTCTGGATAAACTGGAACTTAGAAAAAAAGTTGGCATGGTATTCCAACAGTACAACCTGTTTCCGCACAAAACAGCACTGCAAAATGTCATGATGGCACCGCTAAAAGTGTTGAAACGACCAAAGGATGAGGTCGAAAAGCACGCCCGGCAGTTGATGGCAAGGGTCAATTTGCAAGGAAAAGAAGACAGCTTTCCTGGCGAGTTATCAGGCGGACAGCAGCAACGGGTCGCAATAGCCCGTTCACTCGCGATGAATCCGAAAGTCATGCTGTTTGACGAAGTCACTGCTGCACTTGATCCCGAAACAGTGAAAGAAGTGTTGTTGGCGATCAAGGATCTTGCACAAAGCGGCATGACCTGCATACTTGTAACCCATGAAATGGGATTTGCACGAGAGATTGCTGATCACATCTATTTCACCGACCGAGGAGTAATAGTTGAACATGGGCCGCCTGCTACATTCTTCACTGAGGCTAAAGACCCTCGAACACAGGAATTTTTGAGTCAAATCCTATAGCTTGAAGTTTTCCACAAGCTAATGGTTTAACAGGTTCTGTCTAATTGGACAGAATCAACAATTGAAAGGTTGATTTCCGACTGGTACAACCAGGTGTTTCTGGATCTGGAGTCATTCTGATTCCAAAAACCTCCCAGCCAGAAGATTTGCGGTTACAATCCTGAATAACAGGTAGATAAACACAAAACTGCCTATTCGATTTAATCGCGCGCCAAGATTTGCGCTGGAGGTTGATATGAATCGAACAATTCAGTCGTCAACAACTTTCCTGTTCGCACGGAAAATTTCCATACTACTTTTTATCCTCCTTCCTTTCTCTGTCTCTGTAGCGCAGGAGTCAAGTGACAAGGTTGAAGAAACTTTAAACGCTGTAGTCGGTCTTCGTGCTGAAGTTCCCGATGATGCCAGGACTGCATTCGCTCTGGGTACGATGCGAGAGGGTAATGGAATTGTGATTGATGATGATGGACTGATATTGACAATTGGCTATCTTATTATGGAAGCGTCTGACATCCAGGTTACAGACAGCCACGGGCAGTTTGTACCCGCCGAGATGGTGGCTTACGATTACAACAGTGGATTTGGAATGGTGAGATCCACGCAGCCACTGGGCATCAAAGGCATTCCCCTTGGAGATTCATCTATGCTTTCACCTGGCGATCCGACGCTGATCCTGTCCAATTACGGTCCTGATTTCATGCAAGTCGCTCAGGTTGTCGACAGAAGAGAATTTCCAGGTTACTGGGAATATCTGCTGGACCGGGCTATCTTTACCGCTCCACCATTTAGTGGATTCGGAGGTGCTGCGCTGATCAACACTCAGGGTGAGTTGGTTGGAGTTGGCTCGTTGATGGTGCATGATGCAGTAACCGGATCACGACCGACTCCAGGCAATATGTTTGTTCCGATTAACCTGCTAAAGCCAATATATGATGACCTGCTGCAGTACGGACGCGACACGGCAGATTCAAGACCGTGGCTGGGTGTCTATACAGCAGTTGACCGCGGACACCTGTTCATCTATCGAATTGCGCCAGACGGTCCGGCTGAAACGGCAGGACTCAGGCCAAATGACATCATAGTTGCAGTCAATGGCAATTCGGTATCAGATATGGCCGAATTTTTACGAGAAGTGTGGGCCTCCGGCCCCGTGGGTGTCGATGTTCGCATTTCAGTGGTCAGAGCGGGAGGATTAACCGAAATTGTAGTGAAGTCTGGAGATCGATATGAGTGGCTAAAGATACTGCCGGGTTCGAAGTATTCAGCGATGCTTCGACTGCACTGATGGTCAGTCGTATTGCCGGCCATGGTGACTAATCCACAAGGGGTGTGGTTCATCGACACGCTGGCTGAAAAGGGGTGCAAACTTCAGACTTCCATGCTCGCATTCCCAGGCTTATACGGCATTTTCAAAGCCGAGGATCACAATGCCTCAGATCGGTTCAATAACCGCTTTGGTCAATGTCGATGGCATGACCCATCAGGATGCAGCGGCAACATGGCTCGCTGGCAACAGAAAGAAGTCTTTGGATTTACCCTAGTCCGCGTCTTATATCCTGTAGGGCAAGAATTGTACATCGTGCACCCTAGCCCAATCACAGTATGCCAATAGATTCCAATAATCAATTGGCAAAGCATTAAAATTTGCTGGATTGTGCATGAATGAATTTATGTAAAATCGAAAATAATTGAGTAAACATTAGGAGTGAAAAGAATGAAGAAATTCAATAGAGACGACTATATTGAGCAGCTTGCAACTGGCAAGATGTCTCGACGTCATTTCAATAAGGTTCTTGCCTCTGCCGGAATCACGACCGTGATGCTGCCAGTTTTTTCCGGTCCTGTCAATGCCGCTGCATCGGACCACCCCAATGTATTTACCTGGGAAGGTTGGGATGCAAACGAGCACCACGAAGAATACTATGAGAAATATGGTGAATATCCGAATTTCTCCATCTTCGGGGATGAAGAAGAAGCATTCGCCAAAATCAAGGCCGGTGCGCAGTTTGATGTCACACATCCTTGTTCGTACAAGGTGGAAATCTGGCGGGATGCAGGTATCATTCAACCCATTGATACCAGCCGTCTGAAGTACTGGGACAGCGTCATTCCCAGCCTGAAAAATATTCCAGGTATGATGGCTAACGGTGATAACTATTTCGTCGCAGCAGATTGGGGTTTGACTTCGGTGCTGTATCGCCCGGATCTTGTTGATGAAAAGTATCAGGAAGATGAAACATGGGGCATTCTGTGGGATGAACGCTACTCAGGACGCCTGTCTATGTCCGACAGCCTGATTGATGGTGTGATGGTTGCAGCCATTTTCGGTGGGGCAGCAGACCCATTTAATATGACAGACGATGAAGTCGAAGTAACTAGGGATCTGCTGAGAAAACAGCTGCCATTGCTGCGTTACTATTGGACCAGCCCAACCGATTTGGAAAATTCAATGGCGGCGGGTGAACTGGTTGCCACCAGCTCTTGGAACGATGCGTATACAGCACTCAAGGCTGCAGGCGTCAATGTCAAGTACATGAATCCGAAAGAAGGTGCGATGACATGGGTTTGTGGATTCTGTCTGATGACGGATGCGGACCCTGCGAAACTCGATAAATCCTACGAAGTCATTGATGCGTTTCTTGCTCCTGAATCAGGTGCTTTTTCAATTCTTGAAGAAGGGTACGGCCATTCAAATATCGATGCGTACGGTCTTGTCGATGAAGCAACGCTCGCCGACCGCGGTCTTTCACGTGATCCGGAAGCATTGTTGAGCGCGGGCATCTTTCAGGTGCCGATCGGCAATGAAGCTGCTCTGCAGTCCATGTTTGAGGAAGTCAAAGCCGGCTTGTAGAGCCCTTATTGAATCTGGACAACAATTTTGGGGGTTTGATGTTTTTTCGAACCCCCGAGTTGTTCAATTGACGCACTAGACAATAATTACCCACTGAACTTAAGTTCAGTGCCAAATCGTTTGCCCTTCTCACTAGATTGACGCTAAAGGCGCAAGTTCATGCCATCGGCAGCATCTGAACAATCATTGGTTTCGCGGTTCCAGTTACGGTTTCGAAGAAGTGAAGCTATGCGTGGCTACACGCTGCTGTCTCCTACTCTAACCATCGTATTGCTAGGTCTGCTGTTTCCATTGATGATTCTGGTCACTCTGAGTTTCTGGAAGCAGGAATACGTCGATCTGATTCAGACCTTCACCCTGACAAACTACGCAGACTTCTTTCGCAAAAAAATCTATTACCTCATTCTCTACCGGTCGATCCGCATTTCCCTGCTGGTGATGCTGGTTACGGTACTGTTGGCCTATCCTTTGGCCTATTTCATTGCTTTCCACGTCAAAAGGAACAAGATGATATGGATCATTCTTGTCACAATTCCATTCTGGACAAGTTATTTGCTCAGAGTTTTTTCCTGGAAAGTAATTTTGGGATACAACGGCGTCATCAATTCTGGGCTCATGTCATTGGGCATCATCGCTGAACCGTTGGAGTTTCTTCTCTATAACCCAATTGCAGTGGTGATCACATTAGCCCATGCCTGGGCAGCAGTCGCCATTTTGCCAATTTATGTTTCGCTCGAAAAAATTGACAGATCGCTGATTGAAGCTTCACGGGATCTGGGCGAGAGTGCGTTCATGACCTTCATTCGAGTTACATTACCCCTATCACTCCCTGGCGTTATCGCTGCCAGTTTGTTGGTATTTATTCCAACGGTTGGTGATTATGTTACACCGTCGCTGGTGGGAGGTACTCGCGGGATTATGATCGGCAACATTATCCAGTCGATGTTCGGCAAAGCTCTCAACTGGCCTTTGGGAGCGGCCTTATCGATCATATCAATGATTACAGTAACACTCGTTGTCTGCTTATTGTTAGGTGCAACCCAGTTGTTCCGAAAGAAGGTGGCTTAAACAGTGATCCGTACCCGATCCAGACTTAACACGTTGACCGTTTATGCGGTGGTGTACCTGATTTTTCTTTATGCACCGGTTGCTGTGCTGCCGCTGTTCTCGTTCAATGATTCGCAATACATTACTTTTCCACTGTTGGGATTTACTTTCAAGTGGTACGCTCAACTAGCGGATAGTCAAGGTCTGCAGAACGCGCTCATCAACAGTTTGAAGGTTGGCCTTAGCGTTGCCTTCTTAAGCACCGTGTTGGGAATCTTTGCAGCGAAAGGCGTAACTCGCTATCGAATGCGAAGAAGTGGTCTGCTGATTAGTTTTATCATGGTACCACTGGTCATTCCGGAAATAATTCTCGGAATTTCTCTGCTGATGACTTTTAGCGTAGGTGGGATAAAGTTGTCGCTGATTACGGTTGGAATTGGCCACTTGATGCTCTGCACACCATTTTCAATGCTCGTGCTAATTTCGCGCATGGAAGGCTTTGACAAGAGCTATGAAGAAGCAGCTCAGGACCTAGGTGAAAACGCGTGGTGGACATTTTGGCGGGTAACCTTTCCAATAATTCTGCCGGGTGTCGTAGCAAGTTTTCTATTGACTTTTACGATTTCCTTTGATGAATTTATTCTTGCATTCTTTCTAGCCGGAACGGACGCGACATTACCGCTGCACATTTGGAGTCAGCTGAGATTTCCAGACAAACTACCATCAGTGCTGGCACTTGGAGCAATTATCGTGATGGTATCGACGGTCGTTATTTTTGCCGCTGAATTGATCCGGCGCGGTGGTGTCGATCTCGGCAACAAATCGAAGGTGTAATTCAATGTCTGAAGTCATCATTTCAATCAACAATGTCACCAAGGATTTCGGTAGTGTCCGGGCCGTAAACAATGCAGATGTTGACGTACTGAAAGGTGAGTTTTTCTCTCTTTTGGGTCCGTCCGGCTGCGGCAAAACCACTTTGCTGCGTATGCTGGCTGGATTTGAGCTACCGACTGAAGGCACTATTCATATCGATGGTCAGGACGTCACGCTATCACCGCCGAACATTCGACCGGTGAACATGGTGTTTCAGAACTACGCCATTTTTCCACACTTGAACGTCGCCCAGAATATTGCGTTTGGCATGCGCAAGTCAGGTCTGTCGAAACAGGAACTGGATGAACAAATCGAACAGATGCTGGAACTGATTAAACTTCCAGGATATGGAGACCGCGGCTCCAATGAACTTTCGGGTGGTCAAAGACAGCGTATCGCATTAGCGCGGGCGCTGATCAAGCAGCCCAAGGTACTGCTCCTTGATGAACCGCTCGGGGCATTGGACAAGAAACTCAGGGAACAGATGCAGATCGAGCTTCGACTTTTGCAACAGCAGGTTGGCATTACATTTGTGTTTGTTACCCATGACCAGGAAGAAGCGCTGACTCTATCGGATCGAATCGCAGTGATGAATCAGGGTGACATCATCGAAGTTTCAACACCAGGGTCGTTGTATGAGCAACCTCAATCCAGGTTTGTTGCAGATTTTATTGGCACTATGAATTTCTTTGACTGTACACTGAACGAATTCTCAGATGGTATTGCAATAGGAGAGGCTAGTGAGCTTGGCAATGTCAAAATTGCCACGCCACAGACCATTGTGACTCCTGGAAATGTCTTTACTTTGGCCGTTCGACCGGAAAAATTTTCGATTTCCTTTGAACAGCCAGATCAGCAATACAACTCGGTTCTAGGTCGTATGGGACCTTCCGCCTACCTTGGTGATCGCAGTCACCTTTACGTACATGTCGAAGGGCGGGAACACCCGATATCAGTTGCGTTGCAAAACCTGACAGGCGTTATGGACCAGATGTACACAACCGATCGCAAAGTCTGGCTGACTTGGTCTGATGATAGCGCAGTGATGCTGCCCATGGAAGGATGAATCAGACGTTAGGCATAAAAATATTTGTAGATGGTCAGGCTGGCACAACTGCTCTTCAGGTATTTGATATTCTGGAAAATCGGTCTGATATTGAAGTCATTCGCCTGCCGGATGAACTAAGAAAAGAAGACAGTGTGCGCCAGGACGCAATTGGAGAGTCTGATCTGACGATTCTCTGCCTGCCTGACGATGCCGCCAGGCAGTCAGCCGAGTGGGCACAAGTTTATGGAACCCGAGTAATTGATGCCAGTACTGCACATCGCGTCTCGGATGAATGGGTTTTCGGTATGCCTGAGCTTGGTCCAGAAGTTCGACAGTCCATTCAGACTTCGGGCAAGGTTGCCAATCCAGGCTGTTATCCGACTGGTGCAATCCTGCTGTTGCGACCGCTGGTTGAAGAGGGCTTGCTTGCAGCAGACAGTCAGTTGATTGTTCACGCATTGTCGGGATATTCCGGTGGAGGGCGAAGCTTGATTGAAACCTGGGAGAATCCGGCGCAGGAACTGCTGTCTATACCGTTTTCAGCGCCTTATGCCTTAGACCGGGTACACAAACATATTCCGGAAATGATGAAGTATTCCGGTTTGCAGCGCGAACCACAGTTTTTACCGCGGGTCGGGCCATTTTTCAGGGGCATGCGAGTAGAGATTCCATTGCATGCAGATTGGCTGAATGACGCAGCTGCGGACCGCAGCGAAAGCGTTATGGCAGCGTATGAATTACGTTACCGGGACGAACCATTTGTGAGACTGCGAAAGCTGGATTCAACTGAGTCGGACCCACGCAGTTTTGATCCCAGGCGATGCAACGGCACCAATAGTATTGAATTAACGGTTTGCGGACACCCTTCGGGTCACGTTTTTCTCGTTGCTATTCTGGATAACCTGGGTAAAGGCGCGAGTGGGGCTGCGGTGCAGTGTATGAATCTGATGATCGGAGCGGATGAGAGACGAGGGCTTCACGCCTAGAGTTGGTTTCGAGCCTTTTCAATAGCTGTGGCAAAGTTTCTCTCATCGTAGCGTTTGGCTCGTTCGGCCAATCCAGTCACGATTTGACGAAGCAAGGCGGGTCCCTGGAAGACTAGGGCCGTATAGAGTTGTAGTGCTGTTGCGCCGACAAGTAATTTGTTCCAGGCATCTTCAGCTGAACTGATCCCTCCAACACCAATAATGGGTATTTGACCTTGAGTGGTGCTGGCGAGACGATTGATGACTGATGTAGCTTTATCTGTCAGCAGTTTACCACTCAGGCCGCCCGTTTGAGTGAAATGCTTGTGCGAGACAGGCGCAGTTCGTGCAATGGTAGTATTGGTTGCAATTAACGCATCAACTCGATGGTGCAAAGAGAGCTCTGCAACTGCATCAATTTGCTCGGCTTCGAGATCAGGTGAAATCTTGACTGCAATGGGTAGCAGTTTGTCGCTTTGCTTATTAACCAGTTCGTTTCGCCTTTCCATAACGGCATGAAGCAACTCGTTAAATTCGGATTCTTGTTGCAGCAGCCTAAGGCCTGGTGAGTTGGGTGATGACAGATTGAGCACGGCATAGTCCGCATATTCGTAAATTGCGCCGAGACAAGCGAGATAGTCTTCAATTGCCCGCTCAATGGGCGTGTCAGTATTTTTTCCGATATTGATGCCAAGAAATCCAGGTCGAATGTGACTCGAATATGCGGAAAGATTTCCGAGAATTGCATCAAGTCCATTGTTATTGAACCCCAAACGATTGATGATCGATTCTTCCTGATCTAAACGGAAGACCCGTACCTTGGGGTTACCTGGTTGCGCTTTAGGTGTAACTGTGCCGACCTCAACAAATCCAAATCCCAGTGCAAAAAGAGCAGGGAATGCAACTGCGTTTTTGTCAAACCCTGCAGCGAGTCCGACTGGGTTGCTCAGTTTCTTTCCAAAAAGTTCAATCGGTAATTTAGGTATCTTGTTTCGATATCGTTCTGTGAGTCTGGCTACTCGCGGCGGTTTGTTCGATGCTCTTTTTAGGAGTGCGATCGTCTGTTGATGGGCGTACTCCGGGTCCAGTTTAAAAAGCAGTGGTCGGATTAGATTGTAGCCCGACATGTCTAGAAGGACTCGTTTGGGCGGAGCAGACGCCACTTTCCGACTGGAAGACTACCGAGTCGGACATTGCCGATACGCACTCGCTTGAGTCCAGTAACATCAAGGCCAACCAGTTCGCACATACGTCTGATTTGGCGTTTGCGGCCCTCAGTTAGTGTCATTCTGAAGTAGTTGCTGTCCAATAGATCGACTTTCGCTGGCGCCAGTTTTACGTTATCAAGACTTAGTCCAACTGTCAGTTGGCTGAGCTGGTCCGATCGAACATTCTGTTTGACATGCACTAGGTATTCTTTCTCGACATCTGAATCCGGTGCAATCAGTCGTTTTGCGATACGCCCATCCTGTGTGAGAATCAAGAGCCCGGTGGAATCAATGTCGAGTCGACCCGCCGGTGCCAACCCTCTAATCGGCCATACGGCTCTATTCCCAGGACGATCATCGCTGATTTTTTGCTGATTACTTTGTGTGATGAGAGAAGCAGCAGGTCGATACCGTTTTTCCGGCTGACTTGAGACATAGCCAATCGGCTTGTGAAGCAGCACAGTGATTAGTCTATTCTGATACGCTTTGGCTTTCGGGTCAAGTTCTATGCTACTGTTGTCGTCAACGGTTGTGTAGAATTCAACAACCGTTTCACCGTTGATCTTGAGCCAGCCTTTCTGAATAAAGAATTCAGCCTCACGACGCGAACAAATTCCCTGTTGGGACAGGAATTTTGAGATTCTGATTGGTTTAGCGTTCAATCGGCCGAACTTATTGACTGTAGATTGTCTAATCCAGAAATCATTCGATGCAATTGCGCATATAAATTAGTTTTCTGCGACTTACTATCGGAACATTTATGGACAAAAGATTATCCGTTATATTGGCTCTCAGCTGCCTGCTGTTGTTTCCCGGCGTTTCCGGTGCACAAGGCGAACCTGAAAATCTTAACTGGATTCAGGGTGGTAATTGCTGGGTTGCAGAACCCGGATTCTTGTATTGTGGCCAACTTCATCCCTATGTTGAGGACAACCCTCATCCGTTTTTGTCATTTGCCTGTTTTGAGGACTATCAGGCAGTCCTACTTAGCCACGGACATGTGAGCGACCCCTCCAACATTCGGACAGTGGAATCGAGCTTTGGAGAGGAGCAATACTCTGATGTCTGGATTTCCGCTACCGAAACTGAAACATTCATGTCGAATCACATCAGTCCGGGTAATGATGGTTATTTCAACACTTTGCGCGGACTGGGAAACGCCAAGTCGACTAAATTTGAGTTTTCAGTCTCACCAGGAAATGTGAGTGGTGAAATTAAATTCACCGGTCAGGAACATCTCATTGTTGGTAGCTTTATTGATCTTTGTAACGCCCAAATCGGGCAGTAAGCGGGAGATGATTGTATTACTTCGAATTGGAATTACCACGAGCGATCGAAGCAGCGTGCCCGGTGTATTCACGCGGTGTGAGTTTGAGTAATTTTTCCCGATCAGATTCCGGTAAATCCAATCCGCTTATGAATTCTCGAATTTCAATTTCAGAGACTGTCACGCCGCGCGTAAGTTCCTTCATTCTTTCATATGGCAGTTCGCCGCCGTGTTTCCTCAGAACGGTCTGAATCGCTTCGCTTAGAACCTCCCATGCCGTGTCCAGATCGGAGTTGAGTCGCTGGGGATTGATCTCCAGTTTTGAAAGTCCGGCACGGACCGATTGATATGCGACCTGGCTGTGACCGATGGGCACACCCAAGTTCCTGAGCACAGTAGAGTCGCTCAGGTCTCTTTGCCAGCGACTGATGGGTAGTTTGTCAGCCAGATGCCCAAAAATTGCGTTGGCGAGCCCCAGGTTTCCTTCTGCATTTTCAAAATCAATAGGGTTGACTTTGTGTGGCATCGCGGATGAACCAACTTCTCGGTTAACAACCTTCTGTTTGAAGTAGCCAATTGAAATGTAGCCCCAGATATCACGGCAAAGATCTAGCATGATCGAGTTTATGCGTTGCAGCGAGTGGCAGTATTCTGCAATGTAGTCATGCGATTCAGTCTGGGTAGTTACGGGGCTGTACTCGAGTCCAAGTGAATTGACAAAATCTTCGGCGGTCTGACACCAGTCAACTTCAGGATTGGCAGCATGAAGAGAATTGAAGTTGCCAGTTGCACCACTTAATTTCCCTTTTATAGTGATGTTGCAGAACACCTGGAGCTGATTTGACAGTCGGGTCGAAAAAATTCTGAATTCCTTGCCCACTGTTGTCGGAGAAGCAGGCTGACCATGTGTTCGGGCCAGCATTGGCGTCTCCGCGAATACAGTCGCCAGACGCGACAACTCATCGATAAGTTGAGTCAATTCAGGTACCAAAGCAGTTTCTCGGGCAGACTCCAGCATTAAGCCAAAGCAGTTATCGTTGATGTCATAGGAAGTACAGCCGAAGTGAATGAATTCTCGAGCTGTAACTAATTCAGGAATCGACTTGGAACGGTCTTTAAGAAAATATTCAAGCGCTTTCACATCATGATTGATCTGGCTTTCAATTTTCTTCACTTCCAGAGCATCATCTACGGAAAATTTTGCCACCAGATTTCGGAGACTTGCAACAGACTGATCAGAAAGTGGTGCGAGGTCCGCAAACTGCGGAAGATTGGCCAAGTGGATTAGCCATTCAACCTCGACATGTAGTCTGAGCTTAATTAATCCGTATTCACTGAACGTATCGCGTAGCGCTTCAACTCTTCCTGAATACCGACCATCCAGTGGCGACAATGCTCTGATTGCTGGAAATTCAACCATGTTGCTCTGAGTCCCTGACACTTTATTTGCTCTATTGCGCGTGGGGAGAGTTATTAAAAAGTGAGGATGATGCTCAGGTAGTGATCGAAAAGCATTACCGCGAAAAGTATCGCAAGGTACTGTATAGAAAACCGGAACATTTTGCGAGATAGATCATCACTGTAGTTTCGAAACAACCGAATGGCAAATGCGATAAAAATCACTCCAAGAACTAAAGCCGTCGCCAGATACGGCAGTCCGAAAAGACCGGTTGCAAAGGGCATGATTGAAACGGCAACCAGCAGTACGGTGTAGAGCAAGATATGCAAGCGTGTAAATTTTTGCCCATGGGTTACAGGAAGCATGGGAATTTCGGCCTTCTCATAATCGAGATGCCGATAGAGTGCCAGTGCCCAAAAGTGGGGCGGTGTCCAGCAAAAGATAATCAGAAACAGCAGAAATGCATCTGAACTCAGTTCACCTGTCATCGCAGTCCAGCCAAGTACTGGAGGCATCGCACCAGCAGCACCACCGATAACGATGTTTTGGGGTGTGGCGTGCTTCAGAAACACCGTGTAGATGACGGCATATCCGACTAGAGATGCAAATGTCAGAAAGCTGGTCAAGACATTGACCGTCACCGAAAGGATAATCATTGACGCTCCTGTTAAAACACAGGCAAAGATCAGAGCTGGACCGGTTTCAAGCCGTCCGGTAGGAATCGGGCGGTTGCGAGTACGCTTCATTTGCGCATCTTTTTCTTCATCCAGCACATGATTGACCGCAGCGCCTGCAGCAGCCGAGAGTCCGATTCCCAGAGTTGCAAGCAACACGGTAAGCGGATTTGGCATTCCCGGCACCGCCAGAAACATTCCAGCGACTGCGGTAAACATAATCAGGCCAACGACCCTTGGCTTAGTTATTCGATAGTATTCCTGTAGTATGCTGCGGACAGGTAATGGCTGAGCAATTTCAGAAGGGTTTGAAATATTTGTTGTCATTGCTGGTGCGACAAGCGAGTGTTAGGTTTGAACTCGATGTACAGAATTTGACTGCGGTAAACATCAGCCCTGTTCAAGTCGCAAGGCTGATCAATGAACAAGTTTTAAGTGATTGAATTAATGTGCGAAGTCAGGTAGACCGCAGTTTGTTGATTCAGTCTCGGCGAGGCCGGAGGGTCAGCAAAAAGTATATCACAAGCAACGTTGCACTGAGCGCAAACCACTGAAATGCGTAAGCTCTATGACGGGTTATCCACACACTATCGGGCGGTGGCCACTGCCGCTCAAATCCAGCCGGGTGGTCATCATCCAGTTGAATGACAACGCCCTGAATCTCGTAGGGAACTGCATCGGAAAACCTTTTAATGTCGAGAGTTTGCCAGATTAGTGGCCATTCTCCAGTTTGTACAGGGGACTCCTGCTTCAGAACAAAGGTATCTACAGGTGGAATGATTGCAAGCCCTGTTAAGTTGGTATCACCGCTCAATGGATCAATTTTTGGTAATTGACTGCGATCCGGCGATCCTGGTATCCAGCCCCGATTAACCAACACTGCGGACTGTCCGCCGCGAAATATCAGCGGAGTAATGACGTGAAAACCAGGCTGACCTCGTCGGACTCGATTATCCAGCAGGAATTCATGTTGTGCATCCCAAGTACCCGTCGCCTTGAGTCGACGGTACTCCAGTTCCTGAGGTGATTCTACCACGGAACCAATCACTACGGCCGGCGCATCACTTCGCTTCTGAAATAGATTCTCTATTTCAGTCTTTTGTTGGGCGCGATCAAGCTGCCAGACTCCCAGTCCGATTAACACTGGCAACAGAGCGACTGTTGCAAGTGTTGGGATAATTCGGAATCGAAACTGAAATTTCACGGGCAGTTTACGGTCCGAGTGGAAATTCGCGCATCAATTGCGTTTATGGTTGTTGTTTGCGGAGAAACAGGTTGAAAGATTCTCGCTACCGAAACAACTTACAGTAATTACAGGCTCGACCGAGTCGCACAGGAGCACCGACCTTATCGCAATGACCACACCCATATCGGCCAAAAAACGACAGGGCAGGATCGAGACCCGCGCAGGTATCCCGTACGCCATCTGGTTCCTCGAGTTGCATCAAGTTGACTGCACTACGCCAGACTGACTGGATGTAGTGCATATCATTAGAAGATTCTGCACGATCTTTTTTGGCCATTCTCAGATTATCAGTTGCATGACTGACATGAACATCAACCGTAATTGGCAAAGAATCAATATGGGTGATTTTTGCGCCACCGGATTTTGCTAGCATGTAAATCCACTTACGGCCGGTTTTTGAGCCGCTCAAAAGTGGAAACCGGTTCCGACCTTCTTCACCTCGAGTACTAAGGTCCTTGAGCAATTGTTTGGCATCGACTGTCTTGCCATAGATCACTCGACTCACAGGGCAACTGCTTTCAAATGTAATGGTTTGTGCGATGTCAAGCCAGGCTTGAGGGTCCTGCTCGGTATTCTGAGAAACGTCGCATTCTTGCAGGTACTTTGTTAATTGATCAGCGCTCACCTGAAGCAACTGCAAAGGATCGTAGACTTCCGGGTGATTTTCATAGAGTTCGAGTCCGTTCCACCAGCACCGTTCTGAATTTCTCGCGCGATCAATCGCTGAGATAAATGTCAGATAGAGTAGGATGGTTCGATCAGAGGCATTCTCATTGCGCAGATATTGCGTGCATTCAACTTGAGGTAAGGTTGACCAGGACGATGGTGTCGAAATATTGCCACGCTCACTTAAATCGAATCGACCGTTGTAAAAGTCCTCAACGATGTACTCAGCAACTTTTCCAAGATCAGACATGATTGATTAACTTTTAGCAGGAGTCAGGTTGTGTTTTTGGAAAAGGCAGGCTCTGAAGAATGTTCTCATCATAGACAAGGTGACTAAACGATTTTAACACTTCAAGGATTGCGAATTTCTCCCCATGCTTTGGATATTCAGGCAGACCAGTTCAGAATAAACCAAGACAGTCAAAAAGAAGTGCGAATCAGCAGGCAGTTGGTTCAATTGATACCCGTATAATTCTGACTCAATTGAGCACACGTCCGGCTTCAATCAGTTTGGATTTGACACACTCACCCGCCCAAACACGAAACAGTTGCGAATCCGGAATTTCTACTGAGTCAACAGCGTTGGTACAAAACTTTATTATTGGAATTTTGCTGCTGGTAATGATTGGCAGCCTTGTTTCAGCATTCTGGTACATGCTGAAGGATCGGGGCACCAGCAATCGAACGGTCAAGGCATTGACCGTCCGTATATCGATTTGGGTTTTACTTTTCGGTTTGATTGTTGGCGGAATTTACACCGGTTTGATCACACCCAGCAATACAGTACCAATCCCACCAAAATCTTCTGCGACTGAGTAGGTGGTTGGGAGTTAATCTTTAAACAACGTAAACGAAGATAAACAGTCCCACCCAGACCGTATCAACGAAGTGCCAGTACCAAGCTGCCGCTTCAAATCCAAAGTGATGATCGGGTTTGAAATGACCGCGGATGCAGCGAATCAGAATCACCAGCAGAATGATTGCACCGATGGTTACATGAAATCCGTGAAATCCGGTCAACATAAAGAAAGTTGCGCCGTACACACCGGTACCAAGTGTGAGTCCAAGATCGGCATAAGCGTGTGCATACTCAAAACCCTGAAGGTATAGGAACAGGAATCCAAGCAACACGGTGACTGCGAGCCAGACAATGAGACCCATGCGGTTGTTCTTTTTGAGTTCCCAGTGGGCGATGGTCACAGTAACGCTGGAAGTCAATAAAATTAGTGTGTTCCAGACTGGGATGCCCCAGGCGCCGATAGTGGAGAACTGACCGGACGAAGTGATCGGGGTGTCGGCCGCAATCAATTCTGCACCCATAGGGCCAGCCGTCGGCCATCCGCCTTCAAAGCCCATCCACAGGATGTCAGTTTCTGCCAGCCAGGGTATCGATAAATTTCTCAGGTAAAACAGTGCGCCAAAAAAACCGCCGAAAAACATCACTTCGGAAAAGATAAACCACAGCATTCCCATCCGGAAAGAGGCATCAACATGGGTGTTGTATTTTCCAGCTTCACTTTCCAAAACAACGATACCGAACCAGCCGAACATCATGAAAGCGATGATCAGGCCGCCAGCCAGCATGACCCACGGCGCCATGTTTACTTCGTTAACCAGCATGACAAATCCGCCGGCTAGAGTGAATAGTCCGACAGATGCCACCAATGGCCATGGACTGGGGTCAGGGAGAAAATAATCGCCGTTCGAAGCGCTCATCGTTTATCCTCGTTTCATATATTTGAAAAGTTTCGAATTTTCGTGATGTTATGAACTGCTTTGCTGTTCTTCCGATTGATTGTCTGAGGTACTGGCCGACTCATTCATTGGGAAAAAACTGTAAGACAGAGTTAGTGTATTGATTTCATTCGGCAAGTCCTTATTGACGTAAAATCGGACCGGCATTTCCCGGGCCTCTCCGGGTTCAAGTGTCTGGGCATTGAAGCAGAAACATTCAAGTTTGACCATATGCCTGGCGCCTTGCATTGGGGTAACGCTTGGAATGGCCTGCCCAACCATCTGCTGGCTTGAAGTGTTGGTTACCAGGTAATTCACCTTGTGAATTTCACCGGGATGAACTTTAGTTTTTTTGACCAGTGGTTTGATGGTCCATGGAATGCTGTTATTGCCTGTAGCAGTAAATTCGACAGTAACCTCTTTCGAATAATCGATCGGATTTTCGTCTGAATCCAACTGCTGCACAGCAACAGTAGGCTTGCCACCAACCCCGGTAATCTCACAAAACAGGTCATACAACGGTACCAGTGCATAACCAAAACCAAACATAAGCACCACTGTACCGGACAGGATCACAATCCAGCGGGTCTTAGAACGTCTCATTGCTTGAGAACTAGTCACACCATTTACCTAATGTATTCAACCACGATAATTGCAATAAAAAATACCAGTGAAATGCAACCTAGCAGCAGCGCTGTCCGCTTTATGCCGTCGTTCTTATTATTCGACAATGTATTTACCTTTTCGATGGATTACTTGACGGTTGGAGGACTCTCAAACGTGTGGTAAGGAGGCGGCGAATCAACTGTCCACTCAAGTCCATCAGCACCTTCCCAAACTTGCGCGGTTGCCTTCTCGTTTTTGCCGCGTACGGCTTGAATAATAATGTAGACAAATAGCAGTTGTGCCAACCCTAAACCGAAAGCGCCGATAGACGAAATGATGTTGAATTCGGTGAACTGCACCGAGTAGTCGGGTATGCGTCTCGGCATTCCAGCCAGCCCAAGGAAGTGCTGCGGGAAAAATGTTACGTTAAAGAATATTGTTGTCAGCCAGAAATGCGTTTTTCCCAGACCTTCGTTGTACATGCGTCCCGTCCATTTCGGGAGCCAGTAATATGTCGCACCCATCATTGACATGATGGATCCTGCAAACAGGACATAGTGGAAGTGTGCAACCACAAAATAGGTGTCATGGTACTGAAAGTCCGCCGGAACAATCGCCAGCATTAATCCTGACAGACCACCGATGGTAAACAGAAATACGACAGCCAGCGCAAACAGCATCGGCGTCTCCAGGGTGATCGACCCGCGCCACATTGTGGCAACCCAGTTAAACACCTTGACTCCGGTCGGAACTGCGATCAGCATCGTTGCATACATAAAGAACAGTTCACCTGCCAGAGGCATGCCAACGGTAAACATATGGTGTGCCCATACGATGAACGAAAGGAATGCGATTCCAGCTGTTGCGAACACCATGCTGTCATAACCAAAAAGCGGTTTGCGGGAAAAGGTTGGAACAATCTGTGAAACAATTCCGAATGCCGGCAGAATCAGGATGTAGACCTCCGGATGCCCGAAGAACCAGAATATATGCTGGAATAGAACCGGGTCACCGCCGCCTGCCGGATCAAAGAATGCGGTGCCGAAGTGTCGGTCGGTTAGCAGCATCGTTACTGCACCGGCGAGGACTGGCATCGCTGCAATCAGCAGGAATGCAGTGATCAGCCAGGTCCAGACGAACAGTGGCATCTTCATCAAATTCATGCCGGGTGCTCGCATATTCATAATGGTAACGATGATGTTGATTGCGCCAAGCACTGACGAAATTCCCATCATATGAATCGAAAGAATTGTCATGTCAACGCCAGCACCGCCCTGAACCGACAACGGCGCGTATAGAGTCCAACCCGAAGCCGGTCCGCCACCAACGGTAAACAGACTGCCGAGTAGCATGGCGAAAGCAAAAGGGAGAATCCAGAAACTCCAGTTGTTCATCCTGGGCAGAGCCATATCAGGTGCACCAATCATCATGGGAATCAGCCAGTTCGCAAATCCCACGAATCCTGGCATGATGGCACCAAAAATCATGATCAGCGCGTGCAGAGTCGTTAGTGAATTGAATAGTTCCGGATTGACGACCTGTAGACCAGGCTGAAACAGTTCGGCACGAATTGCAAGTGCCATAATTCCGCCGACAAAGAACATGGTCAGCGAAAAGATCAGGTACATCGTTCCAATGTCCTTATGGTTGGTCGTTGTCAACCAACGCATGATGCCACTTGGACGATGGTCGTGGTGGTCGTGTGCTTCGGTGTGCGCAGCGGACATAATTAAATTACCTTGTATCAGTATGTTTTGTTCTGTTCAGTATTAGAATTCTTTCATATTCGGTTAGCGTCTGGCCGCAATCTCTGACGGCTGAACCAGGTCTCCGACGCTATTGCCAAGCGCATTTCTCTCATAGGTGATGACAGCGGCAATGTCAACATCGCTCAACTGCTGTTTGAAAGCCTGCATCGTTGTATTCACCTTACCGTTCATCACAATGTCGATGTGAGCATCAAGTGGCCCGGTTGTCATTTCGCTGCCTGTGAGCGGTGGGAAAGTTGGCGGAATTCCTTTCCCATCTGGTCCGTGGCAGGCAATGCACTGAATATAGACCGTTTTGCCACGTTCCATTAACTCATCCATCGTCCATTCACGATTAACATCCTCATCTGATGCGGCTGGACCAGCAGCGGACACTGTTTCTGCAACAGTCATCACAGCAGTAGATGCGACCTGCTTGGGTTTATTTTCTTCAACCCATGCGTCAAAGTCTTCAGGTGACAGTACTTCCGCAACGACGGGCATGAACCCGTGGTCTTTCCCGCAAAGTTCCGCACACTGACCTCGATAGGTTCCGGGAGAATCGACATTGGTCCAGAATTCATTGATGTAGCCAGGAATTGCGTCCTTTTTCACACCGAATTTTGGAATCCACCAGGCATGGATGACATCATTTGAAGTAATCAGGAATCGAACTTTCCGATTGGATGGCATGACCATTGGCTTGTCAACTTCCAAAAGATAGTGTTCACCTTTGGGTTCACGGTTTTCGATTTGAGCGCGCGGGGTCGACAGATTGCTGAAGAAACTGATATCGTGATCAAGGTACTCGTATTGCCATTTCCATTGGTAGCCGGTGATTTTGATCGTCAGATCCGACTCCGTTGTGTCTTCCATGTACAGCAGAGTTGCAGTCGATGGTATGGCGAGACCAACCAGAATAAAAAAGGGAATGACAGTCCAGAGTACTTCGAGTTTTGAGTTATGGGAGAATTGATGTGCTTCATGTCCGCGGCTTTTGCGGTGCGCATAGAGCGAATAGAACATCACGCCGAATACGATCACGAAAATGATCAGACACACGATCATGATCGCATTATGCAGATCCAGGATCTGACTTGCGATGGGCGATGACGGAGGTGGTAAATTCAACCCCCACTCCGCATAGACGCTTAGAGGAAACAGTGCGGTTGCAGCTGCGGCAATCCGCAGCAGGCTTCGCGCGCTACAAAACATTTGAGACATCAACGGACTCCCATACGGGCGATTATTTGTTGAAATTTATATATGGTTTCTGACCCACTCAGCCGATTGCCAGTACAGTCTTTTCTTTGAACTTTCAATTAAAAATTCTCCAATTTCCAGCTCTCTAGCTCTGCTGACAACCAAAAGACGAACTGGTTCTTGTCCAGTTTTACCAGGCAGCAGGACAAGCTTTGTCCATTGCCGAAAAAATGAACTAACTGATTGTTTTGACCGACGCCTCTGTGTCAGGTGCACATAATTCCGACTGATTACCAGCACATCGGCATCATCACTGTGGGAACAGACGATGTAAGTGCCAATTGCTAACAGCAGGATTTCCAGACCGGCAAATGGCAGGACCAGCCATGCTCCAAATAAAGCGATTATTATAGCGATGGCTAAGGCAGCGATAGATAGAATTAACACGCAGATGACGAGTGCCCGTTGATTTGCACCAGCGTTGGAGCGAAGTTCAATCCGGATTAAATCCCCCTCCAATTCAATACGGAGACCTACCGCCGAATCCGATTGAGGGCCATCGAACTCAAGGGGCTCATCTTTAAGATTTATGTCTGATAGGAGTTCCAAAGTTCTTTCGTATAGTTTTCATAACTGACCGCGGTGTGACACCACTTACAGACGCGGTTTCGGCCGCGTTTGTCGCGTGTGCCAAAGGTTCCGCAGTTTCTGCAAGAAACAATATATCGAGGCACTGAGACTTCTACATCGTGAGTACGACTCGCACTGCAGCCAATTTCCCGGGCCTTGGCTTGCCATACAGCATTGTGTCCGTGCTGATGCCCGACCAGTGCGTGAGCAATTTCGTGCAGGATGGTGTCGGTAATTTCACTGTCTTCGGCATTGAGGCAAAACTGCTGGGACATCGTAATCAACTGCTCCTTATACAAGCAGCAGCCAGCGCGTTTTCTAGCGTTGTCGAAATTGAATCGCCACTCGTGAAGATTGTGCTTTGCGATCAGCCTGTCAGCCTGTTCGGCGGTTGAGACAAGTTTCTTCAAATTTGATTTCCGTCGCTTAGCGGTCATGTCGCCGTTCAGCATGTTGTAGGGCACATTCCATATTTCGTTTGCTGCCGTTTTGACGCGTGCCCGATTCGGGTTCATTTGAGTAATGTGACCTTTCATTCGGGCATTACCGTTCTGGAAATTCACCTTGTCATTGACACTAAACGCACATCGAGCAATCAGGGAGCGGGGAAACACGCGCTTTGGTGATACGCCTTGTTGTAGCCTGAGCTGGCGAAAAGGTATTCTGTACTCCGTGCCGGGCAGTGTCACGACATTCGCTTTCTGTTTGGAAATAGAAGAGACAAAACCTGATTGCGTTCCTTCCGTGGTCCGAAACTCAACGGGATCATGAATTCTAATTTGCCGTGCCATTGAGTGTTAGTCTGTATTTGTTGTTGATCAATCGATTGGTTGTCTATTGGCCAGTTTCATTGAGAATCACTTTCCGACAACAGTTGAGTAATGATAAACGCATAGTCACGAGCTGTTTCGTGAAGTGAATCCAGCCGTCCCGATGCGCCGGAATGACCGGAATCCATTTCGGTGATTAGTAGCAGTGGATTGTTATCCGTTTTACACTGACGAATTTTCGCAGCCCATTTGGCAGGTTCCCAGTATCCAACCCTCGGATCATTCAACCCGGCAGTAATATAAAGAGCAGGATAGTCTTTCCTCTGTGTATTGTCGTACGGTGAATAGGATTTCATATAGTCGTAAAATTCAGGGTCGTTGGGGTCGCCCCATTCATCCCGTTCTACTACTGACAGGGGCAGGGTGTCATCCAGTATGGTGGTGACGATATCAACAAAAGGTACCATCGCGAGCGCTGCTTTACAGCGCACCGAGTCTGAGTTTAAAAAATTTCCAACGACCAGTCCACCAGCACTTCCGCCAATGATCGCTAACTGATCCTGGGTGGTAATACCCTCTTCAATCAGGTAGTTTACACAGGCGTTGAAGTCATGAAATGTATTCTTCTTTCTGTCCAATTTGCCATCCAGGTACCAGCCTCTTCCCATTTCGCTTCCACCACGAATTTGAGTAATTGCGAAGATGATTCCTCGGTTCAGCAGACTCAAGCGCTTGGATGAAAAATAGAGGCTGGAATTGATGCCGTAAGCACCATATCCGTTGAGCAGAAGCGGGGCGGGGCGACCGTTGAGTGCTTTTTTACTGTAAACCAGATAGATTGGGATTTCGGTCCCATCGTGTGAAATTGCCACGTGCCTCTCAGTCGAATATTCTGTTGGGTTAAAATCGCCCCCGATTGGTTGCGTTTTGAGATGAGCTGTCACACCGGTTGTCATTTCAAGATCGTAGACTGAGTAAGGCATGTCAAGCGCGTTTCCGCTAACTCGGCAAATCGTCGTGTCAAATTCCCAATTTCTGTGTAGCCTGAGTTCCTGTATTTTTTCCGGGTTTTGAACTGTATAGCCTTCACTTGCGTCATCCTGAAGCACCCTAATAGTGGGCAAGCCATTGCGGCGTTCTTCAACAACGATGAATTCGCTGAACACTTGAAAGCCCGTTAGTGTCACCTGATCTTGGTGAGGTATCACATCAATCCAGTCTGATTTGTCCAGTCGATCCAGTTTTGTCCTGATCAATCGGAAATTCACGGCGTTGTCATTGGTGAGGACATAAAGCGCGTCGCCTCGGTCTTGAACCCTATAAAGAACATCATGCGTTCGTTCAAATACCAGCCGTGGATGGCACTGATCATCTTTGGCATCAAGTAAATAGACCTCCGAAGTAATTGCGCTTTTCAGATTGATCTGAATAAAACACTCACTGTTGGATTCAGATACTGACAAGTAGAATGCGTCGTCCAGTTCTTCGAATATGAGTTCATCGTTCTTTTGGCTCTCCCCCAGTCGATGCCGATAAACGCGGTACGGTCGGTGTACTTCGTTCAATGTCGTGTAAATCAAAACACTGTTGCTTTGACTCCAAACAAAGTTTCCGGACGTGTTATTCAGTTTGTCAGGCAGAAGTTTCCGGCTTTTGAGGCGCAGCACTTCGATGGTGTAAATCTCATCACCTCTGAAATCGGTAGCAAAAGCGGCCAATTCGTGATCTGGGCTGACTATAAGATTTCCCAGATCAAAGAATTTGTGACCATTCGCTAGAATATTTTCATCAATAACCAACTCTTCGGACTCCGGGTTGCCAATTTTTCGTCGATGGTGAGACAGGTAGTCGCTTTGTTGCTCGTCTTTAGAAAAGTATTCAAACGATCCTCGCTTGACTGGAACGGACATGTCAGTTTCTACGATTCGGCTGTACATCTCCTTGACAAGAGCTTCTCTTAACGGTTCGGTATGCTTCAACCAGTTTGTAGCATACGCGTTTTCGGCTTCAAGGTACGCTTTGACCGAAGGATCGTTTCGGTCTTTGAGCCAGAAATATGGATCTGTTCTTTGGTCGCTGTGGATGATATGGGTATGTGGGTGCGCGGGTGCTATCGGAGGACTTTGCTTTGAGGTATGCTGACTCATGCAAAGAATAGAATGGATTGCCAGCGTCAGGTTCGGTCGCTTAACACAACCGCCAACCACTGCAGGTTGCTGCTGCTTTCCGCTACCAGTCGAATCATCATCGTTAACGGAACTGACAGAAACATTCCGACTGGACCAAGAACCCAGCCCCAAAAAATCAAAGACATCAGTACGATCAGTGGAGAAAGCCCCAGGTGTCGACCAGCGACGCGAGGTTCAATGACTGATCCGATCAAGAAGTTAATGACGAAATAACCGATAGCCACTGAGAGTGCTGTCGTCAAATCAAGTTGAAGCAGAGCGATGAGAACTGCTGGAATTGCAGCAATGATGGACCCGATATTTGGAACGAAATTCAAAAAGAATGCTAGCAATGCCCAAAGAATGGCAAAGTCGACGCCTAAAACAACGAGCAATATCCAGACAAGCGAAGCTGTTGCCAGACTGGCCAGTGTCTTGATGACTAGATAGCGCTGCAGGCTTTGCCTGAATTTGGAAAGGTTTTCGATCGAATCAACAGGTTGTTTGAGAATCTTCTGCAGTTTTTCTGGCAAAGTGGAAACCTCAAACAGCATAAAAATAACCATCAGAAAAATCAAAAACGCGTTAGCAACCAAAGCACCAATTTCGTTGACGACACCCCCAACCGTAGTCGCGACCGATTGTGGACTGATTGCGCCGGCGATATCGGTAAACTGAATTTCAAATCCAAAACTGACAATTTGAGCGTGCACTGTATTGAACAGAACTTCCAAACGCTGTTCGTAGGTTGATAACTGACTTTGAAAATCATTGATAGATTTTCCGACCAGCGTTGCCAATAAAACACCTATTCCGAAAATCACTGAGATTACGACGAGCAGTGCCAAAAATGTGGGCAACCCCTTTCTCTCCAGCCATAGCAGCGGTGGGGCACTGAGTGTGGCTATGAAAATAGCCAGAAGAATCGGTACCATAATCGGGCTTGAAACCTTAAGTCCGGCAACGATGATGACGAATGCGGCTAGACCTAGGAAGGTGTTCAATGCGGTATTTTGTGCGGAGATTTGCACTTAGGGATGATGCAGATTCAAAATTTACAAATCAGAGGATCAATATCCTAGGTACGTGACTCGTCAGATACCTACACAATTGGCATTCTTACTATACTATAACCACTATGTAAGAAACACCTTTGAGGTGTATGAATTACCGTCGAAGAAAGCCAGATGCAATGAACAATTTGGTGGTTAAGGTTTTGTTGATTTAACCCAGTGCAGTCGCTTAAGTTTTTGATATTAAGTTCATTAAACAAGAATATCACGATCATGGCCAGCAACGCGCAACCAGATTCGGAATTCAATGGTGAAGGCGGTTCCACTTAGTCAATTCTATAGAAACAGCTCACAATATCTGACAGAAAATGCCACAGACGAAGACCAGCATCCAACTGATTCGCGAACTAGTTGAATTTGACACAACCAGTCGTAATTCGAATCTTGAATTAATTGAGTACATTAAGGGTTATCTGGAAGACTTCGGCTTGCGCTCGGAGTTGGTGTACGATGCAACTGGAAAAAAGGCGAATCTCTTTGCAACCATTGGTGCGGATGACATAGGGGGCGTGGCACTCTCTGGTCATACCGATGTGGTACCGGTCGACGGTCAAAACTGGTTTACCGATCCCTATCAGATTAGTGAATCGGATGATCGACTGTATGGACGCGGCACCTCGGATATGAAAAGCTTTATCGCGATCTGCCTGGCAAAAGTTCCGCAAATTATCAACTTGAATCTGGAGACTCCCATTCACTTCGCATTTTCATATGATGAGGAGATTGGTTGTGTTGGCGTCCGCACCTTGCTTCAAGAACTTGCGAATCGTGAAAACAAGCCGCGTTCCTGCATCATCGGTGAACCGACAGGAATGCGTGTTGTCCGTTCACACAAAGGAAAAATATCAAGGCGCTGTTCGATTCATGGACTGGAATCTCACTCCGGTTTGGCGCATATTGGTGTCAATGCTGTTGAAGCTGCAGCCGAGATCATTGCATTTTTGAAAAGGGAAGCGAGACAATTTAAAAATCATGGTCCTTTTGATCAGGAGTTCAGTCCGTCATACACGACAGTTCACACTGGTCTGGTTCGAGGTGGTACAGCACTCAATATCGTGCCAAAGTTTTGTGAATTTGAAGCGGAAATCAGGCATCTGCCAAGTGATGACCCCGATGAGGTCTGGAATCGAATGCACCACTACATCGAGTCAGATATTCTCCCTGAGATGCAGGTAGTATTCCCTGAAGCACGAATCGAATGGGAAGAGCTGTCGGTCATTCCAGCACTTGCAACCAGTGATGATGAGTTACTCCATGTAGCGCAGGAACTCTCGAATACCTCTGGAACCGCATGCGTCAGTTTTGGGACGGAAGGCGGATTGTTTGAAGAAATCGGTATCCCCTCCGTCGTGTGTGGTCCGGGTCACATTGACCAGGCACATAAACCGAATGAATTTATCGAAATTGCTCAGATCGAAAAATGTGAAGCATTCATTGACAATCTGCTGGAGCATCTTCAGTGAGTGGGCAGACTCAGATGGCGAAAACAGTACAAACTGAAATTGAGGGTAACATTGCCCATGTTCGAATTAATCGACCACATGCCAGAAATGCTTTGAGTCAAGAATTGATTACCGAGCTCTCAGCGGAGTTCAAGTCAATCGATGCCAACGATGACATTTACGTTGTTGTACTCAGCGGTGTCGGAGATCATTTCGGAGCAGGTTATGATTTAAACGTCGACTGGCGCAATCTTTATGGCAAACACAACCCGGTTGGTACCCGAAGAATGCTAAGCGAGTGCGTTGAGTTTGAAATGAATCCATGGCGATGCTCTAAGCCGGTCATTGCGATGGTGCGAGGTTATTGTCTTGCCGGAAGCTGTGAGCTTTCAATGATGTGCTGTATCACCTATGCATCCGATACCGCCCGATTTGGTGAACCTGAAATCAAATTTTCTGCCGTGCCACCTGCTTTGGTCATGCCATGGGTTGTTGGACTTCGCCATGCGCGCGAACTTCTGTATTCCGGCGACATAATTGACGCACAGGAAGCACTGCGTATTGGATTGGTGAACAAGGTGTTCCCAGACGATGAACTTGAAGCAGAAACGATGAAGTACGCAAGGCGAGTCGCGGCGATGGATCCCGTAGTCGTCCAGTTGATGAAGACATGCATAAACCAGACAGCGGAAATAACAGGTTTCAGTCAATCGCTTCAGTACGCGATCGAAAACGGTGCAATTGCAGAAGCGACCGAGACTGAAAACTATGTTCAGTTTATGGAGGTTGCCCAGCGCGAGGGCTTGACCGCAGCGATTCGGTGGCGAGAAGCCAAATTCGGGTAGTTTTCTTCAGGAAGAGAAAAACAACCTGATTCGGACCCGCCAATTTAGCGGGTTGATTACACCTCATAACAGGATCTGAGGGAATGATCGGGCAGTAGAAGATGCGGTGAAAACCAAATCGGAGGCTTTAGTATTCAGGGGTTGAAACACTTTCATCTATCAATCGGTCCAACCAGTGATTCAGTCCAGATATATCAGAGGGAATTATGGCTAGAGTACGCGATGTTGATGTAGACGAACTGTCAAGTGAGTTGAAACAGGAATACCAGCAATTTGCTGCCAATTATGGTCCGTTCATCAATCAGCTGAAAGTGTACGCTCATCGACCGGCAGCATCGCGGCACATCATGGGGCTGTTACTTGAATTTTCAAACGATGTGCTCTTGCCAAAGCGTCACCTCGAACTTGCTCTTTTGGTTGTGTCCCGCATGAATGAGTGTCAGAGTTGCATCAAATACCACACTCCGGAATTGATCAGTGAGGGATTTTCTAAAGAAACTGTTGAGAACATTCTTCGTCCTGATTGCCCCGGATTGGATGAGTTAGATCAATTGGTACGCGACTACTCAATTTTGGTGACTGAAAGTGCAAACAGGATTCCGGATGCTTTTTTTAACCGTTTGCGAGAGTACTTTAGTGATTCACAAATTGTTGAACTGACTCTTCGTATTGCAATGTGTGGGTTTTTCAACCGATTCAATGCAGCGCTCCAAATTGAGGAAGAAGACGAAGCTCAGGCAATGCTTGCCTCCATGCAGAAACTCTGACAGCAGGAATTTTGAAACAATCGGCACTGTCAAGATTTGCAATTGCCACTTAACGCCTTTCAGGTTTGGTCGAGTCGATCAATTACGAAACCCGCCCGATTAGAACGTTCACTATGGCAGATCTGTCGTGACCGTTCAAAGACCGAAGTATTAGTGCGTGATTTCCAGTTTCGGTTTTTTCAATTCAGGGACTTAGATGGTAGCCTATAGTTTACGATGCCACTGAAATTAGCTAGCTTGAACGCACCGATTCAGCAGATTGTAAAAAATTCATCCGACGTTGCTTGATTGGCTCGCAAGCATAAAAATAGATAAATTAAAACAATTTGTTATGTAAATCTTTCTATAGCTGGTCAATGATCGACCATGAATGTTGAAAGTCAGGAGATGTTATAATTCCCTCATTGAATTTAACAGTAATTTAAGCGTTCTGAATTTAGTAGTTGTTCCTGCTAATCTGTGTCCCCACACCCTATTCACACCTGCCAACAGTCTAAGGATCTTGATCGCCTGGTTATTGAGAAGTTTGGCACCCCAGGCTTTGAATTGATGACACGCGCAGGGCGGGGCGCGTTCCATACATTGCAAAAACACTGGCCAAATTGCGAGCGAATTTCGGTCATTTGCGGATGTGGGAACAACGGGGGTGATGGATACATTCTAGCGACTGCAGCTTTACAGTCTGGTATTTCCACCCGAGTCTATCAGTTGGGTAGCCCAGCTACTCCTGACGCAAAAAAAGCAAGCAATGGCTACCTCGATTTGGATGGCGAAGTGGAAAATCTTGATGACGGAATTGGTTTTGAAGATTGCGACTTGGTGGTCGATGCCTTGTTCGGAAGTGGTCTGACCCGTGACATCGAAGGGCGGCTTCACTCCATCATTGATTCGATCAATTCGAGTGGTAAACCGGTACTGGCACTGGACATTCCGTCCGGTCTGGATGGCGATTCTGGAACGGTTCGCGGCACTGCGATCCATGCTGATGTAACCGCAACGTTCATATCGACAAAATTGGGATTGGTTAGCGGTGATGGGAAAGATCATCGAGGAAAATTGGAAATCGATACATTAGGAATTCCGCAAGAAGCGTATGCGCGCATTGGGGAGACTGCCGCATTGATTGATCTGGATTCACTCGCCGTCCAAAAGCTCAAGCGTCAGGCCGATTCACATAAAGGCAGTTTCGGCCGTATTCTCGTTATCGGTGGTAACAACACCATGCAGGGGGCGGCTGTGATGGCAGCGCAAGCCGCCTGTCGCGCAGGTGCGGGGTTGGTTTCTGTTGCATCGCCGTCCGGTTGTGCAGAATTGATAGCTTCCGTTGTTCCAGAAGTTCGCGGATTTCCAGTCAATCAGGCTGAAGAGATTGAATTGATGCTGCATAGGTACGGAGTGATCGGAATTGGTCCCGGGCTCGGACAGGATGAGTGGTCGCAGACTATGTGGAACATCGCATCGGTCGCTGATTTACCGCTGGTAGTGGATGCAGACGCTCTCAATTTACTGGCACAGAATCCTCGAAGTCGAGTTGACTGGATTCTGACACCACATCCAGGAGAAGCAGGTCGACTTTTGGGTATATCCATCCGAGAAGTGCAAAAGGACCGTATTGGCTCAGCTGAACGGATTGTTGAAAAGTATGGCGGTATCTGTGTGCTAAAGGGCTCCGGCACAATCGTAGCCGGAGGTCAGCGATTGTGGATATGCGACCAGGGTAATCCCGGAATGGCAACCGGTGGGATGGGCGATGTTCTGACTGGAGTGATTTGTGCACTTCGGGCACAGGGTCTGACAGCGGAAGAATCGGCCTGTCTGGGTGTATGGCTGCACGCAAAGGCGGGAGATGACAGTGCCGCTGAAGCTGGAGAAATTGGAATGATTGCGACGGATTTGCTGCCAGGAATTCGTACCAACCTAGCGAGGGCAATTGACGGTGCAGGCACAGCCAAGAGTTAAGTCCGCAACCTGGAATCAAGCAGCTGTTTCGCTAGATGAGATGGAAAGTGTCGGACGCGAAATTGCAAAGTTGATTTTCCCTGGCTGTGTCGTGTATTTCGAAGGTGGCCTGGGGGCTGGCAAGACAACCCTGATTCAAAAGATCTGTCAGGAACTGAAAGTCGATGACACTGTGCTCAGTCCGACATTTTCAATTCTGAAACCTTATATTTCAGCGAGTGGAATGGATGTCTTGCATGTAGATCTATACCGTATTGAGAATCCAGCAGAGTTGCTGCTCATAGGGATAGAGGACTTTCAGGACACCGACTGTGTCTGGTTGATCGAATGGCCAAATCGCGGGTTTGATGTGATCCCACCGCCAGATATCCGCATCCAGTTAACTGGTGCTGGTTCTTCCCGCAATATTTGCATGATCGAAGAAGCGAAATCATTAAAGATGTCTACGGTTGCGGATGAATAAAAATCGTTTTCTGTTATCTGCGTCTGCTGCGCTTTTACTGCTGCTATCTGGTTTCAATGCGTTTGCGGCGAATATCAACGATATTCGAGTCTGGAATTCACCAGATCGAACCCGCATTGTTTTCGACCTTAGTGGTCCTGTTGATTACAAATTATTAGAGCTGAAAAACCCAAATCGAATCGCTATTGATATTCCAGACTCAAAATTTACCGGTCAGTTGCCCAAGAGTGATGAACTGGGCAATCGGGTATCAAAAATTCGGACCGGGAAGCACGACGACCATATTCGTTTTGTGATTGATTTGAAAGGTACGGTACGCGCTGAGCACTTTACTCTGATACCCATTGAGAATTATGGAGACCGACTGGTTCTTGATCTATATGCAAATCTTGCGAAAACGCAGAAATCAAAGCCCAAGAAAGTCAATGATGAGTTTATTGTGGTTATCGATGCCGGTCACGGTGGAGAAGACCCTGGTGCAGTTGGCGCCGCGAAAACCCTAGAAAAGCATCTGGTATTAAAAATTGCAAAACAATTGAAAAAAGAATTGAACAGAGTAAAGGGTATTCGCGCGGAACTGACCCGTAAAGGTGACTATTACATTCCGCTCAGAAAACGAAGGAAAATTGCTGCCGATCTGAATGCAGATTTATTCGTATCGATTCATGCGGATGCCTTTACCAAGCGAAGTGCTAATGGAATTTCAGTGTTCGCACTTTCCCAGCGCGGTGCAACCAGCGAACGGGCACGAGTACTGGCGCAGAAAGAAAACTCCGCTGACTTCGTCGCTGGTGAAAACTTATCTCAAAAAGACCGTGATGTCGCTGAAACAGTTGTAGATCTTTCGTATCAGGGCCAGATTGGCCGCAGTGTCGCGTTGGGTTCGATGGTACGCACACGACTATCGAGAGTTGGCAGATTGCACGGACACGGTGTGGAACAGGCGGGATTTGCGGTACTCAAAGCACCAAACATTCCGTCTATACTGGTTGAAGTTGGATTTATCTCCAACCCGAAAGAGGAACGCAGTCTGAACAAGAAATCTTATCAGAAAAAAATTGTTAAAGAGATAGCAACTGGCGTCGTCCAGTATGCCAAGAAATACCCGTGGGGACAGGAAAGATGGAGAACGTCGAGCATTCAGTAGCGGAACTCGCATCACATGATCAGACTTTGACGGAGTCAAGGTCGAGGATTCGTCGGCTGGATGATCGCGTCATCGATAAGATCGCAGCTGGTGAAGTTGTTGAACGCCCGGCTTCGGTACTCAAAGAGTTGATCGAAAACAGTATTGATGCGGGTGCGCGGAAAATCGAAATTGAAGTGCATTCTGGCGGAATACAGAGCATCTTGGTTCGAGATGATGGAATCGGAATTCCTCGTGATGAATTAAATCTGGCATTGACGCGACACGCAACAAGCAAACTCGCAGATTTTGATAGTTTGGAAAGAATAGAGACGCTGGGATTTCGCGGCGAAGCACTGCCGAGTATCGCTTCAGTATCAAGAATGTCTATGGTTAGTCGAACCGCGCATGATTCACATGGCTGGAAGATATCCTGCGATGGCGGTGGCGTCATTTCTGAACCGGAACCGGCACAGCATCCCGTTGGTACCGAGATCGAGGTGCAGGATCTGTTTTTCAATGTTCCGGCCAGAAGAAAGTTCTTGCGAACCGCATCAACAGAATTTTCTCATCTTCGCAAGTTAATCAAGCAGATGGCGCTCAGCCGAATGGAGATTGACATTCGATTGCAGCATAACGGTCGGCAGGTCGACCGATATCCTGCAGCATCTTCAGAAGGTGAACTGAAATCACGGCTCAGGACTGTATTCGATTCTCATATGGCCGATAACTCCATTTCTGTAGAGTTTGAAGAGAATGGCATTTGCGCCGCTGGATGGATTGCTCCACCAGACTACACGCGTTCGCAGCCCAATCTTCAGTTTCTGTTTGTAAATGGACGCGGAATCAGAGACCGAAGGCTTGCACATGGAATTAAGCAGGCATACATGGATGTGCTATTCGACTCCGGTCGATTTCCAATCTTTGCACTGTACCTGAATTTCAATCCGGAATTGGCAGATGTCAATGTCCATCCGACAAAATCGGAGGTGCGATTCAAGCAACCGCGTGAAATTTACTGGTTTATTTTACGAGCTGTCAGAAATGCGCTTTCAGGTGATCAGCCGGGTACTCGCAGGATGTCTCGTTCAGCGTTGGATTCGGTTGAGTTGCCGAACACTGCCGGTTTTCCAGACCGGCAGCAGAATACGATGAGGTTGCCGGTTGAGACCATTTGGGCAACGGATAACAGCGAAACTCAGAAACAGATGCCCAGACATAGCGAGCCAATCGATCAGGATTCGCCTTCTGTCGTTCCTCCGCTTGGATTTGCGATAGCTCAACTGGGCGGCGCGTATGTGCTTGCAGAAAACAAGGAAGGTCTGGTCATCGTAGATATGCACGCGGCGCACGAAAGGTTGAATTACGAAAGACTCAAAGCGGAATATGAGAATGCCAAACTGCAGGTACAGACAGTCATCGTACCCCATGTGATCAAAGTCTCTTCATTAGAGGCGGAGATTGCGATCACTAATCAGGAGTTACTGGCGGATTTGGGCTTTGATGTTTCGCTTGCCAGCGACACTGCAATTTCCATTCGCTCCATTCCCAGAATTCTCAAAGATTGCGATATTGAAAAACTAATCCGCGATGTGATTTCTGATTTGATCGAACACGGCAGCACCAATCGAGTGGAACATGTACGAAATGAACTGCTCGCGACTGTTGCCTGTCACAGCTCAATTCGCGCAAATCAGCAGTTGTCGATTCAAGAGATGGACGCGTTGTTGCGGCAGATGGAAGTTACCGAGCACTCAGGCTACTGCAGTCATGGTCGACCGACTTGGAATCAGATAACGATGAAAGAGCTTGACCGGCTGTTTTATCGTGGGCGGTAATACTTCTTCCATTTGATGCCTGCAGGCATATGGATTCAACACCACTGGTTTTCTTTCTCATGGGCCCGACTGCGACGGGCAAAACACAGTTGGCAGTGGAAATTGCTGATCAATTTCCGATTGATGTTATCAGCGTCGATTCAGGTCAAGTTTACCAAGGGATGGATATTGGCACTGCAAAGCCGACCTGCGAGATTCTGGATAGAGTACCTCATAAGCTGATTAATATCCGCAGTCCTTGGGAGCGCTATTCAGCTGGGCAGTTTCGAAGAGATGCGATTGCTGAAATTGAAAAATCAATCGAGATAGGGAGAATTCCGTTTCTGGTTGGCGGCACTTCGTTCTACTTTCGAGCGTTGGAATTCGGACTTTCTGATTTGCCGAAGCGATCGGAGGAAATTCGGCTGGAACTACTGGCAGAAGCCGATACAAAAGGGTGGGCACACCTGCACCACAAATTGATGGAATTCGACCCGGATTCTGCCCACGAGGTTCAACTCAATGACTCGCAGCGCATATTACGATTGCTAGAGATGTATTTGGCATCGGGCATCCGTCCAAGTGAGATGAAACAGGCGAACCGCGCCGAACCATTACCGTACCAGATTGTAAAAATGGCAATCGCGCGTTCTGACCGTGAGGTGCAAAATCAGCAAATCAAGCAACGATTTTTTCAGATGCTTGAAGATGGGTTTCTTTTGGAGGCAGAGCGACTTTATCGATCAGATCATTTCAACAGATCTTTGCCCTCAATGCGTTGTGTCGGGTATCAGCAGATGTGGCAGTACCTTTCGGGTGAGTTCAATTATGAACAGATGGCCGAGGAGACGATCAGAGAGACCTGTGGAATTGCCAAGCGCCAGCTGACGTGGATTCGCAACCAGTCCGGAGTGACCTGGTCGAATTGTGACGATGACAATCACCTAAGCCGCATTATGACGTTTATCAATGCCGTATTGAACACTCGCACAAACGACCACAAGTGAATGACGGGAAAACCAGTAGATCCAAATTTTGCTTCATGGATTTATCATTATTTTCAATTCACGTTAATAAAGTCCGTTAGATCGGCGGTGGCTCGGCTGCGATAGTTCAGCACAATGTTTCTGCCCTTATTTGCGAATGCTTTGGTCAATGCCGCTCCGAGTCCCCGGGTGGCCTCGGTAATAAAAATTTCTCTCTCCTGTTTCATTTCGTGAATGTCTCCTGTTGAGGTTAGCCATCTGCAACGTAGCCTAGTAAACGCGGAATGAATAAAGTTATTTCGGGTACGTAACTGATCGTCATCAAAGTCACTAGTAACACCGCAAGAAAGGGCAGCAGCGGTTTGATTACAGCTTCAATGGGCAACTTGCTCAACCCACACGCTACAAAGAGACAGACTCCCACCGGTGGGGTAAACAGCGAAATTGTGACATTCGCAGCGACGAAAATTCCGATATGAATCGGTTCCATGCCAAGCGCAACTCCAGCAGGAACTAGAATAGGCATCAGTATGATCAGTGCCGGTAGTGCGTCCATAATCATTCCAAGCAGGAAGAACACGATATTCACAAAAATGACATAGACAATCCAGTGATGCGCATATTGCACTATAAGCGCAGCAAGCTCATGTGGAATCCGTTCAAATGCCAGTACAAACGAAAATGCCGATGCCATTCCCAAAATCAGCATAACCATTCCGGTTAGCCGCGCGGCCTGCAAAAACACCTCCGGCAAGTCCCTCAGAGTCAACTCCTTGTAGGCGAACAGGGACACAACAAGGCCGTAGACTACAGCAATTGCCGAAGCTTCGGTCGGCGTAAAAATGCCACCCAATATGCCACCCAGTATGATTATCGGCATCAGCACGGCCAGGCTTCCATCCGCAACTATCTGAAGCTTTTCAGTCCAAGTTGTTGAGTCGGCAAGCGGCAAATCCAAGCGCCGACCATAGTAGTAACACAACGCCATTAGGGCTATGGCATTGAATACGCCTGGCAACAGTCCAGCTGCAAACAATCCGCCAATCGAGATGCCAGCTACAACGCCAATAATAATAAGATCAATGGAAGGTGGAATGATTGATGCGGTGGCTCCAGATGCAGCCAACAGAGCAGTTGCAAAGGGTTTTGGATACTTTCGCCGCAGCATTTCAGGCATAGTTGTGGAACCAATGGCAGCTGTATCAGCACTTGCGGAACCGCAGACCCCTGAAAAAAACATGGTTGACAGAATTACTACAAATCCCAGTCCTCCTTTGATTCGACCGACAAAGATCAATGCGAGATTCACGATGCGTCTGGCAATGCCACCGCGTCCCATGATCGTTCCTGCCAGGATGAATAGCGGTATTGCAAGTAGCGTAAATGCGTCCATACCGCTCAGTATTTTTTGGGGGAGCAGCACCAGCCCATTTGGCGCAATCAACAACAAGCCGGCCAAAGATGCCAGTCCCAGAGCGACTGCAATTGGCACTGAAGTCAACAGTGCAACAAACAGAACAATGACAACGACAGTAGCCACTATGAATCCGAATGAAGTGAAGCGCCTGGATGCCCGCGTCCTTTAAGCTCTCGCAGCGTGGATTTTGCACACTCCCATGCAATCAGAGCACTTCCCACGACAATTGATGAATAGGGGATTTCCATTGGAATTTGCAGTGCCGGTGCAATGTGCCCCGAAACGCCCAGCACATATTTCACACCTTGGTAGAGGATCAGTAAGAAAAAAGCTGTGACTGATAAGTGCACAGCAATAGACACGCGTCGCCGAATGGCGGTGGGCAGACGTTCGACAAGAATTCGCAGGGCAAAGTGGGACCTTGTTCGAAACGCGTAGGCTGCGCTCAGCATTGCCAGCCACATCAACAAGAATCGTGCCAACTCCTCTGACCAAGAGAGCGGTGCCTGTAGAAAATATCGGGAAATGACCTGGCTGAACACAACCGCGGTAAGCGCAGCCAGCAGACAGCAAATCACAATCTCAAGCAGATGGCGAAAAACCTTGGTCATGAGACTCACTGGTTACGAATTTTAGTCACCTGGCGCATGATGACAGTATGGTTGAACAGAAAGGGAGTGACTCGATGAGTACACTCCCTTTTCCGTTAATTGGTGAAAAGAAATTCTGTAAATATCGACTAGTTTCAGACATCCTGACCCCTTAGCCCGATGATTGTATCAGTCGATCTTATTAAGGTGTTGAATAATCGTCATAATTTTGTCATTTATCTCCAAATTTGGCTTGCATTTGGATTTGTCTTCTGCTAACATTAATATGTACATAAATAAGGTTTTGAGCAACACTCCAGGAATCCAGAATGCAACTGAACATCCCAATCACCCCCCCCCCCCGGAAACCACCCCGATCGCAAACGGCTTCTCTGTCAGCTTCGAAGATGACAAGGTGACCTACTTCTCCAACCTGATGCCGTTCAAAAGCCACGATGCAAACGACGCACAGACGCGCGCCCTGACCGTTGCAGAATTGCGGGTCGACTGTCGTCTGCCGGCAAACAGAATCACCGAAGCGATGGGCATCTCAAGAGCCATGCTGATGGGACACTGCAAAACCTACCGCAAACATGGCAGTGCGGGATTTTTCATGCCGCGCAAGGAAAAACGATGCACTGCAATTGATGCCCAGACCAAGTACGAAGCCGAAGCGCTGCTGGCCCAGGGTTTCAGTGCCAGCAAGACGGCACAGAAGATCGGCATTGCGGTGGCCACGCTGACCTATCACATCCGCGCCGGGCGGATTGCGAAGCACAAGCGGCAGCCGAAACAGCCTGCGGTTGCTGAGATCGAATCTGCGGCATCTGCAACCGCGTGTGCAGACGAGTCGAAAGCGCTCCAGCGCAGCGCGCGCAATGTGCGCGACCGCAACGCTTCGATGGGGCGGGCGACAACCGATGTTGTCGGTCGCACGCTGGCGATGACAAGCGGGTCGCCACACGCGGCGGCGCCGAGTTTTGATCAATCGGCTCACAGTGTTCAAAGAGGCGGCGTGCTCAGTGCTTTGCCGATGTTGATTGAACAGGGCATCGATACCGCACCGATACAATTGCCCAACGGCTATTACAGTGCGCAGTCGTTGTTAACGTTTCTGGCATTGATCGCGATGGCACGGGTATCGAATCCGGAACAGCTGCGCTATGACGCACCGGGCGAATGGGGGCAGATTCTTGGACTTGACCGCTGTCCTGAGGTGAAAACGCTGCGCAGCAAAATCCGTTTGTTCAGCAAAGACTTTGAGCGGGTTTTGCTGTGGCAGCAGACGCTGTCGAAGCGATGGCTGCTGCAAGACTGTCAATACGATGCGGTGTTGCTGGTTGACGGGCATACGAAAGTCTACAGTGGTCAAGGCAGATTGGCGAAGAAGTTCATTTCGCGCCAGAAACTGTGTCTGCCTGCGGCTGCGAGTTACTGGGTCAATACGCTTGGTGGCCAGCCACTGCTTTGTCTGCATCAGGATTACGATCCCGGGATGGTCAAGGCGCTGGAACACGTTGTGGTCAAAGAACTGCAGGCGATCGGTGCAGTGACTGACGAGGCGCCGGATTTGACCGACACTGCCAGCACCGAAGCGCCCTGGGTGACCTTGGTGTTTGATCGCGAGGGATGGAGTCCGAAGATGATGCGCAGACTGGCGCGCAAGGGCATTGCGTGTGTGAACTGGCACAAGAACTTCAAGGCACCTGCGTGGGACGGTGCGGATTACTGCGAAAGTGTTGTGACGGTCTATGGCCCGGCTCAGAGTCACCAACAGACGGTGATGCTCGCTGAGAAATCCATCGTGCTGGACAAAGACCTGTCGGTGCGCCAGATCCGGCGCCGGCTCGACAGTGGACGCGAGGTTGCGATTGTCACGACCCATCCGACGCTGTCAACTGAACAGGTGGCATCGTTGATGTTTTCGCGCTGGTCGCAGGAGAATTTCTTCAAGTACATGCGCGATCAGTTCAGTGTTGACGCATTGACCTCGCATGCATTGGCACCGATGGACGATGACACGGTTGTGGTCAATCCACGCAGGCGCAATCTTGAAAAGCAGGTCAACAAGCTGTGGGGGCGCATCACGACGATGCGCAATCGAATCGCGAAACTCGCCAAAGATGATGCCAAAGCACACCAGTGTGCGCAACTCGCTGAGCACATTGAGCAGCTTGAAGCCGAGCATGAGAAGGTGCGCATTGAGAAAAACGCGACCGACAAGCACATCCTTGCTGGACAGCTTGAAGCATCTGAGCGCCTTGAGGTGCTGCCGAAATCACAGCGGCTGTTTATCGACATCATTCGCATGATCGCCTATCGGGCGGAAACCCGCATGATTCCGGCTGTCGCCGGTGCACAGGGTAAAAAAACCAATCCGAGAAAGGCCCTGCAGCGGTTGTTTGATGCCGATGCGAACATTATTCCAGATCACGACAAAGGGCTGCTGAAAGTACAGATTCTTGGCTTGGGCAGCAATTGCGTAGACCGGGCTCTGATACCCCTGCTTGATGAATTGACAGCGACTGAAACTGTGTATCCCGGAACGAATCTGAAACTCGTTTACGAACTGGCGGCAGACTGATTTCAACCCCGCAAATCAGCAATCATGTACACTTCGAAATTGGCTGGGGGTCAGGATGTCTGAGTTTATTGCTCACTAACCTTCTGGATCATTTCCATGCCACCGACACGATCGGCATTTTTTTCGTAAACCGACTGAACCGCACCCTGAAATGCAGCAAGTTCAACTTCGTTGAATTCAATTCCTTTTTCTTTCAATGAAGCTAGCGCGTCGCCAGCCATTTTGTCCATGGCTACGCGTTGTACTGCGGTCGCCGCAGCCGCAGCTTCGCGTACTTTTGCCTGCAGGTCAGATGGTAGCTCAGCCAATGCCTTATCGCTGCAAACTAAAGCTGCAGCAAGATACATGTGACCGGTCAGGGAAACATACTTTGTAACTTCGTAGAAGTTCTCGACCAAGAGATCAACATGATCAGTTTCTGCGCCGTCAATGACACCTTGCTGCAGACTGGTATACACTTCACCGAATGACATCGGTGTCGCCTGCGCACCAAGTGCATTGAAAGTGTCGATCAGAACTGGGCTACCCATCACTCGTATTTTCAATCCCTTCAGATCGTCCGGTGTCACTACCGGGCGAGTGTCATTCCAGGCATTTCGGATGCCGGAAAACCACCAGCCGAGAACATCAGATTCGAGCGCCATTTCAACTTTACTTGCAACGGAGTCTCCAATCGGTCCGTCCACGACTCGGTAAAAATGGTCAATGTCGCTGAAAATAAATGGCAAATTGAATAGATCGGCTTCCGGTACAAAGGGTGCCAGACCACCGCCGGCACTTTCAACTGCGCAATGCAAGGTGCCTTGTTTGAGCATTTGGCTGGTTTCCTCTTCGCTGCCCAGTTGTTCACCTGGAAAAATCTGCACTTCAATGGCGCCATTGGAGCTTGCTTCGAGCTGCTCCTTGAAGGCTACCGCTCCATCCTGAAACGGATGTTGCTCAGGGCCATTGTGTGCAAGTTTCAACGTAAAGTCGGCTGCGCCAACTCCTCCGGCTGCAACCATCAGCACTGCAGCAGAAATACCAACAAAAAACTGCTTGATTTTCATATCACTCATCTCCTCGTAGTTTTGTAGTTAATGAAACTGTTAAATCTGTAATTTATTGTAGACCCATACAATCCACATTCATTCTATTGTGCCAGCGATTTAATATGGAACCACCCCAGATATCTCCGACTGTGAATCCTTCGGGAAACGGATCATCAATATTAACGACATACTGAGCAAAGCCTGTGATGCAGGCCGGTCCCTGAATTGTTGGCGCAATTGCTAGCTGGTTTCCCACAGTCTGCAGGGCGACAGGGTGCACCAATTTTGAAATTTTCATGCTGGCTTTTCCCAGCTGACTTTCATCTTCATCCAGTTTGCTGTATTGTGAAAATCGGCAACAACGCTTCCCTCGGGCACAAGTGCATCACATTCGGCTCGCGTCTGATCGTCCAAGCTCATGTCTTTTACAGGTATCAGGCTGACTAGCTGTTCAACTGTTCTCGGACCAATCAGCGGCGCGGTGATTCCCGGTTGATCTTTAACCCACAGAATCGCCAGCTGAGCAGGCGTTAAACCTAGTTGCTGTGCAATTTCAGTAAATCGATTGCCCACTTCGATGCCCTTTTCAGTGACGCGATCAGCGTAGAATCCACCTCTTAATGCCGCTCTGGAATTTTCGGGGTAGGAAGAAGCCGACGAGTATCGGCCAGCCAATACTCCCATCGCCATGGGTGCCCATGCGATCAAACCCAATCCATGACTCTGACAAAGTGGGATTAGTTCATTCTCTATTCTGCGGTCCAGCAAATTGTAGGGCGGCTGTTCAGATACAAAACGAGCGTATCCCTTCAACTCACTAACCATGATCGCTTCCATTACGCTCCATGCTGGATGCGTTGAACACCCGATGTAGCGAACCTTGCCCTGTCGGACAAGATCTGTAAGCGCTCCCAATTGTTCATCCCAAGGGATGTCAGGAGAGGGGCGGTGAAGCTGGTACAAATCGATGTAGTCGGTTTGCAGTCTCTGAAGGGAATTTTCGCAGGCGCGAATGATGTGCAGGCGAGAGTGACCATAATCGTTTGGCTGGTAAAGCGACGGCTCGTCCAGAGAGTACCCAGGGCGTCGTCTGCCATGATCAACCTTAGTCGCGATCAGGGTCTGATGTCTGCGGCCATTTGCTTTGAGTGCGCGTCCGATAATTTTTTCCCCTTCACCGTCCGCATAAATATCGCCGGTATCAACCAGATTAATACCGGCATCTAGTGCCATATCGAGGATTCGCGTCGCTTCTTTTTCTGGCGTCGGGTCTGCAAAATTGTCCGTGCCAAGACACAAACTGGAAACCTGGACACCTGTACGTCCAAGCGTTCTGTATTCCATTGTTGCTCTGTCTCCTGTCAATTTGCCGCTTTCAATGGCAGCAAATAATTTAGTTTACTCAACTCACCAGTAAAAATCTGAGAATTTATCGGTGCGAGATAATTTCGCACCGAACCCTGAGTCCAAAATGGCGACAAACATGTCTAGCCGAGCGTAGACTGATGCCTATCAGCCTCCTTCAGCACAGATCGAAATTCCAATCGACGCCTTATCTGAAATCTAGAAATGTTCGATTGAACAATCTACGATCCTTAGTACTTCTCAAAAATTACTAACGCACTGTTATCTGCACTTTAAAAACTGGCAGGAGTTGCTCGCTATGATCGCTGGTCCTTCACAATGCCCAGTCGTAAAACGCACCCCACCGTAGCAGGAGACCGCACGCAGCCAAGCCGATCGAACGGCCTTTTACGTTAATTGAAAATAATGACTAAACCATGGAACCATAGCTAGATTTGCTGACGGTAAACCGGGTGTGATTGAAAGTGATGCGTCAAATAAAATATAGGAAGCCATTTTTGATTGATGCCGAGAGGAGATTCGATGAATTCATCGCATTCTGAGAGAGATGAGAAGTTGCTGAAGATTCTCAATATGAATCCCGAGTTGCGTGATTGTGTTGAAGAGATGCTGCAGATTGCAGCGGATGAAGACGATGCGATTGAGACAGCTGACGATGCGGAAGATCGGATTGTCGAGCGGGGGCGCGAGCTGAACAGGAAGGTGCTTGGCGGTTGGGCTGAGAAGCGGAGTCGTCATACGGAGGCGGCGATGGCGGCGGACCCGGAGTTGCGCCGCGCCGGTAAAAAAAACTCTGGTGGCGCAGCACGGTCGGGGTCATAGCAGTCGAAGAAAGGCTGTTTCGCAGGGGCAGCCGGCTGGTGCGCGGATTCTCAGAGCAGGCGAAGCTGTCGTGCCGCGGCATGTCGATGCGGCTGCAGCGGGCGGTCACGGATTTCGGTGCCGAATTGCCGTTCGCCCAGGCACAGAAGAGGTTATGGGATCATTACGGAGTTGAGGTGCCGGTCAGTGCGGTTCGGGCGGTGACCGAGCGGCACGGCAAGGTGATGCATGAGCAGCAGGAGTTGGATTGCGAATGGCCACAGTGCGACGGTGTCGGGCAGGTGATTGCGCAGACCGACGGGAGCATGGTACCGGTGGTGGTTTCGGATTCGGCCGCATCCGACAGGCGCAGGGGCAAGTCATTGAGTTGGAAGGAGATTCGACTTGTGACTGCGCATGAGCACAAGCGCGTCCAGGTTCACTATGGGGGGAATTTCTCAGGCGGTGTCGAACAGACCGGGCGGCAGTTGTATGATTGTGCCCGGCGTGCCGGTTTCGGCTGTCGGACGCAGCTGCATGCGGTTGGCGATGGGGCCGCATGGATTTACAGCCAGGTGGAAGATAAGTTTGGCAGCAATGGCAGCTATCTGGTGGATTTCATGCACCTGTGCGAATATCTGTCAGATGCGGCGCCGAGCTGTGCGCCGGATGCGGCGGACGACTGGCTGACGCAGCAGAAACAAAGACTGAAGGACAATCAGGCGTTGCAGGTGGTCGAGGCGCTGATGGCGCATGTCGAGGCGCCTTCGGTTGCCGAGAAGGATGCGCCGGTGCGAAGGGCTCATCGGTATCTGCGCAATCGCTTGGATCAGGTGGACTACAAAGGCGCCGCTGAGAGGGAACTGCCAATCGGCTCCGGGCAGATCGAGAGCTCCCATCGCCATGTCGTTCAGGCCCGTCTCAAGCGGCCGGGAGCCTGGTGGAGTGGTGACAACATTGACGGCATGCTCTCGCTTCGGCTGTGCCGTGCCAACGATCAGTGGGATGAATATTGGGCAGGCAGCAGACGGAAAGCTGTTTGACGAACTGATTCGATTTCCGCATCACTTTCAATCGCACCCCGGTAAAGAGGGAATTTTTAGATCGGTAACCCATTGAATTGACGCGCGATTCAGCGGGTCTGAATTTTCGTTTACCCCACAAAACCCTTAGATCAGGCGTCATTTGTGGCCTGTCAGGGCAAAATCGCCAATTTCCACCCCAACCGTTCAGCGCGCCACCGGGCCCTCTGCGGGCACCTGGCCGAATCCAACGAAAATCATCTAATGATTTGTTTTAATTGACAAATAATGCCATGAGCGAATCCCAATCGTGTATAATTGACTCCATAAAAGAAACAAAAACCAACCCACGGGAGATTCACGCATGGCACTCATCAATTATGACCTTTTCGCGTCTGACTCTGCAGACAATTGTGAGCTGAAAAACCTGACCGCACTGCTCGAACAGCTCGACTTCTCAGAGCTCATCAATGAGATTCTCATCCGCCGCAAAGGCAGAGGCCGGCGGGACTGGCCCATCGAAGCGATGCTCAATGCCGTGTTCGCGATCGACATTCTGCAGCACCGCAGCGTGTCCGGATTCGTCCGGGAGCTGAAACGCAACCCCGCGCTGATGCATGTGCTGGGCTTTCCGATGCGGCGTGGGTTTCACACCGACCCGGCCTTTGACGGTTATGCGGTGCCGAGTGATTCGGCCTTTTGCCGGTTCATCCGACTGCTGACCGAGATTGAACGCGGCACCGGTGCGCTGATGCGGGTGTTTGAGGCGCAGGTTGATGAGATCGCGGCACTGCTGCCGGACTTTGGAAAAAGTGTCGGCTACGACGGCAAAGCCGTCGAATCGCATTCGACCGGCCGGCAGCTCAAGCATAAGGCAATCGACAAAACCACCGGCCGACATCCCACCTCTGATCCGGATGCCAGCTGGGGCGTGCACGAGCAGTACGGGACTGATCAGAACGGCCGGGAAATCAGAAAAACCAAGAAATGGCATGGCTACACGTTACACACCCACGGGGACGTGGTTTACGAACTGCCGATTCGATTCCGGCTGGAAACGGCCCGCGAGTCCGAATACCGTCACTGCGAGGGGTTGATTGAAGAGCATGAGAAGCTGTGGTTCTTTGACCGGTGCAGGAGTTTCGTGGCCGACCGGGGGCTGGACAGTGCGTAATAAACACTTATCCGAACGCGTAGTAAACACTTATCCGAACGCGGAATAAACCTAATCCGAACGCGCAGTACGGCTGATCTGCAGGATGCTGGAGGTCGGTTTTTCGGCGGCGGTTTCTGTCAGTGCAATTTGACTATTGCAGGCGTTTTTCGTATCAATCGCAGTTTTAAGTGGCGATTGAAGTCAGGGAGGCGTCAGATGACGAGAAGGAGAATTCCGATGAGAAAACATAAACAGATACTCAGGCTGCATCACGAAAACGGCTGGCCGATGCGGCGCATTGCCGAGGTGCTTGATGCGGGTACCGCGACGGTTCACAACGTGCTGGCCCAGGCCCGGCGGGCCGGTGTGAGCTGGCCGCAGGCCGAGGGCATGGATGAGGCTGAGCTGATGCGGATTTTATATCCGAGGTCCGGGTGCGCCGGGCGCGCCGATGAGGTGGATTATGCCTGGGTGCGCGGTCAGCTGGGTCTGAAGTCGGTGACGTTGAAGCTTTTGTGGCAGGAGCTTTGCGAACGGCAGGGCTACGCCCACAGCTACGCCTGGTTCTGCCGCTGCTACAATGCATGGGCGAAAGAGGGGCGGCGCTCGATGCGCATGGATCATGTGCCGGGCGACATGGCCTATGTGGATTACTCGGGCCTGACTGCTGCGGTTGGCGTGCGCAGGGCGCAGATTTTCGTCGGTGCGCTGGGGGTGTCGCATTACACCTATGCGCGTGCGGCGTGGACGCAGGGTCTTGAGGACTGGCTTGCGTGCAACACGCAGATGCTGGAATATTTTGGCGGGGCGCCGAACCTGATCGTGCCGGACAACCTGAAAAGTGCGGTCAGCAAAGCCTGCCGTTACGATCCGGATGCCAACGGCGTCTACCAGCAGTGGGCGGCACACTACGATGTGGCGGTGATGCCGGCGCGGCCGTATCGTCCAAAGGACAAGGCGATTGTGGAAAATGCGGTGCAGCAGGTTCAGCGGTGGGTTCTGGCGCCGCTTCGCAATCAGCGCTTCGAGAGACTTTCGCAGCTGAACCAGGCGGTCCGCGGCCGGATCGAGCAGCTCAACGAGCGGCCGTTTTCGGATCGTCCGGGCAGCCGCCGGGAGATCTTCGAGTCGGTTGACCGGCCGGCTCTGCGGCCGCTGCCGCTGGCACCGTTTCATGCACTTGACATCAGAACCGCAAAAGTCGGTTGCGACTATCACGTCCAGTATGCCCGGCACTGGTATTCGGTGCCCCACGAGCTGGTCGGCAAAGCGGTTGAGATCCGCGCCGATGCCGATGTGGTGACGGTGTTTTTCAAGGGCCGGCAGGTGTGCATGCATGTCAGACAGCCGCAGCATGGGCACTCGACTGTGGATTCGCACATGCCCAGGGCGCATGAGTTCATGCACAAATGGACGGCCGAGCGCATCGAGGGCTGGGCCGCCGAGGTGGGCGAGGACTGCCGCGCGTTCGTGCAGGCAAGAATCAGCGAGGCGCGGCATGTCCAGCAGGTCAGCCGCAAGGCGCTGGGGCTGCTGTCGCTGAGCCGCGAATACGACAATGTGCGCCTCAATGCGGCCTGCCGCATCGCCAACCAGCAGGGACTGAGCCGTCTCGCACAGATTCGGGAGATTCTGACAAATGGCGCCGACCTGCGATGCCAGTCCGCCGAGCTGGATCTGCAGCTGCCGCAGGATCACGAAAACCTGCGCGGCGCAGACCAGTTCAAGTGAGGGGTGCATGATGAACAGACAGGTACTGACCAATCTGAGGAAGCTGTCGCTGGGATCGATGTCGCAGGCGCTGGAACACCAGCTTGAGCAGCCCGGCACTTATGAGGATCTCGGGTTCACTGAACGGCTGGGTCTGCTGGTCGATCACGAACTGCAGTGCCGACATCAGCGCCGCCTGCAGCGGCTGATCAAAGGCGCCGGTTTCCGCCTCGCCGCAAGCCTCGACGACATTGACTACCGCGCGTCGCGCGGCCTCAGCCGCCAGCAGATCGCCGAGCTGGGCCATTGCGGCTGGATCGAAAAAGCCCAGAACCTGCTGATCACCGGACCGTGCGGTTCGGGAAAATCGCATGTGGCCTGCGCACTCGGACGCTCGGCGTGCCTGCTCAATCACGACGTGCGCTACCTGCGTCTGCCGTCGCTGCTGTCGCAGTTCGACCAGGCCAGAGCCACCGGTTCGTATCATCAGTTCATCCAGCGCCTCGGCCAGGTGTCGCTGGTGATCATCGACGACTGGGGCCTGCAGCCGCTGACGGCGGCCGACCGGCGCGACCTGATGGAACTGATGGATGTGCGCTACGGACGCCGCTCGGTCGCCATGGTCAGCCAGCTGCCGGTCGACAGCTGGCATTCAGCCATCGGCGACCCGACGCTGGCCGATGCCATCTTGGACCGGCTGATTCACAATGCCCACCGCATTGCGCTGCAGGGCGAGTCGATGAGAAAACGAAACGCACTGGAACCGGCGGCGACGCATGAGCCAGGCCCCGCATAATAAGTCCATTACCAACCCTGTGAAAAATTCCCTACGGCAAGTTCAAGCGTGCAGGCACGCTTGCCTACGGGTTTTTTAACAGGGTTGCCAACCGACTTATTTACGCTCCTTGGCATATTGAACGCTGATTCTGACTTGACATCGGGAGGTGTTTCATCGTTAAATAAGAGACTGAAAAAGACACTGAGAAAGACACTGCCGGTTCCGAAAACAGGTGCCGCGTTCAGATAACTGTTTATTCCATGTTCGGATAACTTTATTCGGCGTTCGGATTAAGTAGAATACGCAGACAGCAATCAGATTCGAAAGCGCCTTTTTGAGAACGGCATTGTAGGGGTGATTGACACGCGCAGGCTGTGGCAGGACGCCAATCTGCATCCGGAACAGCTCAAAGTGCCGACCCGGCCGCTGGATGAGTCGAAGGTGGATGCGATCCTTCGCACGGAGAACGGCAATCTGTACTGTCAGTGTCCTGAGAGCCGGGAACTTCGACGGATGCATTATCAGGGACGGGAGCAGAAGCGCGGCACGCTCAAGTGGGCCTGTCCGGCGGCCAGTTATGATTTCACCTGTAAAGGCCAGGCGGCCTGTTACCGCATGGGTCAGGTGAAACCGGGGTCGAAGAGCCGGGTGGTGCGGGTGAAGATGGACCCGGATCATCTTCGCAATTACGGCCCTTTGCCGCCGAATTCATACAAGTGGCGGCGGCATTACGATCAGAGGTCGGCGATGGAGCGGATTTATTCAAGAGTCGATCAGGCGCATCTGGCGCACGATCATTTCCTGCGCGGCAAAGCGCGCCTGACGCTGAAGTTCACCGTTGGCTATGCGGTGATGCTGGCGCGGGCGTGTGTGGCGGTCAAGGCCGGACAGCCGGAAAAGATGCGCAGCTGGGCGTCCTCGCTGGCGGCCTGACTGGCGCCCCGGTTCCCGGGTCGCGGAAAACCCAGATCGAACACGATGCTGCGGGTGCGGCAGATTCGGCGCGGCTGCAATTCGCCCGCGTCGCCGGCAATGGCGGTTTTCGCGGCACTGGGCGCCTTGATGACTCGGAAATCAGCGGCGGGCGGGATTTTGTTTCGCGAAATTGACCGATTTTTTCCCCGTGACAGAATTTTCTGACCCTAAAATTGTTGCTAACGCAAAACCCTCGGTAAACCTGAAAATTTCTTTATTCGAAACAAATGTAATATCATTACCCGATTACCAAAGCAAAAATAATAAATAATAAATGACACATGACTGTAAACATAACAGGTTGGAAAATTCATGAGCAATCAGCAAAAGGGATCGTTGCTTCAAGAACCGTTTTTGAACGAGCTTCGAAAACAGAACACGAAAGTGTCAATTTACTTAGTAAACGGAATTAAGCTCCAAGGCCATATTGAATCTTTTGATCGATTTGTCATTCAATTGAGAGCAGGTGTGACACAAATTGTATATAAGCACGCGATTTCGACAATTGTTCCCGATTCGTCATTTCGGTTTTCATCTGAGTGATCCCATAGTGAGACGACTCATAAAGTAGGTGCAGGAGAGTTTGTCTGAACCTCACATCTAGGTGAAACTAACGCATAGCGCTGTTCAGTTTTGAAATCGGATTGTAGTCACTGACACGGCGAATCAATTCGCGATAGTTCGGCCAAAGTGCTCAAGGTCACTATCGACTACCTCAGACTCAGACTTTCGATAAACGAGTCTCTTCTTTGTGGCGATTTGAGCAGTACTTAGAAAAGCCAAGATTCTCAGAGGAATAAATAGAATTAGATTGATGAGTGAATGTTGCTTTCATAAACTTTGCAAGATTCATTCCAATTAGATTTGACGGAAAATTCCTGGCTAATCAACAATATCAGACTATAAATCCGCGTGTCGAATCAAAGATTCAACATTTTCGAAAGCCCGCAGAATTAGATGGTGACGAGTGAGCGGATTTCCCGTTCAGCTTAGTGCGCCAAGTCAATCGAGCAGTTCTGAAATCGCCTGATCGAGGTATCGTTCAAATTCAGGAACGCATCCAGGGGAAGGCACCAGATGGCCCCAGGGGGATTCGTATATTCGAAGTTCCCCATTCCTAATATGCTCGATTTCAAATTGATTGTCTTCGGGACGAAAATAAAGATCGCTGTCGCAGACAATGACAATGGTTTTCGACTGAATCGCGTTTAACGCTGCCACAAAGTTTCCGCCATAGGCTGGCTGTGCACTGATATCACCGAGCTGCCAGGTTTTCAGTTTACAGAGTAAATCGTTTGCATCCCAGTCAAGATGATCTCTTTCCCAGTCCTGCAGCAATTCTTCAACTGAGTTAAAACCCAGTTGCTGGTACATTTGTTCTCTATAGAATGTCTGTGAATAAGCCCAACCAGCATAAACGCGACCAAATGCTTTGAGACCTTTGGTGGGTTGACTTTGGTAGTTGCCATTGTTGTAGACTGAATCAGCAGTTAGTGCAGCCTTAACTCCTTCCAAAAATACGATATTGTGCTCTGAGGTTTTGGCTGATGCGCAAAACGGCAAAATTGAACTGACAAAATTCGGGTACTGGGCACCCCACTGAAAGGACTGACAACCCGCCATTGACCAGCCGGTGACCAGGGCAATTTGTCGAACGCAGAGTTTTTCGGTTAGCAATCGATATTGTGCTTTTATGTTGTCAAATAGAGTAATTTGAGGAAAGTCCACTCCGTGCTGAGGATGCTGAGAATTACTGGGTGACGACGAAATTCCATTACCAAACATGTTGACCGAAACGACAAAGTGTCTGGCCGGATCAATTGCACGACCTGACCCAAAGAAGCCTTCATTGCGCATGTGACTTCCAGTGTAAAAGGTTGGAAGCACTACGACATTACTTCCATCCTGATTTAATTCACCATAAGTCTTGTAAGCGAGTTTTGCGTCTATCAGGTTAGTGCCTGATTGAAGTTCAAAATTGCCTAAGTTGAAAATTTCGTAGTCGGCTGCCATCGATTTCGTTGTTTCAATTCAGTTCGTTGGGTCTAGTTCATCCATTCCAATACTTACATTTGGCTCCCTGAGTGCTCACTACTATCCGATGCATGCAACTTTGACCATGAAATTGATGGTTCCAATCGGAGTACGGCATTAATTCAAAAAAGTGCCAGCAATTCCTCGGCCTGTGATTAGCAGGTCAAGGACCAGGTCGCACGATGTTTACAATCAGTCAGAAACAAATGCAATCATTTCAATAATTACTGCACGACCTGAACTCAAATTATTCTCATTTGTGCAGCAAACCTGCTGCTCATACTACTCGAATCAATAGAGTCGCAGGTATTCCTGAACTTCCCAGTCGGTAACGGTTTGATGGTATCGCTCCCACTCATCGACCTTATAAGCGATATATGAATCACGCATACGTGCCCCCATCACTTCACATGCCAGATCGTCGTTTTGAAGAGCCTCAATTGCGGCACTCAAGTTTCTAGGCAATCGGCGAACACCGGCTTCGTCGAGTTCGGCTTCGCTCATTTGATAGAGGTCTCGGTCGGTCGCAGCTCCGGGATCAATTTGATTGACGATGCCCTTGACAGCAGCCTTAACAGTCATGGCAAGTCCAAGATAGCTGTTCATGCACATATCGGCTGCACGATTCTCAATACAGAAGCGGTTCTGTGGTAAACGAAATTGCGCTGATCGATTGTTGTGACCGTAGGTAATATTGGTTGGTGCCCAGGTCACTGTTCCTCCCTCGAAACCGCCAACTCGCGGTACCAGTCCATTGTAGGAATTGACAGTGCTGCACGTGATTGCGGTTAGAGCCTCTGAGTGAGTCATGAGCCCGCCAACAGCATGAAGCGCCTTATCCTGCCAACCCGTTTCGTTGGACCCAAAGAGGTTAACTCCAGGGTTATCTACAGACTGCATTGAAAAATTAATGTGTGCGCCTGAGCGCCAGTCACCGGTAGTTGGTTTCGGCATGAAGGTGATGAACATATCGTGTTTCTTGGCGATTTCCTTGAGCAGTACGCGCAAGAATACCAGCCGGTCTGCCATTTCAAGCAGTGTGGTATAGTGAAAATCAAGTTCAAACTGCGAGTAAGCACCTTCAGCTACCACGTCATGCAGATTCCAGCCAAGGTCTTCCAGAATGTCAATCATTTCACCCAGAAAGTGCATCGAATCCAGTGAAAATTCGACATCGTAACCAAATGCTTGTCGTCTTGGGCGTATACCATTTTGCGGATCATTGTCGATAGCTTTGACTGGATTGCCGTTCTCATCGTAGCGCATGGCGATAAATTCCGGCTCAACACCGGCATAGCCGACATAACCGGCTTGCTCCGCATCGCGAATTGCGCGTCTCAGTGCCTGTCTTGGGCAATGATCATACGGCCTGCCTTCCCAAAACAAATCAGCAAAGATGATGGCCATGCTTTTATCCCAGGGGCAGATGTACACTGAATTCAGGTCGGGAACCATAATTTGGTCGGAATCAGCAGGTGTGAGTTCCGGCACGTAGGAGATTGAATGGACCGCGAATTGTGGGCCTCTTCCCTTACACAACTCGTAAAAATCACTCATTGGCACCGGTTTTGTCTTTGGAATGCCGAATAGATCAATCCAGGTTGACAGAACATACTTGACGCCGGCCTCTTCGAGTTGCTCGCGTACCTCAGCGATTCGCTCATCTGAAGACAATGCATCATCAAAGTTTTCAATGTAGATGCTCATTGACAGTTCTCCTTAAATCATTGGAAATCTAGGGGATAAAACACTTTCAGTTCCAGTCGTACTTGAGCAGAAACTGGTTCTTGAAATTTTTCAGTCCAGACATCGTTTCACTCGCTGCGATATCGGGTTGACTGTGAATTTCTTTCTCTAGGAATTGGTGGAAATTCTGCATGTCATTGGTGACAATTTCGATCAATAAGTCGTAACGGCCAGTGACCCAGAGGATATAAACAACATCGGGTGATTCGCCAAGCCGTTTGGAAACTTGTTCGACGGAACAACCCGGTGCAACCTTGATGCCAATCATTGCATCAGCCTTGTAGCGGACCTCAGTAGGGTCGACCACTGCAACGATTCGCAAGGTACCGGCCTGTTTCATTGACTGCACTCGGTTGCGTACCGTACCTTCAGATACGTTGAGTGCGTTGGCAATCTCCTTGTATGGACGACGGCCATCATTTTGCAGTAGCTTGACAATTTTGCGATTTAAATCATCATCCGGCGAAGCGATGCCGTTCACTTTGACTTTGGTCGCTTGTACTGAAGTTGAAATCATGATTGTGGTAACGATAGAATTACTGCCGAATTATTAACGAAAAAATATTTATTTGCAAATAATCTTGCAGATAAAGCAAAATACTATCCATATTGGATGCGAAATTCGAAATAGGTTGACCAATATTCCGGTGCATTCGGGAGGCTCGGGCGATGCAGTCCTATTCAGCATTACTGGAACACTTTGACAAGTCTGGCGAGACCCGCCATGGATTGCCTGGTTCTGTCTATACAGACGACACTCTCTATCGGCTCGAACAACAGTCACTTTTCAGTAACAACTGGGTATTCGTGGGATTTTCACACGAAATGGAAAATGTGGGTGATGTTCGGCCGATTGATGTCGCAGGACTGCCAATATTTCTTTTACGTGAGCCGGATGGGAAGATTTCTGCCTACCACAACGCCTGTCGGCATCGGAATCTCAAACTGATTGCCACGGACGGCAATTTCAAACGCATGATTCGCTGCCCGTATCACCACTGGAGTTACGATCTTTGTGGCGCACTGAAAAATGCACCTTATTTCGGCGGCGGAATTCGTGAAGTGCCGGCTGATTTCAGATACGAGGACAACGGACTGAAACCAGTAAACTGCGAAGTCTGGTATGACTGGATATTCGTGAATTTATCCTCTGAACCAGCATCATTTGAAGATTTTCTGGCCCCCATTCTAAGGCAGTTGGGAGACAATAACGTTTCAGATTTCAAGCCTGTCGCAACCGTGGAACTCGGAGCTGTTGCGTGCAACTGGAAATTGCTGATGGAAAATTTCATTGAGCCTTACCACGTCCAGTTTGTGCACAAATCTACGACCGACCAGCCATTGGAAGACCACTATACTGTGATTGATGAGCACTGTCTGGGCAGCGCTGTTCAAATCAGTGAGGAACAATTGAAAAATGCGAGGGAAGGTACTTTAGGGGTTACCTCACATTACCTGACTCTTTTTCCAAATTTTGTACTCGGCACATATCAACCAGACCAAATCGGAGTTCATCTTAACATTCCAGTGGGCGTTGCCAGTACCCGTCAGAAGCGAGTGATTTACATTCACGCCGATTCGCGTTATAGTGACGAGCAAATTCAGCATCTGCATGATCTTTGGCACAGTGTCCATTTAGAGGATCACGAAATGTGCGAACGATTGCAGCAGGGGCGGCATTCCCCCTTGTCGCAAATGGGCGGGATGCTGTCGCCATATTGGGAAAACAGTGTCCGAAAATATCAGGAATTGGTTGCCGATGCGATTCGGCCCGCATTACATGAAGCAATAAGTAATTAAACGAGGAAAATAATGAGCGAGCAAAAACCAGATTTTCGACTTGATCACACGATGATTCGAATTTTTGACCAGGAAAAAACTATGGATTTTTACACGCGCATACTGGGTATGAAAATTTTGCGTCAGAATGAGTACCCGAATGGTCGATTTACCAATACTTTCGTTGGTTATCAAGGTGAAGATGAGGGAACAACCATCGAGATGACTTACAACTGGGATCAAAAAGAGCCCTACGATATGGGTAATTCGTGGGGGCATCTGGCGCTTAAAGTTTCGGACGTCTATGCGACAGCAGACTATTTGAAATCACAGGGTGTCGAATTCACGAGGGAGCCTGGTCCGATGAAAGGCGGTACTCGCGTCATTGCGTTCTTTAAGGACCCCAACGGTTATCTGATTGAATTGAATTCACCCATTGGTGGGTGATGGTCAAACACTGGAGCCGACGGTGTTTCCATTGACAACTTTATCTTCGTCGGGAATTTGAGGGAAAGCCCAATTTTGGGTGGTAAATCGTTTCAATTTATTTGTCAGTTCCGGTTGCTTCAAGCGCTGTCTCGAAATTTTGAGGCGCACATGCATCCACTGAAGTTCACGGAATATGAATGCGATTGAAATTTGCAAATTACGTGATGAACTTTCCACACAGCGTTTCTCAAATCTCCCTTCTAGTTAACATCGCACCTGAGAACTATTGACAGCCTTTCTCGCTAGCAACACGGTTTCAACCAATGAAGCTCGAATTGATCGGGCCATTCTGGTTAGGCAGGAATCTGGAAAGGTCTCAAACGAGTTGGTGCAGTTTGAAGAAATTCAGCTGCTTGCGGAGTCCGCGGGTGCTGAAGTAGTCGGAGTTATTCTTTCTAAACGCCGTTCACCTAGCAGTTCAACATTTATAGGTTCAGGTAAAGTAGAAGAGTTGCAAGCGCTGATTGCAAGCACAGATGCGACTCTCGTTATTGTTGACCACATAATTTCACCAATTCAGGAAAGAAACCTTGAACGTGCAGTTCAATGTCGTGTAATTGACCGTACGCGGCTGATTCTCGACATATTTGCGAGTCGTGCATCAAGCAATGAAGGTAAGCTGCAGGTAGAACTTGCCCAATTGAGACATCTTTCAACGCGATTGGTGCGTGGTTGGACCCACCTTGAGCGCCAAAAGGGCGGTATCGGGTTGCGCGGTCCAGGTGAAACTCAGCTTGAAACGGACAGACGATTGATTGGCCGGCGGATCAAAACCTTGATTAAGCGACTGGAGAAGGTTTCAATTCAGCGCGAACTTCGTCGGCACGGTCGAAAAAAAGTTCCCATATCGACTGTTGCGTTGGTTGGATATACCAATGCTGGAAAGTCCTCGCTATTTAACAGGTTAAGCGGTGCAGGTGTTTTGTCTCAGGATGTGTTGTTTTCGACGCTTGACACAACGATGCGTCGGATAGACCTGCCAGACTATGGTCCAGTCATTCTTTCTGACACAGTCGGATTCATTCGGGATCTGCCGCACGGATTGGTGTCATCATTCCACGCAACGCTTGAAGAAGTTACGAGTGCTTCTCTATTGCTTCACGTTATCGATACATCAAGCGAAGAAGCAGACCAGCGTATTGATGATGTCGAATCGGTACTTGAAGAGATCGGCGCTGCCGATATTCCCAGGCTGGAAGTGTACAACAAAATTGATCTTCTAGATAACATCGCAAAACAAACGACTGATGTCGCAGGTGCAGTTAGAAAAATTTGGTTGTCTTCCAGATCTGGTGAAGGCGTAGATCTGTTGATGAATGCGCTTGGAGATTTCTTTCGTCGTGATCACGTACTTGTCCGCATTCGTTTGCCTGCTTATGCTGGAAAATTGCGGGCATCAGTTTACACAAGAATTGGAGTAATGCATGAGCAGGTTCTTGACTGTGGTGATACCGTTTTGGACTTGGAAGTGTGCGAAAGCGATGTCAACTGGTTGGTCACCAATCGGGACTTTCGGGAAGAGTATTGGCAAATCAAGCCTGAAATGGTCGATACACTGGGATAGTTGATGAATGTATCTCAATTCCTGCGGGCGAGTGCCTGTATTCGGTGTTCTGATTGAATACCAGCAAGCCTTTTTTCGCTGCAGCAAATTTCTCAATTTGTCTGGAATCGCTCGGTTCTCCTAATATTTCCCACTACTGCAGTTAGCGGTAATTCAGGAGCATCAAAGAGGCGACTTGTTTCTTGAAAACAATATCTGCTGTCGTGTTCTAGCAGATGATGTTCATTTACTTGCCTTCTATTCCGCAATATCTAATCCAGCTAACTTGCACTCCATACTTTTCCAATCATCATTTCCAGTGGTGTTGGCCCACATTTCATTGCGTAGATCAAGTAGCGGCCAACAAACCCTCTTCTATGCATAGGTCTAAGTTCGTATAATTAAACCTCCAGCGTATCCTTTCGAATTGAGGTGGCCGCGTACGCGTCGCCTTGAATAAGGGGAGCATCACATACTTTAACGTTGAGGTTGTAATTCAAATGCCGTGGGATGAACCCGACAAGGGTCGTCAGGATAAAAACTCCGGACAACGGGGAGGATCCTCAGGTCCGCCCGAAATAGATGAAATCGTAAGCGACATTCAAGACAAATTTTCGCGGGTATTCTCGCGTTTTGGCAAAAGGGGTGGCTCAGGTGGTCCAGGTGACCCTCCTGATATGAAACCGAGGTCTCCAAGAAGACGAGGAGCCCGAAAGACACTGGTTGGGCTCGGACTGTTGGTGGTTATCGGTTTGTGGGTCTCAAGCGGGCTTTATGTCGTTGAACAAGGTGAGCAGGGCGTTGAACTTCGATTCGGCGAATATACCCAGACAACCGATGCAGGTCTTCGATGGCACATGCCATTCCCTATTGAACAGGTTTTGATCGTCAATGTTCAGAAGGTGAATACAGTCGAAGTAGGCTATCGAGTCAGCGAGCGGAACCGAACAATTACACCAGTTACACGTGAAGCTCTAATGTTGACTGCAGATGAGAATATTATCGATATTCAGTTTGCAGTACAGTATGACATCAAAGACCCCAAAGACCTGTTATTCAATGTCAGTGATCCAATTCACTTGGTAGTACGCCAGGCAACTGAAAGCGCAGTTCGAGAAATTGTCGGTGGCAACACGATGGATTTCGCAATTACAGCGGGTCGGGCCGAAATTGCACGCGATACTCGCCACCTGTTGCAGGAAATTCTTGATCGATATAAGACAGGTGTGAATGTAAGAGCGGTAGAGATGCAGAACGCTCAACCGCCAGCAGAAGTGAAAGCGGCTTTTGATGACGCGGTGAAAGCTCGGGAAGACGAAGAACGACTTAAAAACGAAGCGGAAGCTTACGCTAACGACATAATTCCGAGAGCACGAGGTCAGGCCGCTAGAATTGTCCAGGAAGCAGAAGGCTATAAGGCTAGTATTGTTGCCCGAGCAGAGGGCGAAGCTTCTAGATTTGAACAGATTTACGAAGAATATCGAAAGGCGCCGCAAATTACCCGGGACCGCCTGTATATTGAGTCCTTGGAAGAAGTTCTGAACAATTCAACAAAATTGCTAATTGATCAGCAAAATGGCAACAACATCATTTATCTGCCACTTGATCAAATCATTCAACGGCGCAATAGCGGTGCTTCGAATAACAATGACGGCAGAATTGGTCAGATTAACGATCAGTCCGATTTGATTAGCAGTTCCAATCGTCCAAACCGCACCGATACTCGCGACCGGCGCATAGGCGGTTAGTCGAAGCAAGAATGTGAGGAAAGAAAAATGTCAGTCAAAGCATTAGTGCTGGGAGTCGTAGTAGTTATTCTCGGCGTGTTAGTTTATGAAACCGTTTACTACGTCGATGAGCGCGAAAAGGCAATTATTTTTCAATTTGGGCGCATTGTCGAATCACACGATAAACCCGGATTGCACTTCAAAAAACCATTCATCAACAGCGTCCAGTACTACGATGCTCGTATTCAGACGATGGACGCTGATCCGGAACTGTACCTGACCGGTGAGAAAAAGAACCTGGTTGTTGACTCATTCGCAAAGTGGAGAATTCGGGATGTTGCAAAATACTACGTCACGGTCAGTGGTTTGCAGTCCAATGCTCGTGCCCGACTTGCACAGCGGGTGAATGACAGCCTGCGGCAGGAATTTGGTAAGCGGCCAGTGCAGGATGTAATTTCTGGAGATCGGGCCGAGATTATGGAAACCGTCCGATTGGCCGTTGATAAGGAAGCATCGGAATTCGGTGTGGAAGTGGTCGATGTACGGCTGAAACGCGTCGACCTCGACCCCGAAGTTAGCGAAAGAGTGTACAGTCGAATGGAAGCTGAGCGTGCCAGGGTTGCTAAGGAACTGCGTGCGCAAGGAGCTGAAGCGGCTGAGCGTATTCGTGCAGACGCTGACCGCCAACGGGAAATTACGGTTGCAAACGCCTACCGGGAAGCTCAACAAATTCGCGGTGAAGGCGACGCAATTTCGACTCTGACCTATGCCAATGCGTTCGGACGCGATGCTGATTTTTACCGGCTGTATCGCAGTCTTCTTGCATATCGCAACACTTTTGAGAGTAAAGATGATTTGCTGATTTTAGAACCGAATTCAGAGTTCTTCAGGTTCTTTAAAGAATCTGTGGATCCCGCATCGAAAGATGGTATGCCATTCGAAATCAACGCCATTTCAGATGTAGAGGACGTTGCCGCAACAATGAGTGAGTCAGGCGGCTAATCTCTCGAAAATTATCATAACGTGAATGTCTGGCAGGTCATTCTGGCGGCTGTGGGACTGGTTCTGGTGATTGAGGGTGCGGTTTACTTTGCTTTACCAGATGTTTCTCGTCAGTTACTGAAAAGGCTGCTTGAAACCAGAGTTGGAGTATTGCGTCGGATTGGTATGATCTCAGTTGCTATAGGATTAGGGCTTATCTGGCTTGCCACTACGTTGTAAACTCTAATAGACGGAATTCTTGGTCGCCGGGGTTTCATTCTGAAACCAGGCTTAATCGAACGCTTACTTTCCCCATTCCTATAAACGCTGATCCATGACTGGTGGTTGGATACAACTCGACGGAGTTGAGCAGATTTTGCCTTATGACGGGTGGGAGTTTGAACAGCTGCGTCGTGAACTTCTTGATTGCCTGTATCAAAATGGTTACGAGCTAGTCGTTCCGCCATTAGCTGACTTTGTTGAATGTCTGCTTGGTGGCACGAACGACGATCTTGATGTGCTCACAGTAAAGACACCGGATTATGTGAGCGGCAAGATGTTTGGCATTCGGGCTGACATGACACCTCAAGTTGCCCGACTTGCAGCGCTCCACTTGCCCGTCCAACAACAGCCAGTTCGACTTTGCTACTTTGGTTCGTCTTTACTTGCCAGAGTACCTAGTATTGGTGGCAGCAGGGAACTTCTGCAGTTTGGAGCAGAACTTTTCGGATCCTCTTCGCTTGAATCAGATTGTGAAATCATTCGACTCATGATCGAGTCGCTTCGCATTGCCGGAATTGACTCACTTTCAGTGTCATTGGGTCACGTTGGCATCATTGAGAGTTTATTTGATCAGTTCGGGTATAAAAATTCATCGATTGAAAATGCCTTGCTAGATGCATTTAAGCGAAAATCAAAACCTGAACTCGATGCGCTCGCAAATCGGGAGGGACTGCGAGCTGAGGCCATAGAGATATTTTCCAATCTTATTGAACTTAACGGTGGAATTGAAATCTTGGATGAGGCGGAAAATCGACTGAAATCCGTTGGAAACAACGTTCCACGGTTACTTTCTGAGTTTGAGAGAGTGGTTAGACGAATCGCTGATGAAAATAATGGGGTGTCTCTTCATATAGATTTTGCCCAAGTCGGGGGCTATCAATATCATACAGGGGTCATCTTTTCTGCATACGGGCCGGGATATGGACAGCCACTTGCGAAAGGTGGTCGATATGACAGTGTCATGGCAGCTTATGGCACACCTTGCACAGCAACAGGATTCAGCGGGGATTTGCGTTTGCTTCGTCGGGCTATACGTGGCGAATGCAAAAAAGCAGTGATGGTGCCTCCAAACTTGACTGTTCCAAGAGAGCAGATTAATGCTCTAATTGAGCGCGGTGACCGCGTAATTTATCAGTTGCCAGATCAGACACGAGCCAGTTTAATTCACACTTGTGATCGAGAGTTTATCTGTCAAGCAGGTAAATGGCGAGTTGTTCCTTTAGCTATAGAAGAGGAAAATTGATGATTCAGTCTCTGGCAATTGTTGGAGGGCAGTGGGGTGATGAAGGCAAAGGCAAAATAGTTGACTGCTTGAGCAATAGTGCCGATGCGGTGGTCAGATTTCAAGGTGGACATAATGCCGGTCACACTCTAGTGGCGGGCGGAAACAAAGTTATCGTACACCTAATTCCAGCGGGGATTTTGAGACAGCAGGTCGCTGCCTACATTGGAAATGGTGTTGTACTTTCAATCGACGCGCTAAGAGCAGAAATCGATCACCTTGAATCGCATCTTGGCAGTATTGTCGATCGAGTCAAAATTAGTGAAGATTGTGCACTGTTGTTACCCAGTCATGCCGCTTTGGACCAGGCGCGGGAGGCAAAAAAGGGCAATCAGGCAATCGGTACGACGAGTCGTGGCATTGGACCCGCTTACGAGGACAAAGTAGCGCGACGCGGACTTAAGCTACATGATCTGCATGATCTGAATTCCGTTCAGGCGAAAGCTGACGAGCTACTGGATTATCACAATTATCTTCTAACCAACTTCTATCAACAGAAAGCGGTTGATAGCGAAAAGATTATCTCGAATCTAATTTCATCTTCAGAATGGCTGGTACCGATGATGACGGACGTCAGTTCTGACGTCAGCTCCTTATTGGTACAAAACAAAAAGGTTCTGTTTGAAGGTGCGCAAGGTGTCATGCTGGACATTGATCACGGTACCTATCCGTTTGTTACATCTTCGAATACAGGAATTGGTGCGATTGGAACAGGCGCTGGTATCGCACCATCCAAAATTGATCATGTACTGGCAATTGTCAAAGCGTACACAACTCGTGTGGGGAGTGGACCGTTTCCAACAGAATTACATGATGGTATTGGGGCACATATCGCAAAGGCAGGGGCCGAATTTGGAGCAACAACAGGGCGACCGCGCCGATGCGGCTGGTTTGATGCAGTTCTTGTTCGTCGCGCTCATCAATTGAATCATTTTGATGGCTTGTGCATTACCAAACTGGATGTTCTAGATGGATTGGAAACAGTCCGAGTATGTACTGGATATAGGACTGCTGACAGTGAACTGTTGAACAGTTCGGGTAACGCGTGGCGCTTGCAGCGATGTGAGCCGATCTATGAAGACCTGCCAGGATGGCAGGAGGATACATTGGGCATTCAAAATTACGACCAACTGCCAGTGAATGCCAAACGCTATCTTGACCGAATCACAGAATTGACAGGGGTACCGGTCGATATCATTTCAACCGGACCGGATCGGGCACATCTGATTTACAGACCTTCCATTTCTGGATGGTGATTCGAAGCGGATCATTTCGATTAATCCTCCGTGACGAAAGTGTCACCTACAGATAGCGTTCCGCCTTGATTGATTTGTGCTCGCAGTCCCGCCCTACCTCGCCATAGTTTGACCAGTTTTGGATGCCCGGTTAAGCCACTGAGATAGGTACATGGTTCGCAAAATCGCATGCCAGTTAGCGTCAATTCTCCAACTTGAAATGTTTGGCCGACGAGGCTGTTGAGATCAATACCACGAGTAACGACGTTTCTCCTTGATTGTGCGTATTCGAGTTGAATGCCATGTTCCTCACGCAATTCTTCAAATGCCTCTGATTCAATCAGGGTGATTTCCTGGTCAGGCTCGATATTGGGTTTCGAAAAACTGCCTGAAAGGGAATAGTAGCGGTCGCCAATTATTCCACGGCCAGCAACAGCTGTCACTGACTCTACTGCATTCATATCTGATTCTGGTTCCTGAGTAATGAAAATACCGATAACGGTTGCTTTAGACATGCCAGATTTTTCCTAGTTTAGCTGGGACAAATTTTCAAGTGTAAGAGGGTGATATTTTGGATTCGATTCGGTAAATACACAGAGGTTGCGATGTTACTGAAATCGCCGGCAAAAACCCTCCGAGAAGGGCTCACTTTCACACAGATCGCGGAAATGTTCGGCGACAACGAAGTTGCCTATCAGGTTCAACATCCGCAGACCAGTTCCTTCCCGGCTTGTGCTTTCCTGCCTTCGGTGGCGTAGCCGTCGCGTTTCCACCAGTCCAGTCCGCCAATTAATTCGCGTACTTCAAAGCCGAGGGACAGCAATTTGAGTGCGGTTTTGGTCGAAGCGTTACAGCCGATGCCATCGCAATAACAGACGTAGGTCTTGGACTTGTCGAGCATCGCCGTCGTAGTTGTCGACAGTTCCCGGTGCGGTAGATTGACCGCACCAGGTATGTGTTCTTGCGCGTAGGCCTCAGCAGTTCGACCATCGACGACAATAAGAGGTTCGCCGTTTCCGAGAGCCTCGAAGACATCCCACGAGTCCATCTCGTGAGCGAGCTTGCTCTGGTAAAACTTCATTTGTTCATTGTTCATGACCGGTACGAATCAAAATGTGACATGGGCATTAAACGCGTGGAATCCAGTTGGTGAAAGTGAGAAAAAAAGGTTTTTTGGGTTAGAACGACTCCCCTCCAAATCTGCGTGCAGAATTAATTCCTCTAATAGGTGGGTAGAGCAAGGATTAGTTCTCAGCGGCTTGGATACTTAGGGCTGGCGAATAAATAACTTGCAAATATTGGCTCTCATTTAGCCGTATTTTGGGCAGATCACCCCGATCTGCCATATACACGCCACCGTTTTACTCGAACTGGTGTGTATCCGATCGTCGATTTTATACAATATTCGCATTACCGACCGATGCGGATGGCTTTATTATGACATAATGAGATATACGAATGTACCATTATGTCATATAGGAACCGCCATGAGAACCCATACTTTCACCACACAGCCCGTCATCGAGCTGCTGCATCATCACATCGTGGCCTCTTTGCCGGAAATTGCAGCCGCACTCGGCTCGCCCAGCCACCGCACGGTGTGCCGCAAACTCGTACAGGCCGGCTGCCGTTCCAGTTATTCGCACTGCGGACGCTACTACACGCTGGATGAACTGGCCGGCTACGACGAATACGGCCTTTGGAATCATGACGGCATCCGTTTCTCGAGCCGCGGCTCGCTGATGTCAACAGCCGCGTATCTGACCCACAACTCAAGTGCCGGGTATCGGGCCCGCGAGCTGAGCGGGCTGGTCGGCGTTGAGGCATACGGCACGCTGTATAAACTCACCCGGGACGGACGCGTGGTCCGGGCCGAGGCGGACGGTCATATTGTGTATTGCAGTGTGGATCCGGTGCAGCGCAAAAAGCAGCTGCATGCCCGGCAGATCCTCAGTGCGGACGGATTGCCTGAGTTGCCGTCGGATGTCTATCGGGACAACCGTGTGGACACCGCGGCAGCGGCGCTGTTCGGTCTGCTGGATGAGCGTCAGCGGCGGCTGTTTGCCGGACTGGAGTCGCTGCGTTACGGTCATGGCGGGGACCGAAGGGTGGCCAGCGCTTTGGGAATCTCCGCAGCGACGGTTGCAACCGGTCGCCGACAGCTGTTGACAGGCGGGTTGGATCCGAATCGCATCCGGCAGCCTGGCGGCGGACGCAGGGCCGTTGAAAAAAAACGCTGGCCTGATCGGGCTGCTCACTCAACTGATGGAAGACGACACGGCTGGCTGTCCGGTCAGCGGGCAGTTATGGACCCGGCGAACCACAGAAACCGTTGCACGGCAACTGGCTCATTATGGGATTGTCATTGGTGCGCGCACGGTTTCACGGCTGCTGAAGTCGATCGGTTATGCGCTCCGCGTGAACCATAAGCGCATCGCTTCATGTTCACCTCTGCAGCGGGATGAACAGTTTCAGAAGATTGCCGGCATCCGCAGTGAATGCCAGCATCAGGGTATCCCGCTGATTAGTGTTGACAGCAGGAAGAAAGAACTGGTCGGGCGGTTTAAAAATCCTGGCGCCAAGTGGGGACGGACGCCAGAGCCTGTCAACGATCATGATTTCCGTTCACTCGCCGACGGAATTGTCGTGCCTTATGGCATTTACGATCTGCAGGCCAATGCTGGAAGTTTCTATGTGGGCTGTTCGCACGACACGCCGCAGTTTGCGGTCGATTGCATTGCCCAATGGTGGCAGTCTGAAGGTCTCGAGCGATATCCCGATGCCACTGAGATCGTGATTCTCGCAGATGCCGGGGGCAGCAACGGCTGTCGGCCCCGCGCCTGGAAATTCAATCTGCAGCACCTCGTTGCCGATCCGTTCAACATTCAGGTCACGGTGGCTCACTATCCTTCCGGCGCATCAAAATGGAATCCCATTGAACACCGCCTTTTCTCTGAGGTGTCCAAACATTGGGCGGGCGTGGTGCTGGAGCACGTTGATGTCATCCTTCAATACCTGAGGACGACGACAACCCAAACGGGCCTGAGCGTCACCGCGCATTTGGTGGAAACCGTTTACGACAAAGGCATTAAAATCACCGATCAGCAGATGAAAGCACTCAATTGTGTCAATGACAAACATATTCCGCAGTGGAATTACACCATCAAGCCCACATCTTATTAACGACCCGATTTCACCCGTCGCCGACTAAATCCATCAAGTTATTTTTGCGCCAACCCTTAGGTATGTAGTCCTCAATTTTTTCTGTGTTTTAAGGTGATATTGTTATTCGGACAGATTTCCATACTTAGAGTTATGCCCAAAAGTAGTGCGTGACGGGGGTTGAAAAAAAAGCGGCGTATCTGGTTAAATGTAGAAAGCATTTTTACAACCAACCAGAGAGGTACGCCACTATGAGTAACGATAACGTAATTGGATTTGAAAGTCGAGACATTTCACCCGATGTTGTGACCGAATTGGTGCGCACCGGTGCCAGACGGATTCTCGCCCAGGCCCTGCAGCTTGAGGTGGAGGAATTTCTCGCTCAGTATGACGGACAGTATGCTGGCAACGGGCTTCGGGCGGTGGTTCGAAGCGGCAGCCAGCCTGAGCGTGACATTCAGACCGGTATCGGGCCGGTTTCGGTTCGGATTCCGAAGGTCCGCTCGAATACCGGCGAGCCGGTGTCGTTCCGCTCGGCACTGATCCCGCCGTATGTGAGAAAGACGGCGACGGTTGAGGCGTTTGTGCCGTGGCTTTATCTGAAGGGGGTGTCAAGCGGTGAGATGGCTGATACCCTGAAGGTTCTGCTGGGCAGTAAGGCGCAGGGTTTTTCTGCCTCATCGGTCTCCCGCCTGGCGCAGCAGTGGAATGAGGAGATGAGGCGGTGGCAGACGCGCGGCATCACCGGGAAGATCGTTTATGTATGGGCCGATGGGGTGTACTGCGGGCTTCGGGCCGAGGATGCAAAGCTGTGTGCGCTGGTGCTGATCGGGGTTGATGAGTGTGGCCGCAAGCAGTTGCTGGCGATTGAGGACGGGGTGCGCGAATCGACCGAGAGCTGGAAGGGGATGCTGCTGGATCTGAAGTCCAGGGGCATGGATGCACCGAAGCTGGCGGTTGGAGACGGGGCGATGGGGTTCTGGTCGGCATTGGACCAGGTTTACCCTGAAACCCAGGATCAGCGCTGCTGGGTGCATAAGACGGCGAATGTGCTCAACCGGCTGCCGAAGATGCTGCACGGACAGGCGAAAAAGGCGCTTCACCAGATCTGGATGGCAGACACGCGCGAGGCGGCGCATGAGGCGTTTGATCGGTTTGTGGAAACCTATCAGGACAAGTATCCGAAAGTGGTTGAATGCCTGATCGGGGATCGTGAGGAGCTGCTGGCGTTTTACGATTTTCCGGCATCGCACTGGCAATCTCTGCGTACCACTAATCCAATCGAGTCGACCTTCGCGACGATCCGTCACCGCACCAAGCGCTCGAAGGGCTGTCTGAGCAGAACGACGATGCTGGGCATGATGTACAGGCTGGGGATGTGTGCGGAGAAAAAATGGCGACGGCTGCGCGGGTTCAGGCAGCTGGGCAAAGTGATCGAGGGAGTGAAATTCAAGAATGGAGTCGAACTGAATTACAATGACACCGACCAGGTAGCCGCTTAGTGATGAATCCCGTCACGCACTACTTTTGGGCATAACTCCCATACTTATTGTATGAATCATAGTGTTAATACAGACATTTTTCGTCAAGTTATGTATACAGATCCCCTGATTTTGTACGATTGGTTGTTTTCTATTCGCAGAGCATGTGATTTGTCCAAGAATCTTTACAAATCGTCTGCCGTCAAACTATCAGAACAATCAACAGACGCACTTAATTTTACTTGGATGATTTGACTTTGGAAAAGCAAGACATTGTGACGTATTCCCAAAAACCAGCAATCAAATTCGCATGGGATGAAAACAATCGAGTCTCTCATGTGACAATGAATTTTTAGACACTACTTGGTAAAAGGCGTCACGGCATGAAAGTTTCTGAGTCAATAATTCTGATACATCAGATACCTTCAACAATTGTAATATCGGCAATACCTGCATCTTTTCGATACATCCGCGCTTTTTGGTATTCCTCCGAACGGTAGCATGCGAGTGCGTCTTCATATGACGCAAACTCGATGACTACATTGCGGGCTCGCCCACTACCTTCCATGACTTCATAATTCCCACCTCGTGCGAGCATTTTCGCACCGTACTTTTCAAATGCTGGTGGTGCAGATGCGACATATTTTTGGTATTCGTCCATATCGGTAACGGTTACGTGAGCAATCCAATATGCTTTAGCCATAGTTAGAAACTCTCCAATCATCTGGTAGTCAAATTAGGAACTGATGAAGTTCAATTCAAACCCTGATTTATATCATTCAGAGGTTTTCGAATATCAAATGAATAGCGACTGAGGTTTGCTTGATCTGAAGTCTTTTCTCATTACTGAAACCAAAAGTTGCTACTACAGTGTTTGAAATTATTTCCACCACCCAGTTCCGGATTTGAGTATTGTTTACGTAGTGCCGAGTGGGCAGATCAATAGAAGGAGCTACGACCCCCTTGGCTTGCTGACAGTATTGAGTACGTCAATTTCTGACAACAGAATCCAAAATTGAAATTAACATACAACGATTAGACAAAATTGATTTTGGAAAATCATCGAATATGTCGATAGTTCAGCAAGTTCTAGCTTTGATTTGGCGCTTGTTCTTGAGATTGACTTGGCGAATTCGCCAAAAAATTTATGGGCAGCAGTTAGATGAAGATGAATTGAATCAAAGCATTCGACGATATCATCACATGGATGAAGATCTTCCGGATGATGTCGAAGATATTCTTGAGATATCAGCACTTCTCGAAATTCGTGAATACGACTACTTTAACTTGGCCTATTCATGGTGGTTCGGACAATCGCCAAACAGTCGAGTTTTGGAAAGCTATTTTGCCCGGTATATGTTCAACAAGATAGTTCCTCACTGGGTGCGGGGATACTCACGAATGATTTTAGACCTGCAATCACAGGGGGTGTTGAATAAGGAGGAACTGGGCATTTCCAGACTGCCGGATGCAACCCCGCAATCTGTGCGAGCTGGATTGCGTTATTTTGTGATGCTACTCATTACAATGGGACTCTTGGTATTGATTGCCGAAGTGGCAGTTCAATTCAGAGTTGTGAAGTGCCTGCTTCCACCATGTTACTAATATGGCGAATCTATAGATGGGTTTGAATATCTTTTTTCTAATTGTTACTGGTGCTGTGGCTTATCATGCGCTTACGTATCGAAACGAAGAGGGGGAAAGAGACACGGTTCGGCTTCTCTTTGGCAGCATTGCACTTTTGTTTTTCTTTCGCGTATTATTTGTCGATGTACTGCAGCTTTGGGGTCAATAAGTTGAACATGGCTCACACTCTGTTGCTAAAACATTCTTGAATTCTGGCATTCGCTAAAATCAGACTGAATTGTTAACGTAGGAGGTAAATCTTTTCCGGTAATCAAGGATTGAATATTGCCTGCACGAAGCTTGGCAACTGGCATTCGACGCAAACTAATGGGCTTGTACGCAATCTTCGATACTTTCATTTCGACTGTCTTTTTTTCGTCTCAATTTGGTTCCCACCTGACCGTATTTTTCATTGGATTCTTTCTCATTGTAGGCTTGCGTATCGCACTGATGTTCCGTGAGCACCCGAATTGGATCACTTTCTGCATTCGAATTGGTTTTGGATTTCTCCCTGTCACAGTTTGTGTCTTTTTAACACTTCACCTCATTTCTAAAACCTGGGGAACAGTTGAATGGGACTGGGTTTCACGGAGCCACACGATCTCAGGATTCGTTGGAATCTTTGCCGGTATAGCGACTGCCTATCTTCTGGGTCGAATTTTTGAACCCAAGATCATCAATTACCTACACCAAAAAACGCTTGGCGCTGGTCTACAGGACCAGTTGACGGATATCAGGGCAGTCGAGCAGAGCTTTTACGATCGGCCAGATGCCGATATCGAAGAGGAAATTGAAAAGGCGATCACCAAAGACCGGATTTATCTCGGTCAGGATACTGAGGGTAATGCAGTTTCGGTCGACAGAGAAATGTGGAAGACATCTCATGTTCAGATTATGGGTCCACCAGGTGCAGGTAAGGGTGTGCAGGCGGGTGTTACGCTGACACAATCACTGCTCTATGGTGACACGGTGTTTGTGTTCGACCCGAAGGAAGACGAATGGGCGCCTAGTGTTTACAGGGCAGCATGTGAAAGAGCAAAGGTTCCGTTCGAATTTGTCGATTTACGTCAACCTTCACCACAAATCAATCCAATATTCAAAGCTTCAAAGGATGAGGTGGAAGAATTGCTTTACGCAGGCTTGGAGTTGGGACGACGAGGAAATGTTGCCGATTTCTACAGACTGGATGATCGTAAAGCCGCCAGAATTGCCGCTTCATTTGTGGTCGATTACACAATGACGCTGAGTGAAATTGGTAGCAAAGCTCGAAGTTCAGCCAGCGACGAACTAATGGCTGGTGGTAAGGCGTTTTTCGCAGCACTTGATGAGATCAGTAATTTAGCGTGCACGCAAACGAAAGAAGGTGTCGATTTAAGTGCGAAAATTGAGGAAGGAGGTTGTACCTACTTTGTTGGTTCCGTAAGAAATGAGCCGATCATCACGCTACAGAAGATGCTGTTTGTTCGATTAATACAGTTAATTGAAAGGTCGAGAGGTCGCAAACGACACTGTTCAATTTTTCTTGATGAATTCAAGTATCTGCTGAGTCTACCGGCATTGAACGCTCTTGGCACGATCCGTGACAAGGGTTGCAATATTCTGCTAGCGCACCAGTCTTTGGGCGATTTTGCCAGTTGTGGGGCCGACCTTAGGGAACCGTCGGTACGAGCGACAGTTCTTGATACGACGCCAATAAAGTGGCTCTATCGTCCAGCGGATTACGCTACTGCGACTTGGATTTCCAATCAAACAGGCGAAATATTGGTATCCACTCAAAACATACAAGCTGAACGAAACATTGAACTGTCTGAATCGCTGTCTTCGTCTCGGTCGGTTGGTGAGACAACGCGCAATCTGATTGATGTGAATACTGTGCTGAGCCTGCCAAAAGCATGTGCAGTTTGTATAGGAGCAGGACTACCCAAACTGGCATTTGCAGAGGCAATGCGAGTTGTCAAGACTAAAACTGAGATTGCAGTCGCGGAATTAGCGGTTGACCTGGGCGTCGATTTACTGACACAGGTGAAGGATAGCAAGGATGAATTTGAACAGCCCGGCAACATGCCAGCAATTGATTGGGTTGGAGACCCAGGCGAAGCGATATTGCACTATCTGTTTGGCGAGATGTGGACGCATGTCGATATCATCAGTGAGTTGTTAGTGGATTTAAGCGGGGAACAAATAAGTCAAGTGCTGGATGAATTGTCAAAAGCAAAGATGATTCGAAGTGTGGAAATTTCTTTCATTGAAAACTCTTCGGCACAGATTTGGGGAATTACTACTTACGGTATTAATAGCGTTCGAGAGAAGATTCCCGATGCAGAATATCGACGCGCTTTCAGCAAGAATTCTGTTAACCCCGTATCGTTTACACACCAGATAGACATTCAGCGGCTTCGGATATCGGCGGAGCGGAGCGGCTGGTATGATTGGACCAAGTGCAGTGGCACCGAACGTTTCAACAAGAAACGTGGAATATTTCCAGATGCTGTGGCGACGCGCCCAGATGGCTTGAGAATTGCAATAGAAGTCGAGCGGACTGTAAAGTCCAAGAGACGATACCCCAGAATTATGGGAGCCCATCTTCATGCAAGAAAATTCTGTCAGTGGGATGAGATAATTTATTTGTGTCCTGATGCACGCATTAAGAGACGTTTAGAGAACATCTATTCGGAGATTAAAGAAGTCGATTATTTTGGAAATTCAGTAAAAATCACGAATCTACACAGGCAGCACTTTCGGTTCTATTCCTACGACGAAAATTGGACGGGTGTCGAATGACAAACTGAAGATTAGGAAAATTTTGAATGTCTTGCGATAATCATCTGAATTAAGATAATTGAATTTTGGATTCTTTTCCCGCTTGATGAAGATGACGAATGGCACGGTATTAACACCGCCTGCTCAATTATTAATAGAACAATGAGCTTGGCGATCAAATTCGGAGTAAACAGGCCAAATCCACTGTTCATTCGCAGAGTTCAGATAGTAAAATATCGACCGAGTTTAGGCGCTGCATTAGTTTTAATCTGCAATCAAATGCCCGCACAGCGTCTGCTCCGAATTCAAAGTGCAGTTCCAGCTTATTGGTGATGCATGGAATATTGAAAGTAAAAGGTAAGCGACACAAATGATGACTGACAGCCAATTTGCAAGAGCTTTTGGGAAGTTATGTGCTTTCTTGGTAGTTCTGACAATTGTATTGATTGCACTAGGTGCCATGATCGGGGGTCCAATTGATGATAAGCTCAGGGCACAGACAGAAGAATATACACAGCGCATGGTGGCCAGTCGAACGGAGCCAGTAGGTAATATGAATGTCGGTGGCATCACGCAATCCATGCCAGCTTCAGGATCTGGAACGACTACCGAATCGGCTGACGAAATGAATCAGGTTGCAGCGGCTGATGAAAATCGCGGACAGGAGGTTTACGAAACAGCATGTTACATCTGCCATGCGACCGGACTGACCGGTGCACCGAAGCCCGGTGATGCCGCCAATTGGAATCCAAGAATTCAGAAAGGTGTCGATTTACTGTACAGCAACGCGATTCTTGGATATCAAGGCCAGTTTGGGATCATGCCTCCGAAAGGTGGTAATCTGCTGTTGACTGACGACGACGTGAGAGCTGCGGTTGATTACCTGATTGAATTGGTTCAATAATTTATCAGTTGGGATCTTTCTGCTGTTCAATCAAACTTATCTACTAGAAAACCCCTGAAAGCGATTGGTTTGGTCAGAATTCAATCGGAGGAAAGCAGTTGCTCCATTGACTCAGTACCAGTATTTGTGTAGCAATTTCGGATCTCCTTTCTGTACATAATTTGCTTGAGGTTACCACGCTAATGCCGGTGTAGTGGTAACTATTTTGTGTCTAGTGATCAATTTGACCAGGGATTTGCAACTTGTTGGTTCAATTTGCATTTCAATTGCTTTCCCGGGTCGAAATCGCAACTTGTCATTTCGCATAGTAGTTTGAATACTTCGAATTTTTCCGGTAAAAACGAATCGTAGTTAATGTGTTGCAATCAGACTGATACACATATTGAGCGACAGAACAAATAAATCTTCGCACAAACCGCCCATTCATTTTCAATAATTTCGTTATGAGTCTTTCAAGAGCTGACGTACAACTGATTGCATCACTTGCACTCCTCGAAGTAGACGAGGAGATGCTTGACGTCTACGCTGCTGAACTGTCAAACATTATGGAACTGGTTAGTGAGATGAAGGAGGTTGATACCGATGCCATCGAACCAATGCCACATCCTCAGGATATGGCATTGCGACTCAGATTGGATGATGTTACCGAACTGGAACAGCGCGATGAATTGCAGGAAATTGCACCTCAAACTTCGGAAGGTTTGTATTTGGTGCCGAAAGTTCTGGAGTAAACTCGCATTTTAAAGTTGACGGGTTTTATTAATTGAGTGTTGCTTCCAACAGAGAAACGGCATTTCACCAAGAGCAACGAACGCACTTCACCAAACATTTAACCAGGAAAGATCCACATTAGTCAGCAGACACGTATCTTGCGCCACAGGTAATCGTGAAATATTGAAATGATCCCAAGCAATTCAGACCTGGTTCAATTGAGTCAAGCACTACAAAGTGAGGAAATTTCGTCACTAGAACTGTGTGAGGAGTCATTTCGGCGGATCAACGAGTGGAGCGAGCTTAACGCTTTTATTTCACTTGATCAGGAAGGTGCCCTGGAATTTGCAGAGCGAGTTGATCGAAAGCGTATCAAGACAAATCTCGATCCACTGGCAGGAATACCCCTGGCACACAAAGACATCTTCTGCACGAAGGGGTTGTTGACTACGTGTGGCTCAAAAATACTGTCAAATTTCGTCGCGCCTTATGATGCGACACTGGTTTCAAGGCTCAAAGAAAAAAACACAATTTTGCTAGGCAAGACCAACATGGATGAATTCGCCATGGGGTCGTCAAGTGAACACTCCTATTACAATCCGGTTCGAAATCCTTGGGATACAACACTGGTTCCTGGCGGCAGCTCTGGTGGTTCAGCGGCGGCGGTTGCCGCTGGATTGGTTCCGGCAGCAACCGGCACTGATACAGGCGGCTCAATTCGACAGCCTGCTGCATTTTGTGGTATTACTGGTATTAAACCGAGTTACGGGCGCGTGTCAAGATTCGGCATGGTTGCATTTGCGTCATCACTTGATCAGGCGGGTATATTCACCAGAAGTGCCAAGGATGCTGCAATGATGCTTGATGCGATGTGTGGATTTGATCCTAGAGACTCCACTTCGCTCGAAGTTGAACCGCCGAATTGTATGCGTGGGATTGAAGATTCGCCGAAGGAGTTAACGATTGGAGTGCCGGAAGAGTATTTTGCTCAAGGATTGGATCCGGCTGTTGGTGAGATCATTCAAGCTGCGTTATCGGAATTGGAATCACTTGGTGCGCGACTGATCAGCCTGCGTATGCCAAACAGTAAATCGGCGATACCTTGTTATTACGTTATTGCACCAGCAGAAGCATCATCGAATTTGTCAAGATTCGATGGTGTCCGCTACGGTTATCGTAGTGATTCAGGACATGATCTTCGGGAAATGTACAAGAATACTCGAAGCGAAGGATTCGGTCCTGAAGTTCAAAGGCGAATTATGACAGGCACTTATGTTTTGTCACATGGATATTACGACGCTTACTACCTCAAAGCGCAAAAGGTAAGAAGACTGATCTTCGAAGACTATACCCGAGCATTCGAAAGGTGTGATCTGATCATGGGGCCCACAACCCCGACAACTGCATTCAAGATCGGGGCAAAAATGGATGATCCCGTACTGATGTATTTGAATGATATTTACACTGCAGCAGTCAACCTCGCCGGTCTCCCAGCAATGTCTATTCCTGCTGGATTTGACAAGACCGGATTACCTGTTGGGTTACACATGGTTGCACCATATTTGCAAGAAGCCAAACTGCTTAGCGTTGCACACCTATTTCAGCAGCATACTGATTTTCATCTTAAAGCTCCGGTGAAGGAACCATGACTCAGTGGGAAAGCGTCATCGGCCTTGAGGTACATATTCAACTGCAGTCGAAGAGCAAAATTTTTTCAGGTGCTTCAACTCAGTTTGGATCTGATCCCAATGTGCAGGCCTGCCTGATCGATGTTGCACTTCCCGGTGTACTACCTGTCTGCAATTTAGAAGCAGTTCGTATGGCAGTGGCTTTTGGTTTGGCAGTCGGTGCGAAGATTAATCGTAGATCAATTTTCGAAAGAAAGAACTATTTCTATCCAGACCTGCCTAAGGGATATCAAATCAGTCAATACGAAATTCCTATCGTGTCAGGCGGGTCGATAGAGACAGAAGTTGATGGAGAGGTGAGAGTGGTTGGTCTCACACGTGCACATCTTGAAGAGGACGCTGGAAAGTCACTGCATGATCAATTTAAGGATGCGACTGGAATAGACCTGAATAGGGCAGGGACACCGTTATTGGAGATCGTGTCTGAACCTGACATTCGATCATCGGTGCAAGCTTCTGATTACATGCGTAAGCTACACAGTCTCGTGACTTACTTGGGTATTTGCGATGGCAATATGCAGGAAGGTTCACTTCGTTGTGACGCGAATGTTTCAGTGCGACCCGTTGGACAAACAGAACTCGGCACGAGAACCGAACTTAAGAATATCAACTCTTTTCGATTCGTAGAAAAGGGTATCGAAGTTGAAATCGACCGTCAGATTGAATTGTTGGAATCCGGCGGTAAGATTGTTCAGGAAACTCGCCTTTACGATTCCAAGCGCAACGTCACCCGGTCTATGCGCGGAAAGGAAGACGCCCAGGATTATCGTTATTTCCCTGATCCAGATTTACCACCCCTAGTCGTATCGGATGACTTTATCCGAGAGGTGCAAAGAGAACTTCCAGAACTGCCAAATGAAAGGAAAAAAAGATTTGAAAATGAACTTGGTCTTACGAAAGCGGACGCGGTTCAGTTAACGCAGTCACGTGAGGTTGCGGACTACTTTGAAGAGGCTTTACAACAGTCTCCCGATAATGCAAAAGGTGTTGCGAATTGGATTAATGTTGAATTGGCAAGTTACTTGAACAAATCTGGCTTGAATATTCAAAATTCCAAGGTTAGTGCAGAAACGCTAGGGGGTTTGGTAGCCAAGGTTTCCGATGGAACGATTTCTGGTGCGGGAGGAAAGACGCTGTTACAGGAATTGTGGGATGATCCACAACAATCAGTCGACGCGATCATCGAAGCGAAAGGCCTTAGGCAGATGGATGACTCGGCAGCACTCGAGAAACTTGTTGAACAAGTAATGGCAGAGAACCCAGACCAGATTCAAAAAATACAAGATGGAAATCACAAGGTTCTTGGATTTTTGGTCGGTCAGGTTATGAAGTTATCGAAAGGTCAGGCAAATCCTAAATCAGTCAGTGATTTACTGAAACATAAACTGGGCATCTGACTGACTTTATCTCATGACCAAAATTAAAATGCAGTCAAATTACAACGAGTAAGTGAACAAAATGAGTGACGCAGCGATTACCGGAAAAAACAAGGACTCGATGGGGTATGAATCAACATACGCCGGGGCTCTTAGTTTTCTAAGGCGTCCATATTCGAAAGAAATAAGTGAGTATGACCTGATCGTGAGTGGTGTGCCATACGACCTGGCAGTTACCAACCGTCCTGGCGCCCGTTTCGGACCGCGTGGAATTCGGTCAGCTTCTGCCCAACTCGCTTGGGATGGAAGCAATTGGCCATGGACCAGCAATCCATTCAAGAATCAGAGGGTATGCGACTACGGCGACTGTTGGATTGATCATGGCTATCCAGATAAGATTCCTGATCAGATCCAGGAGCACACCCGACACGTGATTTCCGGTGGAGCCAAGTCCGTAATCATGGGTGGTGACCACTTTATTACGTATCCAATTCTGAAAGCGGTAAATGAGGTGCACGGACCCGTTTCTTTAGTGCATTTTGACGCACATTCCGACACTTGGGAAGAGCCGGATGAACGTATTGACCACGGCACTATGTTCTATCATGCTGCTCGCAATGGTCTGGTTGTTCCTGAAAAATCGGTACAAATTGGTATGCGCACCTGGAATCCCGAATCTCATGGATTCAACGTCATGGATGCCAATTTTGTTCACCGCAATGGAGTAGATGCGGTGATTGAAGAAACCCTTCACATCGTTGGAACGAACAAGGCATATCTGACATTTGATATCGACTGTTTGGACCCGTCATATGCCCCTGGAACTGGAACACCGGTTGTTGGTGGTTTATCAACTTGGCAGGCACAAACTATTATCCGAGGGCTAGGGGATATTGAATTTGTCGGCATGGATTTGGTTGAGGTAGCACCGGCTTACGACGTCGGAGAAATTACCTCACTTGCTGGGGCAAGTATAATTTTGGACTTCATATGCTTGCTTGCATCTCAATTGGAGAACCGTTGAATCTCGGAATTCAGCATAGATTCTTCAATCAGCAAAAATTAGAAATTAGGATACCTAAGCGCCCGTAGCTCAGTTGGATTAGAGTACCAGGCTTCGAACCTGGGTGTCGGGGGTTCGAGTCCCTCCGGGCGTGCCAACCTTTTCCCTGTCAAATGCGAGAGGTCGCGCTTCTCAATCGCACCTGATTGAATTTGGGGTTTATAAATTTGACTAAACCCATAATTTTAAGCAGAATGCCGAAAAATAATTTGCGTCAACAGGCGCTGTAAGGTAATACCAAACATTCACACATAAGTTTACGCCAAGTCAGGTTTTCCAAATCCGACTTCGTACTCGTTGGGACTGACATAGCCCAGCGATGATTGCAGCCGTCTAGCATTGTAAAAGTCATCAATGTATATAGGTAAGGTTTGAAAATTCTGTACCATTCACTACGGTACTACTTGACCCACAATCATTTGTCTGCGCTGCAATTTTCACCTTGTATTGACAAATTCATGGAGTCGAAAGACACATTGAAGTAGGGCGGACAATTGGGAGCAGCCAAAAATTCCAGCGCCTTGAAGCACCTAGTAAGGACTTGTGCCTCGTTTGTTGGCCGCGATTCAAGCCCGGTAGGTGGTTTGTGCCTGGAGCACCAGCACAGGAGTCGGCTTACGCATCGTGGCAGGATCGGATGCAGCAGTGGAAACGTCGCGATTTGGCTGAGGAGAGTTTTGTATATGTTTGGGCCGATGGGGACAGTGGCCCCACAACAATTATTGATCAAAGTATGGTTGATGAGCCTCGTAGGAAAAATTCGTGATCAATACTCACCAGATTAACGAAATCTGTCCAAAGTCTCTGCAAAGACTTTCCAAGGCAGTCTGCGCTTTGAATCTTTCATTCTAATAAACGCGGTTTCTGCGTGATAAAGGTCAATAATATTACGCTGAATCAGGCGTTCAACAATCCAAATAGTGCCAAATACCTTCACCGACTCAGCGTTGGCTGCCTTCCTCAACGCCAGATCACCCGACAACAGTGAGCAGTTTTTCGATTTTGCCAGGGCTAGTGCAAAGCAGTCGTTATTGTTGACTTTGGAATACTGAAGTGTCAGCCTAATTGCTTCCTGTACAGTAGTACCATCCAGTACCATAAGTTTTAGACCGAGGTCCAATAATGAATGGTGCTGCGCTTCAAGTTCTTCATAAAACAATGTATCTGGGCAGTAAATGTCGTACGGCAGTTTGAATAACTGTTCAATCAACTCCCCCTCCTCCAAGTCAATGAGCACATTAGCATCGCTGATCATCAACACCAATACTGTCCTCCAGTTTCCGACTCATGTGAAATCGATATACCGACATACCCAGTAGTTCAGCTGCTTTTGATTCTCCGATATATTCTTCGGCCAACGCTCGACATACAAGTTGTTTGAACCGAAATGTACTTTCCTTAGGGTAGGGTTCACCAGGTTCATTCTGTCGCCAGCCTAGCTTGCCGAATTCTATGAAGTACTGTCGTTTCAAATTGGTAGATATCACACCGCACTGCTCCAAACGCATGAGAATCGCCGTCATACTGATGCCGAACTCATGCTTTAACAGCAACAGTTCAATTGGCTCGATCGTATGTCGGTGCTTCCCCATAATTTCCACCACTGCTTTCTTCGGCAATAGAAACGCGCCGGCAAATCGATTGCACGCTTTCTCTTCATCGAGATTTTTCGCTAAACGGTCGTGCAGCACAAGATGACCCAATTCATGAGCCAATGTAAAACGTTGGCGGTCACCGGATAGTAGGTTGGAAAATACAACCACTGGAATCTTACCGATTCGGCCGGCCAGTCCGTCAAACCGATTTACTCCTTCCACTTGCGTACATATGATCATGGCACCTTTGGACTCCATTGCAGTGACGAGTTCTGGAATTGGGTCCAACCCTAAGTTCCATGCCTGTCGCATTTGGTTGGAAATATCTTCAATTTCCTCAAGGTTACCTACCTCTGCGGGAAGTTCGGCAGGCAATGAAAATTTCGGAATGGGGTTGTCTGTATCTGGATACAGGTCAAGCAGCATGGACCATCGCTCAGCCTGATCCATCACATCTGCTGTTAATCGATTCAGTAGTTTCTTTGGAAGGTTGGATTTTTTTCGATACTCAATTTCCTGAAGTTCAACCTCTACCGGCCGGAAAAAATATTCAGTACGTACGTTCAGTGCTTTTGCCATCTTAAGCAATTTGTTTGACGACGGTATGTTGATTCCGTGTTCATACTTCTTAATTGCATTGGCGGACACACCTACCTCTTCAGCCAGCTTACTCATGGAAAGCCCAGCTGCTTTACGTGCGCGCTGCAAGCGTTGGGCAAACATATCAGTGCTCCTTCTTTGTTCTATATAGGTTTACAAAATAGATTATATTATCTACTATATAAACCTAATCGTGCAAAGAATTCGCTGTTACTCCCTAATCCGTAGTTTGAGGTTGTGAAAAAAAAGCTCTGTAATATTAAAGAGTTAACAAAATTACAGTTTCACCCATTGTGTGATAACTGAAAATCTCTTTAGAGGTTACAAGGCTGATGAACATTTTGCCCTACCAAACTGCCGATAGTTCACACGATCTGACCTTCCTGCCGGTCTGGCCGCATTCGCTGAGCTGATGATCAGTGCGCTGGAGAAGACGATCCGCCGCGGGCCATTAACGGGTGGGGTGGTAGGCCTTTACTTACCCAGGGGTGGGGATTTTCAACCGTTACAAGTGAGGAAATTCAACCGTTGCTTGCAATGGTGGAGTCGTTTTTTGCCACGCTCAAGAGTGAGTGGGTGCAGGAGCAGTACATTTAGACGACCGACGAACTGCGCGGTGAGCTTCGGTTGTACATTTGTGATTTTTACAATGCAAGACGGCTACATTCATCGTTGGACTATGTCAGTCCCAACGAGTACGAGGTCGGATTTGGAAAACCTGACTTGGCGCAAACTTATGTGTGAATGTATTTCGTAATACCTTAATGTCTGTGTAGTGAAAGCCGACGAAAGTGTTCACCGCGCTACGCTGGCCGATTTGGTCGAAATCTTATCAAAGCGCACTGCAATAGACAGCTGCGTCGCTTAAACGGTTGTTGGAGTACGCGATCGTCATTCAGATCGAGAGAGCCAGTTATCGCCTTAGAGTACATCTTGACCTGATTCCGGACAACGCAACCAAAGCTTTAGCGAAGCTGGTGACTATGAAAAAGCGTAGCAGACCGAAGAAGATAAGCGCATGATGACTCTAACGCTAAGCGCAAGGAAAAAGCAAAACCAATCTGTGATATGAGTTGCGTGTTGAATACAGTACTTATTTCAGCGTTGTTAGATTGCCTAAAAATCTCGTAAAAATCTTGATGTCTTGCTGGACGCTGGCCGCTTCAAGAGCGGCAATGTATGCGCTGCGTGTATCAACAGGAATGATTGTCCATGGGTAGCCTCCGGACGCCATCATGGCGTTCATTATGAATCGTCCGATTCTGCCATTTCCATCGATATAAGGATGGATATAGACGAAAACAAAATGGCCAAGCACCACGCGCACTGACGCTTCATTTTCATTTTCTAGTAGGTCAAAAAATGCCGGCATGAGGTCACGAATAGCGTCTCTATTTGGTGGAACATGCATCGACCGCTTGATATAGACAGGCTCATTTCTGTAACCAGCAAGGTCTCCAGCGCGAAGAATTCCCGCTGTTACGCTAGGTGCAAACAGCTCCCTGTACCACGCCGGATGATCCATACGAATTGTGGAGCCAGGGTCATTACCATCCAAAATTTTCTCGATACTTTGTTTGACCGCCTGAAATGCCTGCCAGTACCCACGCGCTGCCATCGCATTACGGTGTTCGCTCTCACCTTCATCGCTTTCAGGATTCCATGCGCCTGATTTGACCCGCTCAATCAAAACCCGGCTGACGCGATATCCTTCGATGGAGAGGGAATGATAGGCATCCGAAGTGTAAAGGTCGTCAATCTGTTTCAGATAGGTTTTTTTATCGCTTGTCATTCCAGGGGCGGGAGGGAATCCCACTAGGACATCCTCCCTCATACGTTGCCACAGGAGTTGAATGCGGGTGATGTAGGGAGAACTCACCTGTTCTGTATAGATAATTGGGGTGGTTGTTTCGAAAGGATCGATCTCCCGGATGTTGTAGCCGGCAGCCTCCATGGTCATGACGATGGTATCGGCAAGTTGTTTCCGACCAATATTGCGGAAGGCTGCAGCCAAACGACTGGCAATGGTGCTATGGCCTCCTTCCAACAGCCGCTCCAGCAGGTCGGAGGGGTCGTTCACCATGGTAAGGGCTGCGCGAAGGTCGTTTGGGACCTGCCGATAACTACCCGGTGCGCACGCTATGAGGGCGGCAGGCAGTGAATATAGACGGAGGCCGTGATCGATTATTGTGTCTGCCTTGTTGGGAATTTCTGCGCGGATATCCTGAATAGAAGTCTCGAATGGCAGTTTAGTGACGTTGTTTGTCGTCTTTCTTGTCCTGACCAGTAGTTGTTTGGGTACCGTCCTATTTCCGGTGTGAAGCGCTAGGGATTGTTCCGCAGACAAGCACCAGTCTGTACCAAATCGGCTTTCTAAGTACGAAGCGCAAAAATCCCAGAAAGAGGCATACCAGAATGTTCTTTCGCGAGCGGTCTCTTCCGGGCGAGCGGAGATATACCAACCTTTGATGATTTCCAGTAAGAATCCGTTTTTTGTTAAACGCTCGCGGTGGGTGCGGCTGAGGTCGCTTGATCTGATGGCAACAATCTTTTGATCTTGCAACGATTTAAGAACTTCGAGAGATTCAGCCAGTTTTTCTGATGGTGTTGCCATGTTGAATCTTCTGCTCTGGTATGACCTGCTACCGTACAGGAAATACTAATATCTGATGCTGTAGAGAGTGAGTATTAGTTTATCATGCTGTATTATATTTAGTTTATTCTGTTATAAGTGGTGTCCAACAATAGCGCTATAGCATATTCTCGCTGACCATAGGCCTTGCAAACCGAAAGCACAGACGCCGGCAGCGAGATATTCTTGAGAAAAACTTTGTGTTTGCTTTCGGCGCAGCTCTGATGGTGCTTCGCTGGCTGAACGAAGAGTGTGGTTACGAAGTGACTGGCATCAATGTGATAGATGCCTATGAGCTTGGCCTCGCACCTACTGACAGCACAAAAAACAGATAGTGATTAGATCAGATTCGTGGTCTTTCGACGTTTTTCAATTTGGTGCCGAGGAGAGGACTTGAACCTCCACGGGGTTGCCCCCACTAGCACCTGAAGCTAGCGCGTCTGCCAATTTCGCCACCTCGGCATTTAGAGTCCGTCAAATTATATGCAACAGATTTCGAAGAGATATATGAGGCTCCGCAATTTTTTCTAAGTGTCGTTCCAGTCGAAAAATCCTGTTTCTTGCTATTCAAGACTTTTGTAGGGATATACGTTCAGTCTCTTACTTAAAGTTCATTTCTGCACGCCTCGAATTCTTCCAAATTTAAGTGCTAGTCGGAAAATCTGATTGAGAAATATTTGGCCAGAAAAGTTTCTTGAGAATACCTGATGGCCATTCTGGTTTTCGCGGGTGTGCTGAGCGTTCCCTCAGCCGTATTCGCCGAAGCCAGCTGGTATGGTTCACTGCGCGGCGGTGTCGAATTCACCAGCGGTGAGACCAATTTTTACGACGGCGCATCGCGCTGGGGCATCAAGGGTTCGGCCGAAGCTTCCGAAGGGCTGAATGCAGTGTATCGTTTTGAACACAAATTCAGCACCTCTGATGCGGGTCAGGCGGGTGGAAGGCTCGCTTATGTGGGGCTGTCTGGCGGCTTAGGTTCACTTACCCTCGGCCAGGTCTGGAGCGCAAGTTACAATTCCGCGGGAGTCATCCGCGATTTTCCGAACTGGCACACCTCACCGGACACGAGTGCAAGAGTCGGCAACGCCCTGTCCTACGCGGTATCAAACGATGTTTTTAGCATGCAGATTGATGCCATCATGGATGGTAAAAAGGATACCGGCAGCGCGATTGATCAGATGGAATTCGGCATGACCATTAGTCTGGGCGAGATCGGCAAAGTCGCATTCGCTCACACCAATATACGGGATCAACATACGACCAAAATGGTAGATGTTGTTCCTTCAGGCGTGACAGGCGATGACATGTATACACTTGCGATCAAGGATGGTAAGGTTGATATGTCGAAACTCGGTGTATGGCGGGACAAGACAACCATGTCCATTGTTGATTACACCAAGCTGACAAACTTCATGCACACGCATACATCTGGCGGCACTGAAACTTCGGTAATGCCGATGATCATCTTGAATGCCGATGCTACGGCTCCTACTTCAGGTGTTATTGTGAAAGATGACGGCAAATACTATGCCGCCACAGGGTGCGATACAAGAACAAACTGTACAACGGAAGTTCTTGTATGGGTGTCAACAACATACCCGACCACAGCACTGGAAGCGGGGAAAGACCCCAGTAAAGTCCTTACTGTAGTCGATCCTGGTAGTGCTAATGCCAACCTGTCTCACTCAGCCATGGCTAGTGTAGCGGATTCGAAGCCTGGTCACAAAGCAAGCCACGTTTCTGCGGAATTTGGCGTTGGTGCGATAACTGCAGCTATCGGTTATTCTCAGAGTAAAGAGAATGGCGCCTCCGGCAAATCAAAGACCACATTCATTGGCGCAAAGGGTAGCATTGGTGACACCGGGATGAACTGGGGTGCTTTTTCAAGGGTGAAGAAAGACGCTAAAGGAAAGGAAACCAAACCTTGGACAATTGGTCTGAGCAAGACCCTTGGTGGCGGTGCCTGGACCTATGTTGAACATGGTAATGATGGAAATGACGGTAGTACCGTTGTAGGACTGGGTATCAATTTCTAGGAATTCTGGAAACTGACTTGCACGCAAAACTGCGTGAAAAACGGGGTGCGAAAGCACCCCGTTTTTTTATGATGTGTCATTGTCGACGTAATTCTGATACATGTGGACGGTTGACTTGGTAGTAGATAAACAGCTACCAATGCGACAAAGGAAACTATTGACTGATTGCTAAAAGAGATTACTGTAACCTGAATTCTGAAGGATGGCAGTGTCGAATGAATTACCCGAATAACACTACAGCGTACATCGATAATTGTGCACGTTCTTCGCATAAATGCTAATTCAAATTTAGTGAATTGAACAGCCAAATAAGCTTCAAATCAAACAACTTATGAAAATCAGGTCTTTTGAAAAACAAAATTTAGAGATCCAAAAATTCCATCGATAAAATACCGACGTTTTCGATGACTGATTCTAGAGAATAGAGCCCCTTGTAATCCCTAAACAAGGTTCATATTGAGCGGAATGTCAGGTATTCAAGCAGAAAATTGCGAACAGTTAAGTACATAAGTCATTTGATTTCTGAGTTTCCATGGAAATTATTCCCTACTCAACTCACCTTATAATTACTCTTCTAGTAGTTTGAATCTGACTGACCTCAAATTGGGCAGAACCTCAATGCAAGAAACACTATCTGCCAAACCAACCAAGTCTTACCGGCTCAGGCTACTTTGGTGGAAGTCTGTAGTTAATCTACGTGAATCAGGAGTTCATGACCGTGTGCGTAGAAACTAAAATTTCGGATCAATGATGAGTTGGGATTCGTGTTACCCTTTCTGAACTTTTTTTCGCAAGATCTTGCAATTGATCTGGGTACAGCAAATACGCTAATCTTTGAACGCACTGAGGGGGCTATTATTCTCAATGAGCCCTCAGTCGTAGCAGTTTACGTTCCCAATCGCTACGATCAGCAACGCAATCTTCATCCGGCCGATGCAATTGTCGCTGTCGGTAATGAAGCCAAACAAATGCTTGGGCGCACTCCAGCTCACATCGAAGCCATCCGCCCATTAAGAGATGGAGTTATCGCCGACTTTACCTATACCGAAATCATGCTCAAACACTTCATCAGAAGTGTACAGTCGAGAAGATTCTATACCCGGCCGCGAATCATCGTCAGTGTTCCATGCGAGTCCACACAGGTTGAACAGCGCGCAATTCGTGAGACCTGTCTGGCAGCGGGTGCAAAGGCTGTGTATCTTTTGGAAGAGCCGATGGCAGTGGCAATTGGTATGAACCTTCCCGTTGCAGAACCCGTAGGAACCATGGTCGTTGATATTGGCGGCGGCACCACTGAAATCGGAATCATTTCACTGGGTGGCTTGGTGGTAAAGAGCACTCTACGCTTTGCCGGGGACACATTTGACCAAAGGATTGCTGATTACATATCACGGAAATTCAACTTGCAGATTGGAGTGCCGACAGCAGAGAAAATCAAAAAGCAAATCGGAACGGCTTGGAAAAACTCACCAAAGCTACTCCAGGAAATTCGAGGTCGAGACCTACAGGGCAACATGCAAAAGTATGTCTTGGACAGTACTCAAATTTATGATGCTCTGGAGGATTCATTGAATGAGATCATCGACGGGGTGCGAATTACCCTTGAGAGGTCTCCGCCAGAATTGACGGTTGATATTCTCGAGAGAGGAATCATCCTGGCTGGTGGAGGTGCTTTACTACGAGATATTGACAAACGATTCAGTGAAGCGCTGAAAATTCCCACAATAACTGCGGAAGACCCGCTCACTTGTGTTGCGCGCGGCTGTGGCAGAGCTTTGGAGCAATCCGAACTACTACAGAAAGTTGTTGCGAACTAGTAATATAATGAGGGTAATTTAATCAAACACTTACACCTCAACGGCTGCGATCAGCATTATCAGAATGCAAAATCTTGAACTGCGGTCTGCTCTAGTTGCGATACTAGCCGTCGCGTTTATCGGAATAGAATCTAATTCCGACATACTTCACAATGTTCGGGAAGTACTTTATCTCACGGTAAAACCCATTGTTGAAGTTGCTCAAGTTCCAGTTGCAGTAAACAAAGTTGTTCAACGCCACTTTGTTGACCGAGAAATACTGCGTCAACGGATTTCAAAGATTGCTCAAGAGAATGCGGAACTCAGAGATCGAGTTAATGAACTGGAATATCAAGAGCTTAGAAGCAAATGGCTGGCAGATTTGCTGGAGGTGAGGGAGCAGATTGAATATCCTGTCTTGACGGCTAATTTGGTATCTGTGCAGATGATGCCAATGTCTCACAAAGTAGTTCTTGATCGTGGTTCACAGCAACAAGTTTATGTCGGCCAACCCGTCCTAGATTCTCGCGGACTTATCGGTCAGGTAACCGAAATTACCCGAACTGATAGTGCAGTTACCCTCATAACCGATTCTAGTCACTCAGTACCGGTCCGACTTCAGAGAAACGGCTTGCTCGCAATCGCTCATGGTCTGGGTCTCCACAATCAACTGCTAATTTCAGGATTAAGGTTGAAACAAGATGTTGAGGTAGGCGATATCTTGATCACATCTGGGCTTGGCAATCGATTCCCGGCTGGACATCCAGTTGCCGAAATCACTCGCGTAGAAGGAGACCCTAACTCATCCTTTGCAGAGATTATCGCTGTGCCACTGGCAACAATTGATCCGGATTTCGAAGTGTTGATGGTCTGGAATAATGACAGGGAATCGCTTGATTCAATCTCTACCTTGACTTTGAATGAGAATCTCGACCTCCAGCAATAGGAGAAGATTTAGCAGCGCGAGAAATATCGCCTTATTCGCGTTGGCAATGGTTCTCCTAATAGTTCCTGTGCCCGAATTTGTTCTGCTCTTTCGTCCGGATTTTGTAGCACTATTGTTGATTTATCTTTGCTGGCATGACTCGGAAAAAACCGGAGTATTTACAGCATTTGTAGTAGGGCTTCTTGTAGACGCTCTGACATTTGGATTCTTGGGTCTGCATGCACTTGCAAAGGTGGTTGTGGCCTATTGTGCCATTCGACTGAATCGATTTGCAAGCGGTAGTTCGGCCTTAATATCCGCGCTAGTAGTACTTTCGATTTTGTTGTGTCAATCGATAGTGATTAGTCTGGTCAGTCAATATACAGAAAATGGAACTGTCGGTTTGGCACTATGGATATCCCCGATAGTCGGAGCCTTGCTTTGGTTGATCATTGCTTCTGTAAACACAACTGTCAAACCAATCAGGAATGTTCCGATTAAGTAATTCTGAAAATTACCAGGTGCCAATTGAACGCGTGCGTTTGATGCAAAATCGGGTAATTATTGCCTCAGTCTTCCTCATTGGATTGCTGTTCATACTGATCGGTCGTCTGGCTTATCTGCAAATTGTCTCGCATCAGGATTTTGCAGCACTATCAAAAGATAACCAAGTACAAGTTGTGCCAGTGCCGCCGGTACGCGGTCAAATTTATGATCGAAACGGCACACTACTGGCGGGAAATGAAACCGTCTACCGATTGGCAATCACACCCAGATACGTCGATGATCTGGAGTCTCTTCTAGAAAAAATAGGAAAAATTGTTCCTGTGAGTGCCGATGACATCAGTAAATTTAAACGCAAACTCGGAGTTAGCAACAAACATGCTGAGATTGTCCTCAAGGACTTTCTGTCACCTGAAGAGGTAGCAAGAGTAGCAGTTGACCGCTACAGTATGCCGGGTGTTTCCATTGTAACTGACTTGCATAGGGTCTACTCGTCGTCTCTCTATACATCGCATGTGGTCGGGACATTGGGCCAAATCGATAAACAGGATCTACAGAAAGTGGATCCAGTACGCTACAGGGGGATACAGCATGTTGGCAAGTTAGGTATGGAAATGGCATCTGAAGACATTCTCGTAGGATCTTCGGGTCACAACCAGGTTGAAACCAATGCCCATGGAAGGAAAGTTAGAGTACTGTCTCGAGCCATGCCAACTGCCGGTAGCGACATCTACCTGACCATTGATATTGCTCTGCAGAAGTTTGCATATGATGTCCTAGGTGATGAAGTCGGTGGGTTGGTTGCAATTGAGCCATCTACCGGCCAGATTCTTGCAATGGTAAGTAAACCCTCATTCGATTCCAATGTTTTTGGAATCGGTTGGGAGCAGGATGAGCGTAAGGTTCTCTTGACTTCAGAAGATAGACCTTTATTGAACCGTGCGGTACAAGGGCAGTATCCGCCAGGTTCAACAATAAAACCATTTCTTGCATTTTCTGCCTTTGAAACAGGCATAGGAAACCGAAAATTCCATTGTCCAGGTTGGTATCAATTGCCTGACTACTCCCGTCAATTTCGTTGCTGGAAACCTGGTGGACATGGATACATTGATCTGTTTGATGCTATCGCTGAATCGTGTGACGTGTACTTCTACGAACTTGCGCATCGCCTTGGCATCGATGAGATGTACTACCAGTTATCTAAGTTTGGATTTGGAAGTGTAACCGGAGTCGAGTTAAGTTACGAATCTGCCGGTATTCTCCCCTCAAAAGAATGGAAACAGTGGACAAAAGGAGAGCCTTGGTATGAAGGTGAAACACTGATTACTGGTATCGGCCAAGGAGCAACTCTTGTCAATATGTTGCAATTGGCACATGCAACTTCCATCATAGCTAATAGAGGTGTCAAATTTAGACCTCAATTGATACACAAGACAGTGGATATAGAAGGAGAAGAGTATTTGCATGAACCCGAATTAATTGAAGTCATTGATGTCAATGAACGGTACTACGGTCCGGTTATCAAGGCTATGGAAAAAGTTGTTCATGGCAACCGTGGTACTGCTCGCAGAATGAGTGAAGGGATGGAATATAGGATGGCGGGTAAAACCGGTACGGTTCAGATAGTTTCAAGGAAAAAGGATGCAGACCGAATGGACTTGAAAGTGACCGATAAAAAATTTCATCCACACGGAATTTTTACCGCTTTTGCTCCGGCTGACGACCCCAAAATTGTAGTGGCAGTCATAGTTGAGAACGGTGCTTCAGGATCTGCTATTGCACCGATCGCCCGAGCCGTAATTGATCATTATTTGCTGTCTGAACCGGAAACAGCAAATACCAAGGGTGATTCGTTTGCAATTGTCACTGACCACTAGTGTTCGAAGACTGAACGGATTTCCCGTTCGTCTTGACATCCCTTTGTTCCTGCTTGCCCTGTTGCTTTGTTTGCTTGGATTAGCGGTCCAGTTCAGTGCGGGAGGTGAAGATTTGGAGCAATTGATTCGTCAAGCCGTGCGAATTGTGGTTGCAGTTGCAATCATGTTAGCTTTGTCCACAGTTCCAATTGAAGTCTTAAGACGTTTCAGTCCACCGATTTACCTAGCGGCAGTTGGGTTGGTAATTTTGGTATTGGCAATCGGTTTTACTGGTCGCGGGGCACAAAGATGGCTGGACTTGGGAGTTTTTCGATTTCAGCCGTCGGAACTGCTTAAGTTGGCGATTCCAATGATGATTGCCTACGTATTGACTACAACCTTTTTCAAGAATTATCGAAACACAGCCTTTTTGATCAGCGGTGTATTGGTGTTGGTACCTGCATTCCTTGTTTATCTTCAACCGGATCTCGGAACAGCTTTGTTGATCATCGCGGTTGGCGCCGCTGCAATATTCTTTGGCGGACTCTCTTGGCGATGGGTAGGAATATCGAGTTTTTCGGTGTTGGCTCTAATCCCACTAGTTTGGCCATTTCTCCAGGATTATCAAAAAACTCGTGTTTTGACTTTATTCGATCCTTGGAGTGACCCACTTGGACGGGGATATCACTCCATTCAATCAATGATCGCTATAGGTTCTGGAGGAATTTCTGGAAAAGGCTGGCTTCAAGGCAGTCAATCGCAGCTTGACTTTTTGCCAGAGCGAAATACTGATTTTGTGTTTTCAGTATTCGCCGAGGAATTTGGCTTTATAGGAGGCATGATTCTGATACTTATTTATTCATTATTAATTGCGCGTTGCTTGATGATAGCTTATCGATGTGACTATGATTTTGCAAGGATCGTAGTGTGCAGTGTTGCAATTATGACTTTTGTACATTTATTCGTTAATGTCGGGATGGTAGCTGGAATTCTACCAGTTGTTGGGTTGCCACTCCCGCTAATGAGCTATGGCGGAACCTCTATGGTCACGGTTCTGGCAGGGATAGGACTGGTAATGGGAGCAAAATATGCCAAGCGTACGGTTTAGTTCTTTTTGGGCAAATTTACCGCTTCTGGTAGGGTTGAGTGTGACTTGTAGTTTTTTTGTGGTTGAAAAAGCTGGCGCGGTCGACTTTGAAGAATATCCAGCTGCGAAGAATTTGGTATTAGAGCTGTCGACAGATTCTGGACTCGATTCAGATTGGGTTGAAGCAATCGTTCGAGATGCGGTTTATACGGAATCAATAATTAAAGCGATTACACGTCCTGCAGAGAAATTTCCCTGGCACAGATATCGCAAAATATTCATTACCGATTCAAACGCAGAATTGGGAGTTAAATTCTGGAACAAACATGAAAATACTCTCAAGCGTGCAGAAAAGGTCTTCGGCGTAGACGCTGCAGTCATCGTTGCGATAATCGGTGTGGAAACGCGTTTTGGAAAAATCACCGGGCGTCATCGGGTAATTGACAGTTTAGTGACTTTGGTTCTTGGATACCCTAGAAGAAAAGAATTCTTTCAGAAAGAACTAGCTGAATTTATCAGATTGGCCGATGAAGAAGATCTGAATGTGTTTGATGTTCGAGGCTCTTATGCTGGCGCAATGGGAATACCTCAGTTTATCTCCAGCAGTTATAGAAACTATGCGGTTGATTTCAGCGGTGATCAGCGCCGCGACTTATTGACAGAGACGGCTGATGCAATCGGGAGCATTGGTAATTACTTGAGCAGACATGGCTGGTCAGCTGGGGGGCCAATATTCACATCACTGACGCTAAAGGATGCCGACAATGTCGAACTCGTCCCGACAAACGGATTGAAAACGGACCGAACATTTGGTGAAATTGCCGACCAGGTCAAACAACATGATCAACAGTTAACGATTGAGCCTGAACAAAAAATTGGAGTGGTAAAGCTCGAAACAGAATCGGATCAGTTTGTGTATCGAGCTGCATTTCCAAACTTCTACGTCATCACCACCTATAACCGTAGCACCTTATATGCAATGGCAGTAACGGAATTGGCTAATCTAATTTCTGCCAAACGTAGCAAGAACTAATCATGCGAACTTCTCTCAGCATATTCATCTGTCTGCTGGCCATTGCAGTGGCAGGCTGTTCAAGTGCACCGAAGAAATCAGTTCAAAAACACATCGACTATTCAGACATAAAGCGTGAGCCATATAGTCGTACGGGAAACAATGTCTATACTGTTTTCGGCGTTACCTACTTTCCCCTTTCGTCTCCGGTTGGTTATCGGGAGAAAGGAATAGCCTCATGGTACGGAAAGAAGTTTCATGGTAGACGTACCTCAAGTGGCGAAACATACAACATGTACGCGATGACAGCAGCCCATAAAACTCTACCGTTACCGACTTACGTTGAGGTAACCAATCTCAAGAACAATCGTAAAGTAATTGTAAAAGTCAATGATCGCGGACCGTTTATTGATGGACGGATTATTGACTTGTCGTATACCGCCGCCAAGGAACTTGATTTGATTGGTTCTGGTACGGGCCCGGTGTTGGTTGAGGCGATAACGCCTTGGGCCAGAACTTCTACTTCATTGAGTAAAGTTGACTACAACTATCTTATACGGACTGGAGTATTCAGTAACCGAGACAATGCAGACAAATTAACCAACAAACTGAAAAATTCTGGATTCAAAAAAGCACATGTACGTTCCAAGAACGTTAATGGCTTGACAATGTACCAGGTATTAGTCGGACCTTACCAATCGTCAGAAATAACGGCTAATGTCGTGGAGGATCTATTCATTCACCTTACAGAATCTCCTGTAGTCATTCGGGAGTAGGCTGAAATTTTTTTGGTGCACCCTCCAAGGAGTCTACTTGTTGAATGTTCACCAGATTCTCGTCCGAAAGCTAGGTCGGGTTGACTACCAGAAAACTGTGGAGGAAATGCAGGAGTTTACTCGCTGCCGACATCCCGAAGTACGGGATGAGATTTGGTTACTTGAGCACGATCCGGTTTACACACAGGGATACACCTGTAGTCAACGACCTTTCGGATCAAGCAATATCCCCATAGTTTCAACCGATCGCGGAGGTCAGATTACGTATCACGGTCCAGGTCAGTTGGTCATTTACTTGTTGCTTGACTTAAGGCGCCGCAATCAGGGTGTTCGAAACCTTATAAATGCGATTGAAGCTGGCATTATTGCGACTCTGCAATATTACCAAATAGACGGGCAGGTTCGTCCCAAAGCACCCGGAATTTATGTTAAAGAAAGGAAAGTCGCTTCTCTAGGTATTCGAGTTAGTCGTGGTTGTACCTACCACGGATTAAGTCTGAATGTGGACATGGATACCTCTCCCTTTGAGTCAATTGATGTTTGTGGGTATAAGGATCTTGATGTAACCACAATGCACGAATTAGGCGCAAATTGTGATCGGAATGAAATTGCGACACGCTGCGCTGAAGAGCTGGCTCATGAACTTGGCTATCTACAGATTACCTATGTTAGAGGCGTCAATTCTGTAAACGGGTAAATTTAAAGTCATAAGCATCTGGCAGAATTAACTTCCACATTTGTTAACTCAACTCGTTGATGGCTGAACCAATAACACTGTGTTCAAACTAACGTAACTGGAAACTGAAACTAGGCAGTCGCCTGAACCTGCTCAGACTGAATCATTTTTTCCAGTTCATTAAGTCTTTCTGGAGTGCCGATATCCATCCATTTGCCTCCATAGTAGTGCCCAGTTAGTTTTCCACGACGAATACAGTCAATAAAAACGTCAATAAGCGGAAAGATCAGGCCTCTGTCATCATTGAACAAAGACTTTCGCATCAGAGAAATTCCGCTATACGTAAAACTCTGAGCAGACTGCTCGGAATCTCGTGTCTGAACCACTCCCTCATTTAACACAAAATCTCCATCACAATTGTGTTTAGGGTTATTGACGAGAATTAGACAGCAGTCAAAATTGTCGGTCATGCTGATTGCTTCGAAGGAAAAATCAGTCCATATGTCAGCGTTCACCACTAAAAATGGGTCGGATTCAAGCAACGGCAGAGCATTCTGAATTCCCCCACCTGTTTCAAGCCGGGTTCCTTCTTCATGAGAATACTTGATATTGACTCCGTAATCGGTTCCGTCCCCTAGTGTTTGTATAAATTTTTCAGCGGCATAGGACGTGTTTATGACGATATTGGTTATTCCTGCAGATTTCAGTCGATCGAGATGATGTTCAATCAAGCTCTGATTTCCGACCTTGAGCAATGGCTTGGGTGTAGTTGCAGTGAGCTGGCGCATCCGTCTTCCTTCACCAGCGCTCAAGATCATTGCGTCCATGAGCGAATCAAGAAATGGGTAGTTGCACCACTAGGTCGTGCAGAGGTCTCAAATGTGGGTAGCGTTTGGATACATTCTTGATATATGCCATCACTCTTGGAATGTCACTCAGATAGTTCGGCTTTTTATCCCGGTAATACAGGCGGGAAAATATGCCGGCAACTTTAATGTGACGTTGAACCCCCATCCAGTCGAACCACTCCTTGAACTGAGGTTCATCAAGTTCAATTTTCACGTCACCTTGTCTCGCCTTGATCAAATAAAGCCGAATCCACTGATCAATGTCTTCCTGGTCCCAGACAATGTAGCAATCTCGTAGCAACGAAACCAGATCATAGCTAATGGGTCCATAGACCGCATTTTGAAAATCGAGAATTCCTGGATTCCCATTCTCAACAACCATAAGGTTACGTGAGTGATAGTCTAGATGAACCCAAACCTTGGGCTGGCTTTGAGCCTTGGCGCAAAGTATTCCAAAGGCATGGTCAAGAACCTCGTCGGCTTCAGCAGGAATTTTCATTTTCAAATGTTTCTTCAAATACCACTGTCTGAATAACTCCATTTCCGAATTAATCAGTTCCTTGCTGAACGGTGGTAAGAATTCAACATCCGAAAAACTCGATTTCTGTAACCGCACAATCGAATCTATTGCATCTTCGTACAATGAATTCGCAGTTGATGAAGACAATTTAGCAAGATAAGTAGTTTTGCCAAAATCAGTAATCAGCGCGAATCCGTTTTGATAATCGGCGGCGAAAACTTCAGGAACATTCAAGCCGATTTCTTTAAATTTTATCGATATTCTGATGAAGGCCTCAAATTCCGCTGAATTCACTGGTGAATCCATAACGATAAAACTATTGTTCTTATAACCGATTCGAAAATAGCGGCGGAAACTTGCATCCTCAGAGGCAAACTCAATAAACTCAAGATCGTTTCCGAGAACTGTAATCACCCAATCTGCAAGTTGCAAGATTCGTCTGTCTTCCTGAGCGAAACGAATCAAATCACTCCTAGTAAGAGCCATAATTCACTATCTGAGGTATTGATCTCTCGGCTGTTTGTATAAGTAATTCTTGATCAAAGAAAAAAGAAAATTTAACTTTCCTGTTTCCAGATGGTTCAGTAAAATCCGTGCGTAAGCGACCAAATTGGCTGTAAGAAACACTCCTGGCAGTTGTACGGAATCTTGGCTAGGCACAAGAATTTTAACCGTTTTGCTTTGAAACATTTCGCTAGCTTTTTGATTGTACACAATCTTTTGAATTGGTAGCCAATTCGAACGAATTAAAGCCATAATTCATAATGTACCTGGAAGACTGATAGCACTTGTCGTGTCGTATTCACATTCAATCGCGCGGCTCGTTTCACAAATAAAATTGAGCTTTGTAAAAATAATACGTCTAGTTTCCATGCACTCTGTAAAGTCTGAATCATGAAGCGATATTGTGTGAGACTATATTTTGGAGTCAGTCTTGCGTTATTCGCGCTATGGGGGACGGTACTACAGGCGCAAGAAACTGAACAGTGCTATCTGCCTTTACCCGCTTTGCAGTTTGAAAACGTTAGCAACGGTGACAACGAATTCGGTTTGCAAACGAAACCTATATTTGATCACCTGATCTCACCTGGCAAACCAACCTTTAGCACGTCACAACATGTGATTGGAGCAGACAAAATTTTCTTTGACCAGGTAAATAACGTTATCAGGGGAGAAGGCAACAGTCGTATCCTGTCCGAGGGCTTACAAATCGACGCAGATTCCGTTACGTTTGAAATCGATCAAGATCATTTCACTGCCAGAGATTTGGAGTTCAGTCTGTTCGAACATGATGAGGACGACCCTTCAATCTGGTATATGCGTGCACGAGGGCAAGCAAAACAATTTGAGATTCGGCAAGAAATACTCCACTTGGAGGACATTGACTTTACATTGTGTCCTGAAGGTAATGATGACGTGATGATCTCATCTTCGGAAGTAAATTTGGATCCTCATAGCAGACAGGGCGTTGCTCGAAATCCGAAGATTCGATTCAAAAACATACCTATTTTGCAACTGCCATACCTTCGATTTCCTATCGGCAGTGATCGACTGAGCGGTTTTTTGTATCCGAAGTTTGATGCAAGTGAAAAGAGAGGCACCAGTATTGAGGTTCCATACTATTTCAATCTTGCTCCGAATCGGGATGCAACATTGACAACGACTTACCATTCGAAACGCGGCGCCCAGTTATACACAGAGTACCGCTATTTGGGTCAATATTCCGACTGGATGCTTCTGGGTGAGTACATGCCGCGAGATGAGCGTTATATCAATCGAGACCGACGCTATGCTGGAGAAATAACTGGCAAATTACATGATGGTGGCAGTCTCTATTCCAGTTTTGACATAGGCTGGGTGTCCGATGATACGTATCTTTATGATTATGAAGGTGATTTTAGTGTTAGAGATCCGGACTATCTGGAACAGAACGTAAGTCTGAGTTACGCAAACTACGGAATGGTGCTCTCAACTGGAGTGCGCAAATTTATCAACTCGCAGCCCGGTTTTCCGTCTGAGGACGAACCTTACAATCGAGAACCTTGGATTTCAGTTGACCATGTATTTCCAGTAGCAAGAAACAGTGCAATAGCAACGAGTATAGTTTCAGACAGGTTTCGAAAGAAAGGGCGGCCAAACGCGCGTCGTGTCCATGGGCAGACTGTGCTCAGTACCCGATTTGCCAGCTCATATTTCGAAACCAATTTGGAAGTGGGTGGAGAAATTTTGAAATATCGACTAGATCAACCCGCCGCGAATCAGTCAGCTACGATGGACGTGGAATCGACCTTTGCCAGCTTGGATGGAAAATTGTTTTTTGAGAGGTATAGTACCAATGAATCTGGTGATCGATGGACGCTGATTCCCCGCTTAAAGATCCTTTCCAGTGATGATGTCGATCAATCGAATCATCCAAATTTCGATACAACTTTGATGAAATTGGATACTTACGAGCGACTATTTCATGATGGGCCATATATTGGGGGAGATCGAGTACGTGATACCGATCAGATTAGTGTTGGTATTTCAGCAAATTACGATAATCTCACAAATTCGTCCCTAGAGGGTTCGGTTGGAGTGGGTCGGGTATTCTATCCTGGAGGTCATACTTTGAGCGTGACTGATCCCGACGATCAGAGTGAACAGGATCCATCACGAGATGAATTGAGAAAATCGGACATCTATTTTGAAACAGGCGTCAAATTTCAAGAAACAGAATTCGACTACCACGCACTGGTATCCACTGAATCAAATAAAATTTCTTCTTCTACGATGCGACTGCTTCACAATTTCTCAGAAAAGTCGGATTTGACCAGCATATTTCGTCATCAAAGGAATGATGAGTCTCAGTGGGGAAATGAACTCAATTTTGAACTAGATAGCGGATGGCTCTTGGGTTTTCAGTTCATTCGGTCGTTTCAACCTAATGAACTCGAAAGTGCCAGAATTGCACTGAACTATCAATCTTGTTGCTCAACAGTGGGTGTGAACCTAAAACGAGTAAGACAACTGAATGGTTCGTATAACAACTCAATTAGCCTTGTGTTTGACATAACACCTCAGTACTGATGTTGAAAAAAATAATGACAGCCTGTGTGATTTGGTGGCTTCTAGTTCTGAATCTCGCGATGCAATCTGTGCATGCACAGTCCGATGTACTTGATCGAATTCTAGTTACAGTTAACGGTTCGCCAATCACTGAGTCGGAAATAGAGCAACGGTCGAATTTTCTGATCTTTTTGACTTCAGATGGTAACCAGTCCTCACTGACTCTAGATGCTGCAAGACAGCAGGCAACGGATGATGCGATCGTTTTCCGACTGTTGCAGCAGCGTGCGAATGAAATCGGAATTGAAATAACCTCCGAAGAAATCGCCGAAAGAATAGCTCTAGAGTTTGATTCAAGAAATATTTCGGAAAATGCTTTTCTCAGAGATTTGTCAGAACGCGGATTCAGCATTGATGTGTTTCGGCGTACCATCAGTGAAACCTTGCTGCGAGACAAGCTCGTCCAACAGATTGTTGCACCCAGAATTTTTATACGTGATGAGGAAGTTGATCGATATATTTCATTAAACGAAGAAAGCTATCAACCCGTCAACGAGTTTAATTTGAGTGTCATTGTTGTTTCAGAATCTTTATCAATGAATTTTGAACAGAAGCAATTGTTGCGTCAGATTGTGCGAGACATCGAATACGAGATTGACAGGGGGAGTGATTTCTATCAGGTAGCCATCGCGGCAAGTCAATTTGAAGGTATTCAGGCAGGAGACTTGGGTTGGGTGCGAATGAACGACTTGGATCCAGTTTTGGCACAAAGAATTACTCCTTCAAGAGTTAATCAGATCATCGGTCCAATTGTTTCAGGTAGCAATATATTCTTTGCTCGGATCAATGATCATCAAACCAGCATCGGTCCAGAACTTCCGTTAGTCAAAGAACTTCATCTTGCGAGAATAGTTTTGCAGGCAAGCAACCAAGCTGGTTCTGAAGTAAATGCGGAACAGCTTGAGAACCTGAGACGCACGATCCTGAATGGCGGAGATTTTGCTGAAATTGCAAAAGTCTACTCCCACGACAGTTCGACCAAGCAACAAGGTGGTGACATGGGTTGGATTCCTGAAGATACAGTACCTTTTGAGTATCTTCGCCCACTAGCTGATATGGAGATAGGTGATGTATCTCCTGTTCAGCAAATTGCAAACATTGTTTTTATTATTCAATATCGCGGCTTAAGGGACGCCTCCCAAGAACAGCGAATGCGTGCCTTAGTTCGTAATCGTTTGCGCAACACTAAGTTGCGAAACGAAGTTTCGAATTGGATTGATGAGCTTCGCGAAACCGCAGTCATCGACTACCGTTCAGTATTCTGAGACTCACTAGCTGAATCGTCTTCATCTCAGGTTAGGCATTCTGGTGAATTCACAATCGGAAAAATCTAGGCTGATTGAGAGTGTTATGTCCATGGCAGGATCAATGTTGCCCCCAAATCTCAAAGAAGATGTGAGGGCCAAAGTACTGGCTGGCTTTAGAATTACGCTGGAGAATATGGATATTGTTACACGCGAAGAAATTGAAGTCCAGGAGACCGTGCTGCAACGGGCAGTAGAGAAAATCAACGAACTTGAAGCTCGGGTACTAGAGCTGGAGTCCAAAAGCAAATAGTCTTATTAACATGTGAAAAGTCAATCACATAATTTGATTGGATAGTTTTCATGCTTACACAATGGAAAAGTGCGTAGAATTTTACTTTTCCTGCCTCATTCCCAACTTTTCTGACTCGTATCTCAGCACACTCTTGTGTCGCATAGACTTTAACATCAGAATTTATTTGCGCGTTTCGGATTCTGAGCAATGTTAATTTTGCTAGTGTTTTGATCGGAAATTTTTGGAGAATCCTGGCTTTCTGAAAGCCGAAAAATTGGTGAATTTGTCGTCAAAATGTTTGATTTACTGATTCTTTGTTTAATTTTCAGTGCAATTCGTTCTCAATCGAATCAATGTTCTTGCTTATAATCCCTTATAAGTGAATCAAGAGCGCCTCCCGTTAGCAGATGGCTCTTTCTCTTTTGAGCCAATTTGGCGGGACATACTCATATCAAAGAGGAAGAAAATGGATGCAAAAATCGTCTGGCTATTTGTCTTTGTGATCCTATATTGGGTCTACTGTATCTATTGGGGTATTCGCGGTGCGATGACCTCAAAAACTGCGAGTGATTACTTTATCGCAGGTCGTAAGTTGTCGCTATGGGTATTTGTATTGGCGGCTACAGCTACATCGTTTTCGGGGTGGACCTTCATGGGACATCCTGGACTGCTCTATCGCGATGGATTTCAATATGCCTATGCATCTTTCTACGCAATTACCATCCCTTTCACTGGAGTGATTTTGCTGAAGCGTCAGTGGATGTTAGGCAAACGCTTTGGATTTGTTACGCCGGGTGAAATGTTGTCGCATTACTTCAGGTCGGACATTATCCGGATTCTAGTCGTTCTTGTTGCTCTCTGCTTCTCAATTCCGTACCTTGGAATTCAGTTGCGCGCTTCAGGGTTCCTGTTTAACGTTCTTACTGATGGCGCACTCGGCATCAACGTTGGTATGTGGCTGCTTTCTGCCGTTGTGTTTATCTATGTTGCTTCAGGTGGACTGAGAGCGGTTGCTTATGTGGATACACTGCAGTGTATTCTGCTCGCTATCGGAATTGTTGCAATTGGTATCGTTGCGCTTAACTTGGTTGGTGGCTGGGGAGCCCTTAATGAAGGAATCGCAAACCTTGCAGCACTGGACGAGAAGCGAACACTTGATGGATATAGCCACTATATTGCAATTCCAGGCGTTATTCAGTTTGTCTCCTCGGGGCCGTCTGCGGTTGGAGGGGCATGGACAGGTATTATGATCCTGACCTATATGTTTGCATTAATGGGCATTCAGTCCTCGCCAGCATTTTCAATGTGGGCATTTGCAAACAACGATACCCGGCCATTCGCACCACAGCAGGTGTGGGCTTCATCTTTGGGAATCGGATTCATTCTGTTTTTCTTTACTGCCATGCAAGGCATGGGCGGCCACTTTTTGGGTGCCGATCTGGCATACATGGCTGCATATCCAGATGCCACTAATAACGTTCTTGGTACCGGATTAGGTGGTTTGGACTTGATGGCGTCCGCAGGTAAGCAAGGGAACTTGGTACCACAGTTAATTCACGTCTTGCAGGATGCTGCGCCTTGGTTGGTTGGTTTACTTTCAGTTTGTGCGCTAGCCGCCATGCAGTCGACAGGTGCGGCATATATGTCAACTGCAGGTGCCATGCTGACCAGAGACCTGCTCAAGCATTTCATCATGCCGAACATTACGCACAAGCAACAGAAGACCTTCGGACGAATTGGTGTTTTCGTCATTGTTGTTGCAGCCTTGATCGTTGCAACGACTTCGACCGACGCTCTGGTTTTACTCGGGGGTTTGGCAGTTGCTTTTGGCTTCCAGATGTGGCCGGCATTACTCGCCGTCTGCTATTTCCCATGGCTGACTCGTGCCGGAGTTACCATCGGCTTGGCTGCTGGAATGGTTGCTGTGGTTTGTACGGAAACGATTGGACAGAATCTTGGGATTACCGCTTGGGGACGTTGGCCTTGGACGATTCACTCAGCAGGTTGGGGAATCATCTTTAATCTAGGTATTGCAATCATTGTTTCAGCAATGACCCAAGACCGTGAAGAGCATGAGCACAAAATGAAGTACCACAACTTTCTTGCTGAACATGCTACATTGCCAGCAGCAAAGCGTGGCATGATTCCGATTGCATGGATTATCACACTGGTTTGGTTCTTCTTCGGTATCGGCCCAGGTGCGGTTCTTGGTAATACCATTTTCGGTAACCCAAATGATGCTGCTACCTGGTTGTTCGGCATGCCTTCAATTTGGGCATGGCAGATTCTTTGGTGGGCACTTGGAGTGTTCATGATGTGGTTCCTTGCATACAAAATGGAAATGTCAACTATGACTGACACTGAGATCGAGGTCCTTCAGGAAGACATCGGAGATGCTCAGAGAGAATCTTCGTAAAACATTCCATCATTCGATATAAGAAAAAGGGAGGACAATATCCTCCCTTTTTCAACTCTATGCTGATCAATTTTCCTTTCGGTCACAAATCAGAAAGTCAATGTCGCAGCTTACCGTTTATTGGCTCTGGGTGATTGCCTTAACAGCCGCTCTGATCTACCCCGTCTCCAGGTTGATCTGGGTGTTCAGCGTTCGACGGCTCCAGAAAAAGCTTCAAAAATCTTTGTCTTCAGATGAGCTAAAGGGGCAAAAAAATCGTGCTTACTTGATTGGAATTATTGTCTGCTTCGCATTCTCAATGCTGTTCAACTACCGACTTTTGGGGTAGTTCCTGAATATTGGATGCTCGGCTTTACAAGTTTCTGAAGTATACCGCGATTATTTTGACGCTAATCTGGGTGTCTTGGAGTGCGTACGATAGCTTTTTTTCTGCACGCACGCCTGGAGACAATGATTATCACGCTGCAAATCGACTTTTTGAAGACGAAGACTACGAACGTGCACGAGATGCTTACCAGAATGCACTGTATTTGAACCCAGAGCATATTCACGCCATGCGAGGTTTGGCGCGGTCGTATCTCATGCTAGGGCAATATGAAGAGTCATTGCTCGAATTCAATAAAGCAATCAGTATGGACCCGGAGTTTGCAGGAACTTATGCCAATCGCGGAATACTTCATGATCGAATGGGATCACACCAATTGGCTTTGGAAGACTATGTAGCTGCTTTGGAACTCGACCCCGAAATTGCCGAAGGACCACATTGGTTGATACGATTCTTGAGGAATCAGCCTGAACGCCCACCTGGTATCGTTGAACGGGCAAACTATCTTGCTAACGAACTTCGAAAACCCGAATCGCAACAATTACTGACGTTCCCAAAAATTGACGATGTGCAGAGAAGTTATAAAAAATAGGTTAATTCGGTTGCTGTAGCACAATCGTCGCTACAAAAAATCTACCTGCCAATTTGAACCTAAGTCGCGACCCAATTAATGACGCATGTCGTCTTGCGGCATTCATATTATTCAGATTGAGTTTTCCAGGGTAGTTTCGCTAACAAAACCACCATTTGTTGACTTTATCACAGGTTCAATCAGACTGGAATTCGTCTAGTTCACGAAGAAACGGAATAGTGATCCTACGACGACTCACTAAAGAGGCCTGCGCAATTCTATCGAACAATCGCATCAGAGAATGCGTATCGCGGGCGTGGCGGCGCAAAATGAACTCGGCTACTGATGGTTCGACTGTAAGACCCCGCTCGTTAGCCCTGTCAACCAGCATTCTTACTTTTGTTTGATCTGACGCTGAGGAAAGTTTGAAAACTCGGCGGCCCTGCAAGCGATTTACGAGATCATTTGATTCAAAGTCCAAATCAACAGGTGGTCGATTACCAGTCAATACCAACAAATTTCCATTTTTTTCTGTGTTTTCCAGCAGCATCAGTAAATGCGATTCCCAATCAGTTTGACGGGCAACTGCATCAATATCGTCAATGCAAATCAATCGAAATTTGACAACCACTGTTAGGACATCTGGCTTCAGCTGCAAGTCCAGTAATGGAATGTAAACACTGGAAGGGATTTGTTTACACGATGCGTAAAGCAAATGAGATTTTCCCGTCCCGCGCTGACCCCAAAGATAACAACTGGCGCACAGCTTCTCATCATTTAGAAAATTCTGTAAAAGCGTCAGGGTTTGCTGATCATCCTGCGCGTGAAAATTACTGAAACTGGCTGAGTTGCCTCTGTCGACCGGGATGGTTGTCTGAACGACCTGCTCATCCTTGTAAACCATACTACATCTATAAATAACGTCGAATTGCCCACACCCAGACGTATTGAGCACCACTTACAATCGTCAGTACTGCGACAGCATAAGTCATCCAAAAGCCGATAAATTGCGTCGACAGCCAGGATGTGTTCTCAGACAACACTGCTATCACCAAGACAATCTGGGCGACAGTATTGATTTTGCTAGTCATCGTTGGCTGCATCTGCACGTGTCCATCAAGAGTTGTCAACACCAGGTAGCCACCGACGATAATCAGATCCCGGAAAATGACGAGTGTCACCAGCCAAAACGCTAAATCACCCAATATCGCCAGCATAATATAAGCAGAAAGGATGATCGTTTTATCGGCTAGGGGATCGAGTCGTGCTCCAAGCTGCGAAGTGAAACCGTATCGTTTGGCAATCCAGCCGTCTAGCCCATCGGTTATCCCAGCCAAAACAAACAGTATGACCGCCAGTTCATAGTTCTCGTCTCGCAAAAGCAGGATGAGTACTGGGGCAGCGGCAATTCTTGAGAGTGTCAGGATATTGGGAATCTGAGCGACTATGGATGACACTCGATTAATCATTTTGTATCAATTTTCAATGAAGCTGGCTGAATTGGAAGTGAATCGCTGGATTTCGTTGTGAATTGTCCGCTTATTTTATGTTCAATATACCGGATTCGTAGATAATGATTGGTATGCAGTTAGTCCGTATTGACCGCCAACTTTGGTCGCCTTCCAAGTTTATTCCGGCACCGGTCAAAACTACTTCTCATCCAATTGTTCCGGCTGTTGAATGAACGAAATCAAGTCAGACCTGCAAAATTCAGCTTATCAGGAAGCTGGTGTTAATATTGCATTGGCCGATAAGTTGATTCAATCCTGGCAGGCAAGTTTTGACCGCACCGCCAGAAAGGAACGGATCAAATCACCAATGGGTTTCAGTGGACTATTCCAAGTTCCTCAAGGATATGACAAGCCAGTATTGGTAAGTAGTACTGATGGAGTTGGTACTAAGTTGAAACTTGCGATTGAACTGAATAGACACGACACGATTGGCATTGACCTGGTTGCGATGTGTGTCAACGATGTTATCGTATGCGGCGCGGAACCGCTCTTTTTTCTAGACTACTTTGCTAGCGGGAAACTTGACGCCAGGGTATCAAGTCAGGTGATGAATGGTATAGTCAGGGGGTGCGAAATTGCTCATACTGACCTCATTGGCGGGGAAACTGCTGAGATGCCGGGAATGTATGCCGATGGTGAATATGATCTCGCAGGGTTCTGTGTAGGGATCGTTGAGAAAACAAACATTCTCGATGGTGCCGAAATTTCAGAAGGTGACGTAATTGTTGGGCTTGCCTCCAGCGGCTTCCACTCCAATGGTTACTCACTGATCCGAAAAGTCATTGCAGATCAGAAAATTGATCTGAGCACGAACATAGGTAGGGAAACATTGGGAGAGCTGTTAATGATGCCGACGCAGATTTACACACGAGCACTTCTAGATGTCATATCGAGAGTTCAAGTTCGTGCTTTTGCTCACATTACTGGGGGTGGGATTGCGGGAAATCTGGCACGAATTATTCCAGATCACCTGAATGCCAAAGTATTGCAGCATTCTTGGAAACGAGCACCGATATTCAACTGGATTCAAAATGTCGGGAATCTGAGTGACGAATCAATGTTTGAAACATTCAACTGTGGGATTGGTATGATCGCAGTTCTCCCAGCGGACAGCGAAAGATCATTCCGAGCATCGGTTGAATCAAATGGGATAAAAACTGAAACTATTGGTGTAATACGCCGGGCATTGGATAAAACAAAAGTCGTGATCGAATGAGTCAGGGGGTTTCACCGGTCAATATCATAGTGTTGGCTTCTGGATATGGTTCTAATCTGCAAGCCATTATTGACGCGATAAATTCAGACAGGCTCTCAGCCAGGCTCACTGCTGTGATCAGTGATCAAAAGAATGCTTTTGCGCTTGAACGCGCCCAGCGAGAAAATGTCCCGGCAATTTATGTCAATGCTGGAAAAAAGCCAGATCGAAAAGAATTTGATCGAATCCTTCAGGAAGCTCTATATGGATTGCAGTTCGAACTGATCATATTGGCCGGGTTCATGCGAATTTTATCGACAGAATTTGTGGAAAGATACCATGGATGCATCATGAATATTCATCCATCTCTTTTACCCAGGCACAAGGGAACGAATACACATGAGCGTGTATTGCGAGACGGTGATGAATTCCATGGTGCAACAGTTCATTTTGTTACTCCTGAATTGGACGCCGGGCCGATCATATTGCAGAAAAAATTTAAAGTGGCTGTTGATGACACTGCTAAGCGTTTAAAAGAACGCGTTCACGAATGTGAACACCGAATTTACCCAAAGGCAATACAACTGTTTGCTGAAAGCTTGATATCAATTTAATTCAGACAGAAAAAGAACACGAATCGGAAAGCATTGAGCATAGATCAGAAACCGTATCGGTTCCAATAGTAAAAAATGAGAGACAAAAGTTATTTCCATCAATTTAATCTCTCTTTTCTGTTGGTGATGAGCCTATCGATAGGGTTTATTCTACAGACTGCGACGAACAGTGTGTACGCCGCAGAAAAAGCAGTTTACGAAGCAAATTATGTTGTCAATTTAAACGGAATCAAACTCGGTACGAGCAAGCGAACTGTATCTATCGTTGATGGACAAACGATTGTCTCTAGGCACTTGCTTAGCCCAAAAGGACTTGCTGCACTTTTGGGAGAGGTGGAAACTCTCGATACAACTCACATTAGAATCAGTAACAACACACGGATTCAGCCCATTACCCTCACTCGGGATAGCGCTCGGTCAAGCGATTCTTTTGTAGCTGAATTTGAGTGGCATGATCGAATAATTGAATTTTCTAGTGGTGAAATTTCACAGATGCCTGACTATCCAGTTTATGATTTGGAAGCATTGATTCTGTTGTTAATGGTGGCTCCAGAAAAACTGGCGAAAAACCAACGAGTGGATTTACTGGAAAGGGCTGGCGTACTACGAACGTATGTCGTCGAATCAATTCACGGAACCGAATTTAATTTTGATAACCGCCAGTTTGATGCATTACAGTTCAATTTGCGCTCTGTTAGTGAGGTCTCTCGCGGTTACACCATTTCAATAATTCCGGAATTTCATAATCTACTCATTCAGATTGTGAAGCATAAAAAATCAGATAGCTTGAGTATTTCTATTGTAGATTTCCGAGACTTCGTCTCTTAGGGCACCTGAACAGTTGGGGTATTTGAATGGCCTGAGGTCAGCCAATATTCAGGGAACTGAGGAGTTGGCAGATAGGTGAAGTTGCTAACTCGCAACGACTTCTTCATTGTGAAGATATTTGAGCTTTAATTCACCCAATTCAACAGTCAGTTCGACGATGCCACCGTTAACCAGGTTCCCAAACAGTAACTCATTCGCCAGTGGACGCTTGATGTATTCTTGAATCACTCGTGCCATTGGTCTGGCACCCATTGATCTATCAAAACCTTTCTCGCTTAACCAAGCTTTTGCCAGCTCGTCGGCATTAAGCTCAATTTTCTTAGTCTGCAACTGCTCTTGCAGTTCAATCAGGAATTTCTCAACAACCTGCATGATGACATCATGATCCAGTGGTTGGAATCTGATAATCGAGTCAAGTCGATTGCGAAATTCTGGTGAGAACATTTTCTTAATGACTTCCATGTCATCTTGAGAATGATCCTGTTCAGTAAAACCGATCGAAGATCGCGATATTTCAGTTGCTCCGGCATTGGTAGTCATGACGATGATGACATTTCGAAAGTCAGTCTTGCGGCCATTGTTATCGGTCAGTGTCCCATAATCCATTACCTGTAGCAGAATATTGAAGACATCGGGATGCGCCTTTTCGACTTCATCCAGCAACAGTACCGCATGGGGTGTTTTATTGATCGCCTCGGTTAAGAGCCCACCTTGATCAAATCCCACATAACCCGGTGGTGCACCAATGAGTCTCGACACTGTGTGTCTTTCCATGTATTCCGACATGTCATAGCGAACCAACTCGATTCCCAAGGTCATGGCGAGCTGACGGGTAACTTCGGTTTTTCCAACTCCGGTTGGACCACAAAACAGAAATGAAGAGATCGGTCGATCAGGATTTCCTAATCCTGATCTAGCCAGTTTGATAGCATCTGCCAAAGCGCTGATCGCTTCATCCTGACCAAACACCACAAGTTTGAGGTCTCGCTCGATATTCTTAAGAGATTTAATATCGCTAGTTGAGACCGTACGCGGTGGAATACGGGCAATGCTTGAAACAATTTTTTCTATTTCCTTGACACCAACCGAGTTCTTTCGCCTCGACGGTGGCATGAGTCGCGCACGCGCACCTGCCTCGTCAATGACATCAATTGCTTTGTCGGGTAATTTTCGGTCAGTGATATAACGTGAAGACAACTCTGCAGCCGCGCTGATTGCCCGATTGGTGATTCGGACTGAGTGATGTTTTTCAAATTGCGACTTAAGACCGCGCAGAATTTTGACAGTTTCTCCGATAGTTGGTTCAATTATGTCAATTTTCTGGAACCGTCTAGATAGCGCTCGATCTTTTTCGAAAATGCCTCGGTACTCTTGGTAAGTAGTGGAGCCCATACAACGCAGATCACCTGATACCAACAGTGGTTTCAATATATTGGAAGCATCCATAGTGCCACCAGACGCAGCGCCGGCACCGATCACGGTATGGATTTCGTCAATGAACAATATGGCGTTATTGTCCTTAGTCAACTCTCGAATTACTGCCTTCAGTCTTTGTTCAAAATCACCGCGGTACTTTGTTCCAGCCAAAAGAGAGCCCATATCCAACGCGTAAATGGTGGCGTCAGCCAAAGGTAGTGGAATCTCCTGCTCCACAATACGATTGGCCAGGCCTTCCGCAATTGCAGTCTTTCCGACACCAGCGTCACCAACTAGAAGCGGGTTGTTCTTTCGTCGCCGACACAGAATTTGGACTGTTCGCTCAATTTCCACTACCCTGCCAACCAGCGGATCAATTTTCCCCTGACGAGCTCGTTCATTCAAATTTTGTGTGTACAGTGAGAGTGGGTTTTGATCGTCCGATTCGGATTTCTGTGTCGCACTATCAAACGGATCGTCCGTACTTTCAGAGCTCGATTTTTCAATGCCGTGTTCCACAAAGCGCAAAACGTCATATCGGTGAACACCCTGTTCATGGAGAAAATAGACTGCGGGAGATTCATTTTCTCCATAAATTGCGACCAAAATATTTTTACAACTGACTTCCTTTTTGCCAGAAGTCTGTACATGTAGCATAGCCCGCTGGAATACCCGCCGAAAACCATGAGTGGCTCGAGGTTCGTAATTGACGTCTTCCTGAACCTTGGGGTTGCTGGAGTTCAAATGCTTTTCGAGATTCTCGCGAAGCTTACTTAAATGAGCGCTGCAAGCGTTGAGAATTTTTTGAACAGTTTCATCGTCAAGAATCGACAGCAACAAGTGCTCTACGGTGACAAACTCGTGCCGACGTTCCGTGGCAATGGCAAGCGCACGATTTAGTGAAATTTCGAGGTCTTCAGAAAACAATTAATCGGGTTCCATTGTGCATTGAAGGGGGTGTTCGTGTAAGCGTGCGCACTCAAGCACATCTCGGACTTTCATCTCAGCAATCTCTCTTGTAAATCGACCGCAGACTCCGCTGCCTGACTGATGTACCTTGAGCATGATGGCTACAGCCAATTCTTCCTGCAGATTGAAGTAGGTGCGCAGGACATACACCACAAACTCCATAGGTGTGTAGTCGTCATTTAGTAATACAACCTTATACAGACGGGGCTTTTTTAGTTTCGGTTTTGAAACCTGAACCAGTGTATCTGTATCAATTGGCAAATTCTTGCTCATTGGACCCTGTGATGATTCTCGCTAAATTCTTCGAGTTTTTTGGTACTCCGATGAAAAGTAGCTGGGGTTGTGTGTGGCTATCATACTCTAGTAAATTTTCCCGTACCTTCAACTTAAATCTGACTAGTCATTCTTCATTTTTTCAATCGGCAGTGATTACGTAAGCCCAATTCGCTAAATTATCAAGCTTGACTTAAAACTCGTTGTACCCTTCCTACACACATATTTTAACTTGAAGTTTAGCACTGTTCCAGCACATAAATTCAGCCAAATTCCGGAAGTTGACCCGTTTAGGGAGTAGCATTTGGAATTTACACAAAATTTCAATCGAGCCTCTGGTAATTTAAACAATTGACTAGCAACAGTTACAGTTTGTAAATATAGTTTGCAGGATGACGAATATTCTTATCTTTCCGTAACTAATTAATAGGTCTCAGCAGAATGACAGCATCAAATGACGATACAAGACGGTTAATTTCTTTTGGCTCTGTTTTTGAACAAAAGGTTGGGTACTCGCGAGCGGTTGTACATGAGCCGTGGGTTTTTGTAGCCGGAACAACGGGTTTTAACTACGATACGATGACAATATCTGACGATGTTGTTGAACAGTGCAGACAGACACTCGAGAACATAGGTCGGGCACTAAAGGAAGCAGGCAGCGACTTTTCTGAAGTCGTTCGCACCACCTACATATTTCCAGATCCAAATGATTTTGAACGATGCTGGGTTACTCTTCGGACATGTTTCGGAGAAATACGACCCGCATCAACGATGTTCAGTGCCAAACTCGCAGATCCCAAAATGAAAGTGGAAATTGAAGTGACTGCACTTAAACGACACTAATTGTTTGAATTAATTTCAGTCTATTGTCCGGCTAGAACTTTCTCAACCAAGAATTCTACAATTTCAAGTGTATGAATAAATGAATCAGCCATTGCAGGTGATGTTCGGTATTTTCCGCCAACCACGATTGTCGGTACACCGCTTATTTTGTACTTCTCCGCCAGAAGGTCGGCTTGTCTAACCTTTGTCATTGCAGCGAATGAGTGAGTGGTTGTAGCCAGCTTGGCTGCATCCACACCTGACTGAGTTGACGCCCACGCTTCAAAATCTTCCGCATTGACCACACGGTTGCGTTTCACATGCAACTCGTCGTAAAACGGCTGCATGAGTTGAACTTCAAGGTTCAGAAGTTCCATCGCATAGTACGCATGGGCATGAAATTCCGAAGCGCGATTCAATATTGCTGGTACCGTTTTGAAACTGATGGTTTCAGGTTTATCCCAGGCTAGTAGTATGGGTTCAAACCTGAAACACGTCGGACAGCCAAACCAGAAGAATTCAATAACTTCAACACGTCCGTCTGGCAAAACTATAGTGTCACCCTGCAAAGTGACGTAATCTTCACCTTCTACGAAAGACTGGCTGTAAGCAGTTGGAACAGTAAGGACCAATGCTGTAGCCATTATCAGACTGGCGCAGCGATTGAAGGAGAAAAGTTTGTTTTTCATTGTTTTTTTGAGTTCACGATTGAGATAAATGAGGAATTATTTTGAAGCTGTTCGATTAATCTGTTCTGAAGATTTTCGAAACCTCCATTGCTCATAGTTAAGACTGTATCACCGCTTGCAAGTTCCCTAGATACTGACGCAAGCAGTGATTCAACCGAATCAAATATGAAGAAATCATCACGATCTAAATCTCTGTCGTTCCAAACGACATTGGGTGCTCGGTACATATAGACCTGATCTGCCAGGTCAAATGCGTCAACCAAATTCCGGCCGTGTATACCCATCCTCATCGTATTGGATCGCGGCTCAAAAATAGTGATGACCCGTTTAGGATGATCAATTTTTGAAACGGCATCGATGCTTGCACGAATGGCAGTAGGATGATGAGCGAAATCATCATAGATTTTGATCCCGTTAACTTCCGCTAGCAGTTCGAGCCGTCGTCTGACTGGCTTGAAGTGACACAAAGCTTCTATCGCGGTCTCGACCTTTACACCGACCTCGCACACAGTGGCGATCGCTGCAAGCGCGTTCGCGGTGTTGTGTTGTCCTGGTATGTTCCAGTTCAAATCAACCGATCCGTGCACCGATGAGTGGATATGGGAGTGTAGGTAGTCTTCGGACTGTGAATCAACATACCAGTCAGCTTCTCGATTACCGGAAGTGCTGAAGTTCACGATCGGCGAAACCGAACTTCGATTGACGACTTCTCCGAGTCTGGAGTCATCGAAATTTGCTACGGTACGTCCGGACGATGGTAGGGTACGAATAAAGTATTCAAACTGTCTTTCAATATCTTCAATTGAATTAAAGATATCCGCATGATCAAATTCCAGATTCAGTAAAGTAGCGATTCTGGGCCGATAGTGAACAAATTTTGAACGTTTATCGAAATAGGCGGTGTCATATTCGTCGCTTTCAATCACAAACCACTTACCGTCGCCAATGCGAGCTGCATCTGAAAAATTTTGCGCAACGCCTCCGATCAGATAACCAGGTGACAGACCTGCATAATCAAGCATCCAGGCAATCATGCTAGTCGTTGTTGTTTTCCCATGTGTTCCTGCGACTGCAATTACTTTTCGATCTCTCAGAACGTTCTCATAAATCCATTGCGGGCCCGAGGTATAGTACATACCCCGATCAAGCATTGCATCAACTTCCGGATTCGATCTGCTGATGGTATTTCCAACCAGCACCAAATCGGGCCGATGATTAAGGTGGTCGGGGTGATAACCAGTTGACACGTCTATATTTTGCTCGGCCAGCATAGTACTCATGGGTGGATAGGCATTCAGGTCGGATCCGGATACCTGAAACCCGAGATCGCGTGCCAGCAATGCAAGATTACCCATGAAAGTACCACAAATTCCGATGATATGAATATGCTTCATTGGATTGGCTCAATTACTGGATCAACTGGTTGTCCTAGAGTCAGCAGTACCATAATCGAAACAGCCAAATTGACTCCGAGGGCAATAAAAAAAGCACTGGCTTTTGATATTTCCAACGCTTCCTTGAAAATAAATGCAGAAATGACTAAGCTCCAGATTCCAAAAGGCGCAGTTGTGACTGCAAGCCAGAAAAAGCTTTCCGATTCCTGAGAAAAATTTGATGCGATGTAGATTGGAAAAAATGCAAGGCATCTAACTACGCAAGTTGTTCCGTAAATTGCTGCAATGGTTTGACGCCAGCGCGCAATTCTGCGAGGTATGGCAAGTACTGCAGCCACCACAACACCCAAGACCAGCATTTGAAGAATAGCAAGCTGGATATTGTTGGAAAACGGTGCGGATACTTCCAGAAAGGCCGTTGAAAGCACGGCTGCGGCTGCTGAAACCAGCACCATATAATTTGTTGCCGGCAGATTCTGCGGGTTATCCCGAAAAAAGGCAATTCTTACTGTAATTTGTATCGGGTTGTTATTGACAGCCATGAATCAAACTAAATCGTTGATTAATCAATAGGTTGATCTCGAGTATTTTCGTAGATGCAATAGTCACGAATTTCAGTTGTTTGAAGTTACACGAAGGTTGCTGTGCAAATTCAGGATAGTACTGCTGAGTTGATTCAACTCAGCTTGAACCAAATTGCTTAAAGGGGCTACGGACAAGAGTTTAGCAATTGATTCCCCAAAATCTTCTTTCGAAACTCAGTCAAAATGAAAAATAAGAACCGTTCAACCATGAGAATCCGGATGCACAAAATTATGCCACTGATTGTCATACAGAATCCAACTATATGTGAACACATAAAAGCTGATAGAGCATCGCAAACCGTCTGATTGAAAATATGAATAAGATAAATCAGCCAGTAACGGATCTGAACACGTTAGTCAGGTTATGCGAAAGAATCAATGGTGAGAAGTACCTGGCAGTTGATACTGAATTTACGCGAACCAAAACATATTTTCCCAAACTTGAACTGATACAGATCGCAAGTGTCAATCTGATTTTCTGTGTCGATGTTCCCTGTATATCGGATTGGTCAAGTTTGAGAGATGTTGTTAAAGCTTCAGCGACTACTACAGTATTGCACTCGGCTGACCAGGACCTTGAGGTGTTGGCACAATACGATTTACTTCCTTTACGAATTCTTGACTCTCAGATCGCGGCTCAACTGTGCGGAACTCAGAAGTTATCGTACAAAAATATAGTCAAGGAATACCTGGGTATTGAATTGACCAAGGATCAAACGCGTTCCAATTGGAGCAAAAGACCTCTATCCTCACCTCAAATTCAATACGCACTGAATGATGTTCGGTACGTATTACCCATGTTTCAAGTCTTGCGCGATCAGCTTCAACAAATGGATAGACTGTCGTGGCTCTACGAAGAATCTGCTCGGCTGCTTGAACAATCTATTTGTAATCTTTCAGCAGATAACGCTTGGAAGTCTTTTTCTGGGGGTGCGACGCTTAACTTTCACGACCAGCAACTCGCAAAGCAACTTTTGATTTGGCGGGAGAAGCGAGCAAAATTGGTCAATCGACCTCGTCAGTGGATCATGTCTGATCACCAGATTGCTGATCTTGCAAGGAGTAGGCCACAATCCGTTCAAACCACTGCGCACATGCTCGGAAAAAAAACACATCGCATTCCTAAATGGGTATCAAGTGTTCAAGCTATGTTGAGTGCCAAAACACCAAACACTCATATTCCGATTTGGATTTCGTGGAAAAGCCTCAATTCTGATCAGAAAAGACAGGTTGATGAACTGCTTGAGCAAATCAACCTGTTCGCTGCGGAATTTGAACTACCTGCATCACTTTTATGTACACGGCAGGAGGCGGTTGAGACGGTGTGTGGAGAATATAGTGCTCGTCTGTTTTCTGGTTGGAGATGGGAAATTGTTGGTTCCAAGATTGAGCCTTGGCTTGAAGAAAATGATTTGATGTGTGTTAACGTTCCTAAACCACTCGTACCGGAATTTCCGAAATAATTTCACGCCATTTTTGTGGACCGGTAATATGTACCGAATTGCCGTCGCTATCCACTGCAACAGTTACAGGCATGTCCTCAACTTCAAACTCATAAATTGCTTCCATGCCCAAATCCTCAAAAGCCAGTACTTTGGCCGACCGAATTGCTCTTGAAACCAGATAAGCTGCACCGCCTACGGCAATGAGGTAGACTGCTCCGTGTTTTTGGATTGCAGCCAGGCCGTCAGGTCCGCGCTCCGCTTTGCCAATCATCCCGATCAGTCCAGTTTTCTCAATTAATTCGTCCGTATACATGTCCATTCTGGTCGCTGTTGTCGGTCCCGCAGGCCCAACCGCTTCTTCGCCAACCGCATCGACCGGACCAACATAGTAGATAAACCGACCATTAAGGTCAACATTACCCGGCAATGATTCGCCGCGTGCAAAATACTCCAGCATTCTTTTGTGAGCAGCGTCTCTACCTGTCAAAATATTTCCTGAAATAAGCAGAGTTTCACCAATAGCCCAGTTTTGAATGTCGTCCTTTGTTACCGTATTGATATTGACACGGCGTGCGCCTGCAGTGTCCTGCACGATTCTTGGCCATTGGTCGAGAGAGGGAATTGGTAACTGTGCCGGCCCAGTTCCGTCCAGACTAAAGTGAATATGCCGTGTAGCTGCACAATTCGGAATCAGACTCACAGGTAGAGATGCAGCATGCGTGGGATACTCCAAAACCTTTACATCAAGCACTGTAGTGAGACCGCCCAGACCTTGGGCGCCAATTCCCAGTTGATTCACCGCATCATACAGCTTGATTCGCAATTCTTCGGTTGGTGAGTTAGCTCCCCGTTCGAGTAATTCATGCATATCAATTGGGTCCATCAGAACTTCTTTTGCAAGAACAACGGATTTTTCAGGTGTACCGCCGATTCCAATTCCAAGGATTCCTGGAGGGCACCAGCCAGCACCCAGTTTCGGTACAGTATCCAGCACCCAATCTACAATATTTTGGCCGGGGTTAAGTACAGTCAGCTTGGCTTTGTTTTCCGACCCACCACCTTTTGCAGCCACTGTAATGCTGACTTCATCACCTTCGACCAGTTCTGTATGTAGTACAGCTGGGGTATTGTCTCGAGTATTCCTGCGAATGCCCCAAGGTGGATCGACTACCGAGGCTCGAAGGGGATTGTCCGGATTGAGGTAGGCTTGTCGAACCCCTTCGTCGACTAATTCTTGCAGCGAACGATCAGTATCCCACTGAACGTTCATGCCGACTTTGGCAAATACCACAACCACACCAGTGTCCTGGCAAATTGGACGATGCCCTTCGGCTGCCATGCGAGAATTGATTAGAATCTGGGCAATTGCGTCTTTGGCTGCCGGTGACCTTTCGCGCTCATAAGCAGCGGACATTGCCCTCACAAAGTCTGCCGAGTGGTAGTAGGAAATATGTTGTAAGCTGTCAGCGACGCTTTGGATCAGATGATCTGCTGAAATTCTTGCCATAGACAGATGTATCCCGATAAAGTGGAGCTTGACTATATTTTATTGGGACAGTATGCTCCAAACGATGTTCTAAGCTGAAGTTCTGACCCTTAGGGTATATTATCCCATCTTTAAATCAAGCGCTTAGCGCATGAATCATTCTGTTCGAAATTAGCGTTTAGTGCCTACAAATCCACTTTGGTGCGCAATTGTTCGATTTCATCAAGCATCGCGAGTGCTTTTTCCTGCCATGCGCTGGCTCGGGTAACCACGTCAAATTCCACATCGCCGCCGGCAGCGCTGCACTGATTCCAGGCAATCGTCTGAAGATTCTCCATCACCGTGTCAAAACTGTGTGCCGCGGTGCCGTCAGGCAAGGTTTTTGTGGCAGCTTTCCGCAATGCCTCATCAGAACGGACTGCCGCCGCCACCGGGTCGCGGGTCTGCGCATCGGCTCGAAGCCGCTCATCCGCAAAAGTCAGCGGCCGCCACGCTTCGCACATATGCCAGGAAACATAGTAGGCAAGCATGCAGATGAACAGATGCGCCCGCACCCGGTCAGCCAGGCGGTGATGAATCGGCCGCACCTGAAGATGCATCGTCTTGATGGTGCGAAACGCCCGTTCAACCTGACACAGCGACTTGTATCCGCGTACGCACTCCGGTGCGCTCATCTCCGCGTTTGACACCGATGTGCGAATGACGTAGATGCCATCGAGATTGGCTTCCGCTTCAATCTTCTGATGGTTTCGACGAAAACCAAACGATTCATCGCCAATCTCGCAGATGAAGTGTTTTTTCATCCTGTAGCGGTTGATCTGCTCACCGACCTTCAAGCCGATCTGATCGGCGCCTTGAAGCCGTTTTTCCTCAACCGCCTGACGAATCTGCTGCAGCTGTGCCTCGGTTGCCGCAAGCAGCGACTCACGCTTGTGCGCGCGGCGTTCCGCAAGCGCCCGATTGCGACACACCACCAGCCGCTCATCTGGATACTGCGGATGCTGCAGTTCAATCAGGCTTTCGGTGTCTTCAGCGTCAATGACACCGTCTCGCATCAGTTTTCGGATCGTCTGCGCCTTCAGCGCAGTTATCCAGGCAAAGTCAGGATACTGTCTGAGCGCTTCAATCTGGGCCCGGGCAATCATGCCGCGGTCGCCCACCAGCACAACCTTGGAAAGCGAAAAGCGCTGGTGCAGACGTCTCAGCTCAGCAGTGACGGTGGCCGTGTCAGCCACATTGCCCGGATGCACCGAGATCGAGACCGGCCGCCCGTAACGGTCGCACAGCAGTCCATAGTTGACCTGCATCTTTCCGCGCTTGCGGTCGCGGCTGTAACCGAAACGCGCAAGCGCACAGCAGCTGCCTTCAAAATAACTGGAACTCAAATCATACAGCACCAGATCGCCGGCTTCCAGCAGCCTTTTCGCGAGCTTTCCCTGGATGCGGTTTTTCCGGTCCATCAGCCAGTCCATCGCCGCATACAGTTCATCGACCTCGGCGTCGCTGACTGCAAAGCGCTCGCCGATCGTGGTGGTGTTCCACCACCTGACGGTCGCCAGCTTGGTGTTCGGACGAATGATTCTTGCTGCGATCATCGCGAGCACAAGGTCGCGCTCGCGCGAGGCGGTCGAACTGACAAGCTGTGGCAGCTCCAGCATCTCGAACGCTTTTTCCACCGCCATGACCGGTCCATGGATGCGGCTTTCGGTGATGCTGAACGCTTCGCTGGGCTCGATCAGCGCTTTGCCGGCGAGATGGGCTTTGAGAAGCGCAACGCCTGAATCGCCGAGGCGGGTCAGATTGGCGATGGTGTTTTTCTGTCGTTTTCCGTTTTCGTCGATGTAGGTTTCCCGCAGCAGGTGGCAGCGGTGTGTTTTGCCTTTGTAGACAGAGGTGGTGGTGGAAATGTGCAAGGGATCTTTTTAGTGCCTATGAAATAATTGCTTATTGTAGCAGACATCTGCAGGTGATGTGCAGACAATTCGAGAATTAAAGCCGTTTTGAACTATGATGCAGACGGTAGACATGCATCATAAATTCATATTTAGTGCCTACTATATCAAAAAGTCAGGCAGGGACTCTTAAAAGATGTGCGTTTGAAATCCGACACTTGCGACGGAAAAAAGCAATAATTGGGAGCAGAACTTCAGTCTAAGCATAACTGGAAGTGTAAGCGGAGAATGGAAGATATTTTATTTGTTGCTGGCTGTACTTTTCAGGGCTGAACGAATGCGTTGAAATCTCTCGTTGATTGATTCGAATTGTTCTTCAGGGACTGGTCCGGTCAACCAAAATTCAATCAGCAGATTTTTTATATCGTCCTCCGGGTCCGATCTTTCGGCTCGTTTCGTCATGACCTCATTGAGACGCATGACGTTGTACTGCATTCGCTCCTTGGCAAACGCCGATGGAGAATCGAGATCAGCCAACACCTCAAGTTGCAGACAAATACTCTTCTTTGCTTCTAGGTTTTCGTTCGTCAGATCTACAAACTTTGCATCGTCTGCTGAACCAGCTTCCAGCATGTCGCAAGCGGTAGAATAGCGATCTTGAATACGAGATTCAAACGGCCCACATTTGTCTGAAATACTCTCCCATTTCAGCTTACTTTCGTCAACAACTGAATTCGAATTGGTTGAATATTGAGCTCGTTCCAATGAATCACAAATCTGGGCCTTACTGTTGAGTAGTTGAAACAATGATTCAAGCTTCAATTTTTCAGCTTTTTTGGATAATTTCCTGAACTTGGCAACTTCATTGTTGAATTCAGCTTCAAGCGAATCGGATTTGCCTTTTCCAGAATGAGTCGTTTGTCTCCAACGTCGTTGAATATCAGATACTCTCGCAGAGGCTTCCTGAATTTCAGCTTGTGAAAATTGATTGACGGATTTGATCTCACTGATAAGCAACTGTCTCTGTTCTGTAATTTTCTTTCTTTGTTTGTCCCTTTCCTTGTGCATCTCTGCACGTCGCTGAAATTGCCGGTCGCAAGCACTTTTAAAGTCCGTCCAAAGTTGGTTTTCCTTTTTTTTGCGAGTACGGACAGCAACAGTTTTCCATTTAACTTGGTAGGACTTCGCCTTATCAATGGCAACCTTGATAGGTTGTGCATCAAGTTCATTCGCCTGTCGGATCAGTTCCTGGCGAAATTGAACACCTCTTTCGCGTTCTCGTTCAAGATGTGGTGCAAACTTACTGATCACTTCATCAAATCGAACGTTTGTGATATCCCAGTCTTTTTTGTTTAATGGAACAGCAGCTTTCCATTGTTTCTTCGACTGTCGGATCGCATTTGCAATAACTTCCCAGTCGGGTTTGTGTCCCCAATCCGTCGAGTCATAAAGACTTTCAAGATCTGCACAGATTTTTTTTCGAGCCTTATAGTTTTGTTTCCTCTGCTTCTTTTGGTTCTCAAAAAAAGCTTTACATGGAGCGAATGCTTCGTTGTAAGCGTCCGAAAAACTCTGCCGAAGTTTTTGATTTGGAAAATCGCCAGTCTTATTCCACTTATTCCACTGGTCGCGAATCGCTTTCAGTTTGTTGTGAAGGTCTTTTGGGTGCTCTTCGGATTCCTTGAGTGCAATAAGTTGCTCAATCAGATCCTGACGAGCCTGATTCATTCCCCAGTTTCGCCATTTTTTTAGATTTTGAATCTCAAAACTGAGTGCATTCAGGTTTTTCTGTATTTTTTTGCGACTGTCTGGGTGGTAGTCGATATCATCCAACTTTTTGAGTCTCGCCTGGCACTGCTCGTAGAGTGATATGCACTCCCTCAACTGTCCGTTTTCAAGTGCTTTTCTCAGTTCTTTTGCGAGACTCTTTATATGTCTGTACAGGATATCCGGATCTAAAGAATTGCTATTTGACTCAGTTTCATTTGCGTCACTATCCGAAGATTCAGAACCGGAATCATCAGATGTAACCGGTACATTAGCTTTGGAATCGTTCGATTCCATCGCAGTCTGAATCTCATCAACTACTTTGGTTGAATCCTCTTCTTGAAGATCCTCCGATGGAGCGACTGACTCATCAGACTTTGAACTCAAGCTCTCAGAGTTGGCAGAGGCGTCTGATTGATTGTTTAAATCCTTGGGATTGTCGATATCGCCAACCATCGAAAATTAACATTGACTGTAAAGATAGAAAAAGGCGTCGTATTGCGAACGCCCGATTCATGGTGGTGAAATTAGGTGGTAGATTCTTTGTGTTGCAATTGTAATGAAACACTGACGAAACTTCAACATCGACTATAGATCAGGCCAGTCGACTTTCCTTGTTTCGAGAGCATAAATTTTAATTTAATTTGATCGAAGGGAAGAATTTAATGATTTCAGCATTTGACAACCATCGCAACTTTTCGAATTCGATGAGGAATCATGTCCGGATTCTATTGGCTGAACGGGAGGCGGTTTCTCAGGAAGTTCGGCACGCAAGGTGAAATAGACAGGCACTTAGTTTCGAATTTGAAACTAAATTGATCGATCAATGCCTCGATGCAATGCACCCGCGCCAAATTTACGGTTGACATCGTCTACTACGTCGTCGATTTTCTTCTGACGATCCGAATCGTCAAAACCCAAATGTGTCTGGTTTTTATCGGTTGCAGACTCCAGCGAACTGACTTGAATGCCGATCAGTCGAATTTTGAACTGCCCATCAACTGATTTTCGAAGAAGGTTGTGGACATTCTTCCAGATAACTTGAGTAACATCCGTGGCATCTGATAGTGTCAGGTGTCTGGATAGCGTTTTAAAATTTGAATCTCTTAACTTGATTCCGACTGTTCGCGCACGCATCTTCTTTGCTCTCAGTCGTGCTGCTAATTTTTCAGTTAACCCCAGCAAGGTGTTTTCAAGGTGATCGAAATCTTCAATATCGACTGAAAATGTTGTTTCTGTTGATAGTGATACGGACTCCCTATGCGGTACAACTTTTCGAGAGTCTTCCCCTATTGCAAGCTGCAGCAGGTGTTCCGTTGAATTTCCGACAAAATGGCGCAGAAACTCGGGATTTGATTTTCGGAAATCACGAATAGTAATAATACCGGCCGCCTTCAGTTTCTTTTCCGTCACTCGACCAATTCCCCAAAGCCGATTGATCGGTAAGGGATCTAGAAACAAATCAAGTGGTGGATCAACCCTGACAAATCCGTCAGGTTTATGAAGATCACTGGCAATTTTAGCGACAAATTTATTGGGAGCGATTCCGACGGATGCTGTCAGATGCAACTCGTTAAGAATTTCTCGTTTGATACGTCTGGCGATTGTTGTCGTATCGCCCCAAAGTCGCGCACTGCCCGAGACATCAAGAAATGCTTCGTCGATCGAAATTGGTTCGACCAGAGGTGTGTATCGATCAAAAATCTCGCGAATTTGATTGGAAACTTCAACATAGTAGGACATGCGCATTGGCACGAATATCAAGTCAGAGCATAGCCTTTCAGCAGTGGAAGAAGGCATTGCGCTTCGAATTCCGTATTGTCTGGCTTCATAACTTGCTGCAGCAACTACACCCCTTTCCTGTGATCTTCCACCAACCACAATTGGTTGTCCCAGCAATTCAGGATTATCGCGCTGCTCAACAGAAGCGTAGAATGCGTCCATGTCAACGTGAATAATCAAGGGTTCAAGCCGAGTGTTCTAGACGCGCCTCAATTGGAAGAGTGAGACCGCTGGCTGTTAAATGCGGTCAAATCTGTTGATGTTTCGCTGGCTCAGAGCCCCCACCGGTCAAGCCAAGAATTCTATTGACTTAATATCAACACTCAATAGGTGTTTCGTTTAGGTTGCCCCACTCTGACCACGAACCTGCATAACCTCTAATGCGGTCGTAGCCCAGCGACTTCAGCATAGCATAACTGTGTGATGAACGGTGGTGGGTTTGGCAATAAGTGATAATTTCCTTGTCAGGGGTAATGCCTTGCTTCTGGAGCATTTCAAGCAACTCTTCAGTCGATTTGAATCGGTTGTTTCGAGTACGATCTATGGTGTCAAGCCAATTAACATTACGCGCACCTGGAATGTGTCCGCCACGCAATGACCGAACATCAAAACCTTGATATTCCATCGGCGACCTTGCATCCAGAATGCCAACGTTTGAATCACCTATTTTCGACAAAATGTAATTTTTGTCAGCGTGTGATCTGCCGTTGACATGGGCCGCGTAATCGCTACGTTCGGTTTTTAGAGGTACTCCCCGGTCAATCGGGTGTCCCTCATTCTTCCACGCTGTAAAGCCTCCGTTCAACAACGAACTGCCTGGATGGGCTAATACGTCAAGTGTCCATAGCAATCGGGACGCCCTTCCATTTCCTTCCGAATCGTAGGCTACCACATGTTTTTCTCTTGTTAAACCAATAGCAGACAATGCCTCTTGAAGAATTTCCAGCGGAGGCAGTTGTCCACTGGCAGGCGGTTGACCCGATACAATGTCCAGATAGTCCACGTGAACAGCACCTGGAACACGTTCTTTTTCGTAGGCATCGAAATCGCCTACGTCGACAACGATCAGTTCGGGTGAGTCAAGAACTGATTCTAGTTCGTTTGGTTCCAACAAGAATTTCAAATCTAGTGTCATTGAAATAAATTCTTACAATCCTCAATAATTTAAAACAATAATTCTAAAAATTACCAATCTGACAATTAATTTTAGAATAGAGTGCTCAATATAATTCCAAAAATAAATTTGTCAAGGGTGATTTTGAAGAAATTTTCCTAAGGGTTGGCGCAAAAATAACTTGATGGATTTAGTCGGCGACGGGTGAAATCGGGTCGTTAATAAGATGTGGGCTTGATGGTGTAATTCCACTGCGGAATATGTTTGTCATTGACACAATTGAGTGCTTTCATCTGCTGATCGGTGATTTTAATGCCTTTGTCGTAAACGGTTTCCACCAAATGCGCGGTGACGCTCAGGCCCGTTTGGGTTGTCGTCGTCCTCAGGTATTGAAGGATGACATCAACGTGCTCCAGCACCACGCCCGCCCAATGTTTGGACACCTCGGAGAAAAGGCGGTGTTCAATGGGATTCCATTTTGATGCGCCGGAAGGATAGTGAGCCACCGTGACCTGAATGTTGAACGGATCGGCAACGAGGTGCTGCAGATTGAATTTCCAGGCGCGGGGCCGACAGCCGTTGCTGCCCCCGGCATCTGCGAGAATCACGATCTCAGTGGCATCGGGATATCGCTCGAGACCTTCAGACTGCCACCATTGGGCAATGCAATCGACCGCAAACTGCGGCGTGTCGTGCGAACAGCCCACATAGAAACTTCCAGCATTGGCCTGCAGATCGTAAATGCCATAAGGCACGACAATTCCGTCGGCGAGTGAACGGAAATCATGATCGTTGACAGGCTCTGGCGTCCGTCCCCACTTGGCGCCAGGATTTTTAAACCGCCCGACCAGTTCTTTCTTCTTGCTGTCAACACTAATCAGCGGGATACCCTGATGCTGGCATTCACTGCGGATGCCGGCAATCTTCTGAAACTGTTCATCCCGCTGCAGAGGTGAACATGAAGCGATGCGCTTATGGTTCACGCGGAGCGCATAACCGATCGACTTCAGCAGCCGTGAAACCGTGCGCGCACTAATGACAATCCCATAATGAGCCAGTTGCCGTGCAACGGTTTCTGTGGTTCGCCGGGTCCATAACTGCCCGCTGACCGGACAGCCAGCCGTGTCGTCTTCCATCAGTTGAGTGAGCAGCCCGATCAGGCCAGCGTTTTTTTTTCAACGGCCCTGCGTCCGCCGCCAGGCTGCCGGATGCGATTCGGATGCGTAATAAACACTTATCCGAACGCGTAGTAAACACTTATCCGAACGCGGAATAAACCTAATCCGAACACGGAATAAACACTTATCCGAACGCGGAATAAACACTTATCCGAACGCGCAGTACGGCTGATCTGCAGGATGCTGGAGGTCGGTTTTTCGGCGGCGGTTTCTGTCAGTGCAATTTGACTATTGCAGGCGTTTTTCGTATCAATCGCAGTTTTAAGTGGCGATTGAAGTCAGGGAGGCGTCAGATGACGAGAAGGAGAATTCCGATGAGAAAACATAAACAGATACTCAGGCTGCATCACGAAAACGGCTGGCCGATGCGGCGCATTGCCGAGGTGCTTGATGCGGGTACCGCGACGGTTCACAACGTGCTGGCCCAGGCCCGGCGGGCCGGTGTGAGCTGGCCGCAGGCCGAGGGCATGGATGAGGCTGAGCTGATGCGGATTTTATATCCGAGGTCCGGGTGCGCCGGGCGCGCCGATGAGGTGGATTATGCCTGGGTGCGCGGTCAGCTGGGTCTGAAGTCGGTGACGTTGAAGCTTTTGTGGCAGGAGCTTTGCGAACGGCAGGGCTACGCCCACAGCTACGCCTGGTTCTGCCGCTGCTACAATGCATGGGCGAAAGAGGGGCGGCGCTCGATGCGCATGGATCATGTGCCGGGCGACATGGCCTATGTGGATTACTCGGGCCTGACTGCTGCGGTTGGCGTGCGCAGGGCGCAGATTTTCGTCGGTGCGCTGGGGGTGTCGCATTACACCTATGCGCGTGCGGCGTGGACGCAGGGTCTTGAGGACTGGCTTGCGTGCAACACGCAGATGCTGGAATATTTTGGCGGGGCGCCGAACCTGATCGTGCCGGACAACCTGAAAAGTGCGGTCAGCAAAGCCTGCCGTTACGATCCGGATGCCAACGGCGTCTACCAGCAGTGGGCGGCACACTACGATGTGGCGGTGATGCCGGCGCGGCCGTATCGTCCAAAGGACAAGGCGATTGTGGAAAATGCGGTGCAGCAGGTTCAGCGGTGGGTTCTGGCGCCGCTTCGCAATCAGCGCTTCGAGAGACTTTCGCAGCTGAACCAGGCGGTCCGCGGCCGGATCGAGCAGCTCAACGAGCGGCCGTTTTCGGATCGTCCGGGCAGCCGCCGGGAGATCTTCGAGTCGGTTGACCGGCCGGCTCTGCGGCCGCTGCCGCTGGCACCGTTTCATGCACTTGACATCAGAACCGCAAAAGTCGGTTGCGACTATCACGTCCAGTATGCCCGGCACTGGTATTCGGTGCCCCACGAGCTGGTCGGCAAAGCGGTTGAGATCCGCGCCGATGCCGATGTGGTGACGGTGTTTTTCAAGGGCCGGCAGGTGTGCATGCATGTCAGACAGCCGCAGCATGGGCACTCGACTGTGGATTCGCACATGCCCAGGGCGCATGAGTTCATGCACAAATGGACGGCCGAGCGCATCGAGGGCTGGGCCGCCGAGGTGGGCGAGGACTGCCGCGCGTTCGTGCAGGCAAGAATCAGCGAGGCGCGGCATGTCCAGCAGGTCAGCCGCAAGGCGCTGGGGCTGCTGTCGCTGAGCCGCGAATACGACAATGTGCGCCTCAATGCGGCCTGCCGCATCGCCAACCAGCAGGGACTGAGCCGTCTCGCACAGATTCGGGAGATTCTGACAAATGGCGCCGACCTGCGATGCCAGTCCGCCGAGCTGGATCTGCAGCTGCCGCAGGATCACGAAAACCTGCGCGGCGCAGACCAGTTCAAGTGAGGGGTGCATGATGAACAGACAGGTACTGACCAATCTGAGGAAGCTGTCGCTGGGATCGATGTCGCAGGCGCTGGAACACCAGCTTGAGCAGCCCGGCACTTATGAGGATCTCGGGTTCACTGAACGGCTGGGTCTGCTGGTCGATCACGAACTGCAGTGCCGACATCAGCGCCGCCTGCAGCGGCTGATCAAAGGCGCCGGTTTCCGCCTCGCCGCAAGCCTCGACGACATTGACTACCGCGCGTCGCGCGGCCTCAGCCGCCAGCAGATCGCCGAGCTGGGCCATTGCGGCTGGATCGAAAAAGCCCAGAACCTGCTGATCACCGGACCGTGCGGTTCGGGAAAATCGCATGTGGCCTGCGCACTCGGACGCTCGGCGTGCCTGCTCAATCACGACGTGCGCTACCTGCGTCTGCCGTCGCTGCTGTCGCAGTTCGACCAGGCCAGAGCCACCGGTTCGTATCATCAGTTCATCCAGCGCCTCGGCCAGGTGTCGCTGGTGATCATCGACGACTGGGGCCTGCAGCCGCTGACGGCGGCCGACCGGCGCGACCTGATGGAACTGATGGATGTGCGCTACGGACGCCGCTCGGTCGCCATGGTCAGCCAGCTGCCGGTCGACAGCTGGCATTCAGCCATCGGCGACCCGACGCTGGCCGATGCCATCTTGGACCGGCTGATTCACAATGCCCACCGCATTGCGCTGCAGGGCGAGTCGATGAGAAAACGAAACGCACTGGAACCGGCGGCGACGCATGAGCCAGGCCCCGCATAATAAGTCCATTACCAACCCTGTGAAAAATTCCCTACGGCAAGTTCAAGCGTGCAGGCACGCTTGCCTACGGGTTTTTTAACAGGGTTGCCAACCGACTTATTTACGCTCCTTGGCATATTGAACGCTGATTCTGACTTGACATCGGGAGGTGTTTCATCGTTAAATAAGAGACTGAAAAAGACACTGAGAAAGACACTGCCGGTTCCGAAAACAGGTGCCGCGTTCAGATAACTGTTTATTCCATGTTCGGATAACAGTGTTTTCCAATTGCAAAATGAGTCTGAAATTAACCACGGAGCGGAAATAAACCTGTTAAAAAATCCGTAAAAAAACAGTTGCGTAGCAACAAGGATATGCGCCTCCCAAAAGCGCGCAATTCCTGGTGTTTTTTATGGATTTATTCACAGGTTTATTCTGCGGTGATCGAATAAATCTTGCCAAAATTGAGTTTTTCTCTGCCATCCCATCTCAACCCTGCAGGCGTTGCTGCCGGGCAACCTCACTGAATAATTTCGTCCGCTCATCCTGCAGCCACTGTGCCGCTTCATTATCACTCATCCTCGCAGCCAGCGCATCAAGTTGTTCGAAACTCACCCCCGGTTTCAGATACTGCCATGCCTCCGGCAACGACTTGAGTTTCTCATACGGCGTCTGCACCCGTTCATACGGATAAAGTTTCTTCTGCCGGCCGCGTTCGTCAACCTCTCGTTTGGCAAACAGACACGGCCGATGATAGTTGACATAGACAAACAGACAGCTGCGATTGAATTCGTTCACCGCACCGGCACAATCCTGTGGGATATGCGCATGACCGAGCAGTTTTCGAATCACGTGCCCATTCTTGCACTCGACCAGCGCATTGTCATTGCTGTGCCGGGTGCGCGACTTGGTGAACTCAATGTGCAGTTTGTTCAAAAGCTCTGCCACTTTGTAGTTGATGTATTCACTGCCATTGTCGGTATGGAATCCAAGGATCTCAAACGGAAAGCCGTCAATCAGCATCTGCAGTGCCGGTATCAGATGCCGTTCAGTGATTTTCTCAACTGAAACAACACATTCGAACTGCGTGACCTGATCAACTGCGTTGATGTGATAAAGCCCCTTGCGACCATCCTGATCGCCCTGGTGGACCGTGTCAACGCGCAGATAGCCGGGCTTGCCATCCGGCTGCGGCCGTTTCCGGGTGCCAATGTCAATCTGCCGAGACTGCGTCTTCGCACGCCAGGTGCGCTGACGCTGGTAGCTGGCAGACTTTCTCAGATTGTAAATGTGCGACACCGAAATGGTGGCCAGGCGCCGAAAGCGCTCATCGCCGTACTCGACCCAGGCCCGTTCAAATATTTTCTTCACCGCCAGACCATTGGGCACATCATGCAGCCGGTCCGTTTCCACCAACAGCGCAATGTCCTGCTCCGTGTACCGGCGGGCAAATCGAACGCCGCCGACACGGCCACAACTGACCCGACCCTTGGTTCGATAGCACTTGACCAATCGGGCAACCTGCTGGCGCGAATAGCCGCTGACCTTCATCAGCAAACGAATCACCAGACCGCGCTGCTTCTTCGACAGCTTCGAATAATTGAAACGAATCAAAACACGCTCAATCCATCGATAGCGAGCCGCTTTGCTGTCGATCACCTCAAACACCACTGCCTGAGTACCTTCCAAAAACGCCTGCACGTCTTCCAGAGTCCTGATTTCTTCCAGTTTCATGATCGTCTTCATCCGCCTATGATGAACCCGATCACCTCGGTTTTTCAGACTCATTTCTCGTTGGAAACGGAATCCTGCTTCAGACTCATTTCTCGTTGGACAACACTGGATTAAGTAGAATACGCAATTCGGATCCAACCCGCCTGTCAACAGCTGTCGGCGACCGGTTGCAACCGTCGCTGCGGAGATTCCCAAAGCGCTGGCCACCCTTCGGTCCCCGCCATGACCGTAACGCAGCGACTCCAGTCCGGCAAACAGCCGCCGCTGACGCTCATCCAGCAGACCGAACAGCGCCGCTGCCGCGGTGTCCACACGGTTGTCCCGATAGACATCCGACGGCAACTCAGGCAATCCGTCCGCACTGAGGATCTGCCGGGCATGCAGCTGCTTTTTGCGCTGCACCGGATCCACACTGCAATACACAATATGACCGTCCGCCTCGGCCCGGACCACGCGTCCGTCCCGGGTGAGTTTATACAGCGTGCCGTATGCCTCAACGCCGACCAGCCCGCTCAGCTCGCGGGCCCGATACCCGGCACTTGAGTTGTGGGTCAGATACGCGGCTGTTGACATCAGCGAGCCGCGGCTCGAGAAACGGATGCCGTCATGATTCCAAAGGCCGTATTCGTCGTAGCCGGCCAGTTCATCCAGCGTGTAGTAGCGTCCGCAGTGCGAATAACTGGAACGGCAGCCGGCCTGTACGAGTTTGCGGCACACCGTGCGGTGGCTGGGCGAGCCGAGTGCGGCTGCAATTTCCGGCAAAGAGGCCACGATGTGATGATGCAGCAGCTCGATGACGGGCTGTGTGGTGAAAGTATGGGTTCTCATGGCGGTTCCTATATGACATAATGGTACATTCGTATATCTCATTATGTCATAATAAAGCCATCCGCATCGGTCGGTAATGCGAATATTGTATAAAATCGACGATCGGATACACACCAGTTCGAGTAAAACGGTGGCGTGTATATGGCAGATCGGGGTGATCTGCCCAAAATACGGCTAAATGAGAGCCAATATTTGCAAGTTATTTATTCGCCAGCCCTAAGTTTGGCGATTTATGACCACAAGCACTTGAGATTCCGATTACGAAAATCGATATTTATTACAAACGCAGTCCGTTCGGTCGGGACAATTCAAATTGTGAATTTGTGAATTGAACGATTGATCGACCGTCAAAAACAAAACTTGAAGCAAAAAAGTTATCCACAAATTTTGTTAATAACTTTGTGAGTATCTTGTGCAAATAGCGAAGTTCTGCTGTTTCATTATGTGGTAAATAATTGACCACCTAATTTACATGAAAATTTCGAAAGAAACGCAAAAAATAAAATAAACATGAATAATAACAAGTAAATAAAAATTTTATATGTGACAGGTAGTCAAATTTGAATGCTAAACATTAATATCGGAAATTATTCAATTTTTAAGATGATTGAGAGAAGAAATTGAATCGTATACAGGAAACAAATTTTTCGCAAAGGAGTGTGAAAACACGCTCTAAACTGTTTCAGTATGAGCGGGCAGTCAATCTGATACGGAAAGTTACCGACCTTTTCGCTGAGGAAACATGTGTGATCAACCGATCACTGATGGATACGATTTCTTTGCTGATTGAAACCGATGCAGATCAAGATTCCAGCATGGTTGCGATATTGCGAGGTTACAGGGATTCTTTGTCTATTCGGAAAGAATCTGTCCGAAAGCGCTTAGGCGGATCTGTCGCCGATCTTTATCAGAGTGCGGAGCGATTGGATACCCTTTCAGTGAATATGGGGCGAGTCGATGTACAGGATGCAGCATCCAATCAACAAATTGATTTCAGCAGAATTCTGATTACCATGGTTGATGATCCGCGTGTGGTTAACATTCACCTCGCAGAGTTGCTTATTCAAATGAGAGAAGCCAAGTCTCTGTCGGAAGCAGAACAGCAGTCGCTTGCAAAACAGGTGCTATCGGTCTATACACCGCTTGCAAATAAGCTTGGAATGTGGCGATTCAAATGGGAACTCGAAGATTTGTCATTCAAATACACCAATCGCGAGGAATTTGATCGGATTGCTTATCAGCTGGACGGACGTCGGGTAGAGCGTGAAGCTTACATCGACACTTTTGTCGCGGAACTTCAATCCCTGATGGGCAACTCAAAAATTGACGCAACCGTCAATGGACGAGCCAAACATGTGTATGGAATCTGGCGAAAACTGAACCGGAAGAATGTCCAGTTTGACAGCCTGTTCGATGTACGCGCAGTTCGTATTCTGGTCAACGACATTGCCTCCTGCTATGCAGCATTAGGCGCAGTCCATGCCTCGTGGACTGCAGTTGAAAATGAATTTGATGACTACATATCGGTGCCAAAACCGAATGGATACCAGTCGCTACACACAGCAATCTATGGCCCGGACTCCAAAACCGTCGAAGTGCAGATCAGGACTTGGCAGATGCACAATGACTGTGAATTTGGGGTTGCGGCACACTGGCTGTACAAGGAAGACAACAATTCAAGTTCCTATCAGGAAGGAAAAATTCGGCTGTTACGCCAACTAATGGAATGGAAGGAAGATGTTGCTGACTCGCAGTCAAACGACACTTCTAAATCCGATGACTTAAATTTGGCGAGCACTTATGCATTCACACCGGCCGGAAAGGTGGTGGAGTTGCCAGCATTCTCCACCCCCATAGATTTCGCATACGCTATTCATACCGAAGTCGGACACAGGTGCAGAGGTGCGCGGGTAAACGGTCGTATCGTATCGCTCACTCACGTTCTCAAGACCGGCGATTGGGTTGAAATTCAAACGGTAAAGTCAGGTGGCCCAAGCCGTGACTGGCTGTCCTCAAGTCAGAATTTTGTTGTCTCTTCCAGAGCCAAGGCTAGAATACGCCGGTGGTTCAAACTGGAGGAATATAGCCGATACGAAGCTCAGGGACGTACATTGCTGGAAAAGGAACTTGCCAAACATGGCTTGTCAAAGATCAACATTGACAAATTGGCTTTGAGCAACGGTTACAAAAACAGTGAAATTTTCCTGGCGACAATCGGAATGAAAGAATTGAAGGCTGCCCATGCCATTGCAAGCCTGATAGAACCCGAACCTGAAGAAACGGAAATCAAGCTGTCCAAACGCGGGTTGGAACCAAATGTGCCAGCACTATCAATTCTGGGTATCGGAAACCTGCTTACGAATCATGCATCGTGTTGTGGACCACTGCCTGGCGATGATGTCATCGGTTATGTGACCGTCTCGCGCGGGGTGACCCTTCACAAGCGCGATTGCGGCAACATAAAGCGAATGTTGGAGACTCATCCTGACCGGCTGTTGCCGGTTGACTGGGAGTATAACCATTCGACAAACTACCCTGTTGATATAGAGATGGTTGCAGAAGGGCGATCAGGATTGCTACAGGAAATCACATCGGTCATGTCAAATTTGGGTGTCAGTTTAATCGCACTCAATACACCCCAAATTCGGCCAAATGAAGTGGGCCGAATAAGTATGACTGTTGAAATTAGTACCGCGGTTGAATTAAAAAATGTTTTAGCGAGACTCAAAGGTTTGGACCAGGTAATTCGCGTCCGGCGCCAGCAGCCTTGAATTACGAAGTGAATTCAGAAAGTTGAAAATTGAACTGACGCTGCGACTGACAGACACGAGAATTTTCACCGAATGTTCGCTCTTCAAAATAGACATTTAGTTGGCGGTCGATAAGCACTACAGTGGAACTTCGGGTACCATAACTTCTGGCCTTGATAAAAATTGGTACATCCGTCGAGTGGGTGGAATTTGTTGAACTGAGACAAGTTTTTGAATGAAATGACTCATATGAATTTTGGTCGGACAGAATTTCAAAAATTCTGTTGTGATGCACTGTTTCATCATTTCGAAGATGACTGGCCAGCAGTTCTTTTCCAACCAGCACTCGAGGCCACGGCGAGTTAATGAAAGAATTGCTAAGTGCATGAATCCCAGAGTCTAAATTTGTCGCAATATGTGACCAGTTTGATTGGTAACGAAGCTTCGAGTAATCACCGAACAGAATACTGTATCCGTTAAATTCATCCCGATTCTGAGTCAGTTGTTTCGCATATTGGTCTATAGATTTACCAGATTGCAAAAATGTGCTGACGAGCTCACCCCGACTCCGAGCTGGTTCGTGATTTGATCCTGAATCGAGGCGATTGGTAATTGCGGCTATTCGACCGGTTCGGCTGATGCCTAGCCACGTGCCTTGAGCTTCTAGATCACGACCGGCCAGTGTGTCCGGATGGTCTTCCCAGAAATCAGCTGCCGCAGTCGGACGCTGGTAATACTCATCCCGGTTAGCGGCCAGTATGAACGGGAATTGATGGCTCTTCTGAAATGCAACGAAAATGACGCACACGATTTAGAGAACACGGAAGTACGAAAATTTACAAATTGAGAAACGACTGGGCCGACTGATTGTCATTCAAAAAAAGAAGCCAGGCGAATGATGTTTTACCTGGCTGAAAAAGTACAAAAATCAGTTCCCTAATTCGGCGCTTTGCAGGCGACTGTGTCAATGTTTGAGGGTAGTGTGACTTCCAGAAGTTCCATATCCTCGGATGTAGCAGTTTCATTGTGTCGCATTCCACCTGGAACGTATAGAGAGTCTCCCTTTTCGAGGTGAAACTTATCGCCGGTTTCAAATTCCATATCGATCCAACCATTCAAAATGTACAAAAATTGACAATCACAGTTGTGATAATGCCATCCTGTCGGTTCCGTCATCCCTTTGATGGCAGTCATTGTCTGCACATTTAATTTGCCTAGACTCCCAGTTTTCGCACCAAGATCTCGATAGACAAAAAAACTTCTGCGTCCAGGAATTTCAGGAGCAGTTTCTGGTGTAGTGCGAGTGAGTTCCTGACTTTTTGAGTTCACAGTCATAAGTCGACATTCGGATGGTTCGACATAGAGAGTATAACTCTTTTTTGAAACAAAGTATCCCACAGACTTTCGAGGTTTTGAATGAGTGGTTCTTCCAAACGGCCTGTTTCGAAATGGCAAAGATTCAGACAGAAAGATGCTTTTGTGCGAAACGCTTCCCGACTCGGGGTTCGGTCGCGATCGTTTTTCAAATTGGAAGAACTGGATCAGCAGTTTAAGTTGCTGAAGTCAGGAATGACTGTTCTGGACCTCGGAGCCTCTCCTGGCGGTTGGTCGCAATACGCACAATCCAAAGTTGGGAATAAAGGTATGGTGTTTGCAACTGATATACTCAGCATGCAACCCATATCGGGAGTTCAGTTTGTTCAGTGTGATCTTGCCGGCAACAATGCTCCAATGAGACTGTTCGATCACCTGCAACAGCGCAAAGTGGACTTGGTGCTGTCTGATATGGCGCCAAATATTACTGGGAATACAACGATCGATTCCAGAAACTATTTTGATTTATACGCTGCAATCTTCAAAGTCTGTGAAGTGGTGCTAATCGAATCCGGTTCGCTGGCGTTTAAGTTTTTTCAAACAGAGGAAACTTCAATTCTGAAACAGAACTGTAATTTTCTGTTTGATTCTTGCAAAGTCTACAAACCGCAGTCTTCTCGGTCCAAAAGTCAGGAATCATACATGGTGTCAAGAAACTATCACCCCAATAATATGGCAAAATCACCGCTTGCTCTTCGTTTCGCCTATTCTGACGTAGTTGACAGGTAAACAGGCGGTCGTATCTGTGTAACCCTCAACCAAATTCTGTTAAAATGACTTAAGTTGGTTTATGACTAAACACTTGTAATTGATAATTCAGACCTCACTTGGTTACCGAACGGGTAGACCGGTACTATTTCACTCAGCTTCAAACTTAACGTTGCATATCTGCGTAATCAAGTAATTCATACAGGGCAGTAACTTTGGGCATTACGAAAAATCTCCTTTTGTGGGTTGTCATTGCAATGGTGTTGATGGCAATATTCAAGAATTTTGCACCAACCGATAGCACCCCGCGTAAGGAGGTTGAATATTCGACTTTTCTATCTGATGTCAAACAAGGACGAGTTGAAAAAGTCGTCATTGACGGACGAAACATCGTAGGTACTTTTACAAAAGGTGATTCATTCATCACCTATTCCCCCGACGACCCAAAGCTGGTTGATGACCTGGTGAATGCGGGAGTAACGATTGTGGCACAGAAAGAGGAATCTCCTTCTCTTCTAATGCAACTCTTCATCAGCTGGTTCCCACTGCTACTACTAATTGGGGTGTGGATATTTTTCATGCGGCAAATGCAAGGTGGTGGTGGCCGCGGCGCACTAAGTTTTGGAAAAAGTCGCGCCCGGCTATTGACAGAAGACAAAAACAGAGTCACGTTTGCTGACGTCGCTGGTATTGAAGAAGCGAAGGAAGAGGTCGGCGAGTTGGTTGACTTTCTTAGTGCACCAAACAAATTTAACGCTTTGGGCGGCAGAATACCTCGAGGCGTGTTGATGACCGGCAGTCCCGGCACCGGTAAAACCCTTTTGGCGAGGGCTATCGCGGGCGAAGCCAAAGTACCGTTTTTCTCAATCTCGGGTTCAGATTTTGTGGAAATGTTTGTCGGTGTTGGTGCCTCAAGAGTGCGAGATATGTTCGAGCAGGCTAAGAAAAATGCGTCATGCATTATCTTTATTGATGAAATTGATGCAGTTGGTCGACAGCGCGGTGCTGGTCTGGGAGGCGGGCACGATGAACGAGAGCAGACCTTGAATCAGTTGCTGGTCGAAATGGATGGTTTTGAAGGCAACGAAGGTGTTATCGTCATCGCAGCTACCAATCGTCCGGATGTTCTGGACCCCGCATTACTGCGCCCGGGTCGATTTGATCGCCAGGTCCACGTTCCACTACCTGACATTCGTGGACGCGAACAGATTCTTAAAGTCCACATGAAGAAAGTTTCCATTGACCCCGATGTCGATGCCAGCATTATTGCACGAGGGACACCAGGATTTTCTGGTGCAGACTTAGCGAACCTGGTAAACGAGGCAGCACTGCTTGCAGCTCGTGCCAGTCGAGAGACTGTCACCATGGAAAACTTTGAGATGGCCAAAGACAAGGTGTTAATGGGCGTTGAGCGTCGTTCGATTGTGATGCCAGAAGAAGAACTATTGAACACAGCCTATCACGAGTCCGGCCACACTGTAGTTGCAAAGACGCTCAAACATACCGATCCTGTTCACAAAGTAACGATCATTCCGCGTGGTCGAGCTCTTGGAGTAACAATGCAGTTGCCAGAAGAGGATCGCTACAGCCACAATCGAGAGTATTTGCTAGCGCGAATCGCAGTATTGATGGGCGGTAGAATCGCAGAAGAATTGTTTATGGATCAGATGACAACTGGCGCATCAAATGACTTTGAACAGGCAACCGATATCGCTCAGAAAATGGTGTCTCGCTGGGGCATGAGTGATTCGATGGGCACAAGGGTTTACGGAGACAATCAGTCAGAAGTCTTTCTGGGACGCGACGTGACTACTCACCAAAACCTGAGCGATGCTGTGGCTGAACAAGTGGACAAGGAAGTGACTCGAATCATTGATGAAGAATACGCTCGTGCCCGAAAGATCATCGAAGACAACCGGGAAATAGTCGAGGTCATGGCTAAGGCATTGATGGAGTTTGAGACTTTGGAAGCCGATCAAATTGATGACATCATGGCTGGTAAAAATCCGAGTTCGCCATCATCTGAATTTGATGATTCTTCATCATCTTCCGATGGGAGTAAAGATTCCGGAGGTAGAAAAAAACGACGAAAAGGCGTTGTCAAGCCACGCATGGATAGCCCAGCGAGCGGAGAAGCTTAAAAATTACCCTGCTTGACTGGATTCGTCAGTTTATTTCAAACGTCTGGTTCCAACTGCCAAAATACTTTTTACTTTTGCTAAGCAGAGCAGAGTTAGGTGAAACTGTTTGGCACTGATGGAATTCGGGGCAGATATGGAATTTACCCGATCACACCAAGTTCCATGCTCCAATTGGGATGGTGTGTCGGGACAGTCTGCAGAGAACAGCATCCTCGACTGCCGAAAGTCCTAATCGGCAGAGATACCCGAATTTCCGGGTATGTCATTGAGTCAGCGATCACTAGCGGATTGTTATCTGCTGGTATAGATGTTTCTGTTTTGGGTCCTATACCCACACCGGCGGTCTCCTATTTCTGCAGATCGACTGATGCAATTGCCGGTGTCGTCATCAGCGCTTCCCATAATCCCGCTCACGATAACGGGGTCAAACTGATCAATTCTGATGGCAGCAAGGCTTCTGATCAATTTCAATGTTCAATTGAAAGAATGATGCAGCGGCCACTTGAAATTAGTAATACAGTCAGGCTTGGGAAATTATCTCGTATTGAGGATGCCGTTGAGCAGTATTCGTCTTACTTGTGTTCAACTGCTGAAACTTCATTGCGCGGTTTGCGAATCGTCGTAGATTGTGCAAACGGAGCAAGTTATCGAATTGCGCCTAATGTCTTGACAGCACTAGGAGCTGATGTAATTTCAGTCGGGGTCAATCCAGACGGAAACAACATCAATCACCAGTGCGGTTCAACAAATCCTGAATTCATTCAGCAGCAAACGATTGACAATGCTGCAGATGTCGGTATTGCACTCGATGGCGATGGCGACCGAGTCGTGATGGTTGACAGGCAAGGTAATCTGCTTAATGGCGATCAGTTGTTATTTGTAATTGCGATGGCTCGTAAACGAGACAATCGCCTGGCTGGTGGGGTTGTCGGAACGTTGATGAGCAATATTGGATTAGAACAAGCGCTGTCAGACCACGGTATACCTTTTGAACGAACTGATGTCGGTGATCGTTATATATCTGAGCGTTTGATGCAATTGGGTTGGAATTTGGGCGGAGAAGAAAGTGGGCATATTTTGAACGGTGAAACAGGTGCGCCAGGAGATGGCATTGCTGCAGTGTTGGAAGTTCTGAGTGAGATCAAAAATACAGGACGCTCTTTACATCAGCTTGTTGAGGGTATTCAACTTGTACCGCAAATAACCGTCAATGTACGTTTGCAGAATCGGACTGCTCCGCTGTCTCAGTTGGACTTGGGACACTGGCCTCGGGTCGGCCGAGCATTGGAAGAAGCCGAGTTGGAATTAAATAACTGTGGGCGAGTCCTATTACGAGCGTCAGGAACCGAACCGATAATCCGAGTGTTAGTTGAAGGTGACCGGGATAAAAATATTGAAGAGATTGCAAACAACGTGGCAGATGCGGTGCGCGAGGAGTCTCATCTGAATGCTTGATTCCGCAATTTACATGACGACAACATTACGCATGCCTACTCCGGTGCGCGTCGCTTCAATTGCTTCGTTAATGTTTTCCAGAGGATAAGTAGACGAAATCAGAGCGTCAAGTTCCAGCTTTCCTGCTTCATACAATTCAATCAGGTTCGCAATGTCAACTTTCAAATCGGAACCGCCCATTTTGCTGCCAAGGATGACATGATTGGCGTCGATGAATTCGACAGTTTCAAACGAAAAATAGACGCCGTTGGACGGCATTCCGACCAGAACCAGCATACCCCCCGGACGAATCAACTTAAAAACACCGTCTAAGGCAGCTGGATGGCCGGTTGCGACAAATACAGCATCTGCACCGCGATTTTGCGTCACTTCTAAAACCACCTCTCGTACACCTTCGCGTGTTGAATTGACAATTCGCGTGGCACCTAGACGCTTTGCAAACTCCAGCTTCTCGTCGCTCACATCGACTGCAGTGATCGTGGCTGCATGACTGATTCGAGCACCCTGGATGCAGTGAATCCCAACGCCTCCGGTACCGATAACGACCACGTGTTCACCAGCTTTGATGGACGCAGTGTTGACAACTGAACCAAAACCGGTAATAACGCCGCAAGTGAGCAAGGAAGCACTATTCAAGTTCATTTCGTTGGGCAGTTTCACCACTTGTGATTTATGAACAACTGCATACTCTGCGAAGCATCCCGTACGGAGCCCTCGATTGACTGATGTACCATCCAACCTCTTCAGCCGGTACGGTTCGTCGGTGGCAAAATTAAATTCACACTGACTCGACAACTGCCGTTGGCAGTAATAGCACTGCCCGCAAGATCTGAGTAGCGAAACAGCAACTTGATCGCCAGGTTTGATATGCTCGACTCCCGGTCCGCAGGTATCTACCACACCGGCCCCTTCATGCCCAAACACGCTAGGTAGATTGCCACCCCATCCACCATCCATATAGAGAACATCGCTATGGCAAACTCCGCAGGCTGAAATGTTGATCTTGACTTCATCCTGTCTAGGATCATCGACCCAAATCTCCTCGATAAGCAAAGGTTCTTTAAATTCAATGCTCAATGCGGCTTTACATTTTGTTGGCATTGGGTAGACTTCAGCAAATATTGATTAGGAAGTTATTCTGTTTCGAGCGAGAAAATCTCGCAGTGCGGCAAAGTAATCTTCAGGTTCTTCATAAAACGGAACGTGAGAACTATTTGGCAGCACTACCACTTCTGAATTTGGCAACACGTTATCCATTCGAATTGCACAAGCTGGACCGATTTCATCGTGAGTGCCTGTCACAATGAATGTTGGCATCTCCAATTGATTCATATCAGGGATTCTGTTCCAGTCTTTCAGATTGCCAATGTACAGAAACTCATTAGGGCCTTGCATGGTGCCGTAAGGCCCCATATTCCAGTCGTTAAGTGAAGCCATCAGGGACGCTGGCCATTCGGACTTTATTCGACAGACATGACGGTAATTCAAGACGGTGATTGCAGCCATGTATTCAGGATGATCAAACTGACCGAGTGATTCGTGATGCTGCATCATGGCTACAGTCTCGCTTCCCAAAGCATTACGCATTCGATTCAACTCGACTGTCAAGTGCTGTAAATCCCCGCAGGTATTGGCTAAGATGAGAGAATGAACGTCATCAGGATACGTCAGTGAGTATTCGATACTGAGCCATCCACCCCAAGATTGACCCAAAAGGTGAAATCGCTCTAGATCTAGTGCTGTTCTGACTGTTTCTACTTCTTCGACATATCGTCCGATATCCCACAATGATGGATCGTCTGGTCGATCTGAATTACCACATCCCAGTTGGTCAAACGCAACCACCCTGTATCCTTCATCGACCAAAGAGACATGCGGGTCTCTTAGATAATCACAAGGTAGTCCTGGACCACCGTTCAGAAGAAGGAGTACTTCGTCTCCGTCTCCATAACTGTAAGTAACGATGTTGTATCCATCTACGGTCACGTTCTGGATACTCGCTCTGTTTAAGATAGACATAGTTGTAGCTAAATTTGCATGAAAATTGGTATTGCGATTATACGAGTGCAATGTCAGATATTGATTTGGTTTTGGCCTGTATCAATCGGAAGTGTCGATTCATGAAATTGAAGTAATGAACATGGAAATCAAATTGTGTCTGGATATATAAACTAGCCGTTGGCATTGAGAACGAACCGTAGATTTACTATGTACGTAATCACATTATTTGGCGGATTGATTCGAGATGGATACACTCAGATGCTGTCTAACTGAAACCGGTTAAATTCAGAGCAAAAATGAAGTGAATTCCTGGAACCTGAAAATTTTGTCATTTGCTATTATCCTGACGATTGGCACTTCAAAGGCATACGCTGGTGCAGGAATAGCGACTGCTCACTCGCTTGCAACTGAAGCAGGGATTTCCATGCTGCAAATGGGTGGCAACGCATTTGATGCCGCGGTTGCAATTAGTTCTACCTTGGCTGTGGTTGAACCTGGTTCCTCAGGGATGGGAGGTGGTGGTTTCTGGTTGCTGTATGACGCTGCCAAACGGCAGTCAATTATGCTTGATGGAAGAGAAAAAGCACCTTTGCAAGCCTCAAGGGATATGTATTTGGACGATAAAGGCGATGTTATTGCGCGTTTGTCAATTGACGGTCCTCTGTCAGCGGGAATCCCCGGGCAACCTGCCGCACTGGTTTGGTTAGCTGAAAATAACGGATCTTTGCCGTTGAGTGTATTGCTTGAACCATCTATCAATGCAGCACAAAGAGGTTTTGAAGTTAGTGACAGAGTCCAAAGCAAAATCAAACAGCGAAAAGTGCAGCTAGAGAATTACCCATCAACTGCTGAAATATTTTTAAATGGGGGCAACATTCCAGAAGTAGGCAAGCTGCTAGTTCAAGAAGATTTGGCAAACGTACTTCAAGCGCTGGCAGAGCGAGGGCACGATGGTTTTTATTCGGGTCCTGTAGCGGAAGCTTTAGTCAAAGGCGTTCAGGAGGCGGGTGGAATCTGGACGATTGAAGACTTCAATCAGTATGAAGTGGTTGTGCGAGTCCCAGTTACATTTACTTACCGCGAAATGAAAATAACAGCCGCCGCGTTGCCTTCTTCAGGAGGTATTGTCTTGGCAGAAGCACTGAACATACTGGAAAACTACGATATTAGCGAACTAGATGACACAGACCTCATACATGTAGTAGTGGAAGCTGCCCGTCGAGCATATCGAGACAGAGCAGAGTACTTGGGAGATTCTGACTTTGTGAACGTCCCTGTGGAGATGCTGATCAGCAAAAATTACGCTTCCGGTCTGAACCAGTCAATTCGGATGGATACTGCAACCAAAAGTGATGAACTAGCTCCAATTACTGTTACCACTGGAGAAGGAGGAAATACTACCCACTTCAGCGTGATTGATTCAGATAACAATATGGTGGCTGCTACACTCTCCATTAACTACCTGTTTGGATCAGGATTTATACCACCAAATACAGGAGTATTGCTGAACAACGAAATGGATGACTTTTCTCTACGCCCTGGATCACCCAATGTTTATGGCTTGGTCGGATCTGATGCAAATTCGATAGAGGCAGGGAAACGCATGTTATCAAGTATGACTCCGACATTTGTCGAGGATGATCAACGAATTGCTATACTGGGTGCGCCAGGTGGCAGCCGAATTATCACTATGGTGCTGCTTGGAATTCTAGAATTTGAAAAAGGTGCAAACGCAAACTCAATTGTCAGCCGTCCGAGGTTTCATCACCAATATTTGCCCGATATGATTCAATTTGAAAAAAACGCACCTGATGAAGACGTTCTCTCCGCACTGGAAAGTAAAGGGCATCAGTTCAGGATTCTTGATCGAACTTGGGGAAACATGCAGACTGTGATCTTGGAAAAATCTTCCGGTAGCGTGACCGCTGCATCAGACCCCAGAGGTCAGGGTACATCCTGGCAGGCAAACTAGGTGCTTACGAAAAGCTGGAATCCTGCCTGCTGTAGACACAGTTTCTCTTGAATTAAATCTGCACGTGTGAGGGGGTGTTGATTTAGCCAGTTTGGCGGAAAAGTGATATGGATGGACTTTTTTTTCACTCTAATTGCGGCCGACAGTCCAGGTCGATCAGTACGTGGACGATGCAAAAGAACGGCCAGCCGCAACAGAACACAGAGTCTGTACATAATCCGTTTTGGGAGCTGCGAGTTGTACGCTCTTAAGGAATTGTCAGAAAATTTCCGTCGATGCCAGCGTACCAGTGCACCGAGTGCGGTCTGTTCCGATCTAGAAAATCCTGCCATGTCAGAATTCTCCAGAAGATAAGCACCATGTTCGTGATATTTTGCATGTGCAATGGTTAAACCAATTTCGTGGACCAGTGCCGCCCAACTGAGTAAATTTCGTGTCTCAGGGAAGCCTTCAAACCATTTTTTTTCCACCTGATCGAACATATTGAGAGCGGTAGCCTGAACTCGTTGAGCGTGAGATCTGTCAACCGACCATTGTTTGGCCAATGACTGAATGGTGCTTTCTCTAGCGTCCTCATTGCGCAGCCGGCCCAGCAAATCGTACATGACACCTTCGCGCAAAGCTAGGTCTGAAACCTCCATCGATTCAATTTCGAGTAGTTCGAACAGAGCGTTAACAACAGCAAATCCACCTGGAAGCACCTCACAGCGGTCAACATCAAATCCTAGTTCCACCAGATCAGATGTATGTTTGCGTTTGAGAATTTCTTTTCGGAGTTTTTTCAGTCCGTCTCCTGAAATAACACCGCTTTGTCCATTCAAGAATTCAGTAGCGGTGCCTATCGCGCGGATTGTACCGGAGCAGCCAAGTGTTTTTTCCCAGCCATGGTCCAGATACTGTTTGTGTACTGCTCTGATTTCCAACTGTGCAGCTTGTTCGGCTCTGATCATTCTTTCCTGACTTATTCTGCCATTGGGAAAGTAAGCTTTTGACAGACTCACACAGCCGATATACAAACTCTCTACAAGGTGGGGACTGTGCCCGATACCCACAATTATTTCGGTGCTTCCTCCACCAATATCAACGACCAGCTGATTTTCAGCGTTGTCAGATGAAAGTCCATAACAAACCGATTCATAAATTAGCCTGGCTTCTTCGCGGCCGGTAATCACTTCAATTGTGTGTCCCAACGCCTTCTCTGCTTCTGGAAGGAACTGTTGAATATTCTTGGCCTTACGAAAGGTGTTGGTTCCTACGGCTCTTAGATTGGTCGACGGAACGTTGCGCAGTCTTTCACCAAAACGCTTCAGGCAGTCAAGTGCTCGTTTTTGGACTTGCGGTGTCAGGTAAGAATTGGAATCAAGTCCGCCTCCGAACCGCACAATTTCCTTGATTCGATCGACAACTAGCAGTCTGTCGCTCTCCAGCTTGGCGATGACGAGATGAAAGCTGTTTGAACCGAGATCGACTGCCGCGATAAATTCAGTATCGTCAGCCTTCTCGATTCGATTGGCGACCGAAGTCACTGACTGCCTAATTTAAAAAGAACCGAGGGACTGAGGAACCAACGCAGATTACCTTCGGAATTACCGGGATGGTCTTCGAAAGTGATTAAACATGCGCCGGCTTTGCGGAAGTTTGTTCTTTGTGACTGAGTGCCGGTAAACTCTTGCATCAGCCAACTCATATCTGGCTCGTGTCCAACCAGAACAACCGTGTTAGTTTCGCCATTCAGCCATCGTTTGATGGTGTCAAAACTACAGCCGGGTGTGAGTAAATCAGATACTTCAAGATGTGGGCGCTGATTCTCGGGGAAAGCTTCCTGAAACAATTCAGCGGTTTGTACAGCCCGTGTGTAAGGGCTGGTAGTGATGCGCTGAATGTTACCGTCAAGGGCGTTGTACAAGCCTTTACCAATGAGTTTCATCTGGTCAACACCCGCGTTTGTAAGTGGGCGTTTAGAGTCAGGAGCACCGTTACTGTTCATATGAAAAACATAGCGATCTTCAGCAGAAGCATGTCGCAAGAGGACGAGTCTCATGGCAATATTGAGTTGTGAGTTGTGTGTGGAAAAAAGTTTTTGCAGACCATTTGTTTTACGGCAGATTAGTATAAAGGAAAATGGAAGCGGACATTTTCGCACTGCACAATAATTCACCTTTGATGACGATTGATCCTAAAGATTTTGAGCAGATTCCAACTCACAATCAATCCCGATGATTGAATTGACTGTTCAGATTAGACAGTGGGATCACGTAAATGCGAAATGACTTCAACAGGGCTGTCGAATTTGAAAGATTTCCGACGACACTGTAAAATCTGAAGAAACCAATGCAAAATGTGTCAGGGAATGCGCTTTTTGACGAAAATGAGGAAATGCAGAAATAACAATCACTTACAAAGGTCAGGTATTGCTAATAAAACCTGAGTCTTAATCAAGTTATATATTGTATAACTCTAACTATTATATATAATTATATGATATTTATGAAATAGATTGATCATTTGAATTTTTCTTGATTTTTCGTCATTTTACTGCCAAAATTCTCTCACTCTACTCGTACCCACAGTCGAATTTTAAGATACTTTTAGGCGTCGATGGACCGACGACAGCTTCGAAAAATTGAATTGAAAATCGATTTAGATTCTCAATTCCATATCCAGAAGTTTGGCTTTCGCCTCTTTGACTCAGAACAAATGTTCTGTCTCATATTTGTCTATCGAAACCCGATTTGCAAATTGATTAACCTCATTGACAAAGTCAACTAAGTTAACCCCGACAATAAGCCTTGTCAGCCAGCGTGGTAGAAAATACCTAACCGCGGAAGAACGACGCAGGTTTCTTATAACCGCCCGCCTAGCACGACGGCCAGAAGTCCAAACTTTCGCTCTGACTCTGTTGCTCAGTGGCTGTCGAATCTCTGAAGCTCTTGCACTTCGCGCTATCCACGTTGATCTGGAGCAAGCACTATTGCACATCTGTAATATGAAACGCGAAACTGTCAGTTGGCGCGAAGTTCCCGTGCCGCGCGAACTTATTCGCAGTCTTGAACTCGTCCACCGTCTAAGGTCGTTGCAGGCTCGTACCACAACTCGCCGCCAGCATTTGTGGCCCATATCACGTTCAACCGCCTCGCGCCAAATTAATGAAATTATGCGCACCGCTGAAATCCGCGGCCCCCAGGCTTGTCCCCAAGGGATTCGCCACAGTTTCGGTGTCGCCGCTGTCAACGCTGGAGTGCCCTTAACAACCCTCGCTGCTGTACTCGGACACTCCAGCATTTCTACCACCGCCATATATGCCACCGCTGTCGAAAGCGAGGTACGCGAACAGCTCAGGCGTATGTGGCAGTGCCTCCGAAACGATGACTAATCGTCAATACTTTCCAAATGTTCGGCCATTAACCGTAAATTCTCAAGCTCGGGGTGCACATAACGCATGGTCATCTTCATGTCCGTGTGTCCCAATAGACTTTGCAACTCCTTGTAGAGCCCTAGCTGTGCTAGTTCGGTCGCCATTGTGTGTCGCAGCCTATGCGCTGAAATGCTGACTCCAGTCGCGAAGCGCAGGCGCGAGAAAAAATTGGAAATTGAACGGGCATTCATTTTTCCGTTACGACACGATCGGTACTGTTCGGTAAATAGTGAAATGTCAAATACATAACGCGAACCGATATCCGCATCATTCCCGAGTTCCTTTAGAGTCCGTTCCCGGAGCTGAAAAAGCGACGGTAGCAGCAATGCCACAATTGGAATTTCCCAGCCGTGACGGTTCTTGCTTGATGTCGCACGCAGTTGAATCTTCGCGTTCTTCAGATCAACGTCACTCCACATAAGATCAATCAATTGTCGACGCCTCATTCCTGTGTAGTACAGCGTTCGTAATAGAATTGCCCAGAACCAGCGCGGCCGTATGGCCGAACGACGGCTCGAAATATAGGACATTGCTTTTTTAAGGTCCGAGCGACTTATCGTTTTTGGACGCTCGACATGCTCGCGCAATAGCAATGCAGACAAGTTACCGCTTAATGCCGGAACTGGTTCGTGATCCGCAGCAAATCGCAATAACACTCTGAGGTGTCTGAAATAGTTATTCCACGTTGAACTACTTACATTACGAGAAAGTGTTTCCTCGCGCCAGTTGAGTAGTGCTTCGCGGGTAATTTCACGCACATCCTTTACGCCTGCATCGCGGACAAACAACTCCGCAACATAGCCGTAATGAATAGCTGCCGCATCGGACAGCGCACGTTCTCGAATATATGAATTTGTTATTTCTAAGATATTCATACTAAATCACTCCTACGATAATTTTTTTGTATGAAGAAAAGTGCACGTCAATCGCTGGCCTCAAAACGCTAAACCAGTACCATTTTGTGCGCCAAACTTCTTTGACGTACTGTCAGAATCTTTGAATTTAACCAATTCCGAACAAGAAATCAAAGTTTTTTTTATTAATTTCACGAAAAAGGTGGAATTTATGAGTGAAATTTAAAGGATTTCGCAAAATCTGAGTGGAATATTTGGATTCGAATTGCTGTGAAAAGTACTCTCAACTGCGTCGTCCGCGTAGTGGCAATCGGAGTGCTGACGCCGAACCACTAGTAGCTTGATTCAAATTAGCGTTAAGATGACCCCAGCCACCTGCGAGTGCCATAGATGTGCGAGAACTGATGGCTCCCATGAGCAAAAACCATGCAACTGGTAGTGTCAGATAGGCGGTTAAGGTAATTAACCCCAGTACAACATCGGCTACTGTACCGGAACCTCCAAATTCAAATGCCATCCAGTCGGGGTACATTGTGCGTAGCAGTTTTTCGTCGAGAAACTCAGCTACAGCCCACAAGGCCGATAAAAATCGCAACGAAAACAATAAGATTACTGCCCGTACAATTATCCCAGGCTGAAGCACGGCATAAGGAATGGCCAGCGGTAATACCATGTACAGCAGCATCAGCATTAGAGCCTGTAGCATTGGCAGACCGATTAATATCAATTCCATCATGATGTGCATGAGTGCAGACAGCATCAGTGCACCAAAGCTCGCAATTAGCTGCTGTACCCAGTCAAATGACGGTACACCGGGACTAAAAATGAAAATTCCCGGTTCGCGGTCAGCCCGCACCACCATGTTTCGTGGAACCTGGTTCAACATTCGCCGTAGAATACGATCGACCATATGACGTACAAGATAAGGATGATTTGCACGCACCTGGGGATCTTGCATCTTTTTTTCCATCCGATCAATAAACGACTGCAACCAAGGCCCCTGTTCAATCAAATTTTCCACAAGTCTTGCTCTCAGTCCCAATCGGTCATCATTCCACCAAGCTTCACATTGAGGCTGATGTAATATTGCGTCTTGTCCCGGTCGCTCTGGCCAGCCTATCACCGGTAAGGTAGCGCTGTAACCGGTTCCACAGCGCTGAACATCCGAACACGCTCGATAATAGCCTTCGGTTTTAAGAAAGATCTCCGAACCTAACCAGTCGACTGCTTCAAAGTTGTTGGTAACTTTTGGTGGATTGGGTGAGCGCTGATATTTGGCTAGAGATGGTTCAAAACAGTCGATACGAAATCGTCTAATTTCAGCAATCAACTTTTCATCATCAATCGAAAGCTGTGCGATTCTAAGTAGACTTGCCCGGAGTATCGCCGGATCATCAAGCTTGTCAATCGCAGTAACTACCTGATCTGTAAATAGTGCAGAAGCGTGATAGACAAGCCACCAGAGAATGGGTATGCGTATCCCTAGCACTGAATCTGAATTGATGACGTAGGGTAAATTTGGTGCCTGCGCATGGGTTGGTGTATCGTTGTACGGCTCTTCAAATCGTATATCGGTTCGACTAACCGGTACAGCCGGCAAGAAAGCGAGCACAATAACGACACAGGCAATCAGGGTGTCTAGTTCCATGCGTCGTAGTGACACCGCGGCAGCCTCTCGCATTGATTGGCTGCGCATGGGTTCGGACCAGTTACGCCAAATGAGTATTCCCAGAGGGAGTAGTACTAAACCGCTTTTCACCAGTATTTCAGCGATACTATTCGCCACATGCCAGCCAATGAGCGTGGTGGCCAGTTCAAAGTAGGAATGAACCTTCATATCATTGGTAATTTGCTATTCGAGCCGCCACTTTGGTTTTGCACTTTGGGGATGCGCTGGGGTTAACAGCGCTTCATGTGCGGATAGTAATTCGAGAATGGTGGCTGACACGACATGACGACGCGCTTGCAATTCCCAACTAGCGCGATCAATCTCCCGTTCCAACACTTTCACTTGATTCGCCACAGTTTCGGCCACCCCACCGCCTCGCTGAATATGTGGCTCCATCAGCCCACTGAGTAGTAGCCGTCGCGCCAGAAAAGCCTGCTCGACAATTTCGGCCAAGGCAGCCTCATTGGCGAGCCGTCGAATTAGAAAGTCCCGGTCGGGTAAATCGCGCAGTGCATCGATTACCGGTTCTGCCAGTATCACACCGGCACCTTTAAATTTGAAGTCCGAAACTTCGCTCCGAATTCCGGTGTCATACACTCTCGTTGTTAATTGTTCTGAAAGACTGCTTGTTAGTTGATCGATCTGTGGAAGAAGCCCCTCGCCGGGCACTGTTTCAATTGCCTCTCCAGCCTGTATTCGGTAATCGCCTAAAACTTTAATCACCCAACTTCCAGCCATATCAGGAGTATCCCAGACACTTCGAAGTGGTGATTGCCATTCGCTACTGTCACTTGATGGTGTAGCACTTGTGCAATCACCGGGCTGGTTGAGCAGCAGACACCAGCCAGCTCGGGTGGTGTCACGTAAAAGCCAGATGGCAGGCGCACCCTGGCAGCCCGCTTTCTGGTTGCCCAGCCAAGTAACGCAGCCATCAGTTGCATCTGCCTTGGATTTGGCAGCCGCAGCAGTCACACCGCGGCTTGCTTCAGTTTCCCAGATTTCCGTACGAGCCGCGTCTAGTAGATCTTGACGAGGTGAATCGGACCGGGCGGCTGCGCTAAGATCTTGCCGACATACGTCAACCGAAGTTTTCCATCGGTCCTCTGCGCGCACCAGATAGTGCTGAAGAAGTTGGCAGGCTCCAGGTTTCGCTCGACACAAAATTGATCCTGGTAGTGCACTTGAGACCTCCCTAGGTATTGAACTCAAGGCGATTAGAGAATTTTCCAAAGATCCGGATAAAAGGTCGAGTACGTCAGTCGTCCGATTGAATCCACCGCATGCAGAACCTAGTGGCACCCGCGGCCCGCTTAGCGACTTAGTAAATCTTCGCTCAGACGCTGCGATGTCTGTTGCTCGTTCACCACCGAGTAGATAGTAAAGAGCATAGTTGTGTACAATTTCGTCCGCCGCACGTGCGCAATCATTTAATACCAGCCCAGTCACAGCTAGCAATATTGCTGTAGGTCCTCGAAATCCTAGTCCTCCAAGAATGTACTTTAGTAATCGATGCATTTTGATCCTCACAGAATCCTTTTGCACCAAGCCTACTACCGGCAGTCGAAATGAAAAAGTGAAAAGTAGAATTTAAAGTGAAGCAATTTCTTGGCCAGGGGTGCGACTTTAGCGTATTCGCCTGCACATCTATAATTAACGCCTTGCCTTTAACCTAAATAATAAATCGACCGTAACAACATGCCAGCAAAGTCAACCACCACAGAATTAGCAAGTGAACTTATCCAACATGCCTCTGTAACCCCTGACGACGGTGGCTGCCACGCACTGATCGCTGAGCGTCTAACGCCCCTCGGATTTACTACTGAAACTTTCGATTGTGGTGAGGTTTCAAATCTTTATGCGCGACGAGGTACTGCCGAACCACACCTAACCTTTATCGGTCACACGGATGTTGTTCCGGCTGGTAACTTGGACGATTGGCGTTTCCCTCCTTTCTCGGCAACACAGGCTGACGGGTATTTACATGGCCGCGGTGCGGCTGATATGAAAGGTTCCGTCGCAGCAATGGTAACCGCCTGCGAACGAATTTTTGGAAAGGGCGGTAACAATTTTGCGGGAAGCCTGTCGTTGTTGTTGACAAGCGATGAAGAAGGCGAAGCAATTGATGGCACACGCTATGTCCTTGAGCAACTCGACGCGCGAGGTGAGAATCTGCAATTTTGTCTGGTGGGTGAACCAACCTCGGAGAAAACGCTTGGCGATACGATCAAAATAGGTCGTCGGGGCTCTTTAACTGGTTTAATCACTGTGCATGGAATACAGGGACATGTGGCTTATCCGCATCTAGCCGACAATCCGGTACATCGTTCAGGTGCACTCATCAGTGCACTCGCTAATTGCGCATGGAACGACGCTGACGGAGTGTTTCCAGATACCACACTGCAAATCTCCAATCTGCATGCCGGTGTAGGCGCTGAAAATGTCATTCCAGGTGAACTGGAGCTAAATTTCAACATCCGGTTTTCTCCCGTTCAAAATGCAACTGCTCTTAAAGCTCAAATCGAAAAATTCTGCGTGGATCTGGAACTTGACTACGAAATTGATTGGAGCCCTGTTACTGACCCCTATCGAAGCGCTGGCAGTCACTTGGCAACTATTGTCTCGTCAGCCGTTTTTGCGGAACTTGGAGTGGAGCCCGAGCGGTCAACCGCTGGTGGAACTTCAGATGGTCGCTTCGCAGCAGCCGGTGGAGCAGAAGTTGTCGAATTTGGGCCCCTAAATGCAACCATTCATCAAGTGGATGAATGCGTTAGTATTTCTGACCTTGACAAACTGTCGCAGGTTTACCAGCGAGTGATCGAACGAATGATCAGCGCTAACCCGAAATGAATGATCAATTTGACCAGGAGTACCTCATAGCACTTGGGCGCAAGTCCTATGCGCCAAATTACCGACCACGCGATGTGGTTTTCGAATCGGGTAAGGGCTGTGAGTTAACTGACCTTTCGGGGAAAAAGTACCTCGATTTTGGCTCAGGCATCGGTGTCAATTGTCTGGGTCATCAGCATCCCGCTGTTGTCGACGCGATGCAGCGTCAGTCGGCACGTCTATGGCATTCAAGCAATGTCTACTTCAATCATCCAGCAGTTCGTTTGGCGGCACGATTTATTGATCTAACTTTTGCTGAACGGGTATTTTTCTGCAATTCAGGCGCTGAAGCTAACGAGGCGGCGATCAAGGTCGCACGCCGCTATAGCTATGATCGCGGATATCCCAACAAAAACATCATCATAACTTTGCAGGGGTCGTTTCACGGGCGCACACTGGCTACCGTAACCGCGACCGCTCAGCCCAAATATCAGGAAGGCTTTGGACCATTACCAGCGGGATTCCACTACTGCAACTTTAATGACATTGATCACTTAAGGTCGCTATTTACCGAAAATGTCTGCGCTCTATTGCTGGAGCCGATTCAGGGCGAAGGCGGAATTCGTCCTGTCTCTGATGAATTTTTGCAATCTGCGGCAGAACTTTGTCAGGCTAATGATGCACTTCTCATTACGGACGAAATTCAATCAGGTATGGGACGCACCGGTAAACTATTTGCTCACCAATGGGTATCTAACATTCGACCCGATATCGTTACAGTGGCGAAGGCACTCGGTGCAGGTTTACCGATCGGCGCGGTGCTGCTCGGTGACAAACCCGATCAGACATTAAAGGTCGGTAGCCATGGTTCCACTTTCGGAGGTAATCCCATCGCTTGTGCGGTGGCGAATGTTGTGCTAGATACATTGCACACCGATTGTATGCTGGATGAAATTGTAAGAAAGGGGGATCTAATCTGTCATGGACTCAATGCCATAAATGACAAATCGGAAGCATTCTGCGATATCCGCAATCGCGGACTGATGATCGGAGCTGAACTGAGCGATAAATTTGCGGGTAAAGCCGGCCGCATTCTGAAAGAGTCTCTCGAAAAAGGTCTGCTGGTACTGCAGGCTGGTGATAATGTTGTTCGCCTACTGCCAGCGTACACAATCAGCGATGCAGAAATTCAAACCGGTTTAGTTCTCCTCCAGCAGGCTATTGAGAGTAGTTTGTCTTATGACTGAACTTTAAATTCAATCGACAGATTAGACGAGATGGTCAAGTGCCCTACAGTCTTCACTCTGCCACCCGACTGCAATCGACTGACCGTATTCCAAGTTAACATGTCCATGCGCGTTTGGTATTTTGATAACAAAGTCATCGTGTCCACATAGGCTGACGCGTGTTCGAACATGGTCGCCAAGATAAATCACTTCTTCCACATGAGCATTGACGGTATTGGCACAGGTTCCAGAATCTGGATTGACAGTGACTCGCTCAGGGCGAAGTGATAGTGTCGTTGCTGACCCAACACCATCGATATTCACTGCTTTTGCTTTAACAACCTCACCGCTCGCCGTCTCAACATCGCATGACCCGTTCATTACGCCGACGACTTTGCCGTGCAGGACATTGTTTTCACCGATAAACTGTGCGACAAACGAATTTTCAGGCTCTTCATATAACACGCCTGGTGCTGCAAGCTGCTGAATGATGCCATCATTGAACACTGCAATTCGATTGGACATGGTGAGCGCTTCACCCTGATCGTGCGTCACATAGATGACTGTTACGTTCAAGTTTTCATGTATGTGCTTGATTTCGTACTGCATCTGCTCTCTGAGCTGCTTGTCCAATGCGCCAAGCGGTTCGTCCATAAGGACTAACTTGGGTTCAAATACCAAGGCCCTAGCAACAGCAACCCGTTGCTGCTGTCCGCCTGATAACTGTCCAGGCAATCGACCGCCAAATTCATGAAGTTGCACCATGGCAAGCGCTTTGCTCACTCGTTCATCGACTTCTGCTGTGGGGAGTTTTCGAACCTTCAATGGAAATGCAAGATTTTCAGCGACCGTCATGTGCGGAAACAGCGCATAGTTCTGAAATACCATGCCAATTTCACGTTTGTGAGGTGAAACATTATTGATGGGTACACCATCCAGAAATATTTCACCATGGGTTGCGGTCTCAAATCCTGCCAGCATCATAAGGCAGGTGGTTTTACCAGAGCCTGAAGGACCGAGGAGGGTGACAAATTCTCCCTGTTCGACTGAAAGATTCAGGTTCTTGACGACTAGGGTTTCGCCATCGTAACTTTTTTGGACGTCTGAAAATTGAACGTATGAATTTATAGTGTCCATTGAAGGTACAGCCTCGTTTGCAACTTTTTTTTGAATTTATTGCTGCAAGTATAGGTGAAATTACTCGCAGTTAAGCGAAGAATCGTTGCGCAATATCATGACCACCTTCCCAGAGCATTGTCACTGCAACGACGAATATGATCAATAGACCGACATATTCGATCCATTTGTATTTATTTAGTAGATTTGCAATCAAAGTCGCTCCTACCACCATCAATACGATTGAAAGCGTAAGCCCAATCACCAATATTACAAGATGGTCGCGCGCAATTGCTGCTACAGCCAATACATTGTCCAGCGACATTGAAACATCTGCCACCACAATTTGAATCAGAGCTTGCCTGAATGTTATCGTTTCGCCAGTGGCACTGATTTTTGTGTGTGGATTGGTTTCCTGTCTCTCCTTGCGGCGCATGTCGGACCATAATCGCCAGCACACCCAAAGTAAGAGTAGCCCACCAATTAACAAAAGACCCGGAATTTTAAGCAGTTGCACCGTCAATACTGCAAATATGATTCTCGCAACGACTGCGAAAGCGACTCCAATCGTGATGACTTTCTTCCGTTGTTCCTTGGGTAATCCTGCCGCAACCAAGCCAATTGCGATAGCATTGTCTCCTGCAAATAGCAGGTCGACGAGAATCACTTGAATTAATGCGCTAAGTTCGCTCATGATGAGTCTGTGGGAAGGTGCGGAAAACTTGAATTCGCAAAGTATAGCGTAAGTGTCAACTCAAGAATGGGACGCTCCGACACTTATTTGACAGTTCGTTATGGTATCCCGTGGAATTAGGTTTAGAAATCAAAATGCGACAGCAATGTGCCACCCGCTTTGACACAGCATTTGTAGCGGCCCCAGTAATTCCAAATATAGCGGTCGTTTTCGGCGACTTCAGGATATGGCCACTCGGGCTGTCTTCCAAATGTTTCACATCGCTTGCTGTGAATTGGGAGCAGCATCTGCCAGCGATCTGATTTCTCATCAGCATTCGGAAGCCACTGGCGCCACACCTGCTTTACGCATTGACCACCCTTGTTAGTGCGCGGTAAACGTTGCCACTGTCCCCCACTTAAACTGCAAGTATGCGGATTCGAGGCTTTTGGGTTGCCTCGCTTAACGTCATGTTCGGTGTGCTTTGCTATTCGACTGGCAATATGACCAATGTTATCTCGAAGAACAACATCGACAGCCCTTTGACTGGCTACAGCTGCGGATTTACCGGCGTGTGTCTGAAAAATGAAACCAGAACGAGGATAAATGGAACCCCAAGTGAAATCAGGCCAAGAACCGATCTCTCTTATTCCTGGAGTAAGTGCTTCTCTACGACTTGAATCTGGTGTTCCGCTTCTCCACGCTTTGGCATCAAGCAAGGATAAGAAATATGGAAAGAATGGCTGAGAGGCACGACGACATAGAAATCGTTTTACACCGGGAACTCGAGTAACTGGACTACCAATGACATCCACTTCGTGGAATTTTAGATCATCCTGCAGTAGACGAGATGTTCCGGTTCCGGTAATACTACCACCTGAGAGAGACGAGACCAAATCGATCGTAGGATCAGACAAACTTTGCTCGACGACAGGCCAAGGTGACTGCCCGGTCTGTGCGTAAGATGAAACCACGAAGTCTGGAAAATTGTGAGAAATTCTTGGGGTTGTAACTACTTGGCATCCAAAAATAGAACAGCGAAGCCAGATACAGATACCCGATATTTTCCAATCCAAGCAGTCCGTACTCTGAGACCGAGCTACTATTTCCTCTGTCGACAGTGTGTCGCCTCGAATAGTAACGGGATGCATACTTAGAGTCGCCGCCAACAGTGCAATTGCAAATTTCACCATGATGATTGCCGCCAGACAGTCAAAATCGAATTGATGTCGATGTCCCCATAAACAAGCAAGTGTTCGTCGACTACTGAAACTGGAAAAAATTCGATTCCGTATTGATCAATGAGTAAGTGCAGTTCAATCTCGGCCTTCAGCGCTAGTTTGATAGATTCGAAATCCTTTTCGATTCGCTGTATGGCCTGCTGCCGTGCGACCGATTCAAGACTCGAAAGTTGGCTGCTGAGAGTTCGGGCAGTCAGCCCTAAATTCTGTATGTTGTAAGAACGAATCTCAATGGCAGGGTGGTGGATGACTGGAGGACTTCCGTTGACGAAAATTTCGATCAATTTGGGATATTCGGATGCAGATGTTTCAATCGCGATTAATTTGACGAGTACTCCCACCGTCAGAAGGCGAAACACATTACTCACTCCTTTTCCTCACCTTTTCTTCGCGCTCGTAACGACTCCGCCATTAGATAGGCAGCTTCAATTTCCGATATCTTTCGCATTTCCATTATTTTTGCCCGAGCCGCTTTTTCGCTTTTTTCTGTCTGACTGAGCGCCAGCGCAAGGGCAGGTGGCACGTTTCTGAAGAGTGTGACCAGACGTGATGAAATGAGCGTCCCCTCCGTATAACGTCCCGGCGACTTTCGCGCCTGACGAAGCAGGTCGCGTTGAGGTTTTGAAAGTGACTTGAATCTTTCGATCTGCGTAATTTCATCTTCGTCCATTGACATGCAATACCACCACTCGGGCTGATTGAGTAACTCTTTGGCTGTATCTGGAAATTGTCGAATGCTTTGAGTTGCAATCCATAACCATGCACCAAACGTGCGCCACATTGCACAAATTCGATTGATGTAAGGTGCAATCAGTGGGTTCTGTAGCAGAATATGGGCTTCATCTATCACAACTACAGTTTGTCTTGCTTGATATTGATTGCGCTCAATTCGATTATTAATCGATGCAAGTAGACCTGTCAGAGCAACTGCCAGTCTGTCCTCATAGCCTCGTCTGGCCAAGAGATCAAGTTCGACGACCGTTATGTCGGTTTCCGGCCACAACTCACCTTCAGAATCAAACAATCTGCCATTCAGTCCAGTGCAGAATATGTGGCAGGCACTTGCCATTTGTGAAGCGCGTTGCTGCTGTCTCTTGGATAAATGTCGTCCCCTTGCATTTCCGCTTGATGACGCTTGATTTAGGGCATCGACCAGATCAGAAGTCATGGTTTGCAGACGACCATCTAGTTTTGATCGTTCGGCAGCATCAATCAATGCGTTTCGAATCAAATCAATGTCATCTCTTCTTAATTTTTTCTCTTCATTTTGCTGACCGCCTGTAATCATCAGGCGAGCCTGAATTTCCATTTCACCCAACAGATCCCGGTAGTTGCCTGACTTAATATGCGCATCGCTGGTGGATTTGTCCAACAGATCCTGTGCATGTCGAAATGGAGGAATCGCTGCATTGCTTTGACCATCAACCCGGAAGTGATAGACACTTAATCCTTGACGATGGCAGTGTTCGGCCAGCAGTCCAAAAGTTGAGAGCGCTGAAATCAGTACAATTCTGGGTCGGTGAACTGCGAGTGTGTGAAGGAGCAGGTAAATCAATAACGCGGTTTTACCAGAGCCTGTAGGACCTAGCACCAGAGAATGGGCGTTTTTTTCTCGCTCTTTTGAATTCAATGGATCAAACATCAAAGGTTCCGCACCTCGATTAAATAGAATGCAGCCAGGTGTGCCAGTCCCGGTAGAGCGACCTAAAACTGGCGCGATTCTCGCGATGTGACTCGAGTACCATAGTCTCGAGCGTCGAGTGCCAGGCTTGCTGTCCTGCTTCGGGTGGTATCCGAATGGTAATGCGCGAATATAACTATCGAGTGCAATCGGATCGTGGCGGGGTGTCACCGGGCGCATGCGGTGAATCGACAGCAGACTTAGCATCCGCTCCGTTTTGCGGTCAAGTTCCAGCAAGCTGGTACCAAACACAAACACGCCCGCGAACACCCGATAAATTGGATTGCCCCGGACGATCTCACTAAGAGCGCAGTCAGCCAGAGAACGTCGCTCTACCGCAGCCGCATCATCTCCTACAGAATTCTCTTTCACTCTGGCAATTTTCTCTTCAATCATTTCCTGAGGTGAATAGACAACGCTCATCGACCAGATTGATCCTTGCGGAACCTGGTCCCAGAATGTTGCCACTGCGTCTCCGAATTGACGCTCCACCGTCAGATGTCCAATTTCAGGCTCACTGTTCAATTCGTCAATTGTGATAAACCGACTCGGCTGACTTCTGAACCACCAGATACCCGGTCGTTTCCATGTCCAAGGTGCAACACCGTGCAATGCAGCCCGGCTGATGTCTGCACTTGCCGACCCAGAATACAGAGCCATAGTCCGCGACTGCTGATCGTTGGTCCATGGGTGTGCCTCAAGCAATTCGAAGGTGTCCTCGAATCCAGTGTGCGCATCAGGTAGGGGGACGAACCAATGGGTAAGCCATTCGTAAAGGTCTTTGGCGTCTAATGGTTTTAGAACGATTTCAGATTCCGCCAGTGAATGCTGCAACTGAGAGCACAACTGTTCGATCTCATCATCTCCAGCATACCGTTGCTGAGTGTCCTGTCTCCATATGCAAAGTCGAACACGACGGGATTTACCTCTCCAACTGATGGATTTTGTGGTGCCATATGGATAAAGGCCACCTTTTCGGGTCAGGTCTCCGAAATGCTCATTGATGATGCCAAACCAATGCTGGGTGTATCGACTTTGCAGCAACGAGGGTTCGGTGTAATTCTTCAAACGCTTGGAAAGCGTACGGGTTAGTCCACTGACATCATCCTGAACAAACCACTGAGTTATCCAGGGATTTCCGTAGTTTTCTGGAAAACTGGTCGTAACTGCCTGACGCACCTTTTCCTGTATGCGGCTTAAAACCTCGTCACTCTTGGCTTCTGTACTGCCGCAACTGACTTCAAATATTCGACCAACGCTAGTTAGGTCCTGTAATCCGATATTCCCATTTCCAAGATCAAGGCGCGGTGCTAAAAGATCGGCAAAGGAATGTGTGTTCTTGACCACTTTCCGAAAGCTAGGATCGGGATGCAACTGAGGCTCAAGGTACTCTTCAATGGTGAGAGGATTACAGTCCTGACCATTCCACTCGACTAACGGCAACTTCTCCGCCGAGAGACTATCAGCTCGAATTCTTTTCTGTTCTGACTGATATGAGGATGTGAAAAATTTCGACCAACGTTTCACTGCACCAGTATCTCCCCAGGTAAGGCGTACTCGACAGTTTCATACATCGGAAATGTCGTAGAGTATCCGGGTACCGGCGTCCCTTCAAGTGACAGATGTGGAAAGACATAGAGAACGATTGTTGGATTGGGTAGACGAGGGAAGTGCAACAACAACTCATTGTTTACATCCCGCGTGTAGCCTTTCAGATCTGAGTCTGAATTGGAAAGGTAAGGTGCGCTGCTGAGTACAGGTGTAATTGAGGCATCATGCTGGTTGTAGATTTGTTCAATTGTCTTCGCGTTTCCAGAATTCCCTACCTTGTTCAAAAAAGAGGTTGAACAGGCGGCAATGCTCAGAGACAAACTAATCAGTCCAACCTTGACGAGCATAATCATTAGCGTCCAACAGATTTAGATTTTGAACCTTGCGAGCATTTGGTTCCTGATCAATTTGAATGGTTTCCTCGATATGAATTGCAACGCTATGACCTGCTGGAACGTAGATTGCGTCAAATGAATTTAACTGTCTATCATTCAGCCAGTCAGCAACGGTTAATAGAGATTCTTTTGTTGCATAGCCAGCGACAAACTGATCAATGTTTCCCACCACAGCCGTGGTCGTTTCGTCACTTCCTACATTGGTCGATGTTTCGGTTTGAGCGTTGGCGATCGCTTCAGCTGTAGCTCGGGTCGTATTGATCAATGTTGCCTGGGTCAAGTACTGCAATGCGTTGGATTTAAGCTCCCCTTCGATACAAGGGTTGCCAAACTCATCGGAAATCCAACCCAATCCGGTAAAAGTAGATTCAGGGTCGGCGATTTTGCGAGCAGTCTGAATGGTTCCATCCGAGAATATGAAGGTCGCAGTATCAATGTTGCCTGAAACACACGACAGTGACAGATCACCACGTGCCGTTCCAGCCAAAAGCATTCCCGCCAAATGCGGGATTCGATGCCCATTTGATGCAAGATTTTTGGAACCAACCAGAACTTTAAATCGCCACGGGTCCTGAAGTTGACCGCGAGTGGGAATTCGGCCTACCAGTGCAGTCAATGCAGTCGCACCAAGTAATGTTGTTGTAGCAGGGATGGTGAGGTACGGGGTTTCCAGAGAGTCATTTTCGATCTGCAGCAACTGAGAATTCAGTGGTTCGCGACTGACTTCCAGATTCTCAATTTGCAGTGACTCATTGAACGGATCAATCTGATCAGTGTCCACTGATGAAACCCAGTACAGGAACGAGTCATCGGCGGCAGATTCAATTGAATTTTCTGTTGTGAGGGTTTGCTGCGTTTCAACTTGATTCAAACGCAGTGTCAGGTCGTCCACTGAGTCTGCAATCCGTGTAATTGAATTACGGGACAAGTTGTTTTCGATCGTCTTCCACATGTCCTCAAGGTCGTTTGTTAGTGATTCATGTAATTGATGGCGTTCTGCCTGATCGTTTAACCTCTGATTTTCTATTGCCTGTTCAATGTTGGAAATTCTTGTGGCAACAGCGCGAACCTCTTCAGCCGCATTGTCACGGTCCGATAAATCTGAATTGACGTTTAATTCACTGCCGGCAATCAAACCGCGGTCATCTTCGTTTCGGTCACCATCTTTGCCAATCATTGTCCAGACGACAATGCCAAATAACACCAGCGCGCTCAACCAGAATACTGAATAAGTTCTCAGTACAGGCATTCTAAAAATAGGCTGTTTCGAAGGGATAGTCAGAAATTAACACCAGCACCGTGGTATCGCCTGAGTTTCCTTGGGAACTCAACTTCGAGTGAACAAACGCTGCACTACGCCATGAACCGCGAAGTTCTCTTGGATCAAGAATTATCGGTTGCGTCAATTGGTTGACTATCCTGATTGCAGTGATAAAGTGATTCGGTGACTGCCAGCTGGCAATTGGAACTGCTGTAACCGCGCCTGCACAAGCCGTGGGAATTCTCATTCCACATCGAAAAATATCAAATGAGTCTGAATCCACTGCAACCTGCTGGACACCTGGCAGGTTGTTCAATAGACGTTCTGGTGCATAGAGTTGTTGAACCACCCATCGCGTTAATGTGACAAAACCGAGATTCATTAATGGATGACTCGCAACTCGTCGTTCATCGGATACCCGTCCGTGAATGATGATGGGTTGGTTGAACTGTTTGGAGTGCTGAGATCTGACCTGTAAAACTATTCGTCCTAATGGATCAGCTAGCAGTACAAGTCTGATTGGATCAAATGGTTCCTTTGCCTCTATCCAAAGATTGTTTCCGACAATCTCCGTTCGCAGTATCCGTTTGACAGACTGTGGAATTCCCAATCGTAGACTGCCAGCTTCAGGAACGGAAATACGTTGTTCATTACCGACGGCAAGGTCTAGTTCCAGTGGCGTATTTGGCCAGTGATAACTGACTTCCGACGCAATTGAATTCTGGGTAGCGAACATCAAGCACAAGGCGTGGAACACAAGTAGACCCTTCATATAAACTCTGGCATTCATAACTCAATGTCGACAATTCTTTCAGGCATTTTTGGCATGGTGTCGAGTAACAGTCCCCAAGGATTGAACTCGGGATCAATGGCTTTGAATATCACCTTCAGGTGGTAACGGATTCTGGCATCTTTCACCAACACACCACCGATACTCTCCTTGAGTTCAACATCCAGCCTAACCGTCCACTTGCCAGAATCTTCCAAGGTGACTGTGTCGCGAAAGTTCAGGTTTTCCAGCGGCAGGAGAAAACGGGTTCGATTCAGCAATTCAGGCGCGCGGATTTCTCCGTCGTGTCGAAGCCATGCTTTGAACTCCGGTGTCAGAAACTCCGTCAGACGTCCAAGATTCTCTGGATAATCTTCAAAACAGTTGTGGGGACAGCGGTTTAGCTGTTGCCAGATGTAGCCTGCAAAGTTGTATACCTCCCAGGGATGAATGGAGTTGAGCGAAATCTGACTGCCATACCTTAAATCTGGTGGAATGCTGATTCGCTGTACTTTGGCAGCGTACTGCCAACCATACAGAGAACCCACAAGGCAGACGCCCAAAAAAGCTGCAATTGCTCTAAGCGTCAGAATGTGGCTGTAAAGGTTGGCATCCGCATGTAGGTAGCGCGGCACGACTTTATTCCTCTCTGACGGTTGACCAACGGCCCGATTTGTAAATCAAATAACTCCCGAGGAGTGGATGTAAATGACAATGCAACATGCGCAAATGCCAACCTTCCGGTTTCCCTAATTTGATGCTTTTGAACAGGTTGGCGATGCCCGCCACCCAAAGCAACAACCCACCTACGAAAATCGCAAAGCCAATGAATAGAGCATGTAGTCCGTCGAGAACAAAAAAACCGAGAACAAACGCCAAAGGCAGCCAGGCACATCCAACTGACACTGCTATTGAGTAAAGCTCGCTCGCGCTGCAGCCCTTGTATAGCCGCGTTTCGTAATCGAGTGGTGCACAGGGGGAAAGCATGACTAAATGTTTAATATTTCACTCAGTCTTTCTGAGCCCCACCAGGCACCGAAAATTACAGTTAGAATGACCAGTAAACCAGCCCCAAAGTACACACTGAACCTACCCCACTCTCCTTTTTTTCTGGCATCATTCACCTCGGCAATTAATCCCCCGGCGAATCCAATGAGTGCAAAAACCACAATAATCGTCAGCCCAAGGAATATGATGAATCGGATGACGGCAATGACATACCCAATAGGGTCATCTTCACTAAAGGTTTCAGATCCTATTTTGGGAGGAGTTGGCAACACATTTTGCGCGTCGCAGACGCCTGAAACAAACAGGAGAATTGTTGTCAGCACCACGAATACCATCCGTTGAAGCGCCGTTGGATTGAATGAGAGCAGTTTAGTCAAATTACAGAAACGCAATTAGCGTCAAAATGATTAGAACGACAAGAAGCGAACGGAAACACTCAAACAACAGGTCAACAAAACTGATCTGGTGACTCTGCAGTTGTCCGAGTGTGCAGTGAACGATCCACATCCACCAGGCAATTGACAATGAAGCAAGCGTACTTCCGATAATAATTTTGAGAATTTCAAAATCAAGAATTGCGATGGCGTTCAGGGTTTTCATCGCATTTACCGTCCATAATTCCCGGCGATTGGTTTGAGAGTGCGAGGCGTGTAAACTGGTGTGCGAATGTGTGCTTGAATACCTTGTGATATCGAAAGAATGTCGGTTCGAAGCTGATAGTAGTCGAACCGGATTCGTGCGTCAGGGTCAGCACTGGCTTCCGCCTCTCTAATCAGCGCTTCCAACTCCTCAATCGCACCAGCCAATCTCGCAAGTAACTGTAGCTCGGAGGAACTGCTTCGCATCACGACGATCGGCTGGTGAGCATAGGGCATCGAGACGATTTCGCTTGTCGAGTCTTTGACAATTTCAACAGGCGGTCTGTTCTTGGTACTACAGGATGCGAGACTCATTAAGGCAACAAACAACAAAATAAATTGGAAACAATAGGTGGTAATTGGCCTTATAAATTTCCGTGGAATCCTAAGATTCAGAAAATACGAATATTGATTGGAAAACATTCTTTCACTCGCAGAAGAAGTTCACTACACAATGACGTCAATTGGTTCGATAAATTCCTGGCTTCACGTTCAACATGCGCCCTCTAGCCTGTTTGAGTGTGATTCTGCCAGCCTGAATGTCTTCAGGTGAAATCTGGTTGGTTGAAGCCCACACCGTTAAGTCAGAGAACTGAGATTCAGTTTGGACATAAATGTCGAGAGAACCGCCCTTTTCCACGTAGTTGATTCCCTTTTTGAGGTCTTGGATACATTTTGAATCACTGCATACATAAGATGTGATGAGTACTAGGCGATCTCTATCTCGGACAGTTGGTAAAGCGTTTGAGGAAAGCTCTCTGACCGCTGCCATATAGGCAGTTTCAAACTCAAGAATTGCAGCTGTCGTTTGAAGCTGCCGCTCAGCAAACAGCTTGGCATAGTGGTTGCGTTGTTCATCACTTGTTGCAAAAATACCCAGCCATTCAAGCGGAGTCAAATCTGCTGACAATAGCCCTTGATATTGAGACTTTAGAAGTTTGATCTGAGAAAACTCCTCTCGGGACAGGTTCCACGCATCTGCTGTTTCAATCTCGGATTGAGTAAGTTCTGTATTTGCATTTTCCACGTGTTGATATGTGACAGAGAAAATATTAGGTGAGAATGTCATAGTTGCAATGGAAATTATTGCGAGAAGAATTTTATTGATTGGCTTGGTGGTCATTTCTGCATGGATATATTGAAGTCATTACAAGAAAGAGATTGACACTATGGACACGAATCAGCCATCAACTTCAAGCTTCACCTGATTTCCGGATTCTGATCGAAAAACTGCGGATCGGCTATTGGGATTAATTTGGAATAGTACCCACCCTGCGCGCGACGCATTCTGCCCGATCATTGAAACTTTTCCGTTAAGTTCGATGACTGCGTTCCACTCATTGTTCCAGCGGTCAATCGCAACCAGTCGAAACGGTGGTAAATGCTCAGCTGATTCAACAGGGTGTATGGATTCAGTCAACGAGACTGTAAGTTTACCAACGAGCTCTTGCAAGCGGTTCATTCGCTCCTCGAAAAGTGCTGTTGTTGAAGCTTGGACACTCACAGCAGACTCAAGTCTGTGCAGCGATTCTGTGATTGGTTGCAACTGTTCGTCAAAATAGAGAAACGCGTCTGTTTGTTGCTTTAGTCCCAGCCTGATATCGTTCAGTGTGGAAGAAATTTCAGGGTCAACTTCTATCGGTTGTGAATTCACAGAATCATCCATTGGTAAGGTCGCAGCAGCTGATTCCTGAACCACAGTTGAGGTAAGCTCCGTATTTGGTATTTCCGGAAAAGTACTAGCGTCCACAATTTCTTGCACCGAAACCGGCGGAGAAGGAGGCTGGCGCGTGTATTCCCTGAAGATCCATTGAGCCCAAAACGCAGTTGCAATAACGAAAAACGAGGCGCCAAAAATTAATATCAGACGTGACGGAATGCCCAAAAAACGCGAACGATTCGATACTTGTGACCTCATGACTTTAGCTTGCCAACTGCATGCTGAATAGCCCTAGAGCGGTGATTCCCAGTCCCACGCCAAATGGTTTTTCTTTTCTTCGCAGGTACAGAAGGAACATGAGCAGTGATGCGCCAACCAAAAGCACAGGAAGTGACCTATAGCCAAGCCAGGCACCCAGCGCACCAAGAAACTTGGCATCACCAAAACCAATGCCGGTGGAATTAGAGGTTCGAATCTGCCAGATTCGTAGTATCTGAACACAGAAAAATCCGATTGCGGCACCTAGTAGAGCGGCTTCGAATGGTACCAACAGATTAAATTGATTGACTATGATGCCACTCAACGCCAAAGGAGTGACGATGCAATCGGGTAGTCGATTATGCCGATGGTCTTTGATTGCAAGTACGATAATTGCAGTACAAAAGATCAGAAACAGCACAATCTTGATGGTTGATATGTCCATTGATTTGTTCTAAAAATCTGTCTGAAATGGCTCATCTCCAAATGCATTGGTTTAATACCGGAATTGCATCGAATTAATGAAAACAGAAGAGCATGCCTGCAGGCCCAACTTAACATAGATTTGCACCATGCTCACACCATCCGTCACACAATCCATTGCTCTGCAGACAGCATGATGAATAAATCCTGATGGTGTGATTATCGCAAGCTAGCGTTTCCAGATTACGGGAACGGTATGTATACGAGGCTGAAACGCTTTGCCAGCTGCCGCATGACCAGCAACTGCCCCCACAACTTAAACGACCTGGATTTTTGGCAATTACTGTTGCTCTCGACGGTGTGCAAATATCGCTCTTTTTGTCAGAAAGATTTAGAATATCACTTGCATTTTGGTCAATCAGGTTGCGGTTTGCCGCTATGTTGCGTGTGTTGGTACTAACTCTACCGGTCAGCTCGACAATATCCGCAAAGTTTTTTTCAATATCGAGTAAATTCGCAGTTATTGCGTCAGAATTGGTTTCAATATTCGTTTCGTTGACCGTTACCCGCTCGGTTAAATTGGTAATGTTCTCATCGATTCGAACAATATCTGGCGCTTGGTCAAACCGATCAAAACCAGTACCTGATACGCCGTCTTCTGGCTCAACTTCCAGTGCGTCAATTTCAGCCGAGTCGGCCACCAAAGTGTTTGTTTCAAGCTGACCCGAGACAACAAGACCTCCGCTCACAGTACTGACTTGTACATCTCCCGGGCCTTCAACAATCAAACTATTGCCTGACATATCTACTAGCATTCCATTCTGAAAATTCAAGGCACCCGTCATTTGATTGCCTCCGTCAATGCGCAGAAATGGTGAGGTAGCCGAGGAAAGCGAACCTACTCTGGCTGTCAGTCTGGCAAGATTTTCCACTTTACCAGGATCGTAGTTGGGGTCTTGCGAGTCAAAAATAATCATTGAGGCATCGGGTTCGACGAAAAGCAGCTCAAAAAACTCAAGCACGCCGGCTCCGGTATCTTGAGATGCGGCTTGAAAGGCCGCTGCTGCCAGATCCGGCCTTGAATCCGGCATGCCATCGCCATTGGAATCTTTGCCGCCTCGAAACACACCAAAGTCAATGAGTCCCAATGAACCAGCCGCATTAATGGTGACGTTTATCTGAAGGTCTCCAAAGGTAATCGGATCGCCTGTATCGGTGCTCGCATACGGAATCGGTGTGGTGGAGCCGAACGAGCATGACAGAAATCGCAACCCGTTCTCGTCAGCACATTCTTGCAGTTCGGAAATTGTGTAAATTCCACTTGTTGCGGGTGGTGCCTCCGCTAGCCAGACCGCAGCAGCACGGGAGTACGTTGAAATAGCGCGCCCGGCAGCTTTTGCGTTATCGACCTCCATCTGGTTCAATCGACCATGAGCCCAAACCGCAAGCACCGTGATTCCGATGCTAAGAACGATCAAGGTCTCTGCCATCGAAATGGCACCAATTTCAGATGTTTGGAATGCTTGACGTAACCGTAAAATGCAATTATGAACCGAATTCATGCCTAGCCTCGGAATGTCCAAATTACGTCATTTGGCGGAGTTTCTGCACATAATCCCGCAATGTCCGCAGCTGTTGATTCATCAGTTCCTGAGGTGCTCGGGTCGTCTACAGCAGCAAGATTCAGTGTGGTTCCGCCGATATCAACAGACTGTGCCATCTCTGCCGTGGTCGCGACTAGAGATGAACATGCATCATTTGGCATCTCTGAAAATTGCACTGTGAACGTCTGTCCGACACCTTCAATTTCTACATCGCCTGTCCACGGATGCTGAGGTGATGTTTCACCTTCGATCAGAAAGTGCTGTGGGAATCCAGCCAGACTTCGTGCCAGTGTTGTATTGAGTCCACTAAAATTGTTTCGAACACCAAAGGTCATGCGTACCGCTGATACGATCTGGGTCAGTCCGTTCATGGCAGTTGAGGCATTTCGAGCTGATACGAGTGCTGGAATTCCGGCAAACACAACTGCTAGAACTGTTGCGCCAACTCCGAGTGCAATAAGGGTTTCAGCAACCGTAATGGCACCTTTCTCACGCTCTGTAGCAGATCCTCGACGAAAAAACTTGTTAAATGAATGAATTGGGTATTGGACGATTTTCATGATTGAACCTCCGGTGGCGTGAAAGTATTAGAAAGTTGATTGTTGAAGGGTAAAGACGACTCTCGCGATTCCAACATAAATCCAGATTGCAATTGCGCCAATTGCAAGAAGAAGTACAGATGAAAAAGTTTTTGTGATCCGTTTCAGATTCTGTAGCGCTCTTTCCAATTCTTCATCAGCAATGCGTTCGGCGTGCGTGGTGAAATCTCCAACACGCTCATATATTCGCAGGGTATCTAGTGTTTCTGGAGAGAAGAGCCCGGTATCCAGCGCCTGGTCAACGCTATCGCCGCGATAGAGATTTGAACGCATCTTCTGAACGTGAGAAGCAAGGTATTTTGGCAGCCCGCCTTCAAGTTGACTTAATGCCTTAATTCTCTGAACACCAGCTTGCATCAGTGCCAGCAAGGCACTCAATATTTCAGGTCCCGAAAATTGGCGGTACAGAGCAAAGGGTGGAAACCATTCCAATTTTTCCCGCACTGGGCCTACCCAACGCGGCGCAGCCCAAATTGAAACGATCAGCAATAAAGCGATGGCAATGAGAATCGCTATACCCCATCTGCTAAGGAACATGGAAAATTCAAGAACACTCACTGAGACTGCTGGCCACTTGGACTGATCTAGTACCGCAGTCATTGATGACAGGGCTTGTCCTGGCAGTATTGTGATGACCAGGCCGCCACCAAACAGAAGCAGTATTGGATAGGTCAGGCCTGAAATAAGAGTAGTACGCAACTTGCTTCGAACGGTTGCCATACGTGCCGCCTGTTCAAACCCCTCTTCAATTCTGCCTTCCTGTGTAATTTGAATGATCGCCAACTCCTCCTGTGGTACCCATCCAATCGCACCGGAGGAAAACCCGCGCGATCGAATGGCAGATCGTTGATGTCTGGCAAAATGCAAAGATGCGGACTTCTCAACCTTGCTCTCGCACAGAAATTCGAGTGCCGCCGCGATTGGGACATCTGATCGGCTTAACGAAGCTAATCGCAGCCAAAATCTGGCGCGTATGGAGGCAGACGAACGGAATCGCTGACGATGAAAAAAGTCGGTTACCTGTTCGATCCAAACTGGCATCAACATGAGTAAATCGCAGGTGCTTTGTGATTGGTTGAGTTCACCAGACTGATAACCTTCTGCTTTGGTGCCGATTCGGTGATTAGCGAGCCAATTTGCCATTCGACGTCAGTCGGCGAAACCAAACCATTGGCGATCAACTGAATTCCCTGAACCTGTACAGGTCGACCATTTAGATCATTGAGCCAGTGTTGTCGTGCGCTGTGATAGTCACCTTTGCTGAGCATAAAAATCATCTCATCATCAGGAAGAACGATTTCTGCCATGACAGTGCGGCCGATGACGCCACTACCACCACATCGTTCACAATCTCGATTTCCTCGATAGTGAATTTTCGAGACGTCTAATCCGCAGGAAATTACCGCTGCACTTGCACGTTTCGCACTCTCTCGACGCCGGTAGTCATTCTCCCGCCCAAATTTCATCCACTCTTCTGAACTGATCTTGCATTCGGGGCAGAGTTTTGGGACCAGAGACTGGAACATCAATCCCTTAAGGACATCTGGAGCACACACCAGGTTTGAATCGATTCCAAGACCGGTCAGCCGTCCTACGATTCCCAGTGCTGTAGAGGCATGAACGGTCGTGTAAACCCGATGTCCAGATTGAGCGAACTTTATGGTCAACAGACCAGACTGAAGATCGCGTATTTCGCCAACCATCAGCGTATCAGGGTCACATCGCAACGCTCCGCGAATCGCAAATGTGAATTCGTCTCCAGCAGAGTTCCCTTTCTTTCGAATTACAGGTACTTGGGTTGCACCTGAAATGACTCTTTCGGGCGGGTCCTCTACGGTTATGATGCGAAGTCGTGATTGATGCATTTCAAGCTCTTCATTCAACATGCTGACCATCGATGTACTTTTTCCACTACCAACACTGCCCGCCATAACCAACAAACCAGATGGCCTTTGGATGATGGTTTGAATTGCCTGGATCTGATCTGCGTCATATCCGAGTTGATTCAAGTGCATGATGTCTTCGCTACCTGGCAATATGCGCAGGACCATGTCATATCCGTCTGGTGAAGCAGGTATTGTGCCGACTCTAACTCGAACTCTTCTACCGTTAGAGAGAATGGTGTCCGCTACGGCATCTTGTGGTTCATGCCGGTTCCAAGTTACTGCCTGGTCATGGCCCAAAACTTCATAAATAAATCGACAAGTCTGATCTGCGAGCAAATCTGACCATTCTGCGTAGCGAACTACTTGTCCACTAATTCGAAAACTGACCAATGCGGTCATTTGACGGCGAACGATATGGATGTCCGATGCATTTTCTGCAACGGCCTTTGCCAGCAGCATGCGCACCGTTTCTTGCCCTCTTTCGTAATCCATGTCGGTCGCACTGGGCTTGATTATTTTCTCGGCATTGGCATAAACGTCTTCCAGAATCGTTGGTGTGACTTCAATCTGGTCAATGATCTGTACGTTCCGTTGCTTCAAATTTTCACGAAGCTGCGCTTTCAATCGTGCCGGAAACTGCAGAGTTGTGAACAGAATGTATGCGGCTGTTGGCGGTTCATCCTCCGACACCGCAGCAAGAAACATTCGTTCAGAGTGTTCGATCGGTACCCAAGATCCGGGTCCGCCAGTTAACACCAATTTGTACGCTGGCAGTTTCATATTCATTGCAATATTGATTGATTCTCAGTTCGAGGTGATTTAGATTGTCCAGAAAGCCCGATCGAGATTTCGTGCCCGGCAACCAGTAATTCCACACCTCTCGGGTGTACATTCAAGACTCGCGCTAAACGAATGAAGTCTCCTGGCTGTAAGCGGTATTCCCGTCCAGCCAAACGCGCGTATGCGGTCAGGGATTCTGGACTGCCAGTGATAGCGTAGACTTCCAAATTCTGGTCAAACCAGTTGACTCGGTCCATGCCTGGAACTTGCTGAGTGGCATTTTTATCGTCTGGAATTTGGGGTGGCGCATTCGGTTGAATTGAGTGAATCTCAGAGATTTTTGCAACGAGTTGCTGATACTCCAGCACGCGCCGCAAAATTTCTTGCTGATTCTGCAGACAATCAATCAGAGCAACTGTTCCTGATTGGTCTTCGCAAACCGGTGGAATTTCAGGAAATTGCTGTGCTGAAACAGAGCAGGTAATGCCAAGAGTCAAGCTGATCATGATTCTATTCAGCGTGCGCAAAGTACTCCGCCTCCAATTCCCATTTGAATGAATTGTTCAGAGTCACCTTGATGCGAGAGATATGCAATGGCAAGTCTCTCAGGCTTATCGCAGCAGCAATCATTTGACTTAACTGGTTGCTGCCGCCAATCAGTTGTGAACGAACAACTTGTAGGTTTGTTTGGAAAACCTCAGCTGACAATAACGCCCACTTACCAGGCATTCTCTCGAACTGATCAAGCATACTTAAGCGACTGGAATAGCTTTCAATTCTGTTTTCGAAATCGCGTGAATCAGCTCTGATTGATGCGGCAAACGGAACCTTTTCGATCAGGGATTTCGCGTTTTCAGAAAACTCGAATTCACCAGCACCGAGATACGAAGCAATGCTGTGAATATCCCCATGTTCGCGTTGCCAGTTGACTGAAATTACATTGTTGCGCCATTCGTAAGAGTGGGTGCGCCAACCGCCTGCCCGAAGAGGCCGATCAAAGACGATATCAGCAAATGTGGCTAACAGTGCAGATGAATTTTGCTGAAGAGTTCGTTCCAGTGCACGTTTTTCTCTTTCTAGTGCCTGTTGATGAGCTAATTGGTTCTGTAAGTTCTTTTCATCTTCGTTGTTGATTGAAACAATGTATTGCCAAGCTCCAACGACCGAACAGGCAAGCAAGAAAACCAACACAACACCTGCAACTGGTTTGCTGATGGTGCGTCTTTGGATGGGACGGCACTTCAAGCTGGCGGAAGGTGAAATATCGTCAACAAGTTCGGAAAATTCAAGCGTCTGAGCTTCATCGATTTGGAAGTCTCCAAATTTGTCACAGAAACGTATATTTTTTCCGGCAATGTCAGAGCGAATTTCATTCAACCGTTCTTCTATCAGTTTTTTACTACCAACAAAGTCACCGGCCGGAAAAACTGAACCTTCTTCTATCGTGCAGAGCCAGTAGAGGTCTTTTGCCAGGCGTTCAATCAAGACCACTGAGTCCTGTGCTTGAGCGAGAATTGCTGCAGCACTAGGTAGTCCCAAGTGATCATTATCTCCAGTTGCACCTAGCTGCAGTCCAGAAGTCGTTTCTATTTCTGTATAACCTACAACCTCCACGCCCAAAGATGAAAGTGCTTGAGTCTTTCGACGTTCGGATCCAGATGAAGACCACACAGCTGGGGCAAGCCAAGTGAGACCAATGGCCATGTCTTGATCATAGAATTGATGAACTGTCACCGTGTGGCCTCCAGTTTTGATGCCCCGAAAAATCTATGCTTGGGCGAATGATGTACGGAGTAATGAGAAGCACCAGGCTTGTGCGTTTTGTCTCAATTTTCGATGCTTTGCTGAACAGGCCTTTTTCATCTGAGTCATCTGTTCGGTACGTATCGAGTCCGGCTACGAATAAGAGTTCACCCGAATTTAGAATCACCGGAAGGAGTGCTGATCGAGATTCCAGGTTGGGTAGCTGAATGACGGGGTCATCCGGTCCGGCATTCTGGGGGAATCGGCTGATTTCTTTAATCCGGGTCGTCTTTACTGTCAAGTTGAGCATGACTCGGTCACTCGCTGGCAGCACACGTGGGAGCATGTTGATCGCGATGCCATCTTGAATTTTTCCTGGTAGAAGACGGACTGCAGATGCCCCTTCAGAATTGACAACTTCGCGGCGTTCGAGATAGGAGGTTTCGTCTCCAAAAAACACGGGCACTGGTAACCCGTTCAATCCTCGAATGACTGTTGAGGTGAGTTTTGCTACTCGGCTGACTCCAGACGAATTACGTAGCAACAGTTCGATATCGCTGGCATCTACAGATTCCGTTTCGGAATGAGTCAATTGAATTCCATACAGATCTCCGCCGTCGTCGCTGCCGAATCTGATTTCAGCTGCGCTCTTACCGAACGCGTTTTTGACAAATCCAGATACGTCAAATCCTGAAATTGCGTCGTTGCTCTGGTGAATTTCGTATAGATCGAAGTTGACTAAAACTTGAGTTGTGAGGTCTTGGTTCTTGATTGCAACCCATTCGCTTATTCGTTTCAGTGCAGTAGGTGTGTCTGTCACCGTCAATTCACCCGAAAGACGATTTATTGAAAACTTGCCAAATTTCGTCAGCATTCTACTTAGTGACGCTTCTATCTGTTCCCAAAAGCTTCCGGTGTCCAGAGATACAACAACCTGATCCTGCGCCTGTAAATCTGAGCCGCCGGAGCCACTTCGAACTGATCCGGATAAACCCACCGAAGCTTGCCACTTAGCGTCTATTACCGGGACATATAGAAACCACACCCCAAGTTCTGTATGAAGAATTTCAATTTGATTATTGTTTGCCCGCCAACTGTACCCCAGACGCCCAGTGATATGGTTCAAAGCCTCTTTTGCTGTGCCACTCCAGTTAATCGTTGATAGTTCGGTTGTCTGAATATCAGCTGCAAGAGTAATCGGCACTTCAATTTGTGCGGCGATCTGTCGAGTAATTTCTACCAATGAAACGGGCTCAATAAACGTCAATTCAATCTGCTTCATGATTGACGCTGGTTCTGGTTCGAGGGAATTGGCAACCTGAATCGGGGACTTCGGCCCTAACCAGGCTTGAGAATATTCCTGTACAAGATTCACTGCCGAATGCCTGTTCTTCGCTTGACTGGTATGAGAAAGTCCCGCTTCAACTTCATCTACAAACTGTTCGGTTTCTTGGACCATGAACTGCGGCAGGTTACAGGAAGACAGTAATGCTGCAACACTCATCTGCAGAATAATTTTGACTGTTCGCCAGTTGTTCATCATTAACGTATCTTTGGTCAGTTACTGGGCTCAATCACAAGTACTGAGTTGCCGCTGAAAAACTTTCCGACCAGTGGTACAGGAGCATTTCGATAGTGCAGCAGCAATGAGCCGACTGCGTCAACCAATGTGCCGGAAAAAGTGGAGGAGTGTGTGATTGCGTAGTCATGTCTACTACGCCAGTCGAGCGACCAGTCGCTTGATTGAGCCCATTTTTCCAAGTTTTCCCGCAGTGTCAGGGAACTTTGTAAATGCCAGCTGGCAGGGGCTGGTTGTGCTTCGAAAAAGGTGCTGTCCTTGGAATTTGCCTGAACACCTGTTGAGGATGCGCCGTTAGGTGGTTGAATGATTTGATCGGAATTAACACCGGCTCTTTGAAACCACAAAATTCGTTGTCCAGAATCTTCGTGTAGCTTCCAAGTTTGTCCAACAATTGTCCTAACTGCGGTTCTAACATCCACTGGCCCAATTGACCGATGAGACTCCGGCAGTGGGAGTTCCAGGGTTGATTCAATTTCTTCTGTCACAACATGCCTGTATCCCGACCGGTGCAGGACATAGTCGATCGCGGTTCCCACCGTTTCAACAAATGGTGGGAACCGTGTTTCGATCACAGTTGACAGAAGATCTACCTGGTTTGACTCTGCGGTGAGTTCGTGGAGAGAGTACCGATTTACCCTTTCGAATTCACTGGTGATTACGGGCTGCGAAAGAAACAGTGCAACCAAGGCAGCAGAAGTTCCGCAAAGGGTTTTGTATCTGCAACTTTTCATGTGAGCGACTATGCACTGCTTCACAGCAAAAAGGACCGATTAATTCAATTTTGATTTGAATGAATTATTTGTAACGCGAACAAATCTCAGGTGGTGCACTAGTAGTTCAATTTGTATCGAGCACCTGACTCATAAGGAAGTTGCGTGCTTTCCACGCCTGTGCACTTGATTTGAATATCGCCTTCGGATCGTTCTCCAGGATTCTTATCCAATCGAGTACGTAAGATTCATGACTCAGTTCACCGAATATTCGGAATTCTGTACACAAAAACGCTGAGCCGATTTCCGCAATGAGTTCTTCATAAGCATATTCAACTGAGCTATATGAGCAGGTATCAGCAATAGCAGATCGGTTGAGTCTAGATTTATGTCCGGTCCAGTGCGTCAATTCGTGCAGCAGAGTGCTGTAATATCCGCCAGGCGATTTAAATGCAGCCTTTGGTGGCATGCATATGACATCTGAGTCCACGTAATAGGTGGCGATCGTTCCCGTGTGACGAACCTTAGCGCCGCAAACATGGATCAGATTGTCTGCTTCGTGATGGGATTCCCAATTTTGTTCAAGCGGTGGGGGTGGGTTCGGACCTTTGACAATGAGTTCTGGTAAACCGACGCACTGTTCAACATTAAACAGAGTGAATGCGCGGGCAATCTTATAGGGTTGCTTGTCAGGCTGGTTTTCTTCATCTTCATCGTCCGAATTCCCCGTGGAAGGAACATTAATGTTTTTGAAGAAAACCGCGATAGTTCCTTTTTCGCCATTTTTTACGCGGCCACCCAGTTTGACCGCCTGTCTGAATGACAGCCAACGATCCAGATTGTATCCTCGGGTGATGGCAGAAGCCCAGAGAATGGTGACGTTGACCCCGGTGTATCGGCGTTCAGTCCCTGCGTTGACTGGGAAACTTGGCCCGGGGGAGGAAACTGACCACGGCTTTTGCCACGGTGGGGCTCCATTTTTCAGTGCGTCGATGAAAACTTTGGTTACTTCGGTAAATAAACTTGCAGATTTTTTGCTGGTCATCAGTATGAAACTGTTGTTGAACTCGGTATGAAACTTAATGGCTGGAGGAACCAAAAAGTTTCAAAATTGAGGTTTCAGTTTGATGAGATTTTTTTGAATCTGCGGTTGTAGCGAAGAGTTTTGCACTCAATTCAGACAGCAACGGCTGAGTTTGAAATTACTTGGGGTTCTTATCAGGAGATTGTGAATGCGTTTCAACTTTTGTTTGAATTGCCTTTCCTTGCTCCAATACCCTTTTTCTATATCTTTCCTTTGTTCTTTCAAACAACGCTTGTTGTTCTGCTGAATCGATACGCTGTTGGTAAATTTCTTCTGCGTTTTCGATTTGAAACTGTCCATCGTCTCGCAGGCCAATTCCGTTTTGTGAAAGACGCTTGCAGTAAGTTGTCATGAGAGAGACAGGATTCCAGACAGGGGTGCATCTGTTGCTGAGCCCTGCTTTAATGCGTCCATCAAGTTCATCAAGCAACAGTTGGTGCCAGGATTTCCATGGTTTTGGTGGTTCCGGAAGATCCGCAGGCAAGCGCTTCAGAATCAGTGCAATTAGATGCTTTTGGTTCTCAGTCACCTGTTCAGGAAAAATGAGATCAGTTGCAAGTTTGGTGTGCTCCTCCATTTTTTGGTAGTTGTAGTAATATTTTTTGACTACTCTATTACTACTAGTAGGTACTACAGAGTCTCCTTGAACTGGTTTTTTGTCTTCAATGATATCTAAGTTATTGATATCACCGTAGTTCATCTCGTGAACTTCGGTCGTTTTTTCTTTCGTAGGTTGAACGGAGTGACTCTCTGTCTCAATTTGGTGCTTTTTGTTTTCCAAGTCTGGATATGTGCCAAAGAAACTCGCATCAGTGTCACCTTCCAAGGCCATCCACGCATCAGCTCTTCTTTCGAAGGGGTGTTCATACGCCGTGACGTTGTGACCTAGACTGAGATCATGTCGAAGTGAACACAGTATCAGTTCCGCAATTTTCCGCACGTCGTTATTGCGATGTTTCCTGCAATTCGTCACATAACTCATGTAATTTGCATCCAGATCAAAAGTGTCGCTCAAGTCCAGAGGTTCACCGTGCACCATGTAAATGTTGCCGTCCCGCGTAAATTGACCTGATGCATTGCGTTCCTGATCTCGACACAAGTAAGTTATCCAGCGGGTCAATCGAAGTTTCGCAATCGAACTGGAAACCGTTCCTCGAGATATATGCAGCATTGATTGAATTTCATCGTAACTTGGGAAGGCTGTAAGAGACATATCTGGAGTACACCGGGACCTTATTGCGAGCCACACCAGCTTGTCATAAGGATTTAGTACTGGGTCAAATATGAGTAGTCTGGGATGTGAATCGTACCAATTGTCCGTGAAGACCATTCCGGTCGATGCACTCGCCATTCGACGGAAGCTTTTTGCGGCCGACAAAATCCTGGATAAGTTGCGCTTGATTGACTTGGGTTCAGGGTCTCTCATAATGAATCCCGCATCGTGTGCAGTGCATTCGAAATATGCGTTCTCTCACAGTTCGTGACACTGAAATTCAATCACCCATGATGCGAGATTCATCGGAATTTCAAATCTACGATTTGTTCAAGAGTTGGAACGAGCCATCGTTCTCCCACTCCTGGATCAAGCCCCAAATTGTTCGAAGAGAAACTTCACGCTTTAGAGCATCATAGATTTCCATAAATTCCTTCGGTCCAAAATTTGTAGTTTGCTTGATCAACTTCTCCGCCTCTATCCAAACCGATTTTTCAACATCCACTGTGGGTCTCGGAGGCCTCCCAGCGGGCAAATCCGGCAACCCCATTTGACAACGTTTCAGGTGAAACTGTTGAGCATTCATTCCGGTAAGTGATCGCATCATCTGCATGGGAGCATCACAAACGATAAGTTCATTGATAAACTTCCCTTTGTGCTGTTCTCGGAGCAAATAGTCAATCAAGCGCCAGTAAACCTCCCGGTTGAGTTTAATCGTCAAGAAATGCGATTTCATTGACGCTATTCTGAGCGTGTCCGCAGATGAAAGCGCACCCAAAGCTCTAACTTCACTTGGGCCAAAACCCATTTCATAGAGTGCGTTGTAGTCACCTTCCTCCTCGCAACGACGAAAGAAAACAACGATGGAGTTGATTAATTCAGCTTCTTTACTAATGGGCATGTGATTTCCTCCTTTTGCCAGGCGCACGAAACAAATGAATATTGTTGTCGCTTGCCAGTTGATGAATTATTCGGTAACAATTTGCCAGACCACGCAAGTGATTCCAGGTGTCATCGTCAATCTGACGCAAACAAAAGCAGATCAATCCCAAGTGAGGAAAGTTACACTTCATTCTCCCTTTTGCATGCGAAATAAGAGTTTTTGGGTCGCCAGATTTAATAAAGTGGATTAAGTTTGTGTTTCCAATGAGCTTTGCTGTAGCAGGGCGAGCGCATTCGACTGCCCATTGCAAGTCAGAGTATTCCATTAGCAGCCACCAAAGCGCATCGCGCGATGCAACAGCACTTGGATTGACACGTTCAACGGGAGGTGGATAGTCTGCGATCAGATAACCTATTCCCCAATCACCGATGTCCAGGACGATGCTTTTTTTAGACTCCGGGTTGACTAAGAAACCTTGATTTTTGGCAATCCTTGTTGCAGAAAGACATGCATGTTTTCTTAACTCTTCCAACTCTTGTTCAATTTTCGAACGTTGGGTTTTTCGGGTGCGTTTTCGACATTGGGTGTTTCTAGAATCACTGTCGGAATCGATTTTTGAGGGCGGTGGTATTTTCCCCAGAGCCACTGATTCGAAAACCGGGGTGAAGTTGGTTTTCAATTTGATTGCATCGTGAATTTCAGCTTCGTCTACTAGATTGCCAGTATCGGGTACAAATTTGGCGTATGAAGATTCATTCAACTGGTGTTGCTCAAACTCCTCCAGACTGGGGATGATTTTTTCAAAAGATTCATTCAGCGGCGCTGACGATAAATTCATGTAGCCATCCAACCGCAAGGCAATATCCTGAATTGAAGCATCGACTTGATTTGCTAGCCCTGCTTCAAGCGGTCGACGAAATAAACTGAGGTTCCAATCTGTTTTTGGGTAGATTATCAGCGACTGCTTGAAATGTTCAACTGCAAAATCCTCCGACATGTTGAATTCCGCGCAGACACTGACAAGAGCTTTTTGTAATTTCCGCAGATGAGCAACCTGTCGCCGTCCCATTGTTTCACAGGTTTCGGAGGAAACATGCGGTTCGATCATTTCTGCAGCGTAGTGCATTGTAGAGAGTGTGCTTATGGGAATGCTGTAACCTTTCTGATTAAGCTGCTTATGGCAGTTGCGCATCGAAAGCTGTTCATCACTCTCAGACTCTAGTTGCAAAAGATCAATTGCAGTTTTTATACCCATGGACCTGTCAATGAAACACAATGATTTTCGCATTTCATTTTCCTGAAGATGTCCGATGACAGCATCGGATTCATAGCCCGACCAGGGTATGTACGAACACTCTATAAATCTATACTTGTGATCTCCAGTCTCATCAAATAGTTCTTTGACTGCTTTTAGTCTCGTGTTTCCTCCCTTGTAAATTACAAAATTTTCCTGTTCCGGTTGACGAGTTACAACTAAAGGCTGATTAAGGCCGTCTTTCGCGATTGAATCCTTGATTTTGTTGTAGCGCGGATTTTCCCGTCTTCTTGGGTTCTTGCCGTATTCTTCAACACGTGAAATTGGCAAAACCACTAGAGTGCGCCCAGTCAAAGAGTCAACATCCAGTGTATCGACGGATGTGTTGTTATGAATTTTCTTAATTTGTCCTTGTTTTACTTGCTTTTTTGAAGTTTGCGTTGGCACGATTACACCTCTTGGTGGATGATTGTTACAAAATTAAAATGAAATTCTGCACCATGCTGGAAAGCTGCTGCACACGAGTCGGTTGATTCAACCGTGATGTATGACTGGATTGCTGCGATATCATTTCAAAATTCATGTGTCAATTCTCCTTTGAATGATCATTATTTAAAGGCGTTAGATTCATGAGTTTGATTCATCACAATGGTTTGAAACCGTTTAGTGAAAGGGTCGAATCAGAACTAACCAACTCAGTGTTGTATGTACTGGGTCGATACGAAAAACGTACAGAATTTGGGGTGTTCGCCGTGCGAACACCCCTTGAACGTGCAATTTTTGTGCACGTCAATCCTCCATTCCTTTGCTGGTTCACATTCAATAATCGCATTTTTAGTTTAACGTTGAGCACAATTGATCGGCCGCGTGGCAGACAGGTTCTGGAAAATAATCCATGTCGAATTCGTCGTAAGTCTTGATCAGTTGATTGCTCAACATAAAACGCACGATTCAACTGCATTTTTCTAATGATTCTTGAAGAGTGCGATTTAGATTTCGGTACTCCGGTATGCAGTATCTTTCCCTGAGCGAAACTTGCATATTTCATGGAATTAGCAGCTCGCACTGGTTCAAAGATGAATTCTGAACAAACCGATATGGAAGGGAAAATCGGAAACTTACGCCTCGCACTTTGATGCGAAAAAGTACAAAAGCTGGGGGTGTTCGCCGTGCGAACACCCCCAAAAATTGCATTTTTTGTGCATGTCGACAGGTTAGTCTCATACACCGTAGGAGTAAAAAATGCAACATTGAGACGACCGTGTACCAATTTGGCAGAAGGTGTGATAGGAACGAAGTTTGGCATAAGTTGAATCTAGTTGAACTTATGCCTTGATCAGGTGATTGGACAATCTGCTTAAATAATTTGTGAATGTTCTTTGCAATCCACTGATTGACTTTTATTTGATTGGGGTTACATGGAAAATGAGGAATTGAAATTCGTGATTGATTGAATAAACTGTCAGAAACTTCGCCAGTGTGGTTCAAAGTGGAGCTTGTCAATTCCCATACAGGGGATTTGACTCCTCTGCCGGAAATATCGAAGGAGTAATGTAAAGACTGCGTTTTGACACAAAAGTCTGATTCAAATGTAGCGATTCTTTCGAGGTCTTGACCCACCAGAAGGTACACTGTTGGAAGTAGGTGGCCAGGTTGGCACCTCGAATCGAAACTGATGTCCTTATAATGATGACTGAAAATATCGAAACTGCTCATCGCAAAATGCCCTGTTCATATAATCGTTTTTTTGAGTTAATGATTTACTTTTGAAATTTATATATAAGTAACAGACTTAATTGAGAAAACCTGAGTCTTAATCAGGTTTACTGAAATTCCCACCCAAATTTGGTTTTTCGCAATAGCAGTCTTTTCTCTTTAAAAATGTTCTTTTTCAGTACTGCTCAAGATTTAAAATAGATTGAATCAATAACCTCTGATTCCTTCAATTTAGAGTTCTGATTGGGATGGCCAAACGGTAAGGGGTGTTGTTAAACTCGGGCAGAAAGCCTGGTGAAGCGTCAATTTGATTTTCAGCTTGCCGGCGCGCAGTCACATTCGGCTAAAGCGAAATTTAGTATGCTTGTTGCAGCGCACGGCTAGATATTTTGTGATGAAGAATATCCGGCAAAAGACCAAAGCAGTGAGAGCTGGACAAGCCCGCACTTCAGAAAGAGAACACAGCGATCCGATTTTCGCTACCTCGAGTTTTGTGTTCACGAGCGCTGAGCACGCAGCAGAAATGTTTGCCGAGAGAGAGATCGGCAACATTTATTCCAGATTTACCAATCCAACCACTCGGGCATTTGAGAGTCGACTTGCGGCATTAGAAGGTGCTCAATATTGCAGTGGCACTGCATCGGGAATGTCGGCGATTTTGACACTCTGTATGAGTGTTTTGCGATCAGGAGATCAAATTGCCGCAACCCGAGGGATGTTTGGTTCTACAGTGAATCTGTTCTGCAATATTCTGTCGCGTTTCGGGATTACGACAAGTTTTCACTCGCCGAGCGAGATATGTTCTGCAAAACTTGATTCAGCAACTCGTATGATTTTCATTGAAACACCGTCCAATCCACTCTGTGAAATTGTGGACATTAGCCAACTGGCCCAAGTGCGTGATTCGCTTCCCGACTGCATACTTGTCGTTGATAACTGTGCCTGTACGCCAATTCTGCAGCAACCTTTACCACTTGGTGCGGATGTTGTTATTCACTCGTCGACAAAATTTTTGGATGGACAGGGACGAGCTGTTGGTGGCGCAGTCGTTACCAACGATGAGAATATCGCGAATGCCGTTCATGGATTTTTACGCACAGCTGGTCCCTCGATGAGCCCATTTAATGCGTGGATATTCCACAAAGGCCTTGAAACCCTTTCAGTACGAATGAGGGAGTCATGTTCGAGTGCCGGAAAAATAGCTCAATGGTTGCAAAATCATCCAAAAGTGGATGGAGTATTTTATCCAGGGTTAAAACAACATCCCGGTTATGAACTGGCAGCGCGACAACAAAGTGACTTTGGAGCACTACTGGCATTTGAAGTGCACGGTGGAAAGGATGAAGCGTGGAAACTAATCGATAGTGTTAGTATTTTCTCCGTTACTGCTAATCTAGGAGATGCCAAAAGTACGATCACACACCCTGCATCAACGACACATTCAAGAGTTCGGGAGTCTGATCGAAAGCGTATGGGAATCAGTGATGGTTTAATCCGGCTTTCTATTGGACTGGAAGACGTACAAGACTTAATCGAAGATTTGCAGTCGGCTTTTAATTCAATCTGAATCCCAAATTCAATCACCGTAGTACACCGGAAAGACTACGGAGCGATAAAATCTGCCCGATTCAGTTTGAATGAAATTTGACGCGATAGTCCAAGAGACTAGCGATTAGGCTCGATCTGCCTGTAAGGGAGGCATAAACCTACTGGAATAATTAGTCATTCGTTGGAGGTAAGGTAGCGATTTTTGATTCTCAATCCAGATGGTAACGCGGCGGCCACTGGGTGACCGTCGCGCATTTGTCTTGATTCAACAATCAACCAATTTTCCCACCATCTGTCCGCGTGATTGCAATGACCGATGATCGAGGAACAGAATATCCACCATACGGAAAGTGGCATTCGCTGGGATTTGACTCACCAGGATGCTGGATGCCGACAAACATCGTGCGATTGTCAGTACTCCATGTAATGCCAGTCACTTCGCACTCTTTTGGACCCACTAAGAAGCGCTGGATTTCACCTGTTTCGACACTTGCCATCAGCATTTGGTTGTTTCCCATGCCAGCGAAATTGTCAACATTGGAGTAATTGCCATCGGTCTGAATCCAAAGATTGCCGACTGAGTCGAAAGCCAGTCCGTCAGGAGAGTTAAACATGTTATCCGCATTGATGTTTTCTGAACCCGCATTGGCATCACTATGCACTGCAGGATTGCCTGCAACAACAAACAAATCCCATGTGAATGAATCTGCCGTATGGTCGCCCTTTTCAGGTATCCAGCGAACAATCTGTCCATATTTATTTGCCTTTCTCGGATTTGGACCACCAACTGGTGTCGGATCACCACCGGCATTCGGTTTGATTCCACGGTTCTTGTTATTGGTAAGGCAACAGTAGACTTCCGCCTTGTGGGGGTTTGCAGCCACCCATTCTGGTCTGTCCATCGTTGTCGCACCAACTTTACTACCCGCAAAACGGGAGAACACGCAAATCTCCCCCAGTGTCATGTCAGTGGTTTGTGGCGAAAGAGCCAGCCATCGCCCGCTGCCGTCTTCTTCGAATTTCGCGACCGACAGTTGACCATCATCCAGCAAATTCGTGTTGCCTTCAGCACCTAGCGAAAATTTGCCACTTGATACGAATCGATAAATGAACTCCCCACGTTCATCATCACCCATGTAGGCTACTATCTTGCCATTGTCCGCAACTACGACTTCGCAATTTTCATGCTTGAATCGTCCCATTGCCGTGCGTTTTTTTGGTAAAGAGTCAGGATCAGACGGATCAATTTCAACGATGTACCCCGCACGATGTGGTTCTTTGGGATTCTTGGCCACGTCGAAGCGATCATCAACACGGGACCAGTCATATCCCTTGTCCTTGTTCTTTATGCCATACCGTTTGTATGTGTCAGTAAGCTTCTTGTCGGGTTGACTTGGGGTTGAAAAATAGCCGTTGAAGTTCTCCTCACAAGCGAGATAAGTTCCCCACGGTGTTACACCATTGCCGCAGTTGTTCCAGGTACCGAGCGCGAATTTACCTTCAGGGTCAGCTGCAGTCTTTAAAAGGCTGTGTCCCCGAGCAGGTCCGGTAAGTTCTACTGGACTTGCTGCGGTAATTCGGCGATTGTAGGGTGAGTCAAGTACGATTTCCCACCTCCCGCTACGCACGGACAATTCAACAATACTAACGCCATGAGCAGCTATTCCCTTATGCACATCGTCGTCATTTTCAGGCAGTTTACTTGCCCTGTTTCCATAAATGATATTTCGATTACAGTATTCATTATTGACCACAAGCAAATTACGATTGTTCACGCGAAAGAATGCCATGCCATCACAGTTATCACCAAAAGATCGGGCTTGGCTGTCAGCATTGCCTCGACTTTCCTGATTGAAAGCCGGAACTCCGCTCCAAAGTGGGTCTCCCCACGACGCTACAACATGCCACTCGAAACCTTCCGGCAATGTTATGGTGTCAAGGGAATTGGCAGTTACGGAAGTAAACCGAATCGTGGAGTCTGCCAAAGCTTTCATTCTTGGCAAAGCGCTCAAAATAAAGGCACTTACGCCTATCGCAAAAGATCCTTGCAGAAACTCCCTACGGTTGATAATTTTGTCGAATTCAGTCACTCATCTACTCCGAAAAATTTGAAGGAATTGAAATGTGAATTGATAAATTGTGAGGCAACTAAAAAAGGTGTACCCCCATCAATACGATAACAAAAGTACTGTCCAATATTACTCGTATTGCTGCGCCACAACTAAAAATCGTAGAATGTTCAACCCATTGCTTGAATGTGTATCAAGGTTTTTGGAAATTTTTTGGGAAAATAGAGTGACTTTGGTACTTGATAGGTGATCTCCAATTTGATGGAACATCTAAACTGCGGTATTGCACAGCAAAATTAAAATTTCGCTCAGAGTTCACTGCCAACTTAAAACATTCGAATTACATATTGTTATCAATGAGATATGATGCCTACTCTCTTCGTTTATCAGACAGCAGTAAATTTCAATATATGTTTTTAAAAAAAAGCAGGCTGATGTTGTCAGCCTGCCAAACCTCTAGGAGATAGTAGGAGGATTTAACTTGTTGTTCATCCTGAATTAATCGGTTAAACCAGAATCAGGCAGCCTTTACAACATGAAAGTTGACTCCCAGTGCTTTCGCAACGCCAAGCGCATACTCAGGATGCGCCTTTTGGAAATGACCAAGTTGTCTGTACACAATGTCTTCAGGCACACCCTGCATCGCTTCGGCAATATTACTGAACAGCCGCTGACGCTGAGCGTCATCAAACAGCTGGAACAAAGCGCCTGGCTGTGAGTAGTCATCATTCCCTTCACGATGATCGTGCCGATGGACATCCCCATCGATTATCATCGGTGGTTCAAGATACTCGGTATTTTCTGCTGGCCCGTCAATTGAATTTGGCTCGTAGTACGCATTTGAGTCACCGGTATCATTTGCAAAAAATCGCATGGACCCATCCTTGTGATAGTGGTGAACTGGGCATCGCGGTGCATTCACCGGTAGAGCTTCGTAGTGCGTACCTAAACGATAGCGATGCGCGTCCGCATAGGCGAAAATCCGCGCCTGTAGAACTTTGTCAGGACTGAATCCGATCCCGCGAACAACATTGGAAGGACTGAATGCAGCCAGTTCAATCTCGGAAAAATAATTGTCCGGATTTCTGTTGAGTTCAACCTGGCCTACCTTGATGAGCGGATACTCGCCATGCGGCCACACTTTGGTGAGGTCGAATGGATTGTATGATGTTTTCGCTGCATCTTCCTCTGGCATAATCTGAACAAACAACGTCCAGCGCGGGTATTCTCCACTTTCAATGGCACTGTAGAGTTGCTCCTGGTAGGATTCTCGCGAAGCGCCGATGACCTGAGCAGACTCAGCATTGGTAAAGTGCTTGTGTCCTTGCTGCGTCTTAAAGTGAAACTTAACCCAGAATCGCTTACCGTCGTTATTCCAGAAACTGAACGTATGCGACCCATATCCGTTCATGTGCATGGGTGCAATTGGCAGACCTCTGTCAGACATTAGGATCGTCACCTGATGCAATGATTCTGGAGAAAGCGACCAGAAATCCCACATAGCGGTTGGTGACCGCAGATTGGTTCTAGGATGACGTTTCTGCGTCCGAATGAAATCCGGAAACTTCAGTGGGTCTCGAATGAAGAATACCGGTGTGTTGTTGCCAACCAAATCCCAGTTTCCATCCTCAGTGTAGAATTTCACCGCAAAACCTCGAACATCGCGTTCTGCATCAGCTGCACCAAGTTCTCCAGCAACAGTTGAGAACCGAATGAGCAGTGGCGTTTCCTTGCCAATCTCAGAAAATATGGTGGCGTTCGTGTAATCACTGATGTCATCTGTGACTTTCAATGTACCGTAGGCACCCCACCCTTTGGCGTGAACAACTCTTTCAGGAATTCGTTCACGGTTCTGATGCGCCAGTTTCTCAATCAACTGATAATCTTGAAGAAGCACGGGGCCGCGAGGGCCAGCCGTCACACTATTCTGATTGTCAGCCACCGGAGCACCGGCTGTAGTAGTCAAAGTTTTCATGATTTACTCCTGTATGACTTGCATGAACTAGTGCAGATAATTTAGTTCCTATTGAATAATAAGTAAAATAGATTTATTCTATGAATACAATAGGAATTAGTTATTTATATGAATTTACGGGATCTAAAGTACGTTGTCTCAGTTGCCGAACTTGGTCACTTCGGCCGAGCTGCGGAAGTTTGTTACGTAAGCCAGCCTGCTTTAAGCGGACAGATTGCCAAACTTGAAAGTGAGTTGAATGTAAAACTGTTCGAACGAAATCGACGATCTGTGCGGGTAACCCCGGAAGGCGAACAAATTGTTACTTATGCCAAGTCCATTCTCAAATTAGCTGAAGAAATCAAGACTTGCGCACAAGCGGCATCCAATCCCTATTCCGGTATTCTCAAGCTTGGCATGATTCCAACTATCGGGCCATATCTGACACCCAATTTGCTGCCAGCCATCAAGCGGGGTATGCCGCAACTCGAGCTTGACGTTGTGGAGTCAAAAACGCCTGAACTTGAAAAATCTTTGCTTGAGGGGCGGATTGATGCTGCGATTTTGGCAACCAAAGTAGAAAATCCACAGGTGACTGAAATCTTTCTTTACGATGAGCCGTTCTGGGTTGCCTTACCATACCGACACCCACTGGCCTTGCTTGAAACCATTGATGTCAACACTTTAAGAGCTGAAGAGTTTTTACTTCTTGAAGATGGACACTGTTTTCGCGACCAGGTTATTTCGTTCTGCGAAAATGCGCTAGAATCGAATCCAAAATTCAAGACCCAGCAGACCAGTCTTGCCACCATCCTTTCCTTGGTGGGCGCTGGATCAGGGGTGACGCTTGTACCTGCCATGAGTTTGGCCGGTTCCTGGGTAACTGACTCTGGAATTGCTCTCAGGAGGGAAGCTACCGGGTCTGCAGTGCGGTCGGTTTCACTGGTTTATCGTAGAACTTACCCACGCCATCAATTGCTGAACAGGTTCGCTGACATTATCTGTGCAGGACTACCGGACACAGTTAAACCAGCCCGGCGCTAAATTGAAGCTCTAATCTTGATCGGAAGCAGCTGACTGTGGACACCTACAGTCAAATATGGTTTTTGACAATGTCGCCGAATGCGGTGAACCATCGTTGAGCCTTAACATGCCAGTCTGATCGAATGTACTTAAACTTCTTTGATGCCTTGTTATTTTTCTCCCTCTGGCTGATGCTCAATCTTTTCATATCCGGAATAGGGTATCTACAAACTCAGTGGCAATTTGAACTTTATGGATATAATGTACAGAATATATGTACATTAATGACAATATTGACGAAACTGTGAAAACGATAGCCGCAACAGAATTCAAAGCCAAATGCCTCCGATTGATCGGGCAAATGGGTAAGAACCGTGAACCAATTACCATCACTAGGCATGGTGAGCCAGTGGCAATGCTGTCCCCTCTGCCGCTGAAGAATGAATCACCCTTGCTTGTTGGTGCGATGCGAGGTTCAGTCCTAGCATTCAGTGAACCGTTTCAGCCAGTCACTGACCCGTCTGATTGGATTGCATCCCAGTGATCGTTCTTGATACGCATGTGTTAATTTGGGTTGTTTCCGATGATGAGCGTCTTGGTGCAAGTGCACGAACAAGGATAGAAGAAACTGCACAATCGGATTTCGTCGTGATTTCGGCAATTACACCTTGGGAAATCACTATGTTGGTCGAAAAGGGTCGACTCCAATTAGGGCAAGATGTGCGCGTCTGGATTGAGAATTCGTTAGCTTTACCAGGAATCTATCTTGCACCGATTGAACCTGCGATTGCGATTGATAGCGTGCGCCTCCCGGGAGAATTCCATGCTGATCCTGCGGATCGCTTCATTATCGCAACTGCACGATATTACAACTCGCCACTGATGACTGCAGATAGTGCCATTCTGTCTTACTCAACACTTGGAAATGTTCAAGTGGTGGGTGCTATGGCATAACCAAGATGCCTCAATCCAGCACCTTAAAACTCTTCCTCTAACGCTGTCACAACTGATTAATGTCCCAAGACTTGGTGTTATGGTTCAGATTCGTCTGCATCCATTCAATTCGAATTGGCGATAGTTCTGGATTCCTGATGATGCAAGTCTGATCTAATGTTCTTAATTTTCTTTGATGCCTTGTAATTTTCTCTCTCTCTGGTTAATGTTTCATCTTATGCTATATGGATTCGATTGTAATTTGCTTCTTGACATTATCAAGTAATCGGCGCAGGTGCCAAATAGTTTGTACGTCTATACCAAATCGGATTAGGTTCAAAGCCATTTGGATCGTTATGTGAATGATTTTGTGGTGCGGCATAATATTCGCGAACTAGATACAATCAGGTAAACGGAATTTGTTTTGTGGAATTAGTTGGTCAGCGATTTATGTACTATGAACTGGTATCCGGTATTGATTACAGGTTGAATTGAGAATTTATAAATTCTGATTAGAGGTAACGCAATGCCCAAAAAGTACAAGCAATGTCTTGAAGAACAGAAAGCGAAGGCGGAATTAGAGAAGTATGACATTTACAAAGTAAATGATGAAACTTTGAGACAAGTTCAGGATGCTGATAGAAAAAAGGCATACCGTCGCATCGACGATGTTGACGCGTATATTGATAGGTATAGATGAATGTCTTTTTCTGGTAATTTCTATGAAATTACCACAGAAGCAGAGATATTGCCAAAAGTGGTGCGTGACGGAAAACGTCGCTAAGCGGCTACCTGGTCGGTGTCATTGTTATTCAGCTCGATTCCGTTGATGAATTGCACTCCCTCTATCACTTTTTCCAGCTACCTGAGTCCGCACAGCAGTCGCCATTTTTTCTCAGTACACTTCACCAGCTTGTACATCATGCTCAGCATCGTCGTTCGTGTCAGACAACCCTTTGACCGCTTCGTGCAGTGAAGGATCGTAGCGAATGTGGACTCGATTGGATTGGTGGTGCGCAGATTTTTCCAGTGCGATGCCGGATAATTATCCGCAAATCGAGTAGTTGGATTTTTCTATTTTTACAGAGATTCGAGAGTTTCCACTGGTAATTCAGTAAACTGGCTGACCTGTTCAAGGGGCATTCCACTTTGAATCAATTTCGTGGCAATTTTGCGTCCTCTTTTATCGGCCCCTATCTCTTCCCCTTCCTTACGGCCAATTAACTTCGCCTGAAAGTTGTCAAACTCTCTGATCCGTTCCTTCAGTTCTTCTTCGGTGTACCAAATAGACAACAGTTCAGAAAATTCCGACGACATTATTTCTCCGTCCGGTTGATGTTCAATCTTTTCATATATGGATTCGATTGTAATCTGCTTTTTGACATTAATCAAGTAATAGTAATCAGCGCACATACCAACTAATTTGGCACGGGCTTTCTTTAGTAGCGACCGAATTCGGCTCATCAAATTGACAATCACTTGTTCGTCTGCTTGCCAAATTTCTGACATCAGCTGTAACGGAACCTGAGCGTCCAAAGGTAACTCAGGGAGTTTCTTTCTTACCTGCTCATCATGTAAGTTCACCATGGTATTTCTAAAGTTCAGCAATAGTTGACTAAAGCTCTCCATACAGGTTTCTGGAATTGCTTGCATCTGTGCTTTTTGAAATTCCAACTGAGGCGCCCAGTTCTTGTTTCTGCCATGATAAATCGTGATCGGAAGTACCGCGGTGGCACCGTCATACACGTAAAGATCAGTCTGATACCTTAGCAACTGCAACATTAGTTCACGGTCAGGATAGGACTTGTGCTCACAGAGAAAGTGCATTGTAAGTGGAGAGCCGTTTCTGAACCGACAGGACACCACAAGATCCGCCCAAATTCGTTTCTCAATTTTGACCGTTCGAAAATCAATGTGTGCCAACTGCGGTCTTGTTAGTACTAATTTGAGTAAAGCTCTAACGGATTTTTTGTTGTGAAACGCTGATTTAAAGAAATTGTCGTGAGGCTTCCTAACTTTATTCAATTGCACCTGCGACTGTTTGTCACTTTTAGGCATGAAATTTTCCTTAGACTGATTTAGATTCCAATACCCCAATTTTGAAATTTGATTTGTTTCAGTTCACGGAGAATTCTGATTCAGGACAGAATGAATATCAATTACCTCACCAAATGAGGGTTAAAGCTATCAGTTTATTGTTGGCTGGAATTCAAGATCCTTGCGTCTTTGAATTATTAGGAGGAGTGTTTTCCAATTGCAAAATGAGTCTGAAATTAACCACGGAGCGGAAATAAACCTGTTAAAAAATCCGTAAAAAAACAGTTGCGTAGCAACAAGGATATGCGCCTCCCAAAAGCGCGCAATTCCTGGTGTTTTTTATGGATTTATTCACAGGTTTATTCTGCGGTGATCGAATAAATCTTGCCAAAATTGAGTTTTTCTCTGCCATCCCATCTCAACCCTGCAGGCGTTGCTGCCGGGCAACCTCACTGAATAATTTCGTCCGCTCATCCTGCAGCCACTGTGCCGCTTCATTATCACTCATCCTCGCAGCCAGCGCATCAAGTTGTTCGAAACTCACCCCCGGTTTCAGATACTGCCATGCCTCCGGCAACGACTTGAGTTTCTCATACGGCGTCTGCACCCGTTCATACGGATAAAGTTTCTTCTGCCGGCCGCGTTCGTCAACCTCTCGTTTGGCAAACAGACACGGCCGATGATAGTTGACATAGACAAACAGACAGCTGCGATTGAATTCGTTCACCGCACCGGCACAATCCTGTGGGATATGCGCATGACCGAGCAGTTTTCGAATCACGTGCCCATTCTTGCACTCGACCAGCGCATTGTCATTGCTGTGCCGGGTGCGCGACTTGGTGAACTCAATGTGCAGTTTGTTCAAAAGCTCTGCCACTTTGTAGTTGATGTATTCACTGCCATTGTCGGTATGGAATCCAAGGATCTCAAACGGAAAGCCGTCAATCAGCATCTGCAGTGCCGGTATCAGATGCCGTTCAGTGATTTTCTCAACTGAAACAACACATTCGAACTGCGTGACCTGATCAACTGCGTTGATGTGATAAAGCCCCTTGCGACCATCCTGATCGCCCTGGTGGACCGTGTCAACGCGCAGATAGCCGGGCTTGCCATCCGGCTGCGGCCGTTTCCGGGTGCCAATGTCAATCTGCCGAGACTGCGTCTTCGCACGCCAGGTGCGCTGACGCTGGTAGCTGGCAGACTTTCTCAGATTGTAAATGTGCGACACCGAAATGGTGGCCAGGCGCCGAAAGCGCTCATCGCCGTACTCGACCCAGGCCCGTTCAAATATTTTCTTCACCGCCAGACCATTGGGCACATCATGCAGCCGGTCCGTTTCCACCAACAGCGCAATGTCCTGCTCCGTGTACCGGCGGGCAAATCGAACGCCGCCGACACGGCCACAACTGACCCGACCCTTGGTTCGATAGCACTTGACCAATCGGGCAACCTGCTGGCGCGAATAGCCGCTGACCTTCATCAGCAAACGAATCACCAGACCGCGCTGCTTCTTCGACAGCTTCGAATAATTGAAACGAATCAAAACACGCTCAATCCATCGATAGCGAGCCGCTTTGCTGTCGATCACCTCAAACACCACTGCCTGAGTACCTTCCAAAAACGCCTGCACGTCTTCCAGAGTCCTGATTTCTTCCAGTTTCATGATCGTCTTCATCCGCCTATGATGAACCCGATCACCTCGGTTTTTCAGACTCATTTCTCGTTGGAAACGGAATCCTGCTTCAGACTCATTTCTCGTTGGACAACACTGGAGGTACGAATCATGTCTGCTCGCGGATAAACTGAAAGGATACATATGAATCAGGTTTACATGGTAACGTAGACGGAACTGATAGAAATTCAGCTCTTGTTTCAAGTACAACAAGTGGATGTTACCCAAAATCCACTCAATGCTTTTTGTTTCAGTCTACCAACGGCCAAATAAAACAGAGGGTAGGACTGAATGTCACAATATTTGCGAATTTCTTGGAAGATTAATGAGCTGAGGCGTTTAGCAGTGCATTTGCAACGCGGGATGTTGGGGACCGTTTCAAATGTGAAAAAACGAATTCTGACACTTTAAGTAAGTCATTTAAGTTGACACCTGTATCTACACCCATTCCGTCCAGCATATAGATCACATCCTCAGTAGCAACATTACCGCTCGCCCCTCGGGCATATGGACAACCTCCAAGTCCACCAATTGAACTATCAACTGTGGAGACACCTTGATCCAGGGCGGTAACAATATTTGGAAGAGCCTGACCGTAGGTATCGTGAAAGTGGACAGCGATTGATTCCAATCCAATAGCGCCCTCAACTGCACGCAATAACTCTCGAGTTGAGTTCATTGTGCCCACACCTATGGTGTCGCCGAGTGAGACCTCATAGCATCCACACTCGATCAGACGTTGCACTATGGGAACTACTTTACTTGCTGAGATCTTTCCTTCATATGGGCACCCCAAAACACAGGAAACGTAACCTCTGACTGGGATACCCATTTCGCGAGCTTTCTCCAATACTGGTTGGAATCGCTCAAACGATTGTTCAATAGTGCAGTTTGTATTGCGCTGAGAAAATGTTTCAGAAGCTGCTGAGAAAATCGCAACTTCATCCACATTAGAAGCGATTGCATCAATCATTCCCCTGATGTTTGGTACGAGCGCAACTAAAGACACATCTTCATGACGTCCTACACCTTTCAGTACTTCAGCAGTATTGACCATTTTTGGTACCCATTTGGGTGACACAAAACTGCCAACTTCTATGGTCTTTAATCCGCTCGCGGATAGACGGTCTACGAGCTCTACTCGAAATGCGACTGTGGTCTGTTCAGGTTCATTTTGAAGTCCGTCACGAGGCCCTACCTCAACCAGCCGCACGTGATCGATTCTGCTCTCACTCATTGTTGGAAATGCTGTCTGATTGAATCGATTCTTCTACAAAGATACAACTGGCTCCTTCATCGACGAGTTGGTTTTCAGAATAAGGAATTGAAGTTACAACTCCGTCTATCGGACTGGTAATCGGATGTTCCATTTTCATCGCTTCAACAACGATCAAAACTTGTCCGGTTGATACAGATTCACCTTTTTCAACCAGGATACGTGCAATTCGTCCAGGTAATGGTGCAGTTAGTGATCCGGTGTTAACATTTGAGGAACTCGCCACAGAAAGTCGATCTGATAGCCGCAATCCATAACTTGAACATTGATGAAAAAGATAGAGTTCATCTTCCAGCGAAACCACTGGCAGTGACCATTCAATATCATCAATCGTTGCCCCAATTTCATGATCCAAGATTTGAACATTAGAGCACCTATATACTCGTTCTTTAATCTTTACAACAATCTGATACTCACCAAGAAGTACACTGACGTTGTAGATTTGATCATCGCATACAAATCCACAGGCAAACTCTTTGTGAGAATTTAGTCGCCAGCCACTTTCTGTTCGCCACGGTGAATACTTGTCGTCATTTTCAATAGCGTCTTTTAACCAAATTTGAGTTGATTCTGATTTCAGGTAGAGTAAAGCTAACGCCAGAATTTCAGCGGGCAACTCTCGATTTTGTGCAGTTAGTTCTGGCAGGTTATTTTCGACGAATTTGATATCGTGTGTACAGGTAGTGAAGTCATGAGTTGTCAGTAAGTTCGATAAAAACGCTACGTTTGTATCGACACCGACTACGTGCAGATCTCTCAACGCCTTTTTAAGTCGTTCAATGGCTTTCGGCCGGTCTGAATCACTAACAACAACTTTAGAAATTAAGGGGTCGTAGTGTACATCAACCACATCATTCTGCCGAACACCTGTGTGCATTTGTAAGTTATCTGATTCAGACGGATAACTTAGGTATCGGATGTGACCGGGTGACGGCAAGAACCCCTTCTCTGGATTTTCTGCGTAAATTCGCGCCTGAATCGAGTGTCCATTTGGCGAGCTTGGGATTTTTAAGTGTGAAATCGACTCCCCTGCAGCAATTCTAAGTTGCCACTCCACAAGATCGACTCCCGTAACCTGCTCGGTTACTGGATGCTCAACCTGAAGTCGAGTATTCATCTCCATAAAGTAGAATTCATTGTCAGCCAGTAAAAACTCGACGGTTCCAACGCTGTGGTAATCGAGGGCTCTGGTGAGGGATATCGCAGCTGCGTACATTCGCTCTCGCGTATTCTGGTCAATTTGTGGTGCTGGAGCCTCCTCCACAATTTTCTGATATCGGCGCTGGGTAGAACAGTCTCGGTCAAACAGGTGGACGGCATTCCCATGTTTGTCGGCTGCTATTTGAACCTCAACGTGTCGGGCGGGATTAAGATACTTTTCAATGATGATGAGATCGTTGCCAAAGAATTCTTTAGCCTGAGCTTTCACTGCGGCTAAACTCTCGACTAACTGGGGCTCAGAGTGAACGATGCTCATTCCCCGCCCTCCGCCTCCTAGCGCAGCTTTGAGTAATACTGGAAAACCAATGGTTTGTGCCAGCTTGGCTAAGCTGTCATCGCTATTTTCAGTTTCTCGAAAACCAGGCAACACAGGCACACCAGCTTCAACTGCAATTGCAGCTGCTTGCGCTTTCGATGCCATGCAATCGATTACTTGTGAAGACGGACCAATGAATTCGATGTTTTCATTTTCACAAGCTTTAGCCAGAATGCTATTCTCAGATAAAAATCCATAGCCAGGATGAAGCGCGTCCGCACTCACCATTTTGGCCGCTTCAATTATTCGGTCGACATTTAGATAACTCTCAGAAGGGCGAGACGCACCAAGGTACACCGATTCATCCGCCAATGAAGTGTGTAGGGCATCTCGGTCTGCGTCAGAGTAGACTGTCGAAACAGGAATATTGAGATGTTGTGCAGTTCGAATGATCCGACAGGCGATCTCACCGCGGTTGGCAATCAGTAGTTTGCGAAACAACTGTTCAATCCATTTAGTGCTTTCGCCAGGCAGGAGATCGCTTTTCAAGAAAGGCACCGACGCCTTCCTTTCCTTCTTCGGACGCTCTGATTTTTGAAATTAAGGCAGCAGTGTGTTCTTGAATATCTTCGCCCATTGATGGTGAAAATTTTTCAATGACAAGACTCTTCGCCACCTTTTGGGCATCGGGTCCGCAAGAAAGAAGTTCACGCATTATTTCAGCTTCAGATTCCCCGAGTAATTCAGCATCAATAGATTCGTGAACCAATCCCGAACGGCAAGCTGCAGAAGCATTGAATCTTTCACCAGTCAAAATGTAGCGTTTCGCGCTTCGCGTTCCCATGGCATTGACGACGTATGGACCGATGACCGCAGGAATCAATCCAAGTTTCACCTCAGACAAACTGAAGACAGTAGAGCTTTCGGCCAACACAATATCACAGCAGGCGATTAGACCCACCCCACCTCCATATACTGCACCATGGGCAACCGCTACAGAGGGTTTCGGGAAACTATACAGCGAATTCATCATGTTGGCCATGTGCATGGCATCGCGATAGTTTTCCTCCTGAGCATATTCAGCTGTTCGTTGCATCCAGTTCAAATTTGCACCAGCGCAAAAACTCGCGCCAGCTCCTTTTATGCAAAGAATTCTGACTGCTTCATTGGCCCGCAATTGCTGAAGAGCATTCGTAATGTCTTCAATCATGAATTCGTCAAAAGCATTGTGGACTTTGGGACGATTCAACAGCAGTGTACAGATCCCCTGCGGGCTTACATCAAGTTTGATTGTTTCGAACTGTTGGGTGGGCATGATTGCGGTTACATTCTAAAAATTCCGAATCGGGTTGATTCATCCGGAGCGTTATATGCTGCTGAAAGCGCCAGCCCCAATACTGTTCGAGTGTCTGCCGGATCAATGATTCCATCATCCCAGAGCCTCGCGCTGGAATAGTAGGGTCGACCTTCATTTTCATACTGATCCAAAATTGTCTGCTTGAACTTTTGTTGCTCTGATTCAGGCCACGGGTCACCTTTCACACTATCAGCTCGTACTTGGGTTAGAACGTTGCCAGCCTGTTCTCCACCCATTACTGATATTCTTGCATTGGGCCACATCCATAGAAAGCGGGGCGAATACGCGCGCCCACACATTGCATAATTTCCTGCTCCAAAGCTGCCACCGATAATGATTGTAAGTTTTGGCACTTTTGCACAGGCGACAGCCGTTACCATCTTCGCTCCATCTTTGGCTATTCCACCCGCTTCATATTTCTTTCCGACCATGAATCCGGCAATATTCTGTAGAAAAATCAATGGCACATTTCGTTGACAACAAAGTTCGATGAAGTGAGCCGCTTTCAACGCTGATTCAGAATATAGAATGCCCTTGTTTGCAACAATTCCGATTGGGTAGCCCATCAGGTGAGCAAATCCACACACCAGAGTCTCACCATAAAGCCGTTTGAATTCATGAAATTCACTTCCGTCTACAATTCGAGCAATAACCTCCCGTACATCATATGACTGTCTGAGGTCAGTAGGCACAATACCATACAAGTCACTTGCCTCATATAGTGGCTCCCGGGGAGCCTGAACTTCTATGTTCAGGCGTTTCGGACGATTTAATGTGGCCACAATATCCCTGATCATCGAAAGGGCGTGTTCATCGTCATCAGCACAGTGATCGGTGATGCCTGACTCACGAGAGTGGACATCTGCCCCTCCGAGTTCTTCAGCCGTGACCGATTCACCCGTTGCAGCTTTGACAAGCGGTGGTCCACCCAAGAATATTGTGCCCTGACCGCGGACGATTATGGATTCATCGCACATTGACGGTACATAGGCACCGCCAGCGGTACAAGAGCCCATGACCGCAGCAATCTGAGGGATTCCGGCCGCTGACATTGTGGCTTGATTGAAAAATATGCGTCCGAAGTGCTCTCTATCCGGGAAAACATCATCCTGCCTCGGAAGAAAAGCACCGCCTGAATCAACCAAATATATACAGGGTAGATTGTTTTGTGATGCGACTTCCTGAGCGCGCAGGTGTTTTTTAACGGTCATGGGGTAATAGGTTCCACCCTTGACTGTCGCATCATTAGCAAAGATCATACACTCCCGACCTTGAATTGATCCGATGCCAGTTACAATCCCAGCTGCAGGAACGTTGTCGTCATACATCTCATATGCAGCATATGGCGCCACTTCCAGAAAGGGGGAGCCGCGATCCAACAGTAGTCGAATTCGATCTCGGGCCAGTAACTTTCCACGTGATTGATGCTTTTGGCGGGCGCTCTCGCTGCCTCCAACCTGAATGGCAGCAAGTGTTTGGTTGAGGTCTTCTACCAAGGTCGACATTGCTTGGTATCGACCGGCAAACTCAGGGCTATTTTTATTGATGTTTGATGGAATTACTGGCATGATTTTGGGTAGTGGGGTTAAACCCCTTAACTACCACCCTCCTGATTCAAGCCACGACTCAACATGATTGAGACGGTCGTGTCCCCAGAATGGCTCGTCGTCAACAATGAAAAAAGGTGAACCAAAAACACCTCGTTCAATAGCCCTGTCGGTTTCTTCGCGAACTTTAAGTTTGATGTCTGGATTCTCAAGTGCGTCGTTTACCGCATCGGCATCAAAACCCAAACAGGTGGCTACTTCGACGACAGTCGGTGGTTTTGAAATGTTCAAATTCCTGACAAAATACGCGCGGAAAATTGCTTGGGCGAACTGTTTGGCCATTTCCGAACCGTACTCATCTCTAATCCAGTAATACACGCGGGAGGGTGCAACACTTGAAACGGGAAATACGCTTGGAGCTGAAAATTCAATTCGGTGAAAGCGAGCAACGCGATCCAAGTCTCGAGCACTGTACTGATCAATCATCGGAATCTGAACCAGGGGTTTTCGGCCTGTAACTTTCATGACTGCACCCATGACATATGGGCGCCAGATGATTTCACAGCTGCAGCGCTGTGAAAACTCGTCCATCACCTCACTTGAAAAATATCCGTATGGTGAAGAGAAATCGAAGAAAAAATCAACTGTTTTGTTCACTTTTGAGAGCCTCGCGAAAGAACTGGGCGATACTAGGTACGCACTACGCCAATCGCTGTAGCTTCACCACCGCCGATGCAAAGCGAGGCAACACCTTGCTTTAGATCGTATCGTTCCATCGCTGCAATCAAAGTAACCAGGATTCGGGTGCCTGAGGCACCAACAGGATGGCCCAGTGCACAAGCGCCACCATGAATATTCATCCGATCATGCGGAATCTTCAAACTGTGCATTGCCGCCATCGTAACAACTGCAAATGCCTCGTTGACTTCAAAAAGATCAATATCATCGACTGACCAGTTGAGTTTTTCGAGTAATTTTCTGATCGCACCGATTGGTGCAGTTGGAAAAAGATTGGGTTCTGCGGCAAAAGTGGTGTGCCCAACCAGCCGCGCTTTAATTGGCTTATCGCGGCGTTGGGCTTCAGCCTCCGACATCAAGACTACGGTTGCGCCGCCATCTGAAATTGAGCTGGAATTGGCAGCAGTAACGCTACCGTTTTTACGAAATGCAGGTCTAAGAAATGGAATTTTTTCAGAATTGGTTGTTTCAGGCTGTTCATCATTTGTCACTTCATAAGTTTCTTTTCTCGTAGAAACTTGAACAGGTGTGATTTCCCGTTCAAATGTGCCACTTTGGGTTGCCTTCTGCGCTCTGGTCAAGGATTCAATTGCAAATTCATCCTGTGCCTCCCGACTGAACTGATAAGACTCGGCACAGTCTTCAGCGAACTCTCCCATCAGTGCACCCTTCTGGTACGCATCTTCAAGACCGTCAGCAAACATATGATCGAGAACCTGGTTATGTCCCATGCGAAAACCACCTCTCGCCTTGGGCAGTATATAGGGAGCATTGCTCATGCTTTCTAGACCGCCTGTCGCGACGACAGAGTTGGTACCCGCAACGATCGAGTCGTAACCGAGCATGACTGTCTTCATGCCAGAACCGCACATTTTGTTGACCGTTGTGCACCCAACGGATTTAGGAATACCTGCGGCAAGAGCTGCTTGCCGTGCAGGCGCCTGACCAATCCCCGCTGGCAGCACGCAGCCCATTAGCACTTCATCAACATCGGACCCCGAGATGTCAGAATCTTCAAGTGCTGCTCGAATCGAGGCAGATCCGATCTGTGGCGCGGTCAGTGGAGAGAGCCGACCCTGAAAACCACCAATCGGTGTTCGGGCCAATCCTGTAACGACGACGGATGAATTTTCCATTGATGTTGTCCCTTTTGAGTAAATAAGTGAATTAAGCGGTTTCTTCAAATAGTTCTCGTCCGATAAGCATGCGACGAATTTCGCTGGTTCCTGCACCAATTTCATAGAGTTTGGCATCTCTAAGTAGACGGCCAGTGGGCATTTCGTTAATGTAACCCATGGCACCGAGTGCCTGAATTGCCTGTAATGCGCATTCAGTCGCTCTTTCTGCTGTAAACAGAATCGCCCCCGCGGCATCTTTTCTGGTTGTTTCGCCGCGATCACAGGCTTTGGCTACTGCGTAGGCGTAGGCACGAGAGGCATTCAGGAAAGTGTACATATCGGCCATTTTGCCCTGAATGAATTGAAACTCGCCAATACTCCTACCAAATTGCTTCCGCTCGTGCACGTAAGGTACAACAGCGTCGAGGCAGGCCTGCATGATGCCGAGCGGACCGCCTGCCAAAACAACTCGTTCGTAATCCAGACCGCTCATGAGGACACGAACGCCACCACCAACTTCACCCAATACATTTTCCTGAGGCACCGCACAATTTTCGAATATCAACTCACAGGTGTTGGAGCCCCGCATACCGAGTTTGTCCAGTTTCTGCGCTGTCGAAAATCCGTCAAACTCGCGTTCGATCAGAAAAGCGGTTATTCCGCGGCTTCCTTCCCGTGGGTCTGTTTTGGCATAAACGACCAGTACATCAGCGTCAGGGCCATTCGTAATCCACATCTTGTTGCCGTTCAACACAAAGCGGTCATCTTCAGCAACGGCTTGCAGACGCATACTCACGACGTCGGACCCGGAATTGGGTTCTGTCATAGCGAGCGCGCCGACATGTTCGCCACTAATGAGTTTAGGTAGGTACCGATTTCGTTGCTCGTCGGTACCGTTTCTGTATATCTGGTTCACTGCCAGGTTTGAATGTGCACCATATGAAAGCCCAACCGAGGCTGATGCACGGCTTATTTCTTCCATAGCGACTACGTGCTCGAGATAGCCCATTCCGGCTCCACCAAATCGTTCGCTGACGGTTATACCTAGCAGACCCAAGTCACCCATCGCTAACCACAAATGGGATGGGAATTCATTCGACTGATCAATTTCGGCAGCAAGCGGTGCGATTTGCTCCTGAGCAAATTCCTGTACGCTTGAGCGAAGCAGGTCGACGGTTTCGCCCAATCCGAAATTTAGTGTCGCATGCGAAGTACTCATATTAATCGGGATGCGCCATCATTGCTAAATAAACGGTCTGCCAGCAAAGGGTGAAACAGATAGCATCCTTTGCCGCTGGGTGTGCAAGAATATAGAGAAATATCCGTGTTGAATTGAAAAATCGAACATTTGTTCAATCTACTGGCCATTATATAAATTCGGCAGAGTTCCATTCGCCTCGCGAGAATCTAAATGCAGTGTGAGGCGTCTTCTTTGTGCAATCGCATTCGATGAGTTCTCTTTCGGAGTTGAGTCCACGTAAACTCATAAAATTAAGGTGCGGGATGGTATAAACGCGACGCACATGAGCACTTATCTTTATTCTTAGGGCTGGCGAATAAATAACTTGCAAATATTGGCTCTCATTTAGCCGTATTTTGGGCAGATCACCCCGATCTGCCATATACACGCCACCGTTTTACTCGAACTGGTGTGTATCCGATCGTCGATTTTATACAATATTCGCATTACCGACCGATGCGGATGGCTTTATTATGACATAATGAGATATACGAATGTACCATTATGTCATATAGGAACCGCCATGAGAACCCATACTTTCACCACACAGCCCGTCATCGAGCTGCTGCATCATCACATCGTGGCCTCTTTGCCGGAAATTGCAGCCGCACTCGGCTCGCCCAGCCACCGCACGGTGTGCCGCAAACTCGTACAGGCCGGCTGCCGTTCCAGTTATTCGCACTGCGGACGCTACTACACGCTGGATGAACTGGCCGGCTACGACGAATACGGCCTTTGGAATCATGACGGCATCCGTTTCTCGAGCCGCGGCTCGCTGATGTCAACAGCCGCGTATCTGACCCACAACTCAAGTGCCGGGTATCGGGCCCGCGAGCTGAGCGGGCTGGTCGGCGTTGAGGCATACGGCACGCTGTATAAACTCACCCGGGACGGACGCGTGGTCCGGGCCGAGGCGGACGGTCATATTGTGTATTGCAGTGTGGATCCGGTGCAGCGCAAAAAGCAGCTGCATGCCCGGCAGATCCTCAGTGCGGACGGATTGCCTGAGTTGCCGTCGGATGTCTATCGGGACAACCGTGTGGACACCGCGGCAGCGGCGCTGTTCGGTCTGCTGGATGAGCGTCAGCGGCGGCTGTTTGCCGGACTGGAGTCGCTGCGTGCGTATTCTACTTAATCCGAACGCCGAATAAAGTTATCCGAACATGGAATAAACAGTTATCTGAACGCGGCACCTGTTTTCGGAACCGGCAGTGTCTTTCTCAGTGTCTTTTTCAGTCTCTTATTTAACGATGAAACACCTCCCGATGTCAAGTCAGAATCAGCGTTCAATATGCCAAGGAGCGTAAATAAGTCGGTTGGCAACCCTGTTAAAAAACCCGTAGGCAAGCGTGCCTGCACGCTTGAACTTGCCGTAGGGAATTTTTCACAGGGTTGGTAATGGACTTATTATGCGGGGCCTGGCTCATGCGTCGCCGCCGGTTCCAGTGCGTTTCGTTTTCTCATCGACTCGCCCTGCAGCGCAATGCGGTGGGCATTGTGAATCAGCCGGTCCAAGATGGCATCGGCCAGCGTCGGGTCGCCGATGGCTGAATGCCAGCTGTCGACCGGCAGCTGGCTGACCATGGCGACCGAGCGGCGTCCGTAGCGCACATCCATCAGTTCCATCAGGTCGCGCCGGTCGGCCGCCGTCAGCGGCTGCAGGCCCCAGTCGTCGATGATCACCAGCGACACCTGGCCGAGGCGCTGGATGAACTGATGATACGAACCGGTGGCTCTGGCCTGGTCGAACTGCGACAGCAGCGACGGCAGACGCAGGTAGCGCACGTCGTGATTGAGCAGGCACGCCGAGCGTCCGAGTGCGCAGGCCACATGCGATTTTCCCGAACCGCACGGTCCGGTGATCAGCAGGTTCTGGGCTTTTTCGATCCAGCCGCAATGGCCCAGCTCGGCGATCTGCTGGCGGCTGAGGCCGCGCGACGCGCGGTAGTCAATGTCGTCGAGGCTTGCGGCGAGGCGGAAACCGGCGCCTTTGATCAGCCGCTGCAGGCGGCGCTGATGTCGGCACTGCAGTTCGTGATCGACCAGCAGACCCAGCCGTTCAGTGAACCCGAGATCCTCATAAGTGCCGGGCTGCTCAAGCTGGTGTTCCAGCGCCTGCGACATCGATCCCAGCGACAGCTTCCTCAGATTGGTCAGTACCTGTCTGTTCATCATGCACCCCTCACTTGAACTGGTCTGCGCCGCGCAGGTTTTCGTGATCCTGCGGCAGCTGCAGATCCAGCTCGGCGGACTGGCATCGCAGGTCGGCGCCATTTGTCAGAATCTCCCGAATCTGTGCGAGACGGCTCAGTCCCTGCTGGTTGGCGATGCGGCAGGCCGCATTGAGGCGCACATTGTCGTATTCGCGGCTCAGCGACAGCAGCCCCAGCGCCTTGCGGCTGACCTGCTGGACATGCCGCGCCTCGCTGATTCTTGCCTGCACGAACGCGCGGCAGTCCTCGCCCACCTCGGCGGCCCAGCCCTCGATGCGCTCGGCCGTCCATTTGTGCATGAACTCATGCGCCCTGGGCATGTGCGAATCCACAGTCGAGTGCCCATGCTGCGGCTGTCTGACATGCATGCACACCTGCCGGCCCTTGAAAAACACCGTCACCACATCGGCATCGGCGCGGATCTCAACCGCTTTGCCGACCAGCTCGTGGGGCACCGAATACCAGTGCCGGGCATACTGGACGTGATAGTCGCAACCGACTTTTGCGGTTCTGATGTCAAGTGCATGAAACGGTGCCAGCGGCAGCGGCCGCAGAGCCGGCCGGTCAACCGACTCGAAGATCTCCCGGCGGCTGCCCGGACGATCCGAAAACGGCCGCTCGTTGAGCTGCTCGATCCGGCCGCGGACCGCCTGGTTCAGCTGCGAAAGTCTCTCGAAGCGCTGATTGCGAAGCGGCGCCAGAACCCACCGCTGAACCTGCTGCACCGCATTTTCCACAATCGCCTTGTCCTTTGGACGATACGGCCGCGCCGGCATCACCGCCACATCGTAGTGTGCCGCCCACTGCTGGTAGACGCCGTTGGCATCCGGATCGTAACGGCAGGCTTTGCTGACCGCACTTTTCAGGTTGTCCGGCACGATCAGGTTCGGCGCCCCGCCAAAATATTCCAGCATCTGCGTGTTGCACGCAAGCCAGTCCTCAAGACCCTGCGTCCACGCCGCACGCGCATAGGTGTAATGCGACACCCCCAGCGCACCGACGAAAATCTGCGCCCTGCGCACGCCAACCGCAGCAGTCAGGCCCGAGTAATCCACATAGGCCATGTCGCCCGGCACATGATCCATGCGCATCGAGCGCCGCCCCTCTTTCGCCCATGCATTGTAGCAGCGGCAGAACCAGGCGTAGCTGTGGGCGTAGCCCTGCCGTTCGCAAAGCTCCTGCCACAAAAGCTTCAACGTCACCGACTTCAGACCCAGCTGACCGCGCACCCAGGCATAATCCACCTCATCGGCGCGCCCGGCGCACCCGGACCTCGGATATAAAATCCGCATCAGCTCAGCCTCATCCATGCCCTCGGCCTGCGGCCAGCTCACACCGGCCCGCCGGGCCTGGGCCAGCACGTTGTGAACCGTCGCGGTACCCGCATCAAGCACCTCGGCAATGCGCCGCATCGGCCAGCCGTTTTCGTGATGCAGCCTGAGTATCTGTTTATGTTTTCTCATCGGAATTCTCCTTCTCGTCATCTGACGCCTCCCTGACTTCAATCGCCACTTAAAACTGCGATTGATACGAAAAACGCCTGCAATAGTCAAATTGCACTGACAGAAACCGCCGCCGAAAAACCGACCTCCAGCATCCTGCAGATCAGCCGTACTGCGCGTTCGGATTAGGTTTATTCCGCGTTCGGATAAGTGTTTATTCCGTGTTCGGATTAGGTTTATTCCGCGTTCGGATAAGTGTTTACTACGCGTTCGGATAAGTGTTTATTACGCAGCTGCGTTACGGTCATGGCGGGGACCGAAGGGTGGCCAGCGCTTTGGGAATCTCCGCAGCGACGGTTGCAACCGGTCGCCGACAGCTGTTGACAGGCGGGTTGGATCCGAATCGCATCCGGCAGCCTGGCGGCGGACGCAGGGCCGTTGAAAAAAAAACGCTGGCCTGATCGGGCTGCTCACTCAACTGATGGAAGACGACACGGCTGGCTGTCCGGTCAGCGGGCAGTTATGGACCCGGCGAACCACAGAAACCGTTGCACGGCAACTGGCTCATTATGGGATTGTCATTGGTGCGCGCACGGTTTCACGGCTGCTGAAGTCGATCGGTTATGCGCTCCGCGTGAACCATAAGCGCATCGCTTCATGTTCACCTCTGCAGCGGGATGAACAGTTTCAGAAGATTGCCGGCATCCGCAGTGAATGCCAGCATCAGGGTATCCCGCTGATTAGTGTTGACAGCAGGAAGAAAGAACTGGTCGGGCGGTTTAAAAATCCTGGCGCCAAGTGGGGACGGACGCCAGAGCCTGTCAACGATCATGATTTCCGTTCACTCGCCGACGGAATTGTCGTGCCTTATGGCATTTACGATCTGCAGGCCAATGCTGGAAGTTTCTATGTGGGCTGTTCGCACGACACGCCGCAGTTTGCGGTCGATTGCATTGCCCAATGGTGGCAGTCTGAAGGTCTCGAGCGATATCCCGATGCCACTGAGATCGTGATTCTCGCAGATGCCGGGGGCAGCAACGGCTGTCGGCCCCGCGCCTGGAAATTCAATCTGCAGCACCTCGTTGCCGATCCGTTCAACATTCAGGTCACGGTGGCTCACTATCCTTCCGGCGCATCAAAATGGAATCCCATTGAACACCGCCTTTTCTCCGAGGTGTCCAAACATTGGGCGGGCGTGGTGCTGGAGCACGTTGATGTCATCCTTCAATACCTGAGGACGACGACAACCCAAACGGGCCTGAGCGTCACCGCGCATTTGGTGGAAACCGTTTACGACAAAGGCATTAAAATCACCGATCAGCAGATGAAAGCACTCAATTGTGTCAATGACAAACATATTCCGCAGTGGAATTACACCATCAAGCCCACATCTTATTAACGACCCGATTTCACCCGTCGCCGACTAAATCCATCAAGTTATTTTTGCGCCAACCCTTAGTTTATTTTCTACCCATGTTGTTACGATCATTTTCAGGTTCTGCGATTCAATTTTGGCACTTAACTGCAAGTGCGATTGCGTCATTGATTTTCAGTTTGCCTGTTCTTGCAGGCACCAGCGATCATATTGGTCCAGACCCCATTCAATCGGAAAAATGTGTAATGATTACCCCGGAACGATCCATTACCTGTGCGGGGCGCCAGCTAATGCCTGATTCAATTCTGACACCAATGGTGACTATCAACTGCAAACCTGGAATATTTATTTTGCTCACGCATCGACCTATGGCGACGAATTCCTCAACTAGAGAGGTTCGACTGATATCCGAGGAAGGTGAGTTTACCAACCAATGGCTGGCTCTTTCAAACACTCAGTCCGGTTTGCTGGTGTTCTACCACGGTCTGGGTTCGGATGATTATGCCTGGGTGCTTCGTCTGCTTGGACAATTGAATTCGCTCGACTCCAGTATATTTGGGTATTCATTCGATTCCGAGCAGATTGAAGGCATCTTTGAATTTAATTATTCAGACCGGAAAATGATTGAACAACTCATTCCCAACTGCGGATGAGTCAGTTTCGTGGCGGAGCAATACAAATCGTTGTCTGCTGCATGATCGCACAGAGCGTTGTATTGGAGTTTTTGGTGCAGTGGACATTGATGGTCGCCGCTGTAAGGGTACGACCCGCTTTGATGACCGTCGCTTCTGCTGAAAGTAACTCACCATCCGCAGGTGCCAGCAGATTAATCTTGAATTCAACTGTCAAGACTCGGTGACCCGCTGGCATGAGTGAGTACGCCGCGTAACCACCGGCCGAATCCGCAATCGTACTCGTAGAACCAGCGTGAAAAAAGCCGTCCTGCTGTGTCAATTGGGAATTGAAAGGCAAGTCGATCACACAATAGCCCGGTTCGACCGTGCGCATCGTTGCACCCAGTAATTGCATGATTCCCTGCAAATTGAAGCTTGATCTAACTTCGTGTTCGTAATTCGAGTTGACTGGGATGAAAGTTGGTTTGTTTGGATCTTTCATCTAAAAAACGACGTTGACAGAAATTTTACTGGTCATTACTGCAATGTGTACCCGATTACCTGTTCAATCTACTGAATGAATCATAGCGATTTCAGGGAAGCAGTTTTTGTGCATCATCCCAAAGTCTGGCAATGAGTTGTCCAGCTGGTTCAGCAGACGATAGAAAACCGGACTGCCCTGTCCACGCCTGCATCCTTGCCAAATCGTTGTCGCGCCTTGCTTGGCCCGTCATACTGCCTGTGAGCCCTCGCTGTATGGGGTAAGGTGCGGGTTCAGGTGCATCGACAGATTCCGCAGATTTCGCATAATCTGTTGCGATAGAGCGCCCTAATCGACCCGAATATGCGCGTGTCAGGATCGTGTGATTCGGCATTGTAGTACCAATCGCATCAGACCACGCAGACGGAATGCCCGCTTCCGGAGTGCGCAAGAACCCGGTGCCAATTTGAACCGCTGAAGCACCAAGTGTGATTGCCGCTGCAATTCCACGACCGTCAGCAATACCACCTGTAGCGACAACGGGAACATTCACGGAGTCGACAATTGCTGGCAATATTGATATTAATCCACCCGCCGCACGCTGAGCGTCTCCCGCCACGTAGGTACCTCGATGTCCGCCTGCTTCAAATCCTTGCGCTACGACTGCGTCGGCACCCATACTCACGGCAAGCTTTGCTTCTTCAACGGTTGTTGCGGTCGCCAGCCAGTAAATTCCAGACTTCTTCATCCGCTCTACAAAGGGAGGAGGATAAACTCCCATGATTGAAGAAATAGCAGCAGGCTGGACTTGCAGCATTGCCTCACACTGCTCTTCAAAATCAGGTGTTGCGAGTATCGGTCCGGCGGACCCTGAGTCGGGATGCCAATTTGCCAAAAAGTCTCGAATCTGTTGTTCGTGGATTTCATCTCTAACCGGTGTAGGGTCTGGAATCCAGTTGTTCATCTGAAATAGGCCGTTCGATTCCGATCGGAACTGCTTTGCCCAGTCAATAATCGCAGACGGTTGCATTAGCAAAACGCCGCACGCGCCGAGCCCGCCTTCTCTAGCAACAGCACTTGAAAGGGAGACGGGGCAGGCACCGGCCATCGGGGCCAAAAGAATTGGAATTTTCAGGTTCAGTTTTCGACAGAACTGTTCCGTTCTAACATTCCAGGACATTGATTCTGACACTGCTACCGTTAGAATTTGTTGTTGTCAAGTAACGACTTGCGCCTCCAAAATGGGTGCCGCCACAGGCCTCTATCGCCACGGCGCACGAAAAACCTATTCCAAATGCGAGGGTGAGAGGACTCCATATACAGATTCCATAAGTTACAAGAAAATTTCATTTCAGTCAATCTTCGGGACTTGAGTGGCAAATCAATCAGATTGTGCAGGGTTTTCACTCGCACCTGACAATCCTGCTGCCAAATCAGCGCAATAACTATTCCTCAACCGCGGGCCGGTCTAGTACAACGCAGAAAGCGTCAGTCACCCGGCACCGCGTTGTTTCTGATTGCCGCCAACAACCAGCCGCAAATGTGGCACGCCCCTTTGCACCCCGTACATCCCGTGATAGCCGTTCGCTACAAAGTCCTCCGGCGGCATCGCATACTTGAAGACGCCGTCATTGATATCGATCAAATGAATCCCCGCATTCCAGACTTTCCTGCGGTCCTCCTCACTGATTTCCACTACAGCCAGCATCGGGTACACGGCCCGTTTCTCATAGTCTGACATATAGTACCGAAATCGCTCCACCAGTTGCAATACCTGCTCAATGTGCCCGTCGCGATACTTGCTCTTTGTCTCCACAATGTACGCCGCACCCGAGCCGTTGCGGCTGAGCCCCCAGGCATCGATTTCCAGAACCTCCATTTCCTTAGTGTTCCTGAATCGGATCGATCCCAGAAAGTCGGCTTCAAAACGCTTCTCCAGTATTCGTCTGATGGAAGGCCTCGCCATCTCTTCGGTATAGCCGCCGAACTTGTTTCCGAGTCCACCAATCTGTTTGCTGTTCTCTTTGATCATTTCTTTCGTTTCTTTGATCCGTTTTTCGTTTTCCTTCTTCAACTGAGCCACCTCAACTTGAAGTTCAGCATATCGCTCATTCAATTTTCTGATTCTTTTGTCTGAAGCGGATTGGCTTTCCTTTTTCATAGCTGTTTACCTGAATTACGGTGCTTGAATTCGGTTGATTTGCGCAAATAGATGGAAATTGAATGCGACATCATAGCACAACCACCAAGATGGCAGTTGGAATCCAGCACAATTGTCCACCTTTTTTGCAGCACCGGAACCGGGTCTGTAAATATCAGACACAGCTGCACGAGCCATGGCCGTTTTGATGAAATTGAACGGACTGGTTTTGCCACTGATTCCCGTCCAAGGCATCCATCGTATAGTTTGCAATCGTTAGTTCGCGGCGGGTTCCAGTTCATTTGGTATCGTCGCCACCTGTCCGTTCGACCTGAACGAGGGGTGAGTGGTTACAGTTACGTTGTCAAATCTATTATCTGTCTTTGAATAATCGGGTGGTTCAACAAATTGAAAGGTTAAACCAGACATCAAGATAGTGCCTGACTCAAAGAAATTCACAACGGTTTATTATGGGAATTGAGACTGATTGATGTCTGTTAAAATAACAGTTTGGATCAAAAATGGGTTCAAATTGAGCACCAGAGCTTGTATCCGATGAAACTTAAAGTGAGTAGGAAAATATTGCAAAGATGGCTGTAGCGGCTGCAAAAGTCAGGTCTGTTCATGATGAGGCGCTGAATCTAGGGCCGTTGCGATTTATAACCGCAACCAGCTTGTTCGATGGTCATGATGCGGCGATAAATGTGATGCGCCGAATCCTGCAAAGTTCCGGTGCCGAAGTGATTCATCTGGGGCATAACCGATCAGTTCGCGAGGTTGTAACCGCCGCAGTTCAGGAAGACGTTGATGGAATCGCAGTCAGTTCCTATCAAGGTGGTCATATCGAGTACTTCAAGTACATATTGGACATGCTGGAAGAACTCGGACGCCCAGACATTCAGGTGTTCGGCGGTGGGGGTGGTGTAATCGTACCCCACGAAATTGAAGAGTTGCACCAGTATGGTGTCACCCGCATTTTCTCTCCAGAAGACGGTCAGCAGATGGGTCTGCAGGGCATGATTGATGAAATGCTCAAGATTTGTCGTACCAAACCGCGACAGCAAAGCGAAATTTTGACTGACAGATTGCAGCGTGGAGACTTTATTGACCTCGCTGTATTGATCAGTGCGCTTGAAAGAGGCTCCTCTGAAGCCGTCAATTTTGTTCGAAAGATGACTACAGTCGGTAGCGGGACTCCAATTTTAGGGATTACAGGAACTGGTGGTTCAGGCAAGTCGTCGCTGACTGATGAACTGGTGCGTAGAATTCGGCTTTATGGCGAAGCAAACACTAGGGTTGCAATCTTAGCGGTCGATCCCAGCCGTAAGAAAACTGGAGGTGCGCTGCTTGGTGATCGAATTCGCATGAATGCTGCAGATTCCGATCAGATCTATTTTCGTTCGATAGCCACCCGAGATGCGAGCGGAGGTGTACCCGGGTGTTTAGATGATGTAATCAAGGCCTGCAAGAATTGGAATTTCGATCTTATCATCGTGGAAACACCTGGTATCGGTCAAGGGGATACGGGAATTGTTTCTTATGTTGATCGCACAATTTATGTGATGACGCCTGAATATGGGTCGGCAAGTCAGCTTGAGAAAATCGATATGCTAGACTTCGCAGACATGGTGGCAATTAACAAATTTGATACCAGAGGCGCAGAGGATGCTTACCGGGATGTGTGTCGACAGGTACAGAGAAATCAATTGGCGTTTGATCAGATTTACACTGAAATGCCTGTTTTTGGCACAATTTCCTCCCGATTTAACGACGACGGCATAACAGCGCTTTATCAGGAGATTGTTGATCTGCTGGGCGTTCCAGCAAAAAACAGTCGCTTCCCACCACTGGCAGAATCCAAATTTTCTTCGACTCGCGCGGGTGTGATTCCCAGCGAACGGGGTGGGTATCTCGCGGAAATTTCTGCGACAGCCAGAGGCTATCGCAGTAATGTCGGGGCACAGGCACAACTGGTGAGAGAAATTCAGCAGTTGAATGCCGCACTGGAAATGATTGGAGAGACTGACACTCAAGAATGCACAGCATTGCGGGAAGCTTTGCGGAGTAGAGAGGCCGGAGTCGAAGAATTTTCTGCTCAGGTGCTCAATGACTGGCAATCGACAGTTTCTACCTATCGGCAGGAAATGAACGAATCCAGGTATACAGAAACCATTTCCGGCACGCGGGTGCCAAAAATTGCCTTACCGCGTTTTTCCGATCACGGCGATCTGCTTACATGGCTGATGGTGGAAAATTTGCCTGGTACTTTTCCTTTTACAGGCGGTGTGTTTCCATTCAAGCGCGAAGACGAAGATCCTACTCGCATGTTTGCCGGTGAAGGTGGACCTTCCAAAACCAATCGCCGATTCAAGCTTTTGTCCAGTCACTCGAAGGCGAAGCGGTTGTCGACCGCATTTGATTCCGTTTCTTTGTACGGCTTCGATCCCGATGAACGACCCGACATTTTTGGAAAGGTCGGCAACTCAGGTGTCTCGATTGCAACGCTGGATGACATGAAGGAACTGTACAGCGGATTTGATCTTTGCAGCCCACGCACTTCGGTGTCCATGACAATTAATGGTCCCGCGCCAACCTATCTTGCGTTCTTGCTCAATACCGCCATTGACCAGCAAATCGAAGCATTTGAAAGCGAACAGGGCCGTGCTCCGAATGCAGAAGAAGCTGAGAATCTCAGAGCACATGCACTGCGTCAGGTGAGAGGTACGGTACAGGCGGATATTCTGAAAGAAGACCAGGGGCAAAACACCTGTATTTTCTCAACCGAGTTCAGTCTGCGCCTGATGGGAGATATTCAGGAGTATTTCATTGAAAATGAAGTCAAAAATTTCTACTCGGTATCAATTTCAGGCTACCACATTGCGGAAGCTGGCGCAAACCCCATCTCACAACTTGCGTTTACTTTGGCGAATGCGTTCACTTATGTGGAAATGTACCTCGCAAGAGGCATGCACATTGATGATTTCGCACCGAATCTGTCATTTTTCTTCTCCAATGGGCTCGATGCTGAATATACCGTCATGGGACGGGTTGCGAGGCGCATCTGGGCGGTGGCGTTAAAAGAACGATATGGTGCAAACGCCAGGAGTCAGCGCCTCAAATACCACATCCAAACTTCTGGACGTTCGCTTCATGCACAGGAAATTGATTTCAATGACATCCGTACCACCTTGCAGGCTTTAATAGCCGTATATGACAACTGTAACAGCCTGCATACCAATGCGTACGATGAGGCTATCACGACACCGACCGAGGAGTCTGTGCGTCGCGCAGTGGCCATTCAACTTATTATCAACAAGGAATGGGGTCTGGCGCGTAACGACAACCCGAATCAGGGAAGTTATATTCTTGAAGAATTAACCGATCTTGTTGAAGAGGCGGTACTTTGCGAATTTGATGCCATATCTAGACGAGGTGGTGTGCTTGGTGCAATGGAAACTGGTTATCAGCGAGGTCGCATCCAAGACCAGTCGCTCTACTATGAGCGTCTCAAGCATGATGGAACCCTGCCAATTGTGGGGGTAAACACCTTTTTGAACCCGGATGCTTCTCAGGATACGACGATCGAACTTGCCAGATCTACCGAAGCCGAAAAGATATCTCAATTGGAGAGATTGCATGACTTTCATGCCCGTCATCGCAAACAGTCTCTGGCGGCACTTGAGGAGTTGAAATCAGCAGCACTGGAGGGACGTAACGTATTCGCTGAACTGATGTCGACGGTGCGTTCTTGCTCAGTCGGTCAAATCACATCGGCTTTGTTTGAAGTTGGCGGCAAGTATCGTCGCAACATGTAATCTCTGGCGAAAATTGTTCTCATAAAGAGCAGAACCCGCCACTCATACCCCATAGATCATTCTTGATTTGAGTTAAACACCGTATAGCATTGCGTTCACTTTTTGACATCCAAAATCGCGTCGTAGCCGTGGCTGGTGCCGCAGGTGGTCTGGGATCCGTTATCGTCGCTGAACTGGCTTCCAGAGGGTGCCATCTTTCACTGTTTGACAAGAACGCGGAAGGACTTGAAGCACTAATCTGTGAACTGCCGTCTGCTCATAGTCAGGTATTTGATGCAACCAAAGAAAGCGATTGTGAGTCAGTGTTCGACTCCTGTGTCGCTCGCTGGGGTCGAATTGATGGATTTGTCAATTGCGTCGGCGATTTTGCCGTCATTGAGGCAACAGACATGCCAGTAGAGGTGTTTTCGCATATTCTTGAAACCAACGTAACTGCCGCACTATCAATGTGTCGGCATGCGGTAAAACATATGATTCCGAACCGATACGGGAGAATCATCAATATTGCATCGGTTTCAGATTCGGTTGCAAATCCCGGTTACGCTGCCTATGCCGCCAGCAAGTCAGCACTGACTCATCTGACTCGGGTGATGGCAGTCGAATGGGCGCAGTATTCGATTACAGCGAATGCAATCAGTCCCGCATTGTGCGAAACTAGTCTTACCCGGTCTTTTCTCGCACAAGGCACCAACTTAGAATACGCAAAATCAAAAATTAGAATGAATCGGTTGCTGGAACCTGAAGATATATTGGGAGCGGTGATTTTACTTCTTTCACCAGGTGGCAGTTTTATTACAGGTCAGGCAATCTACGTCGATGGAGGTCGAACAATAGCATGAGTGACAAACCTGCGACCCTGCCCAATATGCGATTGAATGTACTGATACTGTCGCTGTGCCAGGCCTGCCTTTTTACCGCGAACGCAGTATTAATCGCATCGGCTGCATTAGTAGGGTTCGCACTGGCACCCGACCCCATGTATGCGACCGTCCCGGTTGGGGCGGTATTCCTATTTGGAATGGGATTTGCATTGCCTGCATCTATATTGATGAAGTATATCGGTCGCCGACGTGGATTTCAGTTTGGTCTAGTGTTTTCCATTTCTGGCGCATGTTTGTCCGGTTTTGCCGTTACCCAACAAAGTTTCATGTTGTTCTGCTTCGGTATCGCATTAATCGGAGTCGGAAATGCGTTTGGTGGATTCTACCGATTCGCGGCGGCTGATGTCTCAACAGAGAGTTATCGCAGTCGTGCAATTTCCTATGTATTAGCGGGTAGTGTTGTAGCCGCATTTATTGGTCCGAATCTGGTTGCGTTCACAAAGAATTCGGTCATTGATGCAGCTTTTGCCGGCTCTTACTACACGCTTGCGGTGGTTTACTCAATTTCACTCATTCTGGTATCTTTTCTCAAAGTGCCAGAAGTTAAAAAATCAAATGTAATTGAGGAAAAACGACCGCTTCGAGAGGTTGCAAAGCAGCCAGAATTTCTGCTTGCAGTAGTCAGTGCAACGGTCGGTTACGGGGTGATGAACTTGCTGATGACTTCGACACCCTTAGCGATGGATGTTCGCGACATGAGTTTCGGACTCACAGCACTGGTCATTCAGTGGCATATTTTTTCCATGTTTGCACCGTCTTTTTTCACCGGTCACCTAGTTCGGAAATTCGGAGACTTGAGTGTTATCGGCGCCGGTGTGGTTTTGCTCTTTCTTTCCATTCTGGTTTCATTTGTTCTGGGCGACAGTTTTCTGACTTTCTGCCTTGCATTGGTTCTACTTGGACTTGGTTGGAACTTCACATTCCTTGGCGGTACAACACTTTTGACAAAAACGTATCGGGATAGCGAAAAAGCAGTTGTTCAGGGTGTCAATGATCTTTGCGTCTTTTCCATTGTCACTTGCACAGCAGTCCTGTCAGGGGTCTTGCACCATATCTGGGGCTGGTACATTTTGAATGCTGGCGCAACTGTACCGCTCATACTGGTGGCGATGATGGTGATTTGGGTAAAACGCTTCCGTGTCGCTTCCCCAGCTACTAACCCCATTACCTGATCACTTCGAATACAACCTGAACAAGGCACTGTGATCGAGCTTGCCCTCGCCACGCTGAACGAGTCTGTCATAGAGATCATGGCAGAGCTGGGTAGACGGCAATTCTATGCCGATTGCTGATGCGAAATCGAGTGCTTGATTCAAGTCTTTTTTCTGAGTTGTTGCAGTACCACCGGGTCGAAAATTGTCTTCAATCATTCGTCGACCATGAACCTCCAGTATTCTTGAGCCGGCAAAACCCCCACTCAGCGCTTTCCATACCTGGTCCAGGTTCGCTCCGCCATGTTGCGCTAACGCAAACGCTTCAGATACCGCGCCGATGGTCAAGCCAACAACGATTTGATTGGCAGCTTTTGCAATTTGGCCGCAGCCGATTTCGCCAATATGAGTAACCTTCTTTCCGAGTGCATTCAGAACCGGCTTTACCCGCTCCATATCCGACTCGGACGCACCAACCATGATTGATAGGGTACCATCAATCGCACCAATTTCTCCACCGGATACAGGCGCGTCGACATATCCAACGGACATTTGATTGAATTTCTCGGCGAACCTCCGGGTTGCCTGAACTTCAGTGGTTCCCATGTCGATCACGACCGAACCTTCACGAATTCCTTGAACGACACCTGAATCACCCAATAACACAGATTCGACAGCTGGCGTGTCTGACACCATGCATATGACCATGTCCACCTTTGCTGCAACTTCGGCTGGAGAGTGAGCAGTTGCGTACCCTTCAGATTCCAGTTCTTTCAGTGCTGGAATACTGCGATTGAAAACGATTACATTTGCTCCCGCCTTCTTAAGGTTGCGTGCCATCGGTTTGCCCATCAGACCGAGTCCGATCAATCCAATTTTTGTTGTCTTCAGAGCGCACATATTCTTTCTCCGTTGCTAGATTGAGGCTCACCATCGACTGGTACATAATATTTTGGCATCTTTCTTCAATTTTAAAGTTTACGCATGGTGCACTTTTTTCTATTGACAAGTCAAGGTAATGCTCGTCGGGGGCAGGTCAGGCTGCGTCACAGTTGTCTTGAGACCCCCACATTCATGCCAGTGGGTACGATTGGTGCAGTCAAGACCATGGAACCGCGCGATCTGGAACGATTGGATACAAGAATAATTTTGGGCAATACATTTCATCTGATGCTAAGACCGGGACTGGATGTCATTGAAGAGCACGGAGGGCTGCATAAATTCATCGGCTGGAACCGTTCAATATTGACGGACTCCGGTGGTTTCCAAGTTTTCAGTCTTGCAAAACTAAGAAAAATTGAAGATCGGGGCGTTACGTTTCGTTCCCCCGTTGATGGAGCAAAGATCTTTCTTGGCCCAGAAGAATCAATACAGGTGCAACGCGTACTTGACTCTGATATCGCGATGGTTTTCGATGATTGCACACCATACCCGGCAACTAGAGATGAGACAGAGGCGTCCATGCTTCGGTCCATAAATTGGGCGGAACGTTCAAAAAAAGCCTTCGAAGGTTCCAAAAATGCGTTGTTTGGAATTATTCAAGGGGGTATGTATGAAGATCTGCGTAAATTGTCGCTCGATGGATTGACGCAAATTGGATTTGACGGTTATGCCATTGGCGGGCTATCGGTCGGTGAGCCAAAAGACGAGATGAATTCAATCCTTCAATTCATAGCACCAAGAATGCCGGATGCGACGCCTCGCTATTTGATGGGTGTTGGTACCCCGCAGGATATCGTCCATGGTGTCGCTTGCGGTATAGACATGTTTGACTGCGTGCTGCCGACAAGAAATGCGAGAAACGGGTGGTTGTTCACTTCGACTGGTGCGATAAAAATTCGCAATGCGAAATATCGAAAAGACACTCGCCCTCTCGATGAGCATTGCAATTGTCCATGTTGCAAGAATTTTTCTCGTGCTTACCTGCGTCATCTGTACCAGATTAATGAACCACTTTATGCGCGCCTTGCAACGCTGCATAACATTGAGTTCTACCTTGATCTAATGAAGCGAATTCGCACTTCCATCGAAAATCAAAGATTTGATGAACTTTGCAGGGCATACGATGTCCCGCTGCAATAGTGTGAAACCTTTCTCATAAAATTAAAACTTTGATCCGAAAATCCGGTGAATTCAGATTTCGAGTTGTGAACTAGGCTTTGAAATGTTAAAATTCACCGCTTGTATCCGAATTTGTACTGGGTGAACCTAAATGAGTTTTTTCATATCTGACGCGCTTGCGCAATCAGGCGGTGAAGGAGGCGGATTTTTGAGCCTTGTTCCGCTAATTCTGATTTTTGTCCTGTTCTATTTTCTATTGATTCGCCCGCAACAAAAGCGGGCAAAGAAGCACAAACAACTAGTTCAATCACTGAAAGTTGGCGATGAGGTGGTGACCAGTGGTGGTTTAGTTGGAACAATCACTGTCTTGCAGAGTTCAGAAGAGAAAGAGACAGGCGGACATGTTGTCAACTATGTCGGAATCGAAACCCACCCGGGTGCGTTGATGTTCTTGCAGCGTGATGCAGTTACGCAGTTACTTCCTGCAGATACCATCAGTGAATTTCGCGCCTGGGCAGATCGAAAGGCCAGCAAGGGCAAACGCAAAAAGAAATCAGCACCGAAAATTGAACAAGACGGTGAAGATTAAGCCTCATCCCCATCAAAATTAAATGAATCAAAACACCTGGTGGCGCTATCTTCTGATTGCGGCAGTCCTGATTCCGGGATTCTTCTATGCGCTGCCAAATATATTCGGCGATGACCCTGGAATTCAGATCAGGGCGGCCAGAACTACAGGATTCGACTCGACATTACTCGCGCGGGTTGAAACTGCCCTGCAACGAGAAGAGATAACTCCACTTGGCCTGATATCAGACGACAGCGGTGTTCGCGTTCGATTTGAAAGCGCGGAGCAGCAGCTTCAGGCACGCAATGCTCTGCAGGACGCACTGGGCAATCGGTACACCGTCGCGCTAACCCTTGTGTCGTCGGCACCTGCATGGATGAGTTCACTCGGGCTTCATCCAATGTATCTTGGACTAGACCTGAGGGGTGGTGTCCACTTCCTGATGGAAGTGGATCTGGATAGCGCAATTAATCGGGCGGAGGACCGATACGTGGAGTCAATTCGTCGAACGCTTCGGGAAAACAACGTTCGGTACTCTTCGGCCCGTCGCATGGAAGCAGGCAGCGGAATTGAAGTCAAGTTTCGGGATGAAGAGCTAAGAAGCGCCGGGATCGATGTAGTTGAAGAGGAGTTGCCCGAACTGGAATTACGGGACTTTGAACGTGAAGGTGAACTCTATCTTGCCGCCAATATGAGTGAAGACGAAATCGATGAGTTGAAGGGTTTTGCCATAGAGCAGAATATTGTGGCGCTTCGCAACCGAATTGATGAACTCGGTGTTGCGGAGCCGGTGGTACAGAGACAGGGTGATAGTCGGATCGTCATTCAGTTGCCAGGTGTACAGGATACTGCGCGGGCGAAACGCATACTAGGCCGTACAGCGACGCTTGAAATTCGACTGGTCGATGAAGAGCACGATCTGACCGCAGCATTACAGGGTTCAATACCGCCAGGTTCAGCCCTCTATCAAATGCGCGATGGTTCCCAGATACTACTCAAAAAACCAGTGATTTATTCTGGTGACAATATCGTTGATGCTGCCGCCAGTCTGGATACACAGACGGGTGGTCCAATCGTCAGTATCACACTGGACTCTCGCGGTGCATCGATCAATCAGAAAGTGACGGGCGAGAACATTGGCCGACGGATGGCGGTGACGTACATCGAGACACGTTCAGAACCCAAACGCGATGATGCTGGTCGTATTGTTTTTGACGATCAGGGAAATCCTGTACGCGTAAAGGAACTGGTGGAAGAAGTCATTACCGCGCCGGTCATTCGCGACCAATTGGGTCGACGCTTTCAGATTGAGGGGCTTGACAGTGTAACTGAAGCCCGGGACCTATCGTTGCTGCTTCGCGCAGGTGCATTGGCGGCGCCGGTCGATATTATTGAGGAACGTACAGTCGGCCCAAGTCTGGGACAGCAGAACATTCTTCAGGGCTTGCAATCCGTAATTGTCGGATTCTTGCTGGTTTTGGTGTTCATGATCATCTACTACCGGATATTTGGACTGGTCGCAAATCTAGCTTTAGCACTTAATCTGGTGCTGATTGTTGCAGTTCTGTCTGCAATTCAGGCAACTTTGACTTTGCCAGGAGTAGCTGGCATTGTCTTAACGGTTGGTATCGCTGTGGATGCCAATGTATTGATTTTCGAAAGAATTCGAGAAGAACTACGGAACAGGAACACGCCACAGAACAGTATTCGTGTGGGCTACGAACGTGCGTTCTCGACGATCGTCGATGCGAACATCACAACGCTAATCGCCGCGATTGTTCTGTTCAACTTCGGTACTGGTCCAATCAAGGGCTTTGCAGTGACATTGAGCATCGGTATTGTTACCTCAATGTTTACTGCGATACTTGGTACGCGAACCGTTATTAACCTGATTTACGGTCGTCGGCGCCGAATTTCGGCATTGGCCATTTAGGAAAAGCGAACATGGAATTTCTAAAAAAAGATCTGGCTATCGACTTCCTAGGCCGTCGTCGTGTCGCGGCCATCGTTTCCGGTGTGCTGGTTGTTGTTTGTCTTGCTGCCATTTTGGTACGAGGAATCAATTTTGGGCTCGATTTCACGGGTGGCACGCTGGTCGAAATTCGCTATGGGGAACAGGTTAGTGTCGACGATGTGCGCGAAGAGCTTGCGGCTACAGGAATTGAAGATACAACAGTCCAGTACTTTGGCACGAATCGCGATGTTTTGATTAGGCTGCCTTCGGGTCCGGAGTCAGGATCGGCTGCTGAGCAGAGCACCCAGATTATCGAGACTCTGAGAAAGCCTTATGGTGAAGTGCTGGTTGAATCTCTGGCAGGCGGTTTGCAATCGTGTACCAGGAATGACGGTTCTGTCAGTGACTGTTTTGTGCAGATGCGTCGGGTTGAGTTTGTTGGACCGAAAGTTGGACAGGAGTTAGCTGACCAGGGCGGTCTGGCAATGCTTTATGCACTGATTGGCATTCTGGTTTATGTCGCCTGGCGGTTTGAGTGGCGCTTTGCAATCGGTGCAGTTGCAGCGCTCGTGCACGATGTAGTGATTACGGTTGGAATCTTCTCGATTTTTCAGGTCGATTTTTCGCTCGCTGTGTTGGCAGCTATCTTGGCCGTCATTGGATATTCGCTTAACGACACAATCGTGGTGTTTGACCGAAGCCGGGAAAATTTCAGAAAGAGCCGCAGTGGCACTGCGATTGAAATCATGAACCGGTCGCTTAATCAGACGCTTAGACGAACGATTCTGACTTCAACTACAACGCTGCTGGTCGTGTTAACATTGTTGTTGTTTGGTGGAGAGGTCATTTGGGGATTTGCATTTGCCCTGCTGATAGGTGTACTCGTTGGTACCTACTCCTCAATTTTCGTTGCAAGTCCCGTTGTATTGGCACTGAGAATTTCACGTGAAGATATGGCGTTGGAGGACCAGTCAGCGTAGATTATTCTGCTGAAGAATAATTTAAAGGTTCGACCGTCAGTGATCAATCTTGGGTCGCGGCGAATTAATGATGAAAACACCTGGAACAGGTGATTCTAGAATGGCGGATCGTTCTGAAGATTCATATATGAGGCAGGCTATTGAGCTCGCCAGGCAGCCTTTGTCCGCGCCGCATCCAAACCCTCGAGTGGGTTGTGTCATTGTGGTTGATGGCCAGGTTGTTGCGGAGGGATTGCACCATGAGGCTGGCAGCGATCATGCAGAAGTCGCGGCACTCAAAGCAGAGCGCGACTTTAGGGGCGGCACAATGTATGTTACGCTGGAACCGTGTGCAACGCATGGTCGAACACCCCCTTGCTCAACGCGAATTTTGAGCTCTGGAATCAGTCGTGTTGTCATTGCCAGTCCTGATCCCAATCCTGTCAATGGTGGGTTGGGGATTAAACAGCTGCGTGAAGCTGGAATTCAAACCGAGGTTGGATTGCTCGCCGACGATGCCCGTGCGATCAATCGCGGCTTTTTCTCAAGATATGAACGAGACAGACCCTGGGTTACTGCAAAAATTGCAGCCACTTTGGATGGCCGAGTTGCGGCCGCCAACGGAGAAAGTCAGTGGATTACCGGGGAGGCGGCACGATTTGATGTTCAGCTGCTGCGGGCGCAGGCTTCTGCAGTCCTGACGGGTGTGGGAACCGTGTTGGCTGATAACCCTCGATTGAATTGTCGGTTGGATGGAATTCAGCGTCAGCCGCTCCGTGTTATTGTCGACAGTCATTTGCGAACTCCTGAGACTGCCACGCTGTTTGCAGTTGAAGGTGACATACTATTTGCAACCGCAGGAAAAGCCGAATCCGAGTCGCTTCAAAAATCTGAAGGCCAAGCAAGTATCGTTTCATTTGGGTCTTCCGATGGGCGCGTCGACTGCCGAAAATTACTTGACTACCTCTCAGAACTGGAAATGAATGATGTGCTGGTCGAAGCTGGTCCTACGCTAATCGGTGAACTTCTTCATGCTGGGCTGGTTGACGAGATGGTCATTTACCTGGCACCCGCTGTTCTAGGAGACTCAGCAAAGGCTATGGTTGTTACGCCAGTGATTAAGCAACTTGCCGACCGTTGTCGCGGAGAATTCGCAGATGTTCGTTTGGTCGGTAACGATATTCGAATTCAATTTGTGCTTGATTGATCTACTACTAAGTTGTGATAGTATTGCCAAAGCAGTTGCGTAATCAAAGAAAAGAGAGAATTATCAGACGTTGAGTAGTGCCTTGGTGAATTTGAAAATCATTGAAACTCAGATTTCTCAATTCTTGCGGTAGATGCACAGATAGTGCTGATATTTCTAATAATTTAGCCATTCGTTATGTTTACAGGAATTGTTGAATCAGTCGGTAGCATTGTTCGCGTAAACCGTTCGGATGCAGGTATGGAATTTAGCCTTGTCTTGGGTTCGGTCGAACCGGCAAGCCTGAAACTGGGAGACAGCATCTCAATCAGTGGAGTTTGTTTGACGGTGACTGGGATTCAGGAACAATCTGTTGATGTACAAGTATCAAACGAAACGATCGCCCGAACCAATTTTGGGCAATATTCAGTCGGAACACAGGTTAATATTGAACGTCCGTTGACATTGAACAGCCCGTTGGGGGGACATCTCGTTTCCGGGCATATCGATGGCACAGCAAAATGCGTTGGCATCACGCCTGACGGCGACTCCCGTAGAATCGTATTCGAAGTTTCCGGTGAAGCGCTCGGTAAATTTATGGTTCAGAAAGGATCGGTGACAATTGATGGGGTCAGCATGACCGTCAACTCGGTTGTTGACCGGGAATCATTGACCCAGTTTGATGTTAATGTTATCCCGCACACTTTGTCAGTCACAACTCTGGGGTCACTTAAGTTGAGTGAATCGGTGCACATTGAAATTGACAATGTTGCCCGCTACGTGAACCGGTTGATGGAGTACTACGGCCTGGAGCGGGTACTCGGTGATAAAGAAGGCTTGTAAATTCTTTAGCGTCAGATTCGATTTGCCCTCGTTGGTTGACAGACAGGTACTGACTATTTTTGTATGAATTACTCGTAGCACCTGCCGTTCTCTAAGTTCCCATTTCCATCGGCGCTTGACGACAGTGATACGCGATGCGGCGAACAAACTAAAATATAGAGTTTGAATGAATTGAAAGTGACCTATTCTTTACGATTTACAGAATGCCTAATTCACCAAATCCTACGCCCTTGACAGGCAATTTAACGTCAGGTATCAGCCCGATTGAATCGATTCTGCAAGATTTTGCAGCCGGCAAGATGGTCATACTGGTTGACGATGAATCTCGGGAAAATGAAGGTGATCTGCTGTTGGCGGCGGAATGTGTCACCCCAGAGCATATTAACTTTATGGCAACACATGGTCGGGGCCTGATTTGTCTGTCGATGACTGATGAGCGATGCAAGAAGCTTCGTTTACCACTGATGGTCAGAGAAAACACCTCTCCGTATTCGACTGCGTTTACCATTTCAATTGAAGCAGCGAAAAACGTTTCCACCGGAATCTCAGCGGCTGATAGAGCGACAACCATTCAGGCTGCTGTTCATCCCGAGGCACTGCCAACGGACCTGGTCACACCGGGACATATTTTCCCAGTGATAGCGGAACCGGGTGGAGTTTTGATTCGGGCTGGTCACACCGAAGCCGGCGGTGATTTGGCAAGACTCTGCGGATTCGAGCCGGCGAGTGTCCTGTGCGAAATTTTAAATCCTGACGGGACTATGGCCAGACTAGGAGATTTGATTGAGTTTAGTAAAAATCATAATTTGAAAATTGGCACGATTGCTGATTTGATCCGCTATCGGCTAGCGACGGAATCAACGGTGAAGCGTGAAACCGAGAGACGATTGCATACCGACTATGGTGAAGTTCGTGCGGTTACATATCGGGATGAAGTGAGAAACAGTACACACCTGGCTTTGGTGAAAGGAGAGATTGAGGCCGATGTTCCGACCATACTGCGGGTGCACGTATTTACCGGATTGTCAGAAGTGCTTGACGCGTTTACTCCAGGAGGTCACTCGTATTCGGTGCGAAGAGCACTGCAGAGAATCATGCGGGAGGAATCTGGAGCTGTGGTTATTCTCAATTATCAGCGAGAATTCAGCGGGTTGCCAGAGACTGTCAGTGATGTAGAAAGTCAGTCTGGAGACGAAGGCGGCAGTCACGATGTACGGATCGTTGGAATAGGCAGCCAGATTGCGGCTGATCTTGGCTTTGGAAAACTCAAAGTTCTGGGTCACCCACTCAAAATGCATGGTCTATCTGGATTCGGGCTGACGGTCGAAGAGTATCTTCCGCCAGAGGACTAAACGTGCAGACAGAGCAATTTTTTGATCTCAAGCCGTTCGAAACCAACATCAATGTAGGTTTGGTTGTCAGCGACTACTATAAGGACATCGCACAAAATTTGCTGTTGGGGGTTGAGAGCGTATTGAACAACTATCAGCAAGTTCGCTTTGAAATTGCGCGAGTTGCTGGAGCTTGGGAGATTCCATTGGTTAGCCGAGTGATGGCCCAGACTGGTCGCTATCAGGCACTCATCGCGCTCGGTTGTGTTATTCGCGGTGAAACCTCGCATTTCGATTTTCTGTGCAAGGAGTGTTCCGCGGCATTGATGTCCGTCAGTATGGATTTCACCATTCCCGTAGGCTTTGGTGTGTTAACGGTCGAAAACTATGCTCAGGCCCAGCAGCGTTCAGATATCGATGACATGAAGAAAAATAAGGGACGCGAGGCAGCAATTGGTACTTTGCGTTCCCTCTACGCTGTAGCCGAAATTCGTCAAGGCTAAAAGCCCCAATCCAATGAAAGTTTCAGCAAGGCACTACGCAAGGCTGGGTGCCGTTCAATACCTATATTCCTGGGATGTTCAGAACCAGTCCGTCAATCAAGTCGATGATCAGATTCTGATTGATTCGAATGTATTGCTAAAGGGCGATCTAGTTTATTTTCAAAAACTGCTTAAATCAATTCCACCCAAGATATCGCAATTGGATGAAATTATTTCGAAGGTGGTTCACTGGAAAATTGACACGATAGACCCGGTTGTACGCGCGATTTTACGTCTCGGTGTGTATGAGATGACTAGCGAATTTGATGTACCGTTGAAAGTGATTACGAATGAGTGCATTGAACTCTCCCGGGAATTTGGCAATCCTGACAGTTACAAATTCATTAATGGAACACTTGACAAGTTAGCATTCAGTGAACATGTTCGCCTCAGTAAACTGATCAAGCAAGGATCGCGGTCATCCAGTCGAGAATTTGACCTGATTCAGCGTTATTTTGCAGACCGACAAAGCTACGATGAGAGTGTGCTTACGGGAATTGGAGATGATTGTGCAATCGTTGAAATTCCTGCGGACCAGCAACTTTTGGTTACAACCGATTCATTGCATGAGAACGTTCATTTTCCGGCATCTACGAAAGCTCGACAGATTGGGTATAAATCATTGGCTGTCTCCTTAAGTGACTTGGCCTCCAAAGGTGCGAAGCCGAAATATGCAATGCTGAATCTATCTCTACCAGGATACGATTCGGCTTGGCTTTCTGATTTTAGTCGCGGGTTCTTTGACCTGGCGGCTCAATTCAACGTAGGTTTGATTGGTGGTGATACGGTTCGTGGCCCCCTGTCAATCGGAATTACAGCATTTGGCATCGCAACAGTCGGTCGGTGTCCGTTGCGCTCAGGTGCTCGTCCCGGGGACGCAATACATGTGACCGGAACTTTAGGTGATGCCGCTCTTGGCTTGATTGCTTCTCGCCTTGGCAACTCACTTGATCGCAAGGATACTGAATTTCTTCAGCGAAGACTGGAACTCCCCCAACCGCGAGTGAACGCGGGTCAGGTGATCGCTCGTTATGCCACATCATCCATTGATTTGTCGGACGGATTAATCGCAGATCTTTCTCACATTCTTGCTGCCAGTGGTGTAGGCGCTTCAATTGATCTTGAGAAAATTCCGCTTTCACCTGTTTATCAGCATCTCCTTGCCGACGTCGGCTGGGATTACGCCTTAGCACATGGCGATGATTACGAGTTGTGTTTCACTATCAGCCATGACCTGCCGGATACTGCAATTGAGGAGGCGGCCGTCCCGATGAGTCGAATCGGCACTGTTGTTGAAGGTGAAGGCATTGAAATCAGACAGCCAAATGGAGAAATCTACCAGATTCAGTCTTCCGGATATTCTCATTTCTGAGTCCCGCTTTCCAAAAGGTGACAACCTTGAAGCGACGTCCAATCGGATATAAACCAGCGCTTTGGATCGCGTTTGGATTCGGAACGGGGTTTGTTCCTAAAGCACCTGGGACCGCAGGTACGCTGCTAGGCATTCCGTTAGCCATTATGATCAGCCATACGTCTATTGTGCTTCAGGTTGTCATATTGGTGGTTTTGTTTGTTCTGGGATGTATGGTGTGTCAGATGGCGGCAGATTGGCTGGGAGAGCAGGATCCAGGAGCAGTCGTCTGGGATGAAATTGTGGGTTATTGTGTGGCCATGGCCTTTTTGCCCGCAACTCTAACGACCGTTGTGGCGGCGTTCGTGTTGTTCAGGATTGCTGATATAGTCAAGCCCTGGCCTATTTCCTGGTTTGAACGGCGAATTGCCGGTGGTACCGGCATTATGGTGGACGATTTGCTGGCTGGAGTACTGGCCAATATCGTCATTCACAGTATGATTTATATTGGAATATTGACACCCTGATCATACCAGCGCTGTGAAATCAATAAATGCAATTCTGAAAGGTCGAAGAAAGCATTAAAATTGAATTATTGAGCACTTGAAACGGTCAAATTAAAATGAAAATTGGATACAAGGAACTGCTTGACAAGGCCATGGCAGAGGTGGAGACGATTTCCGTTGACAAAGCGAAGGAACTGCACTCCGACGAAACCGCTCAATTCGTTGATTTAAGAGATATTCGGGAACTGAAAATGGAAGGAAAAGTGCCCGGATCCTACCATATGCCGAGAGGTATGCTTGAATTCTGGATTGATCCTGAGAGCCCATATTTCAAGTCAATATTTGATCAGGACTGTAAGTTTGTGTTTTATTGCAAGTCAGGTTGGCGTTCCGCCCTGGCAACCCAGACGGCACAAAGCATGGGTCTGTCGAATGTCTGTCACATTGATGGTGGATTCGACGCATGGAAGCAGGCTGACGGTCAGGTCGAAAATTCGGATTGAGGTCAATTTTTGAAATCTATCCCGGATCTGAAAGTTCAATGCAATTGGGCTGGGATGACACAAATCTTAGGATGAAGTTATGAAGTACGCAACAATCGCACTAGCGATACTGATAACTCTAACTGCAAATAGTATCGCGTTCGCAGATGGCAGTCGAGATGAAGTTAAGGTGGCTATTGAGTCCCTAATCGGTAGCGAGTTATCCGATGCAGCAGTTGTCGAATCGGCGACTGATGGAGTTTATGTCATTGATATAAACGGGACAATTTATCACGCTCTGCTGAAAGATTCTGTTTTGCTGATTGGTGAAGCATTTGATCTGGCTCGCGGCGTGAGCCTGAACGAGGAAATTAGCAATCGAGGAGTCAGTGCTGCCGTAAGTGATCTGTCATCTGAAAATATGATTATTTTTGCTGCCAATGACAAAAAACGCCACGTTACCGTGTTTACTGATATCGATTGCGCTTACTGCAGGCGATTCCATCAGGAAGTACCGGCGCTGAATGACGCTGGATTGGAAGTTCGATATGTGGCCTATCCAAGAGCAGGAATAGGGTCGTCAAGTTACGACAAAATCGTGACGGTCTGGTGTTCAGACAATCCACAGCAGGCGATGACTCGATCAAAGGCAGGTGAAGTGCTGCCGAAGTTGTCTTGCACGAATCCGGTTGCGGATCACTTCCAGGCTGGAGTTGATGGTGGCGTAAGGGGCACTCCCACGCTGGTGCTTGACGATGGCAGCGTTATCGGCGGATTTATGCCGGCGAATGATCTACTCATTCGGATTGGTTTGAAAGGCAGCTGAATCCGCATTAATTTAATTTTGGTATTTGATCTGATTGATTACTCAGTCAATGGTATCTTGATACCGATCGACTCGTTCAAAGAACGCAGAAAGTTCTGAATGAATATAGATTTCGGTTCGAATCTGTTGATGTCGCGTAAATGAACCGAGAAAAACTGAGAACGGAATAACGGAATGGATGAAAGTAAGAAGAAAATACTGGATGCAACTCTAGGACAGATTCGACGACAGTTTGGACAAGGCTCAATCATGCGATTGGGTGATGAAGATGTTGATGGTGATGTATCAGTAATCCCAACCGGGTCGCTGGGGCTTGATTTGGTATTGGGTGTTGGCGGTCTGCCACGCGGGCGTGTCGTTGAAGTTTACGGACCTGAAGCATCAGGCAAGACGACACTAACGCTGTCAGTGGTTGCACAAGCTCAAAAATTGGGCGGGACTACAGCTTTTATCGATGCCGAACACGCGCTAAACACCTCCCATGCAGCGGTATTGGGTGTGAATGTAGATGATCTTTTAGTATCTCAACCCAATAATGGTGAAGAGGCACTTGAAATTGCGGATCAACTGGTTCGTTCCGCAGCAATCGATGTGGTTGTTATTGATTCGGTCGCAGCATTGACACCACGTGCCGAAATTGATGGAGAAATGGGTGATTCCTACATGGGTTTGCACGCAAGGCTAATGTCCCAGGCGCTCAGAAAGCTAACCGGCAGCATCAATAAATCCAAGACTCTGGTCATATTTATCAATCAAATTCGAATGAAAATTGGGCAGATTTACGGTAGCCCTGAAGTAACGACCGGTGGAAACGCACTTAAGTTCTATGCTTCAGTTCGACTTGATATTCGCAGATTTGGCAAGATATCAAAGGGAGAGGATGTAATCGGTAGCCAAACTCGAGTCAAGGTTGTCAAGAATAAGGTTGCACCTCCATTCAAGCAGTGCGAGTTCGATCTGATTTTCAAGCAGGGCATCTCGCGCGAAGGTGAGTTGATCGATCTGGGTGTGAAACATAAAGTGGTTGAGCGGGCTGGTGCTTGGTACAGCTTCGGAGATACCCGCATTGGTCAAGGTCGCGAGAATGCTCGTATTTTTCTGAGTGAGAATCTGGATATCGCAGAGGAAATTGAGTCCAAAATCCGCGAGGAGGTTGGCGTGGCGCCTAAGTCGGTGGAGGCAGAGACGGTCGCTTAACCTGACAGATGAAAGAACTCGGAGAAGTTCGCTCTAGAGCGGTGGCGTTTTTGTCACGACGCGAGTATTGTCGGCAGGAAATGGTGGAAAAACTGATCAGCAAAGGGGCTCGGCGAGAGCATGCTGAATCGGTTGTTGAGCAGTTAAGCACTAGCGGTCTGATTTCTGAAGAAAGATTTTCTAAAGCGTTGATTCAGGTTCGTGTGCGACAAGGCTACGGTCCGGTCCGAATCAAGTATGAACTCATGCAGCGCGGTGTAGCCGATAATCTCGCAACCACCTGCCTGGCGGAGTGGAATGACAGTTGGACTCAGCAGTTGACGCGCGTAATTGAACGTAAATACGGAGATCGTCCGGCAAACAGTTTTAACGAGTGGGCAAAACGAGCAAACTTTCTGAAAAACCGGGGATTTACTACCGATCAGATTCATGAGAAATTGGAAAGGCACCATAAGGTAAGCCAGACAGAATAAGCATTCAGCATGAAAACTACACAGATTAGAGAGACTTTTCTGCAGTATTTTGCAGACTCGGGGCACGAGATTGTGCCGAGCAGTCCACTGGTTCCAGGTAATGACCCAACGCTACTTTTCACCAACTCCGGAATGGTGCAGTTTAAGGATGTGTTTTTAGGGGCAGATAAGCGTCCGTACAATCGCGCGACCACTGCCCAGCGCTGCGTACGGGCTGGTGGAAAACACAATGATCTGGAAAACGTTGGCTATACCGCACGACACCACACCTTTTTTGAAATGCTGGGTAACTTCAGTTTCGGTGATTACTTCAAGCGCGACGCCATTCGTTTCGCGTGGGATTTGCTGACTCGCGGATTCATGCTGCCGGAAGATCGCCTATGGGTAACTGTATATACCGAAGATGACGAAGCAGCTGATGTCTGGCTCAATCAGATTGGCATACCAGGTGAGCGGTTTACCCGTATTTCAACTTCTGACAACTTTTGGGCGATGGGCGACACTGGGCCTTGTGGTCCGTGTTCTGAGATTTTCTATGACCATGGGCCTGATATCGAAGGTGGTCCTCCAGGTACGCCAGAACAGGATGGGGACCGCTATGTCGAATTGTGGAACCTGGTTTTCATGCAATTTGAGCGACTTGCTGATGGAAGTTTGACACCTCTACCAAAACCGTCAGTTGACACTGGGATGGGGCTTGAAAGAATCTCGACCGTTATGCAGGGTGTCTACAGTAATTATGACATCGATCTTTTCAGCGCGTTGATTCGCGATGCGGCCAGTTCCGTTGGTTGCGACAGTCATGACAGCAAATCGTTGAGAGTCATTGCGGACCACATACGTTCAGCAGCATTTCTGATCACTGATGGTGTGACACCATCCAATGAAGGTCGTGGTTATGTGTTGCGTCGGATAATCAGACGGGCAATTCGTCATGGATATCAACTCGGTTGCAAGGAGCCATTTTTTCATCGATTGACTGGCTCTCTGGTTGAGCAGATGGGCGATGCTTACCCCGAACTGCCAAATGCAAGAGATAAGGTTGAGCGCGTACTGCTGAAAGAGGAGGAACGGTTTGCCAGAACCCTCGACCAGGGACTCAAGATACTCGACCGGGAGCTTGCTTGCCTAAGTGGCACCGTACTACCGGGTGATGTTGCTTTTCGATTGTATGACACGTATGGGTTTCCTTTGGACTTGACTGCGGATTTTCTACGAGAAATGAATCTCAATGTTGATAACGAAGGGTTTGAGCAGTGCATGCAGGAGCAGCGTGACAGAGCCAAGCAGGCAAGCAAATTTGAGGTGCTTGATTCGAAATCTCCAAATCTGGACATTGAGGTCCAGTTCAGCGGCTACCAATCCATGAAGGAAGAAAGTGATATTGCTGCAATCATCGTCGATGGCAACCATAAAACTGCTGTGATTGAGGGTGACAACGCAACACTGGTCCTTGAATCCACACCGTTTTATGCCGAAAGTGGTGGTCAGGTCGGTGACCAGGGGACTATTGCTATCAACGGTAGTGAATTTCGGGTGGATGACACGCAATATGTATCAGGTAAGGTAATCGGGCACATCGGCAGTGTTGTTAAGGGTGAGTTTAATGTAGGCGATACAGTTTTGGCTGAGGTTGATGCGGAACTTCGCTATTCGACAATGAACAATCATTCGGCTACGCATCTTTTGCACTCAGCATTGATGAACAATCTAGGTTCGCACGTTCAGCAAAAAGGTTCTCTGGTTGCTCCAGACCGGCTACGTTTTGATTTCGCACATGATTCTGCACTAGGCGGTGAGGAGTTGGAGAAAATCGAACGCGAGGTGAACGATGCAATCCGCCAGAACTTTTTGGTTACGAAAGAACTGATGGACCTGGAGGTGGCGAAGGCCAAAGGTGCCGCAGCACTATTTGGTGAAAAGTATGATGCAAGAGTACGCGTCGTTGCAATGGGAGACTATTCACTTGAATTGTGTGGTGGTACCCACGTTGATCGTACCGGCGATATAGGACTGTTCAAGATTGTTGACGAGTCCAGCATTGCTTCTGGAATTCGTCGCATTGAGGCATTGACCGGTATTCAAGCGGTTGAGTTGATGCAGGCAGAATCGCGGGTGCTATCCGAAGTTGCGCGTCAGATGCATACTGGCGTTGGTGAATTACGAGATTCTGTCGCACAAATTTTGAAAAACAATCGATTGTTTGAGCGGCAAATTTCCGATCTTAAGGCGCAATTGGCCACTCGCGGTGGTGATGGTACTCTTTCGGTAGAGAAAGTTGGAGACATTCCGTTATTGGTACGTCGACACGATAATACTGACGTACGTGATTTGCGAAACATCCTTTCGTCACTACAGCAGAAACTCGATTCTGGGGTGATCGTTTTGGGCTCATTAAACAAGGGCAAAGCGACATTGATTTGCTCTGTTTCAGAAGACTGGCTTGACCGTCTTCATGCTGGCGACATCATTGGAAAAATTACGCCGATCGTCGGTGGCAAAGGTGGTGGGAAAGCACATCTGGCGCAAGGTGGTGGTGCGGAAGGAGACAAGCTTGATGCAGCGCTTGAAGCTGTATCAACCGTCATCGCTTGAATTTGCAGACCTGCTGTCGCACTTCACACAAATTTCTGATTACTGATTAATCCAGGTTCAACACGATACGCATGGAAATTGTTGTCGAAAAGTTCGGTGGTTCATCCGTCGGTACAGTCGAAAAGATCAATCGAGTTGCAAATCGGGTGATTCGCACGGTTGAGGATGGATATCGTGTTGTTGTTGTGCTATCTGCCATGGAAGGTGAAACCAATCGATTGATTCAGTTGGCTCATCAAATTTCAACTGAGCCCTCGACCAGGGAACTGGATGTTGTAATGAGTACAGGTGAACAAGTAACAATAGGTCTTCTCTGTATGGCCTTAGAACGCGAGGGTTATAGTGCCCGATCCTATACTGGCTTACAAGTTCCGATTCAAACCAGCACCATGCATGGTAAAGCACGTGTCGAACATATTGATCGCGATAGAATATTGAGCGATCTGGAGTCAGGAATCATTGTTGTGGTTGCCGGATTCCAAGGTGTGAACGCAAATGGCGACATTACTACACTAGGTCGCGGCGGTTCGGATACAACTGCAGTTGCTTTGGCTGCAGCACTGTCTGCATCAGTCTGCCGGATATACACTGATGTGGATGGTGTTTTGACAGCAGACCCTAGGATTGTTCCAGAAGCCCGCGTTCTTTCCAGAATCACAGCTGAAGAAATGCTGGAACTATCAAGTTCGGGTGCGAAGGTACTGCAGATCCGCGCAGTGGAATTTGCTTACAAGTACGGTGTGCCCATACACGTCCTGTCATCATTTCACGATGTGTCGGGAACTTTGATCACTTCGGAGGAAAGTCGAATGGAGCAACCCAAAATTACGGGTGTTGCCTACAACATTAATGAGGCTAAATTGACTATCAAAAACGTCCCGGATCGGCCAGGAATTGCATCCAAAGTATTTGGGCCTATCGCTGACGCGCAAATCAATGTTGACATGATTATTCAGAATGTTGGAAGTGATAACAACACTGATCTAACATTCACGGTCGACCGAAGTGAATTTCAAAACAGCCTGCGAATATTGAGAAAAATTATTCCTCAAATCGGTGCTCAGGACATCGTTGCTACCGATGACATCGCCAAAATCTCTCTAGTCGGTGTTGGAATGCGCTCACATTCGGGTGTTGCAACGACAATGTTTCGCGTATTGGCCGAAGAAGGCATTAACATTCAGATGATTTCAACATCCGAAATTAAAATTTCTGTTATCGTAGAAGAAAAATATGTAGAACTCGGTGTCAGAGCACTACATAATGCGTTTGGGCTCTGTGAAGAACACGAGCCCATTGAAGAATTAGGCCCACAGAGTCAATTCCGCAGCTGAAATCCACATGCTTATAAATTTACCCAATTGCCACTTATCTTAAACCATGTTTCAGAAGTTCAGACATCCTGACCCCTTAGCCCGATGATTGTATCAGTCGATCTTATTAAGGTGTTGAATAATCGTCATAATTTTGTCATTTATCTCCAAATTTGGCTTGCATTTGGATTTGTCTTCTGCTAACATTAATATGTACATAAATAAGGTTTTGAGCAACACTCCAGGAATCCAGAATGCAACTGAACATCCCAATCACCCCCCCCCCCCCGGAAACCACCCCGATCGCAAACGGCTTCTCTGTCAGCTTCGAAGATGACAAGGTGACCTACTTCTCCAACCTGATGCCGTTCAAAAGCCACGATGCAAACGACGCACAGACGCGCGCCCTGACCGTTGCAGAATTGCGGGTCGACTGTCGTCTGCCGGCAAACAGAATCACCGAAGCGATGGGCATCTCAAGAGCCATGCTGATGGGACACTGCAAAACCTACCGCAAACATGGCAGTGCGGGATTTTTCATGCCGCGCAAGGAAAAACGATGCACTGCAATTGATGCCCAGACCAAGTACGAAGCCGAAGCGCTGCTGGCCCAGGGTTTCAGTGCCAGCAAGACGGCACAGAAGATCGGCATTGCGGTGGCCACGCTGACCTATCACATCCGCGCCGGGCGGATTGCGAAGCACAAGCGGCAGCCGAAACAGCCTGCGGTTGCTGAGATCGAATCTGCGGCATCTGCAACCGCGTGTGCAGACGAGTCGAAAGCGCTCCAGCGCAGCGCGCGCAATGTGCGCGACCGCAACGCTTCGATGGGGCGGGCGACAACCGATGTTGTCGGTCGCACGCTGGCGATGACAAGCGGGTCGCCACACGCGGCGGCGCCGAGTTTTGATCAATCGGCTCACAGTGTTCAAAGAGGCGGCGTGCTCAGTGCTTTGCCGATGTTGATTGAACAGGGCATCGATACCGCACCGATACAATTGCCCAACGGCTATTACAGTGCGCAGTCGTTGTTAACGTTTCTGGCATTGATCGCGATGGCACGGGTATCGAATCCGGAACAGCTGCGCTATGACGCACCGGGCGAATGGGGGCAGATTCTTGGACTTGACCGCTGTCCTGAGGTGAAAACGCTGCGCAGCAAAATCCGTTTGTTCAGCAAAGACTTTGAGCGGGTTTTGCTGTGGCAGCAGACGCTGTCGAAGCGATGGCTGCTGCAAGACTGTCAATACGATGCGGTGTTGCTGGTTGACGGGCATACGAAAGTCTACAGTGGTCAAGGCAGATTGGCGAAGAAGTTCATTTCGCGCCAGAAACTGTGTCTGCCTGCGGCTGCGAGTTACTGGGTCAATACGCTTGGTGGCCAGCCACTGCTTTGTCTGCATCAGGATTACGATCCCGGGATGGTCAAGGCGCTGGAACACGTTGTGGTCAAAGAACTGCAGGCGATCGGTGCAGTGACTGACGAGGCGCCGGATTTGACCGACACTGCCAGCACCGAAGCGCCCTGGGTGACCTTGGTGTTTGATCGCGAGGGATGGAGTCCGAAGATGATGCGCAGACTGGCGCGCAAGGGCATTGCGTGTGTGAACTGGCACAAGAACTTCAAGGCACCTGCGTGGGACGGTGCGGATTACTGCGAAAGTGTTGTGACGGTCTATGGCCCGGCTCAGAGTCACCAACAGACGGTGATGCTCGCTGAGAAATCCATCGTGCTGGACAAAGACCTGTCGGTGCGCCAGATCCGGCGCCGGCTCGACAGTGGACGCGAGGTTGCGATTGTCACGACCCATCCGACGCTGTCAACTGAACAGGTGGCATCGTTGATGTTTTCGCGCTGGTCGCAGGAGAATTTCTTCAAGTACATGCGCGATCAGTTCAGTGTTGACGCATTGACCTCGCATGCATTGGCACCGATGGACGATGACACGGTTGTGGTCAATCCACGCAGGCGCAATCTTGAAAAGCAGGTCAACAAGCTGTGGGGGCGCATCACGACGATGCGCAATCGAATCGCGAAACTCGCCAAAGATGATGCCAAAGCACACCAGTGTGCGCAACTCGCTGAGCACATTGAGCAGCTTGAAGCCGAGCATGAGAAGGTGCGCATTGAGAAAAACGCGACCGACAAGCACATCCTTGCTGGACAGCTTGAAGCATCTGAGCGCCTTGAGGTGCTGCCGAAATCACAGCGGCTGTTTATCGACATCATTCGCATGATCGCCTATCGGGCGGAAACCCGCATGATTCCGGCTGTCGCCGGTGCACAGGGTAAAAAAACCAATCCGAGAAAGGCCCTGCAGCGGTTGTTTGATGCCGATGCGAACATTATTCCAGATCACGACAAAGGGCTGCTGAAAGTACAGATTCTTGGCTTGGGCAGCAATTGCGTAGACCGGGCTCTGATACCCCTGCTTGATGAATTGACAGCGACTGAAACTGTGTATCCCGGAACGAATCTGAAACTCGTTTACGAACTGGCGGCAGACTGATTTCAACCCCGCAAATCAGCAATCATGTACACTTCGAAATTGGCTGGGGGTCAGGATGTCTGAAGTTATTCAGACATGGGCGATGTTCTCAGAGCGACGTAAGCATGTCTTGGGATCAGGTCCGGCAGGCTGAATCGACTATTGAATCTATATTCAAATTCTGCCAGGTGGCGGGCAGTATATTTCGAGTTAGAGGGAATTTTTAGATCGGTAACCCCTTGAATAGACGCGCGATTCAGCGGGTCTGAATTTTCGTTTACCCCACAAAAACCGCCAATCAGGCGCCATTTGCGGCCTGTCAGGGCAAAATCCCGAATTTCCACCCCAACCGTTCAGCGCGCCGCTGAGCCCTCTGCGGGCACCTGGCCGAATCCAACGAAAATCATCTAATGATTTGTTTTAATTGACAAATAATGCCATGAGCGAATCCCAATCGTGTATAATTGACTCCATAAAAGAAACAAAAACCAACCCACGGGAGATTCACGCATGGCACTCATCAATTATGACCTTTTCGCGTCTGACTCTGCAGACAATTGTGAGCTGAAAAACCTGACCGCACTGCTCGAACAGCTCGACTTCTCAGAGCTCATCAATGAGATTCTCATCCGCCGCAAAGGCAGAGGCCGGCGGGACTGGCCCATCGAAGCGATGCTCAATGCCGTGTTCGCGATCGACATTCTGCAGCACCGCAGCGTGTCCGGATTCGTCCGGGAGCTGAAACGCAACCCCGCGCTGATGCATGTGCTGGGCTTTCCGATGCGGCGTGGGTTTCACACCGACCCGGCCTTTGACGGTTATGCGGTGCCGAGTGATTCGGCCTTTTGCCGGTTCATCCGACTGCTGACCGAGATTGAACGCGGTACCGGTGCGCTGATGCGGGTGTTTGAGGCGCAGGTCGATGAGATCGCGGCACTGCTGCCGGACTTTGGAAAAAGTGTCGGCTACGACGGCAAAGCCGTCGAATCGCATTCGACCGGCCGGCCGCTCAAGCATAAGGCAATCGACAAAACCACCGGCCGGCATCCCACCTCGGATCCGGATGCCAGCTGGGGCGTGCATGAGCAGTACGGGACTGATCAGAACGGCCGGGAAGTCAGGAAAACCAAGAAATGGTTTGGTTACACGCTGCACACGCACGGGGACGTGACTTACGAGCTGCCGATTCGGTTTCGGCTGGAAACGGCCCGCGAGTCCGAATACCGTCACTGTGAGGGGTTGATTGAAGAGCATGAGAAGCTGTGGTTCTTTGACCGGTGCAGGAGTTTCGTGGCCGACCGGGGGCTTGACAGCAACCAGATCAGAAAGCGCCTGTTTAAGAACGATATCCTGCCGGTGATTGACACCCGCCGGATGTGGCAGGACGTCAATCTGCATCCGCAGCAGCTGAAGGTGCCGACCCGGCCGCTGGATGAGTCGAAGGTGGATACGATTCTTCGCACGGAGAACGGCAGTCTGTACTGTCAGTGTCCTCAGAGCCGGGAACTTCGACGGATGCACTATCAGGGACGGGAGCAGAAGCGCGGTACGCTCAAGTGGGCCTGTCCGGCGGCCAGTTATGATTTCACCTGTAAAGGCCAGGCGGCCTGTTACCGCATGGGTCAGGTGAAACCGGGGTCGAAGAGCCGGGTGGTGCGGGTGAAGATGGACCCGGATCATCTTCGCAATTACGGCCCTTTGCCGCCGAATTCATACAAGTGGCGGCGGCATTACGATCAGAGGTCGGCGATGGAGCGGATTTATTCAAGAGTCGATCAGGCGCATCTGGCGCACGATCATTTCCTGCGCGGCAAAGCGCGCCTGACGCTGAAGTTCACCGTTGGCTATGCGGTGATGCTGGCGCGGGCGTGTGTGGCGGTCAAGGCCGGACAGCCGGAAAAGATGCGCAGCTGGGCGTCCTCGCTGGCGGCCTGACTGGCGCCCCGGTTCCCGGGGCTCGGAAAATCCAAACCGAACACGATGCTGCGGGTGCGGCAGATTCGGCGCGGCTGCAATTCGCCCGCGTCGCCGGCAATGGCGGTTTTCGCGGCACTGGGCGCCTTGATGACTCGGAAATCAGCGGCGGGCGGGATTTTGTTTCGCGAAATTGACCGAATTTTTCTCCGTGACAGAATTTTCTGACCCTAAAATTGTTGCTAACGCAAAACCCTCAGTTATAGGGTAGCAACATAATGCATTCTTCTCACCATATAATTGTTAGGTTTGGTCACATCCGACCAACGAAGTTAGGCTGGACTTCTAACTCCGGTTCATCGAAGGATTGGTTATTTTTGGACAAATTGCAGAGTGGTTCTATAGGCAGTTCTGCAACGCTAGGAGGTTTTTAACTTGTGTTAATATTGACAAGAAGGATTGGAGAATCCGTAAAAATAGACGGCAATATTACTGTCACAATTCTCGGGACTAAAGGAAATCAGGTTCGTTTGGGTATTGACGCTCCTAAAAGTGTCAGTGTGTATCGTGAAGAGATTTACGAACGCATACAAAATGAAAAGGCGCAAGAAGAAGAGTAAATACCGGTGAATTTTCTCCGGCTGGCATTGATTTCATCGAAGCTATGATCAGTCATCATCATTACCGGAGAGGTGGCCGAGCGGCTGAAGGCGCTCCCCTGCTAAGGGAGTATGGGCAACCCCCATCGTGGGTTCGAATCCCACCCTCTCCGCCAAGGCAGAATTTGGATGAATGGATAAACGAATAACTCTGCCTTGAAATTGCGCCCGTAGCTCAGCTGGATTAGAGTACCAGACTACGAATCTGGGAGTCGGGGGTTCGAATCCCTCCGGGCGCGCCAAATTCAATCAGTTAATTCATCATCATGTGTGGGCGCTTTAACATCCTCACTGATGCGGATACGTTGATGACGACATTCGACATTCTGAACGAAAACGTTCAAATTGAATCGTTTTCCAAGTCGTACAACGTTAGCCCATCGGTGAAACAAACCGTTGTCAAGACGGCTGATGACGAAGGTTTGACTAAGGTTCCGGTTGTTCGGTTAGGTTCAGAAAAACAACGTCTTTTGCAAAGCGCAATTTGGCCTTTAATTCCGTTCTGGGCAGGTTCAGAGGTGCCGAAGTTCTCGACAGCCAACGCAAGAAGCGAATCGATGACTTCTAAACCCAGCTACCGAAGCGCCTGGAAGAAGGCGCAACGATGCCTGATTCCTGCGACTGGGTTTTACGAATGGCAATTTGTTGAAGGTCAGAAACGTAAGCAACCGTGGCACATTTACCACTCTGAACAGCCCGTTATGGCATTTGCCGGTCTTTGGGAGCACGGTCGGACAGAGGATGGCTCAATGTTTGTGTCGTGCACGATTGTTACAACGAAAGCGAACGCGCTAATGGAAAAGATTCATAATTCGAATTTTCGAATGCCAGTTATCCTTGACCCAGAGTACTGGGATGACTGGTTGAGCACTAACAGTCAATTGGCGTTGCAGCTGGCTGTTCCATATCCAGAAGAACAAATGGCAGCTCATCCAATTTCCACTCGCATTAACAATCCAGCATACAACAATCCCGATTGCCTTGATCCTGTCGACCCCGCCCGCTAAACTCCGATACAGCATCCGGTCTTTGGCAGGCAGCCGAAGGGCATCACAATTTGAAACAAATAAATGAAGAAGCGGAGCGGTCGCAAATCTCGCACCAAAGTGCAGCCCAAACGGACTTACGCCACCGTTGAATATGTAAGCATTCGTCAAATTTGGTTAAGAAAAGATGACGGGGAGTTGTTTAAGCTTTCCGCGTTGGATTGTCCTGCATTGCTGCCTGGGGATCGGGTGTCTGACTCACACGGATTGTACAAAGAATTGATCCAATTCAGTCCTGAGTCATTAAGTGTAGAGTCTCGCGGTGTATGTCAGGTTGTTCTGCGTGTTAGACACAAAGTGTCACGCTTGACACATACTTTGGAACCTATCGGTATTTTTGTACCTGGTAGGGTTGCAGCTTCTGAGAAACTGCAGTCAATTGATCACGGTCAATATGTGGTTGCGACTTTGAAACGACAGCCGACACGGCCACGCCGTGGCATTGTTTGGGAACTTAGTTCGATCGATCAATTTTTGGACAATCAGTGTGATGTGGCAGCGGCAGTTGCGCTGACCAGATTTGGAATTCGGGGGAATTGGCCTAAGCGTATGAAAACTGATCTGGACGATGTCGCTATGGTCTGCACGGAAAGTGAGATGGTCAACCGTAAGGATTTACGGGATCTGGCCTTCGTGACAATTGACCCGGGAGATGCCAGAGATCATGATGATGCTGTTTACTGTGAACGCTCAGAACATGATGGATATCGACTGTGGGTTGCAATAGCTGATGTCGCCCATTATGTCAAACCTGGATCTTTGCTCGATGCTGAGGCTTTGAAAAGAGGCGCATCGATTTATTTTCCTTGTCAATCCGTACCGATGCTTCCACCTGAGCTCTCTAGTGAAGCGTGCTCGTTAAAACCCGATTTGGACCGACTAGCACTGGTCTGTGAAATGGCTGTCAGTGCAAATGGAACGGTGAATTCCTATAAATTTCACGAAGCTGTGATTAGGTCTCAGGCGAGGTTGACTTATGAAGAAGTAGGTAATTCAGGAATCAACGGGACGCGGACCGACGAAGTTTCGAATAACATTCGGCGATTGTTTGAACTGCACGAAACATTTTTGGTGGCGAGAAAAGCGAGAGGCGCATTGAATTTGGATATACCGGCGCCGAGTATTGATTTTGATTCCTCAGGGGTGGTGGCAGATGTCTCCAAAGACCAAAAATTTCTGTCTCACAGTTTGATTGAAGAGGCAATGCTAGCGGCAAATACATGCGCAGCAAATTTTATCGCCGAACATTATCCGGATGCCGGAATGTATCGGGTTCATGGTTCGCCGAAAGAGCCTAATCTACAATTCATAAATCTAATGTTATCCGACAGTGGTGTGAGACATAGATTAACCTCAGATTCGACATTGGTGCATTACCAGATTGTGTCTGAGCAGTTGAGAAAGCAAAGTCCTACACTGTATTCTGCATTCCAGATTCACCTTCTACGTAGCCTGGAAATGGCAATTTACTCTTCAACGAACAGTTCTCACTTCGCATTGAATTACCCCGAATATACGCATTTCACTTCACCAATTCGAAGATACCCGGACTTGGTCGTTCACCGGATGATTAAACGTGTATTGAATGACACCGGAGATAATCCTGAAGAATCGGTACTCACATCAGTTGCAGAGCAGAGTTCCCGAACGGAGCGTCGTGCAGAAAGCTGTGCGAGGGATGCTGAAAGTTGGCTTAAGGCGGAACTGATGAAATCACGTGTCGGAGAGAGATTTGATGCAGTAGTTACCGATTGCAGACGATTTGGAGTTTTTGTTCAATTGGATTCACCGTATGTTGACGGTATGATTCATGTATCGAATTTGGGGCATGAGTATTTTACTTATGAAGAGTCGTCAAGAAATCTGGTCGGTGACCGTACTGGCAGGCGTTTCAGCATTGGTGACACTTTGAAAGTCAGAGTCGCGGGTGCCGATCCTGAATTGGGACACGTCGATTTCGAACTGGCTTGACGATAAATTTCTGTATTGACGACTTTCATACACAGAATTTGGGAAAAAAGGGAATCGCGAAGCGAACTGAATCAACACCTTATCTAAAGAAATATTCAAAATGCAAAAACACTACGGCATACATGTCGCCATCGCAATGCTAAAAAACCGTTCAGACGATATTGAAACGGTGTTATTGAGTGCCAAGCGACAAGATCGTCGCTTGCGGGAAATAGAGCAAATGGCTAGAAGTCGTCGGATCAAAATCAAACGTTTGCCAAACAGTGATCTGGCTGAGATCTCTGAAGGAAACAAACATCAAGGAGTGATTATTCTCAGCCAGTTTCGGGTTGGTGACACGCACGGTAGAAGTTTATCGGAATGGCTTGGTACGCTTTCGGATTCAAATCTGCTTGTTGCTTTGGATGGAATTTTGGATCCGCGTAATCTTGGTGCCTGCTTTCGAAGTGCTAACGCTGCCGGTGCGGGAGGCGTGATTCTACCCCGTAGTCGCGGCAGCGCACTTACGGCGACCGTTTCTCGTACTGGAGCGGGTGCGGTGGAAACCACCCCGATTTACCGCGCATCAAATCTCATTCGTACGCTGGATCAGTTGAAGTCGCAGGATTACTTTGTCGTGGGACTAGAAGACGATGCGACCGATTCTGTCTACGATTTAGATTTATCGGAAAAATGCGTGCTGGTATTCGGTACGGAAGAGACTGGAATGCGGGTTGGAACCAGAAAGAGATGTGATCAGCTCGCCTGTATACCAATGCGGGGCAAAATATCAAGTCTTAACGTTTCTGTTGCGGTTGGGGTGGTTGCTTTTGAAGCGTATCGACAGCGATTGGTCAAATAACGGAAGGAGTCAAGCGAGTGAACCGCCGCAACTACTTCCCGCGCCAGCTGTGCACCCAAAGCAATGGGAATCGACTGCAATACGGTCATTCGTGAACTGATCGAGATCTTGTTCCCACAGATATCTAGGCTTGTGCCAGCCAGCTGGAATATCCAGCATCTGATTGAAGTCACAGTCGTAGATTCTCCCTAACCAGTCTACGCTGATGATGTGCCGACACATCAGATTTGGTACTGTCTGCGGATTAAAATTTTCCCGTAGAAGGTTCATGTAGTCGTCATATTCCCCGGTTCGTTTCAGATAATGTCGGAAGCGGCTGATTGGTAAATTCGTTAGCGTGTAAAGTCGGTTGAATTGAATACCGAAATCTTCTTCAAGACGAATTTTGTAAGTTGCTTCCAACGAATCCTGAGCCGGTGGCAGAAAAGCTCCATTGGGGTTATAAACGAGATCTAGTTCCAGGTGTGGAAGGATGCCGTAGCCGTGCTTGTTCAAAATTTGCAGGGCACTGATACTCTGTCCAAATGTACCTTTACCACGTTGCTGCTCGAGATTGTCCTTGGTATAACAGGGCAGCGAACAGATCAGTTTCACTCGGCGCCCGGCATACCAGGTGGCGAGGTCTTTTTGCCCATCGATCAGCAACACTGTCAGGTTGCATCGCGAGGTAACTAACATGTTGTTCGCGAGACAGGTGTTGACGAAACGTCTGAAATTCGGGTTGAGCTCCGGTGCTCCGCCGGTTATATCGACTGATTCGACCTGGTTATCTACACACCAGCTAGCGATTTTTTCCATGACTTCCCAAGTCATGATTTCAGTCCGATTGGGGCCTGCATCCACGTGACAGTGATTACACGCCTGATTGCAGAGTTTACCTAAATTGACCTGAACTTCTCGAATTTTAGTGCGAGTTAGCCCTCTAATTCCATTTTCATGGAGTGTTGAAAAGAAATTCCAGCGTTTGATTGAACTGCTGGAATCTAGCGACAGATCATTGAATGAATCAGATACAACTGGTATTGTGTCGTTAAGCACGTCCATTGAAGGCACTACTTGGGAAACCGCTTGTTTATGAAGTGGTCAAGTGAAATTGCCCCGGCGCCATGAAAAAGCGGGATCAACAGCATGATGCCCCACACTTGATGCTGAACAATCCCAGCAGGATTCAATGAAGGATACGAGATAACGGCCATGGCATTAAATACAAACAGTGCAGCAGCAGTCGCTCGAGTTGCCAGTCCAAGGACCAAAAGCACCGGAAAAACCAGTTCCGCAAAGATCGCCATGTAAGCTGCCAATTCAAATGGCACAATTGGCACAGCGTATTCATATTCAAAAAGATACATTGTGGTATCTATGTTGGCTATTTTGGTCAGTCCAGATTTCCAAAAGACATTTGCCACCCAAAGTCGCAGCAACAGATCGGCAATCGGTGCCCCACAATTTAGCAGACAGAGTATTTTTCGATAAAGTTGAATGATTGCAGCCATAAGTTCTTCCAGGACCGAGAAGTAGAATTATTGATTAGCGAAACTACGCTTAACCGTAATTGTGGATACTGCGCCAAACGAAAACAGGCGATTCAATCCTTCTTTCAAATTGTATTCGGGATTTAAATCCAGAATTGAGGTAATAGTCGCTCCGAGCGTTTCATGCTCGCGGAGATAATGAATCATTTGAAAAAGGTCGTTTTCGATGTTTACAACTTTCACACCGCTTTTCTGGCGATGGATCAGGACTTGTTGTCCTTCAGAATTAATGTTCGGTATGGTGTCAGTGCGGCCATTCGACGTCGCGAACTCCCAAATATCAAATATCGGAAATTTGGACTTGATTGTGTGTATTGCAGGGTGAAACTCAAACTGCAGGTCTTCGTAGTTGTCGGGTGAAAAATCACCCAGACTGCTGATGTCAAGAGCAGTCGCTGATGCCGAGTGAAACGCTTGATGACAGGCCCAGTCAATTTCGGCAAGTGAAGACAAATACGGATAGCTAGTGAGCTCCGGCATGGACTCAACAAAAGACGGCAGGTGTTCGCCAAAGTCATGCAGATTCCCGCTTTCTGGAGTATGGGATCGAATATAGATTCGCGCCATTGACTTGAAGAACTCTTCACCAACCATTGCACAGCAAACAGGAAATATGTTGGATAGAGTTTCAGTCAGGGTTGCAAATATGTTATTCCGATAAACATTAATTCGCTGTGTTGCTTTAAAACCGCGCTGTTCAACAAGAGATTGTATGCTTGTGTTCTCTCCGCAAAGAATTTCAGCACTCAATTGACTTTGCAACTCACGCAGCTGCACTTTGTATCTCCTGGCGATAACTTCTCGCAATATTTGCTTCATCCATCAGAACGGAAAATTCCGGCAGATCCTTATCCCATTCAATCAGAGTGGGTGCCGCGTTAAAGCGATTTGCAACGGCTTCATATAGATTCCAGACATCGTCGCAGACTCTCTGGTCATGAGTGTCAATACGAATCGTACCTTCCGGCAAATTCTTCACGGTGTGTCCAGCCAAGTGAATTTCACCGACTACGCTCGGTGAAATCTCCGAAAGAAATTCAATTGGGTCAAACTGGTGATTGCAGGCGTTTACATATACGTTATTGATGTCAAGCAACAAATGACAACCACTTAGGCGAGTGATTTCGTTTATGAACTCCCATTCACTCATTTCGGAATGTGAGAACTCAAGATAGGTCGACGCATTCTCGACTAGGATAGTTTGACCTAAAATGTCCTGAACCCGCTCGATGCGACTTGCAAGATGTAATATTGTTTCTTTTGTGAATGGCAGTGGCAAAAGGTCGTGAAGGTAAATTCCATCAATTGAACTCCACGACAAGTGTTCTGACACCAGACCCGGCTCGTAAATGTCAATCAATTTCTTGAGCCGTTCAAGGTGTTTTACATTCAGGTCGTCTGTTGAGCCCAGTGAAAGCCCGACACCATGAAAGCTGAGATTGTAGTCTTGACGGATTTGTTTTAACCAGTCGTGCGGAGCGCCACCTTGTCCGAAGTAATTTTCACTGTGAATTTCGAACCAGTCAACTGACGGCTTACTGGTTGCGACGTATTCACAGTGATCGCCACGCAACCCGATTCCAACGGAATCAGCTGGAATCGGGTGCGTAACCATATCAAAGCATGTAATCGAAAAAATGCGGGAAGTCTATGACGCGGATTCTAAACTGCCGCCGGTGAGTTTTCCGCACAATCCCTTGGGAAGAAGAACAAATGCATCGCCCTGATCGTCCATGGTTGAAGTGCCAGCGCAAGAGCTGTTGGCGGTTTGACAATCATTGTGCCCGGCTTTGGCTACACCATAGCATTTTTCCTTTTCATCGCCCGCATTGGCGACAGTTGAAAGGGTTAATGAGCCGAGAGCGATTGCACCGCTAATCGCTGTAGCGAGAAGAAGTTTCTGTGACTTCATAAGTCAGTCCTCCAAAAGTTGCTGGATAAAAAAATAACACCCAAAAAACGGGTGACTTACTTTGACCTGTAATGTGTCAGATTTGTTTCAAACAATCAATTTGGATTTAAGTGAATGGATCATAAGCACAGTTTTTACCGCAGATTATGGCAATGGCGCTGAATAGAGTTTGTATTCATCTTCATTGCTGATTAACTATCAGTAACTGACTGACTGAATTGTTCACGGAGTTGAGCGATAAACTGTCTTTCCTGCTGCTCATCCATTTCATCTTCCGCATTGACGACCAGCCAGTCAAAAACAGCCAGCATCAAGTCGTGTTGGGCCTCGTGTTTATCTCCTCTTTGATTTACGCGCTGATCATAGATAGAGCGAAGTCCGCTTGGTGAGTCATTGCTCACCATTTCCATTACGATGGCGTGCAAACCAAGGTGAGAAAAAGGGTCTGGTTCATCAATGTCGAATTGATGGTCGGCAAAAACTTCAGGATTTGATAGCACGCTGTCCACTTCTGGGTGCATTTCGATAATTTTGCCGATCATCTTCTCCGTCGCATTGAGCTTTTCTTTGTTCTGAACTTTGTACCAAATGTCAAACAGGAACTGACGTTCATTGGTTTCAGTCGTCATTCACTCACCTTTATACCTTTTGAACTTGAGTGTCTGCATTTTCCTGTTTTTCAGAAAATTCACATAGGTCGAAAATGACGCATGAGTAGCAATTTGGCTTTTTTGCAGTGCAGGTGTACCGACCGTGAAGAATCAGCCAGTGATGGGCATCAACCAAAAACTCATTTGGTACCCGTTTCAACAAATTCTGTTCCACTTCTATGACATTCTTGCCGGGTGCCAGACCAATTCGGTTCGAAATTCGAAAGATATGTGTATCAACTGCGATGGTTGGTTGACCAAATGCGGTATTCAAAATGACATTTGCAGTTTTTCGTCCCACTCCAGGCAGCGCTTCAAGATCGACTCGATTGGACGGAATATTTCCATCGTGCTTATCGATCAAAATTTTGCACAAGCTGAGAATATTCTTGGCCTTGCTGTTGAATAGACCAATTGACTTAATCATTTCACGGAGTTCATCAATGCCCAGGTCCAGCATTGATTGAGGATCAGGTGCTGCAGTAAACAGTTTGTTGGTAGCCTGATTAACAGCCTTGTCGGTTGATTGGGCGGAAAGTACAACCGCGATCAGCAACTCAAAGTTGCTGCGGTAATTCAGTTCGGTCGTTGGATTCGGATTAGCGGCTTTTAGCCTAGTAAAGATTTCTAATCTTTTCTTGGCGTTCATTTACTTGATGCTTGAGAGTGTGAAAGACGTGAGGTGCGCTTTCTTGACTTCCACCGCTTTGTCCGCTCGCGATTTACTGCTTTTCGAATTTCCTGTTTTATTTCTTCACGTTGAGCAACATCGGTTGAATCTTGCTGAATTTGCATCCTCGATCGGTGACGTGATGCCAGAAGTCTCCAGCGATGTACTTCTGAATCCAAAAATTCGGGCCAGGTTTCACCTTTCCGATGATCGGAATGCTTGACCATTGCGATGCAATCGACCGGGCAGAATTCGAGACACAGCTCGCAGCCAGTACAATCATCAGCCAATACACTGTGCATCTGTTTTGATGCCCCAACGATGGCATCGACCGGACAAGGGTCAATGCAAAGGGTGCATCCAATACACTCCGATTCAATAATTTCGGCGACGAAGCGACCCGCGTAAGGGGCACAATCATCCGCCAGAGGGATTTCTGAATGATTTAATTGACTTGCCAGCGCGGACAGGGTAACCTCACCACCCGGAGGACAGCGATTGATTTGTACTTCGTTGTTGAACAACGCGTTAGCGTATTCAAGACAACCCGGATATCCACAGACCGTACACTGTGTCTGAGGCAGACACCGGTCAATGTCTGAGGCGGTTAAATCTGAATTCAAGCGCCGGTTCAATTGACTGGTACACCAAGACCAACCTGCTCGCCGGGGTCGATCAGCCACAGACCATCATCACCACCCGCCGCCAGAATCATACCTTCGGAAGTGCCGAATTTCATTTTCCTCGGTTTAAGGTTACGCACAACCACAACCTTCCTTCCGACCAACTCATCTGGTGAATAAAATCCCTTGATTCCAGCAAAGATCTGCCTGGTTTCGGTACCGAGATCAACCTTCAGACGAATCAGTTTGTTTGAATTCTCAACATCCGATGCTTCAATAATCAACGCAGTACAAAGATCAATCTTAGCAAAATCTTCTATGGAAATAATGTTGTCGTGACTCGTGTCAAGGGTTGCTTCCTTTTCCATGGATTGATCAATCATTACATCGACATCCTTTTGTTGAATCCGTGTCATCAGGTGGACATATGGTGAAATCTGATGATCAAGCAATGGAGTACGAACCTTTTCAAGCTGATCAATCGAATCATTCAAGAATTCACCACTACGATGCGCCAAGTCAGGCACCACAGGTGCCAGATAGTAAACGAGTGCGCGAAACATATTGATACCTTGCGTACACACATTGTGCAACCGATTCACCTGTACGGGGTCTTTCGCGATAACCCATGGTTGAGCATCATTGACATACTGATTGGCTTTATCGGCAAGAGCCATAATTTTTCGCATCGCTTTGCTGAAAGCGCGATTTTCATAGGATTCTGAGATGGAAGAAAGCGCATCTGCCAGTTCCTGATAGAGTTCAGGGTCATCCAGTTCGGGGCTGAGTCTGCCTTCAAACCGGTTTGATATGAACTTTGCACAGCGACTCGCGATATTGACAACTTTTCCAACCAAATCCGAATTAATGCGTTGAACGAAATCCTCAAGATTAAGGTCAAGGTCTTCAATTTTTTCGTTCAGTTTAGCGGCGTAGTAATATCTCAGATATTCTGGGTTCAGATGGTCTAGATAGGTGCGAGCCATGATAAAGGTTCCGCGGGACTTGGACATTTTCTTACCATTGACGGTCAGAAAGCCATGGGAGTAGACATCGGTCGGTCTGCGAAACCCTGCACCATGAAGCATGGCCGGCCAAAACAAGGCATGAAAATACAAGATGTCCTTGCCGATAAAGTTGTAAAGTTCAGTCTGCTCCTCATCTTTCCAGAAAGCATCGAAATCAATGCCTTCACGATCGCACAAATTCTTGAAACTGGCCATATAGCCGATTGGAGCATCCAGCCAAACGTAAAAATATTTGTCCTCTTCTTCAGGAATCTGGAATCCAAAATAAGGGGCATCACGAGAAATGTCCCAGTCCGCCAAGCCCACATCAAACCATTCTTTCAGTTTGTTGCGAGCCTCACTTTGTGAAATTTCATTGCCAACCCAGTCCTGCAGCATGTCATTAAAGTTGCTTAAATGCACGAACAAATGCTCAGATTCACGTTGTTCGGGCGGTAGACCGGAAAGTACCGAAACTGGATTTATCAGGTCGGAAGGTGTATAGGTTGCGCCACATTTTTCACAACTGTCGCCATATTGGTCTTCAGCACCGCAGCGCGGGCAGGTTCCCCTGACAAATCTGTCAGGCAAGAATATTTTTTCACCTGGGTCGTAAGCCTGATTAATCACCTTTCGCCGAATGTGCCCCCCTTTTTTCAGTTGCAGGTAGATGTACTCGGCAAGTTCTCGATTCTCAGGAGAATGAGTAGAGTGGTAGTTATCGAAAGATATATTGAAGTCAGCAAAATCTTTCTCATGTGCTTCCTGATAGTGCTGAATCAACTGCTCAGGCGTCAGATTTTCGCTTCTGGCACGTAGCATAATCGGTGTGCCGTGTGCATCGTCCGCGCACACAAAATAGCACAGATTGCCATTCATTCTCTGAAAGCGAACCCAAATATCTGTCTGGATGTACTCAACCATGTGCCCGAGATGAATCGGGCCATTTGCGTATGGTAAAGCACTCGTGACAAGAATTTTTCTGTGCATTTCAGATAACCTTGACTAGATCATGGGGATGTTGGCTGAACCAGTGATCAAATGAAATTCTCCGCAATTCATTTGACCTCTGTCACCATCAAGCAGTTGTTCTGCGGTATGCTAAAATATGCGTACCAGTCAGATACTGAAAGTGTTTACCGGTACGCAGCATAGCGTTCTGCCATTATTTTATTTCTTTCCAGTCAGTGTGCAGGTGAATTCGATCGCCATGCAGCGGTTTAACTCCTTAGAATTCGAGCAACCTTTATGACAGCCGTAACTAAATCTGATATTGAATCAGCATTGCAGACGATTCAAGATCCACATTCGGAAACCTCGCTGGTGGAAGACCGAAAAATCAAGGAAATTCTGGTTGATGATCAGCGGGCAAAGGTGACACTTGAATTGGGATATCCTGCCAAGAGTTGCATTCCAGATTTACGTGCGGAAATCGAAAACCGTCTTGATGAAATTGATGGCGTTTCGGAAATTGAAGTGTCTGTCAGTAACAAAATTTTCTCACATTCGGTACAAAAGGGTGTTTCGCCAATCCCGAATGTAAAAAATATGATTGCGGTGGCTTCAGGCAAGGGTGGTGTCGGGAAGTCCACTGTTTCTGCAAATCTGGCACTGGCACTGTCGTCGGAGGGTGCGCAAGTCGGCATTCTGGATGCAGATATTTACGGTCCAAGTCAGCCGCGTATGATGGGGGTACGGGGCAAACCCCAATCCAAGGATGGAAAGTCAATGCAGCCTGTATTCAGTTACCATCTCCAGACCATGTCAATTGGATTTTTGATTGAAGAGGAAACGCCGATGATATGGCGAGGTCCTATGGTCACTCAAGCACTTGAGCAGCTGCTCAAGCAGACCGCATGGACCGATTTGGACTATCTCGTGATTGATCTGCCACCTGGCACAGGCGACACGCAGCTGACACTTGCCCAGCGTGTACCGGTGAGTGGCGCAGTAATCGTGACCACTCCACAGGATATTGCACTGCTGGACGCTAGGAAAGCGTATCGAATGTTCGAGAAAGTTGAAATTGAAGTGCTCGGTGTCGTTGAAAACATGAGTACATACATTTGCAGTAGTTGTGGACACCAAGAGCATATTTTCGGTGAAGGAGGAGGTCAGCGGATGGCCGAGGAATACGGTGTCGGCTACCTTGGCGGGGTACCGCTTGATGTAAGAATCAGACGCGATGCAGATCGCGGCAGGCCAACGGTAGTCAACGACCCTGATGGTGAAATTGCACAAATCTACCGCAAGATTGCTCGTACAGCCGCCGCCCGACTCTCCCAACAGAAGAAGGATTTCACCAGCGATTTCCCATCGATTGTCATTCAAAACACCTGAAGCGGAACATAGACGTGTCAATTAAATCAGATCAATGGATTCGTGAAATGGCGGAAAAGCATGGCATGATTGAGCCGTTTATCTCCCAGCAAGTCAGTCAAAATGACGGCAATCGGGTAATTTCCTATGGTACGTCTAGCTATGGATACGATATCCGTTGCTCAAACGAGTTTAAAATTTTCACAAACATTCATACAGCCATCGTCGATCCCAAGGAATTTTCTGATTCTAGCTTCGTCGACTTTTACGGTGATGTCTGCGTTATACCGCCAAATTCTTTTGTTTTGGCTAGGACCATTGAGTATTTTCGAATCCCGCGTAATGTGCTGACCGTCTGCCTCGGAAAGTCGACTTATGCCCGATGTGGCATCATCGTCAATGTAACACCATTCGAGCCGGAGTGGGAAGGATACGCCACACTTGAATTTTCGAATACAACACCGCTCCCTGCAAAAATTTACGCCAATGAGGGTGTGGCGCAAGTTATTTTTTTTGAAGCTGCAGAGCCGTGCGAAACTTCGTATCGAGATAGAAAAGGTAAGTATCAGGGGCAGATTGGAGTTACGCTGCCCATAACTTAGCGAAGGCTGTCGATTGATATCCTGTGAGAACTGTATCGGGACTTAGAAATTTGCTCGATCAGGCTATATTTGAATTTGAGGAATTGTCCTTGTGCATACAAGAAGACCTGGATGACGAACTTTATGGTCATGCCAGCGTATTTGAAGCGATGGTCAAAACTCTTCAGGTGTTGTTAAAGGATTTGCAAGGGCGCGGAGAGTTTTCTGACCGAATTGAATTGCAGATCATACCTCAAGTCAATCAGTTGCACCTCATCATACCATTTTGCCTACTGGTCGCAGCGATTGACTCAGCCTGACGATAAGGTGTTCGGGAGATTTAACTGATGTCAGGAAATTCATTTGGAAAGCTGTTTGTTCTAACCACATTCGGCGAGAGTCACGGAGATGCGCTTGGATGTGTAGTGGATGGCTGTCCGCCGGGTATGGAGTTGACGGTGGCTGATATTCAACCGGAACTCGATCGACGCAAACCTGGCAGTTCCCGCTACACGACGCAGCGGCGCGAGTCTGACGAGGTAGAGATTCTTTCCGGTGTGTTTGAGAATCGAACCACGGGCACACCAATCGGTCTTTTGATTCGAAATACCCAGCAGCGTTCACGGGACTATTCTGCCATTGCCGACAGATTTCGTCCTGGACATGCAGACTACACCTATCTGCAAAAGTACGGTATCAGAGATTATCGAGGTGGTGGACGTTCGTCGGCGCGGGAGACCGCACTTCGGGTTGCTGCTGGTGCCATTGCCAAGAAATATCTGCGCGAGCGTTACGGTGTTGAGGTTCGCGGCTGTGTATCGCAGATTGGCTCCATAAAAGCAGAGTTCCAAAATTGGGAATCCGTAGAAAGCAATCCATTTTTCTGGCCGGACCCGTCTGAGGTCGAACAGCTTGGAGAGTATATTGACGAGTTGCGCCGTGCTGGAGACTCTGTCGGTGCGGTAGTGACAGCAGTGGCAAAAAATGTTCCAGTCGGCTGGGGCGAACCGGTTTATTCCCGTCTGGATGCGGACATCGCTTCGGCCATGATGGGCATCAACGCAGCTAAAGGCGTTGAAATTGGTGCGGGATTTCAGAGTGCCACAATGAAAGGATCAGACTATCGCGACGAATTGGTGCCCACGGGCTTTTTGTCAAATAATTCAGGTGGCATTGTCGGTGGCATTTCCACCGGTCAGTCAATTGTCGTAAACGTGGCATTCAAACCAACTTCAAGTATTGTATTGCCAGGACGGACGGTGAACGTGAGTGGTGAGCCTGTTAGTATTTCAGTGACAGGAAGGCATGATCCGTGTGTCGGTCTGCGAGCTGCACCAATCGCCGAAGCGATGCTGGCTTTGGTGTTGATGGATCATGCTCTCAGACATCGCGGTCAAAATGCCGATGTGATACCGCCGGTGCCAATTATTCCCGGTGAAACGGACGATTCATCAGATATCGAGCGATCCGAACTGGCAGGTGGTGAATTTGAAGCGACAGGAGAAGACTAACGTATCAAACTGGCAACTGTTCCTAACGGCGAGACCGAAGAATTTTTTGATTCAGGGATCTGATTGGATGGACAGGAGTCGTGGGCTTCAAAAAATATTCGAGTCGCTTCACCTATGTTCTGCAACAGCCCAATCTGATCCACATCAGCTTTTTCTGAATCGACGAGTTCAGCGTGAATCTTACCAAGTACATCAAAGGTTTTATGGCAGTCAACGGCCGCATTGAGGTGGTAACAGCGATTCGCCCGATAAATATCTCGAAAAATCTTCTTAACCAGTTCATAATGCACGGCTTCAGAAGAAATCAGCGCGTTCGGATGCATGGCGTCGCGGACAACTGAAATCTGGTGCTGCCCAACAGAATCGGATAACGAAATCACCAGATTTCTGAAGTTGGCAGACGTCGTGTCGATATGTGCTGTTTTTTTTCGTTTCATTTCAGCGATCAGCTTTCCTGTCAACTTTAAATTTTAACAAACGTTTCTCTCTCAAGGAGTCAATCAGATGACGACAAATATTTTGGTGATTCCCGGTGACGGGATTGGCCCTGAAATCGTTTCCCAGACCGTTCGCGTGGTCGAGTATTTACGCGATGCGGCCGGTCTGGATGTAAATTTGGAGTATGCAGATCTGGGTGGCGCAGCCTATGACAAGACAGGGCATTCGCTTCCTGATTCGACATTGTCTAAGGCAAGAGCATGTGATGCCATTCTGTTTGGTGCTGCCGGTGGTCCGAAATGGGATAATTTGCCAAGGTCAGAACGGCCTGAGACGGCACTTCTGCGACTGCGTCGTGAATTAGACCTGTTCGCAAACCTTAGGCCAGCGATTCTGTTTCCGTCTCTCGCGTCGTCGTCATCGCTGAAAGACGAAATTGTTGCAGGTCTGAATATTCTGATCATTCGGGAACTGACAGGTGGCATTTATTTTGGTGAACCAAGGGGTGTGGAAACACTGGATTCCGGCCGCCGCCGCGGGATAAATACCTTGGTTTACCATGATGATGAAGTGAAACGAATCGCTCATGTTGCTTTCAACATTGCCCGTCAGCGAGGTAATCGGGTGTGTTCAATTGACAAAGCGAATGTGCTGGAAACAACGGAATTTTGGCGAGAGGTGGTGACTGAAGTTGGAACGGAATATCCGGACGTTGAATTGACTCACATGCTGGTTGACAACGCTGCGATGCAGCTCGTTCGAGATCCCAAACAGTTTGATGTCATTGTTACCACAAATATGTTTGGCGATATTCTCTCAGACATCTCCGCGATGTTAACCGGTTCAATTGGAATGTTGCCGTCTGCTTCACTGGATAACAACCAGAAAGGACTCTACGAGCCAGTTCACGGTACTGCCCCGGATATTGCAGGAGAGGACAAAGCCAATCCGATGGCAATGTTCCTGTCGTTGGCGATGCTGCTGCGCTATACCTTGAAAGAAGATAATTTGGCTGATCTTGTGGAACAGTCTGTTGAGAGCGTGATTGAACGGGGATTGCGAACGCCTGATATATACTTTGCAGGTGCCGAACAAGTTGGAACTGAACGGATGGGAACAGAAGTTCTAAGTGAATTAAAACAGCGGTTGAATTGAGGACTATTTAGAGGAAACAGGAAGGCCTGTTATGCGGGAAACATTTGATGTAGCAGTTGTTGGAGCATCGGGAATGATCGGTGAAGCGATGATGTCCATACTGGAAGAGCGGAATTTTCCGATCAGAAATATCTATCCTTTGGGTAGTGAGCGTTCCGCGGGGTCGACTCTGCAATTTCACGACCAGCCAGTAAAGGTCGGCTTGTTGTCAGAATTCGATTTTTCGTGTGTTCAGTACGGGCTGTTCTCTGCTGGCGCAAGTGTTTCGGACGTTTATGCACGAAGGGCGGTGGAACAGGGCTGTACCGTCATTGACAATACATCAAGATTTCGGTATGAGCCTGAAATTCCGTTGGTGGTCCCCGAAGTGAATGCAGATGTATTGACCGAAGAAGACCATCTCATCGCGAATCCGAATTGTTCAACGATTCAGATGGTTGTCGCACTCAAGCCAATTTATGATGCTGTTGGAATAGAAAGGATAAACGTGTGCACTTATCAGTCAGTTTCAGGTGCTGGGCGATCAGCAGTGCATGAACTAGCCAATCAGTCAGCCGCACTTTTGAATGGCAAGCCGATTGAGGCAGAGGTAGCGCCTCGGCAGATTGCGTTCAATGCGATCCCACACATTGACGTATTTCAGGAGAATGGATATTCGAAGGAAGAAATGAAAATGGTGTGGGAAACTCGAAAGCTTTTGAGAGACGACACCATTCGGGTCAATCCGACAACCGTCCGGATACCCGTATTTTTCGGTCATTCCGAAGCCGTTCACATTGAAACCCGGGACAAACTAACTGCGTCTGACGCACGTGAGTTGCTTCATCAAGCCAAAGGTGTCACTGTCGTAGATGAACCGCAGGCAATGTTATATCCAACAGCAGTCACTGAGGCTGCGAATCGAGATGATGTTTTTGTCGGCCGCATTCGAGAAGACATCTCCCATGACTTGGGCCTGAATCTGTGGATCGTTTCTGACAATGTCAGGAAAGGTGGTGCCTTAAACAGTATTCAAATTGCTGAGTACCTCATCAACGGTACAGTCTAAACTGCCAGTTTATTTGCAGTGTTGCTGCACCAGGTATGGGTGTTCCCGACAGGAACGATTGACAGGTTTTTTTGAATGAGGTCAGAATCTAAAATATCTATTTGGAAAGCAATTCAGTTGAATCAACAAACTATTGATTCTCAGTATCGCAGGAACAATTGGAATTCGAATTAGCCTCGTTAGTCTCGGCTCTACAGCAGACATTCTCTTACCTGCTGCTGGAAGCAACCCAAATTGAGGGTGAGCACCTCAAGGATTTTTGGGAATGGGTTGTCCAGCGTAGTGAACAGGACCCATCAGCGCGTGTCGTTTGGTTACTGATTGTCGCTTTGTTTATTTTCGGAGCGCTATTTGTATTCACTTCAGGTTTGGCATTGTTTGAATTGACACTCGTCTCTCCGAAGAAGGCAGAACCAAAGCCAAGTCCTCCTAAAGCTGAGTATCAAGATGCAAAAGATACGAAAGAACAGCAGCAAAAACTAGCTGAAACAATAGCCTGGGCTGACAAAGTGGCACCTGTCAGTGTCATTCAGCATTTGCGTGATGGAGACATTCCCGGAGCGGAAAAGGTCTTGCTTGGTAAGCGCAGTAAACAGCCAGCAAATATCGGAGCAATCATTTATTCATTAGCCTGCTGTGCCACTCGCAATGATGCCACGGCCTATGAATCGCTGGTGGAAGAAATTTTTCCCAATGGCCTCAATGCTGACGAGGAAATCTGTCGTCACGCTGCGGAATTAGGACGTCTGATTTCTCCTGAAAGATATCCGGAAGAGGTTGTGCCTCAGCCATTTGCCGTGTTTGAGATTGATGCTGGTTCACTCCAGGAACTGCTAGGGCCAATAACTGAATTTGGAAATGTGAAAACCTTGCTCGATCTGGTTCGCATTGCGTTTGAAATGGGTGAAATCGATCAGGTCAAATTTCTGGCCGTCCAAATCTTGGTAAGCGGAAACTTCAGCGAAAGAAAAACGGCGCTAAATTACCTCAAACGGCTAGACACAGCGCTCGAATCCTGACTACCAGTAGTTGTTTTAGGCGTTTTCAACACCTTTGGCAATTTCGCGTACAAAATTGTGAACGCGACCGACGAGCTCTGCATTAGGTTTGCCACTTTCGTCAAGATTGGCTTTGACCATGTCAACGATGGCAGAACCAACCACAATTCCATCGGCATGTTCTGCAACGGCACTTGCATGCTCTGGAGTCTTTATCCCAAAACCAACTGCGATTGGTAGATTGGTATATTTTCGAAGACGCGAGACGGCCACCTCAATATGGTCTGCCATGGCCCTGCGAGTGCCCGTTACACCCAAAACCGAAATGTAGTACACAAACCCGCTGACATTGTGAAGCACTGCATCAATGCGGTTATCATCAGTGGAAGGGGTAACCAATCGAATCCAGTGCAGGCCTGCGGTCAGAGCTGGCTCACAAAGTTCCTTATCCTCTTCCGGCGGTAAATCAACAATAATTAATCCATCGACGCCGATTTCGGCGCACTCTTGTACGAAGCGATGTGCACCATATCGGTAGATGGGGTTGTAATAGCCCATCAGAACGATTGGAGTAGCATCATCAGTCTCTCGAAACTCCCTCACCAAATCAAGAGTCTTTACCAGGGTCATACCATTTGTGAGAGCTCTCTGACTAGAAACCTGAATGGACGGACCGTCGGCCATCGGGTCGGAAAATGGCATGCCGATTTCAATAACATCCACACCAGCTGCCGGCAGCCCTGATACAAGCTGTTTGCTAGTCTGATAATCTGGATCACCGCCGGTAAGAAAGGCGACAAAAGCCTTACGATTCTGATTTGCGAGTTTCGCGAAACAGCGCGTTATTCTGGTGTCAGACAGATTACTATCGTTCACAGCTTTGTCCCCAAAGCTTCAGCCACCGAAAATACGTCTTTATCTCCGCGGCCACACATGTTCATTACCAGGATCTGGCTGGGATCAAACTGTTTTGCGATTTTCATGACATGTGCCAGAGCGTGAGCGGGTTCCAGTGCCGGAATGATGCCTTCAGTCTGGCAGCACAGCTGAAATGCTTCGAGTGCTTCCTGATCGGTAATGGAAACGTAAGAAACCCGGCCAGATTCATGTAACCAGGAGTGCTCTGGTCCGATGCCCGGATAGTCAAGCCCTGCCGAGATTGAATGGGCATCAATAATTTGACCGTCGTCCGTCTGTAGCAAAAAAGTTCGATTGCCGTGTAATACACCCGGTTGTCCACCTGTTATCGAGGCAGCGTGTTTACCCGTTTCAATACCCAGGCCGGCTGCTTCCACGCCAATAATTTGAATTTCTGGATGATCAAGAAATGGATGGAAAAGCCCCATAGCGTTTGAACCGCCGCCAATACAGGCCACTAAACAGTCTGGCAACCGGTTTTCGGCTTCTAGAATTTGCTCATGTGTTTCGTTTCCAATTACACTTTGAAAGTTTCGCACCATTTCTGGATAGGGATGCGGCCCGGCGACAGTTCCGATAATGTAAAAAGTGGTGTCAACATTTGCCACCCAGTCGCGTAGCGCTTCGTTCATGGCATCTTTGAGTGTGCCGGTTCCTGAAGTAACGGGTATCACTTCGGCACCCAGCAATTTCATTCTGAATACGTTGGGAGCTTGACGTTCAATATCGGTTTCACCCATGTAAACCACACAAGGAAGATCGAACAGCGCACACACTGTTGCAGTTGCAACTCCGTGTTGTCCGGCTCCAGTTTCAGCAATGATGCGAGTTTTTTTCATCCGCCGCGCAAGCAAGATTTGCCCAAGCGTGTTGTTGATTTTGTGCGCACCAGTATGATTCAGTTCATCTCGCTTGAAGTAGATTTTGGGGCCGCCAAGATGCTCGCTCAGTCGAGCGGCATGGTAGAGCGGACTCGGTCGGCCGATGTAGTGTTTGGCGTAGTAATCGAACTCACTTTGAAAATCGGGATCATTGCTTGCCGCACGGTAGGCTTTTTCAACGTTCAGTATCAGCGGCATCAGTGTTTCTGCGACAAATCGACCACCGTAAATACCGAAATGACCGGTTTCGTCGGGACCTGACCGAAATGAGTCAGTTTCTGAATTGATGTTTGAATTCAAAGGCACCACCGCGTCTGCGTGAAAAGTGGCAATGATTATACTCAATCGATATTTTGCTGAATTTCAGTAGAAGTTACGAAAAAGTTTGATCATTCTGATTTGTCTAATTGAAATGACATCCAGTAATCGAACTATTGGAATTATTGGAGCGCTGTCAAAAATGTTTACGTAATAGGATTCTCAGGATGTTGAGAAAATGAATTTTGAAAACCTTTGCAGAGGTATGGAAGAAACCAATTCTGAATGTATTTGAAATGAGTACTCGATCCGGTTTTTGGCTTCAGAATTTGAGCCACTTGAGATCAACATGTGCGTCAGTATTCAAGCGACGTCATTTTTCCAAAATCACCTACTTGAAGTTAATGATGCGAACTGGGTGGAAGGCCTCGGTAAACTATGCTTACTCACCAACTGCAGTTGGTGATGATCTGTGATTTCAGAGCGAAAGCTGATCGTGATGAAACTGGGAAATTTAGTGGCCAATCCACGTACATCAGTCTGTCAACCTAGTGTCGCAAATCCTGGATTTACCATCAATTTATTTGACGCTGTAAAATGCTAGCGAAACATGAACAGTGGTTACAGGTCAAAACACATCGGAATTAAACTTGATGAAATTCAGGTGATTTGTTCAAGGGAAGGGAATTTGGTGTGTAAAGGCCTTTTTGGATTCGCCGTAGGGAACGCACGCTGCTGCGAGAGTCACATCTGAGAGATGAGAGTAAGTGGGGAAATCCAGCCAGTTCGGTGCCAGAATTAACCTGCTTGAAAGTACCTCAACACTAATGAAATTTGCTGGCTGTATCGAATATGACGGTTCCCAATTTTGCGGCTGGCAAATACAGCACGGGCAGCCAACGGTCCAGGAAGCCATCGAAAAGGCGCTGACAGATATTGCGGATCATCCGGTCCGAGTACATTGTGCCGGGCGTACTGATACTGGGGTACATGCCTGTGGACAGGTCTTTCACTTTGAAACTGACAGCCAGCGAAGCGAGTTCAATTGGGTGATGGGTGTTAATTCCAAACTTCCAGTTGGTGCCAGCCTGATTTGGACTAAGGAGGTTGACCAAAATTTTCATGCGCGTTTCAGCGCTGTGAGTCGCAGGTATCGTTATGTGCTGCTAAATCGTCGGGTTCGTCCCAGCTACCTGGCGAAGCGCATCAGTTGGTTTCCTCGCTCTTTAGACCTAGAGCGCATGAAGGAAGCTGCCTCATCACTGATTGGCACCCACGACTTCAGTGCATTTCGATCATCGCGCTGCCGGAACAAAGTACCAGTTAAAACAGTGACAACGTTAGATGTCGGACAGGCAGATAATTGGTTCTGGTTCGATGTCGAAGCCAGTGGATTCCTACACCATATGGTCAGAAACTTCGTTGGAGTCCTGTTATCGATTGGATGTGGGGATCAGGACATATACTGGGCTCGGCAGGTGCTTGAGCAGAAAGATCGAACTCTCGCAGGGATAACTGCACCAGCTGATGGACTTTACTTTCTTTCGGCATCGTATTCCAAAGAATACCCGCTGCCGGCGATTCCACCCCCGTGCAGGTATTGGTAATACCCTTTAACGTGGAGTTTAGATGCGAGACTGCTGGCAACCGCAGAGCGAATGAACTTTAGTACATTCGACGCTCTTTCAGTTCATCTAGCGTTTTGCAGTCCAGGCACAAAGTCGCGGTTGGCCGTGCTTCCAGCCTCCCGAGTCCAATTTCCACGCCACAACTTTCACAGAATCCGTAATTGCGGGCTTCAAGCCGTGCAATCGATTCTTCTATTTTTCGAATCAGACGCCGTTCCCGGTCTCGATTACGCAACTCTATAGACATGTCGGCTTCTTGACTCGCCCGATCAGTCGGGTCTGGATGGTTGATTGTTTCATCCTGTAAAGTTGTCACTGTACGAGTGGACTCGTCTAGTAAACTCTGGCGCCAATCCGTAAGAATGCGCATGAAATGTTCTCGTTGCTTCTTGCTCATGTACTTCTCATTCTTTCCAGGAGAATATGGTACAAAGCTTAATGCGTCTGTATCAGAATCAGAATTAAATAAATTTTCAACCATTTTGGTGCGTTGCTTTGTAAAATATAGTGACCGAAAAAAGTCGTGTCGTTAATTTTAGTTCCGAGATTGGAAAACGGCTTTTGTACCACATTTGCCCAATTTTTGCAAGATTTAGATTGGCATTCGTCAATCAAGGGCTACACCTCACTTCATTTCAAGAGAGCTTCCCATGCTGAAATTGCGTTATTCAACTACTTCTCCATTTGTTCGTAAAGTCTCTGCAACCATTATCGAATGTGGACTGGAAAACCATGTTGAGAACGTGTTGACCAATCCATTCGCGCCGGATACTGATTTGGGTCAGGAAAATCCGCTTGGCAAGGTACCTGCCTTGGCACTTGAAAATGGTGAGGTGTTATTTGATTCGCCCGTGATTTGTGAATATCTTGATAGTCTGGGTACAACACCAAGACTGTTTCCACCAGATGGCGTGTCCCGTTGGGCTGCTCTGCGACTGCAGGCACTTGGAGACGGAATCCTGGATGCAGCTGTTGGCCGGGTTATGGAAAGCCGGCGTCCGGAGGAGCAGCAATCTCCAGTATTCAAGGATCGGTGTAAGGCTGCGATTGAACGGGCACTCAATGTCCTTGATAGAAATTCAGATCAATTATCAGGAGGATTTCAAATCGGTCAGTTGACAGTCGCTTGTGCACTAGATTATCTCGACTTCCGATTTAGCGTGGAGAATTGGCGAGAAGGTCACCCGAATTTGGAAGTCTGGCACCAATCTGTCTGCGAACGACCTTCGTTGAAAAATACCATTCCACATGATTAACAGGAGGGGGATAAATTTTGCGTCGTGAACGCAAATTTTTGTTTGTTCCTTCGCACTGGTGTGAATCTGAGTTTCAACCAACCGTAAACAGGGAACGTAGTACTTGCACCTCATAAGCATCAAGATTGCGGGATTTAAGTCATTTGCTGACCCGGTTACGCTTCACGTACCGAGGTCGCTGAGCGGCATCGTTGGCCCGAATGGATCGGGTAAATCAAACATCATTGATGCAATGCGCTGGGTCATTGGTGAGTCTTCTGCCAAGAGCCTACGCGGTGGGACTTTGGATGACGTCATCTTCAATGGCTCTGAACGGCGTAAACCGGCGGGTCAGGCCAGTGTCGAATTACTATTTGACAATTCACTCAGTCAATGTAGTGGGCAGTGGGAAAGATATGCTGAAATTTCGATCAGACGAACGGTCACGCGAGACGGCATATCTGAATATTTCATCAATGGGACCCGCGCTCGCCGCCGCGATGTCAGAGAACTGTTTCTTGGAACTGGCTTTGGACCTCGCTCCTATTCCATTATTGAGCAGGGCATGATTAGCCGAATTGTTGAAGGCAAACCAGAAAATCTGAGCGAATTTATTGAAGAAGCCTCCGGTGTGTCGAAATTTCGAGAAAAGCGACACGAAACGCTTTTGAAGTTAAATCGAGTTGAGGATAACCTCGAACGCTTGAATGACATGCGCCTCGAAATAGAAAAGCGCATTCGACAACTCAAGTACCAGGCTGATCAGGCGCGCAGGTATACCTCGAACAAGGAGCGGCTGGACAGTCTCAAAATTCAGTTACTGGCCTATGCATGGCGGGATATGAACCATCAGGTTGCTGAAATACATGCTTCCAAATCAAAGCTCGACTTGGAACTCGAAAAGCGTACGGCAGGTGTTCGGGCAATAGAGGTGGATTTGGAAAAGGCACGTCAGCACCGACTTAGTCTGGAGTCGACGCTAACTGACGTTCAAATGGAGCAGTTTCGAATCAATGCAGATATTTCAGATTTCGACCGACGTATTAAGGAATGCGCTGAAGAAATTGAACGCACTAAGGACGAAATTCGTGCGAAATCAATTCAAATTGGAGAAACCGAACGGGCGATCGCCAGCCAGCGGGACAAGGCCAAGTCGGCTGCCATGGAGTATGAGCGAGTTCTGGCCCAATTGAGTAGTACCAAGGAAATTCTGCAAACAGAACAATCTAATCTGAATCAGGAAGAAAGCCAGCAGTCTGAGAATCAGATATTGGCTGAGAAACTGGAACAGCAGGTTATCGAAGCGGTTCGGCGTCGCGAATCGGCATTTGCAGCATTGGCAGAGAATCGAAATAGTTTAACTGCGACTATTGAATCTCTTGAATCGGTAATCAAAGAAATCTCCCGGCTTGAGGATGTATCTTCAAAGGTTGTAGCGGATTCGTCTCAGGAGGTGATGAATGGTGTTGTAGTCGAATGCGACAAATTGAAGGCACAAATTCATCAAATGGAATCTGACCTGTCCGAGCGACGAACACAGATTGATCAGTATGCTGTAGAGTTGGAGAGCTTAAGGGAAAGTGCCCGGGATACACGGGTTCAACTGGCCGCCCTTGAAAGAAGTCTCGGTGCATCCCCGACTGAAGATGATGAAGAATTTTCGAATTGGCTTGAGGACCATCAACTGGCCGACTCAAAGGAGTTGTACACAACCGTAACCGTATCAGACGGATGGGAAAGAGCTGTCGATCGCGTGCTTGGAGAAAAGTTGGGTGCATTTTGTGTTGACGATCTTTCAGTGGTCATGAGTGCTGTAGACAGTCAGAAATTTTCAACGCCACAGTACTTTGTTAATGGAGGTGTCGATTCGGAATTGGAACTGCAGTTCGATAGTCTCGCCCGGCATGTCAATAGTCCGAATCAGCGTGCAGAAAAATTGCTGGCAGGTGTCTACACAGCAGACACCTTGACGAGTGCCATGTCCATGAAAAGTCAGCTAAGTGCCAATGAATGTGTCGTCACTGCGGATGGTTCGATGTTGGGCGTCAACTGGTTTGCACCTGCAATTGGAGATGATCAGTCAACGGGAAGACTCGAAACCGCTAGTCTGATTCATGACCTGAGAGAGCAGGTAGTGGAATTCGATGCAATTGAGGAAGCGAAAAAGAACCAGATTGACAAATTGCGAATTCAAGTATCAGATATTGAACTCAATCTTGGTCAAAAGCGCAGTTATCTTGTAACCAAAATCGATGAACTTGAGAAAATTCGTACAAAACTGAATGAGTCTGAAGTGCAGCGCCTTCAGACCGTCACAAAGCTCGCTGAATTGGACGATCGAAAGCAGCTTCTAAGCGATGCTAGAGTGCGCCTAGAAACTGATCAGACTGCACTACAGCGTCATTTGCAGACTGAAACTGAAGCACTTGCCTCTGCGGAGCAACAAAGAGAAGCGCAGCAGGTGCAGTCGAAGGCATATTCACAAAAGTTGAAAGCGATGCATGATTCTGTCAATGAAACTGTTCACAAGTGCTATCAGCTGGAACTTCAGGCACAAAACTTCATCGCCAACCAAAATCTCGCTGAATCCTCGCTATCCGATCTTGAACAACGCGTGTCTGATTTTCGTTCCGAAATGGAATCTCTCGAAGTGAAACTTGCGTCTACAGGCGATCCTACCGAATCCCTGCAAGTGAGTCTGGATGAGCTAGTCTCCAAGAGAAAAACTGTCGATTCGAAACTAGCTCAAGTGAGAAACCAGATTGAGGAAGCAGAGATTCGACGCCGCAAACTAGACGAATCACGCGTCGAGAATCAGTTTGGTGTAGAAGAATTCAACCAGAAACTGCAGCAGCAAAACATTGAACTGGGCAGACTAAGTGCTCAGTCTGAAGAATTAAAACAAAAAATTTCGGATCGAAAGTCGGATGCCGAAACTGTTGCGGCAAGCTTGGATGATAGCTTCGACTATGAGGAAGCAACAGCAAAATATGAAAGGCTTGAAAAGCGCATCGAAAGTATAGGCTCGGTAAATCTGGTTGCAGTCGAACAGTATGAGCAGGAAATCGAACGTAAGTCCTACATGGACGAACAATATAATGATTTGGTGCGTGCGATGGAAACGTTGCAGCAGACGATCAGAAAAATTGACAAAGAATCGCGAGACAGGTTCAACGAAACCTTCAGTTTTGTAAATTCTGAATTTCAAAGACTGCTTCCCTCACTATTTGGTGGTGGTAGTGGACACCTCGAACTGATTGGCGAGTATCCGGATAATGCTGGATTAAAGATTTATGCTCGTCCAAAAGGCAAGCGCATAGATAACATCCAGGCACTGTCGGGAGGAGAGAAAGCGTTAACTGCGGTAGCGCTTATCCTGTCATTATTTCAACTGAATCCGTCCCCGGTTTGCCTGCTGGACGAAATTGATGCACCACTTGATGATGAGAATGTCCATCGATTGTGTTACAGCCTGCATGCCCTGTCAGACAATACGCAAATGATTGTCATCACCCACAACAAGATCACGATGGAATCAGTTGATTCACTGATTGGCGTAACAATGCCAGAACCTAATGTTTCAAGAGTGCTTTCCGTTGAATTGTTGGAAGCTCAGGAGTTCGCAGCGTAATGGAACTTATTTTGATTTTTACGGCTGTTTTCATAGTACTGATCCTGTCCTGCTGGTTGATTTTTCAGCGGTCTAGGCGCTACTCATTTCGGAACGATACGCTAATGCGGCAATTGAATCCAGATTTGATGTATCCGTATACAGATGCCGATCAGCCTCGGTCCTTAGATGGTGTTGAATTGGGTCCTGTGAAGGATGCAGACGCCGAAGAATCCGCTTATTTCAGTGATTGGCAGGATGAGGACACCGATGACGAAAGCGTTGAATCCATACAGCGTTCGATGGTGGAAGAAGGTGAAGACGAGTTTTCCGAGGAGTCCTGGGAAGAACAAATCGAATCATCGCAATATGTTGAAACGGCAATTCCGCTCGAGACAGACTGGAATGGGAGTGAATCTGATGGACTGATTGGTGAGGCTGATTCGTCCGTAGAGAATATTGAAGCCGAACAGGATTATGAACCGAATTCTGGAGTGCAGACCAATCTGCCACTTCACAACATCTTAACGGGTCGCACTCAATTTGAAGCCGATTGGACATCAATTGAGCCAGTTGAAGTTGATGAGACGATTGAATTTCCAAACATCAACAACTCGGACAATCAAATTATTGAAATGCTCGGTTGGATTCCCGGAAATGGCTCAACAGTTGCACGCACTCAAATACTTGCTTTGGTGCGGGATTTCGGCGAGAACTTTGAGCTGCCGGTATCTCTTTACGGGCAGTTGGAGAATAGTGATTCCTGGATCAACCTCAAAGATGAAGTAGTTTCCGCACGCTTTTTGGACCTGATGTTTACCATACAGTTGACACATCACGGAAAGTCGATCGATGCTGAACACTGGTGGCGGTTCTACAACATGGGTGAGCAGATTGCACACTCTTTGTCGAGGCCATTTTACCCATCCCTCTCCATTGACTCTGCGCAGGTAATGTCACTAAGATTGGCTGAACAAGTCGACAATCTAAACATACAGGCAACTCTGATTCTACAGTCGAAAACCGACAAACAACTTTCCAGTCGCACGTTGGATTATTTGGCTCGAGAGTATGACCTTGTCCAGCGCGGTGGTGAGGAAGTTTTTGATAGAATGGATAAAATGCCGCTGAGTTTCGCTCCGGTCTTTACGCTCACTACGAATCTGCCAGCCAGGCCGGATGGTACTGAGTCGGATGAGGAAACTGGGCTGGCATTGACCTGCAACCTGCCTTGCGTCAGGAACCCACTTGAAGCATTCGATCAAATGGTTGATTTGGCAAGAAATCTTGAAAGCCGTTTTCCTTTGGAGCTTGTTGACGAAGAGCGGCTCAGAGTTTCCCCTAAAGAAATTCAGATGATTCGTCTCCATCTGCGGAACTTTTCCGACGATATGCAATACTGTGGAATCACTCCTGGAAGTGAAACAGCAATGCGGCTGTTCTATCAACCCGCAGTTGAAGAGACAGATTCTGAACTTTCAGAACCAGCCAGGTTTGCGGCTGTCCGATAACTATGAACCCTCGGGAAGAGGCTCAACATCGCGTTGAGGAGCTTCGCAGAGAGATTCACAAACACAGCCACGCCTACTACACACTCGACGATCCGAGTATTACAGATCACGAGTACGATCAGCTGTTTCAGGAACTAGTTGATCTGGAAGAACAATTTCCCGAATTCTGCTCTGAAAGCTCTCCCACTCAAAGAGTCGGGAGCAAATTGACTGGCGCGTTTACTGAAGTACGGCACGCAGTATCGATGCTCTCCCTCAATAATGTATTTACTGATCAGGACGCTCTAGATTTCGACCGAAGAATAAGGGAAGTTACGGGAGCTGACACTGTCGAATATCTGGTCGAACCGAAGATTGATGGATTGGCAGTCAGTCTCGTTTACGAGCATCAAAAACTGATACAGGGTGCTACGCGAGGTGACGGTGAGTTTGGGGAGGATGTCACCCGGAATGTGCGGACAATTAGAAGTGTGCCGCTTGAGCTTCTGGCTGATTCAACGCCAACTCTGCTTGAGGTGCGGGGAGAAGTGTTTATGGGGCGCAAAGGCTTTGAGCTTCTAAATCGCAGGCTGATTCAGGAAGAAGCCGAACGCGAGCGGATTAAGCAGGCGAAGGCGAAGGATTCGGGAAAAGAAATTTCGAGTGGCCAGTCAGAGTCAGATGGTAGGCAGGCCAATTCAGTCTTCACGACTGATGCCAAGGAAGAAGTCGGCGTATTCTACCCGACAAACACTGTGAGTAAACCTGGCAAGCGAGTGACCTACATGAATCCGCGTAATGCCGCTGCCGGAAGTCTACGGCAGTTGGACCCGCTGGTGACCAGCAAGCGGCCGCTTGATGCAATGTTTTACTCAATCGCGCGCTACGAAGGGCCAACTCCTCCACAAACACAGTTTGATCAGTTGGAACTGTTGAAGAAGCTTGGATTTAAAGTATCAGCGGAGGCAAAATTGGCACATGGAATTGAAGAGTGTCTCAAGATTCATCAGTTCCTGTTGGATAACCGTGATCGCATCGACTATGACATCGATGGTGTCGTATACAAGGTAAACAGCACAGCTGCTCAGGAAATACTGGGATTTGTTACCCGGGCACCTCGCTGGGCTACCGCACACAAATTTCCCGCACAGGAGCGTACTACAACCGTAAAGGAGATCGAAATTCAAATCGGTCGAACAGGTGCTGCATCACCTGTTGCCCGGTTAAATCCTGTTGAAGTCGCCGGGGTCGTTGTCTCAAATGCAACGCTGCACAACGAGGATGAAATCAGACGTCTTGATGTGAGAGTTGGCGACACAGTCATCATTCGGCGCGCCGGTGACGTGATCCCGCAAGTGGTTCGAGTCATTGAGGATCAACGACCGGAAGGTGCTGAGCCGTACATATTTCCAACTGAATGTCCCGCATGCGGGTCGCCGATCGTTCGCGATGAAGATGCCGCGGTTTCCAGGTGCACCGGCAAACTGATTTGTCAAGCCCAATTGATACAGGGCATCAGTTATTTTGTGTCCAGAGGTGCGATGGATATAGAAGGTCTCGGTCCGGCCTTGGTTAGTGAATTGGTCGATCAGGGTCTGGTCAGCACGGTTGCAGATTTGTATAAGTTAACCGCTGATCAAGTGATGAAACTTGACCGAATGGGGGATAAATCAACGAATAATTTACTGGAAGGAATTGAGAAGAGCAAGCAAACCACCCTGCCAAAGTTCCTTATTGCTCTGGGTATACCACACGTTGGGGAGTCGACTGCCGTGATTCTGGCGCAGCAGTTCGGAACACTGGATGAATTGAAATCAAAGAGTCAGGAGGAATTAGCCGAAGTTCATGGCATTGGACCGGTTGTTGCGGAAGGAATTAGCACCTTTTTTGCAGATCAAGGAAACAGCGATACCATTGAAGCTCTGATTAACTGCGGTGTCACAATTCCGTCTCCTACTTCAGATAATTCGAACACACAAGATTTGCAGGGGAAAATATTCGTTCTTACCGGTACCCTCAGTCAAATGTCGAGGCTGGAGGCCAAGAAGTCATTGGAAGATCGAGGCGCAAGAGTCGCTTCTAGCGTGTCAAAAAATACAAATTTTGTCATCATTGGTGAAAAACCAGGCTCTAAGGCAGACAAAGCGAAAAATTTGGGTGTGGAATTACTGGATGAGGCAGCCTTTTTAGCATTGTTGACTACTACTGAGTCAGTCAATGAATCAGAAAATCAAGACAGTTCCTAAATTGGAGCATTCGATTTAACAGCGCAAATCCTTTCAATATCTTTCAATATAATGCACTGCAACATACTGGCGATTTCAAAGTGTTATCAACGGATAGCGTAAATTCCATTCATCAAATCTGTAAGACAAGTCCAGACAATTAACCTGTACAAGGAGGTGTATCGTGGTACATAAAATCGCGTCACCGTTCGGGGGCTACTATATTTACCCCGACGATCCAGACAATCTTTTCCAGCAAATGCTGGGTGTCAAGCCAAAAGTAGGTCAAGAAGCCAGTCACGAGATGACGCCGGCGGTTGATATCTATGAGGATGAATCCTCTTATTTCGCAAGTATCGAAATGCCCGGCGTGAATAAAGAAGATGTAAAAATTTCGTGCTCAGGCGGTACCTTGACCATCAATGCTGATGTTAATCGAGTCAGTCATGAAGGCGGACATTGGGTCCAACATGAACGTCGCGTTGGAACATATCTTCGAAGCATAAAGTTCCGGACAAGCATTCTAGAGGATCAAATTTCTGCATCTTATGCCAATGGCATTCTGCAGTTGACCATACCCAAGAAATCGGACAAGCATAAGACGGTTTCGATTAGCATTGATTAATTCACTGTCTGATCCAAGCTGTATCACCGCATCCTGTTCACATACAGGATGCGGTGCACTCAAATTCTTAAAGCCACATTCGAACGGGCCTCGGTTCCACAGCCGGAGGCCTTGATCGTTGAGCTATCCTTCCATCAATCAACACTTGAACTGGTGTGCATGACAGATGTCAAATACGTTTGATACCCGAACGACACTTGAAGTCAGCAAACATTCCTACGAAATTTTTTCACTGGAACGGCTCGCTCAGAACTTTGAAATTCAATCTCTGCCTTATTCACTGAAAGTTCTTCTAGAAAACTTGTTGCGACACGAGAATGGCATCGATGTAACAGAAGATCAGATCCTGAATGTTGCAGAGTGGCAGGAAAACAACCCGCCGGATATTGAAATCGGATTTTCACCTTCACGGGTGCTGATGCAGGATTTTACCGGGGTGCCGGCGATTGTCGATTTGGCAGCCATGCGCGATGCCTTGGCAGCAATGGGTTATGACCCCAAAGCGATCAATCCAGTGATTCGAACAGATCTCGTGATTGATCACTCGGTGATGGTTGATCACTTTGGCGCCCGTAACGCAGTCGACTTAAACGCCATTTTGGAATATCGTCGAAATGCTGAACGCTATTCATTTCTGCGGTGGGGTCAAAACTCCTTTGCACAATTCAGCGTCGTGCCTCCATCGACCGGGATTGTGCATCAGGTCAATCTTGAATACCTTGCATCGGTGGTAGCTGAAAAACCTGGAAATGGAGTCTTGCAAGCTTTTCCTGATACTGTGGTGGGCACTGATTCCCACACAACTATGATTAACGGTATTGGCGTATTGGGCTGGGGAGTCGGAGGTATCGAAGCTGAAGCAGCAATGCTGGGACAGTCCATTGCAATGCTCTTCCCAAGAGTGGTTGGCTGTCGGTTGCGCGGCTCTTTGCCGGAAGGGGCGACTGCAACCGATCTAGTTTTGACTGTTGTGCAGATGTTGAGAAAGCACGGAGTGGTTGGAAAATTCGTTGAATTTTTCGGCGATGGACTGGATCATTTGTCCGTGTCAGACCAGGCAACTATTTCAAACATGGCACCGGAGTATGGTGCGACATGCGGAATTTTTCCAATTGATGCGAGCACGCTCGACTATTTGCGTCTGACTGGCCGGTCAGAAAGATCGGTGAATCTGGTGGAGTCTTATGCCCGGCATCAGGGCATGTTCAGGGAGCACGGGTACAGTGGTGACGACCTCCGATTTAACGAAATAGTTGAACTGAACTTAGCAGATGTTCTGCCCAGTATTGCCGGTCCGAAACGGCCGCAGGACCGCTTGCTGCTAAAAGATGCCAAGAGTGAGGTGTCGCAGCACCTGTCCAAAGTTCGCGGTAAAGAATCTGCGACTAAATCGGTTGCTGTAGATATAGACCATCAGTCGGTGGAACTTTCTGATGGAGACATTGTGGTTGCAGCAATCACGAGTTGCACCAATACATCAAATCCGGCTGTCATCGTTGCCGCTGGACTATTGGCGCAGAATGCTGTAAGGCTTGGATTGAAGTCCAAACCTTGGGTCAAGACCTCACTGGCCCCAGGTTCTCAGGTGGTTACTGAGTACCTTGAACGCTCGGAACTGCTGAAGCCGCTGGAGCAAATCGGATTTTCAGTGGTTGGATATGGATGCACTACCTGTATCGGTAATAGTGGACCATTGCCAGTTCCTGTTGCTGACGGTATCAAGGAAGGTGAATTGATTGTCAGTTCGGTACTGTCAGGTAATCGCAATTTTGAAGGCCGGGTTCATGCTGCAGTGAAAATGAATTTTCTGGCCTCGCCACCCCTGGTTGTCGCTTACGCGTTGGCCGGGTCGATGTGCGTTGATCTCTATAACGACCCGATTGGTACGGGAAGTAATGGCGAAGACGTTTTTCTGCGCGACATTTGGCCCAGTACTGAAGAAATAAATCGTGTGATTGACAGCTTTGTGACCAGCGAACTGTTTCAGTCAAAGTACATTGATGTATTCAAAGGTGATGATCAGTGGGCAAAAATTCCAGTAGAGCAATCCAGTCAGTACAACTGGGATGAGTCTTCTACATACATTCGAAAAGCACCCTATTTTGACGACATGGTCAAACCATCTCAACGCCAACAGATAGGCGACATTCAAGGTGCGAGAGCAATCGCTTTGCTTGGTGACAGCATTACGACTGACCATATCTCACCGGCTGGGGCGATTATGCCTACCAGTCCCGCTGGTCAGTACTTGATTGATAGGGGTGTGAGCCCAGCAGACTTCAACTCCTATGGTTCACGGCGAGGCAATCACGAAATCATGATGCGCGGCACTTTTGCTAACGTTAGGCTCAGAAATGAAATTGCACCCGGAACCGAAGGTGGCTGGACCCGTCATATGCCTTCCGGTGAAGTCATGTCCATTTTTGATGCGGCGAATCGCTACCGGTCGGATCGTGTTCCTCTGATCGTCATTGCAGGTAAAGAATATGGGTCCGGTTCATCGCGGGACTGGGCTGCGAAAGGTCCACTGCTGCTTGGTATCCGTGCAGTTATTGCAGAAAGCTATGAAAGAATTCATCGCTCCAATTTACTTGGAATGGGCATTTTGCCATTAAGGTTCCAAGACGGTGATACGCGCAACTCCCTAGGTTTGACGGGTGAAGAGGTTTACCACATCAGAGGTATTGAAAAAGGCGCTAAATTGGTCGAAGTCGTTGCAATCCGAAATGATGGTTCACATCAAATCTTCAGGGTCATCGTACGTATCGAAACCCCCAGAGAATGGGAGTATTTTGAAAGCAAGGGAATTCTGCGATATGTCCTTAACAGCTTGGCAGTCAGACCCGCTGTCGAAGCGGCGAGTTGATAGTTGAGGCTGATCTGGTATTTCATTCAGGTATTCGGGAGTTTTAGGGAATTGTAAAATTCGATGGCGCTTATATATTTTCGCCTTCTTCTTTGACAAATCGCGCCATTAAGAATATCTGAACGATTGTAAAGACAATCGTCAGTGCAATCACCCCAAATACCTTGAAGTTCACCCAAATTTCTTCGCGGGCGGCTTCGTCAAGATGCAGTCCGTAGTAAAACGCCACATAAATGTTCAGCGCGCCAATGAACAGAAAGAAAATTCCCCAATTCATGTTGAACAATCGCCACGCTTTACGCGGCAGTTGAATTTGCGCTTTATCACCGAACAGTACTTCGGACACTGAGCGTTTCGTAAAAAATTGTGAATAAAGGATAATTGCGGCGAAGATCCAATTGACTATCGTTGTCTTCCATTTGATAAAAAGTGGGTCGCGAAGAAGAATCGTCATGCCGCCAAAAAGCACCAGTGCAGCTAGCGTAATCACATGCATTGTTTCAAATCGACGGTGCTTCAGCCAAAAAGCGCCGATCTGAAAAAATGATGCAGCAATCGCCACCCCTGTAGCGACAAAAATGTCATACATCTTGTATGCCGCGAAAAACAGAATCAGCGGCAGAAGGTCAAATAGAAATTTCATCTCGAGTTGCGATTGGGTTTGGTGCCGGGAGAGAGACTCGAACTCTCACGGTGTCTCCACCACCGGATTTTGAGTCCGGCGCGTCTGCCAATTTCGCCATCCCGGCTAGAGAGAATTTTGGCGTTGCATAATTTTACATCAGCAGAACAGCGACTCGCCCGACCGTTGCAAGACCGAATCCGCCTGATTGAAGAGATCGAACCCAAGTGATTAAACAAATTCTGGACTACAAAGGCAATTACGATCTGCATCGTCGAGTGTTGAATCTCACCTGGCCGGTGATTATTGCCAATCTCAGCTTACCGCTTGCAGGTGCAGTTGATACGGCGGTCGTTGGGCATCTGCCCAACCCTGCTTATATCGGTGCTGTAGCATTGGGGGCACTGATTTTCAGCACAATTTATTGGCTGGTGGGATTTCTGCGAATGGGAACCACTGGTTTCGTAGCGCAAAGCTACGGTGCCAACGATCAAACAGAGGTAGGCGCAGCGTTTATTCGAAGCCTGGTGGTTGCCCTGAGTGTCGGTGGACTAGTCATAGTGCTGCAAGCGCCGATTGGCTCTGTGATTTTCTGGTTTTTCGAAGCAAGTGAACAGGTTGAGTCACATGCGCTTGAATACTATGGCATTCGAGTCTGGGGCGCTGTTTTTGCCATGTTCAATCTCGTCATTCTAGGAATGCTATTCGGTTTGCAGCGGATGCGAACTGCACTAGTTCTGCAGTTGTTGTTGAATGGTATGAACATCGTCCTTGACTTGCTGTTTGTAATGGCCTTCGGTTGGGGAGTGCCTGGTGTTGCTGCTGCAACAGTGATCAGTGAAGTTACAACCGCATTGGTGGGTCTGGGAATTTGTTGGAAACTGCTTCGGATGTCGCCCACAAGGATGAATGAATTTCAAATTTTGCAGCGGGACAAGCTGGTGCAACTGGTGCAGGTTAACGTCAATATCCTGCTACGGACGCTTTGTCTCGAAATCGTGTTCATTTACTTTATGTGGGCGAGTGCCAGGCAGAGTGACTTGGTGTTGGCAGCCAATGCAGTACTCATGCACCTTTTGCATTTCTTGGCTTTTGGATTGGACGGCTTTGCACACGCAGCAGAGGCATTGGCTGGAAACGCGTATGGCGCCAAAGATCGTGTACGACTGAATCGTACCGTAGCGGTTACACTGTTGTGGTCCATTATCGTCGCACTTTGTTTTTGTCTGCTATATCTGTTATTCGGGAATTTTGTGATCGGGTTGATGACCGGAATTGATAGTGTTCAAGAGACAGCTGCCGAGTATCTAATCTGGCTCATCATTGCGCCATTTTTCTGCGTATGGCCGTTTCTGTATGATGGCGTCTACATTGGAATGACTCGAACGGCTGAAATGAGGAACTGCCTGATTATTTCAATGGTGCTGTTCTTTGTCGTTGCATTTCCAGGTTCTTATCTGTTTGGCAATCACGGTCTTTGGCTTGGAGTTATGGCTTTCATGTTGGCGCGCGGTTTGCTTCTTGCCACATGGTACCGAAAAATAGAGGCGCAGGTAAAAAGCCCCGCTTAAAATATTGCGATCACCTGGGACTATTCGAGAGGTTTTATGTTTTCAGATCCGTTAATTTCTGCTGCTGATGCGCTCGCACTGCAAAATGATTCAGATGTTCGTTTTATAGATGCGACATGGTACATGCCAAATGTACCTAACAATGCGTATGAGACGTATCTACTGGAGCACATCCCCGGTGCTGTGTATTTCGATATAGATAAGATTGCTGATACTTCGATCAATCTGCCCCACGTATTTCCGACCCAAGATATTTTTGAAGAGGCGGTTGGAGTTCTCGGAATTTCTGCGCAAGACCGTGTTATTGCCTATGACCGTGGAAATTTTGTTGCTTCTGCCCGAGCGTGGTGGATGTTTCGGGCATTTGGACATGAAAAAATTAACGTTCTGGATGGTGGTCTTCAAGCGTGGAAAAGTGCTGGAGGTGAATTAGCCGAAGACACACACGAAATTGAAATTGCAACCTACCAAAGTCAAACTTTGGTTGATGCGATCATTTCACGCGAAGGGGTTTTGGATTCGCTGTCAGATAGCTCAGTTGCCGTGGTTGATGCTCGATCACCCGGACGGTTCAATGGTACTGAACCGGAACCGCGTCCGGGTCTTCGAGGCGGCCATATCCCCGGCAGTACCAATATGTACTATGGTGATGTTCTTAATGAAGATGGCACCTTGAAAGGAGCGGATGCGATAGCTGAGTTGCTGAGTTCTCTGTCGGTTGGCAAAGATCAGCAGATTGTGAGCACATGTGGGTCCGGAGTAACCGCAGCAATTATTCTATTGGCCATATTCCAAGTTCGTCAGGCTGGACTTCGAATGTATGATGGCTCGTGGACTGAATGGGCGCTTCATCCGAATAGCCCGATGTCGAATTGATTGTGCAGGGAAATCAGTCACAGAGCAGTCTCCAACCCCACCAGTTTGATTTTCACCTACCCGGTAGGCTGATTGCCCAGTATCCTACAGACGAACGCAGCCAAAGTCGGCTTCTAGTCGTCGATAACCACCAGGCAGGCTTGACTGAGATAAGGTTTTCTAAACTCGGTCAACTCCTGAAGTCAGGCGATCTTTTGATCTGCAATGACAGCAAAGTCATCCCTGCCAGATTGGCGGCGCGTAAGTCAACTGGTGGTAGGGTGGAAATTCTGGTTGAAAGAGTGGAGCATGAGAGTCAAATGCAGGCTCAATTGAAAGCCCGACGACCGTTGCGGATTGATGATTCGATCTTTGTAGATGACTCAATTAAACTGACCATTATTGACCGCAATCGAGATTTGTTTGTTTTGCAAGCCGAACCGGGTGTGAGCATTCAAACGATGATTGATCGCTACGGTTCAGTACCCCTTCCGCCGTACATCAACCGTCCAGTCGAATCTAGAGATCAGAATCGGTATCAGACAGTATATGCCCGACATGATGGATCAGTTGCAGCGCCAACAGCAGGCCTTCATTTCAGCAAGACTCTAATCCAGCAACTCAAAATTGCCGGGGTGGAAATTCAGTATGTAACTTTGCATGTCGGTGCAGGGACGTTCGCTCCAGTACGCGATGCAGATGTGTCCCGACACCGACTGCACAGCGAGCGCTGCCATGTTTCGCAGGAAGTCTGCGACGCGGTTGGTCGAGCAAGAGCTCATCAACGGCGCGTCATTGCGGTTGGAACGACCACAGTCAGAGTGCTTGAGACAGCAGCGCAGAAAGGTACATTGCACCCGTATGAGGGTGAAACCGACCTGTTCATTAAACCGGGATTTAACTTCAGGGTAATCGACGCGCTAATCACCAATTTTCATCTGCCGCAATCAACACTGTTGATGCTGGTCTGCGCTTTTGGCGGACTGAATCGGGTGATGACTGCCTATCGATATGCTGTTGCACAACAATTTCGTTTTTATAGCTACGGGGATGCCATGATTATTGATCGTGCTTCTCAGTCATGAAGGCTGTTTCAAGTAGGAGGATTCAACATGAGATTTGATTCGGAGTGTATATTCTGCAAAATTGTTGTAGGTGAGATCAGCAGTATTCCAGTTTATGAGAATTCCAATACCCTCGCGTTCATGGACATAAACCCAGTTGCGTTCGGACATACATTGGTCATTCCAAAACATCACTGGCAGAATCTTTATGAAGTACCTGATGACCAACTTGCTCACGTGTCGGCGACTGCAAAGCGAGTCGCAACTGCGATCAGTAAGGCTCTAGCTCCTGATGGTGTCAGTCTTGTGCAGGCAAACGGCAAAGGTGCGGCGCAGTCAGTACTGCATTTTCACATGCACATCATTCCGCGCACTTTGGGAGATGATCTCAATATCAACTGGAAGTTGAATCCTGGAAATCCGGATGAGATTCGGTCAGCCGCAAAGCGCATCATTCGTGAATTGCACTAGGGAATCGCATCTGCTGAGTAATCACGCACTTCAAAGGAAAGAGACGCCTGAATTTCTGCAGAGCTAGAACGGCAAAAACAAATAAATTGGTTCAAAAAAATAATCAATTCGGATAAACTAATACCTTTTGTGATTTCCTGCTGGCTCACTTTGAATCGAAATTTGCCACCAAATCAGACCAAAAATGAAATTAGATTCCAATTTAGACACATTTCCCAAACTGCTGTTTAACCGGAAGCAGACAACACCCGACCGTCCGGCAATTCGAGAAAAGGATTTTGGCATCTGGCAGACTTGGACTTGGTCTCAGGTTGTTGATGAGGTCCGAAGTTTAGCCTGTGGACTGGCGGCTTCAGGATTCCGACGAGGGGACAAACTCGCGATTATCGGGGACAATCGACCACGACTTTACTGGGGCATGGCTGCCGCGCAATCACTCGGCGGAATTCCAGTGCCGCTGTATCAGGACTCGGTTGCGCAGGAGATGGAATATGTCATAAATCACGCCGATATTCGATTTGCTTTGGTTGAGGATCAGGAGCAGGTTGACAAATTGCTGGAGATATCAGATCGTTGCCCAAAGCTTAAGTACATTATTTATGACGATCCGCGTGGCATGCGACATTATTCGATTGCACATCTGGAAAGTTATGACAATCTGATTCAGGAAGGCCAAAAATTCGAAAGTGAAAACCCAGCCTACCTTGAAGCGGAAGTCAATAAAGGCAGTGCGCGCGACATTTCGGTTATTTTGTATACCTCAGGTACGACCGGATATCCCAAGGGTGTCATTCTGACGTATGAGAACATATTGATTACGGTCATCAATTCGATTGACTTTGACAATCTGACAGAAAAAGAAGAGTGTATGGCCTACCTACCGATGGCTTGGGTTGGGGATCACATTTTTTCCTATGCACAGTCTTATGTTGCTGGATTCTGCGTCAGTTGTCCGGAGAGTGGTGCGACTGTCATGCACGATATGCAGGAAATCGGTCCAACCTATTTTTTCAGCCCTCCCAGAATTTTTGAAAACATTTTGACAACCGTTTTAGTACGTATGGAAGATTCGAGTTGGATCAAGCGAAAAATGTTTGACTATTTCATCCGAGTATCCAAACGCTGCGGAATTCAGATTCTGCAAAAGGAATCTGTTGGATTGATTGACCGGCTTCTCTATCTGATCGGTGATATCCTGGTTTATGGGCCGCTGAAAAATACGATGGGTTTCAGCAAGGTACGGATTGCGTACACGGCAGGTGAAGCGATCGGACCGGAAATTTTTGAGTTTTTCCGTTCGCTTGGAATAAACGTCAAACAGCTTTACGGTCAGACTGAAGCATCAGTGTATATCACTGTTCAGAAGGATAATGATGTCAAACCTGATACTTGTGGCATCCCGTTTCCAGATGTTGATGTTCGAATTTCGGAGGCTGGTGAGGTTCAGTATAAAAGCCCCGGAGTTTTTCAGAGTTATTACAAGAATCCCGAAGCGACTCTGGAGACGCGTACCGGCGATGGCTGGGTTTTTACAGGCGATGCGGGATACTTTGACGACGCCGGTCACCTGAAAATCATCGATCGCGTCAAAGATGTTGGCCGGTTGAATGACGGTACGCTATTTGCACCGAAATTTCTTGAAAACAAACTTAAGTTTTTTCCACAGATTCGAGAAGCAGTCACATTCGGAGACGGGAAGGATCATGTTAGCGCATTCATCAATATTGACTTGGATGCCGTAAGCAACTGGGCTGAGCGCAATAACGTTGCTTACGCAAGTTACCAGGAATTGGCGGCGAATCCGCAAGTTTACGAAATGATCAGAGACTGCATTGAGCAAACTAATATGGATCTTTCGAAAGACAGCGAAATTTCCGGTTCACAGCTCAAGCGATTTTTGATTTTGCACAAGGAACTTGATGCCGATGATGGTGAGTTGACGCGCACAAGAAAGGTTCGTCGCAGAATTGTTTTGGAACGGTATGGGAGCCTGATTGAAGCACTGTATTCTGACGTCAGTCACGGACATATTGAGAACGAAGTGACGTTTGAAGATGGGCGAAAGGGCATGATGATTGCTGACCTTGAGATTCAGAACGCCCAAGTCTTCGACCACATGAAAAAAACTGGCTAGTACAATCGGATGGATACTGAAGCATCGCAAGCACACGAAACCGAACGAGTTAGGCAATTTAAGGAGTTCAATCTTGAAGTTGACGGAGTTTTCGTCAACTTTGGAGGCGTCAAGGCCTTGCAGGATGTCGGTTTCTCGGTGTATGAAGGCGAAATATTCTCAATTATCGGCCCTAACGGTGCTGGAAAGACTTCAATGCTGAATGTGATCAGTGGGTTCTACAAAGCCAGTTCGGGAACGATCAAGTTTGAAGGAGTTGATCGAACTTCAGCTTCACCAGAGCAGGTTGCCAGAATGGGGTTTGCGCGTACTTTTCAGAATATTGCTCTGTTCAAAGGGATGTCCACGCTGGACAACATCATGACTGGAAGAATCGTCAAGGTAAAAAGCAACTTTCTCAGCGAAGCTCTGTACTTTCCTGCCCGGGATCAGGAAGTGGCGCAGCGGGAGTTTGTTGAAGGAATTATCGATTTTCTGGAAATCCAGAGTATTCGAAAGACCCCGGTTGGAAAACTGCCTTACGGTTTACAGAAGCGTGTTGAACTGGGTCGAGCCCTTGCGATGGAACCCAAAATTCTGTTGCTTGATGAACCAATGGCGGGAATGAATCTCGAAGAGAAGGAAGACATGGCTCGATTTGTGCTAGATGTCAACGACGAATTCGGTACTACTGTTGTACTCATTGAGCATGATATGGGGGTAGTCATGGATATATCAGATCACGTAGTGGTACTCGACCATGGTGAACGAATCGCCTATGGCGTGCCGGATGAGGTGCGCACGAATGAAGATGTGATACGCGCCTATTTGGGTGAACACTGATAACTTAGAGTGAATCAGTATGGATTTAGTAGATTTTTTATTTTTTGTTGAGGTTTTGGTTGGCGGACTGCTGTCCGGGATTATGTACTCCCTGGTAGCGCTCGGTCTGGTCTTGATATTCAAGGCTTCTTCCATCTTCAATTTTGCACAAGGAGCACTGGTGCTATTCGGAGCACTGACGTTTGTTCTTTTAACTGAAGTCGCCGGGGATTTTTGGATGTGGACCAGTTGGCTGGCGATTGGGCTCGCTGGAGCAGCTGCCATTATTCTGCTTCTGCAGCAGGTCAAGACTGAAGGCAGTCCTGTCAAGAATTTTGCCGACAAGTATTTGCAACGAGTTCCGTTGTTTGTTACGGCAGTTTTATTGCTCGTACTGGCACTTTTTGTGGATGGTGGGCAGAATATGTGGCGAGCGGTATTTGTGACAATGCTCGTATTTCTGATGCTGACAACTGCTACCCACTCGCCGAAGTGGGCTATCGGTGTTTTGCTGGGGCTGGCTGTGGTTGCCCTGATCGGCGACGGAGCGGTTACTTACCGGGCATTTGCAGTCACGCTGGTAATTGTTATCGGCATGGCAATTGCTATCGAGAGAATCGTGCTTCGACCAATGGTGAACCAGGAACCGATTATTTTGTTTATGGCAACCATCGGCTTGAATTATGTCATCGAAGGTGTCGCTCAAGGGGTGTGGGACGCTGATGTGCATGCGCTGGATATTGGGATTCCGGATGTTCCATTCAATATCGGAGGGCTGTATCTCAGCATGTTTGATCTTTGGGCGGGATTGATTGCTGCCGCTCTGGTTACTGCGCTGGCAATCTTTTTCCAGAAGACTCGTGTCGGACGGGCGCTTAGAGCAGTTGCCGACGACCACCAGGCCGCACTGAGTGTGGGTATCCCGCTGAAAAATATTTGGGCTGTCGTCTGGGCTGCAGCGGGAATTGTTGCGCTGGTTGCCGGACTGATGTGGGGCTCAAAACTCGGTGTACAGTTCAGTATCTCCCTTCTGGCATTCAAAGCACTACCAGTCATTATTATTGGTGGATTTACATCAATTCCTGGTGCAATTATTGGAGGATTGATCGTCGGTGCAACCGAAAAATTGTTCGAAGTTTTTGTCGGGCTTCCTTACTTTGGCGGCGGTACAGAGAACTGGACGCCTTATATGCTGGGAATGTTCTTCTTGATGTTCCGTCCTCAGGGCATGTTTGGCGAAAAAATCATTGAACGAGTGTAGTGTTCGGGGAAGCAGCAAATGTTTTATAGGGAAGTCGGACAGTACAAGTCCAGTTATCCAGCTGACCAAGCTATATTCCCGCTGACGAATGACAGAATCGGGGTCATCATAATTCTATTGATCGCATTTATCTGGCCGCCATTGTCTGGCAGTCAGTATTTGATGGGACCAATTTTGACGCAGTTATTGGTTTTTGGATTAGCGGCGCTGGGGCTGAACCTGTTGACGGGTTATGCCGGCCAGGTGTCATTGGGAACAGGTGGTTTTATGGCTGTAGGCGCATTCGGCTGTTATAACCTGGTGTTGCGTCTGCCCGAAATTCCTCTGGTCATTGACTTTATTCTGGCAGGATTGATGGCAGCGGCTGTCGGTGTGCTATTTGGAATTCCATCGCTTCGAATCAAGGGATTCTATCTGGCCGTTGCAACTTTGGCTTCACAGTTCTTTTTACTTTGGATTTTCGATCATGTCGGCTGGTTTACGAACTATGACCCCGCGGGAGTCGCGTCGGCGCCAACGCAGACACTTTTCGGCTCCCTGGCACATGAAGGTGGGCCATTGGATTTCCTGGCACCGATTGACGTCATCGTCTCCGGCCCGAATGCCACTCCGGAAGCAAAATACATTTTGACACTTTCTGTTGTGGTGGTTCTGGCACTGCTGGCCAAGAATCTTGTACGCGGCATGACGGGAAGAGCGTGGATGGCGATCCGCGATTTTGATATTGCTGCTGAAATTATTGGCATACGACCGCTCAAGACAAAACTCCTCGCTTTCGCAATCAGTTCGTTTTATTGCGGAGTTGCCGGTGCCCTCTATGTGTTCACATATGTGGGTAACGCAGATACTGAAGCGTTCGATCTCATCCGCTCATTTACGATTCTGTTCATGATTATTATTGGCGGACTGGGTTCGATTATGGGGTCGTTCCTAGGGGCAGCGTTCATCGTACTGTTACCACCGTTTCTGAATATTGTGGCTTCTAATCTGGGAGAGGGGACTCTTTCGGGAGCTGCATTGGCGAACTTGGAGCTGATCGTCTATGGTGGAACGATCGTATTCTTTCTGGCCGTAGAACCCCTTGGATTTGCACGAATGTGGCAGATTATCAAGGAAAAGCTCCGTCAATGGCCTTTTCCGTACTAGCTTATTGTTCAATTTTCCAATTCGTTCAATATTCTTAGAGTTGCGGTGTTAACATATTTGTTTTGTTTCAACCTTAATTTGTTAGTCCACACTGTGGGAGGTAAATAATATGAAACTTAAATCCATTGTGCTGTCGCTGACTGCGATGGTTATTTCTGTGGTTCCATTTTCAGTTTCACAAGCGCAGGATATGGAACAGTTCGTTCCAGCGCTTGTCTACCGAACTGGACCTTATGCGGCAGGTGGTTCCGGCTTTTTTGGCGGATTTGAAGACTACATGGCGCTCCTTAACCTGCGTGATGGCGGTGTCAACGGCGTTAAGTTGGTTTGGGAAGAGTGCGAAACCGCATATAACTCAGACCGCGGCGTTGAGTGCTACGAACGTCTGAAAAATCAGGGTGAACACGGTGCCACAGTGGTGCACCCACTAAGCACTGGAATCACCTATCGTCTGATCGAACGGGCAACTGCTGACAAAATCCCGATCATCTCAATGGGATACGGCCGAACAGATGCTACCAACGGTAAGGTATTTCCATGGATTTTTCCATTGATTACCAATTACTGGAGCCAGAATACTGCAAAGATCAAATACATCGGTATGCAGGAAGGCGGCATGGGAAATCTGCAGGGTAAGAAAATTGCCAACCTCCACCACGAAAGTAGTTACGGAAAGGAAACTATTCCCGTGTTGAATGTGCAGGCCGAAAAGTATGGCTTTGAAGTGAAACACTATCCGGTAGCCCACCCGGGGCTGGACCAGAAAGCTGCGTGGCTTGATATTGCACGTCGGTACAAGCCTGACTACGTCATCCTGAGAGGCTGGGGAGTCATGAATCCAACCGCTTTGAAAGAGGCTGCACGAGTCGGTTATCCAGCTGACAAAATTGTTGGTGTCTGGTGGAGTGGTGCCGAAGAGGATGTTATTCCTGCGGGTAAGGCCGCAGTGGGTTACGTAGCCGCTGGATTCCATCCGTCCGGTTCTGATTTTCCGGTTATCGCGGAAATGCTTGATATCGTTCATGGTGCGGGTCAGGGTAACATTTCACCGCAACGTGTCGGAACGATTTACTACAACCGCGGCGTAGTGGCGGGCATCGTCACAGTCGAAGCGATTCGCATCGCTCAAGAAAAGTATGGCACTAAAGTTCTCTCTGGTGAAGAGATGCGATGGGGGCTTGAAAACCTCAGCATTTCTGGCGATCGTATCAAGGAACTCGGCGCGGATGGTCTCATGGCCCCGCTTACGGTTACCTGTGCTGATCACGAAGGCGGCGGTCCAGTGAAATTCAGTCGTTGGGACGGCTCCAAGTGGGTTGAAGTAACTGACTGGATTGAAACTGACAAATCTATCGTGGATCCGATGATTATGGATAGCTCAATGGCTTATGCAGCCGAGAAAGGTATTACTCCACGTAGCGGCATGAGCATGGGATCAGATTGCGGTTAATGTCTTAATTTTTACACACTAAGGTCTATTCGTGAACGAGTCAACACAATCGTCAAGCACAAACGGCGAAGCGATAATCAGTGTTAATAACATTGAGGTCATATATGACCGGGTTATTCTCGTTCTGAAAGGCGTATCATTAGAGGTTCCCGAGAGGGGCATCATTGCCCTTCTCGGAGCCAATGGTGCAGGCAAAACAACAACTCTCAAAGCAATCTCCAACCTTTTGCGCGCTGAACGTGGCGAAGTCACGAAAGGTTCCATTATTTATCGTGGCGAACGCGTTGATGCCCTCACACCATCCGATTTGGTGGTTCGAGGTGTTACTCAGGTGATGGAAGGCCGACATTGTTTTGAGCACCTTACAGTCGAGGAAAACCTGCTAACGGGTGCATACACGCGTAGGGATGGGCGGGCCGCCATCCAAGCAGACCTTGAGCTGGTCTACAGTTATTTTCCACGGCTTAAAGTGCGAAGAAATGGTGTTGCCGGGTATATTTCTGGTGGTGAACAGCAGATGACAGCAGTGGGAAGAGCACTGATGGCTAAACCATCGGTTATTTTGTTGGATGAGCCTTCAATGGGATTGGCACCAACGCTGGTTGAGGAAATTTTTGAGATCATCAAAAGGCTCAACGAAAACGAACACGTGACCATTTTGCTTGCTGAACAGAATACGAATATGGCGCTTCGCTATTCTCAATACGGTTACATTCTTGAAAATGGCAGAGTAGTGATGGATGGGAATGCTTCTGACCTGCTACAGAATGAAGATGTAAAAGAGTTTTATCTCGGCGTCAGCGGTGAAAACCGAAAAAGCTTTCGAAACGTTAAACATTACCGGCGGCGAAAGCGCTGGCTGGCGTAAGTTAATTCATACAAGTTGATGACGTTTCAGTCTCAACCTTGATCATTTCTGATCAACTGCGATTCAAGTTGGCGAACAATACTGTAAATCCAGCGTCGCAACCCCCTCATGGCAACTGAATTTTACGATTCCCTGGAAGTCCGTGATCCCGAGGTGCGAGAACAGGAACTGTTTGCGGCACTTCCGAGACAGCTGATTCACGCGGCATCCAAAGCACCTTTCTTTGGACAGCAACTGTCAGAATTTGATCTCAAGTCGATCAATTCGCGCGAAGCATTGGCTACTCTGCCACTTGTCAGAAAATCCGATCTAAGTCGACTGCAAAAGGAAGAACCACCGTTTGGGGGTTTGGCAGCGTATGATCCCGATAATCTGGTGCGTATATTTGCTTCACCAGGTCCAATTTATGAGCCTCAGACGAGTCGCCCGGATGGATGGCGTTTGTGTCGGGCTCTTTTCGCAGCAGGAATGCGCAAGGGTATGCTTGTCCATAATACCTTTTCATATCATTTCTCACCGGCTGGCATGATGCTGGAGAGTGCCATTGGGGAGTTGGGCTGTGCGGTTTTCGCTGCAGGAGTCGGACAAACCGAATTACAGGTTCAAGCTATAGCAGCGCTGCGACCTCAGGCCTATACAGGCACCCCATCTTTTTTGAAGATCATTCTGGATGCCGGAATTGAGTCGGGTGCCGATCTCTCTTCTTTGGAGAGGGGGCTGGTATCCGGTGAGGCATTGCCTCCTTCACTTAGAGAAGATATCAGGAATCAAGGTGTACAGTTGCTTCAAGCTTACGCGACAGCTGATGTCGGTTTAATTGCTTATGAATCAGAAGCCATGGAAGGATTGATTTTGGATGAAGGTGTGATTGTTGAGATTGTGCAGCCAGGTACCGGTGACCCAGTCGCACCGGGTGAGGTTGGTGAAATCGTGGTTACCGTATTTAACCCCGACTATCCACTGGTTCGTTTTGCAACCGGAGACCTGTCTATGGTAATGGAAGGACAGAGCCCTTGCGGTCGTACCAACACACGAATCAAGGGCTGGATGGGACGTGCTGATCAGACAACCAAAGTACGCGGTATGTTTGTGCAGCCGATACAAATAGCCGAGATTGTGAAGCGGTTTCCAGAGGTCTCTAGAGCTAGGCTGGTCATAAGCAGTGAAAACCACCAGGATCAAATGCATTTGAAGTGTGAATCTACTGATCATTCAGAAGAACTACAGCAAAATATCGCCAAAGCAGCCCGAGAGGTTTGTAAATTAAGAGCGGATGTCAGCTTTGAAGCGCCTGGTTCTTTACCTAAAGATGGCGTTGTAATTCAGGATGCCAGAACATACGACTAAATATGAAATGCTCTTGAAATAATTCTCGTAATTCACGCCATCGTTCAAGAACTGGGAGACTAGGTTAGTCAAAAGATATAGCAAAATTATTTCTGGATTACAGAGCCTGACACCATGGGTGGCAACGCTCATGAAGGCCGTAGCGAAAGAGAAAACGGTGATTCAGACGCATCAGTACATTGGACGAATGCCTACGGACATCAGATGATTTCAGCGCTCACACCGGTTGAGTTAGAATTTTCTCCCCCTTGTACCCGTTATTGTTCCTCAATTGAAAGCGGGGTTCCCCAGATTCTTCAAGCTCTTGATTCAAGAGTTAATTTAAAATTTTAGAGAAGAACAGGTTGCTCCGAATTCTGTGGGAAATTAACTGACGGAAGGTACAACGCTTTACCAATTTGCTTGCGTTGCGTCATATCAGTTTCAAGTTGTGTTGTTTGCCTAATTAAAAGCGTTTTAAATCAGATTGAGTCCTCTAGCCTCAAATAGGAAACAAGCATCGCTTCGTACTGTGGCGATGCCAGCGAATGCCAATCCGAGCGGCGACATTTTTGGTGGATGGATTATGTCTCAGATGGATATTGCGGGCGGTATACATGCTTATGAAGTCGCCAAAGGGCGAGTTGCCACCGTCGCTGTCGATGCAATGACATTTCATCTTCCGGTTTATGTAGGCGATGTTGTCAGTTGTTACTGCTCAACACTAAGAATCGGAACCACTTCTATTGCAGTTAAGGTTGAAACTTGGGTTCGTCGTCGTTCAAGCGGTGAAGTGGAGAAAGTTACAGAGGGACGTTTCACATTCGTTGCAATTGACCAAAATGGCCGACCAAGACCAGTGCCGAAAAGTGACCATGAGTGAAGCGACATCAGACCCGATGAGCCTGGCCGCGCAGATTTCGAAAAAGGGTTTGCCACCTGTACATAAATGGAATCCTGAATTTTGTGGTGATATTGATATCAGAATCGCGCGTGACGGCACTTGGTTCTACATGGGTTCACCCATCGGTCGACAGCGATTGGTGCGGTTATTCTCGACTGTGTTGCGCAAGGACGATGATGGAGAGCATTACCTTGTCACTCCTGTGGAAAAACTTCGTATTCAAGTTGAAGATGCGCCGTTCCTGGTTGTTCAAGTTGATGAACAGGGACAGGATGAGCATCAGAATCTGTATTTTCGTACTCGAACTGATGACATTATCCTTGCCGATGCGGATCATCGTATATGGGTGGCATTTACTGAAGACGGTGAACCGTCGCCCTATATTGAAGTGAGAGACGGATTACAGGGACTGATTGCTCGCAATGTCTATTATCAGTTGGTGGAACTCGGAACTGAACGCATCAGTGATACTGGCCAACAATTTGGGGTTTGGAGTGCGGGCGAGTTTTTTGTATTGGGAGATGTGGAATGATCGTTGACGATATTCAATCACTACGGCGGATTCTGAAAGAAAATCGCACAATTGCAATGGTGGGACTTTCCGAGCGCTGGTTCAGACCGAGTAATTTCGCAGCAAAATATCTTCAAGAATATGGTTATCGAGTGATTCCGGTCAATCCAAATTACGATTCCATATTGGGTGAAAAGTGTTACCCGAGACTTGAGGATATTGCAGAACCGATTGATGTCGTTGATGTTTTTCAACGGTCTGAGGTAGTTTTACCGATTGCTCATTCAGCAATCAATTGTGGTGCAAAAGTGCTATGGCTACAGCTTGGAATTTTCAATGATGAGGCGGAAGAACTGGCAGCCCAGGCTGGCATGGATGTAGTCGTCAACCGCTGCATGAAGATTGAACATGCAAGGTTATTCGGTGGCCTGAACTTCATTGGTGTTGATACGAAAGTCATTTCGTCAACGCGTTCCACTTGGGTCAGTTAGTAGACGGTACGATGGCCGACCGAGAATTTGGAATAGAAACACTGTGCCTGCATGCAGGACAGTTGCCTGATCCCGCGACTGGTGCCCGCGTACCACCGATCTACCAAACTGCAGCATATGTCTTCGATTCTGCGGACCACGCTGCCAGTCTGTTTAATCTGCAAACCTTTGGCAACATTTACACCCGAATTATGAACCCGACGAATGCGGTCTTCGAACAGCGAATGGCAGCATTGGAGAAGGGTCGGGCTGGGGTTGCAGTATCGTCTGGAATGGCGGCACAGTTAGTTGCGCTACTGACTATTCTACAGGCCGGTGATGAAGTGGTGTCGGCAAAGACGCTTTACGGTGGAACCCACACTCAGTTGTCGTTTAACTTTAGAAAGTTAGGAATTGATGCAACGTTTGTGGATAGTGATGTGCCGGACAATTTCGCCGCTGCAATTACACCTCGTACCAAGTGTCTTTATGTTGAATCAATTGGAAATCCAGCCAGTAACATTGTTGACTTTGAAGCTGTCTCTGAAATCGCTCGAGTGCATGGTCTTCCGTTAATTGTTGACAATACGTTTGCAACGCCTTACCTATGTCGACCGTTCGAATTCGGAGCTGACATCGTGGTTCATTCAGCTACTAAATTCATTTGTGGGCATGGTACATCAATTGGAGGTGTTCTGGTTGAATCGGGTAAATTCCCCTGGGACAATGGGAATTTTCCAACCATGATGGAACCATCGGAGGGTTATCACGGGATTCGGTTTTACGAAACGTTTGGGGATTTCGGCTACACGATGAAGGCGAGATGTGAAATTCTAAGGACTTTTGGACCGACGCTCAGCCCTTTCAATTCCTTCCTGTTCTTGCAAGGGCTGGAAACGTTGCATGTACGCATGGACCGCCATGTTGAAAATGCGAAAGCAGTCGCTGAATTTCTTGAAAATCATTCAGCAGTCGAATGGGTCAGTTATCCCGGACTGAAGTCGAGTCCTTATTTTGATCTTGCGCAGAAGTATTTCCCGAAAGGTGCCAGTGCAATCATGAGTTTTGGAATTAGAGGTGGCGTAGAGTCCTGCGTGCGATTTATAGAATCAGCACAGTTTCTGAGCCATCTGGTCAATCTTGGAGACGCTAAAACACTGGTCGTTCACCCAGCATCAACGACTCATCGGCAGCTAGATGAAGAGGCTCAGAAGGCCGCCGGTGTTCAACCGAACATGATCAGAATTTCAGTGGGACTTGAAACCATAGAGGATATTCTGTGGGACCTGGACCAAGCATTGGACGTGTCTCAGAAATTGTGAATTTAAGCAATTACGGAGCGAGCTGACTTCCAATGGGTTGCTGTCATCAATATCAGTTTGCAGAGGGGCACGAGTCTGTATTTGCGGTAGATTTCAGTTCGATTAAATATGGCCCCGATGCACTTGAAGAGTTGCAATTCGATGCGACAGAACTCGGGATGACAAGAGTTGCACTGTTTACTGACCCAGTAGTCAAAAATCTGGAACTCGTACATTCTGCCATACAGGGTCTTCACCGAGCTGGAATTGAGTACGAAATCTACGACGAGGTGAGCATCGAACCGACAGACAGGTCGTTTAAGGAAGCAACCCGTTTTGCCATTGAAGGACGGTTTGATGGATTTATTTCGATTGGTGGCGGCTCAGTCATTGATACCTGTAAGGCAGCGAATCTATACAGTACTTATCCTGCTGATTTTTTGGACTATGTCAACGCACCGGTCGGTGAAGGATTGCCCGTTCCTGGCAATTTGACGCCTCATATTGCCTGTCCAACTACTTCGGGAACTGGAAGCGAGTGTACGGGTATTGCAGTTTTTGATTTTCTTGAAAAGCGTGTCAAGACAGGAATTGCTTCTTCAAAATTAAAGCCAACACGAGCTGTTGTCGATCCCAATACAACAGAATCTTTACCAGGGAATGTAGTTGCAGCAAGCGGCTTTGATGTTTTGTGTCACGCATTGGAGTCATATACTGCGAGGCCCTATACCGAACGAATGCGACCCGCCAATGGCGTACGCCCACTGAGCCAGGGAGCCAATCCGTATAGTGATATGGGCTGTCGGCAAGCACTTTGGTTGACCGGCAAGTATTTGGTTCGAGCAGTTGATGATGCCAGTGATAAAGAAGCGCGTCATGGTATGATGCTGGCTGCAACACTCGCAGGAATTGCGTTTGGCAATAGCGGTGTTCACATCCCACACGGGATGTCCTACTCGGTCGCAGGACTGGTGAAGGACTATTGTCCCGAAGGTTATCCTTCGAACCACCCACTGGTTCCGCACGGAATTTCTGTCGTGGTTAATGCTCCAGCCGCTTTTCGGTTTACCGCATCATCCTGTCCGTGGCGACATTTGGAAGGTGCCAAACTGCTGTCAGCCGATGTTGGCGGTGCCACTGAGTTAGAAGCGGGTGAAGCACTGGGCGAACATCTGCAGACTATGATGAAAGCCACTGGAATTCCAAATGGGATTTCTGAAGTTGGCTACGACGAGAATGACATAGGAGAACTGGCACAAGGAGCCTTTATGCAGCAGCGTCTGCTGAGTAATGCTCCATGCGAAGTATCTGAAGAAGATCTGGAAAATATGTACACTCAAGCCATTCGGTACTGGTAATGAATAACGACAGCTTTAGATTAATACGACCAGAATGGGGCAATTGGGATGCAATCTATGAGCGATTTCGATGGAACATCCCTCAGCATTTCAATATCGCTCATATGGCTTGCGACCGACACGCAGAACATTCAGGTGATTCGGTTGCGATCTACTGCGAAAACAAAGCTGGTGAAACGAGCCAATTCACATTTTCCGACCTAAAGCGACTGTCAAATCAGCTTGCCAATGTCTTGCAGCATTACGGCGTTGGAAAGGGAGACCGCGTTGGCATTGTTCTCCCGCAACGTTCAGAGACCGTTATCAGCCACTTGGCAATCTATAAACTTGGCGTAATCGCGCTTCCACTATCTGTACTGTTTGGTCCGGAAGCGGTAGGCTACCGATTGAATAACAGTGGCACCAAGGTAGTGATTACGGATTCTGTACACGTTGACTTAATTGAATCCATTCGTGATGAGCTGCCAGCACTTGAAACAATCATTGATTGCGATAACGACAGGGGATTTTGGAGTTTGCTTGAAAAAGCGAGTGATTGCTTTGAGATCGTCAACACACATTCTGAAGATCCAGCCTATCTTGTTTATACGTCCGGAACGACAGGCCCACCAAAAGGTGCGCTTGCTCCTCATCGCTGCCTAATCGGGAATTTAACTGGGTTTGAAATGTCTCACAATTTCTTTCCCCAGGAAAATGATCTTTTTTGGACACCGGCTGACTGGGCATGGACCGGTGGATTGCTAGATGCATTGATTCCTTCGCTCTACTATGGGGTGCCGGTACTTGGTTATGATGGCGGTAAGTTCGATGCGGAAAAAGCCTGTCATCTTATGGAAAAGTACCAGGTTCGAAATGGGTTCATCCCACCAACGGCGTTGAAAATGCTGCGTCAGTTGGGAAATTTCAGTCAAAAGTTTGATATTCAAATGCGCACAATCATGTCTGCGGGAGAATCACTCGGATCTGAACTTTTTATATGGGGAAAGGAAGCTTTCGGAATTGAAATCAATGAAATGTGGGCACAGACCGAATTCAATTACATTTGCGGAAATTGTGCAGAAGTTATGGAAGTTCGACCTGGATCAATTGGCAAGAGTTATCCTGGGCATCGAGTCGAACCGGTTGATGAAAATGGGTCTGCTTTACCCACAGGTGAAATCGGTGAACTGGCTGCGGATCGTGATGATCCAGTTATGGTAGCTGGTTATTGGAAAAACGAAAAAGCCACCCGTGATAAGTTTATTGGTAAGTGGTGGGCAACGGGCGATATGGGCTACAAAGATGATGAGGGATACATATGGTTTGTGGGCCGCAAGGATGATGTTATTTCGAGTGCTGGATACCGGATTGGGCCAGGAGAAATTGAAGACTGTCTCATTAAGCATCCAGCTATCGCGCAAGTCGCAGTTGTTGGTGTGCCTGATGAGTTGCGAGGTGAAGCGATCAAGGCATATGTCGTCTTGAAACCAGGTGAAGTGCCATCTGAGTCACTGACAGATGACATTCAGAACTCTGTCAAACAGCGATTGGCAGCCTATGAGTACCCAAGGATGATTGAGTATATCGATGATCTGCCGTTAACCACTACAGGCAAAGTCAAGCGGAACGATTTGCGCGCTCGTCATATAGAAGAAAACAGCTGACCTTTATTTTTGATCAGTTCGTTTCCTTGCTAGTTTCACGCGCAGACGCCAGCTTTCCTGAGGTGTCTGTTGCAGGGGACGATAGATTTCGACCCGATCCTGATCAGCAAGCAGATAATTGTCTGGAACTTTTTTTCCGAAGATCCCAAGCGGGGCAGAAGAAAAATCAAACTCCGGAAAGTCAGTGCTGAGACTAGTCTGATTAACTGCTTGCCGCGCGGTTACTTGTCCCGGAAGTTCAAGGTGGAATATTTCCTGCCTAGATTCTCCCGCAAAAACAACTTCGACTGAAATGTGTTTACCATTGGTTTCAAGTTGAGTTGATTTTTTCATCTTGAGACTGTCAACTCCGATTGGCTAATTGCTGATTCTTGTATCTACGTCTGGCTTCGCTTTTAAAACTTTCAAGCATTACTTTTGGTAGAGTTTTTGTAAATGGGCCTAGAGCAAGCGCGGTTGCTCGATTTGAAAATTCGTACTCTACCTCCAAGTTGACTTGGCATTTGTTCTTCCCAAGCTCTGAAAAAGTCCATGTGCCGTTCATTCGTTTGAAAGGACCTGAAACCAGTTTCATTGAAACCGATGAATACGGTGAAACGAAATTACGAGTTGTGATGTGTTTACTAAACTTACCTATATGAAATTCGATACTCGCAGTATAACCGTCTGCATGCATCTGGTCCAGCCTACCGGCGTTGCAGAAACTGATAAATTCGGGATAGGACTCGACATCATTTACGATATGAAACATTTCTTCGCAAGATAAGTCGACGATTGACGTATGACTGTAAGTCGTTCCTGACGAAGAAAATGGGCGCATATCTGAAATCAGGACTGACTGCAGTTCTGAGAGTTTGACAGTCGAATCGGTTCGGTGAGGTTGGACCTAATGAGATCATCAAGTTCAATCCAAAAGAAATCAGGCCCAGGGTATCCGGTGATGCGCCCAACTTCCTGTTGATTGTGGAACAGCACGAATGTCGGGGTATAAATAACCGGTTCCGCCATAGTGAGGGATTCAGGATACTCGCCGCTGTCAAAATCATACCGTTCCAGCGGAGCTTGGCAGGATTCCGGTGTCAGGTGGTAAATTCCGCCTATATCTTCCTCCCATTGATGACACCAAGTACAATAATCGGAGTTAAACATCATCAATTGCGTGGCGCTGAACACTTGCAGAGGTTGCAGACACAATAGCGTCAAGATCGCTGAAATCAACAGTCGAAAGCTCATGAATTTGTGAGGTCGGTGATGTTGGAAGAACTTGTTTGTCAATCAATGGCAACAGTCCGTCTGCACATATCGAACTTTTCGCCAATTAAGTGAATTATAGCCATTGCATTGTTTATCGGAAAATTGATGATTCAGCAGTTGCTGGCATTGGAAAATTCAATTTATTCGAGAAAAGATTCTAATTTAGTTGGCTCAAAATCAATGACATAGGGAAACATCGGAGGGTTACACACAGTGAGTAGATCATTCTTGACCGCACTCGGTGAGATGAATAGCCTGTTGATGGATGGTGCAACAGGTACCAATTTGTTTGACATGGGTCTGGTTTCAGGAGATGCCCCGGAACTTTGGAATGCTGATTATCCAGAACGAGTGTTGAAATTGAATAATGGATTTGTTGAAGCTGGGTCCGATGTCATTCTGACAAACACCTTTGGCTGCAATGCCATGCGATTGAAATTGCATAGTAGTGAGGGCCGGGTTTCTGAATTGAACGAGAAAGCAGCGGAAATTGCACGCAATGCTGCGGACCAAGCTGACAGAGATGTGTATGTGGCAGGGTCTATGGGACCTTTAGGAGAGTTAATTGAGCCAGTCGGAACTGTAAAACAGAATGTTGCGGTTCAAGCTTTCACAGACCAGGCACTGGCATTGGAGCGCGGAGGATGTGACCTTTTGTGGATTGAAACTATTTCATCGCGAGAAGAGCTGATTGCTGCGACAACAGGTGCAGCAGCGACCAAATTACCATTTGCAGCTTGTGGCAGCTTCGACACGAATGGTCGAACTATGATGGGAATCAGCCCAGCAGAATTTGTTGAAATTTGTCTTGAGATGGACGTTCAGCCCTTTGCAATCGGTTCAAATTGTGGTGTTGGTCCTGCTCAGACAGTTGCTGCAACACTTGAAATGTCAAACGCATATCCAAATATGTTTCACTACATCGCAAAGGCCAATTGTGGCATTCCTGTCTGGGAGGGTACACAGATTCGTTATACCGCTACTCCAGAGCAGATGTATGACTATGCCCAAATTGCAAGAAGTACCGGTGCAACGATCATCGGTGGCTGCTGTGGTACGAAATACGATCATGTTCGAAAAATGCGAGTGAGTCTTGATCACTACAAGCCGATGCGAAAGCCAACGATGGCGGACATCGAGGAAAAACTAGGTGAAGTTTTTGACACAACCCCTGTGAAATCAACCCGTAAACGAAGTTCGAGACGTCGCTCAAGGTAAAGGCTAGATGAGTGATGAAAAAAAAGAAGCAAAATTCAGGTCACAATATTACGACGAATAGAAAGGCTTCCCATGATTATCATCTCGAAGAACGCTATGAAGCAGGCATTGTTCTTCATGGCTGGGAAGTGAAGAGTATGCGGGCTAATCGAGCGAATCTCAAAGAGAGTTACATTTCTCCGAATGGCGGTGAGTTGTTTTTGATCGGCGCTCATATATCGCCAGATGCCACAACGTCTACTCACGACGTAGTGAATCCCACGCGTAGTCGTAAACTGCTTCTACACAGGGTAGAAATTAACCGACTAATCGGATCAGTTGAAAGGAAAGGGTATTCTCTGATTCCGACTCGGCTTTATTGGAGTGATGGCAGAGTCAAATTGGAATTTGCACTGGCCAAGGGAAAGAAACAGTACGATAAGCGTGCAGCGATCAAGGCTAGGGATATTGAGAGAGACCGAGACAGAGACTTATCCCGACTAAAATAAGCGACGGAATCGTCGCAATATCGCAACAGTCAAAGCGAACAACTGGACAACATTATTGCAGTGATGCAACACCAGGTTTAAATCAGGAGATAAAGACACTATAGTAACCTTTGGCTAAAAATTGGGGGTGATCTTGGTTTCGACGCGGGTCACAAAACCGTTGGAGCATGTCGAGGTGCAGGTGCCTCGTTAAACTGTCTGCAAAAAATTAGTTGCCAACGACGACAACTACGCCTTAGCGGCTTGACCGCTGAGCCTCGTGATTTCCATGTCTGAATGGTAAGAATCGGGGTCAAATAATTTCAGACTAGCTGATAGGGATTGTCTCGTACTCCTGTCAGTGAATTTGATGCTTCGGCATCCGAGACCGTCTTACTCAGGACTGTTTACCCGGACAGAGTATGACCGTACTAATGGGTAGACTAAGCATGTAGTCGCCAGCGCGCGGAGGGCTCACGGACGCGGGTTCAATTCCCGCCACCTCCACCATAGATAAGAATCCGCACTTTTGTCTGCACGCACCAAATCGGTCAATGGTGCGGTAATTACTAAAGCTTTTAGTTCCGCATTTACAACGTAATATGGCTTACCTATATCAGGGTAGGTGTGTCAACATGTAATTGGCCCAAGCTTTCCGAATTGCAAATGCAGATTATCCAGTCTTCTGATCCAATTGCTGTTGACTGTTAGACAGTTTTTCTTCGATCCACTCCTGCGGCGGCACCTGAAATACTTTGGCGTGCGACCGTCGTAGTCCATTAATTTCGGTTTACAGCGTTTGGAATTTTTCCTCGGTTGCTTGCAAAGTCTCCCGCATTTTTTTGTTACGTATTCCTTCAGCGATAAACTTCACATAATTGACAGGTCTTCGATATTCAGTCGCGAGTTCTCGTTTCTTCCGTCGGATTATTTCTGGATTTTTGCATAATTTTGTTTGTCTTCCTTTTCGAACCTTTACAACACACGTGAATAAATTCCGGGTTAACATTGTTCTACATTTGCCCCTTACAAACCCGTCATCTTCGGCTTAAAAAAAGGCAAGTGAAATTATCCGACTGGATAAGTTGGTGTCAAGCACCAGTTGCATTGTCGATTACCGAGAAATTTGATTCAACTTATTGTTTGATTAATTGGACAATATTCCTATATAATAATAGTAATAACGTATATCTAATTGAAACGAGATAAACTATGCGTACTGTCGAAGCGATTAAGACCTTGGCCGAATGGGACCGGTACGGTTGGAAGGTGTTTACCCTTTCAGACATGCGCAAACTGTTCCCACACGAGTCCGAAAAGACGCTCTCCGAGAGTCTGCGCCGCTTAGTACGACAAGGGTTGCTTGAACGGGTAGCGAATGGGGTTTTCGTAAACCCTCTCTCGAGTCGTAGTCGGGTTGGCTTGTTGGAACGGATTGCCTGTGCAATTCGCCGTGGTGAGTACAACTATATCAGTCTCGAATGCGCTCTCTCGGAGTGGGGCGTAATATCCCAGATCCCGCAATCCTATCTGACAATCGTTACTACAGGGAGGAAGGGTGAGTTTAATACTCCTTACGGGGTGATTGAGTTCACTCATACTCAACAATCAGCAGCGAAGATTTTGAAAAACACGGTCCAACGAGAGCGTCCATTGCGAATTGCAACTGCACCGGCTGCACTCCGGGACCTTCGGCGGGTCGGGAGAAATTTGCATCTCGTGGATTTTGAAGAGATGCTGGAATATTATTAAGGATGAAGGAAAGTGTTGTGATCAAAGAAAATTCCTTTCGGAGATTGGTTGAAATTGCACTTGAACAACATCCTGAACTCGCGGGTATGGAAGTGATTGTTGAGAAGGAGTTGTTACACTACGAACTTTTGCATGTCCTTAACCGTGGCGGCTGGCTGGACGGACTGACATTTCAAGGTGGGACTGCCCTTCGTCTCTGTCATGGAGCGTCACGTCTGAGTGAAGACTTGGATTTCTCAGGCGGTCCTGACTTTTCGACCAAAAGTATGGAAGGTTTGGCTGCATATTTGAAAAAGACCTTATCGAGTCAAGATTTTGAAGTGGATGTAAGAAGTCCGAAAACCATCACCTCTCATTTCACTTCAGGTATAGGAGTGAATACATGGCGTATTGCCTTCGAAATTTTGCCATTTCGGAATGGAATCCCCAAGCAATTAATCAAGCTTGATATCGACAATTCACCGACCTATACGAAAGTGCCGGGAGTAATTGCTCAGAACTATGGTGTGGTGCGCGAATCCCAGATGATCGTGCATGTTCAGAGTCGGGAAGAAATCCTCGCGAGCAAATTTGTGGCATTTGGAGCCTCAGTAGCAACACGCAACCGTCCGCGCTTTCGCGATATTTGGGATATACACTGGCTCACAGGTAAAGGCACAGCGATTCGCAAAGATCTGGTGCGCGCCAAGATGGGTGACCATTGTGTCGAATCAGCTTGGATGGAGACTGCTGCAACCCGTGCAGGGGGTATCGTCGAGTCGGTCGAATTCGCCGCAGAAATGAGACGGTTTCTGCTACCGCATGTGGTGGCAAAGACGCTGGACAATTCTCTGTACATGAATTTTCTCGCCAGTGAGATCGAGCGCTTGATGCGGACTGCCTATCGCTGAATTGATTGGAAAGTAATCCGTCAAAAAACACTGAGTCAAGGCAACAACGAAGGCATAGGAAGTGGCAATGTCTCATCAATGTGCCAAATTGAAAATTTTCGCACTGTGCTGGTGGGATGCAAGAAGGCGGAAAGCTGCGTCTGTATCGTCCTTTCTACCTTTCTAGTGGGCGAATTCGATGCAGATCTTATGTGCTTGTTTCATTTGGATCCTGCGAGAAGTGAACATGGCGAATCCTCCATGCCGTCACATGACGCTCCAAGAAGAACGATGCTCGAACTCCAGGTACCGGTTTCGTAGAGTAGCGGACCGTGGCGACCACGCACGCAGCATCGCCACGGACGAAGGCCCGAACATTCTCGATCAACAGAGGTACGATGTCACCCGTCTCGAAGAATGTCGCGACCTTCTCAAGGTGCTTCTCTAGATCGGTGGAATCGCAGTCAGCGTGATTGTCGAAATAGTGGATCTCCGCATCAGGTACATAGAGCGCTCGTAGAGCGTCCAAGTCGCGGTCGTAGAAAGCTCTGTTGTATCGCGCCAGGAGTTCTTCGAATTCCTGAATTCGTCCCGATTCGGCCATTATGCCTGCGTCCAAGATTCGTTCAACATAAGACATTATCAGTCCATTACGGTGAATTGCCCCATCATTCCGGCATCCTCATGTTCCAGAATATGGCAGTGGAACATATAGGGGAATTCATTTGTAGCTGTGTGATTAAAGCGCATCAATATCTCGGTTGGTTCTTCGGTAACAACTACAGTATCTTTCCACCCTCTATCTTCTTCGGCAGGTGATTGTCCATTCTGTGTGAGTATCTGAAACGATACTCCATGAACATGAAAGGGATGGGGCATCATTTCAGCCGTAATCGTCCAGAGTTCCAGATTACCTCTTTTGACGTGTTCATTGATCACATTCATGTCCATAGGCTGGAGATTAATGCTGAGCATATTCTGTTCGTTGATCGGCCCATTATCATCGGCCATATCCATATCCAAGTTAAACGTTCGTTTTACCGCGGCTTGTTTATCACCCTGGCTGTAGTAATTTATGTCGTTTAGTTTGTTGGGAAGGGTGCCTTGAGCTGGGAGTGTCGCATCGGTTCGCAGTTCCAATACACGCTGAACAGGATTTTCTTGGGGAAGTAATGCACTGAAAAACTCTCCAAACTCGATCAAATTCTCTGCTGCCTCCAAGTCAATGCCCGCTGGATCAGATGGTAGGAATTCTGCCATCAAGCTCAGTGAAGTATGACTGGATAAATCAATCATAATCTCATTGCGCTCACCAGGCGACATGGTGAGTTCTTCAATGGCAACTGGCTGATTCAAAAAACCACCTTCTGTGGCGATTTTGTAAAAGGGCTCATCATTAGCAAAAAAGAAGCGATAAAACCGCGCATTCGAGCCATTGAGCAATCGTAGACGTACCCAACCTGCTGGCACAGTGTGATATGCATTGATGGTTCCATTGACCACCAATGTCTCTTCCCTTAACCCATCCATAATCTGATCATTTGTCACTGCAAAGGGTTGCATTTCCCCAGCGACGAAAGAGCGGTCCTGAACCACTAGTGGAATGTCATCAATTCCATATTCCTTGGGCAACGGCAGGGATTGTGAATTTTCATCTTCGATCAGATATAGGCCTGCCAATCCAGCATGGACATGCTCAGCGGTTTTTCCCATCAAGTGGGGGTGATACCAACTCGTGCCTGCCTCCTGCACTATTGGCAAGTTGACAACTTTGGTTTCGCCAGGAAGGATCTTACCCTGCGGTCCGCCATCAACTCCTCCTTCTACGTGCAAACCATGCCCGTGAACGGTTGTCGATTCATCAATATCATTTCTAAAGCTAATGCGCGTGGATTCACCTTCATACAGGCGAATGGTAGGCCCGAGATAAGACTGGCTAAAACCCTTTGTGGCACTTTTTACGCCAGAAAAAAACTCATGCTCACTAGTGTGGTGTCCTAAATAATCTTTTAATTAAATATTGGTAGCAAGAGCGTTTCGGCCTCTCGCTACTTTATCGGTGATCTGCTTTACAGACTTCGTCCAGACCAACGGTCTGGGATTCTCATTGTAGGTGTCCAAGTAGTTTTTCAGGCACTCTTCCAAATGCGCAACTGAGGTGAACACCCCGCGACGGATCTGCTTTTCCGTCAGCTTCGAAAAAAACCGCTCAACCAAATTCAACCAAGAAGAACTCGTCGGTATGAAGTGCAGATAAACCCGCTTTTTCCTGTCAATCCATTGCAACACATCTTTGTGCTTATGAGTGCTGTAATTGTCCAGGATGATATGAATCTCAAGCCCCTTGTCGACTGTCTTTTCCACCGCCTTGAAAAACTTCAACACCTCCTGATGGCGATGCCGGCGATAGCATTGCCCGATCACTTCCCCCGATGCGATGTTCAGTGCCGCAAACAACGACGTCGTTCCATGACGCTTGTAATCATGGGTCACGGTGCCGCAACGCCCCTTTTTCAGTGGCAGTCCCGGCTGCGTCCTATCCAGCGCCTGAATCGAGCTTTTCCCGTCAAAACTGAACACCACCGCATTGTCCGGCGGATCCAGATACAAACCCACCACATCCACCAGCTTGTGTTCAAACTGTGGATCGTTGCTGAGCTTGAACGTCTTGATCAAATGCGGCTTCAAGCCATTGGCAAGCCACACCCGGTTGACAAAACTGTGAGTGGTCCCCATGGCTCTTGCCATGGAGCGGCAGGACCAGTGCGTCGCATCAGAAGGAGTGCTCTGGGTGGTCGCAGCAATGATCCTGGTGCGCAATTCATCCTGCGCCTGGGTGTTTTTTCCGCCATGATTGCCGCCCCGAGGACGTTCTTTCCTGATGCCCTCCATCCTTTCCTCGGCAAATCGATTGCGCCACTGACTGACGGTGGGTTGGGATAGTCCCAGCTCAGCAGCAATCTGTTTGTTGGTTTTCCCCTCCGATGACAAAAGCACAATACGAACGCGCTGATGAAATCCGACTGAAATACTGCGCGACGAGCAAAGACGCTTTAATTCCCTGCACTCTTGTTCCGATAGTTCGATGACTGACGCGACACGCATACATCCGCCTCCAAGTTGGTGTATGCTAATTGTACTACAGATGATGCTTATAATTAATGTTATATTTAGGACACTACACTAGCTTGTATGACGAGTTCGATATTGTTACCGGATTTAAGGCTGTCAATCAAATGTGGAATCACGAGTGGATTTTCTTGTGAGTAAGTTTTTGTGCTGTCCTGATTGCTCAAGATGATGTATCCAGTTACAGAAACAGAAACCACCACGACAACAAAGGTCACGACGCTCACCATTAGAACTTTATTTATCTGTATTGTCATGATGCTCCTTTCCTATAGAAGTGAGTTTTGCCCGAAATTAGTGCTTGAATGGAGGGCGTCACTAAGCGGTTATTTGGCCGGACTTATTGTATGTCACCTCGACTCCGTCTTTGAATTTCACTCCCTCTATCACCTTGTTTAAGGACATTTGGTTGACACAATGAGGGGTTTCCATAGATATAATTTTCTATGTAGTAGCGCAATCCAATGAACCCTACAGCGCAAGTCCTTCACTATGAATCCTTGGAATTTCGTTTTCTGGTCGACTAACACAGAGCTAGGGAATGGTTGCAGCAGGAACTCCTCTTGTTTCGTTTTCCGAATTTGTAGAGCATAAGAAACTGGCGACCGAATGCTGTCAACGAGGAACAGATTGTTTTCGACTGAGGATGCGCGCCGATTGGCGAAACGGCGGTTGCCGCGTCTGGTGTTCGACTTCATTGAGGGTGCGGCAGGACGAGAGGTAGGAAAACAACGTAATGAAGCGCGGTTTGACGACATATGTCTGCAGCAACGTGTCATGGAGAATGTCGTATCCCGAAGCCTCGCGACAGAGATCCTAGGACAGAAGTTTGATGTTCCCTTCGGAATCGCACCCATGGGAATGTGCAATCTGGTTTGTCCGAACGCAGATCGAATCCTCGCCGAGACGGCTGCGCGACTTGCCATGCCTGTTTGTGTTTCTTCTGCCGCGTCGAGCACCCTTGAAGACATGCGCAAGTGGGCCGGAACCCGAGCTTGGTTTCAACTGTACTACGGACAATCCGAAGAATCGTCGCTGGCCGCAGTGGAACGGGCAGGCGACGCCGGTTATGACACTTTGCTGCTGACCGTCGACGTTCCGCAGGTATCGCGACGGGTTCGTGATTTGCGTAACGGATTCAATGTGCCCTTCAAGCTGACCCTAACATCCTTCCTCGATTTTGTGACCCATCCACGCTGGTCCCTGTCGACCCTAGTGGCGGGAATTCCCTCTCCGAAAAATATTGGTAAAGGCGACAATTTTGTTCGGGACGCTAGCCGAGCTGGGGCGGATTGGAACTTCCTGACCAAGTTGCGAAGAACGTGGAAGGGAAACCTCATCGTCAAAGGGGTCTCCTGTGCTTGGGATGCGGTTCGTGTCCGAGATGCGGGCGCCGATGCTGTTTACGTGTCAAATCACGGTGGTCGACAACTGGACAGTGTCCCGGCGGCCATCGACCTCCTGCCGCGAGTCCGTGCAGCCGTTGGCACCAACATGCCGCTATTGTTTGACAGTGGCGTTCGCAACGGCGAGGACGTGGTAAAGGCTCTGGCACTCGGCGCGGATTTCGTGATGCTCGGACGCCCGGTTTTGTTTGCCTTGGGAGCCAGTGGAGAAAATGGTCTGTCGACGCTTTTGGACTGTTTTGTACAGGATACCGACGTCGCAATCGCTCAGCTTGGTGTCAACTCGGTGGGGGAGCTCTGGTCAGGCGTTCTGTTCGAACCGGACAGCGAGACGGGCGACGGGGCACCAAACCTGTCTCAGTCGCTCAAAATAGCCACCAAAAACTGAAGAAAGATCATTCGCAGTATGAGGCAGGACAACCGAATCCGTGGCGGTGCCTTGTTGGCCCGCGCGCTGACGGAAAAGGGGGTGGATCACGTTTTCACTTTGGCTGGCGGTTTCTGCAATCCGGCACTCGAAGGGTTCATGGAGCGTCAGATACCGGTGATCAACTGTCCGCACGAACAGGTCGCGGGACACCTAGCTGACGGGCACGCGCGGATAACCCGTAAGCCTACGGTCTGCCTCGTCGGCCCCGAGGGGTTTGCGAATGCCGTGCCCGCAATGCTTGAAGCAGGCGGAGAGCGGTCGCCGGTGATCTTTGTCACTGGCTCATCGACGCTCAAGCGGCAGGGCGCGGGCGGTTTCAAGGAAATTGACGATGTGGCGATTGCCGCACCGCTGGTGAAGTATTCCGTTCAGGTCACTGAAGGCGAGCGCATCAGAGAATTCGTTGACCGAGCATGGCGGGCGGCGACCACCGGATATCCGGGACCGGTACATATCAGCCTGCCGGTCGACATCATGTTTTCGTCCTTCGACGTGGATGCCGGCTGCGACGAACGGCCTTGGATTCGCAGCGCACAACGTACACAGCGTGCTTGGCCCGATCCGTCCGAACTCGTTCGCCTATTCGACCTCATCCGCAAAGCTGAACGCCCGGTTGTGATCGGCGGGCATGGGGTTTGGTGGTCGGGTGCTGAGGACAAGCTGGAAACCATGGGGCACAACTTGCGTATGCCCATATTCAATGTGCCGTATCACACCAAGCTTCTCGGCGAGGAAAGCGAGGTCTACATGGGGCTTGCCGATTTCCACCAGTATCACCCATCGAAACCCGCCATCCACGAGGCCGATGTTGTAGTGATGGTGGGTGGGCGGCTCGACAACCAGATGAACTTCGGCAATCCACCTTTTTTTCGTAAGGAAACAACGCTGATCTGCGTGAATGGCTCGTCGGGGGAACTGGACAACAATTATGCCGCGGATGAGGTGCTGCTGTCGGACCCTGGAGCCTTTCTGGACGCACTCTCCGGTATCGGCCGAACTTGGAAACCCTGGTTTGATCTACAGAAAGAACGCCGTGCCGCATGGGTTGCAGAGTGGGAAACGCATATAGCAGCGGAAACCGCTCGGGACGAAGCAGCAGGCGGAAAGATACACCCCTTACAGATGGCCCTTGATGTACAGGCCGAAATGGGCGATAACGACTGGTTGGTCTTCGACGGCGGCAATACGCATTTCTGGAGCGAGATCGCCGTGAACATGGCTGGCTGGCGCGGACAGAAACTGGGTGGGATAATGCACCCCGGCAACTATTCGCTACTGGGGGTCGGAGTTAGTTTCGGCATTGCAGCCAAAGCTACACACTCAGACAGCAACGTTGTGGTGATCTCCGGCGACGGGGCTTTTTTGTCGGGCGGTCTGTCAATCGAGGCCGCGTTTCAGGAAGGATTGCCGATCACCGTGGTCATCGACAACAACGGTGGACTCGACTGCATCAGCCAGCAGCAGGAGCGCCTTTTCACCAACGGGAAGCACTTTGCCACCGACTTCCGCGATATCCCGTTTCATACAATGTTCGAGGGGCTGGGTGGACATGGTGAACTGGTGGAAACGCGTGCAGCGCTTCGCCCCGCGTTGCGGCGCGCTATGGCATCAGGTAAAACGGCCTGTGTGAATGTCAAGTGCCGCGGCGTGATTTCTCCAATCGTCGCGGCAACATCAGACAAACGCGATAAAGCATCGATTGAATGATGGCGACAGTGTCTTCCCATACACTCAGTGGCGTTGATGGCAGTCACGCGGGCGGTATCGCGGTGCGGCTGATCAATCTGACCACAGGGCAGATCGTATTTGATACAACGATGGACGACGGCGGACGACTGATGCAGGAGGTTGTCGCGCCTGACCCGGCGGCGCGCTACGAGTTGGTGTTTCAAACCGGTGCCTATTGGCAGGGCAGGGTCTCGGGGACCCACGGCGCGCGCATCATAGACGAGATTGTCGTCCGTTTCACCATGCCTGACTCGGATGGGCAATATCACATTCCATTGATCCTGTCACCTCACGGCTACTCCCTCTGGAGTTCCACCGAGCATGGCTGACGGGCTGAAGTTTTCCTGCCGATTGCGCCGCACTCCGTACACGGCCTCTGCCGAATCTGCCGGTGTCACCAGTTTTTCCGTGGTCAACCATATGCTTCTGCCCAAGGCGTATGGCCGCCCGGTCGAAGAGGATTACTGGCATCTTCGCGAGCACGTGCAGATCTGGGATATCGCCTGCCAGCGTCAGGTGCAGATTGCGGGTCCCGATGCCGCGAGGCTGGTTCAGTGGATGACCCCGCGTGATGTCTCTCACGCTAAGACCGGCGATTGTCTTTATGTTCCGATTACGGATGATACGGGTGGCCTGATCAATGACCCAGTTCTGCTAAAACTGGCAGACGACCGTTTCTGGCTGTCGGTTGCAGACTCCGATTTGCTTCTATTTGCCAAGGGGCTTGCGCTTGGGAGCAGGTTTGACGTGGTAGTTGACGAGCCGGACGTGTCGCCCTTGGCTGTGCAGGGGCCTAAAGCTGAGACTCTGCTTTGCGACCTGTTCGGCGACCATGTACGCGAGATTCGATTTTTCAAGTTCGGCTGGGTCGACTTTGCCGGTACGCGACAATTAATTGCGAGATCCGGGTATTCTCGGCAGGACGGGTTCGAAATTTATCTGAATGATGGGCGTTTAGGCGCCTCCCTCTGGGATACCATCTGGCAAGCCGGGCAACCCTATAACATTGCGCCTGGCTACCCCAATCTGATCGAGCGTATCGAGGGCGGCTTCTTGTCATATGGAAACGAAATGACCCGTGAACACAATCCTTTCGAACTTGGATTGGGGAAGTTCTGCAACCTAAACGGAGCGGTAGACTATCTCGGTCGCGAAGCCTTGCAAACGCTGTCTGACAAAGGCGTAGCGCGCCAGATTCGCGGCATCCTTTTCGATGGTGGTCCTTGCCAAACCTGTGCCGAACCCTGGCCGGTCAATGTGGGCGACCGACAGGTCGGCCACATTACGAGTGCAATTTGGTCACCGCGTTTGAAACGGAATGTCGGCCTGTCGCTGATTGACAGGGAATTCTGGGGAGTGGGACAGCCGGTAATCGTGCACTGCGCAGACGGCGGCACTCGTAGGGGTGAAGTTTCAGCGCTTCCCTTCGCCTAACGGGACTATCTGCCAGATCGGCAATGGTTGCGGCAGCATTACGGACGCGCAGGTTTATCGATGAGAAAATTTCGTGCAACTCGCAGGTGTTCCTCGTTGTTTGCTGGGAGTCAATTTGAGTGCCAGCTGCAGACAGTTATGCATCATACAAGCGTATCAGGTGTTGCCAAAACTAGCAAGTGAGTTGTGTAATTCACCAATTAACTCTGTCGGAGACGAAAGTCTGCTGCACTAGGCATCGGAACAAGGCTCCAACTAAAATGCCTCATAGACCCTTTACTACTATTGAGGGAATTTTTAGATCGGTAACCCCTTGAATAGACGCGCGATTCAGCGGGTCTGAATTTTCGTTTACCCCACAAAAACCGCCAATCAGGCGCCATTTGCGGCCTGTCAGGGCAAAATCCCGAATTTCCACCCCAACCGTTCAGCGCGCCGCTGAGCCCTCTGCGGGCACCTGGCCGAATCCAACGAAAATCATCTAATGATTTGTTTTAATTGACAAATAATGCCATGAGCGAATCCCAATCGTGTATAATTGACTCCATAAAAGAAACAAAAACCAACCCACGGGAGATTCACGCATGGCACTCATCAATTATGACCTTTTCGCGTCTGACTCTGCAGACAATTGTGAGCTGAAAAACCTGACCGCACTGCTCGAACAGCTCGACTTCTCAGAGCTCATCAATGAGATTCTCATCCGCCGCAAAGGCAGAGGCCGGCGGGACTGGCCCATCGAAGCGATGCTCAATGCCGTGTTCGCGATCGACATTCTGCAGCACCGCAGCGTGTCCGGATTCGTCCGGGAGCTGAAACGCAACCCCGCGCTGATGCATGTGCTGGGCTTTCCGATGCGGCGTGGGTTTCACACCGACCCGGCCTTTGGCGGTTATGCGGTGCCGAGTGATTCGGCCTTTTGCCGGTTCATCCGACTGCTGACCGAGATTGAACGCGGTACCGGTGCACTGATGCGGGTGTTTGAGGCGCAGGTCGATGAGATCGCGGCACTGCTGCCGGACTTTGGAAAAAGTGTCGGCTACGACGGCAAAGCCGTCGAATCGCATTCGACCGGCCGGCCGCTCAAGCATAAGGCAATCGACAAAACCACCGGCCGGCATCCCACCTCGGATCCGGATGCCAGCTGGGGCGTGCATGAGCAGTACGGGACTGATCAGAACGGCCGGGAAGTCAGGAAAACCAAGAAATGGTTTGGTTACACGCTGCACACGCACGGGGACGTGACTTACGAGCTGCCGATTCGGTTTCGGCTGGAAACGGCCCGCGAGTCCGAATACCGTCACTGTGAGGGGTTGATTGAAGAGCATGAGAAGCTGTGGTTCTTTGACCGGTGCAGGAGTTTCGTGGCCGACCGGGGGCTTGACAGCAACCAGATCAGAAAGCGCCTGTTTAAGAACGATATCCTGCCGGTGATTGACACCCGCCGGATGTGGCAGGACGTCAATCTGCATCCGCAGCAGCTGAAGGTGCCGACCCGGCCGCTGGATGAGTCGAAGGTGGATACGATTCTTCGCACGGAGAACGGCAGTCTGTACTGTCAGTGTCCTCAGAGCCGGGAACTTCGACGGATGCACTATCAGGGACGGGAGCAGAAGCGCGGTACGCTCAAGTGGGCCTGTCCGGCGGCCAGTTATGATTTCACCTGTAAAGGCCAGGCGGCCTGTTACCGCATGGGTCAGGTGAAACCGGGGTCGAAGAGCCGGGTGGTGCGGGTGAAGATGGACCCGGATCATCTTCGCAATTACGGCCCTTTGCCGCCGAATTCATACAAGTGGCGGCGGCATTACGATCAGAGGTCGGCGATGGAGCGGATTTATTCAAGAGTCGATCAGGCGCATCTGGCGCACGATCATTTCCTGCGCGGCAAAGCGCGCCTGACGCTGAAGTTCACCGTTGGCTATGCGGTGATGCTGGCGCGGGCGTGTGTGGCGGTCAAGGCCGGACAGCCGGAAAAGATGCGCAGCTGGGCGTCCTCGCTGGCGGCCTGACTGGCGCCCCGGTTCCCGGGGCTCGGAAAATCCAAACCGAACACGATGCTGCGGGTGCGGCAGATTCGGCGCGGCTGCAATTCGCCCGCGTCGCCGGCAATGGCGGTTTTCGCGGCACTGGGCGCCTTGATGACTCGGAAATCAGCGGCGGGCGGGATTTTGTTTCGCGAAATTGACCGAATTTTTCTCCGTGACAGAATTTTCTGACCCTAAAATTGTTGCTAACGCAAAACCCTCCTATTTGCTTCGTTGCAATTTTCAATTAAAATGTTGCGACAGTTCGGATTCAATCCGCCTGCCCCATACCTAGAAGAGAGATATCACTTGTATGTTGATGAACAATCCATTTAATGATATTGCCGTAACGATTCCGCTGGCAGCCATGAAAACATTTGTTGTCGTTATGATCGTCCTGGTTATAGTTGGAACTATTTTTGACGTAATCCACAAAAAGAGTGCAAAGTATTTCTTCGAAAACATGAAGAAATCGAAATCTGACAGTATTCACGAAGTTGGAGGGAGTGAAAAGTTAAAAATCGTTTTTGCAACGGCAGCCCATGATGTCCTCGCATCCGGTGAATTCTGCAATAACCGCCGCCGCATCGCTCACCTTCTGACTATGTATGGTTTCGTAGTGTTTTTAGTTACAAGCGGCATCATGATATTTTGCTTCAGCGAGCCTACGTCCAGCACTCCTGTCGTATATCCACTGCTATGGCACCTAGGAGCGCTTATGGTTTGCGTTGGAGGCTATTGGTTTTGGTTTTTCATTCGGGTAGACGTGGCTGCAGAAGGTTATTCTCCATTTCGATTTATTCCGGCTGATCTGTTCGTGGTGTCTCTTTTGGCGTGCACGACTTTCGCATTGATTTGGTCATTCTTTCAGAACATGGGAGTTGGTTTTTTAGCCTGGTTGTTTTTTCTTCTGTTTGTCGTCGCCACGCTTATCCTGTTTGGTGGTGTTCCATGGTCCAAATTCGCACACATGTTCTTTAAACCGGCTGCCGCGTACCAAAATCGCCTGGCTGATGCCGATGGCTCGCGAACTAATCTTCCAGCTCCAGCCGATGCTCCAGCCAAGTTTGGTCTTGGCATCAAAAGAGAGTTACCGCGTCATTACTGAACGTGCCCTACTTACATTTTGCAACTGGTGAAGTTACACCGAATCAACAATTTACAACAATCTAGATTGAGTTAACTATTTGCTATGCCAACTTTTGTATACATGACGCGTTGTGATGGCTGTGGCCACTGCGTTGACATCTGTCCATCGGACATCATGCACATCGACAAAACATACAGACGTGCGATTAACATTGAGCCAAACATGTGTTGGGAATGCTACTCCTGTGTGAAAGCCTGTCCCCAGAATGCCATTGATTGCCGGGGCTATGCTGATTTCGCACCGCTCGGACACAGTGTTCGTGTGCTACGCGAGGAAGAGAAAGGAACGATTTCCTGGCGAATTAAATTTCGCGACGGTCGGGAGAAAAACTTTGTTTCCCCTATTACAACGCAACCATGGGGCAAAATGATTCCGCAGCTTGCGGACCTTGAAGTACCTAGCGAAGAAGCATTGAAATCCGAACTTCTTTGCTATGAACCTGATGCACTAAATATTGAAAGGGGTTTGCCAACCATTGACAAATCGAAATTCAAACAAGGGGTTTACTACTAATGAAAATCAAAACGATATTCGTTGACTGCGACATTCTGGTTGTCGGTGGTGGTATGGGTGGTACTGGAGCTGCTTATGAATCCCGTTACTGGGGTCGTGACCTCAAAATAGTAGTTGCCGAAAAAGCGAATATCGATCGTTCAGGTGCGGTAGCCCAGGGTTTATACGCCATCAATTGCTACATGGGTATGCAATGGGACGAGAATCAACCTGAAGACCACGTTCGTTACGCCCGCAATGACCTCATGGGCATGGTGAGGGAAGACCTCGCTTTCGATATGGCTCGACACGTTGACTCCACCGTGCATAAATTCGAGGAATGGGGTTTACCACTGATGCGCGATCCTGAAACTGGTCGTTATCAGCGCGAGGGCAAGTGGCAGATCATGATTCATGGTGAGAGCTACAAACCCATCGTAGCAGAAGCGGCACGCAAGTCCGCGGACAAAATTTACAACCGCATTATGGTGACCCATCTTTTGACTGACGAAAGCCGACCAAACCGAATCGGTGGAGCAGTGGGTTTCAACGTACGTACAGGCGACTATTATGTATTTCGCGCCAAGGCAGTCATTGTAGGTGCAGGTGGCGCGTCACACATATTCAAGCCTCGCTCTGTCGGTGAGGGTATGGGGCGAACCTGGTATGCGCCTTGGAGTTCAGCGTCCGCCTATGCATTGCCGATTATGGTTGGTGCCAAAATGACGCAAATGGAAAACCGTATTGTGCTGTGCCGATTCAAAGACGGCTATGGTCCGGTTGGCGCATATTTCCTACACCTGAAAACCTATACCCAGAATGCATACGGTGAAGAGTACGAATCGAAGTGGTACGACCATACCAAAGAACTTGTGGGTGAGTATATTGACCATCATCCGACTCCGACGTGTCTCAGAAATCACGCGTTCATTGAAGAAATGAAAGCGGGCAGAGGCCCAATCCACATGGTTACCAAGGAAGCTTTTCAAGACCCGCACAAGGAAATCATCGGTTGGGAAAATTTTCTGGGAATGACTATCGGACAGGCTGTTGTCTGGGCATCTCAGGATATTGATCCTAAGTACATCAATCCGGAACTTACCACTTCGGAACCTTACGTCATGGGTTCTCATGCTACCTGTTCAGGAGCATGGGCTAGCGGGCCCGAAGATATCTCACCGGACGAATACTATTGGGGTTACAACCGGATGATGACAGTTGACGGACTGTTCGGTGCCGGTGATGCGCTTGGTGGTACGGCGCACGCGTTTTCCTCCGGATCCTTTACCGAGGGACGATTGGCAGCGAAAGCAGCGGTGAGATACATTCGCGATCACGCCAATGACAACATAAAGATTTCGGAGAAACAATACGAAGACCTGAAACGCACGATATATAAACCTCTTGAGAATTTTGCGGTCGGTCGTAACGAAATTGTTGGAGGTACGGTTTCTCCCAGCTATATCCTTCCAATACATGGATTACAGCGACTTGAAAAGATCATGGATGAATATGCAGGTGGCATCAGCAACAACTATATGACCAATGAGCCGTCGTTGCTTCGAGGTCTGCATCTGCTTAATACCTTACAGGAAGACCTCAATTGCATCGGTGCTGAAGACCTGCACCAGCTACAACGCGCTTGGGAATTGACACATCGCGTCATAGCCTCGGAATCTGTGGTTCGCCACACTTTGTTCCGCGAGGAGACCCGCTGGCCCGGATACTATTATCGCGGCGACTTCATGCAGTTGGATGACGAAAATTGGCACGCGCTAACTTTGTCCCGAAGAGACCCGGAATCAGGCGAGTGGACTATGGAAAAAGCCCCGGTTTATCATATCGTCGACTGATCTGCCGCAATCTGCGATCTTACAATCAGTCACCTTCGCACCCTGATTGATAAAATTCAGCAGGGTTTTTGACCTGACAGTGCGTCAGTGCTGACCCTAGACGTCTCCACAATCGTCTCGATGTTTGTGATTATGCCTGTTCGAGTTCAATTCAATTCCTGATCACCGATATGGATGGGTTCAACTTGAAAAACTCCATCGGAAGCGAAACGATTCCCGAAGATGCCAATGCTTTGCAAGGGATGATTCCGGCTCTACGTGCCTGTATCAATTCAGATGTCCAGCCGACCCGAATACCCAGTCTGATAAGAACAGCAAAATTGCGATTATCCGCTGTTCGAGATAAATTGGAGATGCTTTCAAGCAACTCTTCAACGGAAAAAACTCTCGCAACCTTTGCAGAAAACCTAAAAAGAGACCTTGAAAATGGTCAATGTGATTCTTTGCAGGATTTCGAATTGCGACTCGGCAAACTAGAGCAGATCGCTACGACGACTGAGCCGTTAACGCTGGTAAGAATAACTGAGTGTCGGGCACTTGTTGCTGCATCAATGCAAAGACATCAATTGGCTGCAGATCTATGTCGCAAGGGTGCGGAAATTCAAGAGCTTGAAACTGTTCACAGGTGGCATTTAGTTCATCTACAGGCAACATTGCTGGCAGACTACGGACGAGACTTCGACGATGACGCTGCACTACAGGCATCAAGCGACTTGCTGAAGCACGAAGTTTTACCGCTAGCAGAAGAACTTGGAAAATCTCATGTGGTAGCTGCAAGTTTTGAATGTTTAGGAAACGTTCTCGGTATGATCGGACAGCGTCGCAATGGTACTCGCTATCTTGAGGATGCGATCAGTGCATTTGGTGAAGCATTGAAGCGGTTAAACCCCGATACTGATTTGATGCAATGGGCAATGGTGCAAAATGGTCTCGGGAATGCACTCGGTTCATTAGGCCAACGATGCTCAGACGACATACTTCTTCAGCATTCTATCGAGGCATTTGAGCAGGCACTAACGAAACAAAGCGAAGATTTGTGCCCGCATGATTGGGCTTCTACCATGAACAATCTGGCAGCAGTTCTACAGTCTCTCGGTCGTAAAAAGAGTGATCCAAAACTATTGAAACGTTCGGTGAATTCCTATAAGGCCGTGCTTCGGGTATGGACTCGCACTGACGTACCCCTGGATTGGGCAACAACGATGGATAACCTCGGTACTGCACTTCGCAATCTTGGAGAGTATCGGCGAGGTCCAGGTACACTCAAGCAAGCTGTGGCCGCGTACAACAGTGCGCTCGCTGAACGATATCGCGAGTTGGTACCTGACGATTGGGCAATGACACACAACAACCTTGGCGCTGCTTTGCATAGACTCGCGCAACGGGAGGAAAGTTCTGACATTATGCTCAGAGCTACCGAAGCATACGAAAAAACCTTGACCGAGTGGACCCGCGAGAAAGTACCGATGACCTGGGCGATGACTGTGGCAAACCTCGGTGTAGCCAGACGAGAATTTGCAGAAATGACGGGGGACATCGAAGCCGCTGACAAGGCTGTTGAGGAGATTCAATCGGCAGTAGATGTTTTTCGCTCCGCAAGTCATGCACAATACACCGAACTGGGTGAGGAGCAGCTTTCTAATGCACGCCTGCTTTTGGAAACATTAGTTGCAGAAAGAGACAGTGAGGCAACTGAAGATAGTACTCCCACTACTAATGACTGTCCAGTTGCTTGATTTCAATAAAACATGGCCAACATTTTCCTTTTAAACCATAGACCACGAATTGTTTCAAACTAAAACCAGTCACTGGCATAGGTTTGGAATGAATTGAAAAAGGATTCAGAGTCGAACCTTCCAAAGGACAATTCCACATCTGGAGCCTAAAATATTGGTGAATCGATTTATGGATCAAAAGTGGTTTAGTGAAAATCGGAATTTTGGGAGCTGGGCCAGCTGGACTTTATGCCGCTATCCTGATTAAACGCAGTTGTCCCAGCGCGACAATCAAAATATTTGAACAAAATCCCTCGGATGCAACGTGGGGATTTGGGGTGGTATTTTCCGACCAGGCACTGTCGTTTCTGACAAAGGATGATCCTCAGACTGCAGACCTGTTTGAGCCTTACATGGAGAAGTGGTCTGAAGTCAAAATTACTCACCAAAACGAGACTGTGGTTATTGATGGAGTTGGATTCAGTTCAATCGGTCGTTTGCAATTGCTGCAGTTGTTGCAAAAACGTGCCGCAGAGTACGATATTGTCCCTGTTTACAACGAAAAAATTGAGAATTTAGCCGTTTTTGACGATTGCGATATCGTTATTGGTGCAGATGGAATCAATTCAGTAGTTCGTGCAGAGGCTCCTGATGAATTTGACGAAAAATTCAGAATCATTCGTAATTGGTTCTGCTGGTACGGTACCAATCGATCATTTGACTGCTTGACACAGACATTTTTAGAATCTGAATATGGGTTCTTCAACGCCCACCATTATCGATATACCCCAAATCTCAGTACATTTATCGTCGAGTGTGACGAAAATACATTTGAAAATGTCGGTTTTGCTGAGCTTTCGGAGGCGGAGAGTCTGGGTATTTGTGAATCCATATTCCAAGAAACCTTACAGGATGCAAGTCTAGTTGCCAATCATTCCATCTGGCGACAATTCCCTGTGTTAAACAATCGAATTTGGTACCGTGATAACCGTGTATTAATTGGTGATGCTTTGCATACGGCACACTATTCCATAGGTTCAGGAACCCGGCTTGCCATGGAAGATGCGATTGCTTTGGTGCATGCGTTGAAAGAATCTGAATTTGATTATGCTAAAGCATTTCCAAGATTTCAGTTTGAGAGACAGGGTAATCTCAGGAAAATTACCGGCGCTTCATTCAACTCCGGCAAGTGGTATGAACAATTTTCAAGTCACATGTCACTGCCACCTTGGGAATTTGCCTTAAGCTACATTATGCGTTCGGGACGGATTTCAGCTGAAAAGCTGCATGGAATGTCGCCAAAATTTGCAGCTGAACTAGAGGCGCGCGGTCTTCAAATTGAGTGACACCTAAACCAATAGACTAAAGCAGAAGAAGTACTTACCAATTTAACTGGCGTCAACAATCTTTGAAATGACCGACGAACCCAATATTCAACAGTTAGCTGACTCCGTAGGCTTCCAGTTGCCAGACAATTACAATTCAGCCCGATTGTTATGGGACAATCTGGCCCAGAATGCCGAGCGGCCAGCGGTCATCCATGATTCAGGAACGTGGACCTATTCTGAACTTGCTAACGAAGCTGCAAAAATTGGTAATTCTCTTAAAGCGTATTGCTCGCCTAGTGATCGGGTATTGCTGCTGATGGATGACGAACCGGCTTATCCCGCAGCGATCATGGGGTGTATGCGAGCGGGCCTGGTACCGGTTCTCCTGAATACACTATCGACTCCAGACTTAATCGGCTACTTTCTTCAAGATAGTGGAGCAACCGCGGCAATCATTTCAGATGACTTCAAAGATTTGCTGAATGAACAAGTGATAAAGGGGTCAGTGTGCCAGGATGTACTGAATGCCGCACAACGCCCTTGGGCTAACGAGTTGATTGAGCTGGCTGAACACCCCACCAATCGACGGGATCAGGCATTTTGGATGTACTCATCTGGCTCGACTGGGCAGCCAAAAGGAATTGTTCATCTTCATGAAGATGCACCTTATACGGCGCAAACATACAGTGCGAGCATTCTAAAGCTTGGAACTGATGATGTTTGTTTTTCAATACCTAAGATTTTCTTCGCTTATGGTTTTGGAAATTCGGTAACCTTTCCAATGCAATGCGGTGCGGCGGCTGTTTTGTTGTCAGGTCGTCCGACTCCAGAGAAAATTCTTGAGCACATTTCCAGGTATTGCCCAACGGTATTGTTTGGACTCCCGACTCTATATACGGCATTGATGCACCACCATCAGGCCGAAACCGCTAATTTGAGTTCAGTCCGCCTTTGCATTTCAGCCGCGGAAATTCTGTCTGAAGAACTTGCTTCAAAATGGAGATCCATCTTTGGTTTGAACATCATTGAAGGGCTGGGATCAACTGAAATGCTGCACATTTACCTGACGAACGAAGAGTTGCATCACAAACCTGGTTCCGCTGGACGCGTAGTGCCAGGATACGCGGTCCGGCTCGTAAATTTGGATGGTCGAGAGGTTGAGCAGGGTGAAGAGGGCATCATGCATGTGCGCGGCCTGTCAGCTACGGAGACTTACTGGAACAGTCCTGAGAAAACTGCAGAGACGATGCGCGATGGATGGATTGTAACGGGCGACTGTTTTGTCAGAGATGAAGAAGGATTTTATTTCTTCAAGGGGCGGGCAGACGATTTAGTCAAGGTATCTGGGCAATGGGTCTATCCGATGGAAATTGAGACAACACTGAATGAACATCCGAATGTTAGGGAATGCTGTGTTCTGGCAGTTGAACTTGAGGATAAGCGTTTATCCATCAACGCATGGGTATGTCTCGTTGAAGGAGTCGACGGTGATGAAGAAGTGACTCGAGAATTGCAGAGTTTTGTAAAGTCAAGACTGCTGCCGCACAAATACCCACGCAATATTGTCTATTTGGAGTCATTACCAAAGACTGGTACAGACAAGATAGATCGTCAAGCTCTCAGGTTTCTGAACCAGTCATAATTGACTGTAGAAGAATTGGTGTTGAATCGGTAGAACGAAATCTAGCGCGCTTAGTTCAAAATGAGGCTGTCAATTCACTTCACGTAGATTTCTGAACACTGTCAAAGATGAATTGAGCGGTCATTAGATCTAGATGACCTCCTCCTCCGTTTTTGAACAGGGTGATTTCTTTGTCATTGTCCCTGCCTCTGGCTGTTCCTGAACACAACTGGTACAAGTCAGCCAAAACATCACTCTCTGACATAACACCCGTTTCGATGGGTATGGTGATCTCACCTATTTCACCGATGGTGGTTTTTCTTGAGTCAACGAAAACTCTAGAGCGGCGGATTGCTTCATCATCAACTTCGCGCATCTCGATAGTAAAGGCACCGATCAAATCGAGATGAGTGCCGTCAGAGAGCCACTCTCCGCAAATAATTGGATCTTTTGTCATCGTTGCAGAGCTCAATAATTCGGCTTCTCTTACCGCAGATTCCAGGTCATCAGTTGCCCGAATGCTTACTGATGGAATATTCAAAGACTCTGCCAGTTCTTGAGCCTTTGACTCTGTCCGGTTCCAAATGACCACTTCACGTATGGTTCGCTGGATTTCACAATGTGCTCTGATGAGATGAGGAGCCATTGCACCTGCACCTATCATCGCCATACGGGAAATGCCTTTTCTCGCCAGTAGTTTGGCCCCAAGAGCCGAGTCTCCAGCAGTTTTGTAGTAGGTTAAGGATGTACCGTCAATTGCGGCTGACGGAACGCCGGTTTGCCCATCAAACAACGTATAGGCTGCATGAATGACGGGCAATTCAGATCGAGTTCGGTTACCTGGAAATACGGCTGCCGTTTTTAGACCAAGTGCGTTGCCATGGCTCCATGCTGCTCGAATAAGCATATGGTTGTCGGGTTCAGGCTCTGGTCGCACACTGGTCATCAGCATGTCTTTGAGATCGGCAGGTGCCTGCTTGTGAGACTCCTCTAGTGCAGCTACAAGATTTGGATACCGGCAGATTTCATGAACTTGTTCTGCGGTGATTAGTAGCATAACCAAGGAATCGGGGTCGATCGAAGATTAGAGTTGACGAGTGAATGGATTTTGCAAATTACGTGCGATGTTCTGTCAAACCGGTACCGGAATATAGAATTTTCATGTAGTTTTTGTTTGTTTTTTTGTGGAATTCGACAGTTACTGGATCAAAGTCAATTGTGGGTTTGGGTTCGTGAAGAAAGTTGCCGAATTTATCCTCGCCGCGAATCAGAGTTGCGCTGTCCCAATCCGACTTCACTTGGCGAGCACTAGGTACAACATATCGAATGGCCAAGCCAATGCGTCTGTCATTGCTCCTGTTTGGATGTGATGCGTGAGCAATTCCGTAATCAAAGAAAACCGCCTCTCCTGTACCAACTTCAATATCAACAGCTTGGTTTTCATCAATCTGATCAGAAATCGTTTGTCCTCGGGTCAACATATTGTCTTCGTGAAATGTGTCTTGGTGCTCCATTCCTGCCTTCAGGTGACTGCCTGGCAGCATTCGCATGCAACCACTTTCAACGGTGGCAGTTGACAATGCGATCCACGCTGTAAGCAATTTACCTTCGACACCCCAATAGCGATTGTCTTGATGCCAGGAAACAAACTGACTCGAATTGGGTTCTTTGATCCATAAATCAGTCCCCCAGCACAAGATGTTTGGTCCCAACAAGTCCTCAACCCGATCAACAATGATAGGAGAGTGAATTAATTCAGATACCCACTTGTAGAGCATGTGGCACTTTAATCGATAGCCACCCTTAAGTGTACCAATTACTGCCTCAATCGCTTGCAGTTGAATACGATATTCTCCTGCTTCTTTCGAGGTCATTACTGGAATAGCGGGAGTAAATCCGTAATTTCGAAACTGCTGTATGGCGTCATGAGAAGAGTTATGCCCAAAAGTAGTGCGTGACGGGATTCATCACTAAGCGGCTACCTGGTCGGTGTCATTGTAATTCAGTTCGACTCCATTCTTGAATTTCACTCCCTCGATCACTTTGCCCAGCTGCCTGAACCCGCGCAGCCGTCGCCATTTTTTCTCCGCACACATCCCCAGCCTGTACATCATGCCCAGCATCGTCGTTCTGCTCAGACAGCCCTTCGAGCGCTTGGTGCGGTGACGGATCGTCGCGAAGGTCGACTCGATTGGATTAGTGGTACGCAGAGATTGCCAGTGCGATGCCGGAAAATCGTAAAACGCCAGCAGCTCCTCACGATCCCCGATCAGGCATTCAACCACTTTCGGATACTTGTCCTGATAGGTTTCCACAAACCGATCAAACGCCTCATGCGCCGCCTCGCGCGTGTCTGCCATCCAGATCTGGTGAAGCGCCTTTTTCGCCTGTCCGTGCAGCATCTTCGGCAGCCGGTTGAGCACATTCGCCGTCTTATGCACCCAGCAGCGCTGATCCTGGGTTTCAGGGTAAACCTGGTCCAATGCCGACCAGAACCCCATCGCCCCGTCTCCAACCGCCAGCTTCGGTGCATCCATGCCCCTGGACTTCAGATCCAGCAGCATCCCCTTCCAGCTCTCGGTCGATTCGCGCACCCCGTCCTCAATCGCCAGCAACTGCTTGCGGCCACACTCATCAACCCCGATCAGCACCAGCGCACACAGCTTTGCATCCTCGGCCCGAAGCCCGCAGTACACCCCATCGGCCCATACATAAACGATCTTCCCGGTGATGCCGCGCGTCTGCCACCGCCTCATCTCCTCATTCCACTGCTGCGCCAGGCGGGAGACCGATGAGGCAGAAAAACCCTGCGCCTTACTGCCCAGCAGAACCTTCAGGGTATCAGCCATCTCACCGCTTGACACCCCCTTCAGATAAAGCCACGGCACAAACGCCTCAACCGTCGCCGTCTTTCTCACATACGGCGGGATCAGTGCCGAGCGGAACGACACCGGCTCGCCGGTATTCGAGCGGACCTTCGGAATCCGAACCGAAACCGGCCCGATACCGGTCTGAATGTCACGCTCAGGCTGGCTGCCGCTTCGAACCACCGCCCGAAGCCCGTTGCCAGCATACTGTCCGTCATACTGAGCGAGAAATTCCTCCACCTCAAGCTGCAGGGCCTGGGCGAGAATCCGTCTGGCACCGGTGCGCACCAATTCGGTCACAACATCGGGTGAAATGTCTCGACTTTCAAATCCAATTACGTTATCGTTACTCATAGTGGCGTACCTCTCTGGTTGGTTGTAAAAATGCTTTCTACATTTAACCAGATACGCCGCTTTTTTTTCAACCCCCGTCACGCACTACTTTTGGGCATAACTCTCATGAGATAAAGACATTGACATGGTTTGAAGCTACTCTGTATCCGGTTTCAATTAAATTTCGATTTAGTTTTAAGGGCGAATGCGCCTCATGCGCAACAAGTCTGGACATCGTTATCATTAAATACCACACTTAAATTGCAATTTCCACCTGACTTAGGTTGTCCTCAGTCCAGCGAATAGATTTATACCATTGCCAGTTGATTGGGATGCCATATTTACTAGTTCAATAGTGATGCAAATCTTTAGATCTAATACTTAACAGGGTTGTAAGATCAACAAGTTTGCTAATACTGCTTCACGGCAAACAATAATTCTAAAAATATTATTATAAATATTTACCTAATTGGTAAATATTTATAATACATTAAATGGAAATAACATTCCAGACATCAACACTTCAAAAATTATGTGAGAATGAAAATTTTGCTATTCGCCGCCTAGGTCCGACCAACGCTACTAAACTCCGAAACCGTCTAGCTGACATAGAAGCCGCAGAAAATGTCACTAACCTCAGACATCCTGACCCCTTAGCCCGATGATTGTATCAGTCGATCTTATTAAGGTGTTGAATAATCGTCATAATTTTGTCATTTATCTCCAAATTTGGCTTGCATTTGGATTTGTCTTCTGCTAACATTAATATGTACATAAATAAGGTTTTGAGCAACACTCCAGGAATCCAGAATGCAACTGAACATCCCAATCACCCCCCGGAAACCACCCCGATCGCAAACGGCTTCTCTGTCAGCTTCGAAGATGACAAGGTGACCTACTTCTCCAACCTGATGCCGTTCAAAAGCCACGATGCAAACGACGCACAGACGCGCGCCCTGACCGTTGCAGAATTGCGGGTCGACTGTCGTCTGCCGGCAAACAGAATCACCGAAGCGATGGGCATCTCAAGAGCCATGCTGATGGGACACTGCAAAACCTACCGCAAACATGGCAGTGCGGGATTTTTCATGCCGCGCAAGGAAAAACGATGCACTGCAATTGATGCCCAGACCAAGTACGAAGCCGAAGCGCTGCTGGCCCAGGGTTTCAGTGCCAGCAAGACGGCACAGAAGATCGGCATTGCGGTGGCCACGCTGACCTATCACATCCGCGCCGGGCGGATTGCGAAGCACAAGCGGCAGCCGAAACAGCCTGCGGTTGCTGAGATCGAATCTGCGGCATCTGCAACCGCGTGTGCAGACGAGTCGAAAGCGCTCCAGCGCAGCGCGCGCAATGTGCGCGACCGCAACGCTTCGATGGGGCGGGCGACAACCGATGTTGTCGGTCGCACGCTGGCGATGACAAGCGGGTCGCCACACGCGGCGGCGCCGAGTTTTGATCAATCGGCTCACAGTGTTCAAAGAGGCGGCGTGCTCAGTGCTTTGCCGATGTTGATTGAACAGGGCATCGATACCGCACCGATACAATTGCCCAACGGCTATTACAGTGCGCAGTCGTTGTTAACGTTTCTGGCATTGATCGCGATGGCACGGGTATCGAATCCGGAACAGCTGCGCTATGACGCACCGGGCGAATGGGGGCAGATTCTTGGACTTGACCGCTGTCCTGAGGTGAAAACGCTGCGCAGCAAAATCCGTTTGTTCAGCAAAGACTTTGAGCGGGTTTTGCTGTGGCAGCAGACGCTGTCGAAGCGATGGCTGCTGCAAGACTGTCAATACGATGCGGTGTTGCTGGTTGACGGGCATACGAAAGTCTACAGTGGTCAAGGCAGATTGGCGAAGAAGTTCATTTCGCGCCAGAAACTGTGTCTGCCTGCGGCTGCGAGTTACTGGGTCAATACGCTTGGTGGCCAGCCACTGCTTTGTCTGCATCAGGATTACGATCCCGGGATGGTCAAGGCGCTGGAACACGTTGTGGTCAAAGAACTGCAGGCGATCGGTGCAGTGACTGACGAGGCGCCGGATTTGACCGACACTGCCAGCACCGAAGCGCCCTGGGTGACCTTGGTGTTTGATCGCGAGGGATGGAGTCCGAAGATGATGCGCAGACTGGCGCGCAAGGGCATTGCGTGTGTGAACTGGCACAAGAACTTCAAGGCACCTGCGTGGGACGGTGCGGATTACTGCGAAAGTGTTGTGACGGTCTATGGCCCGGCTCAGAGTCACCAACAGACGGTGATGCTCGCTGAGAAATCCATCGTGCTGGACAAAGACCTGTCGGTGCGCCAGATCCGGCGCCGGCTCGACAGTGGACGCGAGGTTGCGATTGTCACGACCCATCCGACGCTGTCAACTGAACAGGTGGCATCGTTGATGTTTTCGCGCTGGTCGCAGGAGAATTTCTTCAAGTACATGCGCGATCAGTTCAGTGTTGACGCATTGACCTCGCATGCATTGGCACCGATGGACGATGACACGGTTGTGGTCAATCCACGCAGGCGCAATCTTGAAAAGCAGGTCAACAAGCTGTGGGGGCGCATCACGACGATGCGCAATCGAATCGCGAAACTCGCCAAAGATGATGCCAAAGCACACCAGTGTGCGCAACTCGCTGAGCACATTGAGCAGCTTGAAGCCGAGCATGAGAAGGTGCGCATTGAGAAAAACGCGACCGACAAGCACATCCTTGCTGGACAGCTTGAAGCATCTGAGCGCCTTGAGGTGCTGCCGAAATCACAGCGGCTGTTTATCGACATCATTCGCATGATCGCCTATCGGGCGGAAACCCGCATGATTCCGGCTGTCGCCGGTGCACAGGGTAAAAAAACCAATCCGAGAAAGGCCCTGCAGCGGTTGTTTGATGCCGATGCGAACATTATTCCAGATCACGACAAAGGGCTGCTGAAAGTACAGATTCTTGGCTTGGGCAGCAATTGCGTAGACCGGGCTCTGATACCCCTGCTTGATGAATTGACAGCGACTGAAACTGTGTATCCCGGAACGAATCTGAAACTCGTTTACGAACTGGCGGCAGACTGATTTCAACCCCGCAAATCAGCAATCATGTACACTTCGAAATTGGCTGGGGGTCAGGATGTCTGAACCTTGTTGCAGGCAGGCCGCATCCTCTGAAAGGAGAACGTAAAGGACAGTTGTCAATTTCGCTGGCAGGTGGCACACGCCTAGTAATCAAACCAAACCACGACGCAATTCCTAGAAAGAGCGATGGTAGCGTTGATTGGGTAGCAGTTACTTCGGTAACTGTCTGTTATATAGGAGACTACCATGATTAAACAGAAACGAAAATTTCAACCTGATTGGATATCATCGCCAGGTGATACGATCTCCGATTTGATGGAAGAACGCGACTGGAATCAAGTAGAACTTGCTAAACGCCTTGGATTTTCTACCAAGCACCTGAATCAGTTAATTAGAGGCAAAGCATCATTGAGCGAAGACACTGCTTTGAGACTGGAGCGCGTACTAGGGTCTACAGCCAGATTCTGGTTGAATCGGGAAGCTATATATCGCGAACGGTTGGCAAGACTCGAGGCGCAACAGCTTTATGCGGAGTGGACTGATTGGCTGGATATTCTACCGCTTTCCTGGTTGAAAAAAGTTGATGTGATTCCGGATAAACGGATTACTAACTCCAGAAAACCGGAACTTGTCGAAACCTTACTGCAATTTTTCAGTGTTGCCTCACCAAAAGAGTGGGCAGAGCGTTATGCAAATTTACAAGTGTCATTTCGACGAGCTCGTAAGGTTGATTCCGATATTGGTGCGGTGACTTCATGGCTTCGAATGGGAGAATTCGAAGCTGAGAAAATTGTCGCCCCAAAATACAGTAAGCCAAAATTTGAAAAGGTTCTCGATGAAATACGCGAATTGACTGTGCTGTCTCCACATGAGTTTGATCCCAAGCTTCGTGCATTATGCAGAGAAGCCGGAGTAAAGCTGGTTTTAGTCCCCGTAGTTCCAAAAGCACATGTCAGTGGTGTGGCACGCTGGCTAAATCTTCATAGCCCACTGATTCAACTTTCACTTTATGGAAAGACCAATGATAAGTTTTGGTTTGCATTTTTTCATGAAGCCGCTCACATTCTGCTTCATGCTGACAATAAACAGAATATCTTTCTGGACAACTCAAGCAATGACTTAGGTGACAGTTTACAAGAACAGGAAGCCAATCTATGGGCGGCAAACAAGTTGATTCCGCAAGAGCGAACCACCGACCTATTCAAGATTCGGAGATCAGATGATCTTGCGCGCTTCGCGCGTAACATAAACATTCATCCCGGCATTGTAGTTGGACGGCTCCAACATGAAGGCAAATTGAAATACTCGACGCAACTCAATTGTTGGAAAGAGACATTTGAATTGAAATAACTGAGCACCTTGTTCATTTGAATGGCTATACAGCTGAAACTGTTTCCACCCGCAGTGTGACAATGTGTTCTGCTACGGAACAAAGCATCGCACCTTAGCTTTTTCAGTCCCCAAGCAAATATTTTGATTGGCGCATTCGGAAAGCGTGTCATAAGGCAAGCTACTATTGCCAATAGTATACTTATCTCATCTCTACTGTTAGTTTCCGTTCGATGAGGTCGGTCTGGAGATCTTATGACTGCAACGACAATTTCAAAAAACTGTCCTGATGATGCAGGATTGGCATAGTTTTATCGAGGATTATGACCGAACTTTCATGTTTTGGTACGATAACCCTGCTTCAGCTTGGGAAAACCTTGGATATGAATACGACGAGCGCCAAATTGACCTGTGGCGTTCCTACCTGCTGACCTTTGCTGGAGCCTTCCGTTCGCAAGTCAGCAGTTTTTGCTAATCGTAGTCGTCAAAGCAGGACAGAAGGATTTGTTCAAAAACATTCGCTAATCAATTTCGTCGATTCGAAAAACCAGCAGTTTATGTTGATCCCGCAAAAAGTTATTCGCAAGACTGTTGTTGACAGTGGTCTTGTTGAAAATCCGATGCTTGCTTCCCACTTGCGATTTCATGCCATAGATGACAAGCAGGTGTTCTTATTCTCAGAGGCTTTCACCACGTTGCTGCACGGCAACATCTATCCCTTGTTGCTGCCGTTGCTCGATGGTTCCCACTCGTGCAGGGAAATCGTCGTTTGTCTTGCTGACTGGCACGATGAATTAAGTGTGACATCCGTACTTGCGTCCTTAGCGTCTAAAGGATACATTCATTCCGCCGAACATGGTATGGAAGACGGTTTAGCGGCATTCTGGACCTCTTTGGGAGTATCTCCCCGACTAGCTGAAGAACGAATGGCTGCCTTTTGTGTGTCGGTTACAGACGACGCCGGAATTATTGCCCAACGACTGAGAACCATGGGCGTAAGCCTTTGCGAAGACGATGCCAAGCCGTCGCTCTCCATCATTGTCTGCAAGGATTATCTTGAACAACGACACGCCGAAGTAAACCGCATCCACATCGCATCCGGCATCCCCTGGTTGCTGGTCAAACCGGGCGGCCAGCAGCCTATGTTTGGTCCGGTATTCCGACCTGCTGATAAAGGTCCATGCTGGTCCTGCCTTGCTTACCGCTTGCGCGGCCATCAGGAAGTTCACAATTTCCTGCGTAATCTGACCGCTGGCGATGTCGACCTTACGACTCGAATTAATTCTCCCAACCTTGATGCTGTGCTTGGATTTGTCGCTGTCGAAATTGTTAAGTGGGTAGTACTCGGTGAAGCAGCACCGATTCACAATCACGCGTTCACGATGGATGTCGCTGATCTATCGATCGAACGCCATCGAATCATGCGCCGGCCGCAGTGTTTCGAATGCGGTGACGAATTACTTTACAACACTGATCGATCACCGGTGCCTTTGCGTCTGCAGCCGAGTCCTAAGGTCATAAGCAACAGCGGTGGTGTTCGTTCAGTTTCACCGGAGACAACTCTCTCAAAATACCGACATCTGATTGGTCCTGTCGGAGGAGTTGTGACATGGTTAAAGCGAACCACCAGTGATTCTGATTCTTGGCTGAATGTACATTGGGCAGGAAGCAATCTTGCACTGAAGAACAGGTCCCTGAGTGTGTTGCGACTGAGTTTGCGAACCAAAAGCGCAGGTAAGGGAAGCACCTCCCGCCAGTCCGAAGCCAGTGCCCTTTGCGAAGCGCTAGAGCGTTATTGCGGAGCGTTCCACGGAGACGAAATTCGATGCAAAAAACGTTATTTGGATTTTGCCTCATCCGACAGCGAACCAGATGCGATACACCCCAATGATGTTCAGCTTTTCAGCGAACTGCAGCTTGACGACGCCAATCGAATCAACGCAAGCGGCCACCCTTATAACGTCGTTCCCCCACGGCTTGATCCAACGATCAAAGTAGACTGGTCGCCCGTGTGGTCGCTGACACGGGATCGACCCAAGTATCTTCCAACATCGCTTCTGTATTATGGCAAATCAGCAGACCATCGCGGGGTTACGGATTTCGTGGCAGATTCGAACGGCTGTGCTGCCGGGAACACGCTGGAAGAAGCAATCTTGCAAGGGTTCTTCGAGTTAGTCGAGCGCGACGCATTCGCAGTGTGGTGGTATAACCGCCTCAGCATGCCGGGCGTAGACCTGGAAAGTTTTGATGATCAATACCTGGCAGAAGCGAGCGGTTACTACCGAAGATTGAACCGCGACCTGTGCGTACTGGATATCACCAGCGATTTTGGAATTCCGACTTTTGTCGCGATCTCTCGCCGTACCGATAAAAAGCAAGAGGATATCATATACGGAGCCGGATCACACTTTGACCCGCTTATTGCGGCGTTTCGCGCAGTATGCGAACTGAATCAGTTTCTTAATTGGGTGCAGGGTACTGGCCCTGGTGGGGCCGGCTACCGAGTAGACGACCCACAATGCTTATGGTGGTGGCAGAATGCAACGCTCGAGAATCAACCCTATTTGGCACCCGCAGCCGAAACAGCAATGCGCCGCAGAACCAGTTACGATGTTCCGCAAACCACGGATTTACGCGATGACGTGGAAAAGTGCCGGGCGTTGGTTGAATCCAAGGGTATGGAATTTTTGGTATTGAACCAGACCCGCCCCGATATCGGTATGCCGGTGGTGCGCGTTATCGTGCCTGGTATGAGACACTACTGGCAAAGGTTTGCGCCTGGCCGTCTGTTTGATGTGCCGGTGGAAATGGAATGGTGCGACACCCGACTGTGTGAAGCCGAGGTCAATCCAGCACCAGTTATCGGTTGAAATCAATCTGTATTTAAGTGAGATGTTGTCATTATTCAGCACTTGTGAAAAGAGTCGGCAAACAGCGAGTAACCTAAATTGAGTTTGATACGATTATGAGCTTTCATATGCCCACAGTTGACAACGGAGGATAAATATTAGAAAATATCGGCATGCAAATTGGAATGCGCCAATTCAGTGCCGGCACTATCGAAGCGTTGATCAAGGAGTCGGAACGTCCATCGGTCAGCCTCGGAGATCTTGCGCGGTTATTATGCCGGTTAGACGACTGGCATGACAGCCAAAACCGGCCGATGATCAGTTCGGCTCGCAAAACTGTGGTGAAGCTGGCTGACAAAGTGGGATTTGCATTGCCCGAGAAGCGGGCGGGGGTTCCGGAAACCCGGGTTTCCGCCTCTGCGCCTGAGGGGCTGGATTCATTGCAGCGGTCTCGTCTTCAGTTCAAGGACTTGGGCGACATTCGCGTTGCGGTGATTGACGGTTGCGAACAGCGCCGCAGCTGGGATGCGATGATGGAGAAGCATCATCCCAACGGATTCGGTCGTGCACCGGGTGCGCAGCTTCGCTACTGGATTGTTTCATCCGAATATGGGATTGTTGGCGGGATAGGGTTTGCTGCCGCGAGCTGGCATCAAAAGGCGAGAGACGAATGGATTGGCTGGAGTCAGGATGCGCGGGTGTCGAATTTGCAAAAAGTGATCTGCAACCAGCGGTTTTTGCTGATTCCGCGGGTTTATGGGCTGGCATCGGTGGCGCTGGAGCGGGTATCGAAGTGCGTTGCCAGTGACTGGGAGCGTTGCCATAAGGTTCGTCCGTTATTGATGTATACGTATGTTGATGGGTGTTACCGGGGCAGCTGTTATGGGGCTGCCGGGTGGCACAAGTGTGATCGGTTCACCAGCGGTCATGCCCAGCGTCGTGCGCAGCCTGGGACGCCGAAAGCGATTTGGTTCAAGCCGCTGTCCGATGACTGGAAAGATCAGTTATGCAGGGAGCAATACCGTGCGATCACAAAGCCGAAGGCGGTATATTTGGATGACAAGGCGCACTGGGCAGAGCGGGAGTATGCGCGCACGAGTCACAGTGACGGTCGGGTGCGCGGGCGGATTATTGCGATGGGCAGGGCCTGGGTGGACCATCAGGGCAAGTCGATTGCTTCGATGTTTCCGAATCGTGCGGACCGCAAAGGTGCGTATCGGCTGTTGTCGAATGAACAGGTGAGGATGGAACATATATTAGAGCCGCACCAGGCGTCGCTGGCAGAGCGTTGTGAGGCAGAGTCAGTGGTGCTGGCGGTGCAGGACACGACGACGCTGAACTATCACGGACTTTCTGAGACGGAAGGTCTGGTCGGGATAGGCGGCCGCGGCAAGGGCGCCAGCGGGATACTGGCGCATTTTGGGATTGCGGTCACTGAGACGGGACGCACGCTGGGTGTGTATGCGCTCAATGCTGGATTTCGCAGGACCGACAAAAAAGTTCTTGAATCGGAAAAGGCAGACACCGATGAGAAAGAAAGCCGGCGCTGGATGGATGGGTTGCTGCGTGCGCGTGAGTTGTCTGATGCGTGCAGCAGCACCCGTGTGGTGACGGTGTGTGATCGGGAAGCGGATTTGTGGCCGTTATTGCGTGATGCGCAGGATCACGGCGATGGGCTGCTGGTTCGCTCGAATGCGGCGCGCAAGCGCAAGGTGATATTAGAAGACGGCAGCGCTGAGAAGCTGGATGCGCATATGAAAGGCCAGCCGGTGACAGCGCACAAGACGATTCGGATTGCGGCGTGCGGCGGCAGGCGCGCCCGCAAGGGGCGCAAGGCAAGGCTTGAGATCCGCGCCTGCGAGGTGACGCTGAGGGCGCCTGCGGCAGTGAAAGACAAAACCCCGGTGAAGATGCTTGCGCTAAGCGTGGATGAGATGGGTGTTTCACCGGATCAAAAGCCGCTGCACTGGCTGCTGCTGACGACCGAGGGTCAGGCCAGTGTCGACAATGTTCACAAGATTGTCCGCTGGTATGAGAAGCGCTGGCATATTGAGACGTGGTTCAGTGTATTGAAAAACGGCTCAAAAATCGCCACGCGTCAGTTTGACCATGCGGATGATCTGCGCAAGTGTCTGGTGTTTGATGCGGTGACTGCCTGTTACATTCATGATTTGAACTACATGGCGAGAAACAATCCGGATGTCAAGGCGCGCAATGCGGTTGGAAACGATCAGGTTGCGTGTCTCTATGAGTATCGTTATTACCGCGGCATCACGCGTGTGCGCTCGCCGCCGGGACACGACCCAACCATCCGCCAGTTCGTCATCGATCTGGCGGGTGTTGCAGGGTTTGATTCAAGAAAAAGTCAGCCGCTGCCGGGAACTCGAAAATTATGGGAAGCCTACGAGATCTTTACACCGGCACTGGTTTATCACAGAGGAGTAAATGCAGAAAACAATTCAAAATGATTCGATCTTTATATGCGAGTCAACTGTGGGTAGATGAAAGGATTATGAGAGAAGCCTGGAAGCAAACAGAGGAATGCCTCAGCTTGGTGGCAGGTTCCATGGGAGAACTGCTGACGATGATTCGACCACAAATCTCCACCAGTCTGCTCAATGGCCCAGGTTGGAAGCGGTTGGTCCACCGCGCGCGCGAAATCCCGGCAACAATGGCGGCGTTTCCGTTTGGATTCGAAATGCCGTTACAAGATCCTGAACCCAGATCTGATTTCGGTGTTTCGCTTGTAGGAAACAGCATGACAGCGAACTTTTTCCAGAATAAAGAATGCAGGCGTATTGCGAATCAATCGATGGCGGGTCTTGCATGGTTTTTGGATGAGACCGACCGCAAGGACTCGCTGTTGCGCAGCGTTGTCGGTAGAAAGATGCTGCTCGAGTATGACATCAAGCTCGCCTCTAACGCTGAGCAACCGGATCCGGGAATATTCATCTATCCTGTCGATGACATTCTAGCAGGTGGGGGGCAACGATATTCTGAACTAAGCGCTGTTTATGACGCACTGGTATTTGCGAGCGGATGGGATTCGGACTCCGCTGAACGTCGCCAGTTTCAGCAACTGTACGAGAAGACACCATCGGACATCATTGTCAAGGCTGTCGGTACATTCCCATCTCGTCAACGGTTAATCCGAACGACCGTGACAGGCTTCACCAAAGCCCAAGAAGTGGAAGCGTTTCTGAACCAGGTAGGCTGGCCTGGGTATTCCTCTGTAGTGAGTGATGTTGTTTCGTACTTCGATGACTGCAAAGCCTACGCCTATCTGGGAATCCATTTTGATGTAACCGCCAGCGGAATAGGACCTGCTCTGGGGCTGAGCTTTTTTGCTCAGGAAAAGGAATGGCTGAAGGATATCAAGTGCTGGACCCCAGTTATCGATGCCATTGGAGAACGGGGAGACGGAATACCTGAGAAATTGGCGGAACTGACCAGATGGGCGCAAGGAGGCACAACACTATTAACCAAATACCGCCCGATCATGCTCGTGCGCGGCATACATCACATCAAATTATCGATAACACAAGATAAGATCAAACAGGCAAAAGCCTATGTATTTTTTTTAATGATGACCGCGGTGACTAATCGAACGACACCGTCACAATAGATGAACGGTTTTTATTCACTGTCGATCAGGGTGGTCAAAAATCCAGTACAGATTTCAACAGGATGGCAATTTTTCCAACACCTGACTTATCCGCTTGTTAACTCTCAGCACGTGCCGCGTAGCACAACCTCATTACGAATGGCGAAATGGAGCGGCTAAAGATACCATCAATTTATCGCGACGGATTCAGCAAGGCAGTCGACCTCAGTCCAGAGCGCGCCACAAGTTATGTTGAACATACTATTGTTGGTGATCCCATGGCCGATGCAGCCATTGAAGCTTTGGCACCACTGAATGTCCAACAAATTAATCGTTTCATGAACGCTTGCTTGGATCGCGAGGCGAAACCTTTGCAGGATACGCCGCACGCGCTTCGCGAATTCATAGAACCGCTCAGACATCCACCGGCATGGTTCGACCGTGAATTGATTCTTCCCGGTCGATACGCCTTCCACGAGCATCTGGACCTGTTTATTGTTGGATTTATTGTTGTCATACTCCGGAATTTCGATAGTTTGATGAGCAGGGTGTTTTTCTTGACCGGACAACACACAACTCAGCAGGGTTTGCGACTGATACGGAACAATATCAGATTTCTGACTGAAGCGCTGATGTTGCCCGCAAGTCTTGATCATGGCAACAATGGCTGGAAGTTTTCTATCCGTGTTCGGCTTGTGCATGCGCGCATCAGACGCCAACTGCGTAAGTCAGGCCAATGGAATGAAGAGACTTTCGGAGTTCCGATTAGTGCTGCCAATATGGCGCTTGCGTCTGCCAATTTTTCTGCTTCGATGATTCGTGATGTAGAACGGCTTGGGGCGAACCTGAACTGCGATGCACGTGTGGGTCTTATGCAGATCTGGCGCTACGTGTCATGGTTGATGGGAACACCCGAGAACCTGCTGTATGAAGGTGACGAAAGCGAAACCGCTGCGTTATCGCGCATCGGGCATATATGCGAACCGCCGCCCGATGCAAAATCCGTCGTAATAACCAACGCAACGGTCAGGGCGATACCCGAGGTTGCTGAAATGACGGATCCAATCGGCAAGCAAACCATGGTGAATCACGGATACCGAGTCTGTCGTGCGATGCTGGGTAACGAACTCGCCGATGAGTTCAAATTTCCAAAACATCGCTGGATTGGCGTAACGCTGCCCGCGATGCGTTCCAAGTACCGGGTGCGCAAAACTTTGCGCCGGTTTGCTCCTAACCTGGTACGGATGTGGGCCGAGGATCAATTCCTACTGCTGCTCAACGCTGCATTGATCGAGAATTTTCGACATGGCTTGCCAGAAGAATTAGCGTTGACGAAACACGATTTGGTTTACGCAAAGCCGAAGCGAGCCGTAAAACGGTAAAAGTGCATTGTCATGAACTTCGAGCTCGAGTGGGCGGCCAATGAGGCCCAGCTTGTTAAGGAATCTGACAGTTTGGGCGAATTGTTCGCGGGAATGGGGGGGGGGTTCACTGTCTCTGCTGCCGATCGATCGCTTAACCATGGATCGGCTTATCGAGCATACCCAAGATTTGCCATCAACACTAGCGGGCTTTCCACTTTGGTTGGGTTTTCCGATCGATGAGTCCAACCCGAATGTTCTGCTCAATGTTTCACTATTGAGTGGCACTCAGTCAGCCGAGATTTACAGGCACAAAGGCATGTCAAGCAAAGCAGACCCTTCGATGAAGTCTATCGCCTCACTCCTCAACGAGACCGGAGTCGAGGGTTCTAATCTTCAGCGTATATCAGGTGGTAGATTATTGCTGCAGTACAGCATTGATCGAACGACACAGATAGATGGCGAACCTATGGTCTTTCTCTATCCCAATCGATCCACATTGACCGGCGGCCCTACAGATCAAGGTCTCGCCGACCTTCAGATCGCATGCAAAGCGATGGCGTCCAATATGAACTGGAATCTGAATGGGACAGAATGGCGGTTAGCCGAAACGGCTTATCTGGCATTGCAGCCAGGTACGCGCGTTGGAGCAATGGGTATCTCACCGTCGACAGGAAGATCGCTGCAGTTATTGATGCTTGATTTCACCAAGTCAAGCGATGTAATGACATTTTTGAAACGTATTGACTGGCCCGGGAATCGAAAGGCGGCAGGTTCTGTGCTGGAACGGCTCGAATCGCACGGTGAATTTTTAAAGATGCGGATCGGCGTTCAATTTGATGTCAGTGCAGCGGGTGTAGAACCAACACTGGTTCTGCAGATATTTTCAGCGGATACGATTTACGATAGCACTGGATGGTTCAAGGACAAAGCATGCTGGACGCAATTCATTGAGAGTCTGCATAAGGAAGGCCTTGCTGTTGCTCAAAAGACGCTCGGAGGAGGGCTGACTGATTCATCTGCAGAAAAAATGCTTTTTGGTCGATCGGGACTGTTTCTGCTGATTCAGCGCCTTCACCATTTCACTATTGCGCTCAATGACAAAGGAGCAGTCAGTCAGGTAAGTGCATTTGTGTTTATGCTTATGGCTCGTTGGCCAAGTCTTGGCAATAATGCCAACTCAGCAACAAAACTCCGGCAATCTACTGATTAAACAAGAATTTTTGCCGATAGATATTAACCCAAAATGTGATGTTGGAATACCGTTTAGCTAAGACTTGACCAAACGCTGCCGATTCCTGACTGGTCTGATTTGCAGTGAACAAGGAAAAATAAAATAAAAGATTCGCTAATTGCTATAATGCCCATACAAGTCCAAGTCATTAATGACTAAAGACTTGCATATTGAATTCAAAATAAATCAACAAGGATTGTTAGAATATAAAAGGTGACAAAATGGATTGGCAAGTTTTAGCGGAAACGCCGTTGCAGTCGGCGGAAGATGTCAGGCGTCAGGTTATTGACAAAGCGATTAGCGATAGCGAGTTTCGAAATCTGTTGGTTTCGAATCCCAAGGATGCAATTTCTCAGGAATTGGGAGTTGAATTGCCTGATGAGATTCAGGTGGTTGTCCACGAGAATGATGCGCAGACTTTCCACTTGTCCTTACCGGTAACGGATATAAGCGAAGAGCAGCTTGAAGCGATCGCTGCAGGTCGTTGCTGCTGCTGATTTTGCTGAATTTCGACTATCTCAAGCGCTAACCAGTATTTGAGGCAGTCGAGAATAGGACGTGTTGGGAGAACAAGGTAGGCATAGCTTGATTGAGTCCGTTTTTTCCTCCCATCCTCCCATTAACACGTGGTTTCAACGTAAATATAGTTTTTTGTTCGGCTTAGCAGTGTAGCAGTCACTTTTAACGCGCCGAAATACGTCTTTTCATTTTCATGAACGTAGAAGTACCGTTCAGTCGTTGGTGGATTGTGGATGCTCTGGTACTTTGGTTGTTCGCCAGCAATCAGAGTCTGTGATTTTCTGTTAAAACCGATATTTGTGCTGAACCTGACTACTTCGGTGTTACATGCCAAAGGGCGGATCTATTCATAGCAGTGCTCCAGGTGCAGGAGGGCAGGACAAAGACGTAGCGTTGGGCGATCTGTCGCCGTTCAATGCGCTTCCGTATTTCGCTCCTCTCGCGATTTTTCCATTTGTAGCCGCCGCCGCAATTCACGGCGGATGGTGGCTTGCGGGTCCGTTCATCTTCCTTTTCCTTGCTGATCAGTTTGACACCGCGCTTGGAACAGATGAGAGAACCGTCAATCCGCAACAACCCGAAGGAAAGTTGTTCTGGTTTAAACTGGCCGTGCTGTCATGGGTTGCTGTTTATCCAATAGTCTTCATATTCGCTTTTCGTCAGGTTTTTGCGGCTGAGCATCTGGCATTTTGGGAGGATGTTCTGATCGTTTTATCGCTGGGGGCAATGGCCAGACTGACTCTCAATGCAGGACACGACATGATGCATCGCCGTACAGTGTGGGAACGGCGTATTGGGGAGTTCCTGATGGCATCTGTAACATTTCCGCAAGAAATCACGGAGCATATCTACGTCCATCACGCACATATTGGAACACCCAAGGACGCTGTGTCCGCCCCGAAGGGTCAGAGTTTCTGGCAATACCTTCCCCGATCGGTGTTTCGCAGCTATCTCGATACCTGGCGGGTGGAGAAGCAGCGAGTGGAGCGACGTCATGTACCGGTTTGGCATTACACGAACCGGGTTTGGCGTTACCTTTTGCAGATCGCTGTATGGTATGCTTTGGCGGCTTGGATCGGCGGGATTTGGGGCATACTGGTTTTCGCGACGATCAGTGTAATGGGAATCTTTCAGCTCAGGATGGTAGATTACATGCAGCATTACGGGCTGCAGCGCGTGCGCCTGCCCAACGGACGTTACGAACGGGTGCAGCGACATCATTCTTGGAGCATCGCCTATAAGCTGTCCAACTGGTTTTACTACAATGCGCAGCGTCACGCAGATCACCACATTCATTCAACGCGACTATACCCATTGCTCAAGCATTCTGGACCGCAAGAAGCGCCACAGTTGCCAGGAAGCTACTCGGCCATGGGCAGCCTGCTCATGTCTCCTAAACGATGGTTCGAAAAAATTGACCCGCTGGTCGACCAGTGGCGTACACAATTTTATCCTGAGGTCAGCAACTGGAATGTCTATGATAGCACTGCCTACATGGCTCGCCCAGATGCGTTCGAGGCGATCGATGAAATTCTTAATTCATCACCTGGTCTATCGAATTGGATCAATCACAATCCCAGACTGCTCGACAATCTCGATAGTCGGGAGTTTATTGATCTTGATCTGCCGGATGGTTTGCTGCACGACCCACAGTTTGGGATGCGTGCCCGGCGCGGCCTTGCTCGAGTTTATTGGACACACGAACTTGATATCGATGAAATACGCGCAAGAATCGCCGACATTCCTTCGCGTAGCCCACGCGAAGCGGTAGAAACCATACGCGACTGGTCGAACGACAGGGTTTTTCAACTCTGTGTACACGTCATTCGTGGAAACCTATCGCCGGTAGAAGCTGGAATCGCTGCCTCCAATATCACAAAAGCATCAATTGAAGCTGTGTTGTCAGCCATTGATGAGGATTCTTCGCTCCGACTACCGCCCCAAGGCGGACTCGCTGTTGCGGTGCTTGGCGACCTCGCAGGCGGGAGTGCATTTTTCGCTGCCGAACTCGACATCATGTTCCTGTGTCAGAGCGAACCCACAGAACATCAAAGATCTTTGTATCGTAGTTATATGAAAGGGCTGCAGGCATTGACTGAAGAAAACCTATTGATTCGTCAAATTGTGAGTGCCCAAGACCGCAGCGATATAAATTCGCTGAGCAGTTTATCAGACTATGTGGACAATGCGCACTGCGGTGGCAGCCTGATCAAATTCATCGGGGCGCGTCGTATCTTTTCGCATATTGAATCAAAAGCAGGAGAGCAATTCGATCAAGTGCGCCTTGATCTGCTCAACAATGCCGCCACTCGTACCGCAGCAACTGCAGAACTGAAAAATAAGTTGTTAAGTTATGCGGTACCAGATCTTTTGACCGTATCGAGTGCCCTTGATGCATTCCGGAACGTTGAGCATGCCGCTCGCTTTCTGCAAATTACACATGCCGCAGTCGCACCTGAGATTCTCAATTCGCGGACGAGTTCAGTTTTTGCCGTAGCACGGAAACATGGGCTGCTGTCTGCCGATGTTGCAAAACGTTTGGAAACGGCTGCCGTACTGTTGAAGAATCTGCACGGTGGTTTGCAGCTGGTTGTCGAAAATGCAGCGTCAATCGAAGCCGCATCATTAACGGCAAAGGAGGTGATCGTACGGGCCTGCGAAGCCGATAACTATGAAGCATTAACAGCTGAGGTTTTTGACACAATGAACAGCGTTGCTTCTTATGTGCGTGGGTTGATGCGGGAATGGTCGACAGGTTAGACGACCAGTTGATTATGCTGTCAGATTGAAGTCATCCACAATGCGGTATACATTGTGGCGTGTGCGTTTCTACCAAAGCACCGATGATTATTCACACATTGAACCGCAATCGGTGGCGTTTCACACATTGATGAGTATTGAATTAATTCGGCCGTACCTGCGAAGTTCAGTCAATCAGAAAAGGCATCTATGGCTTACATGCAAGTTTTCAGTCGGTCTAAACATCAGATTCAGCTTCGTGCCAGCCTTACTGCAGATATTCGATGGTGGCAGCAGCAGCGTCCAATCCGCTCTTTAATGCAGCGTTCATCGAAGGTACACCCATATAGTCACCTGCGAGAAACAGGCCGTTGGCACCGCCATAACCCTCTAGTCGCATCTCATTCAGTTGTGTCATTGTGCCAGCAGGCGCGAGACACATGGCTTGTGGCCAGCGGTGGACGCGGGCGAACAGCGGTTCCTGAGTCATTTGGGGAATCAATCTGATTATTTCCGCGAGCACTTGATTTTGTATTTGCTCATCGCTTAGCGTGAACAGCTCCTGAGCGTGTTCGCCGCTTACAAGTGCATCGATGAGAAACTTTCCTTCCGGTGCTGTGGTGGGATCTAAGGCGGCTGAATTACTCAGGCCGGTAAGAAACGTACCCGTTTTTTGGGGAAAGCCTACAGCATACCAGTCTTGGGGAAACGGGCAGGAATCAACGCCGTAGAACACGCGGCAACACTTTGAATAAGTTACTTGACTCAGGGTGTTGTGAACAGACGGCGGTAAGTCAGGGGTGATTTTGATAGCTGCACTCGCGGTCGTAGCGCAGACAACCGCATCAGCCTCGATGAGGCCAGCATCTGTAACGACACCCTGCACGGTGGAATGGTTGAAGTGAATCAGACGCGCAGGCGTGGACAAGGTTAAGGATGCACTGCGATTGCAGGCATTGACAAGCGAATCCACGATGGCACTGGCACCCCCTTTGGGAAGACAGGGCCACGCCACGCCGTTGAGACCGTTATGCCAAAGTACAGCCATCGCATAGGCTGCACCGACCTGATTTGGATCTGCAAAAGCATAGCCGGATAAGCCTGGTTCGAATAGCCACTCAAGGGATTCGGATCCGATCTTCGACGCAAGGAAATCTGCGGCATTCTGGTTGACATCGAGGTTGATCAGTCGCGAAACATCGTCGAAGCTTAAATGTTGTTTTTGTGCCTGAAGCATTCGGACAAACTTGAGAAGCTGCCACACTCCTCTAGGTGACAAAAGTTGAAATGACAGCATCGTCCTAGCGGTCTTCCACAGGCTGCCAAGCTGATTGTCACCGTACAGCGAATGAAATTTCCCGTTGCGATAAATTGCGCTGTGGACCGCAAGAGGGGTTCGTCTTAAAGGTACGCCAAGCTGGTCTGAAATGTCTCTGGCAGTTTCATGAGTTTCAAGAAACAGGTTTGCACCAAGATCAATGGAAAAATCCCCGACTGATTCACGCACTACTCTGCCACCGGCATATGCTTCTGCCTCTAGTATCTTGACATTGAAATCCTTTTTACTGAGAGCATAGGCGCAGGCCAGCCCTGCCAGTCCTGCTCCGACAACAATGACGTTGTTGTGATCAAACGTCATTTTGATTCTGTTGTCGGCAGTTTCTGCGTTCTTTCAGTCCCCGTCGAGCTAGCAATGATCTTGTGGTCCTGACCTGTATTGAAATTCTGCTATGTTCTGCGGTTAATGGGGCAGGAACTAATTAGACTTCCTGACGTCGTACAAGTTCACGGAACAAACCGTCAGCCGCAGTCAATTCCTGATAGTTGCCTGATTCAACAATCTTGCCTGCCTGCATTACGTAGATTCGATCTGCCTTTTGCAGGGTGGTAAGGCGATGTGCAATGACAATTCGCGTCATGGGCAGTTGTTCAAGTTGATTCATGACATTAGACTGGCTGTCGTTATCGAGAAAATTAGTTGCTTCGTCAAGCAGAAGGATTCGGGAGTCTTGTGCCAGTGCACGGGCAATAGCGATTCGTTGGACCTCACCACCTGACAAGACACTTTGGTCATCACCGACACAGGTTAGCATTTGCATTGGCGTTCTTTCGATGACTTTATCAACAGACGCGGCTCGAGCAGCTTCCCACACGGCAGACGAATCAATATCTTCCTGTCCGCCGGCTATATTGTCCCAAAGGTCCTGTGGATGAAGGATGGGCTTTTGGGGGACTGCACCAATTTTCCGGCGGACCTGTTTAACATTCAATTGCCTTAAATCGCGCCCATCGTAGTATACCGTTCCAGTGCTTGGCTCACTCAAGCCTAATGCAAGCTGGAACAGTGTGCTTTTTCCGGCACCTGATTCTCCGGTAATTGCAATGAACTCTCCGCGTCGTGCATGAATCGAAACATCGTCAAGGACCAAAGGCCCTTTCGGGTCATACCGAAAGCTAACGCGATCGAAAAGTAAATCGCCTCCGATGTGCTCCACCGGTTCCTGACCGCGAATCGCTTCAGGAGGTGTTTCAAGGAACGGCCTGATTTGATTGAGCTCGGGCAAAATAGTGCTAACGGTACCAAATGAAACGCCCAGTCGCACGACGCCTGTGATGAATAGCATGAATGCGGTGTAGATGATCAGGAAGTTTCCCACCGAAAAATCCTTCGCGCCGTGTAACGTGGTGGTGACCAGCACAACCCCTGCGGCAAGCAATGGCAGTGCAGCACAGAATGCTTGTAACCGGGCATTCCATTCACCTAATTCCAGTTCAGCGCGTTGCTGCTCACCGTAATGTCGGGCCCACACCGCGTAAGCAGACCCTTCCGCACCATCAATTCGAAGTTTAACGATTCCATTGATGAGTTGGTATAAAACGCCGGTAAGTCTGTGAGATGTGTGAATCATCGTCTCGTAAGGAGAAATCTGCTTTGATCCAAGGAAGATTGTAATCACCATTGATGCTAACCCGAACACGGCAGTGACACTTCCCAAGACTATGTCGTAGATAAAAATAATAAATAAAGCTGGCAGTAAAAAGACTACTGAAAGCAAGTTATTGGCAACGACACCTTGAAAATCATCGCGAAGCCGGTGAAATGCCATACCTCGAATTGCGCGGTCAGCCGACGGGTATCGATTAAGGATGTTTAGAGGCAGTTTGAGCAATCGGTCCCAGAAAGCGGATTCAACCTGCGATACAATTCGCCCCTCAAGCCGCATTAGGGTCATTCCCTGAAGAACATAAATCAGCGCCCATAGCACAGCAGCCCCCGCTAACCCGGTGGTTACTGAATATAACAAGTTGAGTTCTTCGTGCAAAATGACATGATTGACAACGAACCCTAGTGTTAATGCTGGCAGCAACAAGAATAGACCACTGATTAATCCCAACAGTGCGAAGCGGGCGACATGTGCGTCCAACCCATTTCTGATGAAGTTCAACAGGCCACGTCGACTAATGGTCATGGGTGCAAGTGGTCGATAAAACAGCCAGGCTTCGGCTTTGAGGGAAGAGGCGACCTCATCGGTAACCCGAATCATTTTCCCGGTAGCGGGGTCAAACATTCGATATCGCCCCAAGGTGCTGGGCAAGAGTGCTACAGGACTGCCGTCGTCTGCCCTAAACGCCAGCATCGCGTCACTTTCTCCGGTCCACCAATCATTAATTGCGTTTAGGTCTACTTTTCTTCCGCGGACACCTGATACATCCAGTATATCGACCAATCTCGGAGAAATTTCCGGCGTATCTGTTCTCTTGGGCCATTTGAATGTGATTCCTTCGTGCTGGCCGATGATTCGAATAACCCTTGCTAAATTTGAGTCATCATCTTCAGCCATCCCCTGTTCTGGTTCACTTGTCACATTGAAAAGCTGACGCCTGGCACGATCTTCCTCAGTGCGTCGAACTTCTGTGCTTGCGCGTTCGAGGTTCGCCTCGTCTACCATGTTGAACACGCGATTGAGCCGCTCTGTTGCAAGTATGAGGCGATGGAAAGGCAATAACGATGACAATAACCGACCTTCATTGGCCAGAGTTTCTGAAGAAAGAAATTCGCAAGCATGTCGTGGCTGTGTCAGTTGAAGCCAGCTCTCGGGAGTCAACGGCAACACGTCAGCTGGCACATCCTCAGCTGATGTTTGTATCGCAGCTTCCACAAGTCCCATATATAGGCTTGCGCTGGTCTCCGAGGTAGAGACTGGTGCCCAAACAACAGCGCGTCTAGAAGAAAGTATCCCATCCACGGTCGCCAGGATTTGCCCAGGTTCCGCAAGCACGTCTGGCAGCGGTGAGAACATGAAATCCCGCGATAGAGCGTCCGTTAGATCCATAATCCACGCGTCGATCAAGTTTGCCAGTTCTGAATTGTTCACTGCACTTAGTTGATGAATCGAAAGTTGCCGCAAAACTGTACCGGGCAATCCCTTTCCCCTGAGGCTCAATGTTGTTTCCTCTGATGCCGAAGCAACACCGGGAACCAATCGGCTTTCTTCAGCACGTATCAACAGTTGCAGTGCTGTTTGTTCCACTCCGTTGCGACTTTCAACAAGAAAAACATCGATCGCACCTGATTCAACAAACCATACGCTTCCAGGGTTATTCATATCCAGCGGCTGATTGCTGGCACAGTGCACAACCGAACCAGCGCTGACAGCAAGGTCGGCGAATGAAAGGAGGTGCGATGTTGACATTGTTCTAACCTGCTAGAATAAGACGGCGATAGATGCTTTGATCATCGGTCATGAGTTCTTCATGGGTTCCGCGTGTTACGAGGTCTCGTTCTAGAACAACTATTTCGTCGCAGTCTCGAATTGTGCTCAACCTGTGTGCGATTACCAGGCAACTTACACCTCGATGCCGCAGTGAATCGTCAACAGATTTTTCATTGGCAGCGTCGAGTGAACTGGTTGCCTCGTCTAGAATCAGCACAGTTGGATTGCTAACCAGTGAGCGGGCAATCTCCAATCGCTGACATTCTCCGCCGCTGAAATTGCCCCCGTCTTCATCGACTGGAGTCTCATAGCCAAGCGGGCGCTCTAATATGCGGTCATGAATGCAGGCATCCCGTGCCGCCGCAATCAGCATGCTGTCTGGAACTGCTGAATTCCATAGAGTGATATTCTCACGCACTGTCGCTGAGAAAAGTACCGGGTTCTGATCAACCATCGAAAGTGAGCGGACAATGACCTCATAAGGAATATCTTCCTTTGGAATTCCGTCGAACAGAATCTGCCCGGACCACGGTTCATAAGCACCTGAGATAAGAGACGCCAGTGTTGATTTGCCCGCTCCGCTCGCACCGACAACAGCGATTCGCTGGCCTGGTTCGATCACCAGATCAAAGTCTTTGATCAGTGGTGGGCGACTGCGGTCGTATCCAAAAGTTATTCCGCGCAACTCTACATGACCGCTCAATTTGAGACGCCCATTCAATGTGACAGTACGTGATTGCGATTCCCGTCGTTTCAATCGTGCATCTTCATCTGATTCCGTGATGTCTTCAAGTCGCTGAAGTTCGATTGCAAGGGCTTGCCAGCCATCCGCAAATTCTGCGACTCGTCCGATGGGTGTCAGGAACATTCCTGTTAACACGAAGAATGCGGCCAGTGTGCCTAGGGTTATTTGTCCCGTAGCGGCCTGATGCCCGCCAACTGCGATGACTGCAGCGTACGCGAGGATGACAGTCGAACCCGGAATCGCTGCGTTTACATGACCAAATTCGACGAATCGTTGCCGAGCGGTCAATTCGCGCGCCTGCTGACCACTCCAGCGAGAGAAAAATCCATCCTCCGCAGCAGTGATTCGAAGATTCTCAGCTTGATGCAGCATCAACATGCCAAGTCCAATCAATTTGCTTTGCTCATGTCGCCACAAATGGTTTTCTTCCACTCGCGAGCGAGCGACCAGGTAGGTAGCGAAGATGCCCAACACCGCCAAAGCTAGGACGATTAATGTTAACAGTGGGCTGTAAACTAGCATGACAGCAAGAATGACTGCACCCATAGCCAGTTCAACGACTAAATAAAATAAATAATTCTGTATCCCCTTGGAAATTCTGTCAATAGACAGGATTCGGTCAGTCAAATCACCTGTCAGTCGATGATTAAAAAATTCCACAGGCAGACGTAAAAGTTTCGACAGGCAACGGTGTCCAGCTTCGATTGACATTCGAACTGACAGACGCTTGAGGCATCGTTGTTTGAGCCAGCTAAGAATGAATACCAACACAGCTGCTGCAGCGAGGGCGGTTGCAGCAAGAACACCCCATTGGTATGTTCCATTCAATACGCGGTCCACGAACAGGTTAAGGGCCACCGGTGCCGCCAAAGTCGCTATGACCATCATCAACCCACACGCCAGGCAATAAGCCAAAGAGCTACCGCTGCCTTGAATCCACTGAGAGAGACGTCGTGACATGCCTGGTGGGGTGCCGCCAGGCTGAAAATTCGGTCCAGGTTCAAATTGCAAAGCAATCCCGGAAAACCCCTTCTCGAACTCATCCATCGACAGTTTTCGTCGCCCCATTGCTGGATCGTTCAGGTGTACCGACTGTCCATCGAATCCCTCCAGAATCAGGAAGTGATTCCATTCCCAAAACAGGATTTGTGGCACCGGCATGTTTGTGAGGTGATGTGCATTGACATTTCGGCCAGAACATTTGAGGCCGTACTCCCTGCCTGCCCGTGCAAGTCCCGCAGCCGTCGAACCATCCCGGTTGACCCCACATGTTATTCTCAATTCGTTCAAGGGTATCCAGCGTCCAAAATACGCAAGCACGCTTCCCAGGCATGCAGCACCACATTCAGTTAAGTGCATCTGCATCACCAACGGAGTGACTGCCCGCTTGTGCTGCTTTTTCGTTGACTTTGTTTTTGATGACATCAACTTGCGAAATGATAGCCAAGACATATAGAAACCTTGTAACTAAACGATGATGCTAATTCTGAGGTAAATTCGATTGCGGCAGCTAATTGTCACATAGACGCAATGAGGCAAGAGAGCCTGCATTTTCTGCTCCTTTCCTGTACCGCATGGGTACGCAGGGCCATTGAAATCAAGCTGTCAGCGGTGGTTTTGTACGTCACAAAGTTCATCTTGCAATGAAAAATAACCGACGCGGTCAGCTCGATTTCGCCGTAAGTGGATAAAGTGACATAAATTCATTAAGGCCAAAATAAACCAATGACAGCTTGGAATTTCTTCCGACTAAGGAAGAAAGCCTCTTCCGCCATCCTGTAAACCAGCGTTTTTTCATTTTATCTGAATCCAAATATTGAGAACACTCAGGTCGGTAAGTCTCTTTACGATGAGGAGTTTGTTCAGTTCTTACTTCGGCCATGCCCTTGCATATTTCCTCGTTTCCTGGGCAGATGGTTTACGATTTGACGTCAGAATCTGGTAAGTTGAACGACAGGTTGACATCAGATGGCTGGATTCCAAAGTTCAATGAAATGCCTGCGGTTCTTGTATATCCACTATCAGCCGTCAAAAGGCAGTCGATGCCAGCATGGAAAAAGGAGAACTCTCACCGAGAATTATCCGCACCCGGCATGAGGCGCTATTCGAAATCAACTGTTTCGGCATCTGACGTAGCGCAATGTCGATTCGATGCGACGGGTTGTTGATTGCAGGCGGCATGGCGGTAAGCCAGTTTGGTAAGGGCTCCTCGCTAACGGAAACGACTGTTCCTGCCAATTGTTGTAGGTCGTTGCCTAGAAGTTCCACGTCTACGGTAGCCTCCATGCCTAAGCGTATGCGCTGCGAACTGTGGGAATCGACTTGAATCAATGCCTGAAACGATGCAGACTCTGTATCAGGATTGCCGCGGATCCACGCTATGGGACTGCCTGCGGAAACAAAATCTCCGGCATTGAATTGCAGAGTCATAATCTCGCCGTCGGTATGTGCAACGATCATCTCGCGAACCTCTCGTTGTGCTTCGGTCGCCACCAAAGCGGCTCTAGCTGTTTCCAGGCGCCTCCGAGCACTCGCATTATTGGAATGCGCTTGTGCGAGTTCCTGCTCAAAGAGATCAACCTTCTGGTGCAGAGCTGCGATTTCACGGTCCAGCTCAGGAACGCTTTGTCGGGCAATCAGATCTCCGGCTTTTACGTCATTTCCTGGTAACGCAAGATATTCGATCAGATATCCTGATTCGGCGGAAGTGACTTCGTAGCGCACACCTGGCTTGATCAACAAACCGTCGAATGTGATCGAATACTCGATACGGCCAAATAATGCCCACACGAGTAGAGTGAGCATCAACAGCGCAGCGCAAATGAAGACTATGCGTTCGTGAGGTGCTGTCACATTGAGCAGAACATCAAACTGACGACGCTTTCTTTTGTTGGACGCAGCTTGATCGAGACGCGGTCGGATTGGCATAGTTTCTAAACCTCAAGACTTCTGAGACATCAGTCTACAAGCCAACCGTGAACAGAGAAATGGTACAACTGAAATTCACATTTATTCGGAATGAATTATGTTTTCGTGTGTTCAACCTGTCACCACACAGGGCAGATAGCAACAGCACGGATATTCGCCAACAGTGGACGGTTCAATACCGAAACTCAACACGACTGATGACATATATTCTTGTCTTTAAGCATGATTCGTATTGGAAATATGTGACGATTTTACTCGTTGTGGACAGGGACAGTTGATCACAAACTGTATTGACCGGCATTTCTGCAGGTTCAATTTTTTCCATCTGCATCATATTGCAGAACATGGGTATGAACAGTCATTAACCTATCACTTGGACACACTTGACACAGGCTACGAAATGAAAATTAATCATTCCACATGCAGATTGGTCTGAGACAATTTGAGAACGATGTGGTTGAGTGATTCAGGGCTGCATCGGTTTGCGGTGATTATACGCGCAGCGCATTAGCGAGGCAGTTGTGCGAATTGAGCGATTGGCGCAATAGCAAGGGCGAGTTATGCGAGGCGCAGGCTCCCTCCCAGGATACTGCCAGTGCCATCAGCAGCGATACCGTTATCGTCTCAGCTGCCTGACCATGCTGAGAATCCACAGTTGCACTGTGCCTTGAAAGAGCTGGGTCGCGTATCGGTCGAGGTGGTGAAGCACTGGGTGGTGAGCGAGCGCTTCGGGCGCCTGGGCGGTCTGTTGTTTCATGCTGCGGGCAGGCGCGTGACCAATACAATGGCTGGTCTCAGCGTGTGCGTGCTGGGAATCTGTCATTGGTGGTGAACAATGCCCGTTTTCTGATTCTGCCCGGGGTCAGGGTGCATGGACTTGCGTCAGTGGTTTTGGATCTGGCAGCCGCCCGGCTGTGTGATGACTGGCAGCAGGCCTATGGGGGAAACACTGGTGCTGGCGTGTACCAATATTGAGTCGTCGCACAGTGGTTACAGTAACCACTGTGCAGGGTGGCGAAGCATTGGCAGGAATTCGGGCCGGAAGTGTTCGTCGGGGTGCCAAAACGGGTGTATGCGCTGCCTTTGACCGAGGGTTGGCAGTGGCAGAAGCAGCTTTTCCGTCATGTGTAATTTTCAAAGAAAATAACAGGTGGATACAGTAAACATCCCACCGAGTCAGTCAAGTTGGTATTTGTCAAACCGTTGCATCGCGATGCGAGGCGTAATCTGTGTGCAGAGTAGTCGCCGGATGCGTATCGTGTTGGTATTGAGAAAATGAAGCTTGTGCCGAGAGACTACCATTCACTGCTTGAGTATTTTAAGTCGATTGATGATTTCCGAAGTTCCCAGGGTGGCTGCGATGCTCTCTGGAAATTCAACTTGAATCAACCGGCTGGTTTGCTTATCGAATCAATGCAAGCCGCTGCATGCGATGCAATTTCTCGAACCTGTATCATCAGCGTCTCAAAATCTTCCAGTTCGACTGCTTGTGCGATAACATTCTTGATCTTGCCGGATGCCGTTTCAACTACAAATCCCTCATTGGATACAAGCCCCAAGATGGCGGTCAGGTTGTACCACAGTTTTGCTGCTTCGGCTAGACGCTGCGCGGGCTCTTGAGGAATTAGCCCATGCCGGCCCACAGTTTCGAAAACAGAAATGGCATCAATGGAACAGATTTCAGGCATATCTGCAACGAGTTTCAATTGCAAGAATCGTGCGGCGCGCTCAACGTCCAGCAGTCCGCCCTTCATGTCCTGGATCGACTCCAGACTCGGCTCAACCGAACCGCTGCCGGCAGACTGTCTCAACTCGGATGCCAGAGCGTCGCTTATGCTGCTGCGCGCTAGAATTTCACGCCGCATCGCTTCGAACCGCGCCGCCGCATCTGAATCGCCTGAAGTGAACACAAGACGGCTGCCCACGAGTTTCAGAAGTTCATTATTCGAGACGCCATTCAAATAATAATTCAGAAAATCGGAATAGGACAGAACACTGTAAGTCTGTATGCAGGTGGAAGCAATCAACAGGTTATCGCTGGACAATGCTTGCAACTCCTTCTGCAAACCGGACTGCAGTCTGTCGCGATATCTAGACGACTCACTCTCGCAGAGAAACAGCAACATCGGTTGAGAATCCAGAATTTTAATGTGGCTTGCCAAGTCCCCGAACGCGATGCAACCGAATCCGCTTACTGTCTTCGGAGACATCCGCTCTGCGACATCTTCGCAGACAGCGTCTGCAACGGCTGAGACGGTAACGTCAAGCACCCTGGACGCGGCGGAACGAGTCTCGGCTGCGGTTAAATTGGCGCGCATTGCATGAACACAAAGCTGGAAAGCCTTGCTGTTCGACCATTCCCGTGCAACATCGACCAGCTCATCGGCGTTCGCAGCGGGAAAATCAGCGAGCTGCTCCTTCATTTCGTTCAGGCCCAGTTCATGCATCCAATACACACGCGAGAGACCGCGCCTAGCGATCGTTTCAAATTTGGGATTTGGACCAAATCCATCCGCCAGATCGAGATTGGTGAATTCTTCGGATTTGAGGCTGTCAAGCAGTTTTGGCGAACGATTCATCCAATCCGCAAGTCTGGGTGCCGAAGACAAAATTTCATCGATGGTGTCGTACACCTGCGGACGGCTCGCGAATGCTTTGCTGTCATAGGCAATCCAATCGTCGATTTGAGGGTAAAAGCGCGTTCGTTGCTGGTCCACGAGTGGGTTCATCTTTTCGAACCAGCGCCGAGGAAACATAGCCAAAAACATCATGTTGCTGTACGTGCCCGGCAATTGAGGTGCGGTGTCCTCCCCGTGATGCTGCAACACCGGATAACGGCGACTGGCTATTGCGTGGTGGTCAGGATGACGCTGTGAATTGTAGTAAAGCCAGTTCGTGATTCTGTAGTCCGCACTCCAAGCGTGGTGCGGCTGCACCCGCTCAAACCGACCGTCCGGCAGTCTGACGCGAAGCAAGCCGTAATGTTGAATGTAGTCGGAAAGTCGCATCTGGAAAATCACACTTGCACCCATAATGATGAAGATCAGGACTCCTTTCCAACCGCCCATCAACCAGCCCAGCGTATACCATGCGGCAGTCTCAACAAGATACCGCCAGAAAACATTTGAGATATGCCAAGCCGGCTGGTTGCGGCGCGCCAGCCGGCTACATTCGTATTGCCATGTAATCTTGAAACTTCTCGGCAGTCCGCTCACAAGAAATTGCCAGAAACTAATCCCTCTTACGGCCGATTCGGGGTCTAGCGGCGTGCATACTCGGGCGTGATGGATGTACACATGCTCAACCGCGTAGAGTGGATAGGAAACCGAAGTGAGCATAATTTCTGCGATTCGACGCTCCCATACTGCTCGGCGATGAATAAACTCGTGGCTGATGATGAAAACCAGCGGTGCGATCATAGCCAACGCGAAGACAAGAACGACGCGTTCCCAAGCAGCCATGCTGCCGGCGGCAAGAATCTGCCAGAGTACAAAAATCAGCGTCAGTGGCCATAGCAGCGCCCAGAGCCATATCGACAGTTTGAACCAGAACAGCTTGCTCTCGGGTGTTAGTTTCGGATCGATGTTGCGCTCTTCGATACCGAATACCGGGTCAAAGCCAGTTATGAACAGGAATGCGAAAGGTCCGACAATCCACCAACCGCCGTATTTGGCGGCCAAGACTAGCAAAGGGAACATTACGAGCGGAAGAAAATAAGGAGCAGCACCTCGTCTATTGCTTGAATTTAGCACCATATTGATACGACACCTGTTCCTTTGCCGAAAGTAAAACTACGATTTCGATTGCACACAAATTATAGTCAGCAGTTCGAATTGTCAGTAGCAAGTGATGGATTCGCCACATGCCGTTTCTGACTTTTATCCGTCAATCATACCGCCATCCGTTCGGTAAATTGCGATAACGGGTGAACGGGGAACGGAGCGGCCTCCATCAGGAAAATGACACTCGTCGGGATTTGTTTCGCCGGGATGCTGAATTCTGACAAACATTGTGCGCCGGTCGCTGTTCCACGTGATTCCCGTAACCTCGCACTCCTTCGGCTCAACAAGAAATCGCTGTATTTCACCGGTTTCGACATTGGCCAACAGCATTTGGTTGTTTCCCATCCCTTCGAAATCGTCTTCGTTCGAGTACTCTCCATCCGTCTGAATCCAGAAGTTTCCGCCTAAATCAAACGCCAGTCCGTCAGGAGAATTAATCATGTTGTCAGGGTTGATATTGCCCGAACCCGCATTCGCATCGTCGTACCGCAATGGATTTACGGCAACCACAAACAGATCCCATGTGAACGTATCCGCGGTGTGATCTCCGTCATCCGGCACCCATTTGACGATCTGACCGCAGATGTTGTTCTCTCGCGGATTCGGGCCGCCTACCGGAGTCGGGTCCCCACCGGCATTCGGCTTGATCCCTCGGTTCCTGTTATTGGTCAGACAGCAGTACACTTGCGCCTTAAGCGGGTTTGCAACCACCCACTCTGGCCTGTCCCTAGTGGTGGCGCCAGCTTTGCTGCACGCAATTCGGGTGAATACGCATATCTCTTCCTTTGACATGCCAGTGGTTTCAGGTGTTAATGCCGTGCGTTTGTTTGGCGTCGATTTCGGCTGTGAGGGATCGATCTCGACAATGTAACTAACCTGCACGGTGCGGTTCGTTGGGATGTTTTGCTGCATCAAAGCTCTCGTCAACTTGAGACCAACGGTAACCCCAATCGCTGTTGCGGATGCCGTAGTGCCTGAAAGTTCCGGACAAATCGAGGCTAGCTCTACCATGTTATGACAAAATTATCCGTCAACACCTGCCGCCGGCTGTCTTTTCGTCGGGCTGAATCCGGCAATTCTGCCAAGTCCCACCACATAGTCCAGAATCGTCAGGTCCGGCGGCGACCGAATCGGACAGCACCGGTCCACCTCATGCAACAGCTGCTGACACACCTCCAATTCATCCGGTTCAACCACCTCTGACGCCAATCGGTCAGGCTCTGCCTTCGCCATCCGCTGCAAGTCAAACACGCGCCACGCAGCGACCGCATCAAACGCAAGGCACTTCATCAGGTCTTCCACATCATCAAACTGACGCTCCTCAACCCGACAGCCCGTCTTCAATGCCCGGAAATACTCCTCAATCCCTAAACGCGCCTCATACCACCACTCACAGATGCGAACCGCACTGGCAGGATCCGCCTCGCCTTCCGCACACAGAAAAACCAATTCAATGGCGACTTCACATCGGCAGGCGGGTGTTCCTCAATCACCGACACCGCCGGCACGCGGTCAGCACTTTTACCTTGCGCTTTAAGATGAACCCGTGTGATGCGTCACTGTCGCATCACGTGCCTTTCTTGCCCGTTTGCTACCCTGCGCCTCAATCGTCACTGTCCGCGTCCCGACCGCGCATAAACCCTCAACGTGCCTATGCAGATCCTCGGCATTGCCGTCTTCATCCACCGCCCAGCGATGCCGTGAACCGTGACGTCTGACCAGCAGTCCAACTTGATCCCGCAACTCCCTCTGACGCTCGAACAGCTCCCACAGATCACCTTCCCGATCACAGACGCTAATCACCCGGGTGCCGCCACCTGTGGCAGCCGACAACTCTGCCGACGTCTCCATCCCCTCAACCCAGCGAACCGATTCTTTCAGCTCATCGCCGGAAGCCGCACACCGGGAACGGAAACTGCCGTCAATGTCCAACACGCCCAATACCCGACCACTGGGTGAAAATGCAACATTCGCATGCGCAAAAATGCCCTGCGCAGTACCACAGATCGTCGTCAACCCCGCGGTAACATGCTTATGCGTGTCGTAATTGATGGCAGTGCTGTCCTGCACCGCCAGCACCCCCTCGCGCCGCACACAGCGCGCAACGGTCGCCTGTCTGTGAGATTCCAGATGCATAGTAAACCGTTATCTGAATGCCGATTGCGGTCATCTCAGGAACGCAATGGGAGCGTGGTGCGGCGGCGGTATTTCTCGGTGTGAATTGATTTTTTGCCGGCGCGTTTGGAATCAATCGCAGTTTTGATGGGCGGTTGATTCAAGGGAGGTGCCGGAATGACGAGAAAGAGAATGACGATGAGAAAGCAAAAAGAGATATTCAGGCTGCACCACGAATGCGGAATGATTAATTGTCATTTCGTCGCCTGTGTTAAATGTGTCCAAGTGACAGGTCATTAACACCAAATTCAAAATGCTGAATGATGCACTTTGGCAAATTCGTGTTTCGGTTCCGATTCGCCTTAAGCACCTTTAGAGGTAGAGTGCAGAATGTATTGAATCGTCACTCTGATCAGCATACATCCGACGTGTGCTCAATTTTTCCCTGCACAATCCCTACTACCTTTGTACTGTTGACCGCGGTAACGGTAAACTTCGGTCCACAGTCATCAACAGAGGCGGCAGGAAAAGAAAATCGAAAACAAGAGCGAACGCGATAACAATAGCCGTCAGTTGCCCCATCTGCGCTGTTGGAAAGAAATCAGCCAAGCCAAGCGTCAAAAATCCAGCGACAAGTATGATGGTGGTTGTCGTTAAAGCGCGTCCGACTGTCTGAAATGCGTATCGCACGGCATCATTACTAGTCTTGTTAAGCTCTCGCCTTGCATAGAGATACTTGCTGAGGAAGTGCACGGTATCGTCCACTACGATACCGATTGTCATGGCCATTACCACCGACAGCGCGAGGCCGACTTGTCCTACAAGCATGCCCCAGATACCGAATGCCAGCAAACCAGGAACAAAGTTCGATGCCAAACTCATTAGGCCGATGCGAAGCGAGCGAAACGCGATGATGAGAATTAAGGAAACACCGAGAAATGCAATCACAGTGCCGATCAACATGGCTCGAATATTTCGCTCCCCGATATGTGCGAACATCACCGCGGGTCCTGAACTTTGCACCTGTGAAAAACTAGAGGCATTGCTTTTAAGCCAGGACTTTGCGCGCGCATCGAGTTGCAACAATTCTTGCGATGACAGTGTTCTTGCTGTCACGGTCATGCGTGTTGATGACTTGGAAATGTCGATCCGGTTATTTAGGTCCACGCCAAAGGGGAGTGAAAATTCGTAAAGAAGTAGCAATTGGCTGGACAATTCGTAGGTATCAGGAATTCGGTAAGCTGTTGGGTCGTCGCCATGTACGCTCATGTTGAGTTGCTGAAACGTATCGCTGAGAGCCAGAACATGTCGTATCTCAGGCTGAGAGCGATACCACTGGGCAAATGCGGCTAAGTCGCGTAAATATTCCGGATCAGCGATTCGCCTTGGTGCTTTCGCCGAGATTGAATACTCGATTACTGTATTTCCGCTTAGATTTTCGTCAAGAAAATCGGCATTTTGGCGAACCTGTACATCTTTATTGAAAAAATGTGTGAGGATGTCGTTTAGTTCGTTGCGCGGAACACTCGCTGTTAGTCCTACGATGACCGCCACTGACAGCCATAGCAAAATTTTCCTGTAGCGTATTGTAAATTCAGCGACAGCCGCCATCCCGAAACGAGATTCCCCAGTCTGCAGACCCCGCATGGGGAGCAAAGAAAGCAGGGCAGGCAAAAACGTGACCGATAGTACAAACGAAATGCCGGTGCCGATTGTTACAAGCGTGCCAAGGTGGCGATATGGTGGAACTTCAGAAAAGTTCATCATGAAAAAACCGAATGCAGTCGTCACACTTGCGAGGAAAATCGGATACAGGTTTACCTTTATCGATTGCACCACTGCCACACTTCTGTGGCTACCCGCTCCAATGCATTCCCTAAACGTAACCAGTAAGTGAATACAGCCGGCCACAGCTAACGTCAAAACAATAATGGGAGCGGCCGATGTGGAAGTTGACAGCGGAATGCCCAACCACCCTGCCATGCCCATCGAAGCACAGATTGACAGAAGAACGACAGAACCGATTGCTGCAATACCCCAAAGACTTCGTGTTGAGATGGCGATCATTACTAACATAACGGCGAAGGATGCGGGCAGAATTGTCTGTGCACCATCCACCGTAGCGTTTGTGAACTCCTGATTGATAATCACTGTTCCGATGGGCCGAAAATCGATGCCTGGGTAGCGCGTCTTTGCCTCCGTAGCAAGGCCATACGTCATTTCAGAAACTTCAGCGATGCTTGCAGCGTTGTTTTCGTCTGGCAGTTTAACGGTAATGTGGACAGCACTGACAGCACCATCGCGCGCCAGGAGATAGCCTGCAAGTCGCGGGTCCTTAAGAGCCACCTCGCGTATTTTGCTCCGTTCCTGAGCGTCATGAATTTTCTCTACGTCCACGAGATCCTGTACCAGTATCTCGTCTCCATCAGCGGTTACGTGCGGGAAATTGGCGATGGAATCAACACGCGACGCGTGTGGCAATTGCCATGCGCGCTCTGTCAGCCAGACCACGGCTGATAAACTCTGTTCGGATGTTGCGTCCCGATCGTCAGGAGCGATCATTATCAGGACACTATCGCTCTTCCCGTAGGTATTCTCAAGGAATTCAAACGCCTGCAGTTCAGGATTGTCTTTGCTGAAAAAGTCTCTGTAGTCTGTGGAAGATTGCAGGAATATCACGCCAGAAGACGCTAAGCCAACCAAGATTATGGTGGCGACAATGATATAGATGCGAGCGTTGACAGTCCGCTGGCCAAACCGAGTCTGAAAACCGTGCTTCGCCTCGTTGTTGTGGGGCATCTTTTTTAGTGTCGGTGGTGTTCAACTCCCAACTGTCAAAAAGTCAGTATCTTTGGAGTTGAAAATTAAGCTGAAAACTGATTCCGCCTATGGTGGCACAAGCAATATGACGACACACGCTGTTCGCTGTTTGCGGTGAAGTCTCTGTAGCGAACGGATGAGATACAGTCGGCCGTGCCTGTAAAGCCAATCCATATTGAACTCCAGCCTCTGAGTTTGGTGCATGTATATCGGTTAGGCTTCATGATTACCGAATTGCAACAGCGCGTCAGTCAAAAAAGTATAGAGGATAGCTAAGGTCCCGCGATGACAATGTTTGAAAGTGGGTAAACATGTCGGTCCATCGCATCTACGGCTGCAAAATTGCAGTATTCAGTCGCTAGTCAAGCCTCAGCCAAAGCAATACACGTCCAGCAAAATGAAAGAACCAGTCAAATCCGAGACTGTCAATGTCAATCACGACCGGATATGGTTGACTACTCTATCTTCAACGATTATGGCGTGTCATCCGCCAGGATATTTGAATTCCGTCATCTTCAACAGCAGCAGCGTCCTGCAGCAATCGCTTCAAGCTGTTCTTCGTCTAACTCTGTTACTGGCAAAGACAAGTGGAAAGTTTGAGCATCGTTTTCGTGAACAACCACCTGATACTCTTCAGGCATTTCAAGTCCCAACTCCTGAGAAATTGCTTCTTTGGGATTTGAAACCAGTAAATTCCGAAACTCGACATCGCTGACTGCTCTGTCAGTGACCAAACGTCGCAATTCATCTTCTGACTGTAGTGGCGTATCTGCCAAAACTTGCCAATCCATAAACTTACCTCCTATTTTTGCGGTAATAGGGCAATATAAAATTGTTGGTTCACACGCAGCTTTTCACCAACAAGAGACTAAATGTTCACCACTGGATATTCAGTCTTCAGTCCGAATTCATAGTGCTTGCAAGGCTAATCAATTTCATAATCCAGTGCTCAAAATCGAGTTATGCCCAAAAGTAGTGCGTGACGGGGGTTGAAAAAAAAGCGGCGTATCTGGTTAAATGTAGAAAGCATTTTTACAACCAACCAGAGAGGTACGCCACTATGAGTAACGATAACGTAATTGGATTTGAAAGTCGAGACATTTCACCCGATGTTGTGACCGAATTGGTGCGCACCGGTGCCAGACGGATTCTCGCCCAGGCCCTGCAGCTTGAGGTGGAGGAATTTCTCGCTCAGTATGACGGACAGTATGCTGGCAACGGGCTTCGGGCGGTGGTTCGAAGCGGCAGCCAGCCTGAGCGTGACATTCAGACCGGTATCGGGCCGGTTTCGGTTCGGATTCCGAAGGTCCGCTCGAATACCGGCGAGCCGGTGTCGTTCCGCTCGGCACTGATCCCGCCGTATGTGAGAAAGACGGCGACGGTTGAGGCGTTTGTGCCGTGGCTTTATCTGAAGGGGGTGTCAAGCGGTGAGATGGCTGATACCCTGAAGGTTCTGCTGGGCAGTAAGGCGCAGGGTTTTTCTGCCTCATCGGTCTCCCGCCTGGCGCAGCAGTGGAATGAGGAGATGAGGCGGTGGCAGACGCGCGGCATCACCGGGAAGATCGTTTATGTATGGGCCGATGGGGTGTACTGCGGGCTTCGGGCCGAGGATGCAAAGCTGTGTGCGCTGGTGCTGATCGGGGTTGATGAGTGTGGCCGCAAGCAGTTGCTGGCGATTGAGGACGGGGTGCGCGAATCGACCGAGAGCTGGAAGGGGATGCTGCTGGATCTGAAGTCCAGGGGCATGGATGCACCGAAGCTGGCGGTTGGAGACGGGGCGATGGGGTTCTGGTCGGCATTGGACCAGGTTTACCCTGAAACCCAGGATCAGCGCTGCTGGGTGCATAAGACGGCGAATGTGCTCAACCGGCTGCCGAAGATGCTGCACGGACAGGCGAAAAAGGCGCTTCACCAGATCTGGATGGCAGACACGCGCGAGGCGGCGCATGAGGCGTTTGATCGGTTTGTGGAAACCTATCAGGACAAGTATCCGAAAGTGGTTGAATGCCTGATCGGGGATCGTGAGGAGCTGCTGGCGTTTTACGATTTTCCGGCATCGCACTGGCAATCTCTGCGTACCACTAATCCAATCGAGTCGACCTTCGCGACGATCCGTCACCGCACCAAGCGCTCGAAGGGCTGTCTGAGCAGAACGACGATGCTGGGCATGATGTACAGGCTGGGGATGTGTGCGGAGAAAAAATGGCGACGGCTGCGCGGGTTCAGGCAGCTGGGCAAAGTGATCGAGGGAGTGAAATTCAAGAATGGAGTCGAACTGAATTACAATGACACCGACCAGGTAGCCGCTTAGTGATGAATCCCGTCACGCACTACTTTTGGGCATAACTCTCAAAATCAGTGCCAAGATTACAATTAAAATGTTGATAAAAAACAATTAATGAGTTTATTTTTCGCCGTAACCGAATTGTTGAGGATCTTCACAGATTTTTGACCATGGAAAACGTCTCACCCAATTTCAAAAGAAACGTTCAGCAGCATCGAAAGCAAAACCTAAGACGCATTATAGACACAGAGAGCCGACGAGTACTAAATCCATCACCAATTATGGTGATCGCGCTGGCAATCTCAATGTAGTTCCGGCAGAAAAAATTTATTCAACTGTGTGGGACGCCATCTTGCTCGGTACCAAATCCAAAAAGCACGGTAATCAAATTTAAAATTAGTGAGCGTTCAAATGCAGCAAAAAGCGATGGGGGAAATTTTGGAAAGTTGTTATGTTCATTTCGGTTTCTCCGCACAATAACGCTTCAGTTCGAAGTGTCCGTGTTTCCATGCCATGTAGAGAGATCTATATTCCTCGAAAACAGTAAGAAATTCCGGTGTGGCAAGACCGTTCAAGTACAGGCGCGTTAGATTGTGATGAATATTTCTGATGATTCTCACATTATCCCAGTCCTTTCCGCCAAAGCTCTCGAATTCTATGAGTCTTAGTCCGCTTTGTGGTAGCATACGGGTGTATCCGTCCTCACTTTCTAGGCTTGGAATAGCCCATGAGTTCGTTAGAGGTCGAATAAATTTTTCGTAGTCTTCATCCGTAATACCGCTACGATGCAGCCAGTCAGAAGCTACGATTCTCCCTATCCCAGGTTTGAGAATTCGATAAACCTCTCGCAGAAATTGGGGCCGATCGATGTAATGGCAGGCGCTTTCAAAGTTTGTAACGACATCCACCGAATTGTCATCGAATGGCAGACTGTGTGAGCAATCCGCATATTTGAAACTGACCAGTTCATGCAGTCCAGCTTCGTTGACTTTTTCGTTTGCGATTTCAAGTTGCAATTCAACGACATTAACCCCAGTCACTTTACAGCCTCTCGTTTTTGCCAGATGTAATGCTGTGCCGCCGATTCCACAACCAGCATCCACCACCACTGAATCAGACTGAATATTCGCTGGTGCGATTATGGTTTCAATCATCCGCTTTAAGGCGCGAACAAAACCTTTATGGGCACTGAAGTTTTCAACCATCTTGCTGCCAAGTGGCGGGCATTCACCGGGCTCAAACAACCCGAATAGGATGTAGTCAGGGTTCCATCGTGCCATATAGACTGGTTTAGTGTAACGGTCGTAATAGTTAAAAACTGCATTTTTGAGTTCAGATTCTGTAATTGTGTTTCTGTCACTCACTACGTTGGTACCTCACTAGACCTCTATGGAATTTGCAGAGTTTGAAGTTACAGTCTATCGTTGTCAACACGTGCCGCCGTCATATTCGCGCACGGCAGACTGTGCATTCGTCAGAATTTCTGGTCGGGCTCGCCATAGTTTTGTTTGACGAAATTGGATTTGCCTTCAGTGGGACGCATTTTTCGCTGCCGTGTTGAACTCGACCGACAAAGTTCCAGCCAATGATGTTGGAATGAAAATGGTGGTGAATCAATTTGCCGCCTTAGAACCAACAATCAGGCGGTAGGTGAATATCCCTCGTTTTAACCCTTGATCAAATCCCAGGATGGCTTGTTTGAATCCGTCGTAAGCCCATGCACTTTCCTTAGGGGTAAAGAGGTCTCCAAGAACTTGCCACAAAGTGCACAGTTTGCGACTGGCAGGCATGATCTCATCAAAGAGATCAAAAGTTTCAGGCTGTTCAAAGTTTGCTTGTTCAAGCATTGCGATGGTTTCCGGATAAGGCTGAAGTGGTAGTGTCCGCCAACCCTCCTCAGTTGCCAGACGCACCGAAAGGTCTTCCTTGGTCAATTTCCTGTCAGTCAGCAAACCTTCCAATGCCTGCCATCGACCGCCGGGTTTCAATACCCGATAAACTTCGCGCAGATAGGCAGGTTTGTCGGTTGCATAACAGTAAGTTTCATGATTCAGCACAAAATCGAAACTGGTATCTGGAAATGGCATTTCCATAAAGTCACCGTAAAGAAATTCAACCAGGTGCCCTACACCTCTTTTTTCAGCCTGTTCTGCTGCCAGCGCGACATGTGGTTCACAATTCGTCAGTCCAACTGCATGGACGCCGTATTCCTGCGCCAACCAAATGGATGTGCCTCCCAGTCCGCAGCCAGCGTCAAGCACTCTTCTTCCGGGATGCATAGCGCAGCCTCTAACAAGCGTTTCATTTGCACGAATCAGCGCTTCTTTGTCTGTGTTGGTATCCGGTCCCCATAGCCCGTAGTGAATTGACAGCATGTCAGCTGGATGAAGAAGCACTGCACTCGTGAAACAGTTATAGTAATCAGCAAGCGACCTTTGTGCTGCTTGATCGATAGCGGATTGATTCGAGCGACTCATCTTCTACTGACTATGTGAAAAATGTGGTTTTGCTACTGTTTCTTCGATTCAGACATTCAATCTACGGAACACTGGTGCCCCTGTACAGTGTGTCCAGTGATGTTCCAGGTCTACTGAATCTTGTGGTTCATCTGCCGATGTTTCTTAGATTGGGTAAAGAATGCAGAGTGACCGCGTCTTGCATCAGTTCAAACTCACTGAAAGCATTTCTGTGGCATGTTCGATAGTTGGAACAGTAATTTTAGCACTGCCGGGCATTCTCCTCACTTCAGAAATGACTGTGCACATGAAATGTCAAAGCGACGGCAGGAACAAATCAAGGAGAATGTTGAGTCGGCCTATAATCACCATGCCCACATGATTTGCTGCGTCGTACCCGATCTGCCAGATGAAAGTTGAAACTTACCAGGAATAGAACAGTGAAACTTACGAAACAAATTTCAACCTGCCAGTCACTTTCTGCAGTCATTAGATAACTGTAGCCGATGGGGGTACTGCGAAGGAAGCGGGTCTCGACGGTCAGATCATCCAAGCAAAGAAGCTTGAAGAAATCGCCAAACGATAGTTCCGAATCAGCCATAAAACGTTTCTGTTTAGAGAGCCTGGCGTGACAACTAATTATCGCGCGATCACACTAGACCTCGACAATACACTGTGGGATATGTGGTCGGTCATCCGACACGCTGAGAAAAACAGTTACCGCTATCTGCAGGAACATTATCCAAGGGTCACGGAACGATATTCGGTTGATGATATCCCGGATCTCCGGTGGTCATTAATTGACCGCCGGCCTGAATTACAGCACGACGTTACCGAAATCCGCAGGCAACTTTTTTTGGAGATGATAACTGAGAGTGCTTATGATGCAGCTGATGCTGAGACGTTGTTGAACCGATTTCTAGTCGATCGCAACAACATTGAACTGTATCCAGATGTACTTCCAGCATTGCAGGCACTGTCACAACAATATCCTCTTGTTGCGTTAACTGATGGAAATGCCGACCTTGCAAGCATTGGAATCCAAGATTACTTTGTTGGAGCCGTCTATGCAATTGATGTTGGGTTTACTAAGCCACATCCTGCAGGTTTTCTCAAGGCTTGCGAAATTGCTGGAACCAATCCAGTTGAGACCATTCATGTCGGAGATAGTCCAACTGCTGATATTGCCGGTGCTCACGGTGCTGGTCTACATTCAATGTGGATTCGTCGAAACGGCGAAGAATGGACTGAAGAATTTACGCCGAACTACACTGTTACCACATTAACCGAAGCGGTAGAAATTCTCTGCTAACTGTGACACCCACCTCGTTCTGAGCTAATCGCAATGTGCGATTACGAGAGGGGGTGTGATTGATGCCGTTTCGCGTTATCGTTTCTTGGATCGCGGAGACAGTGCATCCTGCAAGCCGTCACCGATGAAGTTAAAGGCAAGTACGGTGATAAAAATCAGCATCCCTGGAAAAAATGCCAAGGTAGGCGCTTCCCATATCAATTCCTGAGCATTTGTCAGCATATTGCCCCAGCTCGGTGTTGGGGGATTGATTCCCAATCCCAAAAAACTCAGTATTGATTCAAACAGAATGATGTTCCCGACTGATAAGGTTGTTGCAACTGTGATGGGTGAAGTCAGAGCGGGAAGGATATGCGTGAGAATGATGCGCTTCGCTGGTACACCCATTGCACGTGCAGCAGTGATGTAGGGCCGCTCTCGTAGAGATAAAACCGAGCCGCGAACTAGCCGCGCAACACCGGTCCAGCCAACCAGCGAGACAATCACAATGATTCTATAGAGACCAATATCTTGATGATTGGCAATGGAAGCTGGAATCCCAAGTTTTTCCAGATCAATGACTGCCAGAACGATCAGCAAAGGCAACAGTGGCAGAGCAATGACGCTGTCGGTGGTTCGCATTAGCAGGGTATCGAGCCAACCTCCGAAATATCCGGCAACCAACCCGATTAACGTACCGATGGCTGCAGCAATAATCGCGGCGGTAAAACCTACCAGTAAAGAAACCCTGCCTCCATAGGCAAGCCTGACCAACAAATCTCTACCGAGCTCATCGGTTCCTAATGGATGTTCCAGTGAAAAGGGTTGGTAGCGGGAAAACAGGTTTACTTTCGAAGCATCCGTATTCAGAATCATTTCCAGAATCGGGGCAGATAGCGCAAAAAGGAACAATAGCGAAAGAATGCCAGCACAGACAACAGCTACACGGTGTAGCATCATCCGTTTTATGAATAGTTGAGTGCGTGTCACTTCGACTGTTCCTGATAACTAATTCTGGGATCAAGGCCGACATAGGACACATCGGCTAGAAAATTTGCCAGTAAGGTTACGAGAGTCGCCAGCAGCAAACCAACCAGTGCCAAGTTGTAGTCGCTTCCGTTGATTGCATCAAAAAGCATCTTTCCCATGCCAGGGTAGGCAAACATAATTTCAACAATCACTGCACCGGAGAAAAATGCACCCAAATCCAGCGACAGAATCGTAACGACAGGAATCATCGAATTTCTAAGCCCATGCCGCCAGACAACCTGGGATTCCGATAAACCCTTGGCGTAGGCGGTGGTGATGTAGTCCTGATGAAGAGTCTCGTACATTGAACTTCGCACATAGCGAGTTACCCCTCCGATACTGACCAGCGATAATGTGACCACTGGCAAGATGAGTGCCTGCGCTTTTTGGAAAATTCCGACTTGACCGAGAGGCGTGGCATTCGCTGGCAACCACCCCAGTATGACTGAGAACAGCAATATCAGCATTAGTGCGAGCCAGAAAGAGGGAATCGAAATACCTGCAAAGCAAAGAAAATTGATTGAATAGTCAGTCGGAGTATGTATGCGGCGGGCGGCTAACATCCCCGTTGGAATGGCAAGTAGGACAGAAAGCAAAAAGGCAATACTCATCAATACCAAGGTTCTTTCCAGTGCACTCCAAAGTACTTCCAGAACCGGTTTCGCGTATAGACGGCTATAGCCAAAGTCACCCTGCACTGCAGCGGCAAGCCAGTTCAGGTAACGATTGAAAAGGGGCTGATCCAGTCCGTAAAGTGCCTTGAGGCGGGCTGCGTCCTCGGACGTGAGCTTGGGGTCTGCGCTGATGAGTAAGTCGACTGGGTCGCCAGGCATGAGACCGAGCAGCATATAGCAGACGAATGACATCACGAAGATGACAGTCAGCATCTGGTAAAGCCTGGAAAGGAGAAATGTGTACACCAGATAAACGGAGTGTTGACTAACCGGGAGAGTAGTTCGACATCAGTCGCAGATTATCGTTATTTGACCTCCTTAATATCCGAAAAGTTGTGGTGTGCGGTAGCGACAGAATTGAAAACTACCACGTAAAAGCCCGATCCAGTCCAGCCATCTTTACACCGGTAAATGCGGAGGCTTCAAATGAAAGTGCACGTAAATCTTCTACCTCCAGATTGTGAACTGATGATTTTCCACAGGCTTTTGCCAACATTGTTACTTCCATGGCGATTGCGGTCAGGAAGCGGTAAACCCGCTCCGCACCCGCTGCAATATTGACTCGTTTTTCGAGTTCTTTGTTCTGGGTGGCAATCCCAACCGGACACATGCCGGTATGGCAGTGATGGCAGGCGCCAGGTGATGTACCGAGTGCATCGTAGTCTTTTTCATAGCGTGGAGAATTGCATCCGAGTGCAATCATTGCAGCATTACCGATCATCACTGCATCGGCACCCAGTGCAAGACATTTGGCGACATCGACGCCAGTGCGAATTCCACCCGATACAACCAGAGAAACCTTGTCACTCATGCCGCAGTCTTCAAGTGCCTGGCGCGCCGGCCGAATTGCGGAAAGACAGGGTATGCCAGTGTGATTGAGCAGCAGTTCCGGCGATGCCCCGGTACCGCCTTCTGCTCCATCCAATACGACTATATCGGCACCTGCTTTGGCAGCGATTGCAACATCGAATCGAGGTCTGGTGGCTCCCATCTTTACCAAAATTGGAACTTTATAGTTCGTCGCAATACGCAGTTCTTCAATCTTGACAGCCATGTCATCTGCGCCTAAAAAATCCGGATGGCGTACCGTTGAGCGCTGATCAACACCTGCTGGAAGACTTCGCATTTTGGAGACCCGTTCAACAACTTTCATACCCAGTAGCAATCCACCGGTGCCGGGTTTAGCGCCTTGCCCAACAACCAGTTCTAGTCCATCGGCTTTTCGAATGTGCTCAAGGTCAACCCCATATCGAGCCGGAGTCAACTGATAAACCAGTTTCTGGCTGGCTTCGCGTTCATCCTCCAGCATGCCGCCTTCTCCTGTGCAGGTCATTGTGCCAGCTTTGGAAGCTCCATAACCAATTGCAGCTTTCGCACTGGCTGATAACGCTCCGAATGACATTGAAGCAATGTAAATCGGAATCTTGAGTTCCAGCGGCCGTTCCACGAGTCCCGTACCCGCTCCTAACACTGTTGTCATATCACAGCTTTCGCGATAGCCTTCAAGCGGCAGCCGCGTCATGGTGGCCGGAACAAAAGTCAAGTCATCGAACGTCGGCATTCGCTGGTTGAAGCAGTTGTAGCCACGTACCTGATATCGTCCCAACTGTGCCAGTGCCTGTACTTCTGCGATTGCGTCTGGGGTCCAGCGTGTAGAACCACCCTTATCGTAGGCAGAGGGGGAGCCAGGTGTCCGACCTTTTATTGCACCATCGGAATAGGCTACTTCCTCTTCCGAAGGCATCGGGAAGGGATATTCGTAAGTTGAATTTAAATCATCAGCCATGAGTTTGCATCTCTACTCTCAAAGTACCACAGTTTCTGTTCGGACACGATTTTGCGCCAGTCTCGAAACTGTTCTTCCAATCCTAGTTGCTTCAACAGTGCATCCACCCCTTCGACTTCATCTGCTTCGGGTTCAACTATCTTTGCATCAACGCCGAGAGATTCAATTTCGCCAGCAACCCAAACTTCGGCCTCCCATAGCGCGTCTCCGCAGGAAGGGCCAGCGCTGCCAAGCGCGATAATTCGTCCGCGGTGCGCCATGAATCCGGCCTGATACCCCAGGCTGCCTTCGACCACGATGTCGCCAGCTTTCATTGCGACACCACATCTTGGTCCACAGTCCCCTTTAACATGTATCAGCCCGCCGAGCATCGCGGCGCCAGTTGACATTCCCGAATATCCATTGACAGTAATGGTTCCGCCGCTCATCGCCTCTCCAGTTCCCCAGCCAGCATTATTCTCAACCCGTACATCTGTGCCTGTGTTGAGTCCACCACAGTAGTATCCGACGCTGCCATCAAAATGAATTTTGCCAGATTGCGGAAGTCCGACACCTAGATTGTGTCGGGACAGAGTATCGGTGACAACCACAGAGTAGCCAGCCTCCAGTGCCTCAAGGAACTCTTGATTAATGGTGCGGATATCGCGATGACCAACCTGAATGACCTTTTCACTCATGCAGCAGCCTCTATCGTGTATAGCGGCCAGATTTGTGTCATCGATGGCCCGTCATAGTTGAATACATCCCAACGATCCGGAGCGATACGTCTTACTGCCTGTTCCTCAGTTGCTGCGATCAGTTCACCATCGCTTTCCAAGGTAACCAGAGGTTTCATTGCAAAACGGTCTTTGGCGAGACCGATACCGTTCAGGTCGCTGATCATGAATGTGAAAACTCCGTCAATTTCTGAGACTGACTTGGTCAGAGCCTGCTGTAGGCTCAAACCTTTACGCTTTTGATCGGAAACCCATACGGCTAGAAGTTCACTGTCGTTTTCAGTCATGAAGCGGTAGCCCTGAAGCTCCAGTTTGTCTCGCCACAGATAGTAGTTGGTGATTTGTCCGTTGTGAACGATTGCTACGTCTGGAAACGGCCGCGCCCAGAAAGGATGGCTTGCTTTTGGTGAGACATCTGATTCTGTTGCGAGCCTGGCATGTCCCAGTCCGTGGGTGCCTTGCATGGTTCTTAGGTGATGTTTATCTGCGACTGCTTTAGCATCTCCAACATCTTTAATAATTTCGAGCGAAATACCGTAGGAAAGAACCTCGATTCGGTTTGAGATTAAATCTGCTTCGGCAATCCAGTTTTCAACATTCGCCGGTTCCTTGACTTCCAACCTGACACTGTAGTGTGCAGTGGAAGCATCATCAATTTGGGGATCAGTCAAAATATCCGACCCATGATTTTTAAGAATTTTGATCACATCATCAAGGTCAGAATTCAGATTGCGTCGATCAAACCCCATCAGTCTTACCTTTCCACCTTCTGGCAGGGGCTTTGTGTATATGGCGAAGCCTGTTGAATCAGCACCGCGATGAGCCTGGGCATCCATCAATTCAACCAGATCTCGACCGACTTCACCTTCCCGATTCAGTATTCTTCCTGCAATTCCGCACATACTAAATTCCACCTGTTCCTACAAATTGATAGTATCAGCCTGTACCTTGAGTCCGCTACTCTGTAGCGTGAGTCCTTCTCGAATGTGCCTGCGCATGGTATCTGCCGCTTCCCTTGGACTGCCACTGTTCACCACATCGCACAGTTCCAGGTGTCCGGTTAGCGAGACCGGCAGGTTTTCATCCGCCATGTCGGAAAACACCACAAATCCGACGCTACGGTTCCAAATCATGTCAAACATATCCAAGAGAAATCGATTGCCGGTTTCTTTCACAAATGTTCGGTGGATATGCTTATTGGCTTCGTAGTATTCATTGATTGTGTAGCAGATACTGTCTTTTTCCTCCCTTTCGACAACATCGCAGAGTTTCTTGATGAGTTTCGATGTGCTCATTTCGCAAAGAAGCGCCAATGCATGGCACTCAACGGCTTCGCGGGCACTGTAAATCTGAACGATTTCTTCCTTGGAAAATCTGCGAACAACAAACCTGCCATGTTTTTCACGAACCAGAATTCCTTCATGTTCGAGTCGAAGCAGCGCCTCGCGTACTGGCGTCCTGCTGACTTCCAGTTCATCGGCCAACCGCTCCTGCACAATTCGCTCATCCGGATCGATCACCCCTGAATTGATACCTGCGTAGATCTGATCGTAAACCTCTTCAGCCAGACGTGCTGAAGGCTTGATCTTTTTGAGACCTGTCATGTCTTGTCTCCACTTTTGTTCGAACTGCCAAAATAGGACTTTCGAATGACATCTTCTTTGAGCAGTTCAGCGGATGTCCCGTGTCGCGTAATTCGTCCGATTTCAAGAAGATAAATGTACTGTGCAAGACTTAGTGCAAAATTTGCATTCTGTTCAGCAATCAAGATGGTGAGCCCATGCTGCCTGTTCAGTCTGCCCAATGCATCCGCAATCGAGAGGCAGACTTTTGGTGACAGACCGATTGTCGGCTCATCAACCAGCAGTAGTCGTGGACTCGACATCAGCGCACGCCCCAGAGACAGCATCTGACGCTCACCCCCGCTTTGCGTTGCAGCTTCCTGCTTTCTTCGGTCTTTAAGAATCGGGAAGAGGTCGTAAACCAATTCCAGATTCGTTTTGATATCTTTTCTTGCTCGATAAGCACCGGTCAGCAGATTGTCATGGACATTCATCTGTGTAAACAGATTGCCCCGTTCAGGTGCATAAGCGACACCGAGTTCGACTATTTTCCGTGGCGGAACTTTTCTTAAATCCTGTCCCTCAAACTCGATTTTGCCCGTTGATTCATTCAATCCGAAGACGGCATCAAACACTGTTGACTTGCCTGCGCCGACTGGCCCAATAATCGCAATGATCTGACCTGTCTGTACTGACAGCGTAATACCGTTCACAGATCTGGCCTTGCCGTATACGACTTCGAGATTTTCAATACTGAGTGAAATACTCATGACTCTGCATTCTCAGCCAGTACCCAGGTACGCATTCTGGACCTGCGGGTCGCTTACCACTTCATCGAAAGTGCCTTTCTTTATGACGCTACCGCTGTGAATCACCAGGACATCATCGACCAGTGGTTGCAGTGCCTTCAGGTCATGACTCACGATCAGGTAAGTTGTACCGTGAGTTTTTCTTCGTTTAATCAGGAGATTGGAAATATGTTCGATTTCGCCATAGGTAAGTCCAGCAAACACTTCGTCCAGGAGCAGCACTTTCGGATTCGTCGCGAGCGTACGTGCAAGTTCAAGTTTTCGAAGATCGCCCATCGCCAGTTCTGAAGGCAACTGATCGAGCTGCTGCACTGTGAAACCGACGCTTTCAGCTATTTCCCGCTCACCCGTGTCATCCCGTGCAACTCGAAGCATGTACTTCAAGCTGTCTTCCATCATGCTGACCCGAATATTCTCCCGAACGGAGATTTCAGCGAAGGGCCGCGGTACCTGGTAGGTACGGGCAAGTCCCGATTTCACACGCTCGTGAATCGGTTCGGTATCAATGGACGCCCCATCCAAAGAGACATGACCACTGTCCGGTTTGATCTCACCAGTCAGCAGGTTAAACAGTGTCGTCTTTCCAGCGCCGTTGGGACCAATAATTCCAACAGAATGACCAAACTCAGCACGCAGTGATACCTGTTGCAATGCCTGAAGGCCGCCAAACGATTTTGACAGATCTCTAGCTTCCAGCATCGCAGTCAACTCGCATCTCTGCTCAGTTTAAACTGGTTAAGGCGTTTCAAACCGTTGCGCACCAATTCGTGAAGTCCGTTTGGCTGATAGACATATAAAACCAATGCCACTGCGCCGTAAATCAGGAATCTCTCGGGCCCCGGAAAATAGGGCCGTAGCCATTCGAGCAGAAACGTCAGAAAAAACGCACCTGCAATGGGCCCAGAGATCGTACCTGCGCCACCGAGCAGGCAGGCGACCAGAATCTGAAAAAGAAAACCGACATCAAACAGGGCGCGCGGGGCAATGGAACCAAGATAGTGCACATACAGCGCACCGCCAAGGCCAGCAGCAAAAGCACTCAGCATAAAAGCAAAAAGTTTGAGCCGGGTTACGTTGATGCCACTGGCACGAACTGCGTCTTCATCCATGCCGACCGCACTCAGTGCCGTTCCGATATGGGTTCTGACAATCAGCCACATGGTGAATCCAAGAATCAGCAGCACTATCAAGGCCAGGTAGTAGTTTGGTATGGCACCGGTAATAATCGTTTCAAGACCAGACAGGCCGCGGGTACCACCGGTCACCTTCGGTGCGATGACCTGTACTAATCCGTAAATGAGTTCCATGAACGCCAGCGTAACCAAAGCGAAATAGGTTCCGCGGATTCGTAAAGCCGGGAAGAAAAACAGCGTTCCACCAATCATGGTCATGACGACTGCTGTGGGAATGCTGAGAAAGAGAGGCCAGTGAAGGTGGTAGGTTAGAAGTGCAGTCGTATACCCGCCAATGCCGATCAGGAACGGGTGTCCAAAACTGATGTATCCAGTGCGGCCCGACATGATGTCCCAACTGACTGCAAAGATTGCCAGATACATGGCAAACACAAAGGATCGCGTAACGCCGGTACCGACGACATGAGGCAATATCACCATGACTGCGGCAAAAGCAATCCAGCCGTAAATTCCCCGTCGTAAAGTAGAATTCATCGCTCGTTACAACTCAGATTTACCGAACAGCCCTCGAGGCGCAACAAGCAGGACAGCAATAATAATCAGCATGGTCGCAACGCCCCGCAGTTCTGCCGCGATCAGGGAAGTCGTAATCGTTTCCAGAATGCCAATGATGTGTGCTGCAACAAGGCTGCCCAGGATGCTGCCAATTCCGCCGACAATGACAACAGCTACTGCGATGATCAGGGGCGTTACCCACATATTGGGGTCTAACTGGGTATAGGTTGCCAGAAAAACACCGGCGATGGCGCCGAAAGTACCCGATATGGCCCAGGTCAGAATGTTGACCCTTTCTGGGTCGATTCCGGATATGACTGCACCTTTTGAGTCCATCGATACCGCGCGTATAGCCCGCCCCATATGCGTTGTTCCAGTAAAGAGAAACAGTCCACCGAGCAATAACCAGCTGATGACGGCGGCGATGAAAATGTTGTAGGTGACGCTGGCATCCCCAATTCTCAACACACCCGGCACCAATGGCCACATGCTTTTTGGTGAAGGTGAAAATACCAGTACGACGGCTGCCTGCACCACCACTGCGAGAATCAACGTTGCGATTTCGACTGCAACGACATTGCCGCTCAATCGTTTGACCAGAATGCGGTACACCAGCATCCCGAATACTGCACCCGCAATGCCGGCGATGATCAGGCTTGGAAACTTCGGCAGTCCAACTACCTGGGCACCCTGATAGTAGATGTATCCGCCAAGCATCAAAAACGAACCGTAAGCGAGGTTCAGTACACGGCCGACGCTGAAGATCAGTGTAAACCCAACCGCTATCAGCGCATAAAAACCGCTGAGTACCAGGCCTTGGACGAGTATTTGCAGCATGAAATGTTGAATTGAAGATTCAGTGATCGCCGAGTCGCTCCCGATTTCAGATCAGTCGGGAGCGATTCGACTCCTACAAAGCGAATGCTCTTATTGGGTCCAGGATGGTTCTTGGAAAGTCCCGTTTGCAAACTTCTTTGGATAGATCACTGCGACGTTTCCATCCTCGTACCACTGGACAACAACCATTGCCGGGCTGCCATCATCAAATGGTTCAGTTACGTCGAATTTGATGTTGTGTGTGTATTCACGGCCAGTTCTTGGTTCGACTTCGCCTTGCTTCCAAAAGGCATAGCGAAACCACATCTCACCATCTTTCTCAAGCACGATGTCGGTATTCTCCATTGCTTCAACCCAGGCATCCAATGGCTCAAAACCACCAGCCTGCTCTGCTGCTTCAAACGCACTATAGATTCCATAGTAAGCATTGAATCCATTGAAGTGGGGGTAAATCGGTCTTTCGTTGCCATAACGCGCCTTGTACTTTTCAATAAAAGCTGCCGTTCGGTCGTCCAGCTGCATACCGACTGACGGGACTGGACTCAGCGTTGAAGTCCCACCGCCAAGACCGCCGGTGTCGTTCCAGAAGTCCTGTCCAAATGCCGCGACATTGACTCCGGTCATGGGGATTCGCACCTGCAATTTCACGTACTGTGATGCTGGGACCTGACTGCGCACAGACGAGACGAGGTAGATGAAATCTGCGCCTGAATCAACTGCTTTGTTGAAGAGCGGTGCAAAGTCAACGGTATTGGCATCGTAGATGATTTCTTCAGCGATTGCGATGCCTGCTTCAGGCGCCAGAAGGTCGCGCACGAGACCCGCAATTGAGACGCCAAATGCAGTATCTTCGTACATGAGGACAGTGGATTTGTACCCCATTTCCGCGGCCAAAACATCCTTGCCGAAGTCGATGTACAAAGTCGCAAGCGCTTCGTCACATGCGATGTTCATGAAGTACATTTTGTACTTATCGTACTCCTGAACGACTTTGTCAATGATGCCGACATAGGAAGTCCAGGTGTCCAGCGTTGGTGTTTTGTATTCTGCCATACGCTCAAGCCAGGCAAGCGAAACATCATCAATACTGCCGGAAATAATGAAGTCTACGTTTTCGACATCATTCAAGTACTCGTAGGCTTTTACGCCTTCGACAACATCTTCACGAGTATCTGCCTTGACAAACTTGATTTGGCGTCCGCCCAGCACGCCACCGGCTTCGTTCAATTCATCAATCGCAATCTCTGCGCCGCGAATTGTGCTAAGCCCGGTGTCACTGGCAAAGGAGCCGATGTACCCGACTACGACGGGGTCTTTATCCTGCGCCACCGCGGCGCCACCCGCAGCCAGCAGCATAACCAGCGCTGCCAAGGTCGCAAACGCAGGTTTCCACATGTCAAAAAATTTCATAGGACATTCCTCCATATAGATTGAAAAAGTGAGACAGTCTGGCTGCTTGACAGCATCCAAATCGTCTCGGGTTGATACTGGCACGATGCGCAAGGTTGATCACATCGACCAAATCTGAAATCTGTCTGCATTCGCGTTTCATGTTTATGAGTTTCTGAAGTGTGCGGCAATCAACTCACGACTGGAGCTGGATGACTCCCGACTCGTCGTGAATGACAGCATCCACTTCAATCTCGATCATCATCCCAGGTGTCGTCAATCCAGCCTCCACACCCGAAGTTACGGGGTTAATTCCCTGAAACACCTCGCCGTGTGCACGGACAAACTCGCCCGCCATCTTCATATTGGTCATGAATGCACGGGTACGAACGACATGTTTCATTTCAGCACCAAGCTCTCGTAGAACATCCCGGATTCGCTCGAAAATGTACATTGATTGAGCATAGGTATCATTCGGCGCATGTAGTTTTCCGCTCGGTTCAATGGCAGTTGTGCCTGCGACATAAATGAATGGCCCAATTCGTTTTGCGCGGCTGTAAGCTCCAATTGCTTCAAAGCGTCCGCCAGTTGAAACAGTCTGGATGGTCATTCTCGCATGCCAAGGCGTCTTCGAATTGCATCAGCGGCTCTCCTCAGTTGCTGCAGTTCTGATTCAGTGAGCGTAAGTTCGACAATCTCAGCCACTCCGTTCAGACTCAGCTTGCAAGGTACGGCTACCACTGAATTGGTGATGCCATACTCGCCGTTCAAACGTACCGAAGCCGGTATCGTTCCGTTGAGGTGACCGCATATGTGAAGAATCAGTTCAAGTGTGGCGTGTGCGGGTGCAAGTGTGGCAGAGCCGGTCCTGCGTAACCTGACGACGGCGGCCCCGCCGTCAATGGTGGTCTGGCGGCAGCTTTCAATCGTCTCCTCATTCAGAAATTCACTGATCGGACGTTCCCTGATGGTGGCTTTCGATGCAATGGGCACCATCTCGTTACCGTGGCTTCCGAGGGACATGGCGCAAACATCGGCAACAGAGACGCCAGCAGCCTGTGCCAGTGCATCGCGAAAACGAGCGCTGTCAAGCGTACCTGCCATGCCGATGACCTTTTCTCGATCAAATCCGGTCGCATCCAGCATGACAGAGGTCATCTCGTCAACGGGGTTGCTGACGACAATCACGACAGATTGAGGTGCGTACGTCGAAATTGCTTCCCCGATGCCCTGAATCACTCGGGCGTTGATTCGATGCAGATCGGAACGGTCCATGCCGGGTGTGCGTGGTCTGCCAGCGGTTACAACGACAGCATTCGCATCAGAAACGAGATCAAGGGAAGTACCCCCGTTCAGCCGCGTCATCGAACCGGTTATGCCGCTTGCGTGTCTAAGGTCCAGCGCGACGGATTCCGCTGCACCAGGTAGAATGTCAATTAAACTGATTTCCTCTGCGATCTCGCGATTTGCTGCCAGGTGTGCGAGATGAGATCCGACGCCACCGGCTCCAACCAGTGCCAGCTTGGTCAGTGTCTGAGCGCGGGGCGATGCAGCTGGTTTTGGCGCGGCCCACCCCGGATTTCGTCGGTATAGTGCGCGACGGCCTGCTGTGACTCCATCAACTTCTACCGGTGGTGGAGATGCCTGGGGCTGATTGACCAGCCTGATGTTCAGGCGTTCCGCAGTGTCCCGGGCCTGTGCGGTAACAATGTCGCCGGGGCGAAAGTTCAGTATGAGCCTGCCGCGCCGGAAGGCATCGCGCACCTGTTCTTCAGCAATCACCGTACGCTGTGAATTCATGGTGTGCGGCCCTGAACTTCGTCGAGTGCATCACAGGCCGCCTGAATGGCCGTTTTGACGGAGTCTTCGGTACCGGTGATGAAAAGCCGTCCGAAACGTCCCACTGCCCGTACCTGGACAATATCAATCAGGGCTGATTTTTCAGCTTCGTTGCCCGCAATGGAAATGTAAGCAGCAGGCGAACACTCAACGATTCCAAGCGTTTGACCCGGTACTACCAGTGACCCGGATGACCATTTGTTCAGCAGCTGTGCCTGATAGGGTTCGACCGATGTGATGACTTGGGTGGATTCAACAGCAGGCTTGATCCGGTCCTCCAGTTTCATCCCCAACTCGTTCAGGATTGCTTCACGAGCCGCATTGATCTGGGCATTGAAAGGCGAGCGTAAAATGAAAAATCCAAATTCCCGTTCAACAATTTGAGAGGTCGCTTCCGCGCGACTGGCCTTGAGCGCGATATCGATCAGTCGGAATACTTCATTGCCGGGTGCAAATTCTCCGATTAGCACGGTATCCCCAGCCAACGGAATAGATCCCTGTACGGTTGCACCGTTGTAGGCTGCGAATTTGGGTTGCAGCCGGTCAATCTGCATCAATGCTCGAATTGTCAGACGTTCACCCATCTTATTCACCAAACTCATCATAAACATCGCGCCATGGACGCGATTCATAAGCGACGCGCTTAATGTTAATCAGGTGCAGCGCCGTCACGTTATCGGATGTAATTGAACCGGACCAGGTTCCAGTTCCCAGCATGAAACTGGGCTCAAGATCGGTGGAATAACCCATGCCACCGATGATTGCGGGAGAATTAACCAGCACTCGACCGACTGGCAGTTCACTGTAGCGAGCGACTGCTTCGCCATCGTCGGCATGAATGACGGCAGTGTGGCCCCAGCCTCCAAACCCGACAATCTGTCGGGCAACATCGTTTGCAGCCGCGTCGGACTTGACTTCATACCAGGCCAATACAGGATTCAGCTTTTCATGCGACAGCGGCGCCTGCCAGCCGACATCCGACAGGGAAGCGATGAGCACTCGGGTGCGCGGCGGCAGTTCAATATTGGCCAATTTACCGAGTTGTTCCGGCGACTGACCAACGCAGTCCGGGTTGATGGCATTTGATGGAAACAGCACATTGGAAAGCCGCGCCGCTTCCTGTTCTGTACAGAAATATGCACCGCGCAGTTTCATTTCAGCCTGCAGTTCGCGACTGACTGACTGTTCCACAATGACCGCCTGTTCCGCCACACAAGCGGTACCATAGTCAAAGGATTTTGATGTGATGATCTGTTCGGCGATTTCATTGAGTTCGCGTGCCTTTGAGGTGTGAACATAGCAGGGTACATTGCCTGGTCCGACTGCCAGTGTAGGTTTTCCCGACGAATAGGCGGCTTTGACCATTACCGGACCACCCGTCGCCAGCACGACTGATGTCCGTCGATGAGTCATCAATTCAGTGGTGCCGGCAATTGTTACTTTGTCAAGACACTGAATCAGCCCGGGTGGCGCGCCAATCTGTTCGGCTGCCCTGGCCATCACAGCGGTCGTTTCCACGGCACACTTAACCCCTTTGGGGTGTGGTGCGCAGACGATTGCATTGCCGGCCTTGATGGCTGAAATGATTTTGAAGATCACCGTTGACGTGGGGTTGGTTACCGGAATCAATGCCGCAACGACACCCATTGGTTCACCAATGGCTGCCGTTTTAGTGACTTCATCTTTCCATAGAATGCCGCGGGTTCGAATGTTTCGCAGCCAGGCAGCAACCGAAATTGAATTGAAAAGATTTTTCAGTCGTTTATCTTCCACATTGCCACAACCGGTTTCTTCCACAGCCAGCTCACCCAGTCTTCTTGATTCAGGCTCTATCGCGGCCGCCATGGCATCAACCATCGCGTCAATCTGCTCGCGTTCGAACAGACGAAACTTCTGATAGGCTTCCCAAGCGAGTTCGGTCGCCCGACGAGCTGCGGCAATCGATTGAAGGTCGTGATCCATTTATCTCATCCTCGCACCAGCGATTCCAGAGTTTTACGCGCGTCATCAGCGTTGTCTGCAAGAATGCCCATCGTTTCCAGTCGTCGGCCGGATGCACTGACATCGCTCCCCAATAAAGCCCCAGCTACTGTTACCAGAGAATCGGTTACAGGCGTTGAAACGCCAACCATGCGACCTGCTGACTGTAGCGGAATCAGCGATCCGGCGATGGCACTTCTAAGCACAGTAGGGACACCGTCAACTTCGGGTCTGAACCGAATCTGACTGTCGCTGCCGGCACAAATTTCAATCCAACGTTCATCATCAGGCAGGTTTCGAACGCCAAACCGGCTGGCAACCTGGCGCCGTTCGCTGAGGGCTGCTACAACAAGTGAGTGACAGCTCGGTGTCGCCAAAAGCGAGTGAAAATTGTTGTGAGAGGGCAGAGACTCGGCACCTGGCAGAAGTGATTCATACTCACCGGCAACCGCACTTTCACCAAACATCAGGCCCACCGCTTCAATTGCACCGCTGCCATCGGTGAGACTGCTATGAAGTGCGTTAGGTGCAGGGTGAAGGTTGTGCAGAAGTTCAACCAAAGTTTGGATTGTGTTTGCTCGATGACCCGGCATTGTGGCAGCCACTGCCGCAGCAGCGCCCGCTAGGTTCAACCCGCCACCCTGAACTTCAGTCCAGTACGGCAGGTGCTGAACCTCAACCACTGTAATGTCTGCACGGCAGCCACCAATTTTCAGAAGTGCGCTGACTTCCAGTGCGGCAAAGGTACGGGCTGGTGCAATGACCAGAGTCTGTCCATCGCTCAGGTGTTCGGCGAGTACCATCGCGTAGGTCCGATGTTTGTGCACCGGGCCGGTTAAAAATATCAGATCGGCTGATGCCACAGCCGAATCAAGTTCTGCGGTTGTTTTAATGGAAGGTGATGACTCGAGGTCGACCTGATACGTACCGACTGGTCCGTCTCCACGCAAAGTGATGCCGCCGGTAGCGCGAAGTGCGTTGAGTTCCGCGCCATAAGCGCTGAAGAGAGTGACCGAACGATTCTGCGACAGACATAGTGCTGCCAGCAATCGTCCTTCCGGGCCGCCACCAAGTACGGTCACCTGATTGAAGGTTGGTGACTCAAGCTGTTTCTCCCGTTCGGCGTTTCGTTCGAGTGCTTTCGCAAAAGCCTCAAATTCTGCACTCATTTACTTCTCTACCTGAATCGACGGTCCCAACTGTGTCGGATTGGTCGGAACCTGTCTGGCAATGAAAATAGATACAAATTGAAAGATTTGTGTAATTACTCAACTTCGAGTAGATTTTCTACTTCATCGTGCGGGCGTGGGATGATGTGAACCGAAATCACCTCGCCCACTTTATTAGCGGCACTGGCACCGGCATCAACAGAAGCCTTGACCGCACCGACTTCACCGCGAATGAGTGTGGACACCAGTCCGCCTCCGACGCGGACCTGGCGCAAAATGGATACATTGGCGGCTTTGACCATCGCATCTGCTGCTTCAATCGAAGCGACCAGTCCGCGTGTCTCAATCATTCCAAGTGCTGTTTGAACATTTTCACCTCTAGCGGCCATTTGTGCCTCCTGTTTCAAATGATGTGGATTCTGTAAGTAAACATTGCTATTTCAAAGGAAGGGTTATTCAGTCTGGGTCATTAACCGTAACAGTATCGATAATGCCGACGATCGCTGCATCAGCAGGGATTCCCTGTAATGCGGGCGGGACCCGGGATGCAGAGCCCGTAGTCACCAGCACCTTCTGTCCTGCACCGGCACCCAGCATGTCTGCAGCGACGATGGGCGTGCCAGCCGGCTCTCCTGAACCATCTTCGAACTGCACCAGCAGCAGGGGATAGGCTGCCAGCCGGCTTTCTTTGACCGTCGCGGTAACGGTTCCAATCACGCGTGCAACCTGCATTACATATTCCTCAGGTAACGGTCAATCTCAACCTGAGTTACCGATTCGTTGATGAATGCGACCTCACGCTCTGCCTGCTGCAGCAGGACGGTGTAGCGGTCTTCACCCAGCACATTTTTCAAGTAGTCCGATTCCTTGGCCAGTCTGATCGCGTCCGAAATGTTCAACGGCAAGCCAGGTGCGTCTTCAAGTGCGTAGGCATCGGTTTCAGTCATCGGGGTGGGTTCCATGCCCTGTTCGATGCCATCCAGACCCGCTGCAATTTCGGTTGCAAAAAGATAATAGGGGTTGCAGTCAGCCGTGCCGTCCCGTTTTTCGACGCGTACCGCGCTGTCAGCACCCTTGATTACACGCAGTGCAGTTGTTCGGTTATCAATACCCCAGGTCACGTTGATTGGACAGAACGTATAAGGCGCTCTTCGTTTGTAGGCGTTCGGCGTTGTAGAGGCAGCCAGGGAACATTCCGCCATGCGTTTTTCCAGCCCGGCGAGATATGACCTTCCCATCGCGGAAAGCTCTCCATGGTCGGCAAACTGGTTGACATCATCCTTCCAAATCGAATGATGGGTATGAAATCCGTTGCCGGACTCAGCCGCGAAAGGTTTGGCCATGAACGTTGCAACGTAGCCAAAGTGTGCGGCGATTTCTTTAATCATGGAACGGAAAAGAATGACCCGGTCCGCGGTTTCGAGTGCCTCGCCGTAGCGAATATTGATTTCCACCTGTCCGGGGGCATATTCCGGATTGGACTGTTCGATTGGAATGCCAAGATCGATGAGGTATCGACGCATTGGCCCAACGACATGTTCAAGTTCTGCAGCACGAGCCAGGTTGTAGACCTGGATGCCTCTGTCTTTTGGCTGCAGCGTTTCCGGGTCCAGCAGATAAAACTCCAACTCTGCACCAATATTGATGGTGAAACCCATTTCAGCAGCGCGTTCAACCTGTCGGACAAGTGCAATTCTTGGGTCGACAGAAAGCGGTTTATGATCCATTCCTTCCATGCGGCCCATGCAGATTGCGACACCAGGCTCCCAGGGCGAAGCAACCGGTTGGGTCATTGGAAACATGTGCATATCTGGGAAGCCGTTCTCCATATTTGCACAGGGTGAGTCCCAGATGTCTGAGGTCATGTCCATGACCAGTAGGGCAATAGACAGTGCATTGCCTTCCCTGCTTACTCTTGGCCAGTTATGTACGGGCACGCGTTTGCCGCGCATGATGCCGTTCAGGTCGCCAGCACCCATCGCAATGGTATGCGTATCTTCAGGCAGTACAGAAAAGTCAGTAGTCAGTCCGCTATTCATTCGCCGCGTTACCCCCGTCGTGCTTGATGCATCAAGATTTGCCGATGTCTTTACAGGTCAAGTGTAAAATGTACACTGAATCCAGTATACAGTATTTGACTTTTATAGCACGAAATTTTGGTTGCCATAAACATATTTTTCGGCGAGATTTTTGGTGAATGTAGTGTGACTTCACCTATAAATCGAAATGAAATGACATCATCCAATCCATCACTCAATGCGTAAGACTGCGAACAAAAGTGAAGTTGTTATAGTTGGTGCCGGTATTGCCGGTGTCATGACAGCGCTCAGTGTACGCCGTAAAGGGCACTCGGTCACGTTGATCGATCGCTGGGAACCCGGTCATCCGCGCGCATCATCGTCTGATTACAGCCGCTTGATTCGTTCCATTCATGGTGCCGATCGGCTCTACACTGAGTGGGTGCGCGAAGCGCGTCTTCGCTGGATGGAACTGCAGGAAGAAGTCAGGCAGACTCTGCTTGTCGAATGCGGCGCGCTGGTCATTGCAACCGAAGGCGATTCAGGTTGGGAAGATTCAACTTTTTCCACCTTCGATGAACTGGGTGTGCCTTATTTCCGGTTTGATTCACAGGAACTTGCTTCGCGATTTCCACAGTTCGATTTCAGAAACGTCAGCTACGGTATCTTTGAGCCGGAGTCCGGTATGCTGATGGCACATCGTGCTGTGGTGGAATGCGCGCGTCTTTTCGAACGTGAAGGTGGCCGGGTGATTCGCGGTCGGGCCCGAACGGACGAATCAGAACGACTGTATCTTAATGGCCAACCGTTGGAAGCAGATCTCGTGATTGTGGCTGCCGGTCCCTGGATCGGTGAGATGTACCGACGTTCCATTGGACCGATATCTAAAATTGTTCGACAGAACATCATCTATACTTCGTGCCCCGATGCGGATGGCACTTATGAGCATGAGAACATGCCTTGCTGGATTGATCACGGGTATGAAGCTTACGGTGCGCCATCCTATGAAGGAAGTGGGGTGAAAGCAGCAATCGCCTGGACTGAAGCGATTATTGATTTGGACAATGATGAACGGGTGGTGGACGAAGCCACATTCAACCGGACCCGGAACTATATTCGCAACCGTCTGCCCGGGCTTATCGGGCAGAAAGCAGTCGATCAGAAGGCCTGCCAGATTGCCATGACACCAGATACTCACTTCATCATTGACTTTCACCCGCAATATGACAACGTTCTCATTGCCGGTGGGTGTTCAGGGCATTTATTCAAGCACGGCCCGGTATTCGGGGAATATGCAGCGGGCGTCGGTGTTGGGGAATTTGGTACCGCTGACCGGTTCAAAATCAATACGCGATCGAAACTGATCGATGCGCAGTCGCCATCCGGCCGATAGACTTTGACAGGAGGTAAGACATGACTCAGTTACGCGATATTCGTGGCATTCCAACCACCGTATCCAATCAGAAAGCACTGGACCTTTATGAAAAAGCGCTGGTTCAGTTGCATTCATACAAAGGAGACCCGGTAGAGACGGTAGACGAGGCTATTGCAGAAGATCCGGGATTTGTGATGGCACACTGCTTAAAGGCGCATTGCGGCAGCGCCATGGCAGATGGTGAATTTTCAGAACATTTGCGTGAATCCCTGGCTGGTGCAGAAGCTGTTGCGGATCACGGTGATGATCGAGAAAGAAGGCATGTGGCAGCCGTCCGCGCCTGGCTTGACGGCAACTTCAAAAAATCAGTCGACATACTTGAGTCAATCCTGATTGACTGTCCCCGGGATATTCTTGCGTTGCAAATTGCACATCTGAGTGATTTTTATCTTGGTGATGCCAACAATCTCCGCGACCGTGTTGCGAGAGTTCTGACCGCCTATGATGAAGCAACTGCGGGTTATGGGTATCTTCTGGGCATGTATGCATTTGGACTGGAAGAGTGTAACGAATACGCTAGGGCTGAGGCGGTTGGTCATCAGGCGCTCGATATCAGTGCAGGTGATGTTTGGGCCTTACACGCAGTCGCTCACGTGCTGGAGATGCAGGGTCGGCAGCAGGAAGGCATTCAACTTTATGAATCGAGAGTAACCGACTGGGCGCCAGACAACGGCTTTGCGGTACACAACTGGTGGCACCTGGCACTGTATTATCTCGATTTACAGAACTTTGATCGTGTACTTGAGATTTATGACGCGTCCATTGCCGATGGCGCAGTTGCGCTGGAAATGCTGGACGCGAGTGCACTGCTGTGGCGATTAAAACTGATGGAAGTCGATGTTGGAGACCGCTGGGTGCGACTGGCCGACAAGTGGGAAGAGACGATTCCGAATACCGGGTTTTATCCTTTCAACGACTGCCATGCAATCATGTCATTCATTGGCGCAGGCCGTGATGCGGCTGTCAAAGAAATGATGTGGCGTCTGAATCGATATGCTGAGGGTGACAACATGTCGGCATGGATGGTGCGGGAAGTTGGACTGCCTATTGCCAACGCCCTGACTGCCTATGGACGGGGTGATTATGCTGAAACGGCCAGTCTGCTTGCTGATATCCGTTATACAGCCAATCGGTTTGGTGGTAGTCACGCACAACGAGATCTGATCTCTCAAACACTGATTGAAGCGGCCATTCGGGCAAACCAGTTAAACTTTGCGCGGGCACTCTTGTCGGAGCGGGCGCGGCGAAAAGATACCGCTGCACTGACCTGGCAGAACACAGCACGCGTTCTGGAGGGTTTGCGACTTCAGGAAGAGGCGGAAAACGCCCACCGCCGCGCGAGTGCGCTACTCAACTGATAAAATTCGCACTGCAATTTCTGAAGTGCCGGTGTAGCTCAGTCTGGCAGAGCAGCTGATTCGTAATCAGCAGGTCGGAGGTTCAAGTCCTCTCACCGGCACCAATCCACTTTCATGGATTGGTTCGCTCCCTATCGATTAGTAATCTGAGCTCTACCAACTGAGCTTCGGTCTCACTACCGACTGCAATCGGCATTGAGGGCGTTAGCTTGCCTGGCGGAACGAAACCGGAATGAATATGAAGGGCCTTCAGGAATCACTTGATACGACGACAAGCAATGGCAAGCTGGTTTTTCACCTGTTTGGAGCACTGGCAGAGTTTGAACGGAACTTAATCCGAGAAAGGACAGTCGCCGGACTTCAAGCGGCTCGTGCGCGAGGACGCCAGTTTGGTCGCCCACCTGCACTCGACAAAGCAATGCAGCGACGTGCTGTTGAACTGTATGAGAAGAAAAACCTCACAGTGCGAGAAATCTGCGAGTTAATGAAAATCAGCAAACCGACTCTTTACAAGTATGTTAGGGCGGCGCGTCAAAAGAAGTAAATTGGTCCGGCTGCTTGCCGGTCTCTATACAGACCTGCTCTAGTTCTCCGATGAAGCAAAGGCTGACCCCAGACTACGATCACGAAAAGGTCCCTTACTGACTCAATTACTGGCAGAATCCAAGAAAATAATGTATGGCATCGTTTGACAATTGCTTGCGATTTATTTTTTTCGATAAGCATCGCGACGATGAGAGACACGAACAACCAGCACGACAAGTACCTCATCGCGTACTTCATACAGGACACGGTAGTGCCCTACGCGAAGACGTCGCAATCCACGTAATTTGCCTTTCAAGGCTGTGCCAAGGTGCGGTGATTCAGCCAGTCGTTCTATTGCGGTAACGATACGTATTCGGTCCGACTTAGTTACACGTCGAAGTTCCTTGGCTGCACTTCCCTTAATCTTTATTGAGAAAGTCACCCCGAACCTTATCCCAATCCAACACTGGATCGTTCGGATCACAGATTCTGTCGATTGCGATGGCAAGATCGTCGAAATCGTCAAGATAGTGTTCAATCGCTAAGCGGACAACATCCGCTCGACTACGTCGAAGTTCGCGTGCAGCGTTATCCAGATTGTCAACTAGTGTATTCGACAATCTTGCGCTAATCTGTTGAGGCATAGAGAATATGGTGTATTAGGTAGTTTGAATGTAAATTACATTGTATTACATTACTCAAGTTACCGTTCTCAATATTCCCTCGCATAGACATGCTCAACAGCAATGGTGCTTGCATCCGAATCGTGTGGCTTTGCTTGGCATGCCGAAACAGGTTCTGTCCGTCAATGAACGAAATAGCCCGCTTTAATTTCGGTTCTTTACGCATGGCCTGGTAGTGCAAATAAAATAACCCCGCCGAAGGCCTTGCGGCTAGTCCGACGGGGACGAATTGCTAATGGTTATATGGGAAATATTTTTTAAATGTCAACTGTTTTACTTCAGAGATTATTGTCGCTCGAAACCAAAAATTTGATATTTGCGTGGACAAACATTAAAATTTCAAGAAATATGAATATGAATTCAGATTCCTAATCGGAAATAGAACAGTTGATTCGTAATCAGCAGGTCGGAGGTTCAAGTCCCCTCACCGGCACCAATCCACCCTCATGGATTGATTCGCTCTCTATCGATTAGTAATCTGAGCTCTACCAATTGAGCTTCGGTCTCACTACCGACTGCAATCAGCATTGAGGGCGTTGGCTTGCCTGGCCTGGCGGAACAAACAGGGCTGAAGATGATAATCACTGTTTGCGCCACCAAGTGTTCGGCGTATCTGACTGTCGCAGCTCCAAGGTGTAAAGCTCGTGCGCCCGCAGTCCGGTCGAGTAGCAGAGCCGTGGGGCTAGTGTCCTGTATCGTAATTACGTTTACAGTAAATCAAAAATGTGGGATAATTTCCGTAATGAAATCTCTTCGAGGGAAGTTTTCGTTATGGCCAATCATTACACGCGTGAGATTCCGACGCCCACCACCGAGGAGCAGTCGCAGCTGGAACGCTGGGCCAGGTGTCCCAAGACTGCCCAGGCGCTTGCGATGCGGGCACGCATTGTGCTTGTCTCAGCGGACGGATACAGCGATTCCCAAGTCGCTGAGAAACTCAACATCACCCGTCCCACGGTCAACAAGTGGCGACGCCGGTTTTTGGAACGCGGTTGTGACGGGTTGATTGATGAAAAACGCCCTGGTGCCCCGCGCTCCATCAGCGATGATGATATCGAACGAGTCATTACGACAACGCTGGAGCAAACCCCGCGCGATGCCACACACTGGAGCACCCGCAGCATGGCGCAGCAATGCGGCATCAGCTCAACCACGGTCAACCGAATCTGGCGGGCATTTGCACTGCCGCCGCACCGGTGCGAAACCTTCAAGCTGTCGAAAGACCCACAATTCATCGAGAAAGTGCGAGACATTGTCGGTCTTTATATGTCGCCGCCGGAGCGCGCGGTTGTCTTGTGTGTGGATGAGAAGTCTCAGATTCAGGCCCTGAATCGAACCGAGCCGATTTTACCGTTGCGACCAGGCTTGCCCGAACGGCGCTCCCATGATTACAAGCGAAACGGCACCACCTCACTGTTTGCGGCACTGAACACCGCAACCGGTGAAGTGATTGGCAAGTGTTATCGGCGCCATCGGTCAATTGAGTTCAAGAAATTTTTGACGGTTATTGACAAGGCCGTGCCTGAACAGTTGGATATTCATCTGGTGTTGGACAACTACGGCACGCACAAAACGGCTCTGGTACACAACTGGCTGGCTCGGCGACAGCCGCGGTTTCACCTGCATTTTACGCCGACCAGTTCGTCTTGGATCAATTTAGTGGAGCGTTGGTTTGCAGAGATCACCAGCAAGCAGATTCGACGCGGGTCATTTAACAACACGCGCGAGTTGGAGGCTGCGATCAGGTGCTATCTGGAGGTTTACAATGAGGATCCCAAACCGTTTATATGGACGAAAAGTGCGGATGAGATACTGGAGTCTTTGAAAACATACTGGAAACGAACTTCTGATACAGGACACTAGAGTGCTACGCGTTGACAGATTCTCACAAACCGCGTTCGGCTGCTCGCCGGTCAGTGCCCGGGACTGTTCCGCCAATCGTCGTCCACTGGGCTGGAACCTGGCTATTTCAAAACCTTCCGGGGAATACGGATCCCCGGACAGGGGTTTGCCGCACTCCGGATTTTCTATTTGGAGGCTATGATGGACCCCAATATATTAGAGGAGAGAGTGAATTCACTCTCAGATAAAGTGAAGACGCAATCTGCAGTGTCGTTGGCGATCGGTACGATCACCGCATCAATTGTAGTAGCAATACTTGCCATGTTCTTCATCACCACAGTGCAGCTGTCCACTCTGAATGGATCAGTAGCTGCTATGGAGACCAAGTTCTCAAGCCTAGAGAACCGGGTCGCAAGTCTTGAAACAACATTCGATTCAAGACTTGCCAGTCTAGAGACAAAGGTCGATAGTCTAGAGACCAGGGTCGCAGGCTTGGAGACCAAGTTCGACGCAGAAATTGCAACGAGACAATGATTGCCTGAGCGGCATTTAGAACTAAGGAAAAGGCGGTGATTTCACCTCCTTTATCCATCCCAGCACTCGGCCGAGAACATCCATCCCGAACTGTCAGAATAAGTCGGCTGTGGGTGACAAAATCCGCTGCCTCATGCCTAGCCTTAGCCGCCATCGCGCGCGTCGCAATCAGATACCGGGTCGTAGTCTGCACAGCCGAGGGACCATACGGTTCTGCGATCACTTAGACTGGTACTGCTTCAGAAGCAGCAAGTGTGGTAAATGAATGGCGCACCTCATCTAACCGCATATCGACAAGACTGGCTTCGTTGCGAACTTTCTTCCGGATGTCCTGCAAAAATTGATCCGGCTTCTCCGGTATTTTCCAGGAACCACGTTCAGACCGTGCTCGTTAGCTTACAGCTGATTCAAAATGCCGACAGCATTCGCAGACAGTTCGATAATTTGAGGCTTTGTTTTGAATCCGAAAGATGAGCCGTTCTTTCATCCAGCTACACATTGTTCGAGCTAAGCATCTCGATTTCCGAGCAACGGCAACCAGTCAGCATAAGACAACAGATGCAAAAGGTATTCCAATTACCACTGAACAGGTAAAAACGATAGAATTCTGGCCATACGAACACACGCATGAAGAACTCAATTACGAAAACTGAATAATCAGTCCGCACGGATACGATTCACTATCCAGGTTATCAACCGAATTCCGCAACTCCGAAAATCCCTCTGCGACGCTTCCACGCAATCAAGGTGGCGCTGTAACTCGGCCACAGAAATCCAGCGGGAAGAAACAGTACACCTGTATCCCATGTCAACGCTGTACTGGAATCAGGAAGAAATTCGAACGCGGAAGAAAATCGTATAAACAACTGGGATAAACAGTAATGTTAGCAGCGTGGCGAAAAGTAGTCCGAACATAATCGTAACCGCCATGGTTTCAAACATTGGATCATGGCTCAGCCAAAGTGGGGCCATTCCGCCAACCGTCGTGGCAGTGGTCAGGAGAATGGGACGCAGACGCTGACGGCAGGCGGCAGGTACCGCCTCTGACGGTGTCAGACCGTTCTGTCGAATTTCAAGTTCGATCCTGTCGAGTAAAACAATTGCGTTGTTGATCACGATACCTGACAAGGCGATCAGGCCCAGAATGGTGAAAAACCCAAAGACGGACCCGGTAATCAGCAATCCATACGCAACTCCGATCAGACCAAGCGGGATCGTCAATAGAATGATGAAAGGCTTGCGCAGGCTGTTGAACTGGACGACCAGCAGCAGTAGAATAATCATTCCAGCAATGGGTAGTTTATCGGCAATTGCCTTGTTGGCATCTCCCGAGGTCTCTGCTTCACCTCCGAATTCAAAGTGATATCCCTGAGGCCACAATGCGGCGTGGTCACGGAACCATGGAAGGAATTCCCGGTTGATATTTGCAGCGGTCACCCCGGGTTGCAACTCGACCTGAATGGCAACCGTTCGATTTCTATCGCGACGCTTGATTATGGCGGGCTGCCACGCGATTTCAATATCCGCGACCTGCTCCAGTGGCACAGTATTGCCACTCTTGGCGTACACTGGCATGGTTCGCAGTCCGTCAATATCCGCACGGTCCGATGAGGTGGAACGCATCGTAATCGGAATGAGATTGTTTGCTTGTCGAATTTCACTTACCACAATGCCAGAAACGCCGGAACTGAGAGAAATGGCTATATCTTCATTGGTAATTCCCGCGCGTAGCGCCCGTTCCTGATCTACGTTGATCAGAAGTTTCTTGGTACGCAGCCCCCAGTCATCTTTTACGCTGCGAACATCTGGATGTTTCGCCAGCCAGTCACGGACGGGAGCAATCAGTTCATAGAGCTGATTGATATCTTCCCCTGACACTCGAACTTCGACAGGATAGGCGATTGGGACTCCATTTTCAATTCGGCGAAGCTGAACATCCAAATCGGGATGCTGCTCTCGAACATAGGACTGTACACGCGAAATGACCTGGGGAATCACCGTATGATCCGTCGTATTGATCAATAGCTTCACAGCACCTGGATCACTTGAGCCTGGGTGCAGACCCAAAGTGTAGCGGGGGGCACTTTCTGCAATCCATGCTGCCCAGTTGCGGATGGTTCCTTTGGCAGAATCTTCATTGGTGCTGCCACCCTCTGTCAGCAAAAGTTCTTCAGTGAAGAATTTGTCGATTTCGGTCATAACCTGCTGAGTGTGCTCTATAGATGTTCCTCGTGGCAATTGCAGGGTTCCATTGATGATCGGGTCAAGCTTCGGAGGAATGAACACGTTTGGCACCAATTGCATGGCCCATATGGCACTGGCAAAGATACAGGCAGATACCACCAGGAAGATAAACCGGTTCTGGAGGGAAAAGCCGAGCAGCAGGCCATAAACGCGCTGAAGGATTGAATCGTTGGCATTCGGCTTTTTCTGGTTTTTTTTGATGCGCAGGAATGTAATGGCAAGCAGTGGAATGAAGGTCAATGCCAACAGCCATGAACTGATGAGTGCCGATGTTACAACTTTAAAAATATCCGCGGTGTACTCGCCCACTGCAGACTCCGCCATGAAAATTGGTAAAAATGCCGCCGCAGTGGTGAGAGAGGAAGTCAGCAGTGGAACTGCCATTTCTTTTCCAGCCGCAGCGGCAGCGTCGACCATGCTCTCACCTCTTTCCCGTCGAACAAGAATTGACTCCGCTATCACGATGGCATTGTCCACCAGTAACCCGAGAGAGATGATCAATGCTGCCAGGGAAATTTGATTTATTGTGATTTCAAACACGCTCATCAGCGTAAAGGTGGCGAAAATCGTGGCAGGCACCAGCATCCCTACAATCAGCCCCGTTCGCAATCCGAGAAACAGGAACATGACCAAAACCACCATGCCGACAGACTGAAGTAGATTGTTGGCAAAGTCACCGACTCCGGCATCTACAATCTGGGACTCAAGGTAAATTGGTGTCAATTGAACGCCCAGCGGATAATTGGCTTCGATGCGCGGTATTTCCAACTCAAGGGTTTTACCAAGTTGCAGGATATTGCCGCCCGGTTGAAGGGACACTGAGAGAATTACCGCTTCGTGCCCGTTAAACCGAGTAACACTGGAAGGAGGATCGATATAGTCTTGAAAGATATCGACGATGTCTTCCAGGTAGACAATTTGATTGCTGCCAGGGATTTGAATGACCGTCCTTCGCAAACTGTCTACAGATTCCAAATTACCAGATGGTTCCAGTGCAATCCGTTCTCGTCCAGTTACAATCTGGCCACCGCCAGAGATGATATTCACCGTACGAAGAATCTGCGACAACTGGCTTGGTGATATGCCAATTTCCTTTAGACGCGCCAGGTTGTATTCAATGTAGATGCGTTCCTGCTGGACACCTTGCACAGATACCTTTGCCACATCATCAATGTGAAGCAGACGATCCCGAATTTCCTCGGCAATGTCCTTGAGTTCCGCACGGCTGAAACCATCTGCAGTCAATGCATAGACACTTCCAAAAACATCACCGTATTCGTCATTTACGACGGGTCGGGTGGTACCATTAGGCAAATCGTCAACCGCTTCAATTTTGCGCCGAAGATTGTCAAAAATTGGACGCATGTCGGAATAGCTTTCCTTGAAGTTGGCGGTGATAAAGGAAAATCCGGGACGGGATTCACTGACGACGTTGTCCAGCTCTGAAATTTCCTGGATTGCCTGTTCGAGGCGCTCCGTAACCAGTTGTTCGACTCGAAGCGAACTAGCGCCCGGCAGACGTGCGGTAACGACCGCTGCCCGTATGGTGAACCCAGGGTCCTGCTGTTTGGGAAGCTTGAAATAGGCAATGGATCCATAAAGCACCATCAATCCCACCAGTGTGTAGACGACGGCGCTATTGCGAATTGCCAATCTAGTGATGCCACCCATGGCTGACTGAATCAGTTGGTTCTGACTTGCATGCCATCCCGGATGGCAGAAATTCCAGCCGTGACCACGCGGTCGCCGGACGAGACACCGGAAATCAACTTGATCCCCCGCGAGGTCAAGTCACCTATTTCTACCGGGCGACGTTGGATTATGCCCACGTTAGCTTGGTCAGAATCGATCAACGTGTAAACGAACCGACCCTGTTCATCTTCTATGATCGATGCTGCCGGCAGGAAAATCGCTGATTCTTTTCCACCCAGGGCAAACTTAACCTGTGCCGCAAGACCGGGGCGCACCTGGTCGCTTGTACTCATGCGCACAGTGACCGGAAAGGCGGTGCCGGTGTTGGTAATGCCCACCTCTGAAACCATGCCCTGGTAGGTTTTGTCTGGCAGTGCATCAAAAGTGATTTCGCCAGTCAGGCCTGGTGTAATCTCAGCAATCAGCGTTTCGGGAACCGTTATGGCAATTTCCAGGTGATCTCCGCAGTTGACCTCGACAACTGGCTGCCCCGCAGCGACGTTTTCACCAACGTCAGCAGTGGTTTGCGCTACCGTACAATCCTGCTGTGACTTAAGGATGGCATAGGACAGATTTAGTCTTGCCAGTTCAACGCCGCGTTTAGCCACGCTTACCAATGCGTTGGTGGATTCGAATGCGGCCCGCGCCGCGTCCAATTCCGTTCGGGAGATGCCGCGGTTTTCGTATAGCCCCTTCATACGATCATAATTTCCAGCGGCATTTCTTTGTTCCGCCTCGGTCCGCAGCAGGTCCGCTTGCGCCTGCTGCAACTGAAGTTGAAACCCGGCCGGGTCCAGTTCAGCAATGACCTGTGATTCATTGATCCTGTCACCAACTGCAGCATTCATCAAACTGATGGTGCCGGCAACCTTGAAACTCAGACTTGCTTGCTGTGCGGCCCGCGATACGCCGCTGAACGATCTTATCCGACTATTGGAGTCCAACGACACCGTAATGTGCTGAACCGTGCGCAGAGGGGGTTCTGATACCGTTTCTTCTTCCTGTCCGCAACCGGTCAAAAGGACTGTTCCAATCGCAATGCACAGGCAGTGAAACAGACTGCGAAAATTCTTCCCGAGGTCAAGTCGCGTGAAACGTGATGAATAGCGAGGGGTGAATTTGTACGTCATCACAACTTGCGAGTTAGTCTTTATCACGAGTCGTCGGTCATCTTTTTTCGAATGCGCTGCGCCATGTCATCCATTGACGCTGCATCTAGAAAGAAATCAAAAGCGCCAGTAGCGCGCTGCAGGTTCATCAAATCTATCAGGAAGTTGTAAACGGCATCGGTGGAGCGCAAATCGGCGTTTAAAAATGCATCCCTTGCATCAAGGTAAGCGATGATGGACACCGTGCCGCCATTGTACCCATCCTGAATCAGTTCAAGGTTTTTTCGTGCCGCATCTGCTGCGCTGGCTGCAAGTTCTATGGCCGCATAACTGGATTGTGCGGCGTGAAGATTGGAGCGGATCGCTTGCTCAATTCGACTCTGTTCGGCTTTACGTCGGAATTCCAACTGATTCAGGGTGTGGGTCTCGCGGGCAATATTGGATTTTCGCAACCCGCCCTGGTAAAGTGGCAGACTGAAGTTAAGTGACACTCGCCAATCGGATTGATAGCTTTCAGGGTTCGAGTTACTTCCATGAGCCCCCAGCAGCTGGTCGGATTGGATGTTAAAGCTGACTTCAGGGCTCCAATAGGATTTCCTGTGAGACTGGAGTTGCCTTTCGGTTGCTGCGATCTCCGAGTCCATCTGCCTTAGTTCCGGTGAATTGGCCAACCCTTCGGTCACGAAAACTTCAACCATTGCATTCACTGCTCGTTGCCTGTCGATCAGCGAAACTAAGTCGTTTCTGCTCACCATAAGCGATGGGTCAGTGAGACTCGCCGGTTCGGTCGAGAATCGTTCGGCAATCGGGCGATGCAGTAAATGATTTAATGCATCCATTGCCTGCTCTCGGGCAGCGCGGGCTACCAACACAGCCTGGCGCGCGGATGCCACTTCGCTTTCCCACCGATAGACATCCGAAGCTCTTGCCGCACCGACTGCCACCCTGTCTCGGGCAAGGTCGAGATTGATGCGGGAAAGTTCCAGTGCGCGGCGGTGTATATCAAGCGCAGTCTGAGCCTTCAGAATCTGAAGAAATCCAACACTTGCTGCTTGAACGATATCCAATTCCAAAGTCCTGTGTCCTGCCACTCTGGATTTGTGACGCGCCTGTTCAACTTCTTTGGCAGCATTCGCGGCTTCCGAATAGAGTATCTGACTGGCATTCAAATGAATGTTCGACATGGTTTCCGGTGCCCCGCGAACGACTGCTGGCGAATCCTCTCTTTGTTGCGTCACCGCGAGGGCTGTACTTATCTGCGGTCTAAGACGGGATCTGGCGCGATTTTCCAATTCGGCTCCGGCAGCCAACCCCGCTGCGCTGGCGTGAATATGCAGGTTTGCTGCCAGCGCTTCTTTCGCCACCTCAGAAAGACTCCATCTGGGGCCTTCCAAACCCGCATCCTCGTTTAGCAGCGATGCGACGCTCAGTATGTCAAATCGCGGCGATATATCGAGTTTGCGTGCTGTTTCCATATTGATCGTCAATCGACGCTTGCGGTCGAATGACACTTTCTGATCCGCGGCATTCTCACCGAGAATTACTGACTGGATGTTTAGAGCATTTCGACGAGCCAGTCTGACCCAGTCAGCATCTGGCGTGGAAGCCGCAAGCGCTCCTTCATGAACTGCAGTTGTGCTAACCAAGCTGTAAGCGGGTAGTCCACGAGCAATTAGAGCGGCGATGAAATCCTGCCTGGCGGATGCATTCAGCCGTGGCAGCGGTCCAAGCATAACCGCTTCGATGTTTGCCGGCACTTGAGCTGTCAGGTCATCTGTGGCATCATCATGAAAGATAAATTCAATTTCGATGCCAAAGTCCTGTGCGATTTCCCTACCCGTACGCTCAAGTTCAGGAATGGCATCGTGGATTGATCGATCGACTACAACACCCAGTCTATCGAAGGGGACAATTTCGCGGAACGTCTGCAGGTCTTCTCGGAACCGAATCTGTTCCGCGATGTAGTTCAGGTTGGCAACCCCGCTCGAGTCGCCAGAACGGGGCAGACCCTCCAGATCGAACGCCATCGGTGCGAAAGTCGGCTTGGGAGGGTTGGGTGTGCGGGCTGCAACTGTACTTGAGACGAAGCCGAGTGCCAGCACAATGTCGACTTCCGGGTCTGCATACAGGGTCCGCATGGCTTCATTCAATCTTTCCACTGACCAGTTGGCATGCAGGGTTTTTGATTTGTCGAGGGTTACATCAAACTCTTCCCGAATCAATTCGGAAATCTCTCCTGTGAACAGATCAATCGCCCGCTGAACAGTTGAACCTTCGCCATCGGTCACGACTCCCACTCGGACTTTTTCTGCGGCGAACCCAATCAAACTGAAAGAGTAGAGTGATAGAAAAAAACAAGCGAAAAACAGGTTCAGACCATGTCGCTGGCCAAATTTGATCGCAGGGTTCATGTGCCATTTCCAAAAGTGGATTTGATGTCTGCCATCATTAGAATTTCTATCCAACAAAAATCAAGTTTTCATGTCTATCCGTTTAATTAAGTTGGCGCATTTTAACATCAATTTCACGAACAATTAGTCAACAAAATTTCCGATATTGGACAAAATATTTCGGAATGGAATTGATAAAGAGCTTTGTACGCTTGATACGCCGCCTCTCGATTTCATTTTTGTAAACGGTTCACGTACGTATTTGTCTCTAGTTCTCATGCGAATTTCCAATTTCGATTTGTGTTGCGCGGCACGCTTCGTCAATGTCTGTTTCCAACTGTCTCCTTGCTAGCCGTTTGTTTCGGGTTCGAATGCGTGAGATTCTATGTCGGTTTTCACTGCCTATCGAGACTGTGATTCGCTGACTCGCCTACGGGTATTAGGGTCCAACATTGCACGCAAAGCCGATGCCTTCTCAAGCGACAGCATTTTTTCGAAATCAGACAGATTGATCTGATTTGAAACCCGTTTGAAATCTGCAACAGCCTGCTTAGGCAAGGCGGCAATTTGTTTTGCGGCATCCCGTGCGGTTTCGTGAACGATGCTTCTGGACACAACCCTCCAGGCAATGCCCATTTTCAGTGCATCGTTTGCACCGAACGTCTCACCCAATAGCATCGCTTCCTTGGTCTGCACATGTCCAATCGTTCGTGGTAGTAGCGCAGTGATGCCACCAGTTGGAAAAAAGCCCAGTGAAAATTCAGGAAAAACACATCGGGTGTATTCTCCAAATACCGCCAAATCACAATTGACTGCGAGTCTTAATCCGCTGCCGACCGCCCAGCCGTGCACTGAACAAATTGTTATTTTTTCACCAAGCACAAGCTGACGCGCAATGTCCTGAATACAATCGATCAGTTCCACTGCCCTGGATTCGCTGGAGGTTAACCCGAAGTTCCAGCGGTTTTCAGTCTGAAAAGCGACATTATCGATTGATATTCAACGGTTTTCGTTGAATTTTTTTGCGTCAAGACCTACCCATGTAATATAATGACTACAATCAATTTATTAACTTATTACTCTTATTTATGAGATATAATAATACCCATGTATGTAGAAACCGTCAAAAACAGAAACTCGCCACCCGCCATCCTCGTGCGCGAATCCTACTGGCAGGACGGCAAATGTAAGAAAAGAACCCTCGCCAACCTCTCCAAACTGCCCGCTCACGTCATCGGCGCCGTGCGCGCAGAGCTGAAAAACTCCTCAGGCGCCATGCCCGAACAGTTCGATGTCGTGCGCACCATCCCCCATGGCCATGTCGCGGCCGTGCTCGGCACCCTGAAAAACCTGGGCCTTGACCGCATCATCGATGCCAGACCCTCCCGGCAGCGCCAGCTGTGCCTGGCGATGATCGCCGCCAGAATCATCGCACCGCAATCCAAACTTGCCACCTGCCGGGGCTTCTGGGACGAAACCAGCACCGATACCCTGGGCCAGTGCCTCGATGTGACCGACGCGGACTGGAACGATCTTTATGCCGCAATGGACTGGCTCTGCACGCGCCAGAACAGGATTGAAAGGCAGCTGGCGCACAAACATCTCGCTGAAGGCGCACTGGTGATGTATGACCTGACCTCGACGTGGGTGTGCGGGGAACACTGTGACCTGGCCAGCTACGGCCATTCACGGGACAGGAAAAAAGGCACGAAGCAGATTGAGTTCGGTCTTCTGTGTGATGCCGAGGGACGGCCGGTTGCGATCGAGGCGTTTGAAGGCAACACCGCGGATCCGAAAACCGTCATCAGCCAGGTCAACCGGTTAAGGGCGCGATTCAAACTGTCGCAGGTCGTGATGGTCGGTGACCGGGGCATGCTGACGGCTGCCCGCATTGAAGAGGATCTGAAGCCGGCGCAGTATGACTGGATTACGACGCTCAGGTCCGATGCCATCCGCCGGCTGGTGGCCGATGGCGCCCTGCAGCCCACCCTGTTTGATGAGCGCGGTCTGGGCGAGATCCGCTGTGAGCGGCTGTATCCCGGCGAGCGGCTGGTGGCGTGTCGAAATCCGCTGCTGGCGGAGCGGCGGCGGCAGAACCGAATCGACCTTCTGGCAGCCGCCGAAAAGCTGCTCGATGAGATTGTGGCCGCCACCCGAAGGCCAAAGTACCGGTTGAAAAAACAAAGTGCGATTTACAAACGCGTCACCCGGGCGCTGGACAAATATAAGATGGGCAAGCATTTTCACGTTCAGATTGAAGATGAATCGTTCAGTTATCAGCGCAATGAAGACGGCATCGCTGCTGAAGCGGCGCTTGATGGGTTTTATGTCATCCGCACCAGTGTGGATGAAACGAAGCTCAGCGCCTGCGAGGTGGTCGACCGCTACAAGCGGCTGTCAAAAGTCGAGCGGGCGTTTCGGTCGATGAAGACCGTCGATCTGAAAGTGCGGCCCATTCATCATCGCCGCGAGCGGCGGGTGCGCGCACACCTGCTGCTTTGCATGCTGGCTTATTATGTTGAGTTCGAGATGCGAAGCAGACTGGCGCCGGTTCTGTTTGATGACGAAAGCGAAAAGCTGCTGCAGGTCACAGCAGCGCACAAATCACCGTCTGCACGGCGCAAGTCGCATACCAGGCGCACCGCTGCCGGCGAGCCGGTGCACAGTTTTCAGACACTGATGAAAGACCTGGCGACACTGAGCCGGGTTCGGGTGCGTCCCATGAAAATGAAAAAAGCCGAATACTGGATGATCACGACACCGACGGATTATCAGCAGAAGGCGTTGGATTTACTGGGGGTGAAAGTCAATATCATCTGATCCTGCCCAGTAATGGAAATCTGAAATCACTGATATGCTGTATATTATCAGATACATACGTTATATTCCTTTCTGGAACTTAGGGTTAACTCGTCAAATTCGTCTAGATCATCGCCAGAACAAAAGGCTTCGCCGGCGCCCTGCAACACGATCGCACCCACGTCTGAGTCGTCCAACGCTGAAATCAGGCTCTGTCGCAACTCACTGAGCATCTCAAAATTGAGGGCATTGAGTTTTTCTGGACGATTGAGCGTCAAAGTGCAGACCCCTTGTGAAATATCTCTCGATACAGTTTCTACCATCCAATTCCTCCCTTTTCGCTTCAATGAGAAGTTGATTTAAATTTCCCGGACTCCAAGTGTTCTCAACTTGGCATGACAGTGACTTCGCGGTACCTGAAGTCATCTTTCACCAACGCGTTGCAAGAACTTCATCAGTCAACCATTTTACGCCGTCTCCGATTTGAATCAGCAGTCCTGCGCGATATGTTTGGGCATATTGCTGTCAAAAAGTTCTCAATGTTTTGTTTCGCCGATGTCTACCCGCCTGCAGGACTTGGTTTCGATAGGAATCACTGCGTTTGCCTTGAAATATAAACTTGATCGATATGAAAAAATACAAAAATACCCCCCTCCCCCAAAAAAGGGGTGATTCTGGTCTTCCGACCGCGGTGAGAATTCTTACAGATTCTGTCGTTCCAGCTGTTCAGGTGCCCTACAAATTTACCTGCATTTACGCTGTCAACGAACGTGTGTGAAAACGATGCACGACGGTGGGTAGAGATTGAATACCGCAGTATATTTCATCGTGGGCAGGGTGATTCAAAAGCGTGAATAATGAACGTTTAGTGTTTCAATGACAAAATCGATTTCATTGCCAACAGTCGTACATCAGTCGAGAATATCCATGCACTCCGTCGTAGCGTATCGCCAGGCTGGCAAATCAATGCAATGTCTGATTGTCAAATTGAGTGCCAGACAGTGAGTTTATTCTGCAATATGTGAGCGCCATAGCAGTGCCACACCAGTATGGCTTCCATGAATGAACCAACTGTTTCGTACGAAACTGAAAAATAGGTGTCAATCTGGCAGGCAAAATGTTTCAAGCAGATTTAGATGACAGTGCACTGTTGATTGCACAACACCGGTATCTCAAGTGAGTTCTGTTTGGTTCGAAATTCCGCCAGTTTTGCGGTAGACGGCCCGAACTAGCGGCTGGAAATCTGCCAATGATGAAACTGATGAAATTTACCGCAAGGCTCATTCACTTTCAGTACGAAGACAGCTCTCATTCCGAATCACACGCTCCACATCTGCACCGAAATGAACCGCTGGTTCAGGGCAGCTCTGCACCAGACACCCGAAAATCAGGCCAAGCAAACAATTGGAAGTAATCGACAGCAACCCCTATGCTTGATTCACTCAGTGAAATCACAATCCAACGAATGTGAATCAGATGTTTTTGTAGTCACCACCGCGTCCCTTTCCACCGGCAAATCGCTGTGCGCCGCTTACACCGCATTTGATGACTTCGTCTTTACTGATGCGCCATTCCTGACGCAGGGCGATGCGTTCACTAAGTCCGTTCTGATCGATCGCTGACCGTCTATCTGCGTTCATACAGCTTTGTGGAAATCGAGTCAGGGAATGAGCAATTTCTTCAGCCTTGGCACGGGACTGTCCGTCTGGTACGACATATTCACAAAGCCCGATGCGCAAAGCTTCTTCTGCGTCAACTCGCCTGCCTGTCAGAATCAGGTCCAATGCCCGGCCTTCACCGACCAGTCGGGGTAGGCGCACTGTCCCGCCGTCGACGAGCGGTACTCCCCAACGCCGACAGTAAACACCCATATAGGCGGATTTTTCCATGACTCGAACATCGGCCCACATTGCCAGTTCCATTCCACCCGCAACCGCGGGGCCGGCGACCGCTGCAATGACTGGCTTTGAGAGGTCCAGACGGCTTGGACCCATTGGGCCCATCGACGCTTCACTTTCGTCTGAAAAATTGTACTGTTCGATGCCTTCCGAACCTGTCAGTGATGCCGCGTGCTTCAAATCCCAGCCCGCACAAAAGGCACCGCCTTCACCCCAGAAAACAGCAACTAGGGCATCTTCGTTGTGATCGAATTCGCGAAAGGCATCATAAAGCGCCTGTGCGTTTTGAGGGTTAACTGCATTTCGGGCTTCGGGACGTGAGTTGATTACCGTCCACACGTGCCCGGACCTTTCGATTCTAATGGTCACGGGTCAATGAATGTGAGAATAGTGTTAAACCCGCATTATTACCTATGATTGATAGTCATTCAATACAAAAACAGCGTATCGCTAACCTCACAGAGTGCTGGATTTCGTTTACAGATAACATTCCGGTGCGGTCGAAAACCAGCTCTGTTGGCTTTTGCCACAATTCTTTCGTGTTCCAAATGTATCGCGCAAACTGACTATCCTGAACTTCATCTTCCAAGTAAGACACAGGGTTCAAACATGCCTTCTATTCGCGAGTATGTAGTTTTCTCAGGTTTGTCTGGACTTGAGTGGAACTTTGTGTTCAGGTTCGGGGCGTTTTCCGGCACCAAAGAATACTCCCATTTCTCGCAAACAGCAACCTGCCGTTTTTCGGTGATTCTTGATGGCAGGCTGTTCAGCAATGAAATGAGGTGTGAATCGACAAAGTTCGAATTGTCCAATGCTCCCTCGGTCTGCCTGACGGATCGGTAAAGCTGTTGCTCTACTGTTTCCGAACAGACTGCATCAAAACCAAATCTGACTGGTTGCTGAGGGCCGCTATGTCAAATTAAAAGTGTTGTGGTCTGCTCAAGCGGAGACCGAATGCAACTTACTCCAGCCTGGCACTGGCAATGTACATGGAAAAGGTTTCACACCAGACAATAACATTGTCAAACTCGTGTGCATTCAAACCTTCCGGCAACGCAAACTCCAGCGGTCCGGAAAAAGTCTTGAGTTTTGAGATTTCAACGGCTTGTGACTTGATCTTGGCAAAATCACTTTTGGTATCTGCAAATTTACGTGACAGATAGATTCGATAATCAGGACCGGGTGCGAATTCAACGTCTTCTTCAAAAACAAGTTTGTCACTCGAAATCCGCACTGTACCTTCGCCCCAGTGAAGTGCGTCTGAACCTGGACTGTTTCGATCAAACTGTCCAATCGGGTCTGTTGCTTCGGCCTGTACAACATTAACTGCCTGCTGTGGTTTAGACTTATATTCAATATAAATCGGAAGAACATAAATTCCAGCAGCAAAACCAACTCCAAATCCAACTGCCAGGAAAATGACTGGAATCGCAAATTTTTTCAGCATGACTCGTTCACCGCACTAGGGTTCTTGTGGACTGTAACGCCTATTATCGCAGATTTACCTCGACGAATTTTCTAGACGGATTTTAAAAAATTCGACCGCATTGGTTGGAAATTGATTCACAAACCACCACAATGGAAGAGCAGATGAATAAACATTTCAGCTGGCCGAATAATCACTGGAACTGGCCAATCCTGATCAACCACAAACATGGCATTCGATGCGGCTCGATGATCTGGGTTGGAGGCCAGGTGGACCTGAATGAAAAGGGGAAGGTTCAAAATGCAGGAGATCTCTCAACCCAAACCAAGAATAGCATGGCGTACTTTGAGCGAGTGCTGGATGACTTTGAATGCCGTTTTTCTGACCTGGTCGTGCTGCTTTGTTTCTACGTCAACGATGGGTCAATTGACGAGTTTGAGTTCCTCCAGCAAGTAGCAGACTATCTGCCAGCTGAGTGTCAAACCACGGTAACCGCAATCCCGGTGCCATATCTCGCATACAGTGGCATGATGGTTGAAATTGAAGGCTGTGCCATGCGTCGACCGTCAGGTGAAGGTACGACGAGGACGCATACACGGTTGAACGGTGCAACTCGATTACCCAAACCATTTGTCGATGGGATACGCTCCGACAAAATGATTTTTGTTTCAGGGCAATATCCAACAGACGATACTGGCCGAGTCGTCTGTCAGGGAGACATCGTTGGACAAACAAATGCCGTTGCGAGTCGAATTTCAAAGGTGCTGTGTGAGATTGGCGCGAGTTTTGACGACATCGTCAAAATTAACCGCTGGTATGCGGGCGGTTCCGGAATCGGGGATTTTGAAGCAGCTTCGCTTGCGTTTGCGGGATATTTCAAGGAACCTGGTCCTGCGGCGACTGGAATTCCTGTCCCGAGACATGCAGATGCTGAAGTACTTATCAAGATAGCGGCAGCAGCAATGCAAGGTGAAGACGGCGGCTACTTACCGCGAACCCATTCCTGGCCCGATAGTCTGTGGGATTGGCATGTTCATCTCCCATACAAACATGGCTTGAAATGTGACGGAATGATATTTCTTGGTGGACAGGTGTCGTTGGATAAGCAGGGAGGTGCGGTTCATCCTGACGACCTAACTGCGCAAACCCACCAGGCAATGCAGCACATTGGAACCCTATTGAAGGATCTGGGGGCGGATTACGACGATGTTTGCAAGGTCTTGGCAGTCTACAAAGGCGACTGTGGTGCAGACGACTTGCACGAGAATCTGCCGATACGATCTTCTTATTTCAGCGAAGTCGGACCCGCGTCTACTGGTGTTCCTTTGCCGGTTCTGGCGTACGAATCCATGGTGATCGAAATCGACATTTATGCCATGGTGGATGCTGCTGAGTCTGATTGAAGGACTTTCCAGTCAAAGGTGAGTGAACGCAGTTTTTCTTGAGTAAAAATCAGATTTCAAAAGCCATGATTTTTGAACGGTGTCCTGATTGACCCCGCATCACCCGGTCAAAAGCTTTCTGCGAAGTTGCAGCTTCTTCCAGGAGCCACTCTCGAAAAACTGAAATTCGCCGCTGGGAAGCCAACTTGTGGGGACAAATCAGAAAATAGGAAACCGGCGATTCGCTGTAAATGTCAAATAACTTAACCAATCGACCTGATGCAAGGTCCATCTCGACGTGAGCGCTTCGCGCCAAAGCAATACCCTGATGGTCAATTGCTGCTTGTATTGACATCGCCGTATCTGGAAAATGAGACCCGCGTGGTAATTTCTTGATTGCTATACCGGCATCTTTGAACCAGTCGCGCCAACGCGGGCAGATATCAAACGCGTGGCGGTAGAGTAATGGATAGCGCAGTAAATCCGCAGGATGCTCAGGCGCTGAAAATCGCTTCAGAAAACTTGGACTGCAAACCGGAAAAACGTACTCCCTAAGCAGTGTGTCGACTTGCAAGTCAGGCCAGTTCCCGTCGCCAAGTCGAATGGCAATGTCAACTTCATCGGTACTAAAGTTTACCAAATCATCCGTTGTTGAAATCCAGACGCTGATTTCTGGGTACATATCATTGAACTTTCCGAGTCTTGGTACCAGCCACTTGACGGCCAGAGACTGCACCAGACTGATTCGAATGGATGTACGAGACTCTTGATTGGTGATTTCGTTGAGTGTCCGGCTCATATTGTCAAGAAAGTCCCGTACGACCGGAACGATCATCTGCCCTTCTTTGGTAATGATCAATCGCCTCCCCTGGCGTTCGAACAGTTTGAAATCCCAGATTTCTTCTATATGGCGAATCTGGTGACTGACTGCGCTTTGGCTGATGAATAGTTCCTCTGCCGCTCGGGTGAAACTTAGATGCCTGGAAGTTGCCTCAAGTGCCCGAAGGGCTGCGATTGGAGGAAGTCGATGCGTCATGAACTGTCTCCAGAAGTTAACTATGTAGATTCATTTAGTTCTGAATAATTTCAAAATATTTATAATCAAAGGATAAGGTGACTTTGTAGATAAGTATACATGAATATATATTCATGTTACTATGAAAATATATACTGGAAACCAATTTGCACCTGCCTATAATTTTTTACAAGTTTCCGTTCTTCTTGATGTTATTTTCTAGGATGGTTGACAGTTAAGGAGAAAGCAAACCACAAGGATGGACATCTGAGCAAGGATGCTCACTATTTCCTCTCCAATTCACATTAAGCAAATTTCACTTAGAAGTTTGCTTTTTTGTGCCTGTTCGATTTCTCAATCACTTGGTTCGTTCGCCTTCCAGACCCTTTACTTAAATCGTCAGCGTGACGATGACTGAGTGCAGCTGATGGAATTATTTCGCATTCAGTATAGAAATTGATGTGATAATGCATGCGTTTTCTATGAGCGGGCAGCAATGAATCTTTATCAATTACTTAGTGAACGCGAAGCGGTCGGCGATCCGATTCGGGTTGGCATCATCGGTGCTGGAAAGTTTGCAACAATGTTTATGTCGCAGATTATCCGAACTCCAGGTATGCGGCTTGACCGAGTTTGTGACCTAAATGTCGAACGGGCGAAAGAAAATCTGCAGGCTGCGGGTCTACATGCCGGGCAAATTACAAGTTCGTTGGTCAATCATCAACCGTCCTCCGATGAGGTTCTGCTCACTTCCAACTTGGACGATGTACTGAATGTAGATCTGATTGATGTGGTCATCGAATCCACTGGCGATGCTATAGCTGGAGCAAGTCACGCATCCACTAGTATTGAACGTGGCATTGACATTGTGATGGTCAACGTTGAAGCTGATGTGCTGGTTGGACCACTACTGGCTGAAAAAGCACGACAAAACGATGTCATTTATTCGCTTGCCTATGGTGATCAGCCAGCACTGATTGTTGAACAGGTCGACACAGTGCGTACGATGGGACTTGATGTGATTTGCGCCGGCAAGGGAACAAAGTATCTACCCGACTATCATTCATCTACACCAGAAACTGTTTGGGACTACTACGGTTTGACTCGAACCGAGGCTGAGTTAGGTGGGATGAATAGCAAAATGTTCAATTCGTTTCTGGACGGAACGAAGTCTGGTATCGAAATGGCTGCTGTGGCGAATGCGACAGGTCTGACGCCTCCATCTGACGGACTTTCTTTTCCGCCCTGCTCGGTTGAGGAACTCGCTACGGTCCTTAAGCCTGCAAATGAAGGTGGAGTACTGACCGAAAAAGGTATGGTGGAAGTAATCTCTTCGCTCAATCGGGATGGAAGTGAAGTCGAGCGAGATCTTCGATGGGGTGTCTATGTCGTATTCGAAGCGAGCACTGAGTATGTGAAACGTTGTTTTCGAGAATATGGTCTCGTAACTGATGAATCTGGACAATATTCCGCGCTTTATCGTCCCTATCACTTAATCGGTCTGGAACTCGGTGTTAGTGTTGCTTCAGTTGCTTTGCGCCGCGAGCCAACTGGAATACCTATGTCCTTTGCGGCCGATGTCGCTTCTGTTGCAAAACGAGACCTTGCAGCCGGTGAATTTCTAGACGGTGAGGGCGGTTCAACGGTTTGGGGTAAGATATTACCCGCTGCTGATTCACTGACTCGACAAGCTGTACCGATTGGTCTGGCTTCAGGTATTGAGATTACAAGGCCCGTTGCCAAAGGTGATCTAGTGACGTGGAAAGATGTCAGGCCTGGCGATCAACAGAATGCTCACGAGCTTCGTCAGGAGATGGAAAAGCAATATAGCGGCTAGACGACTCAGCCGTTCAACTTCTCAGTCAATATGCCGGAATACCGCACACTGTGCGGGGTGTTCGATGTTGGTGGCATCAATCCTCTCAAGTCGCACGCGATCACCCACGACGAGGTCTTTTCCATCCAGTCTGCCCAAGCATAGATTGTCAGCGCCGTCCATCGCAATCTGCGCCAAAGTTTTGTTTCTGCCAGCGGTGATCCGTTTGACTGTTCCCAAACCGGTCAACTCTTTCCAGCCAGCCATATTTCCATCCTTATCGCACTGCAATCGAGGAGGAAATTTGACCTCACGGCATTCAGGGCACTCGGAGGCCAATGCACGTCCCTCCTGAAATGCATCAAAATAAGGTTTAAGGTCACCCAGAGAATAGGAATAGTCCAGTTCAACTTTTAGCGGGAAATAGAGTGAGTTGGTGCTCATCTGATTTTTAAAACTACCAAAACGGTTATCAACGCTTGTTTTGGTTATACAACTTCAACTAGCGCTTTTACGGACTGCTGTATCGCCTCGCCAATCTGACTCAGATCTTCTTCAGTCAAAGCGAGCGATATGTAGTACTTCGTTGGACTCTTGAGAATTCTGTTCTTTCTCAATTCTCGCAGGAATTGAGTCATGATTGTTGCATCACCTGACTGAGAATCCCGGTAGTCGTTCACAAATTGATCAGCGAAAATTAGATCGAACTGGGACATTTCTCCAAAAATTTGATGGTCAATTTCAAATTCGTTCAGTGATTGGCGAAGGTGCTGTTGGATGGCACTACCGTTCTGACGAAGTTTTTCATACTGTCCGGGTCTTCGCATGATTTCCAGAGTTTTGAGTCCAGCAACTGAAGCCATTGGGTTGCCGCTCAGAGTTCCAACCTGCATCAGGAACCTGTCACTGCCTACCTTTGCTTTGTCAAAGTGCGACATGATGTCAGCGCGTCCGGCAACGGCAGACAGTGGAAATCCACCGCCTATCAATTTTCCCAGTGTGCACAAGTCGGGAACAACTCCGTAGTACTCCTGACCTCCACCATATGCCAAGCGAAACCCAGTAACAACTTCATCAAAAATCAAGACTATGTCGTGTTGATTGCAAATGTCCCTCAAAAATTCAAGAAATCCTTGCTGTGGTGGAATGCAGCGTTGCATCGGTTCAACGATTACGCTTGCAATTTCGCTGGCACGAGCTTCAATAATTGAAGCGGTAACTTCCGAATCGTTAAATGGCGCGATTAATACATCCTGCCGCACCGCTGCTGGAATTCCAGCGGAATCCGGGACCGCATTTGGAAATTCGACACGTTTTTCAGGTGCAAGGCTCATTTGCGCTTCTGAGGACATACCATGATAGCCACCTTCAAATTTCACAATCTTGTCACGTCCAGTGAATGCTCGGGCGAGCCGAATGGCGTACATGTCGGCTTCGCCACCTGTGCTGAGAAATCGTACCTGCTCCGCACATGCCATTGCATCGCAAATCACTTCGGCAAGTTCAATTCCAGCTGGATTGTTGGCGAAAAAGGTGGTGCCTTTTCCGATTTGTTCCAGAATGACTTCCACGACTTCTGGGTGCCCGTGGCCTAGTATCATCGGACCGGAAGCGAGCAGCAAGTCAATATATTCGTTGCCATCTGCATCCCACAGTCTTGAACCTTTGGCCTCGCAGATGACCACACTTGATTCAAAATTGCCAAAGTTCCCGGCGGGCAGGACTTTGTACGCTCGCTGAATCCACTCACGCTGTCTCATTAATTGATTCCTGCTTTTTTAATTGAACAAATTTTTTTGTCAACGCTACGTTACTCGGAGTCACCATCAGGATGGCGATCCAGTGAAATCACGATATTCCCGATATGTTGTTTATCGATCATTGCTTGTTGCGCAATTTTCAGTTCCTTGAGAGGGTAAACTGCCGCGACTATTGGAGACACTTCGCCATTTTGAATGTAATTCACCAGGTTGGCAAAAGTCCCCCGTGGGACGACTGTACATCCGAAAAACGTTAAATCGTTCAAATACATTGTTCGAAGGTCAAAGTTAACGATGGGGCCGGCAATCGCTCCGGAACAGACATAGCGGCCATTTCGGGAGAGTACGGAAATTAAATTTGGCCAATAATCGCCACCAACGACATCAAAAACGACTGTTACCGATTCACTTCCGATAACGTTTCTCAGTTCTGATTTCAATTGATCAGGTGCACGTCCGATGAGAGCATCGAGCGAGAACTGCTTCAGGCGGTCGTGTTTTGAATCTGATGCCATTCCAATCGTTTTCGCACCTCTTCGATTTGCAAGTTGAATCAAAGCGGATCCAACACCGCCTGATGCGCCGGTAATCAGTACTGTATCTTCAGAACGCACTTGAGCCTGATTCAGCATATTCTCAGCAGTTAACCAGGAAGTCGCAAAAGTTGCAATCTCGATATCCGTTAAATCGCTTTGAATAGTGTGAACCTGCCTATAGTCCACTTTTAGAAAATCTGCAAAGCCGCCATCATATTCAGAGCCCAAGTAACCGCATTTATTTAGATTATCGGGGTCACTCCAGTCACGAATCCACGTTTCCACCATTACCCGTTTATCAAGCAAGGTTTTGGGCACTCGTTCTCCAATCGCACGGACTCGGCCACAGATGTCCGCTCCTTGAATTCTAGGGAACTGAATTGCCGCACCTCCCCAGCTGGCATCATCCGATTCCGCAGTTTCAAACGTTTCGCCTGTCGTCGCTTCAGATACGCCTTTTGAATACCATGCGGTACGCGAATTTACATCGGTATTGTTAAGACCGCATGCACCAACTTGGATCAGAACATCACAGGGACCTGGATTTGGAGTGGGCCAGTCGTCGTGGTATTCCAGTTTATCCATATCGCCATGACCTGTCAGCACTACAGCTCTCATTAAGGAAGGGATTTTTGTCATGAATTCAGACCTCTTGCCAGTCGTCCTGTAGGATCATAGTAAGCCTCTTTCAATACCCTGGCATCTATTGGTTCGCCAGCCACAAGAACGTTCAACTTAGTATCGGGATTTGCTGATTCGGGTTTCAAATATGCAAAAGCAAGTGCGCATTTTGCAAGGTGACTGTAGACGACAGATGTAGTTGAACCTACCACAATACCATTATGTAGGACGGCTTCGCCGCCATGTCCAATATGTGAGCCCACCTGATTAATTGCCAGGTAAGCACAAACCCATGGAAGTTTTGAATTTAGGCTCGCCTCGGTGGCGGATTTTCCGATGAAATCGGATTTGCTCAAATTTGCAAACGTCATTACATCTGCTTCGGGTAGTGTGACCTCGTTTGTTAATTCTGATGCTCCTTTAAAACCTTTCTCCATTCGCATAACGTTCATGGCAAACGATCCGTAGTGCACCATTCCTTCTGATTCACCGGATCGCCATAGCGCATTGTATATGTCCAAAATGTGGTCTCGATGTGCATGAATTTCCCAGCCCAATTCACCGCTGTAGGATATGCGCATCGCTAATGCACGGTGTCCAGCGACATTGATTATTTGGGCGGTAAACCAGCGAAATCTGTCATTTTCCAAATTGCTTGTGGTGGTTTTTTGCAGCACCTTTCGGGACAGAGGTCCCTGAATTGATAATCCACACCACTCGCGCGATAAATTGACAATTTCAACCGACATTCTAGCGGAGTGCTGTGCAAGATGGTCAAGCAGTCGATTTTCGTAGAATGCCGCACAAATGAGCATAAATCGATTGCCTGCCGTTCTGACAGCGATTAATTCAAGCTCGATTCGCCCGCACTGATTCAACAGGTATCCGAGAGCAATGGAACCCACATTCGCAGGTGCTTTCGCAGTGAAGATGTAATCTAACAATCGGCTGGCATCTTCACCTGCAAGCTCAAATTTTGCAAACGCCGAAATATCCATCAAACCCACGCTACTTCGAACGGTACGAACCTCGTCACCGACAACTTCATCAACAATGTTTAGTTTGAAAGAGTACTGATCGGCTGGTTGCATATGGGATGGAGCGTACCAGCGTGGTCGTTCATGTCCACAAACTTCCTCAAAGACCGCACCCTTTCCTTTCAGTACAGGGTAAAGCGGATTGGGAGAGACCGGCCGACCAGCTAAACGATTGTAATGAGGAAAAGGGATTTCATGACGCAGGCAGTAGTCTTCCTTACCTTTGGTTAATTGCCAACTTTTTGTTGCGAAACTGCCAAATCGGCGAGGATCAAATTCACGCATGGATATGTCAGATGAACCATGAACAATCCAACGCGCAAGTTCACGCGTCAGTGCTGGTCCCCAGCCAATGCCAATTTGTGTGCCGCAGCAACACCAGTAGTTGTTTAAGCCGGGTGCAGGGCCGATCAGTGGATTGCCATCAGGAGGGTGGGAAATTGCACCGTGCACGGTTCGTTTGATACCCAGATTGGAAAGCACCGGCATACGTTCCATCGCGTTTTCTAGCCAAGGAAGTATCCGGTCGTAGTCAGGGTCAAAGAGTTCGTGTTCAATTTCCCATGGACAGCCGTCTTCCCATACAGCATTTGGGTTTTCCTTTTCGTAAATTCCAATCAGGCCGGATTTCTGTTCCATTCGTATGTATCCGGATACTTTGGCATCATCGCGAATGACAGGCAAATCCCTTTCCAGTGAAAGAAACTCTTCAACGGTATCTGTAACTACGTAGTGATGCGTCATTGAAACCATAGGCAGGTTTAAGCCGCTCCACTCGCCAATCTGACGCGCATACGTGCCACCAGCATTCACAATGTGTTCACATCGAATACTCCCTTTTTCAGTTGATACGATCCACTCGCTATCGGATTGAAGTTTGATATCTGTTGCCCGACAGCGTCGTATGATTTTGGCACCGCGTGATCGTGCACCGCTTGCCAATGCAGTGGTAACTGATGACGGGTCCACATGACCATCATCGGGAGTGTGCAGGCCTCCTGCAACACCGTCAAGACTGTAGAATGGATGCAACTCTCGAATTTGAGTCTTTGTGATCAGTTCGATTTCAACTTGCAGCGATCGAGCGACGCTTAGAGTGTATCGAAGCCAATCCATTTCATCCTCGCTGTATGCTAGACGAATGGAACCGCAGTTATTCCAGCTAACAGCCTGCCCGGTTTCCTGCTGAAGCTGCCCCGCGTACAGCTTGATGTTGTAATCGACACACTTTCCCAGATTGATGCTGGAAGTAGAACGGGTGATTTGACCGGCTGCGTGCCAGGTCGACCCCGAGGTTAACTCTGCTTTTTCTAGCAATACAACGTCGTTCCGACCTTCTTTGGTGAGGTGATAAGCCAGCGCACAACCCATAATCCCTCCTCCGATAATGACTACCTGAGCAGTATCGGGAAGCAAATTGGATTCAGATGGTAATTGGTTTTGAAACAACGAAAATCGGATAAAGCACGTCATGAGAAAGACGCGCATTATTAACGAGATTAGTCTTTAGCGAAGCACTTTTTGGTAAAAAAATTAAGATGAGTGAAAAAGTTTTTTTCTGTACGATTTGCAGGTCTAACGAAGTGATTGTAAGATATTGTTATTAAAGGAATCTATTAACTGACTGAATCTAGTATTCGGTGAGACTGGCATTCACCAGAATTGTTGAAGAATTGTAAAATCTGAGGGTAGATTTTGCTTTCAACCATTTTCTCGGACATTCATGAACTCTCAATCCGAACTGACTCGAAATTTGCCACCTCGGTACTATACCGAACCGGAAATATTGGTGAGAGAGCGAGAGGGTGCGTTATCCACTACCTGGCAGTATGCCGGTCATGAATCGCAAATTCCTGAAAGAGGAGACTACTTTACCTTTGAAATCGCAGGACAGGGTCTATTTTGCGTCAGAGACAGCGAGCGGAAGATTCATGCGTTTTTCAACGTGTGTCAACATCGGGCACATGAACTGGTCACTGGTGTTGGCAACAAACGCGTGATTGTCTGTCCCTATCATGCCTGGACTTATAACCTTGACGGTCAGCTTCGATATGGCCGAAACCTGTCATCTGTACCAGGTCTGGACATATCTAAAATTTGTCTGACTTCCGCAAAACTCGAGAATTTTCATGGCTTTCTGTTTGTGAATCTGGATTCCGAAGCCCGCTCTATGGAAGAGTGGTATCCAAATGTACATGAGGAAATTCGAGAATTTGTTCCACAAATCGACCGGTTAAAGCTATTTCGAGTAGAAAAGCTGGTGGAGAACTGCAATTGGAAGCTGTCGGTTGAAAATTACTCTGAATGCTATCACTGTCCAATCAATCACAAAGCATTTTCAAACGGTGTCATCAAACCCGAAACCTACGATATTCAGCCCCAGGGATACTGCCTCAGGCACACCACTGAATGTCAGAATCTCGACAAAATGAGCTATCCGATCAATCTTGAAGCGAATACCACGGCGGGAAAGTACTCATCGTGGTATCTTTGGCCTATGTTTTCATTTCAGGTGTATCCAGGTAATATTTTGAACACCTATTGCTGGCGGGATATCGATGTCGACCATGTTGAAGTGCAACGCGGATGGTTCTCAGTTGATGGAGAAGATTCCGAAGTTATTGATGCTTTGGCTGAACAGGATCTGCAGACCACGGTTGCGGAAGACATTCGGTTGGTTGAATCTGTACAGCGGGGTATGCGAAATCGAGGCTATCGGCCAGGACCTTTGGTAGTCGATCCCAAAGGAGGCGTTCATTCTGAGCACTCAATTGCAGTGCTACAGGAGTGGATGCGAGCCGGTATTCAAACCCAGTAAAAACTTATTTTGCCTTTAGGCTAATTTTCACCAGCCATACTGTTTCATTGAATCTGACATGGTTGTGGAACAGAGAAGTCATTTTGCTCAGTCATCAGGAGGAATTGATGGACAAAGAACTATTTGAGAAAGGTCTTGAGGCACGCAAGGCTACACTTGGCGAGGAATATGTGCAGAAAAATCTGGATGCGGCCGATGAATTCAATCGTCCTTTCCAGGAAGCTATGACTGAATGGTGCTGGGGATTTGGCTGGACGGATACAACAATTGACCCAAAGACTCGTTCAATGATGAATCTGGCGATGATCGGGGCACTCGGCAAAATGCACGAGTGGGAAATTCACTGTCGTGGTGCGCTTAAAAATGGCGTAAGCAAGGAAGAAATTCGTTCCATAATTCACGTAATTGCAATCTACTGTGGTGTTCCGCAAAGTCTTGAGTGTTTTCGTGTCGCCCGGAAAGTACTTGAAGAAGAGGGACTGTTGTAGGCATAGCGTATTTTCTTCAAGTGCGCGATGGCATAACCATGCGCTGTTGTCACTTGTGGAAAACTAACCTGTTTTAAATTTCTGCTGATACTACTGGAAATTAGCAATGAGTGGGAGACAGGTCAATCGAGTTTGCTCTGATCGTGGCGTAAGCCAAAGACCCAGCGTTCCTGAGTAATGTTTTCCAGATAGTGAAATGGACGGTCATTGAGTCCTACAAATCCAGGCCCGGGCATTAGTACAACATCGCCTGGCAGGTTTGCAATTTCTATTGCATTTGTCTTCATTCGGTCGTCCGCTATATAGAAACGACCAAATCCTTCCAAAACAAAAAGACAAATTATGTACCGATAGTCGGTTCGGTCCCTGTGAGGTGTGATTCCGCCGCTCTTTGGTTCATATTTTTGAAGCATGACGTCATTGAATACGACTGGTGCCGAAAAATACGAGTTCTCAGAGATGGCTTCATCAAAATGCTGCTGAAATGCAACTACCAGTTCAGCAAAAGCGCCATCGCTCTTTAGTTGATCTTGGAGCAACATATCCTGGTGAACGAGGCTGTATGCAGTTCCAACCGTATTTTTGGCTGGCCGAAGCGGATATTTTTTTGCCTCTTCCAGCAAAATGTTGCGAAATTCTTCAGTGAGAATTGGAACTGAGATTGAGCGAACGTGCTGGAGTATTTGGACGACACGTCCAAGTATCTCTGGTGAAGATGAAAACCAAGGATGATTCAATTGAACTGGCTCAGGGAATAAGATGAAGAAGTCTCAAACTAAGGTTAATCACATTCAATATTCTTAATTATAACAATATGATAAGTGAACTGAAATGCTGTTGTGAAACATAGTATGGGTGCCTGTTTGGTTGGAATGGTGTTCCCAGTTCATAATTACCGAAAATAACGTCAATTCGTTATCTGAAAGCAGTCATAAATATCAGCTTGAAAAATATTTTCCAGTCTCCAATCTGCGGTGAAGATTGCAAATAAAATTCTTGAGAAACTACGCATTGAATTCAAACTGACTTTCAGTGCAGTGAATTCCGATATGGCGATGTATTAATTCCAATATAATCATTATGAAATTCCAAATATTTAATTAATATATTCCAATATTGTCGAACTATTTTTCCAAAAAACACCTTACTATGAGTCGAAATATTATTGTTGATTGACAAATCAAAAAACTCAACTGTCTACATTCCTCGTCTTGTTGAGAATCGCGTCAAAACAGCACTTGCAGACACAAGGATTGTCGCTATCGTTGGGCCTCGTCAGTCAGGAAAAACAACGCTTGCGCGGAGATTGGCTATCGCTGATGAGCGTCCGTATCTGACACTAGACGAAACTGATCAGCGTGAATTCGCGGTAGATGATCCTGATGGCTTTCTAAGGGACTACAAATCTGTAGTAATTGATGAGGTTCAGCGCGCACCTGAACTTTTCCTGACGATGAAACGAATCGTTGATGACGACCCACGCCCTGGTCGTTTCCTGATAACCGGCTCGGTTGATCTTCTTCAACGGTCCATTTCCCCTGACTCACTTGCTGGGCGCATAGATGTTATTGAGCTGATGCCATTTTCACAAGCCGAATTATGTCACAATGCAGCACCTGAAATTTTAGACCGGTTGTTTTCATGTGATTTTCCTGTACTTCGAATGGTCGGACGAACAGAGAATCTTGTCGAAAGAGTTCTCCGAGGCGGTTACCCCACAGCAATAGAGCGAAACGACGACAATCGGCGAGAACATTGGTTGCGAACATATGCTGAAATTCTAACAAATCGAGACTTGCCCGAGATTGCGAGAGTAAACAAAACTGACAATTTGAACAAATTGATTGATCTTGCAGCGGTATATTCGGGACGTTTGCTCAATCATTCGGCGATCGGGTTACAAATTGGGATTGATAGCAAAACCGCAGACCGCTGGTTGTTGTTGCTGGAGAATCTATTCTTGGTTCGTCGAGTAGGAGCTTGGCACCATAACGAGCGCAAGCGACTCGTTAAGTCGCAGAAGTTGCAATTTATTGATTCAGGATTACTCGCTGCAATACGCAGAATCAACGCTACAGTACTTCGACGTGATAGGACACAATTTGGAGCACTACTCGAAAGCTTTGTTTTTTCAGAAATTCTGAAGATGGCTGCAATTCGGAGCGATAGAATTAACATTAACCACTATAGAGACCTAGACAAGAGGGAAGTCGACTTTATCTTAGAACGCGCACCTGGAGAGATTGTCGGTATTGAAGTTAAAGCGCGTGCAACTGTTCGTCCGAACGACTTCAAAGGATTGAAACGATTAATGGAAATTTGCGGCAAACAATTTACTTGTGGAGCAGTAATTTACGATGGCGAGAAAATTCAACAAATGTATCCCAGTATGTTTGCCATTCCTTTCAAGATGCTGTGGGAAGCATGAGAGCATCACAATTGATCAATTACGTGATCAATTGAGGAGAAAATAATTAATTTTCTGGTAAATATAGAGTTTGTAACTAGAAGCAATACCAGAATTCCTGTACTCTGGTACCTATGATTGAAGTTTACTGCAGCAGATTGCAGTGTTGTGCAGTCTAATGCTTAGAAACTAGTTCAGTTGCTAATCGTTCTGCCTACTACTCTACACGAGCAACGCGTAGTCGCACTGAGTATTCAATACTCTTGCAATAAGAACTGTGAGGATAGGGATCCATTACTAAATCGAATGCTTAATCCTTCAATTTTCCATTATCTTGGTCTTCACTAAATTGTCCGCTCTGAATAAATTGAAATTTCTGCTGATTTTCGAAGCGATCGAAATCAGGTAGTCGGAGCTCAAAACGGCGTCAGACTAGGCTTAAGGCTCCGAAACCGCAATCTAACCTCGAAGGCATTGGTTTCCAGCGAATAATCCGGTGAAAGACTGAGCGAAAAAATTGGGCACAACTATCCTTCGAGCGTTTCAGAATCAGCTGCAGATTGTGTCCGGCAAAGCTCAGTGGCACATTCATGCCGTCGCTTTCGACACCTTTGAGATGGTTGCGGCCCGGCCAGCCATCGGTTATCAGATGACCAATGATCGGTTCAATCGCCTAGCGGCGTTTCAGACATGCTCGGATGCGGGCGGTCACCCCGCACCGTGGCCCGAGATGTAACCCGTTCTTTCGGTTTCATCATTGCCGCGGTAGCCGCGGCTCACATACACCTCTTCGATGTGCTGTCCGGACAACGCGCGCACTTGGATCAGGGCTTGCTTCAGAGTGTGACCGTCATACTGATTGCCCAGCAGAGCTATCCCACCGACCACGAAGCTGCTGCGATTGGTCACCGCAATGCTGGCCTTGACCTCGAACTCGTAGCACTTGTGCGCCTTGCTTCTAATGATGCGCTCGACCACCGGTGCATGCAGGCTGTACAGCTTGTTGGAACTGGTTATTTCCTGCGCCAGCGGCCTTACGGCCTTGGCTAGCTCATCGGTAAAATTCTGCTGCAACTGATCATCTGAACTAATCATTAGTTCAATATCGCACTCCACCCGATGTTCGCTCGGCAGCTGCTCTGGTCAATACTCGATATCGACTCCAATACGCTGCATTCGCTGGATTGGCTGTCATTAATTTGTTCCATTTACGGATTTGGGTGAAACAAATTATGAGTGCCTGTGTGGCTGAAACAGAATGGTGTTAACAGTTCAGAATTACGAATATATTGGCCAAGACGCTATCTAAAAGCAGTACTATTCATCCGCTTGAAAGTAATTTTCTACTTGCCTATCTGCAATGAATTTGAAAATTAGATTCTTGGAAAATCTCCAGTTTTGATGGCCATTCTGGTTTTCGCGGGTGTGCTGAGCGTTCCCTCAGCCGTGTTTGCGGAAGCCAGCTGGTACGGCTCGCTGCGCGCCGGTGTTATGTCATCGGACAGCAATGTTAGCGTTTTCGATGGCGGTTCCCGCTGGGGCATCAAGGGCTCGAACGAGGCCGGTGAAGGACTCACCGCCGTTTACCGGTTTGAGCACAAGATCAGCACGGTAGATGCAGGTCAGCCTGCAGGGCGTCTTGCTTATGTCGGACTTTCCGGTGGTTTCGGAACCGTGACCGCGGGTCAGATCTGGAGTGCTGCTTACAACTCGGCCGGTGCAGTTACGGACAATTCATGGTTCTGGGGTGATTCGCAAACGAGTTATCGCCATGGGCAGGCGGTTTCATACGCGTTTGCGAACGATCTGATGTCACTGCAAGCCGACATGATTTATGGTGGTGCTGATGAACCCGAAGACCTGCAGAAAGCCGAATTCGGCCTGAGCGTCAATGTTGGCGATATGGGAAAAGTTGCGCTTGCGCATACGGACGACAAGTACAGTGAAGACGACCTAGGAGGGAGTACCGCAGGTGAGTTAGATGCCGGTGACACCTCATGGAGAACCAAGACGGCAACACTTGCCGCAGAGGTTTCCGTGAGCAATCTGACGGCATACGCCGGCACCCAATCTGTGTCGTATGACTGTACTGGGGTATATGTAGATGCAGATAGTGGTTTCTCCGGACCTTGTACAAATAGTAATGTCAAAGCCAAGGAAAAAACCTCTTTCTTCGGAGTCCGTGGCGGCTTGGGTGATACCGGCGTCAGCTATGTCTTTCAGTGGAGAGATGTGAAGTCCAGCAACCAGAAACCCTGGCTGCTTTCATTGACCAAGGGTCTCGGCGACAGCGCGGCGTTGATCATTGAACATGCCGACAATGACGATTCAGCCAACAAATCTGGAGTGGCTCTGGCAGTTCACTTCTAACAGATTCATTCAGCTTGAAATGAATGAAACGGGGTGCGAAAGCACCCCGTTCTAATTTGTGTAACCACAAAATCGCACACGCTATGAACAAATAATTCAGGTGCTAAAGACACCCTAATTTTTTGTGTGTTAATTGATAGGATATACCGTAATGGGGATTCCTGTTAAGTGTTTAGGCTCCTGATGAATAAAACTTCGGTTGACACAGTTAATCGTCGGAGGCCGACCTTCAGATAGAGCCGTGTCTTGCCGCTTCTGCAGTCATCGGCGATTCCATACTCAACCATTGCACAGCACAACCAAGGTTTCGATTTTCATAAGCAACGGTGGATTGGTTTTCTTTGAACCTGATTTTCGACTTCAAACTGGGAATTTTCAATTGGTAGTTACACATGAGTTCCCGTATACGGTCGGATTCGTTTGTAATATGGTTTAGATGGAGCACTGGAATAATATCTGCCTTCAATCTGGTGTGCTCCATCCCCGGTTAACCACCAAATAAGAACGGGGTGCTTCCGCACCCCGTTTCATTCGATTCAAACCTTTCATCTACCCACAGTTGACTCGCATATAAAGATCGAATCATTTTGAATTGTTTTCTGCATTTACTCCTCTGTGATAAACCAGTGCCGGTGTAAAGATCTCGTAGGCTTCCCATAATTTTCGAGTTCCCGGCAGCGGCTGACTTTTTCTTGAATCAAACCCTGCAACACCCGCCAGATCGATGACGAACTGGCGGATGGTTGGGTCGTGTCCCGGCGGCGAGCGCACACGCGTGATGCCGCGGTAATAACGATACTCATAGAGACACGCAACCTGATCGTTTCCAACCGCATTGCGCGCCTTGACATCCGGATTGTTTCTCGCCATGTAGTTCAAATCATGAATGTAACAGGCAGTCACCGCATCAAACACCAGACACTTGCGCAGATCATCCGCATGGTCAAACTGACGCGTGGCGATTTTTGAGCCGTTTTTCAATACACTGAACCACGTCTCAATATGCCAGCGCTTCTCATACCAGCGGACAATCTTGTGAACATTGTCGACACTGGCCTGACCCTCGGTCGTCAGCAGCAGCCAGTGCAGCGGCTTTTGATCCGGTGAAACACCCATCTCATCCACGCTTAGCGCAAGCATCTTCACCGGGGTTTTGTCTTTCACTGCCGCAGGCGCCCTCAGCGTCACCTCGCAGGCGCGGATCTCAAGCCTTGCCTTGCGCCCCTTGCGGGCGCGCCTGCCGCCGCACGCCGCAATCCGAATCGTCTTGTGCGCTGTCACCGGCTGGCCTTTCATATGCGCATCCAGCTTCTCAGCGCTGCCGTCTTCTAATATCACCTTGCGCTTGCGCGCCGCATTCGAGCGAACCAGCAGCCCATCGCCGTGATCCTGCGCATCACGCAATAACGGCCACAAATCCGCTTCCCGATCACACACCGTCACCACACGGGTGCTGCTGCACGCATCAGACAACTCACGCGCACGCAGCAACCCATCCATCCAGCGCCGGCTTTCTTTCTCATCGGTGTCTGCCTTTTCCGATTCAAGAACTTTTTTGTCGGTCCTGCGAAATCCAGCATTGAGCGCATACACACCCAGCGTGCGTCCCGTCTCAGTGACCGCAATCCCAAAATGCGCCAGTATCCCGCTGGCGCCCTTGCCGCGGCCGCCTATCCCGACCAGACCTTCCGTCTCAGAAAGTCCGTGATAGTTCAGCGTCGTCGTGTCCTGCACCGCCAGCACCACTGACTCTGCCTCACAACGCTCTGCCAGCGACGCCTGGTGCGGCTCTAATATATGTTCCATCCTCACCTGCTCATTCGACAACAGCCGATACGCACCTTTGCGGTCCGCACGATTCGGAAACATCGAAGCAATCGACTTGCCCTGATGGTCCACCCAGGCCCTGCCCATCGCAATAATCCGCCCGCGCACCCGACCGTCACTGTGACTCGTGCGCGCATACTCCCGCTCTGCCCAGTGCGCCTTGTCATCCAAATATACCGCCTTCGGCTTTGTGATCGCACGGTATTGCTCCCTGCATAACTGATCTTTCCAGTCATCGGACAGCGGCTTGAACCAAATCGCTTTCGGCGTCCCAGGCTGCGCACGACGCTGGGCATGACCGCTGGTGAACCGATCACACTTGTGCCACCCGGCAGCCCCATAACAGCTGCCCCGGTAACACCCATCAACATACGTATACATCAATAACGGACGAACCTTATGGCAACGCTCCCAGTCACTGGCAACGCACTTCGATACCCGCTCCAGCGCCACCGATGCCAGCCCATAAACCCGCGGAATCAGCAAAAACCGCTGGTTGCAGATCACTTTTTGCAAATTCGACACCCGCGCATCCTGACTCCAGCCAATCCATTCGTCTCTCGCCTTTTGATGCCAGCTCGCGGCAGCAAACCCTATCCCGCCAACAATCCCATATTCGGATGAAACAATCCAGTAGCGAAGCTGCGCACCCGGTGCACGACCGAATCCGTTGGGATGATGCTTCTCCATCATCGCATCCCAGCTGCGGCGCTGTTCGCAACCGTCAATCACCGCAACGCGAATGTCGCCCAAGTCCTTGAACTGAAGACGAGACCGCTGCAATGAATCCAGCCCCTCAGGCGCAGAGGCGGAAACCCGGGTTTCCGGAACCCCCGCCCGCTTCTCGGGCAATGCAAATCCCACTTTGTCAGCCAGCTTCACCACAGTTTTGCGAGCCGAACTGATCATCGGCCGGTTTTGGCTGTCATGCCAGTCGTCTAACCGGCATAATAACCGCGCAAGATCTCCGAGGCTGACCGATGGACGTTCCGACTCCTTGATCAACGCTTCGATAGTGCCGGCACTGAATTGGCGCATTCCAATTTGCATGCCGATATTTTCTAATATTTATCCTCCGTTGTCAACTGTGGGCATATGAAAGGATTCAAACTGAATGAACCTGTCAGAAGTGAACTGCCAGAGCCACGCCAGTTACGTTCGCTGAATCACCGTCATTGTTGGCATGTTCAATAATCAGCGCCGCGCTGTCACCGAGTCCCTTTGTCAAAGAAAGCACCCAGGGTTTATGGCTGTCCTTTTTGTCTCTCCACTGAAAGACATAACTGAGACCGGTATCTCCCAAGCCGCCACGGATTCCGAAGAATGTGGTTTTCTGCTCAGTATCGGGGGCCTCGCTACCATGGGTGGCATCAGAGTTGGCTATAGAGAAGGTATCGTCCGCAGATGTGGGATCATCAAAGTCACTGACGACGAGATCTGTATAACCGGCATCTGGTCTGGCACCTGTAGTATTGGATACCTTTTCTTTTTGGGAACCAACATAAACAGTCAGATCGCTCACTGAGATTTCCGCTGCAATTGAGTTGGTTACGGTTTGCCATGTCGAATCGTTATAAGCATTGTATGCGCCTGCGGCTTCAGTCGCTACCAAAAATTGCTCCTTCATCGTATACTTGTCGTCCTGATGCGAAAGTGCGACTTTACCGATGTCGCCGACATTGATGCTCAGACCGAATTCAACATCCTGAAGGCCGGTGTCCGGGTCCGTGTCATTTCCTTCTGGTCCACCATAACGCCCATCAAGCTGCAGGCTCATCAGATCGTTCGAAAACGCATAGGAAATCGCATTTCCGTGACGATAGGCGGTTTGCGCATCACCCCAGAACCACGAATTGTCCGTCACGGCACCGAACGAATTGTAAGACGCACTCCAGATCTGACCCGCGGTCACGGTTCCAAATCCACCTGAAAGTCCGACATAAGCAAGACGACCACCGCCGCCCAGACCCGCATTTTCCGTGCTCATCTTGTGCTCAAACCGGTACACGGCTGAGAGTCCTTCACCGGCCTCGTGCGAGCCCTTGATGCCCCAGCGAGACCCACCATCAAACACGCTTACTTTGCTGTCCGACGATTTAAGTGCGTAATAAACACTTATCCGAACGCGTAGTAAACACTTATCCGAACGCGGAATAAACCTAATCCGAACACGGAATAAACACTTATCCGAACGCGGAATAAACCTAATCCGAACGCGCAGTACGGCTGATCTGCAGGATGCTGGAGGTCGGTTTTTCGGCGGCGGTTTCTGTCAGTGCAATTTGACTATTGCAGGCGTTTTTCGTATCAATCGCAGTTTTAAGTGGCGATTGAAGTCAGGGAGGCGTCAGATGACGAGAAGGAGAATTCCGATGAGAAAACATAAACAGATACTCAGGCTGCATCACGAAAACGGCTGGCCGATGCGGCGCATTGCCGAGGTGCTTGATGCGGGTACCGCGACGGTTCACAACGTGCTGGCCCAGGCCCGGCGGGCCGGTGTGAGCTGGCCGCAGGCCGAGGGCATGGATGAGGCTGAGCTGATGCGGATTTTATATCCGAGGTCCGGGTGCGCCGGGCGCGCCGATGAGGTGGATTATGCCTGGGTGCGCGGTCAGCTGGGTCTGAAGTCGGTGACGTTGAAGCTTTTGTGGCAGGAGCTTTGCGAACGGCAGGGCTACGCCCACAGCTACGCCTGGTTCTGCCGCTGCTACAATGCATGGGCGAAAGAGGGGCGGCGCTCGATGCGCATGGATCATGTGCCGGGCGACATGGCCTATGTGGATTACTCGGGCCTGACTGCTGCGGTTGGCGTGCGCAGGGCGCAGATTTTCGTCGGTGCGCTGGGGGTGTCGCATTACACCTATGCGCGTGCGGCGTGGACGCAGGGTCTTGAGGACTGGCTTGCGTGCAACACGCAGATGCTGGAATATTTTGGCGGGGCGCCGAACCTGATCGTGCCGGACAACCTGAAAAGTGCGGTCAGCAAAGCCTGCCGTTACGATCCGGATGCCAACGGCGTCTACCAGCAGTGGGCGGCACACTACGATGTGGCGGTGATGCCGGCGCGGCCGTATCGTCCAAAGGACAAGGCGATTGTGGAAAATGCGGTGCAGCAGGTTCAGCGGTGGGTTCTGGCGCCGCTTCGCAATCAGCGCTTCGAGAGACTTTCGCAGCTGAACCAGGCGGTCCGCGGCCGGATCGAGCAGCTCAACGAGCGGCCGTTTTCGGATCGTCCGGGCAGCCGCCGGGAGATCTTCGAGTCGGTTGACCGGCCGGCTCTGCGGCCGCTGCCGCTGGCACCGTTTCATGCACTTGACATCAGAACCGCAAAAGTCGGTTGCGACTATCACGTCCAGTATGCCCGGCACTGGTATTCGGTGCCCCACGAGCTGGTCGGCAAAGCGGTTGAGATCCGCGCCGATGCCGATGTGGTGACGGTGTTTTTCAAGGGCCGGCAGGTGTGCATGCATGTCAGACAGCCGCAGCATGGGCACTCGACTGTGGATTCGCACATGCCCAGGGCGCATGAGTTCATGCACAAATGGACGGCCGAGCGCATCGAGGGCTGGGCCGCCGAGGTGGGCGAGGACTGCCGCGCGTTCGTGCAGGCAAGAATCAGCGAGGCGCGGCATGTCCAGCAGGTCAGCCGCAAGGCGCTGGGGCTGCTGTCGCTGAGCCGCGAATACGACAATGTGCGCCTCAATGCGGCCTGCCGCATCGCCAACCAGCAGGGACTGAGCCGTCTCGCACAGATTCGGGAGATTCTGACAAATGGCGCCGACCTGCGATGCCAGTCCGCCGAGCTGGATCTGCAGCTGCCGCAGGATCACGAAAACCTGCGCGGCGCAGACCAGTTCAAGTGAGGGGTGCATGATGAACAGACAGGTACTGACCAATCTGAGGAAGCTGTCGCTGGGATCGATGTCGCAGGCGCTGGAACACCAGCTTGAGCAGCCCGGCACTTATGAGGATCTCGGGTTCACTGAACGGCTGGGTCTGCTGGTCGATCACGAACTGCAGTGCCGACATCAGCGCCGCCTGCAGCGGCTGATCAAAGGCGCCGGTTTCCGCCTCGCCGCAAGCCTCGACGACATTGACTACCGCGCGTCGCGCGGCCTCAGCCGCCAGCAGATCGCCGAGCTGGGCCATTGCGGCTGGATCGAAAAAGCCCAGAACCTGCTGATCACCGGACCGTGCGGTTCGGGAAAATCGCATGTGGCCTGCGCACTCGGACGCTCGGCGTGCCTGCTCAATCACGACGTGCGCTACCTGCGTCTGCCGTCGCTGCTGTCGCAGTTCGACCAGGCCAGAGCCACCGGTTCGTATCATCAGTTCATCCAGCGCCTCGGCCAGGTGTCGCTGGTGATCATCGACGACTGGGGCCTGCAGCCGCTGACGGCGGCCGACCGGCGCGACCTGATGGAACTGATGGATGTGCGCTACGGACGCCGCTCGGTCGCCATGGTCAGCCAGCTGCCGGTCGACAGCTGGCATTCAGCCATCGGCGACCCGACGCTGGCCGATGCCATCTTGGACCGGCTGATTCACAATGCCCACCGCATTGCGCTGCAGGGCGAGTCGATGAGAAAACGAAACGCACTGGAACCGGCGGCGACGCATGAGCCAGGCCCCGCATAATAAGTCCATTACCAACCCTGTGAAAAATTCCCTACGGCAAGTTCAAGCGTGCAGGCACGCTTGCCTACGGGTTTTTTAACAGGGTTGCCAACCGACTTATTTACGCTCCTTGGCATATTGAACGCTGATTCTGACTTGACATCGGGAGGTGTTTCATCGTTAAATAAGAGACTGAAAAAGACACTGAGAAAGACACTGCCGGTTCCGAAAACAGGTGCCGCGTTCAGATAACTGTTTATTCCATGTTCGGATAACTTTATTCGGCGTTCGGATTAAGTAGAATACGCATTTAAGACCGGCACGCAGCGAGCCGTACCAGCTGGCTTCCGCAAACACGGCTGAGGGAACGCTCAGCACACCCGCGAAAACCAGAATGGCCATCATATAGGAACGACGCTAGCGCACCCTGTAATTTTTGTAGACTTGGGTCAAACTGGAATGTTTCTAACCAATTTGGAAATTGACTTTCAATAACGATTGCTTAATCATCAGTCTGTTTTCACGAAACGTTAATCTGCCAATCTAAGTCCGGCAATTGAATTTTGATTTCCAGCAAATCTAAAAATTTCGGACCTCACGCTAAAACCTACTGTGTTTGCAAAATATTTTTTGCAGATATCCAAAGTAAGGAATGACATTTTTTATCACCGGTTAACAGACGGGCTGGTATTACCCAGCTGATTCTGTTCAGACGTCAAGTAGAAGATGCACGCCTCTATCATATGCAGACTGAGCGAACCTACGTTCAGACCGACATGCGGGTGAAACCCTTGGCGGCTAGTGCTACTGACGCGCTATATAGATCATTTGCGAAATTACCTGAAGCACTGGTGGCCACGACGCACCTGCAGGCAATAGTGCCTGGCTGCCATGCCAAGCTAACAGGATTGCGCTGAAATCCAAGGGGTATAATTCGATTCATGCGCTTCTTCAACACTGAAGGTCCGATCAAACCGGAGGACCACTACCACATCAGTCCGCTTGAGCGGGTTGATCGGGATGAGATTTTCCGTCTGATCGAGCGGGAAAGATACTTTGTGCTGCATGCGCCGCGCCAGACCGGCAAGACCTCGATGCTGTTTGCGCTGCGCGACGAGTTGAATGCAACCGGACGGTATCGCGCGGTGTATGTGAATGTTGAGTCGGCCCAGACTGCCCGCGAAGACGTGCACATCGCGATGCAGACGGTTCTGAGTCGACTTGCCAGCGCAGCGAAGTCAGGACTCAATGATTCTTTCGTCGATGAGATCTGGCCGCAGATTCTCAATAAATCTGGCGGGCACGGTGCATTTCAAGATGTGTTGCATCTCTGGTCAGAGTCGAACCCAGTGCCGCTGGTGCTGATGATTGACGAGATTGACGCACTGGTTGGCGACTCGCTGGTTTCTATATTACGCCAGCTGCGATCGGGATATCCGGGCCGTCCCGAGCACTTTCCTCAGAGCGTAATGCTGTGTGGGGTTCGGGATGTGCGCGACTACCGGATACACTCAAGTGCTGAGCAGGAAATCATTGCCGGAGGCAGTGCGTTCAACATCAAGGCCAAATCCCTGCGGCTTGGTGATTTCGACGAGAGAGAAACTCGATCGCTGCTGGAGCAGCACACCGAAGACACCGGGCAGAAGTGGAGCGGCGAGGCCCTGGCAGAGGTCTGGCGTTCGACCCGCGGACAGCCATGGCTGGTCAATGCGCTGGCTGCTGAAGTCACAGAAACAATAACGAACCGCGGCCAGACGATCGGGGTTGATGACATTATGTCTGCCCGGGAGGTGCTGATTCGGCGGCGCGACACGCACCTTGACCAGCTGGCGGACAAGCTGCGGGAGGATCGTGTCAGGCGGGTGATTGGGCCTGTGCTGAGCGGCGAACCCACTGCAAAAGAACTGGACACGGATGATGTGCGTTATATTCGGGATCTGGGGCTGATCAGGCAAAAGCCGCCGGTTGAGATTGCGAACCCAATTTACCGCGAGATCATTCCGCGTGAACTGCTGAAATCTCATGACGAATTCTTGCCATTCGAAACGGCTTGGTTTGTTGAGAATGGAATGCTTGCAATGAATTGTCTGATGGAGACGTTTCAGAAGTTTTTCCGGGAGAATTCCGAGCATTGGATAGAGCGGTTCGACTTTAAGGAGGCGGGACCTCAGCTGCTGCTGCAGGCGTTTCTGCAGCGGGTGGTCAATGCCGGCGGACGAATTGAGCGGGAGTATGGCATAGGCCGCAGGCGCACCGACCTTTTGGTGGTGTGGGGAGTGGGGAAGGAGAGACAAAATGTGGTGATCGAGTGCAAGCTTCGGCGCGGCGGCTTGGAACGCACGGTGAGCGAGGGACTGGAACAGATTTCGAGGTACATGGATGGTTGCGGTTCTGATGAAGGCCATCTGGTCATATTCGACCAGTCGAAGAAACGTACTTGGCAGGAGAAGATTTTCAGCCGCTGTGAGACGGTTGGAAAGCACTGCGTGACGGTCTGGGGGATGTGACCCCGGCAGATTTTGAATAAACGCACAGTGATTAGGCAGAACGTTTCGAGTGCCTACATCAGAATCATCAATGGTAGCTGATTGGTGCTTTATTTTTCGAATGCGTGCGAGCGTCGGTCTGCACACAATACTAGGCACTGTCTCTTCAGATACTGAAGCGGATTGAATGAGGTAGGCGAATGCCGGTGAGCATTGCTGTTCGATTCGCAGGAGTCTGTTCTGGAGACTGGAGCCGTTGTTCTAAGGCATCGCACTGATCGGTGCTACGTCGGTCCGGATAGTCCAAAACCTTCGAGATGGTTGAGCAATGAACTGATTCAAAATCAAGACTTGACAAAAACGGGGTATCCATAGACAAAGAAAGGAATTTCACGGCTTCAATTTGTTATTTCAAGAAGATCAAAACCTAAAATCACGATAAACCTGCAGAAAACCTCTGGTTGATGGGGATCTGTCGAATTTATGGCCATTCTGGTTTTCGCGGGTGTGCTGAGTGTACCCTCCGCCGTCTTTGCGAAAGCCAGCTGGTACGGTTCACTGCGTGCTGGTGTTAAATCATCGGCCAGTGATGTAAACGTCTTTGATGGGCGGATCCCGCTGGGGCATCAAGGGCTCGAACGAAGCCGGCGAAGGACTCACTGCAGTCTATCACTTTGAAAGCAAGATCGATGCGACAAATGGCGATCAGCCTGGCGGGCGTCTTGCTAATGCCGGAATTTCCGGTGGATTTGGAAGCATAACTCTGGGTCAGATGTGAAGTGCATCCACCATGCGTTCGGCGGCGTTGTGGACAACTCGTGGTGGTATGGTGCCTCAGGTACAAGCAGTCGCCATGGAAACGTGATCTCTTACGCGTTTTCCAATGATCTGATGAGTATGCAACTCGACGGTGCCTATGGCGGTCCAGAAGGAAATGACACCGACTCAGACGAGAGCTTGCAGAAAGTTGAATTCGGCCTGAGAGTCAGTGTTGGCGAGATCGGCAAGGATGCGTTTGCACACATGAACGACAAGTACAGTAAGATGGCACCGCATTTGAAAGAGACAGCCACAGATGGTGCGTATGATTACTTTGACACTTCGACTTGGGAAACTAAGTCAAACTCAATTGCAGCTGAAATTTCTGTGAGTGATCTGACTGTTTATGTCGGCACCCAAACCGAAAAGAAAACCAATACTACCGGTGCCCAACCGAATGATTGGACAGCTCCTGTGGCATTATTTTCGGATGGAACGGTTACTCCTCAACAATTTGCAGGACCCCATTATCAAGGGGAAAAGCCTGAGGGCTGGCAAAGTACAAATGCCGCCCAACATGGTAGTGCGCTTGCAAATGCTGAACAGAAAACCACGTTCTTTGGATTTCGCGGCGGCTTGGGAGATACCGGCCTCAACTATCTGTTTCAGTGGCGAGATGTCAAGGACAGCCACAAACCCTGGATGCTTGGACTGTATAAGAGTCTTGGCGGCGGAGCCGACATCATTTTCGAGCATGTGAACAATGACGATAACGCTGAAAATTTGACTGCTGCGTATCTACGGGTCAATTTCTAGTTGATTTGTAATTTACTACGAAACATTATTAGAATAAAAACGGGGTGCGAAAGCACCCCGTTTTTTATCGGTTCAGACTGAATGAATCCGTCAGAAGCCAATTGCCAGAGCCACGCCAGATTTGTTGGGTGAATCTCCGTCATTGTTGGAATGTTCAAAAACCAACGATGCGCTGTCGCCGAGACCCTTGGTCAAATTGAGAATCCAAGGTTTGTGGCTATTCTTAACGTCTCTCCACTGAAACGTGTAGCTAAGGCCGGTATCACCCAAGCCCCCACGGATTCCAAAGAAAGTGGTTTTGTCGTCAGCTTTTACAGCGGCAGAACCTTGGTTTTCAGCGGTCTGTGTAGTTACCGCAGTCGTGTTAGTGTACGATTTCTTTCCAGAACCAACGTAAGCAGTGAGATTGGCCACAGACACCTCAGCGGCCACAGATGTTTCTTTGGATCTCCAAGAGGTAGGCACAGTGATTGTCACTGGAGATTCTGCATCAGTCATTAGTCCAGCATCGGCGCCAGCCAACACATACTTGTCATCTGTGTAAGCAAGCGCAACTTTACCAATCTCTCCGATGTTGATGCTCAAACCGAATTGGGTTTCTTGAAGGTTTTCTCTATTGCGATGTGCATTCGCATTATCTGCACCGGCTTGGTCCAACGTTGTTTCCCCAACCGTATCACCGACTGCGGCTAGTGCATCCGGACTGTCATAGATCAGATCAGTTTGTAAACTCATCAAGTCATTCGAAAATGCATAGGAAATTGCGTTGCTGTGTCGATAACTGGTTTCGGCGTCACCCCAAAACCATGAATTGTCCGTCACTGCGCCAAATGAGTTGTAGGCGGCACTCCAGATCTGACCCACGGTCACGGTTCCGAAACCACCGGAAAGTCCGACATAAGAAAGACGACCACCCGTGGTCAGACTTGCTTCTGCCGTATTGATCTTGTGCTCGAACCGATATACGGCAGTGAGTCCCTCACCGGCTTCGGCCGAACCTTTAATGCCCCAGCGGGCTCCGGCGTCGAAGACGCTGATATTGCTGTCTGATGACGCAACACCAGCGCGCAGCGAGCCGTACCAGCTGGCTTCCGCAAACACGGCTGAGGGAACGCTCAGCACACCCGCGAAAACCAGAATGGCCATCAAATAGATTGAAACGCTTCAATCAGAGATATTCTGTAAGTTCTGCAGTGATAATTTAGTTACTCAAGTTTCGGGGTTCAAATTCGGTGAATCAGCCGCCTGAAGGCGTATCCAGGCAGTGTTCATGCTGAATAATCTTTGCGTCCAGCTGGAGCGCGGTGACAAAGAACATCTCCATTTGCCGGTCGATTGCATCCATCACGCTGTGTGCCGAACATCCCAGGGCTGAACCCATGCCCGAGAGCGCATTGTGAATGATTGAGCGGAACATCTGCCACAGCTTTTGGGCATAGTTGAGCACTCTGACCTGTTCGACCAGCTCATCTCTGGCCTGTCCGAGCCTGGAATACTGATCATCTTCCAGCGTCAGGTGCACCAAGACCAGATAACACACCGCCGACAAATGCAGCGATGCACTATGGGAGGCAAACGAGCGGGTCTGCTCGCCCAGCCATTTAAGATGCTGCTTGCTTTCCTTGAAGTAGACCTCAATGGACCATCTCATGGCATACGCCTCAAGCATCTCAAGTGCATCAATCCGGGCATCGGTGCTCAGGAATAATGCCCACCTGTTCGATTCTCCCGCATCCAGATTCAACCCCCTGACAAACAGCAGCTTCACCTCGTGCCAGCACTCGAGCTTTGCATTCGAGTGTTCCAGATTGATCTTCACGGTCGTCGCGGCCATCTGCCACTTACTGTTGTAAACCTCAACCTTTTCCCACCTGCCTCTGGCAACGTGCCGGTAAATCTGTTGAGCGTTCAAGTCCCGAGTCCTGCCACCGAACGCCGTGCGATACTTCAAATTGCCGTTTTTCATGCGCAGTATCGACGTCAGTCCACTGTCAATGCCCAACTGCATCATCGCCTTGTTGCCGTACCAGCTGTCAGCCACCAGGTACGCAGCGCTGATGCCGGCGCGAAGCGCCCGTTTCACCATCGCAGCAACCAACTCGATCTTCGACCAGTCACAGGCCTGTCGATATCTTTTCGATGCCCGGCTTCTGCCATCCGGCAAAGCACCGTCTTTCTGCTGGCGCTTCGAGTTGGAAACCGATATCTCCGAGTCGATTGGAATAAACCCATCATCACAGCACAGCCCCAGCGTCACCACCTGCTGACCGATCACATACTGACCGGTGACATGATCGTAATGACTCGACACCGCATCCATCTTCTTTGAACGGCGCGCCTTGATCGAATCATCAACCACCAGCACAGCGCGCCCTGTGGCATTCAGGCTGCAGACCCTTTTCGCCACCAATAACTGCCAGCGCCGCCAGTTCAGATCGGTGCGCTTCATAAAGTCATACAGCACATCTTTTTTCACCTGGCAAAACCACTGGATCGGGGCTTTGCAGAACATGGCAACACTCGGCGAGCCCAGCCAGCGCCACATCAGCAGCATGAACACCACCTGCTGTGCCTCGCAGCCACTTCGTTTGGCAATCCCGGCACGGGCTGCTAAGGCACCGATCTTCAGACTGCGCCAGGCCTCTGCAAACAGGTTGTCGATCGGTTGGTGAGCGTCTTCCAAAGTCGGTTGAGGGAATTTTTAGATCGGTAACCCCTTGAATAGACGCGCGATTCAGCGGGTCTGAATTTTCGTTTACCCCACAAAAACCGCCAATCAGGCGCCATTTGCGGCCTGTCAGGGCAAAATCCCGAATTTCCACCCCAACCGTTCAGCGCGCCGCTGAGCCCTCTGCGGGCACCTGGCCGAATCCAACGAAAATCATCTAATGATTTGTTTTAATTGACAAATAATGCCATGAGCGAATCCCAATCGTGTATAATTGACTCCATAAAAGAAACAAAAACCAACCCACGGGAGATTCACGCATGGCACTCATCAATTATGACCTTTTCGCGTCTGACTCTGCAGACAATTGTGAGCTGAAAAACCTGACCGCACTGCTCGAACAGCTCGACTTCTCAGAGCTCATCAATGAGATTCTCATCCGCCGCAAAGGCAGAGGCCGGCGGGACTGGCCCATCGAAGCGATGCTCAATGCCGTGTTCGCGATCGACATTCTGCAGCACCGCAGCGTGTCCGGATTCGTCCGGGAGCTGAAACGCAACCCCGCGCTGATGCATGTGCTGGGCTTTCCGATGCGGCGTGGGTTTCACACCGACCCGGCCTTTGGCGGTTATGCGGTGCCGAGTGATTCGGCCTTTTGCCGGTTCATCCGACTGCTGACCGAGATTGAACGCGGTACCGGTGCGCTGATGCGGGTGTTTGAGGCGCAGGTCGATGAGATCGCGGCACTGCTGCCGGACTTTGGAAAAAGTGTCGGCTACGTGCGTATTCTACTTAATCCGAACGCCGAATAAAGTTATCCGAACATGGAATAAACAGTTATCTGAACGCGGCACCTGTTTTCGGAACCGGCAGTGTCTTTCTCAGTGTCTTTTTCAGTCTCTTATTTAACGATGAAACACCTCCCGATGTCAAGTCAGAATCAGCGTTCAATATGCCAAGGAGCGTAAATAAGTCGGTTGGCAACCCTGTTAAAAAACCCGTAGGCAAGCGTGCCTGCACGCTTGAACTTGCCGTAGGGAATTTTTCACAGGGTTGGTAATGGACTTATTATGCGGGGCCTGGCTCATGCGTCGCCGCCGGTTCCAGTGCGTTTCGTTTTCTCATCGACTCGCCCTGCAGCGCAATGCGGTGGGCATTGTGAATCAGCCGGTCCAAGATGGCATCGGCCAGCGTCGGGTCGCCGATGGCTGAATGCCAGCTGTCGACCGGCAGCTGGCTGACCATGGCGACCGAGCGGCGTCCGTAGCGCACATCCATCAGTTCCATCAGGTCGCGCCGGTCGGCCGCCGTCAGCGGCTGCAGGCCCCAGTCGTCGATGATCACCAGCGACACCTGGCCGAGGCGCTGGATGAACTGATGATACGAACCGGTGGCTCTGGCCTGGTCGAACTGCGACAGCAGCGACGGCAGACGCAGGTAGCGCACGTCGTGATTGAGCAGGCACGCCGAGCGTCCGAGTGCGCAGGCCACATGCGATTTTCCCGAACCGCACGGTCCGGTGATCAGCAGGTTCTGGGCTTTTTCGATCCAGCCGCAATGGCCCAGCTCGGCGATCTGCTGGCGGCTGAGGCCGCGCGACGCGCGGTAGTCAATGTCGTCGAGGCTTGCGGCGAGGCGGAAACCGGCGCCTTTGATCAGCCGCTGCAGGCGGCGCTGATGTCGGCACTGCAGTTCGTGATCGACCAGCAGACCCAGCCGTTCAGTGAACCCGAGATCCTCATAAGTGCCGGGCTGCTCAAGCTGGTGTTCCAGCGCCTGCGACATCGATCCCAGCGACAGCTTCCTCAGATTGGTCAGTACCTGTCTGTTCATCATGCACCCCTCACTTGAACTGGTCTGCGCCGCGCAGGTTTTCGTGATCCTGCGGCAGCTGCAGATCCAGCTCGGCGGACTGGCATCGCAGGTCGGCGCCATTTGTCAGAATCTCCCGAATCTGTGCGAGACGGCTCAGTCCCTGCTGGTTGGCGATGCGGCAGGCCGCATTGAGGCGCACATTGTCGTATTCGCGGCTCAGCGACAGCAGCCCCAGCGCCTTGCGGCTGACCTGCTGGACATGCCGCGCCTCGCTGATTCTTGCCTGCACGAACGCGCGGCAGTCCTCGCCCACCTCGGCGGCCCAGCCCTCGATGCGCTCGGCCGTCCATTTGTGCATGAACTCATGCGCCCTGGGCATGTGCGAATCCACAGTCGAGTGCCCATGCTGCGGCTGTCTGACATGCATGCACACCTGCCGGCCCTTGAAAAACACCGTCACCACATCGGCATCGGCGCGGATCTCAACCGCTTTGCCGACCAGCTCGTGGGGCACCGAATACCAGTGCCGGGCATACTGGACGTGATAGTCGCAACCGACTTTTGCGGTTCTGATGTCAAGTGCATGAAACGGTGCCAGCGGCAGCGGCCGCAGAGCCGGCCGGTCAACCGACTCGAAGATCTCCCGGCGGCTGCCCGGACGATCCGAAAACGGCCGCTCGTTGAGCTGCTCGATCCGGCCGCGGACCGCCTGGTTCAGCTGCGAAAGTCTCTCGAAGCGCTGATTGCGAAGCGGCGCCAGAACCCACCGCTGAACCTGCTGCACCGCATTTTCCACAATCGCCTTGTCCTTTGGACGATACGGCCGCGCCGGCATCACCGCCACATCGTAGTGTGCCGCCCACTGCTGGTAGACGCCGTTGGCATCCGGATCGTAACGGCAGGCTTTGCTGACCGCACTTTTCAGGTTGTCCGGCACGATCAGGTTCGGCGCCCCGCCAAAATATTCCAGCATCTGCGTGTTGCACGCAAGCCAGTCCTCAAGACCCTGCGTCCACGCCGCACGCGCATAGGTGTAATGCGACACCCCCAGCGCACCGACGAAAATCTGCGCCCTGCGCACGCCAACCGCAGCAGTCAGGCCCGAGTAATCCACATAGGCCATGTCGCCCGGCACATGATCCATGCGCATCGAGCGCCGCCCCTCTTTCGCCCATGCATTGTAGCAGCGGCAGAACCAGGCGTAGCTGTGGGCGTAGCCCTGCCGTTCGCAAAGCTCCTGCCACAAAAGCTTCAACGTCACCGACTTCAGACCCAGCTGACCGCGCACCCAGGCATAATCCACCTCATCGGCGCGCCCGGCGCACCCGGACCTCGGATATAAAATCCGCATCAGCTCAGCCTCATCCATGCCCTCGGCCTGCGGCCAGCTCACACCGGCCCGCCGGGCCTGGGCCAGCACGTTGTGAACCGTCGCGGTACCCGCATCAAGCACCTCGGCAATGCGCCGCATCGGCCAGCCGTTTTCGTGATGCAGCCTGAGTATCTGTTTATGTTTTCTCATCGGAATTCTCCTTCTCGTCATCTGACGCCTCCCTGACTTCAATCGCCACTTAAAACTGCGATTGATACGAAAAACGCCTGCAATAGTCAAATTGCACTGACAGAAACCGCCGCCGAAAAACCGACCTCCAGCATCCTGCAGATCAGCCGTACTGCGCGTTCGGATTAGGTTTATTCCGCATTCGGATAAGTGTTTATTCCGTGTTCGGATTAGGTTTATTCCGCGTTCGGATAAGTGTTTACTACGCGTTCGGATAAGTGTTTATTACGCACTACGACGGCAAAGCCGTCGAATCGCATTCGACCGGCCGGCCGCTCAAGCATAAGGCAATCGACAAAACCACCGGCCGGCATCCCACCTCGGATCCGGATGCCAGCTGGGGCGTGCATGAGCAGTACGGGACTGATCAGAACGGCCGGGAAGTCAGGAAAACCAAGAAATGGTTTGGTTACACGCTGCACACGCACGGGGACGTGACTTACGAGCTGCCGATTCGGTTTCGGCTGGAAACGGCCCGCGAGTCCGAATACCGTCACTGTGAGGGGTTGATTGAAGAGCATGAGAAGCTGTGGTTCTTTGACCGGTGCAGGAGTTTCGTGGCCGACCGGGGGCTTGACAGCAACCAGATCAGAAAGCGCCTGTTTAAGAACGATATCCTGCCGGTGATTGACACCCGCCGGATGTGGCAGGACGTCAATCTGCATCCGCAGCAGCTGAAGGTGCCGACCCGGCCGCTGGATGAGTCGAAGGTGGATACGATTCTTCGCACGGAGAACGGCAGTCTGTACTGTCAGTGTCCTCAGAGCCGGGAACTTCGACGGATGCACTATCAGGGACGGGAGCAGAAGCGCGGTACGCTCAAGTGGGCCTGTCCGGCGGCCAGTTATGATTTCACCTGTAAAGGCCAGGCGGCCTGTTACCGCATGGGTCAGGTGAAACCGGGGTCGAAGAGCCGGGTGGTGCGGGTGAAGATGGACCCGGATCATCTTCGCAATTACGGCCCTTTGCCGCCGAATTCATACAAGTGGCGGCGGCATTACGATCAGAGGTCGGCGATGGAGCGGATTTATTCAAGAGTCGATCAGGCGCATCTGGCGCACGATCATTTCCTGCGCGGCAAAGCGCGCCTGACGCTGAAGTTCACCGTTGGCTATGCGGTGATGCTGGCGCGGGCGTGTGTGGCGGTCAAGGCCGGACAGCCGGAAAAGATGCGCAGCTGGGCGTCCTCGCTGGCGGCCTGACTGGCGCCCCGGTTCCCGGGGCTCGGAAAACCCAGATCGAACACGATGCTGCGGGTGCGGCAGATTCGGCGCGGCTGCAATTCGCCCGCGTCGCCGGCAATGGCGGTTTTCGCGGCACTGGGCGCCTTGATGACTCGGAAATCAGCGGCGGGCGGGATTTTGTTTCGCGAAATTGACCGAATTTTTCTCCGTGACAGAATTTTCTGACCCTAAAATTGTTGCTAACGCAAAACCCTCCGGTTCAATCAATTTCGGCAAGGGTGGCTGGTTGGCTTTATAATGCATTTTCAGGCCTTCTTTCGGTGTGTTGAAAACGTTTGTGGAACGTTTTTTATGTTTTCGACCCAGTATGGATCTTTGATACCTGTATTATAACCGAAAGAAGGCATTTTTGTTATTTATATCAATGCTTTAGATTGTTATTTATGACGATTTTGAACTCCGAAACTTGAGTTAGTTAATATCAAGAAGATAAGGCACCACCTCTACAACTTCAACATCCTTTACAAATTCTGAATTGAATCAGCTAGGAGAGCAATTACAAGAATGTCCTTGCTTTTGCTTACAAACTCCACTTGCGAAGTGTGCTAAAAGAACTTGGGGTTCGAAACTATCTGAATGAACTGTCGACCTTGATAGCCACCACAATTTACACTTTCTCAAGAAACACCAGCAGCGTAAATCGTAAGCATTAGCTCTGATTCATCAACCATGCGATATTCCGGGTACTTTCCAGATAATTGCTTGCTTCGAGAAAGGATTATCGGTACTCCTTCGCCGCGTTTGTCCATGATGTGTGTACGTTGATCTCTTAGATCATCTCGATGAATGGGGCAACGCGCCAGCAGACTGGTAATCGTCTCGTTTCTGGCGGCCTGCCTGTAGGGTAAACTCTCTGGAGTCATCGAGTTCATCAGAAGACCTGGTGTGAATAGTTCCAATCTATCATCAAATAACCGAAGACGCACCTTGCTGCCTGACATCGAATAATCCCGATGAGCAACTGAATTTGTCACTGCCTCAAACACTGCGAGCATGTCGTATTCTGGAATGTCTTCACGCCCTCCCTCTGATCCTTTCCTTGCTGATATCCGCATATTCTTTCGGACAAAATCACAAGTATCGAATATTTGTTGGTCTAGCGGGCCGTTGATGTCTTGAGCATCGCGTTGGTACACGTTCTCCGATTGTGGTGAGACCGACATTCCATGGTATGCAACGGCTTGAACAAATGCACTGGAAAGAAATTGTTGAGGTGCTTGAGAGGCCAACAGTACACCAGCGACAGTGGGTCTCCAGGTGCCCGTATCGCCACGCGATGCCATGGCCAGCTTGGAGAGTAGCAACTCCGATGTATCGTCAGACTGTGGTGCCGCGAACCGTCGCCACAGATTCCCGTCCAAATCTTCGAGCGATGCGTTAGGAACGGGCGTTTCGTCAAACCTGATGAGCCTCGCCTGACTACGATGCTGGAACAATCGCGACAGATGATCAGGAGGGATCGGTCGTTTTGCCGAACCGACTCGGTGAAAGTACCCTCCAGGGCTCTGATGTACGAACAGGCTTGAGAGTACGTCTACTCGCAAAACTGGCCGCTCAACTCCGACTCTATCCGGTATTACTACGCGTTCTATCACGGGGGCGCTGGAAGGTTTCATCGAATCTTCACAGGCTTGCCGTACCAGCGCTTCTACCGCATCGAGATGTTCGAGTGGGATTCCAAGCACTTCGCGTGTCTTGTCATGCACCCCCAATAACAACACGCCTCCGCGAGTATTGGCAAATGCAGCCAGTTCGTCAGCGAGATCGTTCTGATTTGGACCTCGAATCTTGCCACCTGCAATACGGACTTCCTTCAGTTCCAGATAACTGTCTTCCCCGAGCCGAATCTTCTCCAGCAACTCGCTTTGCATTTCGAACATCTTAAACCTCAAGACCCAGTCGAATCTCACACCGCGAGGATAATTCGCTAAATTTTTCCATATCGCTACAGACCTTCTATCGTATCGATTGTGTCTACTGTCAGTAAGGTAGAAGATACCGAAAGTTTCCGATTGAAATTTTCCACATTTGAGGTTGGTCGGTAATTAGCTGAAATTAATGAAATGGATACCCCTTTCGTAAACGATACGGCATCATTGGTGCCAAGCTGGAGATTCCAGCGAAATTAGACAAACGGAGTATCCAAATCATGAACAGGAACAAGGTCAATATAAGCGAAATTCATCGCATTGGTGTGGATTTAGCGAAGAACGTCATCCAGGTCTATGCGGTTTGTAGGCAACGATTTAATTTTCCCCAAAAGCACCGATGAGAAATCCCCACTTTTGGGTGTTGGATGATCAGTCCGGATATAGATAGAACTATCCATCTAGTTTCTTCAGAGATGGAGAGCAGGATGCATATATTGAAGACACAAATCAGTGGTTCCACAAATGTATCGCTATGCTGAGGAATTGGAGAATTCTTGATCATTACACTTCGCAAGAGAAAATTGATCGGTCCAAAGGGTACGAAGTCAAATTTTGACCGACTGACGACGGCAACCTAATCATCATTCCAACTCACCGGGCTCAAGCTAAGCGTCTGCTTCAGTTCCTGAATGAGGAATTTTTTCACGGTGATACAACAGAAACGCTCTACGAGACTAACTCAAATAAGGGAAACCGACTAATTGGGCCTGATTGTTCAACTATGATACCTTGCGCAACGGCGTTTGACGTATGGTCGCTATTTATGATCGTACTCGACTGCATAAGTCTGTAAGTTTACCTTTTCTGACTAGCCTGAGTTTACCGAGTTCAGTAAATATATCACGATGCAATCTCCAATATGAAAGCGATACGTTTGGCGTAACCCATTGACCCGATGGGTTTATAACCCGACTGTCCCGACGACAGTCAGGCTTTCAGCGGGCCTGTGACAGTGTGTGACCTAACCGGTCCGATAACGTTCGAGCTGCAGCATTTTGTACAACTGTTTCTGGATGTCAGACATGCCTGACAGCGTCATCTGTATTTTTGGCGTGCTTTGTTTTCGCCCGGACGGATAAACCACCCCGACCTCCTTAATTGCCGCGAGCTCATCAAGCATTTGCCGCGCAGAAATCGTCTGCCCGTGACTGACCAGCCGCCGGTACAGCAGAGTCTGCAGCATCAGCGCCATCACACAAATGAACACATGCACCTGGATTTTCTGATCCGTCCAGTGATACTGGGGACGGATGGCAATGTGCCGCACGTCTTTCATGTCCCGAAATGCGCGCTCGACATGGTGCTGCGCTCGATAGCCATGCACGATTTGTGCATCACTCCACTCGCTGCGGTCAGTGAAGATGAGATTTTTGCCCAGCAATGTGCGCTGCAGGCGGCGCCACGCGGAACGGTTGAAGCGGTAGTTGAGCTTGGGCATGTCTTTGTCGCCCAACTTGACCGAGACCTTGAACAGCTTTTTCATGTGCTGCGCTTTGAGACACTCGTCAATCCTGCGCCGGGTGCCGGCCGCAGTCGGCCGCCGGCCCTTGTTCACAATGCCCTTCTGCCAGCGCCGCAGCTGCCACTGAATCGTCTTTAGTTTTTGCCGGCACCTGGCAATCTCGCGCAAAAGCGTGGCAGTCTGCGCCTGAACCAGATGTTCATTTTTCGCAACCACGACCGTGTACTCAATGCCATACACCTGTTTGGTCGTGCGCCAGGTGCTCACGCCCTCGATTTCAGCGAGCGCTTTGAACCTGCGCGCCGGCACTGCGAGCAAATCCGGATGCTGCGCAGGCACCAGGGAACCAATCATGGCGTAAGGGCTGTCGTGTATTGCGGCAATATTGTCCTCACAGTTATTGCCCTTGTCGAACACCAGGGTAACGTTTGAGTCGTGCTCGGTGTCAAGTTCATGAAATCTTGCCACCAAATCATCGATCAGGCTGCGAAAGGTGGGCGAGTCGGGCTGATTGCCGGGATAGGTGTGATGCAGAATCGGCACATGATGGTCGGCCGCGGCCAGCAGGGCCAGACCGACAATGCGCTGTGCTTTTCGGCCTTCCTTGCTGTGGCCGCGCTGGGCGAGCGCTGTGCGGTCATTGAAACTGTCAATGAAGGTGAAAAAGTTGGTTGCATCAAACAGCAGCTGGCTGACATCGACGCTGAAGTGCTGCACCATGTGGCAGACCAGGTCGCGTTCGATGCTGCGCAGCGCAGCCGGGCCGATGCGGTCCATGTTGTCCCAGAAGCGCTGGCTGGTCAGCTGTGCGGATTCGACGCCGAGGACTCTGGGCAGGATGGTGGTGGCAAACCACTGGGCGGTGGCGTTTTTGGAGCAGGGTGCAATGCAGCGATTCACGGTGGCGATCAGCAGGTAAGTGCCGACTGAGACGGAATGCGAGCGTTTGGGGACGTAGTGGTCGATGATGCTGACGAGATTGAGTTGGCTGGCGACATCGACGAGTGCGGCGCTGGCGCCGAACTCGTGGATGAGGACTTCTTTGGGGACCGGCTGTGCGTCGCGGGCCGCGATGATATCCTCGGCGCGGCCGAGGTATTTTTGCCAGACGATTTTGGGTTTGCCGTTGATGCGTTGGGACTGGCGGGCGTAGTAGTAGGTATGGCCCTTGATTTTTTTGGCGGTGATGCTGGGCATGGTTAGGACACACATGTGATAAATAATGAAAGCATTATACATAAAAAAAGAATAAAACCAAATGAATAATAAGTATTAAGGCACAGTAAGCAGTGCATTTATTATTAGGTCATACAATAAATCAGGACAAAATGATCTCAATCGAGCCCTTGCCGGCTTGATTTAATTGTATGGAAACAGATGGTTAGAAGGTATGTGTGGAAACGAGGCGAGAAAAGTCAGTCTTGAATTGCCCTCGAACTCGGTAAAGTCAGGCTAGAGAACCAATTAGCGGCTCATGAAACCAACTGCGGTCGTTACCTCATGTAGCTCGTAATTTATCCCGGAGGCGCGAATCGAACGGTCATTTTGACATTCGCTCAAAAGTTTGCTCTTTCAGTTTCTTTGAATATGCTCTCCATATAGAACCGTCCGACTCGATTTGTATCGTGTTTACATTTACGTTCCTGGCTCACTCATCCCAATTCAGGTCGGTTGGCGTATTCTCAATTATTTCTCTCATCTGAAACTAAATTACGTTGTACCCGGAAAACCAGAATCACCGCAAAACTGATTGAAACGCATCAATCAAAAACTCTCTGTATATTCACAGTGATTTTTCCTTCAAATTTTCTTGACATGACGAATCAAACCCGTAGATTTCTTTTCTCTGATGAATTGAATAAAAACAGCACCGTATTTCTGACTTGCTGTTGGATATCACAAAGGTTCAACAACCCTTAATTCAGTGGAATTTCACACGACTATAAAAATTTTTCGTTAGAATGTTTAAAATTGAAACAAAAGAAGTCAAAACTTCTGAATAATTACAATCCAATTACCGTCAAAAGCGATTTTGCGGGAGGAGTCTAATGAGTAGTGCTGTGAACCTAGGTTCGCGTCTGGCCGAAATTAAGGGTGCTAAGGTAATCAAGAGTTTCTGCTATACCTGTCCTTGGCAATGCCCCACCGAAGTTTTTGTTCGAGACGATAAGATTGTCTATCACAAAGGCAATCCCGAATCTCCAAACAACATTGGCTCGCGCTGTGCCAAAGGTATGGCGAGTTGGCATGTGACTCGCGATCCGGATCGCTTAAAACATCCCATGATGCGTACCAATGCGAAGGGAGAACCTGGTCAGTTTAAACGGGTATCTTGGGATGAAGCGTTTGCGTTCATCGCCGAAAAGCTAACGTCAATCGCTGACGAATACGGCCCGGAAGCAGTTGCTTTAACCTGTCACCACGATCCGAACACGCAGTTCTACCGCCATCTTCTTGGTGAGCTGTACGGATCACCAAACTTGTATGCTCATACCTCCGGCTGTGAACAGGATCGGCGATCAGCCTGCCTGACGTTGTTCGGGCATGTATTCCCAATGCATGATTTTGCCAATTCTAAATATGTAATGTTATGGGGTATGAACAATCTCGGCGCTAATCAAGGCTTGTGGGAAAGCAGAGCACTGATTGAAGCACAGAAAAAGGGTTGTAAATTGGTGGTTGTTGATCCCAATTTCACAGAGACTGCGCAAAAGGCTGATGAATGGATACCGATTCAACCCGGTACAGATGGCGCATTAGCACTGGCAATGTGCCACAGCATCATTAGTGAACGACTCTATGATGCAGATTTTGCAAACAGTTATTGCAACGGCTTTGACGGATTTCGTTCACACCTGCATGACAACGGCTATACCCCTGAATGGGCAGCGCCCATTTGTGGAATTGATGCAGACACAATCAAACGCCTCGCCCGAGAATTTGCAACGACAAAACCTGCAATGTCTGCGATATTCAAAGGCTCCGGATATTACACCAATGGTGCGGATGCTGGTCGTGCCTGCTATGCGCTCAATGCTATCTGTGGCGAGGTCGATAAGCCTGGTAATCTGCACCTGAAAGATTGGGCTCCTTTAGGGTTGCCTGTGGTAATTCCAGATGAGGCAAAACGGGCGCCAGCTAAAGATGCCTTGCACGCTGCGATGGGTTACCCTCTAGCGCCAGACCTTCCAAACTCAAAACTTCCTGATGCAGTTATCGACGGTAATCCATATCCAGTCAAGGGTCTGCTGGTACATGCGACCAATCCTGTTATGAGCGACCCCAATCGTGACCGAGTGCTGGAAATGTTCAAGCATCTTGACCTTGCAATTGCTTGTGAACTCTACATGAGTGAAACCGCACTTGAATGTGACATCGTCTTACCTGAGACATCATTCTACGAACAGGCTGAAATCCGTCAGGGTATGTGGCTGGGACCGGAAGTGGTTCTGTGTCAACCTGTTGTTTCGCCAGTGGGAGAATCCAAGGCTCCATACGATATTGCCAAGGGCATCGCAGAAAAAATGGGTTGGGGAGAATATTTTCCATACGAGAAGTGGGAAGATTGGGGTGAAATCATGATGGAGAATGTTCCCATGTCGCTGGATGAACTGAAGAGTAAGGGATTTTGGGCGGGGGAAATTCGCTATAACCGGGTGCCAGACGGTCTGCCCACTCCATCGGGAAAAATTGAATTGCACTCAAGTAACTACGAAGATGCAGGATTCAATGGTTATCCCGAGTACACTGAGCGATCAGTTGTACCGGATGAGGAGTTCCCTTTGCAGCTTACTCACTCAAAATTGAGTATGCACTGCAACATCGTTACGCAGAATAACCCGTACCTTATGGAAGTTTGCGGGGAAAACTGGGTGGAGATTAACAGTCGGGATGCAGCCCTATATGGAATCGTGGACGATTCAATGGTAATTTTGGAGTCACCCAAAGATCAAATTGAAATCAAAGCCAAAGTCGTTGAAGGTCTGGTGCCAGGATGCGTCAGCGTTAGGCACGGACACGGTTTTGGACACTGGGCAATGGGTTCAACCGCAAAGGGACGAGGTGCACATTCCAATAATCTAATGGATACGCACACCAATCCTATAACTGGTGCCAATTGTTACAACGAATGCAAAGTCCGGATTCGGGCAGCATAGCAATTTAATTTGCGGGAGCAATAGATATGCAATATGGATTCTACTTTGATCATAAAAGATGCGTGAAGTGCCACGCTTGCGAAATTGCGTGTAAGTCCTGGAATGAAGTTGATGTTGGACCGCGTTGGCGGGAAGTCGTCAAAATTGAATCCGGTAGTTTTCCCAATGTCACTGCCATGAATGTTTCTATGGCCTGTATGCACTGTGGAGACGCACCGTGCCAAAATGCCTGTCCAGTTGGTGCAATCAGTAAACGGGTTGCTGACGGAATTGTCGAAGTCGATCAGAATACTTGTATTGGATGTGGATTCTGCACATGGGCCTGTCCATTCAATGCTCCACAACTCAGTTCGACTGTTGGCAAGATGGAAAAATGCAATTTTTGCCAAACACCAGGAAAGGAACGTCCGCTGGACATGCCACGTGCTTGTGAAGAAATCTGTCCAACAGGTGCGATAATTTCAGGACCCATGTCAGAGTTAGCGAATGTGAATCGCGAAACAGCAGCACGTCGGCTGAGTTCTCAGGGGTTGCCTGGCATCGTGATGGATGCTGCCACTCGATACGGTGCACCAGCCTAAAGCTGGAGTTTGTAACCTGAACGACCGAGTTTACGGGAGAAAATCATGGCTGAAATAATTGGAAACGCAATACCTCCAGAACGGAAACGTACGATTGATGCACTTCATCTTCGGGAACCCGATTTGGTTCCAGTGGGTCTTTGGGGCACCATTGAAGGCTACCAGAACCTGCGTAAAGGAATCGGAATGGACTTCAAAGCTGATCCAAAGGACTATCGAACCGGTTCTACTACTTGGACTACCGACGTTAGTTTTGAATTGGATATTGCAGAAAAACTAGGCGTTGACTTCATGCGTATTGCGATTGGCACACCCGGTGGCTCACCCGGTTTTCGAGCCATTGACTTTGATGAAATCCCCTTTGACATGGGCATTCCGCCGCCGGATGTCGACATTAATGTGGATGAGTGGGGTGTCATTCGAAAGTGGACACCGCACGAGCAAGGCGGCTATTATGAAATGATCGGTTATCCTCTGTTTCATGCAACTAGCGCGCCGCTTGAAGAAGGACTCAGAATTCTGGATGAATTTCCTTGGCCTGATCCTTGGGATGACTCCTGTTTAGAAGACTCTCCCATCCCAGGAATGACTTTGCGCGAGTATTGCAAGTTTATTCACGAGGAAACACCGTTTGCATTGTTGGGACAAGGTGGACGCGGCGGCATATTCGAGCAGGCCAAGTACATGGTTGGATATGCCAAAATATTTTCTGATTTTATAGAATCACCTGATTTTCTTGAAGCGATGCTGACGCGGCTGACCGATATTGAAATTGATTTTAACAAAGCGATTATTGATGAGTGTGGAGAATACTTGGATTGGATGCGAATGAGTCCGGAAGACCTCGCCAGTGAAAAGACTGCGTTTCTGTCATTGAAAATGTTTGATCGACAGGTAAAACCTCACTATATACGCGCTTTTCGAGAGATTAGGGAATACTACCTTAAGAAAAACCCATTGGGTAAAATTCAGTTCCACAGTTGTGGAGCAATTCCAGAACCGTTTATGCGAGGTCTGATTGAATCCGGTGTCGACGGCTACGATAGCTTACCACCCAAGGTCGCCCGCCATTCAAACCCCGCTGCCAAGAAACGGCAGTTGGGTAAAGAGATGTTTTTTTATGGAGGGATTGATGTGCAGGAAACTTTACCTTGGGGTAGTGTCGAAGATGTTCGAAGCGAAGTTCGACAGCGTATTTGGGAAATGGGACACGGCGGAGGATTTCTGCTGAGTTCATCACATCGCCTTGAGCATGACGTTCCGACCCAAAATGTGCTCGCAATGATTGATGAAGCGAGAAGTTACGGAGTTTATCCTCTGCCGACAGAACCACCACCAGGTGCCGATACCGGCGAAGATTACGAACCATGGACTGGAGACCGTAAGCGTCGCAGACGACCAGACCGAAAACGAACTGCCCGCGCGGCTTGATTACTACCCACTGATAAATGCAGAGTTATGCCACTATTCATTGAAACCGAGAAAGAATGGGATCTGGAAGATCTTCAGTATGATTTTGAAGACTCTCTTGAAACGGACCGATGGCTTGATGCGCCGCCGGATATTAAGGAGTTGTTCCACGAAATTGAGTGGAACATCATTGATGGTGAACACGAAGATACATCGGAATTGATTCATCCAGCACTGGATGCGGATGTTTCTCCTCGAACGCTGGTTGCCGGGCCTATGGCAACTGGTATTGCCGAAGTTGGAAGACGCTTCAAAATGGACGAATACTTCCTGCCGGAAGTCATGATGTCAGCAAAGTGTATGCATTCCGCACTTGGCATTCTAAAGCCATTGATTGTTGCTGAAAAATCAGAAGACATTGGAACGGTTGTAGTGGGTACCGTTCAGGGGGATTTGCACGATATTGGCAAGAAGATAGTCGCAATGATGCTGGAAGCAGCTGGCTTCACTGTCATTGATCTCGGTGTAACCGTACCACCCGAGGACTTTATCGCAGCAATACGAGAACATGATCCACAAATTGTTGGTTTTTCCGCGTTGCTGACTACGACAATGAATATGCAGTGGGAAACAATTAAGCAACTCAAGGCGGAAGGCATGCGAGGTGATGTCAAGGTGTTTGTCGGCGGAGCACCGATCAGCCAAGGTTGGTGCGACAAAATTGGAGCTGACGCATATGGTGTTGATGCTCTGGTCGCTGTGGAAAAAGCGAAAGCCTGCGTGCAGGAATACCGCGACATAAAAGGTGGAGACCCTGCATTGCACGGTGCGATGCTCGCACTCGATGCAGAACGCGTTGCGCAACAGGCGGCTAAGCTTGAGGCAGTAGCAAGCGGCTAAGCATCGTTATTCGGAGAAATTCATCCAGTGAGATGATTTCAACAAATTTCAGATGAACGAAGCTATCACGATTGCGCGTCGTCGCCGAAGGCGAATAATTTTACCGATAATCGTCGGTATCATTCTGTTTATTATTCAGTTGTCTGGACAGTACAGTGCCGGCTTGGCTTACGGATTGCTGTTCGTTTCGGTTGTATTGCTGATCGCTGGGATGGCTGCCCTAATTCTGTTGGTCTTTACCCAAGTTGGTGACGCTAAGTCCCTCAGTGCAACAATGCGTTGGCTATTCACCGTTGCTGGATGGGCGTATGTGATTGGTGTTTTTGATCTTTCCGGTCACTTTATTGCACAGGCACTAATCGGACAGGTTGAACTGCAATGGATATTCTTTGGACCTGCTGCACTTGTCAGTATTGTCCTGTTTGATATTGGAATGTATCAAGTGATTTATTCGAAGAATCAACCGACCTGGGAACGATATCGGCAGCACATTCGACGTGAAGATGCTGAGCCTGCGGCAATGCGAGACACCTTTATAACTGATGTGGCTTTTCACACCAACCTGATGTCGGTCAGTGGATTGCGCTGGCTTCGTCACACACTGATGTTTTGGGGATTTGTACTGTTGTTTGCAGTAGAAGTCGCTGCGGTTTTTGTGCGAGAAGGAATTCCCGCATTTGGCTGGACAGACATTTGGGAGATCCTTGATCACCCAGTTCGACTTGCATTTGATTTTGCTTTTGAATTTTTCGGATTTATGGTGTTGACAGGCTGTCTGCTTGCATTTATCTGGCGCATAAAGGCCAGCAATACTGATGAGTCAAAGTATGCCGATACTCCGTCAGCTGTATTCCTTTTCCTAGTTGTGTTGAGTGGTTTTTTACTGGAAGGAGGTCGATTGGCGATGGACGGGCTTCCTGCGGGATCGGGTTTGTCATTCGTTGGCTGGATCTTTGCATCCATGGCACCTGGCGAGTCTGGGTTTTTGGCATCCGCGTATACGCCGCTTTGGTACCTTCATGTCTTCGGTTCGTTGGGGTTTATTGTCTATGTTCCAGCACACAGACTGGCGCATTCTTGCGCGACTCCAGTCGGTCGAATGATGAATTCACAGAAGAAAATATTGGATAGAAAACGGGAACACTCTCTGCGCGGACTGATGTCAGGCACGCGCGGTCCCATGAAATAATTTGTATGAGATAGAAAATGAGTCGAATAATTGCAATTTATGGAAAGACTTGCACACTGAAATCTGATGTAGCTCGGGCAATCTCTCGTCTGACTGGTTACAAAATGGCGAGTCGGGGCGAGGCGGTAACGACACAAGCCTTGTTAGCGAAGCAGCAAAGTGGAAATGAAGTCGATCTTGAGTTTCACCTTGAGCTGGATGCCTACACAAGATCAATGCTCAATTGGCCGGACCCTGTGCTGATTTTGGAAAGCCGATTCATGGATGCAGTCCTCAATGACATTGACGATGTCTTTTTTGTACGCATGTACAGTGAAAACTCAGCCCGGGAAACTCGTTGGGACCACCGCAAAGAAGAGGGTGGTGGACGCACACGGCAAATTGGTGAAAGTGTTGCTCAGCGTGATAGGAATGACGATGAACTTCGTAAAGAACTTTATCCTGATGCAGTAGAAATGAGTCCTGATATGGAAATCGACACAACTGAAGGAAAAGCCTATGACTATGCAATAAAGATCTGGTCGAAATTCACCTCAGAAGATCTGTCACATCTAGTTGTTTCTGGCGTTAGTGAAATGGACAAGAAGCAAACCAAGGGGCTGAAACCAGGTGCATCTGCTGGCCAAGTTGTTGTTTACAATGCTCTTCGCAATCCTTTTGGTGGTTATATCAATGATGATGAAAGTGGCCGAAATGTGTTTATTCACAAAAGTGCGGTTGAATCAAGCGGTATGGGTGAGTTAATAAAAGGTCAAAGAGTTCGTTTCCAGATTGTTGAGGATGGATTTGGCGGCTTTCGGGCAATTGATATTCAAGCGGAGTGAATAATTGGCATCATGCCAGAGTTAAAGGACGTTTTACCTCTTCTGATGAATGATGCTCGTTTTCGGAATAGCGAAGCATACACTTTGCGCAACCAGCAGGTAACGGCTATTCAGCTGACAACCGGTTCCCCTTGCTCTTCACATAGTGAACTATTCTCACCGTGGCCGGGCCAGGAAACAGGAGTTACAGAATGGTATGCGCTTGATAACGGTTTTGCTGTTGGCAAAGCAACTGACCAAGACGGCTGTGAGTATTATCCAGTTACCTGCTTGATGCAAAGATAGCATGACCCTTCCTGCCTGTCCCCAGAAGTCCCCTTATGTTGTCATGGTAGAGGAAGGTAAACAGTATGCCTGGTGTAGTTGCGGATTAAGTGAAAATCAACCATGGTGTGATGGAATGCATCGTGGTTCTGGTTTCAAACCCATCAAGTTTGTTGCCCCTATTTCAGGAGAGTTTTATATGTGCGGTTGCAAACGTTCGGACAATGCTCCCTATTGCTTTGGTAACTGTATGGGTCATGCTCCGGTCCATAGTACAGGCTAAACTGGATAGAAAAAATTATGTACATTTGTGTCATCGTCAGACACAACCTGGTGAAACAAATTCAACATCAGAATGATCTGAATAAGGATCAGCTTGTGTTGAAAACCAATCTGGAAGCAGGAACGCTGCTATCAGAGAATTTCCAAGCCAATAATTGTATTGACGGGGACTACTTTTTCGATGATGACCAACGCGCTAAAACCTTCGCATCTGTTTGTATGGACTTCACACAAAAGTTGCTGCAAAGTAGACTGGAGCGAATTGAAAGCCTCAACTCCGGGGAAGAGTTCACTGCATAAGACAGCGACACTGCATTTTACCGAGGAGGAAATCCAATAGCCATGATTGTGTCAAGGCAATCTAGCACTGTTAAGTCAGTATTCCTGAGCGTTTTAGCCATAGCCGGGTTAAGTGTAACTCTCTTCGTTGAGGCTGCTGACAATTCACCAGATTATGAAAGGGAGCAGCGATTAATTGATGAAGCAGAGGTTGGACTATTTGATGGCGAAATCGTATATTTTCCGGCTGGCAACAGAGATGTTTTCGCTTTATTATCAGAACCAGAGGAACCGATTATTGAAGGTATCGTCGTGTTGTTGCACGGACGGGGGTTTCATCCTGACTGGCCACAAGTCGTTGGACCACTGCGAGAAGGTTTAACTGACAACGGAATTCCAACATTCTCCGTACAGATGCCAGTGCTTGCCAAAGATGCAAAATACTACGACTATCTTGAAATCATACCCGAATCATTTCCGCGAATTCAGGGTGCAATCGATTTTTTAAGTGATTCGGGCTATGAGTGGATAGCAATAGCAGCGCACAGTTGTTCAGTTCACATGACAATGTCATGGATTCAACAGTTTGGCGATTCAGGATTTCATGCCTATGCCGGTATAGGCATGGGTGCAACAGATTATCGACAGCCGATGTTACAGCCCTTTCCCTTCGATCAGATCAGCTTGCCCATACTGGATTTATTTGGCAGTCAAGACTATCCCGCAGTAGTTAAGGGTGCTTCTGAACGAATAGAAGCCATACAAGCCGTCGGCAACACTCAATCGGCACAGATCATCATTGATGGTGCTGATCACTTTTTTGAAGATTACGAGGACGAGTTGGTCAGCGCGATTACTGAGTGGATTACTTCGCTACATAATTAGCAAAATGCACTTCAGAGGTTGATGATTAATCTCCAATACCGACCTTATCGATGTCGAGGTGTCGGATGTCTTCACCTCTCACAAAATAAACGATGTGCTCACAAATGTTGCAGCTTCTGTCTGCCACTCGTTCCAGTGAACGAATTGTCCACAGGATATCTATGGCTTCTGGAATAGATTCCGAGTCAGCCATCATCCAATTGATCAATTTCTTCAGCGAATTGCGAAATTTTTTGTCAACTTTCTTTTCTTGTCGGATAAGCTCTAAGGAAGAAGAGTCGTCAGTCGATTCAAATGCTTCCAGAGTGAGATTGAGATGGGTTAGAACGCGATTGCAGAGTTTCTCCAAGTCTTCGTAAACTGGAATATTGTCTGACACGTAAGTGGCTCGACTGCCCATGAGTGCGATCCGGGTTATTTCATCGCCCATACGCTCAAGATCGTTGACAGTCTTTAAAATCATCACAACAAACCTTAAGTCTCCCGCCGCCGGCTGACGACGTGCCAGAAGTTCTGTGCTTTTTCTATCGATTTCAACTTCCAGGCGATTTACAAGCACTTCGTTGTCTGCTACCAGTTGAGCTAGCATTCTGTCACCCCTTGCCAGGGCATTGGTCGCATGTTTCAGTTGACTTTCGATGAGTCTTCCCATCTCAATTGTCTGCTCACCCAGTTCTGCCAACTCAACATCGAACATGGTGGAATAGTGGCCTTCAATCATTGATCATCGGTACTCCAAATAACTGATTAAACAACGTTAACTTCCAACGAATAGGTGATTTTATTTAGTCAGTCGAACAAATTCGCCAAATTTGGCAACCGTACTAAATCAAACACTTCATTGATCATTCTGATCAAAAAATTAACTTACAACCTTATTTCTTTGATTGAAAGAATCTAAAAATCTCCTAGCAAAAAAACACAATTATTTTTTCATTTTTTGTATTGACAAACCGAAATTATCCACTATATTTGCTATTGAAGTGATCACTTCAAACCCGACTTCGACGACCTATTTCAGGTCGATTAATTCATCAACTGGAGATGTGACATGTTTAATCAGTCGTCAAGTCTCAGGGTTTTCCTGATTGTTCTAGCAGTTATGCTAGCGTCTATTTCAGCCTCCACTCAGGCTGCCGAAAGAGACTACATCAGCATCGTAGGTTCTTCTACTGTATATCCATTCGCAACGGTTGTTGCTGAGCGATTTGGAACTAGCACACAGTACAAAGCCCCAATAATTGAATCAACTGGTTCTGGCGGTGGCCTGAAACTGTTTTGCGCTGGTATTGGCGTTTCCCATCCTGACGTTACGAACGCATCGCGTCGTATCAAGCAGTCGGAAATCGACAAATGCGCTGAAAACGGTATCAATGACATCGTCGAAATCAAGATCGGCTACGACGGAATTGTTCTTGCAAATTCCACTAGTGCCAAACGAATGAGCCTTTCTCGCAGGGACGTTTTTCTCGCCCTTGCGAAAAACATTCCGAATCCAGATGGATCTGAATCACTCATTCAAAATCCTCACATGACGTGGAAGGATGTAAACTCTGAACTTCCAGAGATTGCGATTCGAGTGCTCGGCCCACCGCCGACATCTGGAACTCGCGACGCTTTTGCCGAACTGGCGCTTGAAGCAGGCTGCAAGACTTTTGACTGGCTCAAAGCAATGCGAAAGACTGACAAAAGCCAGTACAAGTCCATTTGCCACGGAGTCCGTGAAGATGGTGGTTGGGTAGAAGCAGGTGAGAACGACAATCTAATCGTTCAGAAGTTGAATGCAGATTCTGAATCTTTAGGCGTTTTTGGTTTCAGTTTTCTTGATCAGAACTCAGACTTGGTTCAGGGTTCGGTTATTGATGGTGTTGAGCCGGAATTTGAAAACATCGCCAACGGTTCCTACAAAATTTCTAGACCTTTATATTTCTACGTGAAGACCGCTCACGTTAACCTGATTCCTGGAATCAAGGAATACATTACGGAATTCACAAGCGACCGTGCTTGGGGTGAAGATGGCTACTTGGTTGACAAAGGAATGATTCCAATGTCAGACGAGGAGAGAAATCAGTTCAAGACGGCCGGCATGGAGTTGACAACCGTCAGACTCGCTTCTGAATAAACTATTTAATCAATAGTTTAAATTTCAATGTTGTCATTGTTTTTCAATGGCAATAGAGAGTAAATCTTGGTACGTCTTACCGATGGGTCGATTGTCTCCTGTCGGTAAGACGTCTAAGATTGACTTTATTTCACTCGCAATTTAATCTGTGTTTTTTGACGGAAGTAAAATCAGGTGACCGGCTGGACTTTAGTTTTATTAGTATTGGCGCTGTCGTCACTGTTTTATTTTTTGGCGAAACGGCGCTCACTTCGAGTAGCGACGACGGTAGGTGGCATTCATAAGCTACATTCAGCACCACGCTACTACGGTGTTGTGGCAGCTTTGCTGTTCGCTGTACCAGCAATGTTGGTGCTGGGTGTATGGTTGAGCATCGACCAGAACATCGTTCTAAAAATTGTCTTAACTGAATACTTCCCTGAACTCAATTGGGAGTCGCAAGTTGATGTAGATTGGCTGACCAGTCAGATACAGATTCTTGCCCAAACTGGAAGGTTGGAAAATGTCGAAAATGCTGAGGTATTGAATGCAGCAGCAGATCGATATCAATATTTGACCAGTCTGAGCGAGACACTTCGAAATGCATCAGTCTTAGCACTTGGCGCGATAGTAAGCTTTATCTTTATATTGTTCATTTCCGCGCGACTAAAGGCACGGCCGATCGCAGAAACATTAGTTCAAGGCCTTCTCATATTTAGTTCTCTGATTGCAATATTTACGACAATCGGGATTGTGCTCTCTGTCTTGTTTGAAGCAATTAGTTTTTTCAGAATCATTCCTTTCACCGAGTTTATGTTTGGGTTTGAATGGAGCCCACAAATTGCCATTCGAGAGGACCAGGTTGGATCATCTGGTCTGTTTGGTAGCATACCCTTATTTACCGGTACTTTGTTAATCGCCGCTGTCGCCATGACTGTAGCGGTACCTGTGGGTCTATTGTCTGCAATCTATCTTGCTGAATACGCGTCCCCTAATGTACGATCATTCGCCAAACCAGCACTGGAAATACTCGCAGGTGTTCCAACCGTAGTGTACGGATTCTTTGCAGCGCTGGTGGTAGCGCCTTACCTGTCTGATCTCGGTGCATACTTAGGATTGGATATTGCCCACGAGAGCGCATTGGCGGCAGGGGTTGTGATGGGAATCATGATTATTCCTTTCGTATCTTCGCTATCAGATGACGTGATAACAGCATTACCTCAGTCGATTCGAGAGGCTTCTCTGGCTTGTGGTGCTACGAAATCAGAAACGATCAAGAAAGTAGTTTTTCCTGCTGCATTGCCTGGCATTGTGGGGGCGTTGTTGTTAGCCATTTCTCGTGCAATTGGTGAAACGATGATTGTGCTCATGGCAGCAGGTTTAGCAGCAAAGCTTACCGCCAATCCATTGGAATCCGTAACAACCGTTACTGTACAAATCGTAACGCTTTTGGTAGGTGATCAGGAATTTGACAATCCGAAAACCCTTGCGGCATTTGCGTTGGGATTGACGTTGTTTGTTGCAACTCTAGTGCTTAACATGACCGCTTTGTATATCGTTCGAAAATACAGTGAGCAGTATGACTAGCAGAATGGAAGCTACGAGTCCAGGCAGTCACTGGGATACCGCTGCGTTCAAACGTCGCTTGCGACGACGGCGCAGCGCAGAAAAACGATTTAAGTGGTACGGCATCGGGGCAGTGCTTCTTGGCATTTTCTTTGTCTTTATGTTGTTTTTCAGCATTGCCATCAATGGCGTTGGTGCATTTTGGCAAACTCAAATTCAATTGGATATTTATTTCGATCCAGCTGAAATCAGTGAAGCGAACTTGTACAGTGCGAATTATGGTAAGCTTGTGAAACAGGCTATGTATAGCCAATTTCCAGAAGTCGCCAAGCGTAAGGAAAAGCGCCAGCTCAGTCGGATGGTAAGTGTAGGCGCAGATGTTATGCTGCAGGATTTGGTGACATCTGATCCTTCAATTATCGGGACGACACAGTCTCTTTGGTTTCCAATTGACGATTCGTTCGACATGCTCTACAAGAATGATTTTGGTCGCGATCCTGACAAGGGAGGTGCTGGACTGATTTCCAAGAATCAACTAGGATGGTTCGACACGCTGGTTGAAAAGGGAAAGATCGAAAGTCGGTTCAATAAGCGCTACTTTACTGCGGGAGATTCAAGGGAACCTGAACTTGCCGGACTTAGAGGCGCGCTGATGGGTTCGTTTTTTACAATCCTCGTTACCTTGGCAATTTCATTTCCCGTCGGTGTAGCCGCAGCCTGCTATCTCGAAGAGTTTGCACCGCGCAACAAGTTTACCGATTTCATCGAAATCAACATCAATAATCTTGCCGCCGTACCATCTGTGGTATTTGGAATATTGGGGCTGGCTGTTTTCATTAATTTCTTTGGATTGCCAAGATCCGTTCCACTGGTTGGCGGATTAGTTTTGAGTCTAATGACAATTCCAACAATCATCATTGCTGGGAGGGCTGCACTCCGAGCGGTTCCTCCATCGATTCGGGAAGGTGCGTTAGCTCTAGGTGCATCCAAAACCCAGGCTGTCATTCAAGAAGTAGTACCATTGGCGATGCCAGGAATGTTAACTGGTACAATCATAGGTATTGCACAGGCCTTAGGAGAAACGGCTCCACTTTTGATGATTGGTATGGTCGCATTTATTGTAGATGTACCTGGCGGGCCACTGGATCCGTCTACAGTTTTGCCTGTACAGATATTTCTTTGGGCTGACAGCCCTGAGCGAGCGTTTCTGGAAAAAACATCAGGCGCAATCCTAATTTTGCTAGCGTTTTTAATTGCAATGAATATTGTTGCAGTGATTATGCGGCGCAGATTCGAGCGTCGTTGGTAACAGACGACAAATCAATAAGATTGTGAGAATTTGAGCAATGGAAAACTCAACAGAAACAACTAATAAAGAACGAATTATTACTCGGCTAGACGAGACTATCTTCCAAAGAAAAGTTTCTGAATCAGACGCTGCTGATTCGAACCTGTCTCAAAAGTACCGTATGACGGCTAAGAATGTCAATGTTTATTACTCGGAAACCCATGCTATTAAAAACGTGAGTTTATCGATTCGTGAAAATGAAGTGCTATCCATTATTGGACCATCGGGTTGTGGCAAATCCACCTTTTTACGTTGCCTTAATCGAATCAATGACATTGTTGTAGGATGTCGGATTACTGGCGAAATAATGTTGGACGGAATCGATATCAATGGTGGAGAATTGGATGTAGTTGAACTGCGAGCTCGAGTTGGAATGGTATTTCAGAAACCAAATCCGTTTCCAAAGTCGATTTACGACAATATTGCTTATGGACCACGCTTGCATTCGATGGTAAATTCCCGTGAAGAAACCGATGAAGTTGTCTATTCTTGTCTCAGAGAGGTTGGTCTATTATCGGAAGTTGAAGATCGAATCAACAAGTCGGGAACCGAATTGTCGGGAGGCCAGCAACAGAGACTATGTATTGCTCGAGCGTTAGCAGTCAAACCAGATGTTATTCTTATGGATGAACCTTGTTCCGCGTTGGATCCAATTGCGACAGCGAAAATTGAAGATCTGATAGATGAACTTAGAACACAGTATTCTATCGTCATCGTTACACACTCGATGCAACAAGCTGCACGTGTATCTCAGAGAACAGCTTATTTCAATCTCGGAGATCTGATTGAAGTGGGTGACACGGGTGAAGTATTCACTAATCCAAAACATAAACTTACAGAAGACTACATCACTGGAAGATTTGGTTAATCTTTCTGATTTAGGTGCAGTTACACATATATTCGTGATTAACCGCATTCAGTGAAATTGTGGATGCATCTCTCCTGTATTTCACTTCTGTAAAGGAAATCCTTTAAATTGGATAAACCGGGAATGTAGCAAAGTAATTTCATCGGATTCCAGGTATGACTAGCCAGCCTCAAACCGACTTGGATTAATCCGAACCCCATCTTTCAACTTCTAAAGTTCTCCCCGACTATCAGCCAGAATTTGTGGGAGACAAATTTCTCATGCTCTCTCAAATCCTGCAGAATTGTTGCAGTCAATCATTCCAGAATTTAAATAATTTCAAGACTCCAAAAAGATTGTTTATTCAATGTACGATTTCAGATTTGATGTATAAACAAAGAAGCCAGATGCATTAATCTGAAGAATTAATAATCGGAGTCAACAAAATGTCCGATCACTCAACCGCTAAGCAAGAGGTTCCTGCGCTTCAGGTCGAAGAAATTCATAAAAGTTTCGGTGCAATTGAAGTTCTAAAGGGAGTCTCCCTTACCGCAAATGATCACGATGTAATTTCAATTTTGGGAAGCAGTGGTTCAGGGAAGAGTACGTTTCTTCGCTGTATCAACATGCTGGAATATCCAACTTCAGGCAGCGTACGTGTCAAGGGCGAACTGATTGAAATGAGAAATCAGAAAGACGGTTCCATAGCACCTGCAGACCGGAAACAGGTTGACAGAATTCGTTCCAAGTTGGCCATGGTGTTTCAACAATTTAATCTGTGGTCGCACATGACAGTGATTCAAAATGTTTATGAGGCACCAGTGCACGTTCTGAAAATTCCGAAGAAGGAAGCAAAAGAGCATGCTGAAGCGGTATTGGAGCGTGTCGGATTAATTGATCGTAAGGATTACTACCCTGCACATCTATCCGGCGGACAGCAGCAGCGAGCGGCAATCGCGCGGGCACTTGCTATGAAGCCAGATTTGATGCTGTTTGATGAACCAACCTCGGCTTTGGATCCTGAGTTGGTTGGAGAAGTTCTCAAGGTCATGCGATCACTGGCTGAGGACGGATCGACTATGCTGGTCGTAACTCACGAAATGGGATTCGCCAGGGAAGTGTCGAAGCGAGTAATGTTCTTGCATCAAGGAAGAGTTGAGGAAGACGGGACTCCGGAAGAGGTTTTTGATAACCCCAAGTCTGATCGGTTTCGGGAGTTTCTGTCAGGAAGTTTGAAATAATTTTGTTTACATTACTTTACGGAGTATCTTATCAATGAAAAAAGTAATCTCTATACTAACGCTGCTAACTGCACTGACGTTCGGACCATTCGTTTCTGCGGACGATTGGGACAAAGTGCGAATTGGCGTGGAAGGCGCCTATCCACCTTTCAGTTCTGTAACCGCGAGCGGTGAGCTTCAGGGCTTCGATATCGAAATTGCAAGAGCACTGTGCGATGAAATTGGTGCTGAGTGCACTTTGGTTCAGCAGGATTGGGATGGAATTATTCCCGCGCTGCTGGCACGTAAATATGATGCGATTATCGCTTCCATGTCAATTACAGAAGAGCGCAAAAAGAAAGTGGCGTTTACCAACAAATACTACAGCACACCCGCCAAATTTGCACAAGCAAAGGGTGCTGGAATTGAAATTTCAGCAGAGGGTTTGAAGGGCAAGACTGTAGGAGTACAGCGAGCAACCACTCATGACAATTTCGTTACAAACACGTTTGGAGATTCGGTAGATATAAGGCGATACGGTTCGCAAGATGAGGCATATCTTGATGCTGTTGCAGGTCGCCTTGACTTACTACTGGCAGATTCAGTAGCAATGGCAGATGGATTTCTAAATACACCGGATGGTGCTGGCTGGGAATTTGTCGGCCCCGGATACTCAGATCCTGAATTTTTCGGTGAGGGTGCCGGAATTGCAATTCGCAAAAAGAATCAAGATTTAGTCGATAAATTCAATGCGGCTATCGACGCAATTCGAGCGAACGGGAAGTATAAAGAAATAAACGATAAATATTTCGATTTTGATGTTTTCGGAGAATAATTCCCTGTTAACCTGATAGGAGATACGACTGCTGGAAAATTATTCGGCAGTCGTATCATCATTTTCTACATTAGTATGCTATGCACGAGTTTTTAGTTGAGAGTCTAAGCGGCGTCTTGGGTGGGTACCTTTACCCATTCATTCTGGAAGGGATGCTGCTAACCATTGAACTCGCGATACTTTCGTTATTTTTCGCACTCGTTCTGGGCCTTTTGGGTGCCGTAGCAAAGTTGTCCAACAATCGCAGTGCAAAATTTGTCGCTGGCCTCTATACCACGCTGATACGAGGAGTACCCGACATCGTACTAATGTTCATTATTTTCTTCGGTGGACAGTTAGCGGTCAACATCATTGGAGACAGTCTTGGGCTTGATTACATTGAAATCAGTGAGTTTACTGCGGGTGTGGTCACGATCGGTTTCATTTTCGGAGCATATATGGCGGAAACCTTTCGCGGTGCGATTCTGGCAGTGCCGCGTGGCGAAATTGAAGCTGGGTATGCATATGGAATGACACCCATTCAAGTATTTATTCGCATCACATTTCCAGCTTGTGTAAGACATGCATTACCGGGTTTTGGCAACAATTGGCTGGTCCTTGCAAAAACCACAGCACTGGTTTCTGTTATCGGCTTGGAAGATATGGTGTTTCGGGCCACACAGGCAGGCGGCTCTTTGAGGCAGCCTTTTACTTTCTATCTTGTCGTAGCTGGACTTTACCTAGTCATTACTGCTGTATCGGATGTAGGGTTGAGATGGCTGGACAAACGATACAGTGTTGGTGTACGGAGAGCGTAGCCCGAAATGGATTTTGAAGCGATTACAAGTAATCTTCCTCTTTACCTAGAAGGTCTAGCGACGACTGTCGAGCTCGTCGTTCTCGCTCTGATTTTGGGCATGGCACTTGCAATTCCTATTGGCTTGTTGGCGAGCCGTAAAAGTGTTTGGGTGACTTTTCTACCTAAGTCATTCATCTATTTTTTCCGAGGCACACCACTGATCGTCCAGATGTATATGATTTACTTCGGAGCAGGACAGTTTGAATGGTTAAGAGAAAGTTTTTTGTGGTTTTTGTTCAAAGAAGCTTATGCTTGTGCGCTAATCGCATTTTCACTCAATACTGCTGCCTATACGGCTGAAATACTTCGCGGCGCAATCATCGCTACACCTTACGGCGAAATTGAAGCGGGCCGAGCTAGTGGAATGTCTGGGTGGTTGATTCTTCGGCGAATTATTCTTCCAAGTTCGTTCCGTAGAGCATTACCAGCCTACGGTAACGAGGTCATCTTCATGCTTCACGGCAGCGCACTTGCCGGAGTAATTACAATCATTGATTTATTTGGTGCCGCGAGAATTGTCAACTCCCGCCATTTCGTACCGTTTGAATCCTTTATTACAGCTGGGGTTTTCTATCTGATTCTGACCTTTGCGATCATTTGGGTCTTCAAACGAATCGAGTTTCGCTGGCACGCACACCTCCGACCCAGAAATTCCTAAGTTATTGGATTTCGTAGAGCGCTTACCCCCTTATGTTTGGGTCGAAGCAGTCTCGGTTTTGTCAACCACTACAAAATTGGTAGCACTCAGTTGTCGTTCGACTTCAGTTAGCCTGCCTCTTAGTTGTCCGAGCGACGGACTCATAAAAATTAAGTCCGAGAAATTGGATTGATTTCTGGAAACCTTATTTGAAATCAAGTCAGACCAATTCAGCGAGCCCAAATATTTTGGCACGAGAATGATTCACTCGGTGGAGTCGACTACATCCTGAGCAGCTCGCAGCCGACGACTTTCATTCGATTTATGCCTTTTTCAACAGAAAGATAAAGACACCATCTTCTTTCTTTGATTCCAGCAATTCATGGCCGGTTTGACGACAAAGCGCTTCAAAATCCAGTACGGAGCCCGGATCTGTAGAAAGAACTTCCAAGGTTTGTCCAGATTCCATTAGCGAAATGGATTTTTTCGCTTTCAGAATGGGAAGTGGGCAATTCAATCCTTTTGTGTCAAGTGTTTGGTCCGGCATATTTCATTTCTCCTAATCGAATCAAGACTGTGAGCGAATTGATGGGTATGAATTTGCAACTTTCCTATGTAATTCAGTGGTGTTTTTACGGGTTGCAACCTTCAAATCCATCGGCATCCATTTTGGATTCGTAAGGTGCAGCAACATCAGTTCCTGCGGTTAACTGAGACTTAATTGAACCCCAGTCGTCTACTTTAACTTTAAGCAACCAGCCGCTGCCGTAGGGTTCTGAGTTTGCAAGTCCTGGCGATGAAACAATGTCCTTGTTAACCTCAACTACTTCGCCACCACTGAGCAGTTTGGCAGGCCCCACCCACTTTCCGGATTCGACTGTCGCACAGCTTCTACCTGGTACGACTTTCCTTCCAGCTCTTTTCGGTGTAATAGCGACAATCTGGCCCGCCATAGCACCAGCGATTGTTGTCATACCAACTGTGACAGTACCATCGTCGTTCTCTCGGTACCAGATGTTATTTTGAACATCATAAAGAAGCTCATCCGGTAGTTCACATCCTCGTACTTGCGCCATTGTTCGTTTCTCCTTCTAAGTTGAAACTGCTTTGGAATTACAGCAAAATTCACCAAGTTCATGGATTTCCATTTTCCCTCGAATAAACAGAAGCAGATGCATTGCAACTAAAGATGCCAATGTAATCTGCTCCAAGTCTTTCTTCATATGATACAAATTAATCTGATAGATCAGCTCCCTGCAAGTTTCGCGGCATGCATGAAATGATGGCTCCAACTTTGCACCCTGTCGATGTAGTCCTAGCAATCGAAATCCCTCATACTTTTCCTGTGTGGGTATTTGCTTGTGAGCAATCAACCAATTCTCTAGAATAGCTTCTCCCATTTGTAGCAGATGTTCGGCCGGATTGATTACTTCCTGTGGACGATCCCTGACAGACAAGATTGCGCGTTCAATTTCACTAAAACTGGTCATACAAGGCCTTTTTGTCTTAGCAATCCTAAAGACTGTGAAATGTTTTCGTGAATACCAAGTTGCCTCGGTGATATACCAAGTGCCAGTCCCAAGAGCTGTGTGAAATACAACATTACAGGTTGAGTTTTTACGCCAAGCGTTTCTTCAGCTCGGATCTGATGCATCTCCAGTCCGCTGTGACAAGTGGGGCATTCTGTTGCAATAACATCAGCGCTACACGCTTCCGCTGCCTGTAAGATGTTGAGTACCAGTCTTGTGGAAGTGTCGCAGTCGGATAAGGTATGTGCTCCGCCACAGCAAGCGGTTTTCAGCGGAAACTCTACGATCTCTGCACCCGCTGCACGTAATAGATCATCCATAAAATGCGGTTTCGAAGTCGACTCGCTACCTTCCCCCTGATCTTTTTCTGGAAAAATATGGCGAGGTCGGGTGTACATACATCCGTAGTAATTCGCAATCTTGAGACCAGATAGGGAGTGTTTGACTCGACGTGCTAGATTCTCCTCTCCAATCGCGTATTTAATCCAATCTAATGCATGGATTGTCTCAACATCCCCTGGCTTATATTCTGGCTGCCCAGTTTTATCAGCCATTTTCTTTAGTGTTTTCCGGGTTTCCTCTTTATGAGTGACATCATGCTCAGCTTTCTTCAAATTGTGATAGCAACCATTGCACGGTGCCATTACCACATCCATTCCCATTTTGTGCTTCGCGATTGCCATATTTCGAACTGAAAGATAGTTCTGAACTTCAGGATCGATATTCTTGACCTCCATCGCACCGCAACAGTTCCAGTTATCAATTTCAACTAAATTCAGTCCAAGTTTCTTTGCTATTCTTTTGGTTGATCGATTGTAGGCATGGCCGGTCCCTTCCAGTGCACAGCCAGGATAGTATGCAACTGTTTGCAAATCATCTCGCATTGTTCTGTCGTTCATGATGCTTCGTTTCCTTCAAGGATCTTCTTTCGTTCTAATTCTCTCATTTCAATCAATTCCTCGATTGAGTGTTTGGATTTGCTCCAGTCCTTGGTTTTCGGTCTGAACAAAGTCGAGAGTCCCATTTTGAACATCAGCATAATTGGCAATCCTCGAATAAGGTTCTTGACCATCCGGATTAACCACGGCTGCTTCAAGGGTTGACCGGTTCGGTTGAAAAAATTCCGCACAATGCGACCCTCTTCTATTTTCCCGGTTTCCAGAATTTGCTGATAAAACTCCTCATCAAAGTGCTGGGATTGAGACTTGGGCGTGTGTCCTTTTGCTTCCAGCCAGTGTGACAGTGCTTTCATCACCCCCTCAGGTTCGACATCTCTCGGACAAACATGTGTACAGCGATGGCAGGATACACACTGCCAAATTATTTCTTTGTCACGCAACAATTCCTGCTCCATACCCAGGCGGGCGAGATAAATCCAGTAACGTGGATTGAAATCAGGATTGATAGCGTTAACCGTACACGAGTTTGTGCAGGCACCGCATTGCCAGCATCGGTGTATGTACGCGCCACCCGGAAATGCAGAAATTTCCCTCTCTAAATTTTCGTTGTAATCCGCAACTGAACGCGTTTCAATGAATGTACTCCAGTGACCTGAGACATCAACATTGTCAATGTTGAGTTCTTCGTGTTTCCTTAAGTTTTCAGGTCGGATTAAGGATTCTTCGTGAATTGGCATAACAGATGAACTCGGTCTAATTCAGTGAGCAACTGCGTCAATTGTGCCTGACAAGCAGTATCTTTTGCCATTTGCCAGAATCAATCTTGATTTTCCACTTGACGACAGTGCGGCATCAAGCCCCAACATTCGGAACACATAGCCGAAAGGTGTACCAGTGAAACTAAAGTCTGTTTTTAGAAAACTACCGCCTTGGTTACCGATATATTGACTGTAAATCCAAGCGAAAAGAACGTCAATCATGTAGTTGATATTCTTGTAAACGCCAAGACTGTCGAGAAATTCACTCAACTCCCGGCGTAACTCAAGATGGGTTCGAATTCCATTTGGAATATTTAGATAATCGGTTTCGGAATCTGAAAACCAGATCTCTCGAAGTACACCAGAATTCGAGCCATAGTCCCAAATCCAACGAGTCATGAGTGGGAAGGTGTCAGGTTCACGGAAATGCAAAATTTCTGCAGCAAGGTCATGAATCCAGCGATCTCTGGAAGTGCTCTGAAGGTTTGATTCGAATGCTTCAATGTGCTCATCAATGTTTTCAACAGATACATTCGTCAATAGCATATGAATTATCTGATTCAGTTCGCTGAAACTTAGCCGTTCAAGTACAGACTTTATACGCCGTCGAACGGTGGGCATAAATGCACACGTATCAAGAAATTCAGATTCCAGCAAATTTTCTGCTGAATCGCAGAATGTTCTTTGAAACAAAATTGACTTCCCAGATAGTCCCTCCACAATCACTTCAATTCCGCCTAACTTTTCTGCACAGTCGACCATTGAATTAAACGCTGTCCGCAATCGTCGTCCATCTAGATGCAATACGGGGTTGCTGAAAGATTGAATAGAACGATCTTCTTGCGCCATCGCAGCCATGTTCACTCCACCAATATGCCCTTAGAGGGGCTCTACGCAGCGTTTGTAGCCATACCCAGTGCGGCCATAGCTGCGGCTTGGCCCTGAGCGATTGAGTCATCAATGGTTTCGGGTCCAACAGCTGCACCAGCAACATAAACTCCGGCGCGCGAAGTACCTGCAATACTGTCGTATGCAGGCGCCCTTTGAATAAAACCATGTGGCTCTAATTCAACTTCAAAGACTCGTGAAATATCCTGATTTTCGATATTGGGGTCCATACCGATTGCATGGACAACCAAGTCGAATGGAATTGAGATAGGTCGTTTGACGAGTGTGTCTTCTCCCTTGAGGAGTACCCGTTTACCATCGAAAGTAACTTCAGCAATGCGAGCTTTGATGTACTTGACCTTAAATTCTTCCTGACTTCGCCAATAATACTGTCCTTCGTACAATCCAAATGTTCGAATGTCCATGTAATAGATGTATACGCTGCATTTAGGCAGTTCCTCACGAATTTCCATAGCCAGATTAGCGGAAACAGTGCAGCATATCTTTGAACACCATTCGCGGCCAATTTGGCGGTCTCGGGAACCGACGCACAGCAGAATGGCGACTCGGTCCGGTTTGCGGCCATCGGAGGGACAGTGAACACCTTTACCGGAAGAAATCATTTGTTCCACCTGAGTGGTGGTTACAACATCCGGGTGTGAACCAAACCCCCACTCGGGTTTGTTTACTGAGTCAAAATGGGTAAATCCGGTAGCTAGGATGACCGATGATACGGAAACCTCAGTGCCATTTGACAATTTAGCGCTAAAGTCGCCGGGTTCGCCGGTGAGCTCAGTGACTTTAGTTGAAGTATGGACTTCTATCGACTTGCTGTTTTCAGCGGATCTGACCATTCGCCCAATGGCTTCACTAGCCCATTCTCCCGATGGGACTAATTTAGCATAGCCTGATAGTATCGGGGCTCCGCCTAGAATCTCCTCTTTCTCAACAAGAGTGACATTCTGACCAATTGAAGCAAGAGACCTGGCAGCTGAAAGACCGGCTGGACCACCTCCAACTACTAAGACGCTCTGACTCACACTCGTACCTCGAACCCCGGTCCAGACGTGATTGCTCGCCGTGGGTCATATAAAGTTTCGTGGTGCCCGGCCTCAACGTCTGCCAAGTAGGCTTCAAACTCAAACTTTGCCTCTCTCCAGTCTATACCGAGTTTTTCGAGCAGTGGTTCAAATGCCGAAGCATGCCAATGCAGCTGGGCTATTTTGTAGGGATGGGCACCGCATAGAACTGCTGCCAACTGACAGTCGGCGAGAATCGGCATCTCATAATGCTTGTCTACGGCCTTTCCTATCCACTGATTCTTATCCAACGTAGTAATGCAACCAGTGTCATGTCCAACCATGACATCAGCTCGTGCTTCTTCCACTGCTACTTTTATTTTTCGATCAATAGCGAATGAACGTGTAAACTCTCGCTCGGATATGATGTGTCTAAAACCAAAACCGCAACAATCATACCAGGTGGAGTAGTCGATAACATTAGCACCAAGTGCCTGAACAAGGCCGGTGGACACTGCAACACGATTCCCTTCCAAAACTTCGTCATCATAAATGACATCTTCCGGCACCATTTTGTAGACATGGCATGCCGGATGAATGACTGCTCGAATATTCGATGCATCGATCGTCTGTCGCTCGCTGACCTCATGACGCATAACATGCAGCCATTCAGAATAGTGAACAATTTCTTCAGGAATCAGGATTTTGCCATCGACCAGACGGCCAATTTTGGCGAGTATTTTCTTGACTTGCTCTCTGAGTTCTGCTGAATGAAGAAGGAATTGCCGCATTTCTTTGTAGTTGCCAAAAGAAGTGCCACAGTGAACGAGTGGATAGTAATAAGCAGAATCCAAACGCTCGGCTTGAGATGCAACGTATGCCTGGTGGAAATTTCTGAGAAAAACAGCGGCTAAACTGACAACATTTCCAATACCGGAACCGTGATAGTTCCATGCGGTGCAGGAAGTCTGATCTGTTTCATCGAGGTAGGTGGTACCTAACTCATTCATCAGCCAGAGCAAAGATGTTGGGTAGCCTGGAATATTTCCACATTGACCACAAGATTTGTGATGCCAAAGGCGGTCAGTCGGAATTTTTTTATCCCATCCGTAGAGTGTCTTTGTCATAACGGGTTTGTGTCCGTCGTTGACTCGATGAACGATGATCTCCCCATCCTTTTCAAGTTGCCACATGATGTCTCGAACATCTTCTACTCGTTCTCGATTCGTCAGCATTGAACGTTTATCGATCTTTGCTTCAACCCACTGAGTAGCAACTTGGGCATCCTGCGGATTCAGTTGAGAATCACGCCATTCATTACCGTGCCCGGTGAAACGCTGATCTGCAAATTGATTTCCAAATGGGACCTGTATACTCATTTCAAATTCCTCAGAATAGTAATTTGTGATGAACTAGTCGTCTTCCTGTTCATCCAGCCAGTCTTCATACTCTTCGCGTTTTTCATCCATAATATCGACAATAACATCGAATAAATTTTCGTCGATAGTTTCCAGTTGATCCAAGACGCCTGAATCCTCCCAAATGGTGTAGAGTTCAACCGAAGTCTTGAGATTTACCTCCCATGCTGTATCCGTAGTATGCATGGTTGGCATTGGAATCGCCTTTCTTAGCGTATCTAACGGTGCATCCACCTTACTGATATTCGGACCCCAGTCTGCGAAGTGGTCTGGGGTGATCATGTTGGGTGCAAGCTGATTACCGGTGGATATTAGTTTAAGCATGACCCTGGAAAACGGCCTAAGCACATCTTTGGCAGATTGCAAACCGTGCTTGATTGATGTTTCTCGCATAATGCTGACGAGTCCACCAGGGGAATTTCCGAAAGGACATCTTGCAGCACATGTATAGCATTGAGCACATGCCCAGATCTTTTCCTGCATGGCGTCATAAATGCCTTCTAGATTTTCCGTCCAAAGCAACTGGACTATTTCACGCGGAGAATAATCGAAATAATGTGCAGAGGGACAAGTCGCAGTGCAAATTCCGCAATTCAAGCAGCCATGCAATTCGTGATCATAAAGAGGGTGTTCGCAAATGTCTGCAAAAATTTCTTCAAGCTTTCCCCGGTCTATCTCAGTTTCGTTCGATAGCGGGTCTCCGATTGTATGTTGAGCAGAGGCCATAGAACTTAATATGTCAGCATCCTAGTGTCATCATCTTCCATTACACGTTCGATAACGTAGGCACCACCGACGATTCCCTCACATTCCGGAATCAAATCATCTTCCGTCATATCGAAAAGATCCAAGTTGGGTGAACAACAAAAAAACTTAACACCAGCATCATGTGCGTCTTTGATGAAGTCATAAACTGATTTACCTGAGCCCGGTTTCACATAAAGATTCTCTGCCACACCTTTCTTAAGCAGCTTTCCGGATGTAGCTGTACAAATGACTTCTACCTCGTATTCCATAGCAGCTGCTACGGTTGCCTGAAAAATGGGGGCTCCCATTTCCTCACCGTTTGCAGGGTCAGTATTGACCATCATAATTACCAGTTTTTCTGCCATACCTGTGAGCCTCTTTGCTGTTCAGAAACGGTTGCAATCGGTATTGCATTTTAGCAGATTATATATATTAGCATTTTCTAATATAAATTGAGTAAGTCTGCTCTTTGAGGGATGGGTGAATGTTGAACTTAAGGCCTATAGTATTGATATTGATAATATATCGTGATAGTCATGATGAATATCATAAATTGAACGAAGCCGCTGCGCGGCAGAATGTTGAATGCAGTTCAGTGGTTGAAATGAAACCGTAAAAATTATTGCCGCCGGTAGTCGATGTGGTTTATTGTGCAGGTGATGCCCGTAGCCGCGGGCATCACCTGACTTTTTAACCACACAGGAGACTACCATGTCCCATGCTAATGGCTCAACGCCAGCCCTGTCGTTACGACAGAGCGTTACGGATTATATGAAACTTGCCGGACTGTCCGAGCGCACCCGCAAATCCTATCTTCTTGAGCTGGACCGATTTGCCAGGCATTTTGCCGGTTCACCGGCTCAGCTCAGTGCCCGTCAGATTGAAGGCTACGTGCTGGAGCGAATCAACGCAGGTCTCAGGCCGCGTTCCACCAACCTGACGGTCGCGGCGCTTCGCATGCTGTACAGGCAGGTGCTGCACAGTCCGCAAAAAGTCGAGTCGCTGGCGATGCGCAAAATCGCCGATCAGTTGCCCAGAACCCTTAGTGAATCCGACATTCAGCGTCTGATTCTCTCGACCCATGACCTGCGATATCGCACCGCCATTGAGCTGGCGTACGGTACCGGGCTTCGCATCGGCGAGGTGGTGGCGCTGAAAGTCAGCGACATTGACTCAGACCGGGCCATGATCCGGGTCAATTGTGGAAAAGGCGGCCATGAACGGCTGGTCTACATGCCACCCTCGCTGCTGTCGACATTACGGTGCTACTACCGACAGATTCATCCCAAACCGGTCGAGTGGCTGTTTTACGGCACCAGTGCCGATCAGCCGCTGAAAGCCGCCACGCTGCGCGGTGCGTTCAACCGGGCGCGTGCATTGGCCGGCATCGGTGAGAACGTCACCTTTCACTCACTCAGACATTCGATCGCCACCCACCTGCTTGAGCGCGGCACGCAGCGCGATGTGGTGCAGGATATTCTCGGTCACAAGTCAGCCCGGAGCACCCGGGTGTATGCCCGCACCACCTGTGCAATGTTCGAGAAACTCGATCACCCGGCACAATACCTGTCGCACTGAGCGTTGCGGTTTGAAAACCCCACCGTGGCGGATATCTTCCGCCATGGCGGGGATCAGTTTCTTCAGGCTTTCAGCACCCGGCTCGGTCCGGCCGCGCTGAAAGTGTTCGCGGCCATCCGAATGTGCCGCACCCCGGCACTGGGGGCCCGCTTTTTCATCTGCCGGCACTGCCATACACACCATGTGCTTTACAACTCGTGCCGCAACCGTCACTGCCCAGCCTGCCAGGGCAGCGCCGCCAGCCACTGGCTCAACCGACAGCTGTCCCGCATCCTGCCGGCCCCGTATTTCCACATCGTCTTCACCCTGCCACCACCGATTGCAAAAATCGCCTTCTACAACCGCAGGCGGGTGCTCGGCATCCTCATGAAAACCAGCGCAGAAACCATCACCACCATCGCCGCCGATCCGAAACGCTTCGGCGCCCATGTCGGCGGCACCGCAGTGCTCCATTCGTGGAACCAGCAGCTGCAATGGCATCCGCACTCACACGTGCTGGTCGCCAATGCCGGCTTTGATGTCGATACCGGTCAGTACATCACCGGCTCTGCCACCTTCTTCGCACCGGTCAAAGTGCTGGCCGCATATTTCCGCCGCCGCTTCCTTGAACAGCTCCAGCTCGCCTACCGCAACAACCAGCTCCGGTTCCCCGGCGCCAGCGCCAGCGTCGAATCACCGAAAGCATTTCAACGCCTGATCAAAAGGGCCCGCACCACCGAATGGAAGGTCTATTGCGTATTCTACTTAATCCGAACGCCGAATAAAGTTATCCGAACATGGAATAAACAGTTATCTGAACGCGGCACCTGTTTTCGGAACCGGCAGTGTCTTTCTCAGTGTCTTTTTCAGTCTCTTATTTAACGATGAAACACCTCCCGATGTCAAGTCAGAATCAGCGTTCAATATGCCAAGGAGCGTAAATAAGTCGGTTGGCAACCCTGTTAAAAAACCCGTAGGCAAGCGTGCCTGCACGCTTGAACTTGCCGTAGGGAATTTTTCACAGGGTTGGTAATGGACTTATTATGCGGGGCCTGGCTCATGCGTCGCCGCCGGTTCCAGTGCGTTTCGTTTTCTCATCGACTCGCCCTGCAGCGCAATGCGGTGGGCATTGTGAATCAGCCGGTCCAAGATGGCATCGGCCAGCGTCGGGTCGCCGATGGCTGAATGCCAGCTGTCGACCGGCAGCTGGCTGACCATGGCGACCGAGCGGCGTCCGTAGCGCACATCCATCAGTTCCATCAGGTCGCGCCGGTCGGCCGCCGTCAGCGGCTGCAGGCCCCAGTCGTCGATGATCACCAGCGACACCTGGCCGAGGCGCTGGATGAACTGATGATACGAACCGGTGGCTCTGGCCTGGTCGAACTGCGACAGCAGCGACGGCAGACGCAGGTAGCGCACGTCGTGATTGAGCAGGCACGCCGAGCGTCCGAGTGCGCAGGCCACATGCGATTTTCCCGAACCGCACGGTCCGGTGATCAGCAGGTTCTGGGCTTTTTCGATCCAGCCGCAATGGCCCAGCTCGGCGATCTGCTGGCGGCTGAGGCCGCGCGACGCGCGGTAGTCAATGTCGTCGAGGCTTGCGGCGAGGCGGAAACCGGCGCCTTTGATCAGCCGCTGCAGGCGGCGCTGATGTCGGCACTGCAGTTCGTGATCGACCAGCAGACCCAGCCGTTCAGTGAACCCGAGATCCTCATAAGTGCCGGGCTGCTCAAGCTGGTGTTCCAGCGCCTGCGACATCGATCCCAGCGACAGCTTCCTCAGATTGGTCAGTACCTGTCTGTTCATCATGCACCCCTCACTTGAACTGGTCTGCGCCGCGCAGGTTTTCGTGATCCTGCGGCAGCTGCAGATCCAGCTCGGCGGACTGGCATCGCAGGTCGGCGCCATTTGTCAGAATCTCCCGAATCTGTGCGAGACGGCTCAGTCCCTGCTGGTTGGCGATGCGGCAGGCCGCATTGAGGCGCACATTGTCGTATTCGCGGCTCAGCGACAGCAGCCCCAGCGCCTTGCGGCTGACCTGCTGGACATGCCGCGCCTCGCTGATTCTTGCCTGCACGAACGCGCGGCAGTCCTCGCCCACCTCGGCGGCCCAGCCCTCGATGCGCTCGGCCGTCCATTTGTGCATGAACTCATGCGCCCTGGGCATGTGCGAATCCACAGTCGAGTGCCCATGCTGCGGCTGTCTGACATGCATGCACACCTGCCGGCCCTTGAAAAACACCGTCACCACATCGGCATCGGCGCGGATCTCAACCGCTTTGCCGACCAGCTCGTGGGGCACCGAATACCAGTGCCGGGCATACTGGACGTGATAGTCGCAACCGACTTTTGCGGTTCTGATGTCAAGTGCATGAAACGGTGCCAGCGGCAGCGGCCGCAGAGCCGGCCGGTCAACCGACTCGAAGATCTCCCGGCGGCTGCCCGGACGATCCGAAAACGGCCGCTCGTTGAGCTGCTCGATCCGGCCGCGGACCGCCTGGTTCAGCTGCGAAAGTCTCTCGAAGCGCTGATTGCGAAGCGGCGCCAGAACCCACCGCTGAACCTGCTGCACCGCATTTTCCACAATCGCCTTGTCCTTTGGACGATACGGCCGCGCCGGCATCACCGCCACATCGTAGTGTGCCGCCCACTGCTGGTAGACGCCGTTGGCATCCGGATCGTAACGGCAGGCTTTGCTGACCGCACTTTTCAGGTTGTCCGGCACGATCAGGTTCGGCGCCCCGCCAAAATATTCCAGCATCTGCGTGTTGCACGCAAGCCAGTCCTCAAGACCCTGCGTCCACGCCGCACGCGCATAGGTGTAATGCGACACCCCCAGCGCACCGACGAAAATCTGCGCCCTGCGCACGCCAACCGCAGCAGTCAGGCCCGAGTAATCCACATAGGCCATGTCGCCCGGCACATGATCCATGCGCATCGAGCGCCGCCCCTCTTTCGCCCATGCATTGTAGCAGCGGCAGAACCAGGCGTAGCTGTGGGCGTAGCCCTGCCGTTCGCAAAGCTCCTGCCACAAAAGCTTCAACGTCACCGACTTCAGACCCAGCTGACCGCGCACCCAGGCATAATCCACCTCATCGGCGCGCCCGGCGCACCCGGACCTCGGATATAAAATCCGCATCAGCTCAGCCTCATCCATGCCCTCGGCCTGCGGCCAGCTCACACCGGCCCGCCGGGCCTGGGCCAGCACGTTGTGAACCGTCGCGGTACCCGCATCAAGCACCTCGGCAATGCGCCGCATCGGCCAGCCGTTTTCGTGATGCAGCCTGAGTATCTGTTTATGTTTTCTCATCGGAATTCTCCTTCTCGTCATCTGACGCCTCCCTGACTTCAATCGCCACTTAAAACTGCGATTGATACGAAAAACGCCTGCAATAGTCAAATTGCACTGACAGAAACCGCCGCCGAAAAACCGACCTCCAGCATCCTGCAGATCAGCCGTACTGCGCGTTCGGATTAGGTTTATTCCGCGTTCGGATAAGTGTTTATTCCGTGTTCGGATTAGGTTTATTCCGCGTTCGGATAAGTGTTTACTACGCGTTCGGATAAGTGTTTATTACGCAGTCTATGCCAAACCACCGTTCGCCGGTCCCCGACAACTGCTCAGATACCTGTCCCGCTACACCCATCGGGTCGCCATCGGCAACAGCCGCATCCTCAGATTCGATGGCGATTCGGTCTGGCTGCGCTACCGAAAACCCACCCGCAGGGGACAGGCCAAACCAACCTATGGCGTCATGACCCTGCCGGCTGTCGAATTCATCAGACGCTGCCTGACCCATGTCCTGCCGGCGCGCTTTCACCGCATCCGCCACTTCGGCATCCTCGCCAATTCCAAGGCCCGTCAGACGCTGCAGAAAATCCACCAGCAAACCGGATTCAGAGCCGATGGGCAGATCCTGCCCGACCACCTCAAAGATGAGGCCGGCGACGTTCAGGCCGCAGCCCCTGCCTGTCCGAGGTGCCAGACACCCATGTGGTTTGTCGGCTTCTGTCGGCCTGAGGACCTGCTCACTGACACGCTTGACTTTTATCAGGTCCGAGCACCGCCTCTGCCGAGCGCCGCCTGATCTTGAAAGCAGTCACAGTTCAATTCCAGTCACTGATGCCGTCCAGGCAGCACCGCACGCGGCTGCCGTCCGGATTCATGACGGCTGCCCTCGAATCACAGCTGATGAATCACGCTTTTTCAGCTGATTCTGACGCTCTGACGCTCGGCTTTCACACATCAGCCGATTAGACCGCCATCCCCAGAACCAGACCCGGCTGTACTTTCCCCATAGTGCCTTGGCTGGCTCCGCAGCCTCGTTCAAATCAGTTAAGTGATGACGCTTGCGCGGTCAACACTTAACTTAAAATTATGTGAATAAATAATTTACTTCGTTTTTTGCAGTTTAATCTCAACACTTTGTCACATTGAATAGTTCTAACTCACACCTATTTTGATAAGAATGTACTGCTCACTGCACATATTTGTCTAGTAGTTCAGCTTCATTTCGAGGTATCAAAGCAATGAACATACGAAAACCGAGAATCTCCGAGATGATCGAAATTACTGAGGACTTCGGATTGAATCTGTCCGAAGCTCGGGTTCGTGACTTCATGGACGTAATGGAACCCATTTTTAAAGACTACGAAACTGTCAATTCCATGAGTGACTATGTCCCGAAGATAACCCGTCCAACTGCGACTTGGAGTTTTCCAGAACCGGAAGACAACCCGTTCAATGCTTGGTATGTGAGAACTGAATTGAGTTTAAATTCAAGTGGTTCTTTAGGCGGTCAAACAGTTGCCCTAAAGGACAGTATATGCCTCGCGGGTGTGCCGATGACTTATGGCACGCGCACTTTAGATGGATATGTTCCAGATATCGATGCAACGGTGGTGACACGATTATTAGAAGCAGGCGCAGTCATTCTAGGCAAAGCAAGATGTGAAGCTTATTGTGCTTCAGGCAGCAGCCATACCAGTGATGGTGGTTGGGTTGAAAATCCCAACCGGGCAAATTACTCCGCCGGAGGCTCCTCCTCTGGGTGTGGAGCCTTGGTTGCTGCCAAACTTGTCGACGTGGCGATTGGCGGAGATCAAGGCGGTTCAATTCGTATTCCCGCTTCATACTCAGGTTGCTACGGTCTAAAACCTACGCATGGTCTAGTACCCTATACCGGCGTATTTCCAATTGATGCATCCATAGACCATATCGGGCCAATGACACAAACTGTTTACGACAATGCCAAAACTCTACAAGTAATTGCAGGTGAAGACGGGCTTGATCCACGTCAGTTCAATCCACAGGTAGACGATTACGTTGCCGCCATCAGTCGAAGTCCAAAAAACTTAAGAGTGGGTGTACTGAAAGAAGGATTCGGATGGCCAAATTCAGAGCAAGGTGTAGACACGAAAGTACGGGAAGCGGCAGAACGTCTGGAAAAACTTGGGATGATAGTACAGTCCGTTTCTATCCCATTGCATCGCCATGGTGAGGCAATTTGGGGTCCGATTGCACACGAAGGATTTGCTAACCAGATGAGTCGCGACAATCCGATGGGATTTGGCTGGAAAGGTCTTTATACGACCTCACTGATTGAGTGGCACGCCAGATGGCGGGACAAGGCGGAAGACGTCGACGATACTGCAATTTTATCTATGTTAGTGGGTGAGTACTTTCAACGAAACTATGGAGGACATTTCTATGCTAAAGCCCAAAATTTATCTCGCAAGCTGTCTAGTGAATACGATAAGGCGCTGGAAGAATTTGATCTTCTGTTGATGCCAACAACACCAATGACGGCAAAACCGATTCCGCCGAGAGATGCCTCACTATCTCTATACTGTCAACGTGCTTATGAAATGGGTTCCAATGTTTCGCCAACAAATTTGACTGGACACCCTGCAATCTCGATTCCCTGTGGGCTCAGCGAAGACATGCCAGTGGGCATGATGCTGATTGGAGGAAGGTGGCAGGAATCGACAATCTATACAGCGGCATCGGCTTTTGAGGAGAACTACAACTGGCAAAATTTGTAGGTTCCTTGTCTGAGCGTTCTAGCGTTGTAATTTCGCTGTTCTCGTTATCAGAATTCAGGCACCTGTTTCACGCATCCAGCCTGTGATCTGGATAACTCCAGTCATCATTGATACGAGTGCATTTTCTAATTCTACTTGAGCACAACGAATTTCACTCAGCACATCTGAATTACCGAAGTCGTATGCTGGAGCCTGAACGATTGCATCTTCAATCATTGCACTTTTGATGCCCGGATGTCCAAAAAAGCCAAGACAATTATCCTGCGCCTGAAAAAGCATCGGACTTCCGTCTCTCGATTCCGCAAGGACCGCCGATCCGGGAGGCGCCAGCGGTGTATCCCGCATAAAGGTGATTACTGGAAATTCAACTGGCAAGAAACTATTGAGCGCATTGTCATCAGTACGATAGGCGCGATCAACGCTGACTGTCAAATTCATTGGTGCAACGGTTCCGTTAAGGGCTAAGCTCAATAATTGCGCACCTGTTCCGAATGCAAGAATAGGCAAGTTCTTTCGTAAGCCAGTTTCGATGATTCTGAGTTTGTGATTAAGTGCTGGAATAATCGGGTCTGAGACTGTACCATAAGGTGCGGCGCCCAGTAAAATCAGCCCATCTTTTGGCAATTCAGCTTTTCGAATCCAATCACTATCATGCGCTGGACGAATATATCGAAACCGAATGTTTCTTCCCTCCAAATGGTCTTCTACCAAACCAAGATGTTCGGCGTCGGAATTTTGTAGTACAGCTATCGTTTGCACAATATGAGAAATGTTGATTTTGGTCAGACTTAAACGCTCATTGCTTCCTGATTCTCGACATAAAACTGAAAGCCACTCGAGAGTCGAGAAAAGAGATCGCTCAATGCTTGATTTGATTTCAGTGCAGTTTCTGCTTCTGAAATGATAGATCTGACAGTAATTCTTGAAATTTTGACTTCTGAGCCACTACTGAAAGTGGGATTCTCATAAATTCGCCTCAGAGTTAATACTGCCATTCCTAGAGCCCAAGTGCAGTGTCGGCGTATTCCAGGCTGATGCACCGGGACGAGTTGAATATACCGCAGTGCGTTAATCTGGTGACCGTGAGTAATTTTGACCAGTTGGTGCATTCCTGCGATATATCCTTTTGCCCGATGATCTTCAGATAAGTTGTTTAACTCATACCCAAACTCATTGAATACATCTCTGGGAAACCAACAAACTCCTCGTCTTTGATCATCCCAGACATCTTTCAAGATGTTGGTCATCTGGAGAGCTTGACCGAAAGAAACTGCCAGTTTAATGAGTTGATCATATTTTTCAGCAGTATCTGGGCAATGATCACAAAATAGTTCGGTCAGCATCTCACCAACCACGCCCGCGACATAGTAGCAATATTGATCGAGTTCCGAAATATCAGCCAAACCTGCTAAAGATGCGCGTTCCTGAAAATCCGCCATTCCACGGGACATAATTCGCACACATCTTTCCAGTGCCTGTTGTTGAGTAGGCGTACAGGTGTGAGTGATTCTAATCACCCTCTCTGTGTTTCGAATTAGATTGCGCTCATCTGATGTTGTGGATGATGAAAGTTGAGCGTGCAAATATTTGGCAAACTGTGTTGCGTTTTCCCTTCCAGCGACAACGTTGATGAATTGCTCTGAAAATTCTCTTTTTTGCTCGTGTGTCAGAGCAGGTTCATCTTCAATAGTATCCGCGATTCTGCACAGCAAGTAAGCGTTGCCAACAACTTCTCGTAGACCCGGTGGTAGTTGCGGAATTGTCAGAGCAAACGTACGAGATACTCCCTCTAGAGCACGATTCTGATATTTGATGTCAGTTGAATGAAACATTCCTTTGTTAGATTTCGTCCTGACTATAATGAACCATTCTATCAAATATTGTACTGGTTCAATCATTTTGGAGAACATGAAATGCAAAAGTTAAAGACGATTAAATCAATGATAATTGGGCTCACCGCTCTGATTGGTATTCAAGGCGTGGCGTATGCCGAGCCGATTAAAATTGCGCTCAGTGAATGGACGGGGCAACATATTTCAGCTCACTTTGCCGCTAATTTGTTTAAGGAACTTGGCCATGAAGTGGAACTGATTACTGCAGGAGCGGTGCCGCAGTTTGCTGCTTTCGCAGAAGGCTCTCTTCACTACCAGCCTGAAGTGTGGACAAACAATGTTGGTGAAATTTATCCAAAAGCAGTTGCCAGCGGTGACATCATTGTTTTGGGTAGTTTGGGATTGAATCCACAGGAAGGGTGGATTTATCCGCCCTATATGGCAGAAAAGTGTCCGGGACTGCCTTCCTACCAAGCGCTTTACGATTGCGCGCAAGCATTCGCAGCCGCAGACACCTTTCCAAATGGACGCCTAATCACATATCCAGCCGATTGGGGTACGCGTTCGTCAGATCTGGTCAAACTCATTGAAATGCCGTTCAAACCAATTCCAGGCGGCTCTGAAGGCGCTATGGTTGCAGAACTGAAGAGTGCTGTTGCTGCAGAACAGCCGATTCTGATGATGTTTTGGCAACCGCATTGGTTGTTTGCTGAGATGGAAATGGATTGGGTCGCGTGGGACGCTCCTCAAGGTAATTGCGATGAAAGCAATCAAAGTCGCGGGCAGGCATGTGGCTTTCAGCAGGCTACCGTCGACAAAATCGCTTCAAAGCCGTTTGTCGAGAGTTTTCCCAAGGCATTGAAAGTTGCCGAGCAGATGCAGTTGACTAACGAGGTTCAGAATGCCCTGATTCATGAAGTTGATCAGATGGGTCGTGAAATCGAAGAAGTTGTTGCCGAGTGGATGGCTGCAAACGAAGATATTTGGAAACCGTGGATTGAAGCTACGATGTAGAACGTTTCACCGAAGAAAGCGGAAACGCTGAGAATCAGCGTTTCCGCTTCAAAATCAAGAGGCACTCCAATCATGTCAACATCTAACTCTCCAACTGAAGCAAAGCTGTCTTGCAGGAATTTATGGAAGCTCTATGGTCCAAATGCGGCGAGTCACCTTAGCGACGAAAGCCGACTGCCTCAAAATGGTGGAAATGCTGCGGAACTTGCTCAGAGCATCCGTGATCAGGGAGGTATTGTTGCTTCTGCTGATGTGAATTTCGACCTGATGCCGGGTGAAATATTTGTCATTATGGGTTTGTCCGGCTCTGGCAAATCCACTGTCGTACGGTGTCTTTCCCGCTTGGTCGAACCGACTTGCGGAGAGATACTGCTTGATGGACAGGATTTGCTGAAAGCGAGCCCAAAAGAACTGATTGACTTTCGGCGCTACAAAATGGGAATGGTATTTCAAAGCTTTGGATTGCTGCCCCACCTGAATGTGTTTGAAAATGTCGCCTTTCCGCTCAAACTGCAAGGCATGGAACCGAAAGAGCGCACCAAACGCGCTGAACGGGTCATTGACCTTGTTGGTCTTGAAGGCCGCGAATCCAGTTATCCCAGCCAACTCTCCGGCGGACAGCAACAGCGTGTCGGTATCGCCCGCTCGCTGGCGGTTGAACCGGAGGTGTGGTTTCTTGATGAGCCATTCAGTGCGCTTGACCCGCTGATAAGGCGCCAGATGCAGGATGAATTTTTACGCCTACAGCAGGAACTACATAAATCAATTGTTTTTATTACCCATGACTTCCTCGAATCTTTGCGTGTCGCAGATCGTATGGCTATCATGAAAGATGGCGCAGTCGTTCAGATCGGCCGCCCCGTTGACCTGATTCTGAATCCCGCCGATGACTACGTGCGGGAATTTACCAACGATGTTCCGTGGGAACTGATTTTAACCGCAGGCGATATCGCCTCGGATAACACACCCCCTGCAGGCATCAAGGAAGTGCCTGCGAGCACCAAAGTAGCCGATTTACTTCCCTATCTCGCCGAGCACGATGCCGGTGTAGCTGTACGCGCAGACGATGGTTCAATATTTCATATGACCGGGCAGCACCTCATCGCGGCATTGGCGAGTGGTGTGACCGATGCCGCGGTTTGACGGCACTGACGGCACCGATACGTTGGAAAGCGATACGAAAAAAGATATTATTGTCTGGCTGTGCGTCGTCGCGTTGACTGCGGTCTGCGTAGTGCTTGGCGACAGTCTCGGAGTGCTGTACAAATATCCGGATAGTCTGGTCATACCTTTAACCGGACCCTTGAATCAGGCCATGAGTTGGTTTGTCGAGGTATTTGGCTGGTTTTTCAAGGCGATCGGCTGGCTTTTTGACTGGCCGATTCTGTTTGCAAAAACAATATTACACGCAGTACCGTGGTTTGCCACCCTGATTCTGGCAACATTTGTTTCGTACCGGGCAGGTGGTGTCTCGCTGGCACTATTTTGCGCGCTGAGCATTCTGTACATGGTCACTTTCGGATTTTGGCCGCAGTCGATGAACTCATTTGCCCTCGTGGTAATTTCGATACCATTGGCGGTTATTGTCGGCTTTGCTCTCGGAACCTGGGGATTCTTGTCAGCGCGCGCCTATCGAGTGATTATGCCGACGCTGGACCTGATGCAAACGGTTCCGGCATTTGCATATCTTATTCCAATACTGCTGCTGTTCGGGTTTGGCTCAACAGTAGGCTTGGTAGCGTCGGTGTTATTTGCATTTCCACCAATGGTTCGAAACACAATTGTTGGCCTGCGCGGTGTACCAGGTACGGTGATTGATTCAGGTCTGATGAGTGGTGCTACGCCAGTGCAGTTGTTCTGGAACGTCCGCGTACCGACAGCTCGACGTCAGTTGCTATTGGGCGTCAATCAGGCCACGATGGCATCTTTGTCAATGGTTATTATCGCTTCGATAATTGGTGGTACCAACGACATTGGCTGGGAAGTGCTGTCGACGATACGAAAGGCACTGTTCGGAGAAAGTATTCTGGCAGGAGTTGTGATTGCGTTAATGGCCATGATTCTTGACCGGGTAACCAACGGCTTTGCAATGCGCAGCACGACAATTATTGATGATGAGATGAAAAAATCGAGTCGACGCGCATGGATGATTTGTGGCGGCGTTTTCTTGGCTGCTATTGCAGTTGCGCATCTGATTCCGCTTCTGTCAGTTTGGCCAAAGGCCTGGGTGATTAATCCGGCACCGGCTATGAATGCAACTTTAGAGTGGGTATTTCTGGAATTTCGTGAAGGTCTTGAAGCGATCAAGCAAGTTGCCTTTTTCTTTGTAATGTTGCCAATCAAACTGGGTTTGAAGCAAGCCGTCAGTCCATTTACATGGGGATTTTCGATGACCCCGATGGTAACTGCCATTTACGCAGCCCTAGTACTGATTCCCGCTGCGTTCCTAGCATATAAACATCGCATTTTACAAGCCATAAGACTGGTATTGTTGGGGTTGGTTCTTTATGGTGGATTGACTGGAACTGCTTGGATCGCACTTTGTGCAATCATTGTCGTTCTGGGATGGCAAGCTGGTGGTCGGGGGTTGGCTATTTGGATTGTAGCGGGTCTGGCATTCCTGCTTGTGACTGGCATATGGAATCCATCCACCATTTCGATTTATCTGTGTGGTGTTGCAGTGCTGCTTTCATTTACTGTTGGCAGTGCAGTAGGGGTTTGGGCATCAGAAAACGACAAGGTCGCGGCCGTGGTCCGCCCGATAATCGACACTTTACAAACCATGCCCCTGTTCGTGATTCTCATTCCATTTGTAATGGTGTTCAAGATTGGAGAGTTTACAGCTCTCCTTTCTATCTGCACATTCGCGATTGTTCCTGCGATTCGGTATACTCAACATGGTCTTCGCAACTTGCCTCAAGACGTAGTCGAGGCAGCGTCTGCCATCGGCTGTACGCGGGCACAGCTGCTGTTTCAGGTGAAGTTGCCACTAGCTGTGCCGTCCATCATGCTTGGATTGAATCAGACGATCATGTTTGCGATATCGATGTTGGTCATCACTGCGCTGGTGGGGACCGATGATCTGGGTCAACAAATTTATATCGGTCTAGGTGATGGCGATTTTGGAGTTGGCATGATCGCTGGAGTCGGTATGGCGATAATTGCAATGATCGCAGATCGTATCACACAAAGCATCAGTCGAAAAATGCAAGCAAAACTCGGGTTGCGCCAGGAAATGCTGGCATAAGAGGAGATAAGAAAAGCGCTAGGCACACTTTGCAAACTTTCCTGATGCATCATCAAGTCAACCAGATGTTGAGATGAACCCATCCAGCACGTTAACCGTGTTGATGCCTATTTCTGCGATTGCATAGCCACCTTCCATCACGAACAAGGTGGGTAGATTCAGCTTTCCAACTAGCTCACCGCAGCGAATGTAATCTTCGCTGTTTATGACAAAAAAACTCATCGGATCATCTTTGTAGGTATCCACACCATGAGACACGACTAAAGCATCCGGCGAATATTCCCGAATGCGATTACATGCATGCTGCAGTGCACTGTACCATGTTTCGAAATCGGTGCCGGGCGGCATCGGATAGTTGCAGTTGAAACCTTCACCGAGACCTGCGCCTGTCTCATCCGCATAGCCAAGAAAATATGGGAATGTATGATGTGGGTGCCCGTGCAAGGAAAGATACAGAACATCATCCCGTTGATAGAAGATATCCTGGCTGCCATTGCCATGATGAAAGTCGATGTCCAAGAGCGCCACGCGACTCGCATTTTCGTTACGGAACGCCTGAACGGCGATAGCTGCATTGTTCAAAAAACAGTAGGCGCCGTACATGTCGGAAGCAGCATGATGTCCTGGAGGTCGGCACAACGAAAACGCCACACCATCATCTGCAACAATATTCTGGGCGGTTACTGCGCAGGCTGCTGCTGATTTTGCAGCAATCCAAGACCCTGAGGTGATTGCGGTTTCTATAGAAAGGCAGTAGTATGCAAGCTTGCCTTCTATGTGCTTAGGTATTTGACGGTCTCGCATTCGCCGGGCTGGGAAACTAGTTGGTATTGCTTCACCATTCATACCGAGTTCCTGCCACTCGTCCCATGCGTTCGCCAGAAATTCCACCAAATCAGGAGCGTGTACCTGCTTGACCAGTTCAATGTCCAGTTCATCAGGATTGACGAATTCCGTGTACCCCTGGGCGGTCAAACGGTCTATGATGTCGTCCCAGCGCTCCGGGCAATCAAATGGGCGCACCAACTGCCCACCATGGATCTCACCAGTTGGGTAATGCAGGCGATGCTTGCTACTGCGTACAGTTTTCATGTCAATAGGTGCTTAACATCTACTCAATGCTGATCCGTCCGTACAATTCAATTGAAAACCAACATTAACTGGCTAATGGGGATAAACGTTTCGCAATGCTGATGCGATGCATGGAATTCGAAAGCAAGGCTAAACTTTCGGTGAGAATTTTACAGGAATTCCCAACTGTTTAAATCCGATTACAGACAGGGGGTAGAAATTCGCAGAATTAGTTCAAGGTTAAAATTGACTCTTCCGCAATTGTAAGTGGGTAAGGCCAGCAATAAATCCCTTCGGGGTATATCTATTTGACCTCGTGTTGCACTTGACTTCAGTGTGCGTGCTGATGAAATCCGCGCACTGGCGCCCAATTAAGTCCACGACTCAGTAGTGTCTCGTTAACTGGACATGAAATCTTCATATCTTATTGATACTCATACAATAAACCGCTGTTTCAGGGTGTTGGAGACTTCTCCAATTACAATGATCTCACCTGCTTCTACGGCTTTGGGATAAATCTCACCGACATTGTTATCCCAAAGTTCGGTTTGAAGGTGAATGTTTCCCTGTGCAATCGCCGCAAGCTGTGGAACTGTCCCAGCAGTAACGAATTCAATATTGAATCCTGCTTTTTGCAAAAGCTGTCCTGTGATGTGAGCAGTAAGGTGCTGACCAGTCCAATCATTAATTGCAATCTTGATCGGGTCTGAAGAGCCGTTAGCTGCAAGCACATTGGTACTAAAAAAAGCACACACTACGAGACTGAGCAATTTGTACCGTATTTTCATTTATTTGACCTCATAGAAATAGCAATTATTTTGTTAATAATACAACAATAAATGCCACACAAAGGAGTGGCTTTTTCAGTAGGAAATAGATTGGAGAATAGCGGTTGAGGACTTCATTTGAGTAACATCAGGATTGAGTACGATTGCTCGACTTCAACAATTGATATACTAATGTCCATGGCACTTGCATTTGACGCTCTACTGGCAGTGAAACAGTTGCAGAAAGCTGGCATTGCGGAGCCTCAGTCAGAGGCTATCGTCAATATCGTTAGTGATATAAATGAAGAGTTCGCCACCAAATCGGATTTGGAAAAACTCAAAGAAGCGACTGAAGTGGAATTTAAAATTCCGAGACAGGAAACCAAGGCGGATATCGATTTCTTGCTTACCTGGTTACGTTTGCCACTGATAGAACTGCAAGGAGTCCCGAGACGCTTACATGCAGGAACGAACGGATAGGACAAGATCAAGTGAATGAATCTATAGCATTTGATACCCATCGGTTTATCAAGCGTTTAACGCAAACTGGATTCACCGAACAACAGGCGGAAGCGTTGGCTGATGAGCAGGTGAGTCTTCTCGATAGTAATTTGGCTACAAAAGCCGACCTCTTGAGCATCAAAGCGGAAATTGAAAAAGTTAAAGCAGACCTGTTGAAGTGGATGATTGGCGCGCTGATCGCTCAGGCCGGCCTGATTGTAACGCTGATCAAGGTGCTGTAAGCAAAATTTTCCTCGTAGCAAGAGGAACTTGAACATTTCGTTACGGGGACGAGAGTCATGCTCTCTCCGTCACTATGAAATACGATCACACTCCAGCCTCCGGATTCAGCATATCAAATCCGCTCGGCCGAAACACAGTTTCGGCTTATTTCATCGGCAGACGGGGTGATTCAAGGGCGGGAATAATGACCGTTTAGTGTTACAAGTCGTATCTGGCTAGTGCTCAATTTTCAGAACATATAAGTTGCGAGTCATTGAAAATGGAAAATGAGCATGAAATGATCAAACAGAAGGCTATGCGGTTTGCCAGGGCAAATAAAAAAGCAATAGCGATGAAGTTCACAGACATTGAAACGTATTTGCCGGATCTTCATCCCTCATCTGTGTTTATGGCTGGTTCGCCGGGTGCCGGAAAAACTGAAGCTTCGATTTCTCTGTTGGATGTAATCAAGCAAAGAAAAGGAAATTTGCACGTCCTTCGTATCGACCCAGATGAGTTTAGATCAGTTTTTGAAGACTATACAGGAAACAACGCTTGGCTATTCCAACCAGCGGTTTCAATTCTGGTGAGTGCAATTCTTGATGTCGCATTGAAGCAAAATCAGACTTTTGTACTTGATGGAACATTGTCAAACTTCAAGATTGCAAATGAGAACATCTCGCGTTCTCTTAAGCGAAATAGATACGTCCAACTTCTATACGTTTACTTAAGTCCTGAGAAGGCGTGGGAGTTTGTTCAAGCGAGAGAGAAGAAAGAAGGTAGGAAAATCCCACCAGATCGATTTATTAAACAGTATTTCATAGCAAGGCAAAATGTAAACCAGCTGAAGCAAATATATGGAAATAAAATCAAAGTTGATCTATTATTGAAAGATATTGATGGTAAGAATAGACTCTATAAAGCTGGAATTGATTGTATTGATCACCATGTTACAGAAAATTATTCGAAAGCTGATATTGAAGAACTAATAAACTTAGGATAGGAGTCGGAGATGTTAAAGAAACCGCAATTAACGCCGAAAGGTGATTCTGTGTTTACTATTTTTATTCGTGAAGCTTCAGCAGCGGAGAAAAAAAAGGTGTACACCGAGGTTATGAAAAGAGCCAGTGCTATGCAGAAAAAAGTATTGGAAGAAGTCGTCGAATCTGATATTTGAATGGTTATGAATATTTGATAGCCTGCCAATACACCTATTCTGACCGTACCCTGCTCTAATCGTATCTCTAAATAATCCTGGTTCATGAAACCTGCCTTGAGTCAGTTGTATTCGCCTCCTCTATCAAGGAACTTATTTTCCGAAAGGTAAACCTTTTCAGTGCCTCTTTGAGTCCTACCTCCAGGATGGAGGGACCGTATTCTAATTTTCTCTCTGGTGATAGCATATTGGGCCAGATTCAAACGTAGGTTCAAAGAACGACGCTTTGGTCTCCTACTACCAATTGGCTTTCATCGACCAGAAAAATGTTATCTTCATAAAGTATTGACTGCATTTGCTTCAATTTCGGTCATTCTGTTTAAATTTTTGCTTCGCAGTGTGAAATTCCACTGAATTGAATCTGCTTGAACCTTTATCAAAGCCGACGGCGAGTCAGAACAACGGTGCTATTCGTATTCAATCCATTAAGACTAAAAATCCACGTCTTCAATTCATCATTTAAGAAATCTTTGAAGCGATAATCGCTGCTGAACTTGCAGAAAGTCTCTGATTGAAGCGTTTCAGTCCATTTGATGGCCATTCTGGTTTTCGCGGGTGTGCTGAGCGTTCCCTCAGCCGTGTTTGCGGAAGCCAGCTGGTACGGCTCACTGCGCGGCGGCCTGAATGTCGGCGGCGGCAATGACGCCAAGTTTTTTGACGGCGCATCGCGCTGGGGCATCAAGGGTTCGAACGAAGCCGGTGAGGGACTCACCGCCGTGTACCGGTTCGAGCACAAGATCAGCACGACCAATGGCGGTCAGCCCGGCGGGCGTCTCGCCTATGTCGGACTGACCGGTGGATTCGGCTCACTCACCATGGGCCAGATATGGAATGCAGCGTACAATCACGCCGGCTCCATCACTGACCAGTCGTACTACTTTGGAAACTCCTGGACCGGTTATCGGCACGGCAATGCTTTTTCCTATGCCTTCTCTTCCGGCGCGGTCGGCTTTCAGCTGGACCTGATCTCGGATGGTGGCATGGACACCGGCAAGGCAATTGACAAGACCGAGTTCGGCATGACGGTCGGACTGGGCGAGGTCGGCAAGATCGCCATCGCTCACACCAACCAGCGCGACACGATGAAAATGTCGATGGCCATGCCGGAAACCTATACGGTAACCGCTTCGGAAGTCGCGGCGAGGAAGATCGATGTTATCTATGCAGCTAACGATTCTTCTAACGTAGCAGACGGGGAGTTAAATGCCACCGGACTGGACGCTATAAGGTTTGCTGACGGTATGTACAGAGTTGATACGGTTGGTTCAGAATGTGATGCAACTGACCCAGATGCGGCTGACGCGTGTATGACTGCGACAGCCTACGTTTCTGTTGAGACTACGTATTCCGATGCAACTAATGCAGTTACGGTTGGTGAGGTTCAAAACTTCCATTTGCCAGCCAGCATAACTACAACAGCTGCAACGGATGCGATGAGTGTTGTAGACGCACGCGGTCACAAGACCACTCACGTAGCGGTTCAATTCAATGTGGGCGGCGTCACGCCTTACATTGGCTATTCAAAAAGAAAAATGAATGGCGCTTCGGCTGAGACGAAAATCACGCACTACGGCATGAGCGGCAGTCTGGGTGACACCGGTCTGAGCTATCTGCTGATGGGCAGAAGTGAAAAAGATGCCGACGGCATGAAAACCAGTCCATGGGTGGCGAACGTGAGCAAAAGCCTTGGTGGCGGCGCCACGGTCATCTTTGAGCATGGCAACAATGATGATGGAAAGAGCGGACAGTCTCGAGTTGGATTGCACGTGAATTTCTAGCCTGATGGTTTGAAATTACAATCTCGTAATGAAACGGGGTGCTCCGGCACCCCGTTTTTCTTGGTGTGTCAGGGCATGAACCTCATCCAGACCCAGCCGCATTCAGTTACGTGCGCGTGTGTACACCCGTTTCCATTGCCGCTCAATGATATCGCGCAGTTTGTGCCGAATCCACTCATCAAACTCCAGCCGCATCGTTTTGGCTCGGGCCGGCTTGAAGTAAACCGCCTGACCAAAGCGCAACTGGTTGAGTTTGTCGATTGTGCAGGTGAGTTTTCGTCAGCGCATCCTGTGCAGAACTTCACGCACCTTGACTTTGAAGCACTTGCGGCTGTTCATTGAGATTCGTAAAGTGGTGTGTACACTGCCTACGATGGTATGGTCCGGAAAGCCTCTGCCGCTTCATCTCGTATCCTGTCGATTCCGGTAGACCTCTCAGGCAAAACGAAAGATCTCCCGGGGTAAGGCACACAACTTTCTCACCTATGCCTGCCGCATATGTGCCGACGAATTCTGCACCTCTGTATTGGGCTTCGATTCTATTGGCCCTCCCATGCATCGTGACCGCTTCGTATGCGATTTCCCGTCTGTCAGGCGATTGGTTTGCCTTCGGCTTCCTTCAGATTCCACCTCGAATCGGACACCCCTGCCGTCCGGCTGATTGTTCCCCATGCAGGGCCAACAGCGGACCTGCACCGCCAGGTCATCCGGCCACCACCATGTGAGAACCGGAACAGTGCCCATTTCTGACACACCAAGAAAAACGGGGTGCCGGAGCACCCCGTTCATTTGATACAAACTGAATGAACCTGTCAGAAGTGAACTGCCAGAGCCACGCCAGTTACGTTCGCTGAATCACCGTCATTGTTGGCATGTTCAATAATCAGCGCCGCGCTGTCACCGAGTCCCTTTGTCAAAGAAAGCACCCAGGGTTTATGGCTGTCCTTTTTGTCTCTCCACTGAAAGACATAACTGAGACCGGTATCTCCCAAGCCGCCACGGATTCCGAAGAATGTGGTTTTCTGCTCAGTATCGGGGGCCTCGCTACCATGGGTGGCATCAGAGTTGGCTATAGAGAAGGTATCGTCCGCAGATGTGGGATCATCAAAGTCACTGACGACGAGATCTGTATAACCGGCATCTGGTCTGGCACCTGTAGTATTGGATACCTTTTCTTTTTGGGAACCAACATAAACAGTCAGATCGCTCACTGAGATTTCCGCTGCAATTGAGTTGGTTACGGTTTGCCATGTCGAATCGTTATAAGCATTGTATGCGCCTGCGGCTTCAGTCGCTACCAAAAATTGCTCCTTCATCGTATACTTGTCGTCCTGATGCGAAAGTGCGACTTTACCGATGTCGCCGACATTGATGCTCAGACCGAATTCAACATCCTGAAGGCCGGTGTCCGGGTCCGTGTCATTTCCTTCTGGTCCACCATAACGCCCATCAAGCTGCAGGCTCATCAGATCGTTCGAAAACGCATAGGAAATCGCATTTCCGTGACGATAGGCGGTTTGCGCATCACCCCAGAACCACGAATTGTCCGTCACGGCACCGAACGAATTGTAAGACGCACTCCAGATCTGACCCGCGGTCACGGTTCCAAATCCACCTGAAAGTCCGACATAAGCAAGACGACCACCGCCGCCCAGACCCGCATTTTCCGTGCTCATCTTGTGCTCAAACCGGTACACGGCTGAGAGTCCTTCACCGGCCTCGTGCGAGCCCTTGATGCCCCAGCGAGACCCACCATCAAACACGCTTACTTTGCTGTCCGACGATTTAAGACCGGCACGCAGCGAGCCGTACCAGCTGGCTTCCGCAAACACGGCTGAGGGAACGCTCAGCACACCCGCGAAAACCAGAATGGCCATCAATTTTTTCATAACATTTTCCTCAAGATTATTCATGAATAAAATTTGTGATTAGTCAGTTGAAATACAGATTTCATACTGACGGAAGCAATTATTAAACATCTGTAAGGGTGAAATAAACATCAAATGCCTAAAATATATCGAATTTATACAATCGTTAGAATTTATGTTGCATTTGTGCAACAGAGTTTGGTTGATGCTTTTAACTTTGTAAATCGATCAAACGGCAAATTGTGTATGAATGCAATTGAACGGCAAGTTTGCATTTAATGTCGGCTTCAATCAAATTTGGGGTTTGCATTGGCAAGTGTTTTCAGAAATTGCTTTCTGTATTTCCAGTCTTTTCGATCCATCGGGTACGGCTCCATCAGGGAAATTTCGTTCAATTTGGCTTGCAAATCAACTTCATCGAAATTTTCAGGGTCAAATTGTTGCGCCATTAGCCACGTTACCGGGTCGCCGTCGACAAAGTCGTCCTCAGAAAAAACAGTTGGGTCCCGGTCACCCAATATCTCGACATAGTCATCGTAAGTGAACACTCCATAGTCTTCAATTGGTGCGCATCGGGCACCGCCAAGGAGTATCGGACAAGTCATTGGTTGTTTGATTTGGCGCGGCTTCCCAATAGTAATAATGTGTGTCCACGAGTCACCGAAATCATAAATGTATTTGAAGCCATATCGTTTGAATCTAGCGTTGATAACGTCAACGAGACTGAAGTCGTCTGAACTGAATTCTTCCTCCTGCTCATATCCCCAATGGGGCGATGCACAAAAATCCCTTCCTACATAGAATCCAGACAAATGATCATTATCCCAGTCGAAAGCAACTTGAATGATTTCGTGCAAAGTTGTCAATGAAATGTAGGTGGGGACTTGAATGCGTCGCCATATTTTTGGTGCGTAGTACTGAAGTTCGATGCGAACTCCGACGATAGTTTCAGTCATAAATCTGTTCCCCTGTCAAAAAAATATGATTGTGCAATTCGAGATCAACTGATCCCACTGAAATTTTTGGTGTAGTTTTCAATCCTGGGATTTTGATTCCAGCATCGTACGACGAAATGCCGGTGCCTGTGCTGCATGAAGCGCATCCGCAAGCGAGAATTGGCTGGTAATCAAGTCTTCGATCTTGGGACCTGCGCAAATTCTGTGAATCGCTTCGGCAAGCATGAGAAATCAATCCGTTAATTTACTGTACTGTTTCTGAATGAGTTGAGACAAGATGCGAATATTCCAAGACACCAATGGCCTCGATATCATTCCCGAGCGCGAAGCGTTCCAAGCCGAAATAATAACAAAGTTATCAGCATCGGAATCATGGAATTGTGAAAGGATTCAATTCAAGATATCGAATTTTGCTCGCTAAAGAGTTCTGACGACCGCCGTAACAAGTCTCCTGAAGCAGACCCTAGAATGAAGAACTGACCGGTTCGCTCACCGTTGCGGATTCGGGAATCCATTAAACTGCGAAGTGCTCGAATCGCGCTTATCGGTCCTGAAGTGAAGGAGCAGCGAATATTGTCAGCTTCAATTCTTCACCTATTATCTGATAGACAGGTTGTTGTCCGCTCAACTGCTCACTCTCATCATGAATTATCCTTACTCCTTCACCACGTCGCTCAAGAAAATAGGATCGATTTACTGTCGTGCCCGTCCTGCCCTCTACTGATAACTCTGACAAGAGTCTTGCCAACATTTCATTTCTCGTTACTTGATTTTCCATCAAATTGTCAACAGTCAGTGTATTTGCAAGTGTCCCTGGGGAAATTATCTCAATCCTATCTGAATACATGAACAATCGAATTTTAGATCCGTATATCGAGTAGTCTCTGTGTACCACCGAATTGACAATTGCTTCAAACACGGCTCTCATGCTGTACTGCGGTTTTTCTCGTCTCCAGCTTTCTTTGTTTGCAGAAACAAAGTTATGCTGCCTGACAAAGTTATAAGCCTGAAGGATTTGTTGGTCCAATGGCCCACGACAGTCAAGCGCGTTAATCTGATAGTTTGCGTCTCTTTTTTTGCTCCCATAAAAGACTGCCTGTATAAAACTGTTGTAAATGTACTCATCAGGAGTTTGCGTACACATCAATATTCCTGAAACGGTAGCGTTAAATTTGTCTTCCGCCTTGACTAAAATCCTTCTTTTTTTTAGTGCCTCCATGCTATCTTCTCTGACGAATCGCATGTACAAGTCTTTTTGCAGAGTATTTTTGCTTGTATTTGGTACCGCTTGTTCATCGAATGAGATGATTCGTGCTTGGGAGCGGGTTTGTGCGATGCGCAACAGATATTCTGGACTCATCTCACTTTTTCGATTGCCTAAGCGGTAGAAATAGCCGTTTGCACTCTTGTGAAGCCACAAACTCCGCGCAACCTGCACATACGCAACACATCGCTTTTCACCAACATTGTTAGGAACATAAACACTGTTTACTTCAAAGTTGACAATCGCAGGTTTAACTGAGTCGCAACAGATTTCAGTAATCCAATCTACAAAAGCGGAAGTATCGGATGATTCTATTCCGATTATGCGCCGCTCCTTATCCGTAACACCAAAAATGATTGTTCCACCTGACGAATTGGCAAATGCTGCTAATTCATCGGAAATCCCGTCTCGATGAGGTGTCAGAACCTTTCCATTTTGAATGCTTATTTCCTTCAACTCAGCGTGTGAGCTTTCTCCCATATCAATTAATTCAATCACCAGCGAAGCACTGAGCATGTTATCCCTCCACGTTTAATGGCTCATGTCTTTGCATTAAGATTACCTACCAACTAGCAAAAGTTTGTAGCTTGTTGCATGGTTTTCACTTGGATGAAAATCAACAGACTAACAAACTCAGACATCCTGACCCCTTAGCCCGATGATTGTATCAGTCGATCTTATTAAGGTGTTGAATAATCGTCATAATTTTGTCATTTATCTCCAAATTTGGCTTGCATTTGGATTTGTCTTCTGCTAACATTAATATGTACATAAATAAGGTTTTGAGCAACACTCCAGGAATCCAGAATGCAACTGAACATCCCAATCACCCCCCCCCCCCCCCCCCCCCGGAAACCACCCCGATCGCAAACGGCTTCTCTGTCAGCTTCGAAGATGACAAGGTGACCTACTTCTCCAACCTGATGCCGTTCAAAAGCCACGATGCAAACGACGCACAGACGCGCGCCCTGACCGTTGCAGAATTGCGGGTCGACTGTCGTCTGCCGGCAAACAGAATCACCGAAGCGATGGGCATCTCAAGAGCCATGCTGATGGGACACTGCAAAACCTACCGCAAACATGGCAGTGCGGGATTTTTCATGCCGCGCAAGGAAAAACGATGCACTGCAATTGATGCCCAGACCAAGTACGAAGCCGAAGCGCTGCTGGCCCAGGGTTTCAGTGCCAGCAAGACGGCACAGAAGATCGGCATTGCGGTGGCCACGCTGACCTATCACATCCGCGCCGGGCGGATTGCGAAGCACAAGCGGCAGCCGAAACAGCCTGCGGTTGCTGAGATCGAATCTGCGGCATCTGCAACCGCGTGTGCAGACGAGTCGAAAGCGCTCCAGCGCAGCGCGCGCAATGTGCGCGACCGCAACGCTTCGATGGGGCGGGCGACAACCGATGTTGTCGGTCGCACGCTGGCGATGACAAGCGGGTCGCCACACGCGGCGGCGCCGAGTTTTGATCAATCGGCTCACAGTGTTCAAAGAGGCGGCGTGCTCAGTGCTTTGCCGATGTTGATTGCGTAATAAACACTTATCCGAACGCGTAGTAAACACTTATCCGAACGCGGAATAAACCTAATCCGAACACGGAATAAACACTTATCCGAACGCGGAATAAACCTAATCCGAACGCGCAGTACGGCTGATCTGCAGGATGCTGGAGGTCGGTTTTTCGGCGGCGGTTTCTGTCAGTGCAATTTGACTATTGCAGGCGTTTTTCGTATCAATCGCAGTTTTAAGTGGCGATTGAAGTCAGGGAGGCGTCAGATGACGAGAAGGAGAATTCCGATGAGAAAACATAAACAGATACTCAGGCTGCATCACGAAAACGGCTGGCCGATGCGGCGCATTGCCGAGGTGCTTGATGCGGGTACCGCGACGGTTCACAACGTGCTGGCCCAGGCCCGGCGGGCCGGTGTGAGCTGGCCGCAGGCCGAGGGCATGGATGAGGCTGAGCTGATGCGGATTTTATATCCGAGGTCCGGGTGCGCCGGGCGCGCCGATGAGGTGGATTATGCCTGGGTGCGCGGTCAGCTGGGTCTGAAGTCGGTGACGTTGAAGCTTTTGTGGCAGGAGCTTTGCGAACGGCAGGGCTACGCCCACAGCTACGCCTGGTTCTGCCGCTGCTACAATGCATGGGCGAAAGAGGGGCGGCGCTCGATGCGCATGGATCATGTGCCGGGCGACATGGCCTATGTGGATTACTCGGGCCTGACTGCTGCGGTTGGCGTGCGCAGGGCGCAGATTTTCGTCGGTGCGCTGGGGGTGTCGCATTACACCTATGCGCGTGCGGCGTGGACGCAGGGTCTTGAGGACTGGCTTGCGTGCAACACGCAGATGCTGGAATATTTTGGCGGGGCGCCGAACCTGATCGTGCCGGACAACCTGAAAAGTGCGGTCAGCAAAGCCTGCCGTTACGATCCGGATGCCAACGGCGTCTACCAGCAGTGGGCGGCACACTACGATGTGGCGGTGATGCCGGCGCGGCCGTATCGTCCAAAGGACAAGGCGATTGTGGAAAATGCGGTGCAGCAGGTTCAGCGGTGGGTTCTGGCGCCGCTTCGCAATCAGCGCTTCGAGAGACTTTCGCAGCTGAACCAGGCGGTCCGCGGCCGGATCGAGCAGCTCAACGAGCGGCCGTTTTCGGATCGTCCGGGCAGCCGCCGGGAGATCTTCGAGTCGGTTGACCGGCCGGCTCTGCGGCCGCTGCCGCTGGCACCGTTTCATGCACTTGACATCAGAACCGCAAAAGTCGGTTGCGACTATCACGTCCAGTATGCCCGGCACTGGTATTCGGTGCCCCACGAGCTGGTCGGCAAAGCGGTTGAGATCCGCGCCGATGCCGATGTGGTGACGGTGTTTTTCAAGGGCCGGCAGGTGTGCATGCATGTCAGACAGCCGCAGCATGGGCACTCGACTGTGGATTCGCACATGCCCAGGGCGCATGAGTTCATGCACAAATGGACGGCCGAGCGCATCGAGGGCTGGGCCGCCGAGGTGGGCGAGGACTGCCGCGCGTTCGTGCAGGCAAGAATCAGCGAGGCGCGGCATGTCCAGCAGGTCAGCCGCAAGGCGCTGGGGCTGCTGTCGCTGAGCCGCGAATACGACAATGTGCGCCTCAATGCGGCCTGCCGCATCGCCAACCAGCAGGGACTGAGCCGTCTCGCACAGATTCGGGAGATTCTGACAAATGGCGCCGACCTGCGATGCCAGTCCGCCGAGCTGGATCTGCAGCTGCCGCAGGATCACGAAAACCTGCGCGGCGCAGACCAGTTCAAGTGAGGGGTGCATGATGAACAGACAGGTACTGACCAATCTGAGGAAGCTGTCGCTGGGATCGATGTCGCAGGCGCTGGAACACCAGCTTGAGCAGCCCGGCACTTATGAGGATCTCGGGTTCACTGAACGGCTGGGTCTGCTGGTCGATCACGAACTGCAGTGCCGACATCAGCGCCGCCTGCAGCGGCTGATCAAAGGCGCCGGTTTCCGCCTCGCCGCAAGCCTCGACGACATTGACTACCGCGCGTCGCGCGGCCTCAGCCGCCAGCAGATCGCCGAGCTGGGCCATTGCGGCTGGATCGAAAAAGCCCAGAACCTGCTGATCACCGGACCGTGCGGTTCGGGAAAATCGCATGTGGCCTGCGCACTCGGACGCTCGGCGTGCCTGCTCAATCACGACGTGCGCTACCTGCGTCTGCCGTCGCTGCTGTCGCAGTTCGACCAGGCCAGAGCCACCGGTTCGTATCATCAGTTCATCCAGCGCCTCGGCCAGGTGTCGCTGGTGATCATCGACGACTGGGGCCTGCAGCCGCTGACGGCGGCCGACCGGCGCGACCTGATGGAACTGATGGATGTGCGCTACGGACGCCGCTCGGTCGCCATGGTCAGCCAGCTGCCGGTCGACAGCTGGCATTCAGCCATCGGCGACCCGACGCTGGCCGATGCCATCTTGGACCGGCTGATTCACAATGCCCACCGCATTGCGCTGCAGGGCGAGTCGATGAGAAAACGAAACGCACTGGAACCGGCGGCGACGCATGAGCCAGGCCCCGCATAATAAGTCCATTACCAACCCTGTGAAAAATTCCCTACGGCAAGTTCAAGCGTGCAGGCACGCTTGCCTACGGGTTTTTTAACAGGGTTGCCAACCGACTTATTTACGCTCCTTGGCATATTGAACGCTGATTCTGACTTGACATCGGGAGGTGTTTCATCGTTAAATAAGAGACTGAAAAAGACACTGAGAAAGACACTGCCGGTTCCGAAAACAGGTGCCGCGTTCAGATAACTGTTTATTCCATGTTCGGATAACTTTATTCGGCGTTCGGATTAAGTAGAATACGCAACAGCTGCGCTATGACGCACCGGGCGAATGGGGGCAGATTCTTGGACTTGACCGCTGTCCTGAGGTGAAAACGCTGCGCAGCAAAATCCGTTTGTTCAGCAAAGACTTTGAGCGGGTTTTGCTGTGGCAGCAGACGCTGTCGAAGCGATGGCTGCTGCAAGACTGTCAATACGATGCGGTGTTGCTGGTTGACGGGCATACGAAAGTCTACAGTGGTCAAGGCAGATTGGCGAAGAAGTTCATTTCGCGCCAGAAACTGTGTCTGCCTGCGGCTGCGAGTTACTGGGTCAATACGCTTGGTGGCCAGCCACTGCTTTGTCTGCATCAGGATTACGATCCCGGGATGGTCAAGGCGCTGGAACACGTTGTGGTCAAAGAACTGCAGGCGATCGGTGCAGTGACTGACGAGGCGCCGGATTTGACCGACACTGCCAGCACCGAAGCGCCCTGGGTGACCTTGGTGTTTGATCGCGAGGGATGGAGTCCGAAGATGATGCGCAGACTGGCGCGCAAGGGCATTGCGTGTGTGAACTGGCACAAGAACTTCAAGGCACCTGCGTGGGACGGTGCGGATTACTGCGAAAGTGTTGTGACGGTCTATGGCCCGGCTCAGAGTCACCAACAGACGGTGATGCTCGCTGAGAAATCCATCGTGCTGGACAAAGACCTGTCGGTGCGCCAGATCCGGCGCCGGCTCGACAGTGGACGCGAGGTTGCGATTGTCACGACCCATCCGACGCTGTCAACTGAACAGGTGGCATCGTTGATGTTTTCGCGCTGGTCGCAGGAGAATTTCTTCAAGTACATGCGCGATCAGTTCAGTGTTGACGCATTGACCTCGCATGCATTGGCACCGATGGACGATGACACGGTTGTGGTCAATCCACGCAGGCGCAATCTTGAAAAGCAGGTCAACAAGCTGTGGGGGCGCATCACGACGATGCGCAATCGAATCGCGAAACTCGCCAAAGATGATGCCAAAGCACACCAGTGTGCGCAACTCGCTGAGCACATTGAGCAGCTTGAAGCCGAGCATGAGAAGGTGCGCATTGAGAAAAACGCGACCGACAAGCACATCCTTGCTGGACAGCTTGAAGCATCTGAGCGCCTTGAGGTGCTGCCGAAATCACAGCGGCTGTTTATCGACATCATTCGCATGATCGCCTATCGGGCGGAAACCCGCATGATTCCGGCTGTCGCCGGTGCACAGGGTAAAAAAACCAATCCGAGAAAGGCCCTGCAGCGGTTGTTTGATGCCGATGCGAACATTATTCCAGATCACGACAAAGGGCTGCTGAAAGTACAGATTCTTGGCTTGGGCAGCAATTGCGTAGACCGGGCTCTGATACCCCTGCTTGATGAATTGACAGCGACTGAAACTGTGTATCCCGGAACGAATCTGAAACTCGTTTACGAACTGGCGGCAGACTGATTTCAACCCCGCAAATCAGCAATCATGTACAATTCGAAATTGGCTGGGGGTCAGGATGTCTGAAACTCTTGAAAGTCATTAATACTGAATTGCTGCAAAATTTTGCCAAAAATCTCTGAATCGGTCTTCCCGTTTTTTGATCGATACTTGAGTCGCATTAGTCCAACATTTTAAACATCATGCTCAACTGTGTTCTTGTTCTGATATCGCTGATACTTCGATTTTTGAGTTGATGCTGTATCGACCAACAGCTGAAACTGTTTACTTCTATCTCGGTTAAGTCTGCCGAGCAAGGGTTTGCAGGTAATTCTAATCGGAATCGGTGAGAGTATCTACTGCTTTGCCCATTATGGCGAGTTGCAAAGCAGTTAAGTGGTTATCGCCCTTATTTGCGACACACTGCAGATTGCTTGAGATCCGGTGGTAGGTTATTGCGAATTTGACATTTCGGGAAGTTCAAGAGACCTTTTGCTTTTCACATCCAAAGACCACACTCCGCAAAGTTGTACAGCAGATATCGGCAGAATGCTGTCGAGCGCTCGATACCCATGTCAAAAGCAGAAAATCAGTGGCACGTTCCGATCTGATGAATTTGCGGCCGCTTACTGCCCCAGTTCATGTTGCCTGCTATCAATGAGCCTGATGGGTTGAAATCCGCTGACCGCTCTTCAAATTGCACTGCAGAACAAAGCCGAAGATAATCCTCATCAACAGAAAATAGAAGGCACTCACTGCTAGGCTCAGACATCCTGACCCCTTAGCCCGATGATTGTATCAGTCGATCTTATTAAGGTGTTGAATAATCGTCATAATTTTGTCATTTATCTCCAAATTTGGCTTGCATTTGGATTTGTCTTCTGCTAACATTAATATGTACATAAATAAGGTTTTGAGCAACACTCCAGGAATCCAGAATGCAACTGAACATCCCAATCACCCCCCCCCCCCCCCGGAAACCACCCCGATCGCAAACGGCTTCTCTGTCAGCTTCGAAGATGACAAGGTGACCTACTTCTCCAACCTGATGCCGTTCAAAAGCCACGATGCAAACGACGCACAGACGCGCGCCCTGACCGTTGCAGAATTGCGGGTCGACTGTCGTCTGCCGGCAAACAGAATCACCGAAGCGATGGGCATCTCAAGAGCCATGCTGATGGGACACTGCAAAACCTACCGCAAACATGGCAGTGCGGGATTTTTCATGCCGCGCAAGGAAAAACGATGCACTGCAATTGATGCCCAGACCAAGTACGAAGCCGAAGCGCTGCTGGCCCAGGGTTTCAGTGCCAGCAAGACGGCACAGAAGATCGGCATTGCGGTGGCCACGCTGACCTATCACATCCGCGCCGGGCGGATTGCGAAGCACAAGCGGCAGCCGAAACAGCCTGCGGTTGCTGAGATCGAATCTGCGGCATCTGCAACCGCGTGTGCAGACGAGTCGAAAGCGCTCCAGCGCAGCGCGCGCAATGTGCGCGACCGCAACGCTTCGATGGGGCGGGCGACAACCGATGTTGTCGGTCGCACGCTGGCGATGACAAGCGGGTCGCCACACGCGGCGGCGCCGAGTTTTGATCAATCGGCTCACAGTGTTCAAAGAGGCGGCGTGCTCAGTGCTTTGCCGATGTTGATTGAACAGGGCATCGATACCGCACCGATACAATTGCCCAACGGCTATTACAGTGCGCAGTCGTTGTTAACGTTTCTGGCATTGATCGCGATGGCACGGGTATCGAATCCGGAACAGCTGCGCTATGACGCACCGGGCGAATGGGGGCAGATTCTTGGACTTGACCGCTGTCCTGAGGTGAAAACGCTGCGCAGCAAAATCCGTTTGTTCAGCAAAGACTTTGAGCGGGTTTTGCTGTGGCAGCAGACGCTGTCGAAGCGATGGCTGCTGCAAGACTGTCAATACGATGCGGTGTTGCTGGTTGACGGGCATACGAAAGTCTACAGTGGTCAAGGCAGATTGGCGAAGAAGTTCATTTCGCGCCAGAAACTGTGTCTGCCTGCGGCTGCGAGTTACTGGGTCAATACGCTTGGTGGCCAGCCACTGCTTTGTCTGCATCAGGATTACGATCCCGGGATGGTCAAGGCGCTGGAACACGTTGTGGTCAAAGAACTGCAGGCGATCGGTGCAGTGACTGACGAGGCGCCGGATTTGACCGACACTGCCAGCACCGAAGCGCCCTGGGTGACCTTGGTGTTTGATCGCGAGGGATGGAGTCCGAAGATGATGCGCAGACTGGCGCGCAAGGGCATTGCGTGTGTGAACTGGCACAAGAACTTCAAGGCACCTGCGTGGGACGGTGCGGATTACTGCGAAAGTGTTGTGACGGTCTATGGCCCGGCTCAGAGTCACCAACAGACGGTGATGCTCGCTGAGAAATCCATCGTGCTGGACAAAGACCTGTCGGTGCGCCAGATCCGGCGCCGGCTCGACAGTGGACGCGAGGTTGCGATTGTCACGACCCATCCGACGCTGTCAACTGAACAGGTGGCATCGTTGATGTTTTCGCGCTGGTCGCAGGAGAATTTCTTCAAGTACATGCGCGATCAGTTCAGTGTTGACGCATTGACCTCGCATGCATTGGCACCGATGGACGATGACACGGTTGTGGTCAATCCACGCAGGCGCAATCTTGAAAAGCAGGTCAACAAGCTGTGGGGGCGCATCACGACGATGCGCAATCGAATCGCGAAACTCGCCAAAGATGATGCCAAAGCACACCAGTGTGCGCAACTCGCTGAGCACATTGAGCAGCTTGAAGCCGAGCATGAGAAGGTGCGCATTGAGAAAAACGCGACCGACAAGCACATCCTTGCTGGACAGCTTGAAGCATCTGAGCGCCTTGAGGTGCTGCCGAAATCACAGCGGCTGTTTATCGACATCATTCGCATGATCGCCTATCGGGCGGAAACCCGCATGATTCCGGCTGTCGCCGGTGCACAGGGTAAAAAAACCAATCCGAGAAAGGCCCTGCAGCGGTTGTTTGATGCCGATGCGAACATTATTCCAGATCACGACAAAGGGCTGCTGAAAGTACAGATTCTTGGCTTGGGCAGCAATTGCGTAGACCGGGCTCTGATACCCCTGCTTGATGAATTGACAGCGACTGAAACTGTGTATCCCGGAACGAATCTGAAACTCGTTTACGAACTGGCGGCAGACTGATTTCAACCCCGCAAATCAGCAATCATGTACAATTCGAAATTGGCTGGGGGTCAGGATGTCTGAGGCTACTTGCTCAATCCGTCTGGGTCGTTGTAAAAAGGTAACTACTCAGGTATGTGATTGAGTGATTATACGAGTGGACTCGACGGTTTGTCGGCTGACGGATATTGATATGTATCCCATGCGACGTGTTTGAGCAACCCAGTTAGCATAGAGGCCAGATATTTCAGTCGAAGCGATGCGCTTTGACTGTCATACATCGTGTGATGCTTCAAAAGCGCAGTTTTGGAATCAGCTCCCGGGGGTGAGGGTGCAAGAGCATTTCCATGATGTTCCAGCCCTGTTTGCGACCTGTAGCAATAATCGAACGCATCAGCAAAAAGTCGATGGCGCCCAGCTCAGTTCGGAAGCCGCCGGAGATTTTCTGGCGCAGCTTGCACATCCGCAAATCTGTTTCACCTTGATTGTTTGTATACGGCACTCGCATGTCGTGCAAAAAGCGCAGGCAATCGTGTTTGTTCTTTTGCAGTCGTCGTGCGAGGTTGTGCCCCTTGCGGCGTTTTTTCCTGCCGCGCTTTGCGCTTTGCAACTCGGGCAAGGCATCGTGATAGGCGATCGCCTGATCGAGGATTCGATCCCATGCACTGGAAAAAAGCGCCAGCAGCGATGGGTTAATCGTGCGGTTATTGGCGCGTGCAAAATTTCTCACCCGGTAGGCTCGATCAAGCAGGCGGATCAGCAATAAAGCCCACGGTTCCCTGTCGATATCGGCAACCGCTGCAAGCTCTCGCATATGATGCGCATTGCAGCCATCAGGAAGTTGCGGACCTATCTACACATCTAACTTAGCAGAACTGCACCGGCAAGCTTTGCAGCTTGCTTATCGAAAGTATAAAGTGGGGTATTACCAATTCGGGTTGCAGCTGCGGCAATCATTCGGTCGGAAAATTCTGCCCCGCCCCGACGGTATCCCTCCGTCACTCGAATCACATCTGTGGCAACTTCAACATGAAGTTCTGCGGTAGCAATAAGTTCTTCAAAAACCGATGCAATTTGATCACGTGAAATACCGTAAAATCTCTCAAGCACCCACGACAGCTCCACAATAACCTCTCTGCAAATGAAGCCTGGGTTCTCAAAAGTTAAGTTTGCAAGTAAATCACGAGCCACTTGTGCTTGCTGAGCGTCATCGTTCACCAGATAGCGCACCAGAACATTTGTGTCAAGCGCAATCACTTACCAGCCGCTCCATCTGCGATAGCGCGATTCATGTCTTCAATTGTTGCTGGCGTTCCATTGTATTGACAGATTCCAAAAAGCCGGGAAAGAGGACGATTCGGGATAATTCTTACTTCGCCGTTGTCCAATACAACATACCGCACGCGGTCTCCAGGTACAACTCCGAGTGATTCCCGAACGACTTTGGGCAATGTTGTTTGTCCTTTCGATGTGATTACGGAACTGATCATTGTTTTCCCTTTACTAGTCTTTCATATTCAATATTGCATTAATAATAACATAAATGTAAGCAAATATTCACTAATTAAGGAATATTAGTGAGATTACTTATGTCATGCGCGGCTTCTGAATTAAACTAACCATGAGATATACTAAGTGCAATGACCGAAGGAAGAAAGTCAAAATGCGAGGGTGATAATTCTTGTTGTCAAGGAAAGGATCGATTTTTCAACAAATTGACTGATGCTTGGTTTAACGAGAACTTTAAAGATTGGAAACCATTTCCACATCGGTTTTGCCTCGCCTTTTTGGGCTTGTTTAGCTTGATGATCTTTTTATCTCCTGCTTTGGTGGGGCGTATGTTCGGTGATTTGCCAACAATTTTGTCTGATCCGGACCTCACAACTATTCGAACGATTTCAGTAATTTTATTCGTAATTTCTGTGTCACCATTTTTTGCTTTCCTAGTGAGTTGGCGGAACTATAAGTCGGGGCCAGTGCGAATGTATCTGGCGGGTCTAACACTGCCAGCTTTTGTGTACTTCGTAATTGATCGGGCCGTCAAGTAAACGTATTATGTATCGTGTTGTTCTCATAAAGATTGCACTGATAATTGTGTGGTGCAATACGCTCGCGTACGGACAGGAGTTCAATAACCCCCTCTACAGCGGAGACTCAAATGCCACTTTTACTGTACGTGCCAGCCCTGCTGAAATAAGTCTATTGGATAGACTAGCCGCTGGGCGTGACCTTTTGTTCAGTCCTTCCCGTGTACTTGATTACTGGCCCGAATACCGCTACGAATTTAATGAAGTAGTTAATAGGTTTCAGCCAAATGACAGTTCAGACACTGACCCATCACCGTGTAACTCGGAGAGTACCGATTCGGAATCCGGTGACTTTATTCTCGGAGAAATTGCGGTTGTTTGGAGTAGTGTTCAGCAGAATAGTCAAAATCAAGACACAACAGAAAGCGAGCAATATGTTGGTTGGCCTATCGTGAATGACAATAACCATAATCTTGATCTTCACGATTTCTGTGAAGGTTTGCAGGCTATCTCAGGCGGTAATTACCAGCCCCCTAATCTGAACGAATTGGTGAATCTGGTGGATGCGGGGGCGATCAATATTCGTAGCAGTACTGAAAACTCTACCGGACAGGTAGATACCTCTCAGATAGATACCTCTCGTGCATTTATAGTAACCTCTCAGGCACTTCCATTCCGAGATCTCGAGTTCGAACGTGTGCGGATACAACCTTTCCAGTACGATCAATCGAATAATTAGTGTTTGTCAGAGAACACTCTATTTCAAGCGAAAAATCCATGACGATTTACCAGCTACGAAACCGAGCACGGCAAACGTAACCAACTGATTACTTCTGTTTGTCATTGTTCTCGCCGTGGAATCGACGCGCGAGTTCTTCGCTTAATGTTTCGAATGCTGTGTATACCGGTTTTATTCCCAACTCATTAAGCTAACGCGCTAAGTTGTAGGCCTAAAGAACTCTGGCCCCAGAAATTCGCTGCCAATTTACCAATTCATGCAAGTACCACGATTTTCTACCCCCTGTACCATTTATCCGCTCAGAACGTAAGATAATAATAAAACAACCGGCACTGTAGACATAACTTATGCAACACTGATGCACGACCGACCTATTGTGAAATTGGCATCTTGGCTATTGCAAGCTGCAAAAGTTTGGGACTTATAAACATAACTTGACAAAGTCAAGCAGCATATCTTCTTGACGGGTCATTGAGGTTGCCGACGCAAACGCCTCTCATCCGTCCAATCGCCCGAGTCCCCAAGGCTAATATATTCAATGCGGCATTGATGTCCGCATTGTCCGAATGACCGCATGACACACAGTGAAACCTCGCCTGTGTCTTACGATTGTCCCTGTCAATGTGTCTGCATCGGTGACACATCTGACTGGTATGCTTTGGATCAACTTCGATCAGTTCAGTCTTGTAGGCAAGCTTGTGCGTGAACGAGGACCAGCCAGTCTTCAGGATTTCACGATTCAATCCCGATTTCTGCTTCACATTCCGGCCCGGATCGTCCGCATCGCCTTTCGCTGACTGCGTCATGCCCTGGACATTCAGATCCTCAACCACCGCGTACTGATGCGCATTGGCAATCGTCCTGGATTCCTGATGATGCCAGTCTGATCGGATGTTCCTGATCTTCTTTGATGCCCTGTTGAATCGGCGTTTGCTTTTCAGATACCGGTTGGATGGCTTGATCCCCTGTCTGTGATTCGGTCTCTGCCGTCCTGCCATCTGTCTGGCGTAGCGTTTCTTTAGCGCTTCCAATACTTTCACATCCGCCATCAGGCTGATGTCACCGCCACTGGTGGCAAACTGACCGACGTTCAGGTCAATGCCAATGGCTTCACCATTGGCCGTCATGAACACCCTCTCATCCGGCACTTCATAACAGACCGTGGCATGGAACCTGTCCCGTTCCTTTTTCACCACAATCGATTTTGCTTCGCAGTCTGGATACGGATTGCTTCCACAAAGCGCCACCTGCCCGATCTTCTGCAGGTGCAAAGACTCGCCCGTCAGTCTGAATGTGCCAGCTGGAAACGTGACCGAATCAACGCTGTAATGCTTGGCCTTGAATTTCGGAAATCCCCTGCCTGCCTCAAAGCACTGCTTCCAGGCGTCAGCATAGTATTTGAGTGTATAACGGATCGGCGCACACGGTAATTCCTCAAGCCAGTCGATCTGTTTCCTGAGTTGAATGAATTCCCTGCCGAGTGAAAAGAAGGAAAGGCTTGGACGCGGGGATGAATCATCGCTGCGGTGTGCCTGCATCATCTCCCTGTTCTCGGCAAGAAAATGATTCCACACGAAGCGGGTCGCACCCAGACACTTATTCAGCTGTTCGGCTTTACGGTGAGTCTTGGGATAAAGGCGGTAGCGGATGTTCCGATAATTCATTTAACTCAATTATAACATATAGTTATGTTGGGTATTCATACTTCTGTCAAGTTAGCTTTATAAGCCCCGAAAGTTTCAAAGGTAATATTGAGTGCTTCTGAAGCGTATAATTGTGAATATGAAACGTAGCATTTGACACTGACACACTAACTGCATCCAAAGACTTGCAGCAGGCAGGCATTGAAATTCAACAGGCCGAAGCAATTGCCTTGGTGATTAAAGACAGTCAGGGTGATCTGGCGACCAAGTCTGACCTCGAACAGTTCAGGTCCGAATCTAAGTCTGACCTCGAACGGTTCAAGTCTGAATTCAAGTTCGAATTCGAACAGGTGCGGTCCGATATTCTCTGGCTCAAGTGGTCAATGGCAGTGATGATGGCGGTCATGCTTGGCGGATTCGGCACTATTGTCTCTTTGCTACCTTAGGTCTATCAGAACTCTGAAGTCATTCATCAGTGACTCTGAATTAGATTCAGCATTGTCGATGCAATCGGCAAACCGGCTCATTCTAGTCAGACTACTGTCGAACTCTTAGGACCCTATCCTTCCGCTAGGAAGGATCCTTTCGATTTGCACGACAGCCCACTGAAAACCCGCTATGGTGGTGCAAAACAAATAGTTGCAAGAATTGGTCCTCAGTCACAGGCGAAGATGACAATGGAACTTTACGCGAGTCGAGAGAAATACTGAGGCGGGATTGTGGGCTGATGATGAATAGGCCGATATCTGTGCAGGAAGAGCTTGGTTTGATTACTGTCAGCTGGCAAACCACACCCCTGATTGCGAGCATCTTCATGGCTCGGAACAGACAGAAAAGAACCCCACGGACGGGCAAGATACAGGAACGCTGACAGTTATTGTCATTGCTGTATCAAGGCTCCAACGAAAATGCCTCATTTGACGCTGCAGAGGCAGACGATGGCCAGATTGAATATTCTGAATAGGACGACAAGGAAAAATTTTCCTTTGCTGTGTTGACTCTGAAAGAACCAGTTTCTACGAATATACTATTCTTCACAGAATTCGAAATCTAATTTAGCATCTATTCAGTTATGGAAGAAATTATCGGTTTGCCCGTTCTGATTGGCTTTTTTCTGGTTTCATTAGTTATGGGCTTTGTGATCAGCAAGACAAACTTTTGTACCATGGGCGGAGTGTCGGATTGGATTAACCTCAATGACTTTGGGCGCTTGGGCGCGTGGTTTCTCGCAATGGTTGTGGCGGCGTTATTCATAGTCCTGCTGGAAATCGCCGCATTAATAGACATCAGCCAGCAGCGTCCGCCTTATCGCACAACAAATTTCGCTTGGTTACGTTATTTACTCGGTGGAGTCATGTTCGGAGTCGGTATGACACTCGCCGGAGGCTGCGTAAGCAGAAATCTTGTGCGCGTAGGTGGTGGCAATCTGAAAAGTCTGGTTACCCTGTTGATTGTTGCGTATTTTGCATTCCTCATGACAAAAACCAGGTTCTTTGAAGTAATGTTCTATAACTGGTTGCAACCACTTTCCGTTGACTTCAGCTCTCTCGGACTTGAATCTCAGGATTTCGGGTCGTTCATCTATCAAATTATTCCTTTTGGGAGCCCCGGTATGATACGTCTGGTCCTTGTGGTGCTGGCAGTCATACTATGCTGGTACTTCATTAAGCGCACCCGCGGCTTTAGAGGTAACGGGCACAATGTCATCGCAGGTGTTGTGATTGGACTTGCCGTAGTTGCCGGATGGTACCTGACATCAGGTCCAACGGGCATGGCATGGGTGGAAGCCGCTGAATGGGCTGATAATCCCCCAGTGGGTGTTGGCGCTCAATCCTTTACCTTTGTCAATCCATTGGGTGAATACGTCAGTCTCTCTCTCGAATTGGAAAACGCTTCAGCATTAATTACCGTTGGAATGCTTGCCGCGCTAGGATTACTACTAGGCTCGTCACTTGATGCGATATTCAGACGACAATTCAAATTCACCTGGTTTGCCTCATTTGGCGACTTCGTTTGGAATGCGATCGGTGGAGTGTTGATGGGAATCGGTGGAGTGCTCGCATTGGGTTGTACCATTGGGCAAGGGATAACGGGAATGGCAACTCTCGCAATTGGATCGGTACTCACCGTTGCTGCGATAATCTTGTCCAGTGCTCTAACGCTGAAAACTCAGTACTATAAACTCATCTATGAAGAAGCTAGCATCGTTGCAGCGCTGATTACCGGCATGGTGGATTTAAAGATGCTGCCAAAGTCCTTTCGTAAGCTTGAAGCGCTGTAGGATCAAAATCTAAGGAGAGCAGAGATGCCTGACCGTCATTCATGGTTGCCTTCGGATCGCATTTACGATAGCGAGTCCTACTTGTGGGCTAAATCAGAACCCGATACTGAATATCTGCAGGTGGGACTTAGTTCCCCAGCGATCGAATCACTCGGTGAGTTGGCATATCTGACTCTCGCTGAACCAGGATCTCAGGTTGTTCGAGGGCAGTCAGTCGGATCAATGGAAGCGGCGAAAATGACTGGCGAAATCGTAAGCCCTGTGAGTGGTACGATCGTTAACCGAAATGAAACCGCGCTCGAAAATCCGCGCATGGTCAGCACCGATCCCTATGGAGCTGGGTGGCTGTTAGCAATTGAACCGCTGTCTTGGACAACTGAAAGCGCTCAATTACATGATTCAGACAGTCTGTTTGAATCGTTGCCGGAAGATCTTCGCGGCCAACACAATGATGCCTGAGCACTGCCTGTGAATTGGCGGCTGTTGTCAGACAGCGAGGTTCTTCCCGATAGCGGCCTTGCTCTAGATGATGCACTCACTCGTTCCGCGTCGGAGTGGGGTGCACCAACTCTGAGACTGTACACATACAGACCCTGTGTATTGGTGGGCCGGTTTCAACATGTGCCTAATGAAGTAAATCTTGAATACTGTCAAACCATTGGTATGCCGATCAATCGACGACCAAGTGGTGGCGGAGCAATCATTATGGGACCGGATCAATTGGGAATCGCACTGATCATTCCGAATCGGACAGATGGATTCGCAGTGCGTTCCTCAGACCTGATGAATCAATGTGCCAGTGGATTAATTAGAACGCTTGAAAAGTTGGGCATTTCCGCGAAGTTTCAAGGTAAAAATGATCTAGTCGCTGACAACAGGAAAATCGCCGGTCTTGGTCTTTACCAGCCCAATTCCAGCGGCCGATTGTTTCATGCCTCGTTATTGCTTGATCTTGACATCGAGGCGATGTTGAAATTACTGCGCACGCCATTCGTCCCAGCGGAAACTTCAACCAATCGCTACACTGCTGTTTCCAGGAGAGTAACCACGGTTCGTTCCAGTCTCGGTACCGATTATTCCATGTCCGAACTGATTGAAACTGTCAGGACTGGCTATGAAGACGAGTTCGGAGTAAGAATTGAATCACAGGAAGTCAAATCCAGTGAGCAGCAACTTGCTGATCAATTGGTTGCAACACAATATTCAACCACTGAATGGATTTATCGAGATAGTGCGCCGATTTTCGATCATGTTGGGCAAAGCTCTATTCGAACAGATGCTGGAGATCTTGAAATCAAAGTGATTACCGCCGGTGACACTTTGAAGTCCGTATTATTGAGTGGCAACTTCATCACTTCAGACAATGCAGTCCATGATCTGGAGAGTAGTCTGCGCTGGCATACTAGCGAACCGCTGGCATTACAACAGACCATCGCTAAATCAATGAAGCAAAACGCGAAAGCCTGGGACAGAATTTCGGAAGGCGAGATTACGACAACGCTTTTGCGCGCGCTCAACCATTCTAACGCTGCTAAAAGCGAATTGACTGTCGGTTCCTGTTTTGGCCGAGATATCGCAGAAGTTGTATAAGCACTGCCATGTTAAATGAATCGACAACCAATTCGACAATTGACTTGAATTTGTTGGAAAACCGCACCGCAGCGATTGACAATCGCATCGTTTTCCATGCACCAGGTCTCAAACGCTATAAAACCTCAGAATATGAGCGGCATAACGAAATTGAGTTCGTTGCGATTAGTGTGACAGGAGAAGCCTGCTCACTCAATTGCGAACATTGCAAAACTGGTGTGTTGCGAGGTATGCGTGATCTTTCGAGTTCACGAGAATCGCTCTATGAACTTTGTTCCAGGTTGCACGATCAAGGAGCAAAAGGGATTCTGATCTCAGGCGGAAGTGATCGTAGGGGCAGGGTACCTCTTCGTAAACACATTCCTGACATGATTAAAGTGCGTCAGGAGTTTGGTATGGTGATCCGAGTACACCCGGGATTGCCGGATGAAGAGACTTGCCGCGGGTTGGCGGATGTCGAAATCGATGGTGCGATGGTCGATATCATCGGTGATAACGCAACCATACGAGATGTCTATCACCTGAATACCGACGTCAATGAATACGAGGCAGTTTTGGAAAGACTTGAGCGCCATGGCGTTCCTAGTGTTCCACATATCATTATGGGGTTGCACTACGGCAGAATGTTGGGCGAGGCCAATGCGCTGGAGATGATTAGTCGACATGCGCTGAAACTTCTGGTACTAGTCATACTTATGCCGCTTTCAGGCACTCCGATGGCTGCTGTAATCCCGCCCTCTGTCACAGAAATCTCGAACTTTTTCAGACTTGCCCGCAGAACACTGCCAAATGACAAAATTATGCTGGGTTGCGCCCGTCCACTGGGTCCGCACAAGGTAAAGATAGACCGAGCAGCAATTGATTCCGGATTGAACGGAATCGCCTATCCGGCGGATGGTATCGTCAAATATGCCGAGAGCAGAGGGCTCAAACCCGAATTCATTAACGCCTGCTGTGGCGTGAGCTGGTAAACCACTACAATTCAAGGACCGTACATGGCAACAACTGGAATTCCGACAAAACTGCAGGAGCAGCACTACCAGATTAGTCCGGACTATGTTCGGATCAGTGTAGCAGCTGCGATAGAACTTGGTCTTGCACCGGGGCGAATAAATGGCTGCAGCTGCAATTGCATTAATCTGCTGCAGAACTATCCACAGGGCTGCGCGGCAAATTGCTCGTATTGTGGACTGGCTCGAGAACGGCCGGGTTTGGCTGAAGAAAACAGTTTTATCCGGGTTGACTGGCCACTTTATGAAACAGACCTGGTTGCTGAAAAAATTGCGCAGAAGGAGGCAGAATCGTCAGTAGGGCGGGTTTGTATTGCCCAGGTTCAGGATCATCGCGCAACACGCGATTTGATTGATATGGCAGACCGCGTTCACAAAGCCGCACCCGAAGTTCCAATTTCTGGACTGGTAACTGCAACACTGCTGGACGAAGATGACCTTCACGAAATTAAGCAGGCAGGCGTCGACATTATTGGTGTCGGATTGGATGCAGTATCTGAAGATCTGTTTCTACGAACTCGTGGCAAGTTGGCAAAAGGACCTCATCGGTGGGACCAGCATTGGGAAATCGTTCGGGCCGCAAGGCGAATTTACGGGCCAATGAAAGTCAATTGTCATTTGATTGTTGGGTTGGGAGAGACGGACAAGGAAATGTTCGATATGATCTTCCAGTTGAAATCTGAGCAGATTGCTGGCTATCTGTTCTCATTTAATCCTGAACCAGGCACAGAGATGCAGGATGTGCCGCGTGCTCCACTGGAGCGCTGGCGCCGCATTCAATACGTCAAGTACTTGATTGAAAACTGCGATTTGCCGCCCGATGCGCTTGAATTCAACGACGCTGGGGACCTGGTTCGGCTGGCTCCAGAGACTAATTCTGCAAAACTGGCATTTGACAGCGGATTGGCATTTATGACAAATGGCTGTCCTGACCGCGAAGGAGTCATGGCCTGTAATCGTCCATATGGTTCATACAGACCGGGTGAGGAATATCGAGACTATCCGTTTCTACCTGACAGCCAGGAACGAAAAATTATTGCGAGTCAGACAAAACTGAATGAAATTTGGGATATTGCCGATCAACAGTTATCTTGAGGATACTCTTGATTCTGAAATCAATCAAGAAGCCAAAATTTTCATTTCGAAGTTGCACTGATTAAAAATTACACATACAGAGGCGGTTGCGCTATCAAAGAGCTAAGCAAACCAAGCGATTTCAAATGCATGGAATGAACTGTCCCAAGATATCCTTGAAAACACCACGATTGGGGTTTCCTGAACGAGATTCTTACAGTCTTACAGCTTCCACCCCAACTGCAACTCCCCTTTATCTAGGGTTGTTATGGGTGCCTAATTCCTACCAGTCAACTCAATATATTCATTTATTATCAATAAATTAAAACTGATACTGCTGCCTGGCTAAGGCTGAGCTGATACCTCGGCAACATAGCAATTGTGTGTGTGAATTCCGGTGACAAATCAGATGGCCCGGATCAGTTAAGTGTCCTGTCGAAAGGGTTGATTACGATCCGCTGACATTATTAATGGGCCGACCTGATAAATGAATACCGCTGATGCGCTCATCTCGGTGATTGAGACAGTGGTGAATTTAACGATTATCCCGTCAAGGGTGATCGTCGGCATCGTCTTTTGGTACCCCTCTGGGTTGATCTGGTGCTCAAACCGCAATGCAATATTTAAACCAGCAAAAGTACTTGACTTTAAGGTCAAACTACTATATAAACGTCCTTAGGACGTTTATATAGTAGTTTTGAGGTCTTATTTTTTATTTTAATGCGTAATCAAAAGCTTACACGCGCTGAAAATTATCTTGTCGCCGCGCTAAGAGCAACAAATCTGCCCGCCGTCACTCCGTATAAGTTATTCCGTTTAGTTGAGGCCATGTATCGAGAGGGGCAAAACCTCTACCTGAAACATGACCAGCCAGAACTGAGTGACTACCTCAGGTTTGTTAAAAATCTAGTCAAGGCCAAACAGATTAGACATGACAACGACTATGGTAGCCGGCTTATTCGCATTCTTGATGCGCCTGAACATTCGGGCGAGGAAATGGTCTGTTTAGTCGATCCGCTGTGCTATGTATCTCATCTGTCAGCTATGCAAAGATGGGGATTGACTGACCGCTCTCCTAGGGTTCTTACCTGCACCAGAATTCCTAGGGGGAAATCGGCAAACGCTCAACTTGCAGAGATCATGGCAAACGATCCTGGCCCATTGCCGCCTAAACGCGTCCGTCTCCATTTCATTACACATCCCAAAAGGGTTCGAGGTCGGCTGCTTCACATAGTTGAAAGCAAAAAAGTAGGTGCTTGCGTGAATGTGCCAAATACCAACATCCGTTTAGCGACAATCGGCCAGACTTTTCTTGATATGCTGCAGCACCCGCGTCAGTGCGGAGGTATGTCTCATGTCTTGGATATCTATGACAAATATGCATCGGACTGGACCGAGGAAATAATTACGTCCGTTGATTCATGCAATAGCAACCTCGCCAAAGTTCGCGCGGGTTATATCTTGGAGGAGCATTTGGGGATTGATGACAAAAGAATTGAGTCCTGGAAAGTTCTGGTGCAAAGAGGCGGTAGCCGAAAACTTGATCCTAGCAAGGATTACACTCCAAATCACTCCAAAACGTGGATGATTTCGATCAATGTATGAATCTAACATTAAAGTCAATATCACTGAATGGATCGACAATGTTAAGGCGGATCCGATAGCTCACGGTCAACGTCAAATTACTGAAATCATTTTGCACGCCATTTCAATGACACCGTTTCTGGCGAACCGGCTGTATATGAAAGGAGGATTACTGATGGGTCTTGGATATGGTAGCGTTCGCCAGACCACCGATATCGATTTCTCAGCTTCATCGGAATATCTTCCAGATAATCATACTGCAGACGAACTGTGCAATCATTTGAATCCTGCTTTGCGCCGCGCGGCAGCAACACTTGGCTATGCAGACTTTGTCCTACAAGTGCAGTCAATAAAAGAGCAGCCGCATAAGCGATATCCAAACGCTAGATTCCCCGCACTGGAAGTAAAAATTGGTTATGCAACCCGCGGCACGACCCAAGAAGATAGACTCAAAGAAAAACAAGCGAGCAATTTCGTCCAACTCGATATTAGCTTTAAGGAAAAAACGAGCAGGGTTCAGACTTTAGAATTGGCTGAAGGGACAACGCTGTTGGCCTACTCCCTTAACGATATGATCGCGGAGAAATATCGCGCAGTCCTCGAGCAAAGCGAGCGTAATCGTTACCGCCGTCAGGACGTCTATGACCTGAGAATTCTGATCGAGGTGCCTGGATTAGATCCTACCGAGATCGTCAATTCCCTCTTTCAAAAATGTGAGTACAGAGAAATTGTTCCAACACCCCACTCAATCTTAGATTCCGAAATCAAAAGACGATCTGGATCTGAATGGCACACACTAGAACTTGAGATTCTGGATCTACCGGATTTTGAGGACTGTTTCAAACCGGTGGCTGATTTCTATCTTCGATTACCCTGGCCCGTGTCCTAGCACACAATCCAAGTCTCTCACCTCGCTCCGACAACATTGTTGCCAGGGGTTCGCGCGCCTCATTCAAAACCATGGTACAGTCCTTTTAACCATGCTTGCGGTTCCTTAAAATATCAGCCGCAATCATTAGTTAACTGCTCGTACAACTTGACTTCTTGGAACTCATCCATCAAATGTTACTAACGAAAACTATCCCCTTATTTTTACTTGACTTTTGAGAAACAATACTGTATAAACGTCCTTAGGACGTTTATACAGTATTGTTGTGCTCATAAATTTTATATTTATTCATAATCAAAGACTTACATGTGCTGAACATTATCTTATCGCCGCACTTAGAGTAACAAATCTTCCCGTCGTCACTTCATACAAGTTGGCCCGTTTGCTTGAGACCCTGTATCGAGAGGGGCAAAACCTCTACCTGAAACATGACGAGCCAGAGCTGAGTGACTATCTTAGATTTTGCAAAAATTTTGCGTAATCTCCATACCTGTAATGGATTATCAAATTTTCGGACAATCGCTTAATAATTCTCAATTACAGAATTTGAGATTGTAATATTCAACAATGTAAGCTCGAAGCTACGGGTTGTTCGGCAAGCAGCCAGCCGGATGCGTACCGACCAAAAATTGGGCGCTGCAAAAATCCCTAGCGCAAGGATATTTTTGCAATGTTGGCGTTAATTTGTGCTATTGTATTGAGTCCATCATTCAATGAGATGAATCTATTCGATCCATTTAATTTTGATACTTAGAAGGAGGCAAAATATGGCTATTCATACGTCAAGACGTAACTTTCTGCAAACCACCGGAGCATTTGCTGCAGCATATGCGATGGGTACGTTTCCGGGCCTTGCGCATGCAGCCCGTGAGAAGGAACTTAACATTTTTTGCTGGGAAGGCTACAACTCGGACGATGTGTTAGACCCATTTCGAAGGGAGTTTGATGCGACAGTTCGTGCTGAAGGTTTGACCTCAGATCCCGATGCTGTAAATAGACTTCGGGCGGGTGAAACTAATGTTTGGGACTTGATAAACGTCAACAACCCATGGGCCAGGGAAATGATGTGGCCAGAAGGGTTAATCCTTGATCTGCCGCGAGATCGTTTTGAGCCGTTCTTCGAGAAAATGATGCCTGCTTTTCATCCTCCGTATTCATGGGCGATGGACAAGACAGGTGAGCATTTGCTGGGCGTAACGCAACGATTCGGTCCATTTAATTTTGTTGTCAATACGGACAAAATTTCACGTGCTATGGCAGAAGACCAGGGCTTCAAGCTGTTCTTGGATCCAGCTATGAAAGATCGCTATGGCGTTCTTACTTATGACAACTGGAATATTTACCATATGTGTGTCGCCGCGGATGTCCATCCTTTCAAGGTGCACACACCGGAAGAAATATCGGCATTCAGCGATATGGCACGGCAGATATTCAATGGTGCAAAGATTTTGACTGACGACCTGGTCGCCATGAACCTGGCTCTGATCAACGGCGAGATTGATGCATACTTCACCGGTGGTACCTACACCGCGTCTCCAGCCCGCTACGACGGCTACAATAACGTTCGCGGCATTACACCAGCTTCTGGTCCGATGGACGGGAAGGGTGGAATTGTCTGGATTGAATTGACTTCTGTTGTGAACCATCCACAGGTGTCGCCATTGGCAGAGGAATTTCTTGCCTATATCCAACGTCCGGATGTCAGTAAAAATGTTGCATTTGCTGAAGGTACGTATAACCCAGTGACTCAGATGGGTTCCGCTGATGTGCTCGGTGCTTTTGATTCCGATGAACTGGACGCAATTCAATGGGATACATTGGAAGAAGAAATGGCCCGATCAGCAGATTACGACATCAATCCCGACTACGCAGAAATGTATGAGCATTATTCTGCTGCGAAGCGGGAACGGGAAGCCTAATCGTTACTTCCACATAATATGCAGACATGGGATCTTTGCATGGAGCCCATAGTGTATGAATGAAGTGCCGTTGGGTTTTTTAGAGCTAAGAGGTGTAACAAAGCAATTCGGTGAATTTACCGCTCTTGATGATGTAAACCTCAGCATTTCTGAAGGGGAATTTTTCACGCTGGTCGGTCCGTCGGGCAGTGGGAAAACCACTCTAATTCGCATACTGGTGGGGATGGATAGCCCCACCAGTGGCGATATTGCTCTCCGAGGGGATGTCATCAACGACGTTCCGGCGAATCGACGTCCGACGTGCATGGTGTTCCAGAACCTGGCGCTGTTTCCTCACAAGACTGTGGGACAGAATGTCGAATTCGCCATGAAAATCGCTGGAGTCGCTGCTTCAACGCGGCGCGAGCGAGCACTTGAGCTGTTAGAGCTTTTGCGCCTGCCAGCCGATTTTTACAGCAAAAGAATCAACCAGTGCTCAGGTGGAGAGCGTCAAAGGATTGCACTTGCCCGCGCATTGGCGTTCGATCCCGAAATTCTGTTTTTTGATGAACCACTGTCTGCGCTCGACTTTCGTCTGCGCAAAACGCTGGAGAAGGAACTAAAGGACATCCATCGGGAGACTGGAAAGACATTTGTGTACATCACCCATTCGTTGGAAGAGGCAATGGTGATGAGCGACCGAATTGGGATCCTGAATCACGGAAAACTGATTCAAATTGGCAGCCCAGACGATATTTACAACCGACCTCTGAACAAGTTTGTCGCACAGTTCATGGGAGAGGTCAACACTTTGGCTGTTGAAAAAGCAGGAACTGGTAAAGTCAAGGACAATACGACCGGCAGCCTGTACGAGATTTCCGAAAACGGACAGGAGTTTGAATCTGGATTTATGATCATTCGCCCCGAAGTCATGAAAATTGGTAGTGCGGCGGATGCTCTTCCCAACCGGATTCAAGGCGTGTTGTTCAACGACTACGCTCTGGGTTCTCGAATACAGTATCAAGTTCGAAGTTCTGATGGTGAAGACCACTGGTTGGTTGAGAGATTACAGGACGATCCATTTTCTGGTAACGCTGGTGAGCCCGTAACGATAGGCTGGCGAGCAGATGACTCAATTCTGGTTTCTTCCTGATTCTCAGTCCAAGATACTGATCATCATCAAACCAATTTAGCACCATGAAATCATTCTCTGACTGGATTCGTCAACCAGGTTTGTTGAATGCAGTACCGGTCGGCCTATTTCTGCTTGTTGGATTTGCAGGACCGTTGGTATTGGTTCTGCTCTACAGTTTTATGCCGCCGAAAACCTTCACGCTCAACCAGGTCCCGACGTTAGAGAATTACCTGTCAGTCGTAACGCAGAGCTATTACATTTCATTTGGCTGGTCGTTGATACTCGCGGTCATCACCGTTGCGTTGCTGCTGGTCATCACTTATCCGATCGCGTATGGCATGACAAAGTTGTTTAATCGGTGGGCAACACTGATTACGATTTTGGTCGCATTGCCTCTGCTCATCTCGGAAAACATTCGATTGTTTGGCTGGGTTTTGCTTTTGCTCAAAAATGGCGTGATTGATGGATCTTTACAGTATTTGCTTGGTGTCTCACTATCCGGCTTGCTATACAGTGTTCCCGCTGTCGTTTTAGGTCTGGTATATGTCTATCTGCCGTTTATGCTTTTTCCACTGGTTATTGGCATGTCGATGGTTCCGAACTCCCTCAAGGAGGCTGCTTCAGATCTAGGTGCGTCCAGACTACAGATTTTTTGGGAGGTCGAGTTGCCCCTCTCCATGCCAGGCATTCTGATTGGCAGTCTGCTGGTCTTTATTCTGTCGCTTGGGTCGTTGGCTGAATCAAAAATTTTGGGTGGTCAAGTCATCGTTATGATTGCCGATGACATCGAATCCGCCTTTACTTTTGCGCAAAACTGGCCGAAAGGGTCGGTTTTGTCGGTGTTACTGATTACTCTTTCGTTGGTGATCATATTTTTTCTGTTTCGAAATATTGATCTTGATCGATTGGTTGGACGGCGTTAACCTATGAAATCGATGCTACAACGCAAGGTTGTTCGTGCGCTAATTGTCGTTTGGACACTCACAGTGCTGCTGTTTCTGTACATGCCGATGATGGCAGTCGTCATGGCATCGTTCACAAAGCAGCGATATTTTCGATTTCCGGTGAATGCTTGGGACACCCGCTGGTACGAGAAGGCTTTTGAGTCCTTGTCAGTTCGTGATTTATTCTGGACATCGTTCAGTGTTGCGCTGCTTGTCACGATACTTTCTGTGGTGCTGGCATTTTTCGGCGCACTTGCATTTGCCCGTTATGACTGGAAGGGGAGAAAGATGTATCAGAGAATTATTCTGCTACCTATATTCTTCCCTCAGGCTGTATTAGGTTTAGCTTTGCTTTTGTGGTTCTCATCGCTCGGCATCACAACAAGTTGGCACACAGCGGTATTTGCGCATATGATCTGGATTTTGCCCATTGTTACGCTGATCATGTCCATCCAGGTGTACAGCTTTGACCCGGTCTGGGAAGAGGCAGCCTATGATCTAGGTGCGTCTCGCTTACAGGTATTGAGGGAAATTACATTGCCTATTTTGTCGCCTGGCATTATTTCAGGCGCAATATTTGCATTTTTATTGTCTTGGGGCAACTTTCCTCTTTCTCTATTTACCACGGGAGCTGATCAGACTATCCCTGAATGGCTCTACTCAAAAATGGTGTCCGGTTACACACCAATGGTTCCGACTCTAGGTTCTTTAACCATGGGTGGCGCGGCAGGGTTTCTGCTGATTGCGTTTCTGATTGTTCTGGCTGTTAGAAGATTGAGGGCCGGTAAGCCAGATTAGCTGAATCTGGATTGCTCAGATTTTTCAGTGTCACACAACTGACTCTACGCACCTTGATGAATGGTGGTCAATCTTTTTGATTGAGTCAGTTTTAGAAAGTACACTTGAATTCCATTCTTGTAGTCGAACAATAATTGTAGCCATCCTGGCACCCTAAAATATAGCTTGGCTGAGCGAATCAGCTTAAGAATCCAGACTTCTACCTCTAAAATCTCGTGGCGAGAGTCCAGTCCAGCGGCGAAAAGCTCGACTGAATGCACTAAGTTCGGAATATCCAAGCAGGTATGCAATTTCAGACAGAGAAAGATTGCGTTGTTTGAAGTACATCTCTGCCAGACTTTTACGGACTTCCTCAACGAGTTCTGTGTAAGAGAGACCTTCCCAAGCAAGGTTTCGCTGTATTGCACTCGTGCTCATATATAGGCTTTCTGCGATCGACTCCAGCGAAGGATAACCATCTGACAGCTTGATCCGAATTAGATTCCGAATCTTGTCAGTCAGATTCTGATTCATTGGCGTGTTGGCATGCAAAGACTCGAGACACGCTCTTGTAATCGCCATCAACTTCAAATCCGCTTTCGGCATCGATTTCTCAAGAATCGTCGGGTCGAAAACAATTGCATTGAACTTCTGGTTAAAGAATACCGGTGCGTTGAATGCTTTTTCGTGCTCTTTGCTGTTTTCGGGCTTTGGATGCTCAAAGTAGACTTCTTCAGGTTTCCAGTCTTTACCCATACATTCGCGGATGAGATTGAAAAACATTCCAAGCGATAACTCAGCGTCTTGTCTGCGCTGAACAATGTTCGGATCTCGAACCTGGTACTCAAGTTGATAGGAATTGGTATTCGAGGCAGTCAGCCTCAGCATTGAGCATTGCTGGTGATACCGGAACAATTCAATCAGATTGTCCAGAGCATTTCCCAGAGTAGGGGAGGATATTGCCGCATAGCCCCAGAGTCCTAAATCATCGGGCTGGAACTGGTTGCCGAACCATAAACCGAAATTGTCGTTTTGCGTATTGTTTGATGCTGATTCAAAAAGGCCGCAAAATGACTTCAGGCACATTCCGATGATCGGATTGCCGATACAGTTGGGATCTACTCCGGCTTCACCAAAGACACGGTCGATATCACCACCGTGAGAATTGATAAATTGATCAACACCAGTTGCAGCCGGTGCCAGAACATGTGGTACCGGCTCGGGACTTTGATCTCCCGTTGGCTTTGGACTGTAATTTTGTAGTCCTGATTCGAATGTGATGCTCATTCTTGCAAGCCTTAGCTCGGGGTGGTTACCGAAAGCATCGAAAAGAATGCACTAAATTAAGGGATTTATCCATTTGAGTTGACAGGCGTAAAATCAATCCAATTTCTTGGCATTTTTAGAAGATTTTTGCTTTTGAGTTCTCTGATAGGATTTCGGTTTTACGCCCAGTAGCACCCGCATAACATCATCAAACTCAAAGTCTGATATTGGGGGAATCTGGTTTGATGATTCATTAGTCTTTTGCTTGGACATCACTGACATTTGCATCAAATTCTTGGATTTCGGCTGCCGCACGCGGAGGCACAGTTCAACCTCAGTGCAACCGGCCATCCGGCCCGCTAATCAGATCAGCGTATTTCAACCGCTTGTTGAACAGCCCTCGAATCGTGCAGTCGATTTGAACCATCGTATCCAATGCCCTGACATTCTGCCTGGCACTGAATTCATCCACATACTTCTGCAAATGCTTCGGACTCATTTTGTGGTAGATGCCGTAGTAGCCCCGCTTCAGGCAGCTCCAAAATGATTCTGTGCCATTGATATGTGCCTGTCCTTTGACATACTCACCAACCGAGTGCTTGACTGTTTCATGTGTGTATCCTTGTTTCTCAAGTCCTTCGTATGCAGTGGCATCATCCGTATAGACGGTTGAGCCATCGGCAACCGCATCACACACGATCTGGTGAAGTGTGATGGCTTTGGTGTCGGCAACTTTGATTGACTTGATTTGTTTGCTGTCGCGTTCCTTGATTCCGACAACCGCTGTCTTGCCAACTGTTCCGCGTCCAGCATTAAGCTTTTGGTCTTTGTGCTTGTTCTTTTCTTTTCCACCAATGTAGGTTTCATCGACTTCAACTTCACAGCCAAACAGTTGTGATGCATTATTCGCCCAGGCAGTTCTGATGCGATGAGCCATAAACCATGCCGTTGGTTGTCGCACTGCGATGTCATTCCCCAGTTTGGTGCTTGCAACACCTTTCAGGGATGTGGAAAGCAGGTAAATGGCCATCAGCCACTTTTTGTAGGGCAGCCGGCTTTCCTCCATTAACGATCCGGTTTTGACGCTGAAATACTTACGGCATGGCTTACACCAATAAGGCATTGTCTTGTGACTGGCCCTGCTGGTTTCGCGAGCATTGCATCTTGGGCATACTCGGCCATTCGCCCATCGTATTGACTCGATGTATTCCATCGCATCCTGCTCGGTTTGAAACTTGTCCATGAACTCGTAGAGGCTGACTCGTTTCCGATCTTTCTTTGATTTTGTCATGCTATATACTGCCAGCAAATTTCTTATTTCCATTGTTAGCAAGTATATCCTAAAATGTTGGTTTTGTCAACTCAAATGGATAATTCCCTAAATTAAACGATATTTCAAGTTTGTTTTGGCATTCTCTTGAAAATACTTAACTCAAGTTTCGGGGTTCAAAAACGCTCGAAATAACAATCTAAAGCATTGATATAAATAACAAAAAGGCCTTCTTTCGGTTATAATACAGGTATCAAAGATCCATACTGGGTCGAAAACATAAAAAACGTTCCACAAACGTTTTCAACACACCGAAAGAAGGCCTGAAAATGCATTATAAAGCCAACCAGCCACCCTTGCCGAAATTGATTGAACCGACTTTGGAAGACGCTCACCAACCGATCGACAACCTGTTTGCAGAGGCCTGGCGCAGTCTGAAGATCGGTGCCTTAGCAGCCCGTGCCGGGATTGCCAAACGAAGTGGCTGCGAGGCACAGCAGGTGGTGTTCATGCTGCTGATGTGGCGCTGGCTGGGCTCGCCGAGTGTTGCCATGTTCTGCAAAGCCCCGATCCAGTGGTTTTGCCAGGTGAAAAAAGATGTGCTGTATGACTTTATGAAGCGCACCGATCTGAACTGGCGGCGCTGGCAGTTATTGGTGGCGAAAAGGGTCTGCAGCCTGAATGCCACAGGGCGCGCTGTGCTGGTGGTTGATGATTCGATCAAGGCGCGCCGTTCAAAGAAGATGGATGCGGTGTCGAGTCATTACGATCATGTCACCGGTCAGTATGTGATCGGTCAGCAGGTGGTGACGCTGGGGCTGTGCTGTGATGATGGGTTTATTCCAATCGACTCGGAGATATCGGTTTCCAACTCGAAGCGCCAGCAGAAAGACGGTGCTTTGCCGGATGGCAGAAGCCGGGCATCGAAAAGATATCGACAGGCCTGTGACTGGTCGAAGATCGAGTTGGTTGCTGCGATGGTGAAACGGGCGCTTCGCGCCGGCATCAGCGCTGCGTACCTGGTGGCTGACAGCTGGTACGGCAACAAGGCGATGATGCAGTTGGGCATTGACAGTGGACTGACGTCGATACTGCGCATGAAAAACGGCAATTTGAAGTATCGCACGGCGTTCGGTGGCAGGACTCGGGACTTGAACGCTCAACAGATTTACCGGCACGTTGCCAGAGGCAGGTGGGAAAAGGTTGAGGTTTACAACAGTAAGTGGCAGATGGCCGCGACGACCGTGAAGATCAATCTGGAACACTCGAATGCAAAGCTCGAGTGCTGGCACGAGGTGAAGCTGCTGTTTGTCAGGGGGTTGAATCTGGATGCGGGAGAATCGAACAGGTGGGCATTATTCCTGAGCACCGATGCCCGGATTGATGCACTTGAGATGCTTGAGGCGTATGCCATGAGATGGTCCATTGAGGTCTTCTTCATATGTTGCATGCAACATATGAAGTACTATGTTGCGCAAAGGATTATGTTGCGGGCTTGGGTTTGTTCCGCCAGACATGCGGATCTCACTGCAGTTCCCGCAACATAATATTTCGCATTTACAGATTTTGCAAAAACTCCATCAAGCCCTTGTCGCGTTTCCACGCACTTGGGTTCGACTCCTTGACTTCACATAACTCCATTGCCTTTATCTTCAATTTGAGGTCGACCTCTGCGTAGATGTTGGTTGTGTCCAGATGCTCATGTCCAAGCCATGCTCTGATCGTATTTAGATCTACGCCTGCCTGCAGCAGGTGGCAGGCGCATGTATGCCTGATGGAGTGGGGTGACACCCGTCTTGTTGACAGACAAGGTGCTTTCGCTGCACAACGTTCAACCATTCGATAAACGCCGAACCGGGTGTACGGCCGTCGTAGTTGGTTGACAAAAACGGGATCGGACGATTGCTTGCCCTGCACCAGGTCGGAAAGGATATCTCTGGTTTTCGGCCACAGCGGACATTGACGAACTTTGCCGGCCTTGCCATTCAGTGTCGCAGTGGCACAGCGACCGCTTCTTTCATCAAGATCAAGATCACGCACATGAAGGTTGGTCGCTTCCGAGACACGCGCACCGGTGTTGTAAAGAAACAGAAGCACCGCGTATTCCGTTTTTCCTCTGACTGTTTGTCTGTCAGGCGTCTGCAACAATGCATCCATCTCCATTTTCGTCAGCCACGACAGTGGTTTGGACACTGTTTTCTTAATCCCGATTGATCGCACGGCTGCGGCCCATTCCACGGATGTCGGTTCTCGGGAGGCGACATACTTGGCAAACGACCGCAGGGCAGTCAGGCGATGATTACGCGTCTGTGCCGAGCAGCCGCGTTCAAGTTCAATGTGGTCGAGAAACGAAAGAACACATTCCACGGTGATGTCACAGATCAGCAGCCGGTCAACAGACTTTCGGACACTGCGGCTGACAAACGGCAGCAATAGGGTGAAAGTATCGCGGTAGCTCTTCTGGGTGTTGATCGAAAGATTGCGTTCGGTGGCGATGTGTTCAATGAGAAACCGTTTAAGCCACCCGCCCAGCAGTGCACGGTCATTCATCGCTGCCTCCGTTGACCCAGTTGTCGAATCGTGAAGACGCCTCGCCAAGCAGCTCAGGCGTCATGGACAGATAAACCTTTGTGCCCTCAAGGTTCTTATGGCCGAGACAGGTCGATAGCGCAGGCAGTAGTTGCTGCACATCGGCACCCTCGCGGTACCAGGTGATGACGCGATGCACAGCGAACGCATGGCGAAACCCATGCAGGTTCGGTTTTTGAAATCCATTGCCAACAGGTTGAATTCCCGCTTCAATAAGCAGTTTGCGAAAAGCTGCGAGAACCGTTCTGTATCGCAAAGGCGTACCGTCGAGATTGGCCAGAAACTTTGAATCCGATTGGTTCGGCATCGTTCGTCGTATGCGCTGTTCGGAATACAGCTTCATCGCTTCGCACAGCTGGCCGCCGAGTGGTACGATACGACTTTTGTTGAACTTGGTCCGGCGCACTGTCACCACCGCTTGATTCAGGTCGACATCGGCGATTGTCAGTCGCAATGCTTCCGATATGCGCAATCCGGCGCCGTAAAGCAGCAAAAGCAAGGTTCGAAAAGTCGACTCATCAAGCTTCACCGCTTTTTTGCGAGAATCGCTGATCGCCCCGAACAATCGGGTCAGTTCTTCGGAGGAATATATGTGCGGTGGTCGAGACTTCGGTACTTCCGGCTCAGCTTCGCGCAGCGGAAGCGGCGACTGGGTCACATGTCCGCGACTGACTGCATACCGGTAGAATCCCGAAAGCGTCCGGTAGCGATCCGCACGGGCGTGTACGCGGGTTCCGGATTCAGCAAGAAACAGACAAACATCCTGACATGTGATCTTGGTGCAATCAACTTCGAGGTCAAGACTCATAAGGAATTTATCGAGTATTGAGGCTTCCTTATTGAACACAGCGCCGTGAAGCCGCCGCCAGCCGATGTAACGCTCCATTAATATTCGCAGTTTCATAACAGTCCCTCCAGATTCACGTCAACGGCCTTGCGCAAAGAGTCCAGGTCCACCTTCGCATATATTGATGTGGCTTCAGCGCTGCGATGTCCCAGATAATCGCCAATCTGCTTGAGTGAAAAATTGTGTTCAAGCAGATGTTGCGCGGCGTAGTGACGCAACGCATGCGGACCTGTACGTTTCGCACGGATTCCGGCAGCTTTCATCCGTCGACGGACGAGCGCATGCATGCTTTTCCCGTTCAACGGGCGCACCGGAGCTTTCAATGTCAGAAAAACGTTACGGTGCGAGCCGGCGAAGCGAACCTCGCGCAAATATCTGGCAATCGCATTCCCTGCACTAGAAGACAGCGGGTAGCAGGAAATTCGCCCAGGCTTGAGGCATCTCACTTGGAGCATATCGCTTTGCCAGTGAATGTCCTCCAAACAAAGGCCGCATACTTCTCCAGAACGCAGTCCATAGGTAATCAGCAGCATCAGTATCGCGCGGTCGCGCACATTGGCGGGACCGTCTTCGTCAGTCGTCGCTAGCAACCGCAATGCCTCGTCTCGGTTCAATCCTTTTGGGATTGCCTCCTCGCGACGGAAGCGAGGCAACGTGAGCGCCTCGGCGATTCCTTGAGCGCACCAGCCCTGTCCCTCGCTAAAGCGAAGGAATCTGATTAGGCAGCTTGCGTCGTGATAACCTGTCACCGAACTGCATCGACGACGACCAAACCGATTAGTCACGATCGCTTCAAGCATATCGGCGTTGACGTCGAAAAGGGCAGTCGCTCGCGCATCAAGACAATCAAAAAAACGAGCGATCACCGCAACGTTGGAGTGAATGGTGAATTCCGAAAGCGCACGCTCTCGCCGCAACCAATTTACATAGATGCCGATTTCATATCGCAAAACGGATTCTTGTTCCTCGGTACCGTCGAACCATCCGATGAATTTCATCCACCGTCTCGCATGATTGACGAATGCGTCGGTTTTCTTTTTTGACGCCGCTCGGCCGCAACGCCGAGGATTAGGCTTTGCCCACTGCTGCGCAGCACGCTGAATTTCGAGTTCACCGACTGGCCTCTTAGCGGTCAAGCCAATGATTGCAATCAGATTGAGCTGGTTAGCGGCAATTGCTCGCAAGGTATATCGCGGCGCGCCGCACTGTTCGCTATGCGACAGGTATCGAATTCGCTGCTCTAGAAGCGGAGCGGACTGGTAGGCTGCGACCGTAGACGCGCGGGAAAATAGCGTTTCGAACATGATTGAATCTCCACATTGTTGAAAATACAATCATGATCACATATATCATTCAAAATATTATGTTGCGGGAAATGCGACGAACCACGCGTGCTTCGGGGAGAATCCATATGCCCGCAACATATTCCAGTGCGCAACATAGTACTTCAAGGAAAGCAAGCAGCATCTTAAATGGCTGGGCGAGCAGACCCGCTCGTTTGCCTCCCATAGTGCATCGCTGCATTTGTCGGCGGTGTGTTATCTGGTCTTGGTGCACCTGACGCTGGAAGATGATCAGTATTCCAGGCTCGGACAGGCCAGAGATGAGCTGGTCGAACAGGTCAGAGTGCTCAACTATGCCCAAAAGCTGTGGCAGATGTTCCGCTCAATCATTCACAATGCGCTCTCGGGCATGGGTTCAGCCCTGGGATGTTCGGCACACAGCGTGATGGATGCAATCGACCGGCAAATGGAGATGTTCTTTGTCACCGCGCTCCAGCTGGACGCAAAGATTATTCAGCATGAACACTGCCTGGATACGCCTTCAGGCGGCTGATTCACCGAATTTGAACCCCGAAACTTGAGTACTTAACTTTAGGATTGAAGTTCTCGGTTGGTACGGCAAAATTCAAGAAATCTTTTAAATGACTGTTGATCGTCAGTTGAAAACTCAAACTGTCCTTGAACTTCCTTCCCATTGAGAAAGTAGGATAGTTTGTTGGTGTGGTTTTCGTCAGTCATATTTTGGAAGACCCATCCAGGAACTGAATTGATTGACTCCGAAAATCCTGTGCGTACTCTAGAAACTCTGGTGTGATCAACTCCTTGCGCGACACGTCCTAGATTGTCTTCAAATCGGTAGTTTGTCACTTCATTATTGACCGTAGCGTGTCCAAGAGACAAAGACAGGTTTCCCAGAAAACAGTGGAAAATCAGTGTAGACAACTGATTCATCTGTTCCCGCCCGCTGGCGCCAACACAACGCAGTACCGTCGCACCTGATGTTCGGACATCGCAATTGCTGGACTCATAAAGAATGGAATGACCCTGCCAGGTTTGTGCCATGGAAACCTGTGAGAAGCCAATAAAAAGTACACCGACGAACAAAAGAAGTGATTTATTTTTCATGAGATGATTCTGAGATTATCGGACTGGAATTGAACAGAGATGCTGGACATGCGGTATCTTGGTTGGAATTTTGGTGTCATGAAAATAGATTAAATACCGCTTGGCAATATCAACCAACCCATGATTGATCCGCCAATTACCCTTGAAAGCCTTTCAGTCAAAGTGATTCAACATATTCTCTTTATCATTTTAACTGGACTACATGGTCGAAACTTCGACCAGGCATTTTGGATTCACACCCGCGTATTGCCACAGGGAAAAGTGACGCTGCTGAACCGAGTACGTTGAATTCAACGTATGGTTCGTTACAAACGATATTTGGTGTGCGTGTTGTCAATCATTGGTACACGGTCGGATACGGTCGGCTTCAATTATTGCGAATCGCTTCATCAAACCATCTAAAATCGGTTCGCTTGTTGAACCAGGTACTCCAGTTTTAGCTGCGAGTGCTTCTGCTTCAGCGACTGCTTTGTCCTTTTGCTCAATCAGTTCAGACAGGATGTCGTCCGTGTCCTGTGCGTGCATACCTGCTTTCTTACCTGACTGTCGAAAGTGTCGAGGATGAATCTGGCTCAAGCGATAGTACTTCCTATCGCCGAACGACATAGCCATTTTCGTCTTTTGTATCGGGAATTCAGGGTACGGAGCTACCGACATCACATCGTATAGCGGTGCCAATCGATAACCTGCTGGTGCCAAAAAGATAGAAAAGTTCTTAGCATGACCATCGATAGCAGCTAATAGCCAAAACAAAATTTGTGCCTTCAGAAAAGTCCGTCGATCCTCGTACGGAGCAATTGTGCTATTGAGGAGTTTGAAAATTTCATTCATACCGGGACCTCCATCGCTTTGGTATTTTTGATTTGGAGGGAACCCTAAGGCTTGACATATATCTTCCTGCGGTAACCGGTAAAGTACATTCTGCCGCCACACCCGGTCAAATCGTTCCACTACGATCACAGGCTTGTCCTCAAAATGATGCACATAGGCTTTTGCTGCTTCAAGTCCAAATGTACGGCAAAGCGTCAGGCATAACCATTCATTCCAAGGGGAATCGGAGAAATCTGCACCAGTCGGACTTTCCTTGATCGCGGGTTTAAAAATGTGAGAGGTTGGAGTCGATCCGAGCGGCAACTGCCATTGATTGTCAACCCAAATAAAGGCTGTCTTTTCTTGTATACCAGCGATCGAAATACGAAATTCATTTTCATCAAGTTGAAGTGCTAGCGGATTATTGTGCAGAGAAGCTAATCGAGAAATGATCTCGTTTTCGTTCACTGGTCGATAACTCATTTTTGTCAGATTGCCCGGACCGTGGCCTTCCGGTAGAAATCTGAGCGCTCCAACACAATCCCGTCCGATGACAGCAAGCAAATCAAAAGTGTCAGTACTCTCGGCCTGTTTCTGCGTCGCGATCTTTTGTCGCATAGCATGACTATCCGGCAAAAGCCCGTCAAAATAGTGAAGCGCATTGCCGCCAGACCAGACTCGGTCTGACAGCGGCATCGATAAAGATATGGAAAATGCAAGTTTTGACGACAGCCACTGCAGGTCGTAGCGAAATGAAACAGTACCGTTTGGAATACGGATCAACTGCCCGACTCTACTATTACCGATGTATACATCTAAAACGCGTTTTTGACGTTTTCGACCCAAGTTCAATACTCCATAGGGTCAAATTCAGTTGTCCGACGGGGAACAATAGCAAGATCTAGGTCCAGAGCTGACAATACCTTGGTAATGGTATTGAGGTTTGCAGTCGTTGCAGCGTTCTCGATATCCGCGATCGACGCTTGCCTGACAGCGGCTTTCCTGGCAAGATCTAGTTGTCTCAATTTTTTTTGTTTACGTGCGAGGCGAATCACTGCTCCAAGATCCCGATTAGTGCGAATCACTTTGTCCATATTGTCCTCTATTGATATACTCCTAGTCGTATATATTAAAACTATACTGTACAGCGTATATTATATTCATATTCGCTTTAACGGATATAAATTTTGTGCACTTGAGAACTGAAGAAAAATTTGTACTCAGACCGTTATCAAGCAAATTATGGTAAATAGATGCGGCTGTTCCGCGGCGAATGAATACCCTGTGTCTCGCGCATTGTCTCTGACAGACATTCGGGTGTTTCGCACGAAGGGCAGGAACAGTAAGGTGCAGGGGCCGCCCGGACTAATACATAGCGGCTTTATGTGCGGGGGAGGATTTTTACAAGCGCAGATTATTCATCAGCGCTAGGTTTCGCAGCTGTGCTAGAGTTTCTAGCGCAGCCCAGTCTTTTTTGCGGGCGGTGTTGATGAGTAGGCACATGGTCAGAAAGTATTGCGCGCCTTGTTCAGTTCGAAAGTTACTGGAGTTTTCTGTCTAGTTTCGCCATTGCTCAGCATCTGCATCGCAAGAAGCGCCTTACACAGTCCAGCGACAACACCCTTTGGTACCAAATATCCCATCGGTTAGCGCCTGATTGATCTTTGCACACCAATTCAAACAATACCGTCTTCAATGTCAAGAGGTTGGAGAGATTCTTTCAGTGGCTGAAAACAACCACCCGGTACCATGTGAATGACCCAGAACGGACAACTTCTAGGTGCAGACCCGCCGATAATCGTGTAGAACTGCGCATAGGAAATCCTGTGTTTCAAACTTCTAGCAATGCCAACATCTGACATTATCACGCCTATAGCACAAGATACGCTAGAAGACCAAACACTCTAAAGTTGCTTTGTTCAAAATTGTATATTGAACATATAGTTTGGATTCAAACCTAGGGAGGATTCCATGTCTATCCTGCACTCAAATCAAACTGAAGCGTTGATCAATAGACTGGTAAGCGATGATCGCAGTGTATTGCGTACCAGTGACAGACAATTTTCTGATTTCATTCGATCTTACTATTACGGTGTTGCTTACGAGGAATTGAATCAAAGAGACGTATTTGATTTAAGAGGTGCCGCGCTTGCGCACTTCGAGTTGTGTAAATCCCGACAGTTGGACGAAACCAAAATCAGACTTTATTTTCCCGATGTTGAACGCGATGGGTGGCGCTCAAAATTCGCTGTTCTGGAAATCGTAACTTTGGACCGTCCATTTCTTGTGGACTCCGTTTCGATGGTGTTAAACCAGGTAGGGTGCAAGGTTCACCACGTTGTTCATCCTGTATTCGCCGTGAAGAGAAACGCATCCGGCGGGCTGCAGAGAATTGCAGCGCCTCTGAATGCTGACTTTCTCGACGGAGTATTTGAATCGTTTCTTCACTTTGAATTTGACCGACCTGCCGACGAGAGTGATTTTGTTGAAATTGAAAAACGCCTGCGCAAAGTTCTGAAGACCATTCAGGTTGCTGTTGAAGACTGGCGCCCGATTCGCGTAAAAATGAAAGAGGCTTCGAAGAACCTTGAGAACGAGTTAAAACGCTCAGACAACACTGGTTTGGAAGACTATGCAGAGTTCTGCAATTGGCTGGCAGCTGGAAATTTCTCATTGTTTGGATACTGCGAAATAAATTGGAGAAAGAATGGCAGGATGGCTTTGAATGAAAAGTCTGTTCTTGGCATATTTCGGGATTACGATGACCTTGAAACCGTTTTGCCGATTGATGCGCTGGTCGCTAAAGCCAAAGACCAGTCAATCATCATTACCAAAGCAAATTCTCACTCGCCGATCCATCGTGCTTCCTACCTGGATGTAATCGTTATTCCGAAATTCTCAGCGGCAGGCAATTTCAATGGAATTCGGGCTGTTGCTGGGCTTTTCAGTTCAACCGCGTACAACGGAAGCGCAAGTCTGATTCCTTTATTGCGCACCAAAATCAAACATGTACTTCAGCGCAGTCGCTTTCCAGAAACAACTCACAGCATTCGCGTTTTGACGAATATCATCGACAACTTTCCTCGCGACTTGCTTTTTAGAATTTCAGTAGATGAACTTTTCGAAGATGTCGCTGGCACTCTGGAACTGCAGGAACGAAATCGGGTAAGACTTTTTCTCAGGCGGGAACCGTTCGGACGCTTCTACTCTGCGCTGGTTTACATTCCACACGAGTTGTTCGGCCGCGAGTTACGTGTCAAGATTGAGGGCATTCTGATGGAATCTCTCAAAGGCAAGTCTTCAGAGTTCTTTGCCACCTTTTCAGGTTCGGTTCTGGCGCGGATTGAGTACACCATCTATGTTGACAAGGACAGTCAGCCCAATGTCAGCCTGGAGGAAATTCAGCAACGGGTTCAGGATGCTGCAACCACTTGGCGCGACTCACTTCATCAGGCGACGATCGAGCGCTACGGAGAAGACTTAGGTACGCAGTATTTGAGAACCTTTGAGAATGCATTCGGGGCAAGCTTTAAAGAAGATCACTCGCCTTGGGTCGTTGCAGCAGATCTTGAGAAACTGTCTGCGCTGAGCGGAAAAAATGATCTGATTGTTTCTTTCTTTCGAACATTGCAGGAGACCGATCGCAGGCAAATGCGATTGAAACTGTTCAGTTTCAAGAAACAGATTTCTCCTTCTGATGTTCTGCCAGTACTTGAAAACATGGGGCTTTGGGTGAAGGAAGAACGCCCCTATGAAATTACGCGTTCAGACGATGACTATATTTGGATGCATGATTACTCACTGAGGCACTCGGAGGAACGCTATGCGGAACATCAGCGTAAAGACTTTGAAGAGGCATTTTCCAATATCTGGCGTGGTGATGCTGAAAATGACCAGTTCAATCGACTGGTTCTGATAGCCGGCCTGACTTGGAGGCAGGTCTCGGTCTTGCGCGCCTACAGTCGTTATCTCAAACAAATCGGTCATGCATTCAGCGATACCTACATTACCAATACGTTCATTGCTAATCTTGCTATGACGCAAAGTCTGATTCAATATTTTGAATTGAAATTTGATCCAACTTCCGGCACAGCAGATAAGGAATTATCAAAGGTGAGGGAGGTAATGGATGCCCATCTGGATGCAGTATCCAGCCTGGATGAGGATGTCATCTTGCGAAGTTACAAAAATGCAATGACATCAACCATTCGCACTAACTATTTCTGTACCAACAAGGACGGTGGACCGCATAACTATCTATCCTTCAAGATAGACTGTGCCCGAATCATCAAAATGCCGGACCCTCGTCCCATGTATGAAATCTTCGTTTACTCACCGCGCACGGAAGCGGTGCATTTACGCGGTGGGAAGGTTGCTCGCGGCGGACTTCGATGGTCAGACCGAAGGGAAGATTTCAGGACAGAGGTTCTAGGGCTGGTCAAAGCTCAGATGGTCAAGAATGCAGTGATCGTGCCAGTCGGTTCCAAGGGTGGATTTGTAGTCAAACGAGCACCTGAACCCGGAAAATCCATGTTGGATGAGGGGATTGCCTGCTATTCGATTTTCATCAGAGGCATGCTGGACATCACGGATAACATCGTCGGCAATAAGGTCGTCCACCCGGCCAATGTGAAACGCTACGACGATGATGATCCATATTTGGTCGTTGCAGCGGACAAGGGTACTGCGACCTTTTCGGATATTGCAAATGGACTGTCGGCAGAATATGGATTCTGGTTAGGAGACGCATTTGCTTCAGGCGGATCAGTTGGTTATGATCACAAGGCAATGGGCATCACCGCCCGCGGTGCATGGGAGTCGGTGAAACGCCACTTCCGAGAGTTGGGAGTTGACATCCAGACCACTGATTTCACAGTAATTGGAATCGGCGATATGGGCGGAGATGTATTCGGGAACGGAATGCTGCTCTCCCGTCACATTCAGTTGGTCGGCGCTTTCAATCACATCGAAATATTTTTAGATCCAAATCCAGATTCAGAAGCTAGCTACACGGAAAGACAGCGTCTGTTCACAACACCTGGCTCAAGTTGGAAAGACTATGACAAATCGCTGATATCCGAAGGTGGTGGTGTATTTGATCGAACTGCTAAAGCGATTGATATTTCACCTGCGGTACAGCGTCGACTAAAAATCAAAAAGACCAAACTGACACCTAACGAGCTGATGCATGCAATGTTGCAGGCACCCGTAGACCTGTTGTGGAATGGGGGGATTGGCACTTATGTCAAAGCGTCAGCTGAATCTCATGCTGACACCGAAAATCGTTCAAATGATGCCATACGCGTCAATGGTGGTGAACTCGGAGCGAAAGTAGTCGGGGAGGGTGGCAATCTGGGCATGACTCAGTTAGGTCGAGTCGAATACTGCATGCATGGTGGCCGTTGTTACACGGATTCAATTGATAACTCCGGTGGAGTCGATTGTTCTGACCACGAAGTCAACATCAAAATCTTGCTTAATCAGGTTGTCAATAACGGTGAGATGACAGTTAAACAGCGCGAAAAAATACTGCGTGAGATGACCGATGAAGTTGCAGAACTGGTGTTAGAAAGCAACTATCAGCAAAGCCAAGCACTCAGTTTGCTGAATGTTTGTTCCAATGATCTGCTGGGAGAACACAGTCGATACATTCAGGAATTGGAATCATCAGGACAGCTAAACCCTTCAATTGAGTATCTTCCCGATTGGCAGGAAATCAAGCGACGCGACGGTGCTGGTCTCGGGCTCAAACTACCGGAACTTTCGGTGTTGCTCGCCTATTCAAAAATGTCGCTTTATCAAGAACTGTTGGATTCTGATATGCCAGAGGACGCTTACCTGGCCAGAGATTTGCATGACTATTTTCCTGACCGTCTATCTAAGGCATTCAGCCCAGAGATGGATGATCATCGCCTAAAACGGGAAATTATTGCAACCTATGTTACCAATAACATGATCAACCGAGTCGGTCCGACATTTGCCTATCGCATGCACGAATTGACGAGTGCGGCGTTTGCTGACATTGCGCGGTCTTACTGTGCTGCACGGGAAATTTTCGACATGCGTACGATTTGGTCATCAATCGAAGAATTAGACAATAAAGTGCCCGCGCAAAGCCAGTTTGAAATGTTGACATTTGCGGCGGGGTTGCTTGAGCGAGCTGCCATTTGGCTACTACGGCATCGAAGTCATCCACTTAATATTGAAGAGACTGTGAAGTATTACCGGAATCACGTTGAAGCCTTGTCCAGTGAGCTTTCAAATGTGTTGAGTCGAGAATATACCGATCAGATCAATGTGCACCTGAAGAAGCTTCTTGACAACAACGTTCCAGAAGATCTTGCACAGAAAGTCGTTCAATGCATTCCGCTGTCCACTGCTATGGATATTGTTGAAATCATAAAGCAGACAGGAAAATCTGTCGGTTTCGTGTCAAGTGTTTACTTTGATATTGGAGCAAAACTTGAATTGATCTGGATTCGTCAGCAGGTTGCGAATCTTCCGGTTGAAAATCAATGGCATGGTCTCGCCAAATCCAGATTGAGTGACGACATTCATGCACATCAGCATGCAATTGCAAGTGATGCTGTGAGGCAGGCTAATACCGACAGCCCACAGCAGGCAGTTCAGATGTGGATGGAGTCAAACAGGGTTGGATGTCGAATGTTGGCGAATATCATCTCTGAGATGAAGTCCATCACAAAAATCGACTTTGCCACCTTGACTGTTGCAATAAGTGAAGTTTATCTGCTTGGACGAAGCTCCGAATCTTCCTCACACTAAAAATCTGACTTCATTGCGACGGTTTTGTCAAACTTTTCTGGGATCCAGCCCGGTGGTTTGATCAAATACTTCAGAGCGTCACCGATGCGTCTGGCAGATGCCATTTTTCTGACCAATCTGGTTAGACCGTGAAACCAGACAACAAATGGATTCACAGAGTTGATCGGGTCTGAAATCCCATATTCAACTTTTTCAATTTCTTCTTCGAATGTTCCAAACATTCGGTCCCAGATGATGAAAATCCCACCATAGTTCTTGTCAATGTACTGAGAATTTCTACCGTGATGAACTCTGTGGTGCGACGGTGTGTTGAAAATCCATTCAATTGGTTTAGGCAGTTTGCCAACTAGTTCGGTATGAAGTGGGGTTTGGTAAAGCAGCACAATCGCTTCAGCGACGAAGACCAGGGCGGGGTGAAATCCTGCAAGTATCAAGGGCAAGTGAAATGCGATTGGAATCAGACCATCAAGCGGACCAAATCTATATGCCACTGTGATATTGAAATAAGGTGAGCTGTGGTGAACCGTGTGAGATGACCACCCAATTCCCGTTCTGTGTGAAAAACGATGTTCGCAATAGTAAGCGAAATCGGCGAGCACAATACAAAGAACAATCGACCAGGTGGTCATGGGTATGGTGGCAATCGCAAAGTAAGAGGTGGAATAGTAGACGGTTATGAAAATTGAACCAAGCGCTATGTAGTACAGGAGTACAAAGGCAGCGTAGGTGACGAAATTCAGACATCCTGACCCCCAGCCAATTTCGAAGTGTACATGATTGCTGATTTGCGGGGTTGAAATCAGTCTGCCGCCAGTTCGTAAACGAGTTTCAGATTCGTTCCGGGATACACAGTTTCAGTCGCTGTCAATTCATCAAGCAGGGGTATCAGAGCCCGGTCTACGCAATTGCTGCCCAAGCCAAGAATCTGTACTTTCAGCAGCCCTTTGTCGTGATCTGGAATAATGTTCGCATCGGCATCAAACAACCGCTGCAGGGCCTTTCTCGGATTGGTTTTTTTACCCTGTGCACCGGCGACAGCCGGAATCATGCGGGTTTCCGCCCGATAGGCGATCATGCGAATGATGTCGATAAACAGCCGCTGTGATTTCGGCAGCACCTCAAGGCGCTCAGATGCTTCAAGCTGTCCAGCAAGGATGTGCTTGTCGGTCGCGTTTTTCTCAATGCGCACCTTCTCATGCTCGGCTTCAAGCTGCTCAATGTGCTCAGCGAGTTGCGCACACTGGTGTGCTTTGGCATCATCTTTGGCGAGTTTCGCGATTCGATTGCGCATCGTCGTGATGCGCCCCCACAGCTTGTTGACCTGCTTTTCAAGATTGCGCCTGCGTGGATTGACCACAACCGTGTCATCGTCCATCGGTGCCAATGCATGCGAGGTCAATGCGTCAACACTGAACTGATCGCGCATGTACTTGAAGAAATTCTCCTGCGACCAGCGCGAAAACATCAACGATGCCACCTGTTCAGTTGACAGCGTCGGATGGGTCGTGACAATCGCAACCTCGCGTCCACTGTCGAGCCGGCGCCGGATCTGGCGCACCGACAGGTCTTTGTCCAGCACGATGGATTTCTCAGCGAGCATCACCGTCTGTTGGTGACTCTGAGCCGGGCCATAGACCGTCACAACACTTTCGCAGTAATCCGCACCGTCCCACGCAGGTGCCTTGAAGTTCTTGTGCCAGTTCACACACGCAATGCCCTTGCGCGCCAGTCTGCGCATCATCTTCGGACTCCATCCCTCGCGATCAAACACCAAGGTCACCCAGGGCGCTTCGGTGCTGGCAGTGTCGGTCAAATCCGGCGCCTCGTCAGTCACTGCACCGATCGCCTGCAGTTCTTTGACCACAACGTGTTCCAGCGCCTTGACCATCCCGGGATCGTAATCCTGATGCAGACAAAGCAGTGGCTGGCCACCAAGCGTATTGACCCAGTAACTCGCAGCCGCAGGCAGACACAGTTTCTGGCGCGAAATGAACTTCTTCGCCAATCTGCCTTGACCACTGTAGACTTTCGTATGCCCGTCAACCAGCAACACCGCATCGTATTGACAGTCTTGCAGCAGCCATCGCTTCGACAGCGTCTGCTGCCACAGCAAAACCCGCTCAAAGTCTTTGCTGAACAAACGGATTTTGCTGCGCAGCGTTTTCACCTCAGGACAGCGGTCAAGTCCAAGAATCTGCCCCCATTCGCCCGGTGCGTCATAGCGCAGCTGTTCCGGATTCGATACCCGTGCCATCGCGATCAATGCCAGAAACGTTAACAACGACTGCGCACTGTAATAGCCGTTGGGCAATTGTATCGGTGCGGTATCGATGCCCTGTTCAATCAACATCGGCAAAGCACTGAGCACGCCGCCTCTTTGAACACTGTGAGCCGATTGATCAAAACTCGGCGCCGCCGCGTGTGGCGACCCGCTTGTCATCGCCAGCGTGCGACCGACAACATCGGTTGTCGCCCGCCCCATCGAAGCGTTGCGGTCGCGCACATTGCGCGCGCTGCGCTGGAGCGCTTTCGACTCGTCTGCACACGCGGTTGCAGATGCCGCAGATTCGATCTCAGCAACCGCAGGCTGTTTCGGCTGCCGCTTGTGCTTCGCAATCCGCCCGGCGCGGATGTGATAGGTCAGCGTGGCCACCGCAATGCCGATCTTCTGTGCCGTCTTGCTGGCACTGAAACCCTGGGCCAGCAGCGCTTCGGCTTCGTACTTGGTCTGGGCATCAATTGCAGTGCATCGTTTTTCCTTGCGCGGCATGAAAAATCCCGCACTGCCATGTTTGCGGTAGGTTTTGCAGTGTCCCATCAGCATGGCTCTTGAGATGCCCATCGCTTCGGTGATTCTGTTTGCCGGCAGACGACAGTCGACCCGCAATTCTGCAACGGTCAGGGCGCGCGTCTGTGCGTCGTTTGCATCGTGGCTTTTGAACGGCATCAGGTTGGAGAAGTAGGTCACCTTGTCATCTTCGAAGCTGACAGAGAAGCCGTTTGCGATCGGGGTGGTTTCCGGGGGGGGTGATTGGGATGTTCAGTTGCATTCTGGATTCCTGGAGTGTTGCTCAAAACCTTATTTATGTACATATTAATGTTAGCAGAAGACAAATCCAAATGCAAGCCAAATTTGGAGATAAATGACAAAATTATGACGATTATTCAACACCTTAATAAGATCGACTGATACAATCATCGGGCTAAGGGGTCAGGATGTCTGAAATTAGCAATTCCATCACCAGCAAGCTTCCAGTTCATCAGTTTCTTGAACAGAAATTTCAGGATTTCAAGAAAGAGCAATCCACCTGATATGACATACATCCAGTTTTCGAGCAACGTACTGAAGCCGTAAATTTGGTATTCGGTAAATGTTTGACGAAGAGTTTCCATGATGTTTAGTTTAGAGTTGAGATAAGTCGATAGGCGGCGTTTTTTGAAGCACTCCACCATTCTTGAGGTATTGAAATCTGACTGAATGAATCGATGTTGAAGCAAAGCGCAACGACTCCGAAAGCGACCTGAAAGATTTGATCTTCCGAAGCTTCTGGATATGTCTTCCGCAACTCAGATTTAACGGAACCAATCAGAGTATTGCTCCAGGCGACAATTCTTGTTCCGATTTCAGGGTATTTGCCAGACACTAATACAAGGGCCTGCAGCATCACTGCAGAATTTTCATCGGATGCATAACGCGGATCAAAAAGTATTTCAATCAGCACATCAATACGCTTCTGATCCGGAAGTGATTGCATGAGTTCGCAAACTTCTTCATCAAATTTCTTATCAGCATAGTCAATGAGTGCGCCAATCATGTCTTCTCGATTACCCAGATAGTGGCGAATAATTGAACGCTTGACACCTGCTTCTTTAGCAATCTTCTCTTGCGTCGCCCCTTCAAATCCAAATTGGTAGATACACTTCGCATAGGCTATCAGAATTTGCTCAGAGCGAATTTCTTTGAGACTCGGACGTGGCATATAGACCTCAACATTTTTGACTGAAATTCACATTGAATTATAGATTGTCAATAATGACAATATATAAAAATTCAAGTCTAAATCTGGATTTATTTGTAATTCTTCTCTCACTGACCTCAAATTGAAATTAATTTGGAGATTGGTGTATGAGTAGTTGGTTTGAAGATCGAAATCAATACCTAGGAGATTGAGGCATTCGATAGGTCGCCAGCACTGCCATTTGGTGTAGAAAATTCGTGGTTTTCAGGTGAAACGGCTCTTTCACTGACCATTTCGCGGTCGGCCTCAACCAGCGGTTGGCTGATTTTGGCCAACAGCTTCGGGCTCTGCAGCTTGATGTTGTCAACGATGGTCTGGCGCTCGTATTCATGCTCAAGCAATTCATGTCCCAGCATCTGGCGCTCCAGACTATTGTGATTCGCCAGATGCACTAGTCTGGATGTCGTCGCGCGACTTCGGGTTGATGACAATCTCGCGGTTGAAAACACCACCCAGTTCACACTATGTGGTTTCGACTATTCGCATGGTAAATGCCTGAAGATTCAGTCAAAATGGAGTAACTCGGCTTGTTTGGGTGTGTTTTGGCGGAAAATCGGCTTTATTCAGGAACTATCTCGATACCGATCATCTGCCTTTACGTTTAATTTCCATTGATGATTTTGACTCTTTTTTGGTTGTCTTTAAATCACTAACTAGTGTGGTGTCCTAAATAATCTTTTAATTAATATTGGTAGCAAGAGCGTTTCGGCCTCTCGCTACTTTATCGGTGATCTGCTTTACAGACTTCGTCCAGACCAACGGTCTGGGATTCTCATTGTAGGTGTCCAAGTAGTTTTTCAGGCACTCTTCCAAATGCGCAACTGAGGTGAACACCCCGCGACGGATCTGCTTTTCCGTCAGCTTCGAAAAAAACCGCTCAACCAAATTCAACCAAGAAGAACCCGTCGGTATGAAGTGCAGATAAACCCGCTTTTTCCTGTCAATCCATTGCAACACATCTTTGTGCTTATGAGTGCTGTAATTGTCCAGGATGATATGAATCTCAAGCCCCTTGTCGACTGTCTTTTCCACCGCCTTGAAAAACTTCAACACCTCCTGATGGCGATGCCGGCGATAGCATTGCCCGATCACTTCCCCCGATGCGATGTTCAGTGCCGCAAACAACGACGTCGTTCCATGACGCTTGTAATCATGGGTCACGGTGCCGCAACGCCCCTTTTTCAGTGGCAGTCCCGGCTGCGTCCTATCCAGCGCCTGAATCGAGCTTTTCCCGTCAAAACTGAACACCACCGCATTGTCCGGCGGATCCAGATACAAACCCACCACATCCACCAGCTTGTGTTCAAACTGTGGATCGTTGCTGAGCTTGAACGTCTTGATCAAATGCGGCTTCAAGCCATTGGCAAGCCACACCCGGTTGACAAAACTGTGAGTGGTCCCCATGGCTCTTGCCATGGAGCGGCAGGACCAGTGCGTCGCATCAGAAGGAGTGCTCTGGGTGGTCGCAGCAATGATCCTGGTGCGCAATTCATCCTGCGCCTGGGTGTTTTTTCCGCCATGATTGCCGCCCCGAGGACGTTCTTTCCTGATGCCCTCCATCCTTTCCTCGGCAAATCGATTGCGCCACTGACTGACGGTGGGTTGGGATAGTCCCAGCTCAGCAGCAATCTGTTTGTTGGTTTTCCCCTCCGATGACAAAAGCACAATACGAACGCGCTGATGAAATCCGACTGAAATACTGCGCGACGAGCAAAGACGCTTTAATTCCCTGCACTCTTGTTCCGATAGTTCGATGACTGACGCGACACGCATACATCCGCCTCCAAGTTGGTGTATGCTAATTGTACTACAGATGATGCTTATAATTAATGTTATATTTAGGATACTACACTAGCAATTTGTCTCTTCAAAAAACCGAAGGTGATTAGTAATATTCCAGTTAAGGAACCAATGCTTACCATCCGCCTTCACCAAATTAACACAAGCCATTTGAACAAACAAATTTAAGATTTATGGCATAATGTAGCTACATTAATGTAATTATATTTTGAATGTAGTAAGTTGAATTGGAGTTGGGATAGAAACAAAAATAAACAGAATATTCGTTCCCACGGAATCAGTTTTGAAACGGCTTCTCGAGTATTTGAAGATCCACTATCCATGACAATAGAAGACCCATACTGGAATGAGTTGCGCTGGCGTACGATGGGCATGATTGGTACTGTAATCGTTGTGGTTATTCATACCATGCCGGAATACGATGAAAGTGGACAATTATTGGGGCGAATCATCAGTGCTCGAAAAGCTACCAAACATGAAAGCAGAATTTATGAAAATGAAAGATGATGAACTCACGAGCAAGGAAAAAGCTGAATTGGAATTTCTGTCACGGATGGATGACGACAAAATCGATGTAGGAGAAATTCCCGAAATGCTGGATTGGTCAGGCGCCCAACGAGGTGTGTTTTACAAACCAGTCAAACAACAGATCACTTTACGTCTGGATGCAGACATCATTCACTGGTTTAGAGTGCAAATGCGAGGAAACAGAGGTTATCAAACCGAAATAAATCGAGCCTTGCGCGACCACATAAACAAGCAAGTAAAGGAATCAAATTGAGTCAATATTTCAGCTATTAGTCTCGGTTGCAAATTGAGAACCGCTGAAAACCAGGAACACTAGGTTTGTTTCGTCGAATATCGGTGAATTAACGGTTCACCAGATTCTGGATGCCATGGGCTCAGCCACCCTGAGTCGTTGTTCTGAAAGAAGGTTTCGCATGCACCACCCTTAATCCTGCGGCTTTCATCAGACGCGCAAACCGATTCAGACTGACTTGACAGCCATCTTTTTGTAGCCTTGCAGTCACCCGCGGCGCACCACAGGACGATTTGCTCTCAACCATGTTGGTGCGAATCTTCTCCGTCCGTCGGGGATTGGTCAACGCACGGGCACCCGGTTCACGCCTACGCCAGACGTACCAGCCTGATTCTGAAATTCCAGCACCCGACACCTCAGTCGGACCGTGAAGTTCTGGCGCTCGGCTTCAATCAATGCGTACACCTGGTCCCACTAGTGTAGGTAACGCTGTCGCTTTTTTGAAACGCATTCTCCTGCTCCAGTTGCGCATTACGACGCTCCAACCGACGAATCTTTGGCTCACCATCCTCCGTGGACTCGGACTCCTTATTCTTCGCCTCAGTTGCCTGGCGCTTCCAATTTCGAATCGTAGCCTCCGACGGTTCATACTCTCTGGCTAGACTTCGGACGCCTGCACCATCTTCCAACTCTTCCAGAACGTGAGACTTCAATTCTTCTGAATAGATATTGTTACTCATCGTAGAATCCTCCGATAAGCAATCTTACACTGAAATTGTCGTTTCTACATTTTCGGGGAGGACCCGTTATTCGCGTTCAGAAGTCAACAATTTGGTTTGAACTGTCAAGACCGCTGTCAATACGGGGCTATAGAATTCTGTGCTACAAAGCCGAATTGTGTTCATTATTTTTGGAAGATATGCCGGTCCATTCTCAACCAACTCCAATATTCCAGGCGACCAGAGTCGTAAATCGTGCGCGCTGGGCTGGGAGTGTATACGCTAACTTTCGCCGCGATGATGTCCTGCGTATCGTCAAAGCTGTTGCTGAAGTTGGTGAAGAAACTGCCAGATACTACGCCGACTGGGCGGTAGACGAAACCGGTTTCGGTAACGCTGATCACAAAGAAATTAAGAACCGGCTGTGCAGCGAGGGAATTTATGAGTACTATAAAAATCATGATTTCACTCACCATCGGGTTGACCACAAACGCAAGGTCATTGAAATTCCACAACCCGCTGGGGTGATATTTGCCTTGACACCATCAACCAATCCAGTGTGTTCCGTGTTTTTCAAGGCTTTGCTCGCTTTGATGACTCGTAATGCGATTGTGATCAGTCCACATCCGGCAGCTCGCGAATGCTGCTCGGATGCGGCGCAAAAAATTGCTGAGGTTGCAGAGAGCGCAGGTGCTCCTGATGGTGTTGTTCAAGTGGTTGAAAATCCGACCCTAGAGGTGATTAACAGCATCATGAGCTCGGATGGCATTGATGTCATTCTTGCTACCGGCGGAACACCGATGGTGAGGGCTGCCTATAGTTCCGGTAATCCAGCACTCGGTGTCGGACCCGGAAATTGTCCTGCTTATGTCGACAAAACTGCTGATACTGAACTAGCAGCCAAGTGCATAGCAAATAGCAAAGCATTTGATAACAGCGTCCTTTGCACTAACGAATCTGTAGTCATTGCACACAAGGACATCAGCAGTGACTTAGTCATTGCACTCAAAAAGGAAGGTTGTTATTTGTGCACTGATGAAGAACGCGACCGTCTGTCCGAAGTTCTTTTCCCAGAAGGAAAGTTTGATGTTGCTGTCATTGGTCAATCTGCGGAGTGGATTGCAGAGCGGGCCAGAATACGAGTACCGCAAAATACGCGAGTGCTTCTGGTGAATCTGGAACGGATTGGAGACGACTATGTTTTAAGCCGGGAGAAACTTTGCCCGGTGCTCGGATTCTACGAAGTGGCTGGACGCGATGCTGCAATGAAAGCCTGCAACGCCATGACTCGCAGAATGGGCAGCGGCCATTCGGCAGCCATTCACTGCAAAGACCCGCAGATGATACTCCGGTTTGGATCTGAACTCGCAGTTCTGAGAACTCCCGTTAACGCTCCCTGCAGTACTGGTGCTTCAGGATTTGATACCAATCTAGCACCGACGATGACTGTTGGAACCGGATTTTTTGGCAGGAGTTCGGTTGCTGACAATGTCGGCCCTCACCATCTGGTTCAGTGGTCAAAAATTGCATTCAGTAAAGAATCTGAAATCGACATGAATGAATACGAACTCATTGAATCACAGCCAACTCCAAAAGTGCGTCACCCGAATGAGGTAATCGACTACTCGTTCGCGGATGGCTTCGACTCACAAACATCTGGTTTGCATTCTCACGGGAACAATGCACTGAACGGTGAAGATTTAAGAGCAGAGATCCATAAGATCATTCTTGAAGAGATTCGTTCACTGCATCTCGTTCGGGAGACTCGCTACTAATGGCGGATATTCGATCCTACATATTTATTGACCAGATGCAGCCAAAAACAATGTGCTATCTGGGAAGCTGGATTCGCGGCTATTTACCTAAAACTGACATGGCCGCAATGATCATTGAGGTTGTTCCAGGCCTGCACATCGAAAGAATCACCGACATCGCACTCAAGAATGTCAATGTTAAGCCCGGGATTCTTGTTGTAGAACGTCAGTTTGGTTATCTGGAGTTTCATTCGGAATTGACTGCCGATGTCGTCGCGGGTGGCGAAGCCGTACTTGAGATGCTGGATGCTGCACCGAGTGACGCGATGCCACCTGAGATTCTGGCTTCGACAATTGTCAAACGGGTCGATGACTATCACGCATTCTTAATCAATCGAAACAAGTTGGGTTCCATGGTTTTGCCAGGTGAATCGTTGTTTGTATTCGAAATGCAGCCTGCTTCCTACAGCATACTGGCAGTGAACGAGGCTGAAAAAGCAGCTGATATCAAAGTTGTTGACTACCGGATGATTGGTGCGACTGGGCGAGTTTATTTAAGTGGTCCGGAAAGTGACGTAAGGGCGGCAGCCCGAGCAGCGGAAGAAGCATTGGAAGCAAGGATGTAGTGCCGTGAGTGAGTCGGGATTCTCTAGAGAGGAAATACGTCTTGCGGTTCGGGAAGCGCTGCTTGAAGCGCTTCCAACGGCGGACAAAAAAAGTAAGCCTGAACCGGTGGCGCCCAATTGCCAGTTGATGAAGCAGCTACTGGAGTCTGCCAAAGGGAATTGCAATACACCTGTTGCTATTGACCTCAGCAGTGAACGAAAGCTTAACGAATTTGCGATTGACCTGGCAAAGTGTATGCAGGATCAGAATGTTGCCGGACTCATTCGCTCGGGGCGAATGAAGTTCCGATCATCCGATGCTGGCCATCGGAATGGTTCTGATGCAACTTCGGGTCAGAGCCACAGAAATTCTGAATCAAGTGGAAAACCAAAAATTGATACAGATTCCACCGGACGAATTGAGACGGGCGTATTAACTGAATCAAAGGTCTTGGCACTTGCCAAGAACCATTCATGTATTGAGATCAGTAGGAATGTCATTTTGACTCCACTCGCACGGGACCGTGCGCGACGACTGAAACTTCAAATTGTGAGGCAATAGCCATGAAAGTAGGAATGGTAATGGGAAAAATTTGGGCAACTCGTAAACTGGATGAATTGCCGAATGGAGCACTTCTAGAGATCGACCTGATTGAAGACGGGAAAGTGTCAGAAAGAGTTCTGGCTTACGATCCGCTCGGAGCCGGTACAGGTGAACAGGTTCTGATCACTCAGGGTTCAGTGGCGAAGGGTTGGTTCGAATCAGGTGATGCTGTTATCGACGCACTCGTTATTGGAATTGTCGATGAAGAGGTCGGTAGTAAAAATTAACATATTGTTTTAACTTCTTAAATTTTGTAAACGGAGAAAATCATGTCAAATGCAATTGGATTTATTGAGACTCGCGGCTACGTCGGCGCGTTCACCGCTGCAGACGCAATGGTTAAGGCCGCAAACGTGGAAATCGTGACCAAAGAACAAGTGGGAGCTGGTCTCGTATCAGTTCTGGTTCGAGGTGATGTTGGTGCTGTCAAGGCTGCAACAGAGGCTGGAGCTGAAGCCGCTGGAGCAGTTGGTGAGGTCCATTCCGTTCATGTGATTCCGCGACCACATGCGGATGTTGTCAAAAAGTTTGACGTTGCTGCAGGCAAGTAAGTCATTCACTGAATGGAACAGGTAATCACTGGCGATCTCAGCCGCAGTTCGCCAAAACCATCGGACGCGAGTGAGCAGTAGGGCAACGTGGTTGATTTAAGGGTTTATTTGCAGATCGAAAATCTGCAGACGCAATTTGCAGCCTATATGGCAACCGCGTTGCGAGCTCGTGGTTACGTACCATTACAAGGCATGCATTCTCTGATCATTGAGATTGCACCGGCACTCGCCATACACCGTGTCATAGATCTTGCGCTCAAATCAGTACCGACAATTGAACCAGGTATTCTGTATGTCGAACGACAGTTTGGAATTTTGGAATTACACAGCCCACAGTTGGATGACCTGCATGCGGCCGGTGAGGCAATTTTGTCGGGCTTCAGACTTGAAGCCGCTTCACAGCTGAAACCAAGGGTTCTCTATTCGGATCTTGTAAGCAACGTCATTGACCAGCACGCGGTCATCATCAACCGACAAAGGGATGCATCGATGATTCTTCCAGGCGAATCAATGCTATTGCTGGAAACAGCTCCCGCACTTTTTGCGGCTGCTGCCGCGAATGCGGCAGAACGTGCAGTCGCAGAAAATGTACTGATAGACTGCCAGATGTTTGGTGTCTCTGGCAGGGTATTCATTGCCGGAACGGAAGAAAACACCCAGAAAGCTCTGGATCATGTGCTAGACATGATAGAGAACACCCCGGGGCGCGACTGGTAGGTCGAAGGACTCCCGTTACCCAATCCAGAGATTCATGCCTCTTACAACAATTGAGGCATTACTTGTTGAGTACTCCAGGCCAATTGGCATCACCGCGCTTTATGTTGCCCGGGATATCTCGGCGCCACTGTTGTTGCACGCTCAAACTGAAATTTAGATAAAGACGGTCGTCAACAATGGTCCAAGCTTCAGGAACTGTTGACGCCGTATAGTTATTTGAAACAGCCCAGGCGCAATACCCACCATATTTTGGTGCCCACCTCTCCGGGTCGCTCTGAAAGAGATCGCGGTTTTCAGCTGACTTAAAACGCCATTTCGCACCATTCCAATCCGCGGTAAATTCTTTATCTCCTTCAACAGGTTTCTTTTCCAGGTGGTAAGCCACTGTGTCATACCCCCTGATCGCAACGTTTCTCCAATTGGAAAAAACGGGATCTTTTGCAGCAAAAACAGGAGTGGAGGAAACTGCGGCTAAACAAATTGCAGCGATAGTGATTAGTTTCATTCGATTAAGATTAATCATTAATAGCCCTTTTGCATTGTGAATCTGACGTAAAGATTCATTTAGTTTATCAGGAAATTAAACGTTACAAAGACCATAGTGGTCGTTGAAATGAGGGATAGGAACTGCAACCTGTTCGGTTCAGCTGAAATTAGCGAGATATGTTTCACACAAGGCTTCAGTTTCTTTTGTATAGGCTAATCCCATAGATTGTGCAAGATCCGTTTCGGAGTGAGATCCAATCCAGGCAACCAGTAGCAAACGGCGAAGCATGATGAAGGTCGGGATTTCTGCTTCATCTTCTTGAGACAGGTCCATCACTGAGCGATAGCCTTTCACCCAAGACTGAATCAGTTCAGGAACATCTTCCCTTCCTTCGATAAAACTCAGTGCTGTGGCACAGTCGTACATGAACCAGCTGAATCCACAGTCATCAAAGTCAATCACTTTAGTGACACTGCCTTCAATAAGCAGGTTTGCCAACCGAATGTCACAATGAACAAGTCCCCAGCGGTCAGGTCCCTGACCAAAAGCTTGTAGTCTCTTGTTGATCAATTCAGCAGTTTTACCGAACAATGCCTGATTTGCATCATTAACTCCCATGCCATCCTGCCATCTGCCCCAATGTGGTTTATCACCAATACTGGTTTCGAAGTCCCAGATATACCGTTCAAACCACTCCGGTCGTTGCCAGTGCATTGAGTGCTTGTGCATTTGGGCGGAAACACTGCCGAGAAGTTCAAACGGACCGATGAGGTTTTCTTCAGGAGGTTCGATGCCGGATTCCCAATCAAACATCACTACGTTTCTCGGGCCTCCTGGCATTCCTTCCGTTTCGACAGATTGAATGTTTTTGCCATCTTTACCAGGCACAATGACAGGGGTGATGACTCCTGCCTGCTCGCGCAGCGCATCAGTCCAAGCATGTTCGGACTGAATTGCGGTGTATGAGTGGTATCCCTCTCGGTGAACGCGTAATGCCCATTTTCGGGAAGTTGAATGATCATCAACGCGATAAGTTGCATTTTCCGACAGGTTAATCATCTCTACTGAGACTTCAGATGGTACATCATAGTGAGCGACTGCGTTTTTCGCGACGCGCTCCAGTAGCGCCAACTGCTCTTCGTGTGGTAAGTCTTCAAATTTTGGCATTCATTCCTCCACCAATCTGCTTAAGCGGCATCAGCGAATTCTTCCCTCTGGACTTGCATTTCGGAAGTCGTCTTTCGGTCTGCTGATCCACGATTAAATGCAGATGCCCGGGCCTGAACCAGTGCTGTATCCAAGCGATTCAAAATCTCGTCACACAACTCCTTATCGACGAGAATGCCAGGCTTAAACTGCAAAACTCTTTGATCAAGAGAGGAAAATATAGCCCATACGCCATTATTGAACAACGCTTTCATAACGTGAACGGCACCTTCAGGGTGCCCGAACTCCAATCCAATCACAACCCCGCGCTGGCGAATGCCGACAAAGAAGTCTGAGTAATTTTTGCGTAACTGCTCCAGTCCATTTCGCATGTAGCGGGCGATGTAGTGCACCATAGACCGAACTTCGGGCCGATTGGAGATTTCAAGCACTTTCGCAGCAGCAATACAGCCAAGCTCGGCTCCGCCAAAAGTGGACATGTGTCCCCATCCATCTTCTTTGAGCCAGGCACCAGCGCGCTCGTTGACCACTACCGCGCCGATCGGATAAATACCTCCAGACAGCCCTTTACCAGTCACAAGAATATCGGGTTTGACGCCATAGGTGTCAATGCCCCATATTTCGCCGCATCGCATCAGGCCCGTTTGCACTTCATCAGCAATAAAGAACGTATCGACTTTTTCACATGCGGCTTTAATTGCGCTCAGATAACCTTCATTAGGCATCGGAAATCCGTAAGTGGCAGGGATTGTTTCCATAATGACGCAGGCCGCATCCCCAACCCGAATTTCGCGTTCAATTGCTTCGAGATCATTGAACGGGACCTTCACTACTTCCGTTTGCGGCGCATCACTCAAAAACAGTTTCGAAAATCGATCATCACCAACCTGTACTGCGAGCCCTGTATGACCGTGATAGCAATGATCAATACAAATCATTTTGCGTCGTTGAGTTGCGTGGCGTGCACACTTGAGTGCAATATCGATCGCTTCACCGCCGCCAGATGCATAAATGGTATATTGCAAACCTTCGGGGGTACATTCAGCAAGCATTTGTGCGACATGCGTTCGCATCAGGGATGGGAAGTGATGGTTGCCGATGTCAAAGTATTTCATTCCCTCTTTGACTGCGGCCACTACTTCAGGATTTCGGTGTCCAAGATTGTAAGTGCCGCCATTGAGATGGACATCGATTAGCCGGCGTCCATCCATATCGTAGAGATGGTATCCTTCGCGGCGATCAATGACGAGATCGACACCGAAGTTTTGCCAGTCGGTGGTTTTGCCAGGATTCCAATACTGCTTCGTTCGTTCGAGAAATTCCTGTTTGGTTTCTTGCATTTGCGCCTCCTCTATTCTCCTGTAGACGGAGAACCCTAATCTATTGCAGGGTAATTTAAGGAATATCTCAAAACAAAACTTGACACTAGACAGCAAATTGTTGATAACACAATTATTTGAGGTGAATAATCTGAAAATTTGTGACAATAATCAGTAAATTAGTCACGAACAATTCGTTTATTGACCTTTTCAACAGGAGGTAAAACAGAAATGCTGACATCAGTAGAAGGCAGATCAGTCGTAGTAACTGGTTCAAGCAAAGGCATTGGGAAGGGCATCGCCAAGGTGTTCGCCAAGCAGGGCGCAAAGGTATTGATTGTTGCGCGCGGTTTGGATGATGCTGAAGCAACAGCAGATGAAATTCGCAGCGAAGGCGGAACCGCATCTTCATTTTCAGCAGATGTAACGAATTCAGATAGTCTGGACGCAATGGCTGCAGCAGCGGCTGAAAGACATGGTGGAATAGATATTTTGTGTTGCAACGCTGGAATTTTCCCCCAGAATCATCTAGAAAACATGTCGAGCGATGAATGGGATCTTGTGCTTGGAACAAATTTGAAAGGCACATTTCTAGCGATCAAGAGCTGTCTGCCAAATTTAAAAGAGAGCGGCTCAGGACGAATCATCATTACATCTTCGATCACCGGTCCAATTACCGGATACCCAGGCTGGACTCACTACGGAGCAAGTAAGTCTGGTCAGTTGGGATTTATGAAAACAGCATGCATGGAGTTTGCGAAATACGGAATCACAGTCAATGCGGTAATGCCTGGAAACATCATTACTGAAGGCTTGCAGGGTTTGGGAACTGAATATTTGCAGACGATGGCAGCATCAATTCCACTGAAGCGATTAGGTTCTGTCGAAGACATTGGCAACGCAGCACTATTTTTTGCATCGGACGAAGCGGGATACATTACCGGTCAAACCATCGTGGTGGATGGCGGTCAAACCATACCGGAATCAATCGAAGCTTTAGAAGAGGCGTAGTTCTCGCCTAAAGAAGTTTGACGGTCAGCGTCTGCTAAACTTGCCTTTCGGTTTGGTTTTGCCAGCAATGCGACCGTCACCACGCTTGAGAATTCTGAATCTGGGACTTGTTTCCTGGTTGGACTCACAGGCGATCTATCATGCAGTCGCTAGCGGTATGACCATCGAATCGGCCGACACGATTATTATCTGTCGGCCGAAAAGTCCCTATTTCTGTATCGGATACCACCAGAATGTTGAACACGTGTTGGATGGTCGAATGCGTACTGAACTTGGGTATCCAGTCGTACGTCGAAGGTTGGGAGGTGGTGTAACTTATCTTGATAATCAGCAGCTCTTTTATCAATCGATTTTTCACAAATCACGAAGTTCTCAAATCCCCACGGTTGTCTACCGAGAGCGGTTGCATCAACCGATCAGAATGTTGAACAAAATTGGTATCAATGCAGAACTTCGTTACATCAACGAAATTGAAGTACTAGGCCGTCGAATTGCAGGGATTGGCGGCGGTCTGATTGGTGAGGCAAGCGTGGTTGTGGGAAATGTGCTCAATGAGTTCAACGCTGAAGTCATGGCGCATATCATCAACTCGCCTTGTGCAGCGTTTCGGGAAATGGTGTTGACCGCTATGCTTGACCGGATTACAACACTGAAACGGGAAGGTCATGAAGAACATTGGCAAGAATTGCCGAATCTTTTGATCGAAGAATATCGCCAGGACTATTTCGATGCTGTTTTCATCGGTGAACTGAGTACCGAAGAGCGTGAGAAGGCGGAGATGACGGCTGAAAAAATGATTTCAGAGGAATACTTGACGGAATTTCAAAGCGATGTTTCGCCCCGGGTTCTCAATCGACTGAAGATTTCCGCATCAACTTCGATCGAACTTGTTGGAGTAAATCGGAAAAGTTCAATTCAACAAAATTTTGCAATATTGAAAATTAAAGACAATGTGATAGAAGAAATGCGAATTGCTGATGATCTAGACGAGACATATCAATCAATGAGCACTAATCAGACTATTAGAATGTTTGATGCTGAACAAATCAAAGTCGGGATGAACGTTCAGCAATGGTAAATACAGTTTATCATTTTTGAAGTAAACATAAAGATTGATGGCAGTCCAATCAGACAGTTACATTGTTCCTGATGTACTTGAATCAGGACTGACCACAGTATTTTGTGGAAGAGCACCAAGTCCGGAATCTGCCCGTAGACGGGCCTATTACGCACATTTCAGCAACAAGTTCTGGGAAATTCTGGCCGAGTCGGGATTGACGGAACGTCAGTTGAATCCTGAGGATTACGCATTGTTGCCTAGCTATGGCATAGGACTGACTGACATCAACAAGACTGAATTTGGCAGCGACCACGAACTCACTGGCAGCGGGGATAATCCGCGGGCATTGCTTGACAAGATTGAGCAAAATCAGCCGAAAATCCTGGCATTCAACGGTAAGAATAATTTTCGAATGTTTGCAAATGAGGCTTACCGTATTTCAAAATCAACTCCAGTTGACTATGGTTTGCAGAGTGCGTTAACGATAAAATCAACGGAAATCTGGGTATTACCAAATACATCTGCACGGGCTCGAGGATACTGGAACGCTGCATATTGGCATGAAATTTCCAAAAGGCATCAGGAAAAGTCTAGGCTATAAAGTTGACAAACTTAAGCACTTCACCGGTAACATAGAGAACAGATAGTCAAATGTTTCAACGTAAATTCACTGTAAATAGAAATATGAAACTCTGGAAATTTTCGGACCGTTTTCTCCAACTGATTTTGCTGTTGGTATTGACATGGGTAGCGTTTTCAGCTTCTGCCCAGGAAAACAGTGCGCAAGGCAGTGCCAGCAGTACCGAATTGGGCACTTTTTTGGGCGCTAAACCCACTGAATATCCGGACTGGTTCAAAGAAAGTTTCCTTGAATTCAGTGACGATGTCGCCGAAGCAGCGGAGGAAGGTAAGCGGCTCCTGCTAATTTTTCAACAGGATGGCTGCCCTTACTGTAATTTGCTGGTTGAACGAAATCTGAGCCAGAAAAATATTCTGGAACTGGTTCAGGAAAAGTTTGATGTGATTTCAATAAATATCTGGGGTGACCGGGAGGTCGTTACAGTCGGTGGACAGTCATATACAGAAAAGGAGTTTTCTGAAGCACTAAAAGTCCAGTTCACCCCAACACTGCTCTTTTTTAATGAGAAGGGAAAAGCGGTTCTTAAACTTAACGGTTATCTGCCACCACGCGACTTCCTGACTGCGTTAACCTATGTGGCAGAACACCACGAAACGAAGATACCCTACCGAGAATTTGTACGGACAGCGCATGCAGGAACCACCACCAGTCAGAAGTCGCTGATTTCACAGCCTTTCTTTCAAAACCCTCCGCATATTTTGAATCGGAATGGAGATTCCCGTCCACTCGCGATATTTTTCGAACAACCAGAATGCCCGAACTGTGAAACGCTACATAACAAAGTGCTTGCAGATCCGGAGGTCAGTAAATTTCTGGACGATTTCCATGTTGTTCAACTGGATATGTGGTCAAACGATCAACTGACGGATATTGAAGGTAATAAAAGAAGTATTCGCGACTGGGCTGGCAGTCTAGATATCAGTTATGCGCCGACCATCGTCCTCTTTGACAGGAACGGAAAGGAGGTTATTCGATCTGAGGCCTGGTTCAGAAAGTTCCATACTTCCGGGTTGTTTGAATATGTAAGCAGTCAGGCCTTTCTAGAACAGCCAAATTTTCAACGCTACCTTTCGGAACGTGCTGACCATCTGATCGAGCAGGGAATTGATGTCAATATTTGGGAATGAGCAGTTCGAGTCAGTTGACTTGAAATGTCAGTTTATTGACTTCAGGTAGATGAGGCAGATAATTCACCGCAATTGTCGCGGTTTACTCTACGCTACCGTTTAATCAGTTGTAGGATCAGGACATCAATCTCAATACTGGTAGATCTTGAAAAATGAAAGCCACATACAATTGATTAGATGCTTACTAAGAAGTGTCTTTACTCTCTGTCTTCAAGCAATTTTTTATTGTTTTTCGGAACGTTACGTTTTTTGACGTGACCAAACTTCCTTCGGGACTTAGCATTTGATTGGGTGATATATCAAGGTTATAGAGGTACCTAGGATAATCGATGAAATAATTACCGTTCATACCATTTGGGTACGTAGTGGTTTTTACGAGACTGAGGTGTTTGCATTGCGTCTCAGAGTAAGAGCTAGAGGATTACTATGTTTTCTTTATGTCTAGATCAATAGGTACATCACCTTGAGGAAATTTCGCGACGATGCTCAGTCGTCCTCCCAATGCTTCTATGTAGTTTCGAAGACTGGAAATATGCATATCTGCACGGTTCTCCAATTTTGCAACTGCCGGCTGGTTTACATCTAGAGTGTCCGCAAGGTCCTTTTGTGTTAATGCCAGGGCTGTACGTAGTTCACTTAGGGGTATAGCGCCGATAAGTTTCGCTTTTTTAGCATCTACTCGAGTTTGACGCTCAGGCGTGAATTGCAATAGCAACTCATTGAAATCACGATGGCCACTCATTAGACAAGTCCCTCCTCATTGAGTTCATTCAAATGTTCATCATATAGTTTGTCTGCAAGCGGTACATAGCGCTCATAGAATCGTTTATTGCCACTCTTTGTATTCCCGATTAGTAAAATCGCTATGCGCCTTGGGTCAAAAGCATAGAAAATCCGAATCGGATTTCCACCACTTTGTATTCGCAGTTCACGCATATGGCTGTGTCGGGAACCTTTTATTCCCGAAGAATACGGATACGGTAAACTTGGACCAAATTGCATCAATAATTCAACCACAGCAGCAACATCTTCCTGCTGGTTTTCTGAGAGCGTCCCCCACCAATCGTTAAATTCATTTGTAAATTCGACACTATTGTTCACGATGTCATTATATTCCATCTATGGAATATAATTGTAGGTGAACTACTACGAGTCGGTCCCCAAAGTTCAATGGGAGGCGGCTTACTCGCTCGCCTTGCCGGTCAGGATACGCAGGACTCGCGTCATTCTCCCTCCGCCGATTCTCACTATGATCCAGCTCCTGATCAATCTCACCATCAGTTTTTTCAAGGCTGACTAGCGAATTATTTTGGATTACTTCATTATTTCTGTATGGGTTGAAGGTCGATCTGACTCAGTATTTCATTCACTGAAACTTGGTCAAGCAACGATGCTGCGCTGATATCAATCCGGCAATTCGACCGCAATAAATGTGAAAGCTCAACTGCCAGCAAACTGTCTATTCCCAGATTGACGAGCGGTTCATCGAGTTCAATTTCGGTTTTCGGAAAATCTAGAACTTTAGAAACACAATTCAGAATCAATTCTTGCAGACTATCGATATGGTCGGAATCACCTGTAGACTCTTGTTTGGATTGACTGGTGATTGAGGCTGAATAGTCATCTACGCTACTGAACTGATCGCCCGTGATTGATTGGCCTCCACTGACGACAAAGTGGGAAGCCTGGGGGCCACCTAGCACTCCATTCAATGTGGACAGCAGTTCACTGGCGGACAAGGCGTCAATTCCAAACTGATTGCCAACTGCTGTTGACAGGTCAGGATGGTCAGCAACATGTCCGTAATCGGAAACAGCGCCCCAGTTAATCGCGACTGCCGGAACACCTTTATGCCTCAGATATTCAGCCATAGCATCGAGAGTTGAATTGGCGGCAGAATAAGCAGCCTGCCCGGCAGGTCCCAGCAAAGAGGTAACCGATGAATAGAGCACAAAAAAGTCTAGGTCGAGGTGGCACGTCAGATGGTGTAGATTCCATGCTCCCAGTACTTTCGCATTCATAGATTTGTCGAAATGTGTACGCGTAAGCTTAACAATCGCGCTATCCTCAATATTCATTGCGCAATGAAGCACACCGCGAATGGAAGGCAGTTCGTGACAGGCAGTTTCCAATGCCACCCTAAACTGTTTTGAATCAACAATATCAGCACGCACTGACGTGATAAGACAGTCCAACTTCGCAGCCTTCTGAATAATTTGTTCGAGATCAACCGAAGTCTCTGGCGAGCGTCCAATTACAACAACGTATTTCGCTCCATTTTCAGCCAACCACAACGCGCTAGCAAGTCCAAATCCTCGAGTTCCACCTGTGATGACATAGGTTGCATCGGGTCGAATCGAAGTTTCTTGAAGAGGTGAATTAGAATCTGAGGTAAGTACTATTTTGCCAATATGACCAGCATTGGCCATAAGGCGAAAAGCCTCATTTACATGGGTAGCAGGAAATACGCGAAACGGGAGCAGCGGTAGTTCGTTATTACTCAGTTTCTGAATGGTTTGTCTGAACAGTTTTTCGATGACTTCTGGTTGCTTAAGCCATGTAGCATCGATATCAACAGTCTCGACTTTCGCAGCGGACTTACTTTCTTGAATCTGATTTAAAACGCTTTCTCGACCCTCATATTTTCCGAGTTCAATGAAGAAGCCTTCTTCAGCAAGAACATGGCGGTTTGCAGCTGCTAGTTCGCTGCCCAGCATATTGACAATCACGTCGACACCCTTTTCGTTGGTCCAGTTCTTCACATCATCAACAAAAGAATTGCTACGTGAATCCGCGACGTGTTCGATGCCAGAGAGGTGCAGGTAGCGCACCTTTTCCGGTGTGCCGGCAGTTGCAAATATGGTCGCACCACAATGTTGTGCAACATTGATCATGGCCAGGCCGACACCGCCAGATGCACAGTGTATAAGCACTTTATCAGTCGGCTTGAGAGTGACAATTTCCTGAAGGCAATAAAGTGCGGTCACATAGGCAGTTGATACGCCGGAATACGGTACAAGTCTTTGATTTTTCGCCAGCGGGATCACAAACTCCTGCTCGGCAATGGCGTGACTCGCAAGTGAGTTGGTTGCCAGTGCGACTACTTTGTCCCCGGGATTTAGGAGTCTTACCTGTTTGCCGACACGGGTAATGACTCCGGTACACTCGATGCCGAGTGAGCGTTGCATTTTCCCGCCGATAACAGAGGATTCCGGAAGAGCGCCCAGTGCAATCATGACATCTCGAAAATTTAGAGAAGCAGCAGAAACTTCAATCAGAACTTCCGTTGATTTCAGAGTCGGTAGGTTTTTGAAGGCGTACTTCAATGAAGATAGATTACCGCCGCCGGAACCTGATAATTCTGTGTAGCAAGGTGATGCCACCTGGAGGCAATCGACATCCAAATTTTGATGAACAGGTACGAGGCAGTCGTTATTTCTCAAACACGCTTCTTTTAATTCACTGTCAGAAATCAGGTAGCTGAAAAGTCCGCTTCCAGTCGAATCATCGGAAGGGGCAATGTCAACGAGCCTTACAGTGGATGCTGGGTATTCGTTTCGCAAGGTTCTGCCAAAGCCCCATAATCCTGCACTCAGGCAATCTGTTAGGTCCATTGAATTGTCAAGTTGGTGAGCATTGGCAGTGACCAGTACCAAAGGCGGCGGATTGATGCCGTGATGATCAAATGCCTGAATTAACCAGGATGCAGAAAGAACTGGAGAAGTTTGGACAAGCAGTTCGATTGATTGATTTTTCGCTCCTGAGTCCGAAAAATTCCAAAGGAAAATAACCTCATCTGGTAGTTCGCCGCGCTGTTTGATTTCACCGATGAGTTGCGTAAAGTGAGCCGCTTCAGCTGGGTTGATGAATCTGCGATCCCCAGCCTGTGCATATGCGCCTCCAGAACTCACATGAACTGTGGAATCAACATTAAATTGTTGGACAAAAGTGTTTGAAAACTGGTCGCCGTTCGTAAAAATTAAACGGTTCTGATTGAGATTAGACGGTTGTTGCGTACTGACTGGATTTGTTCTAGGTTTCTTTCCAATGAATACGGTGTGAACGCCATTGCCATCATCTTCGCGATCGGTTAGTGTGGCAATATTCTCAAATCCGGCATTCTTGAGAATTTTCTGCCAGTTGCCACTTGAAAGACAGGGAGATTCAGACGAACGATTTTCAGTGTCCCGCGGCCACCAATCGCGAAGCATTCCGAATACCAGACGCGCCCATACTGGTTCACTGGTCAATTCAGTAAACGCAAGAATTCCACCGGGTTTCAATACATTGTGTAAACGTTGCAGAGTCTGTTTTGGGGAGTAGCACAGGTGAAGCGCATCATAGGCCAGAACCAAATCGAACCTCTCTGGACCAAAATCCTGCATTTGCAAGTCAGCATCGAGATCCAAATGGGCAAACTCAACAAAATTCAGGTGAGAAAAGCGTGTTTTTGCACGTCGAAGGAAGAGGCTAGATATGTCTGTAAAGGTATATTCAACGGTTTGAGTTTCCAGAAATGGTGCTAAATGAAACAGTAGTGCACCGGTACCGCTGCCCACTTCAAGAATTCGACAAGGTCGCTCCAAGGTCCATGAATCAAGCAGTTCTTTAATCGAACGACTCAGAATCTCGTTGTAAATTTGACAGGTTGGAGAACTCTGATACAGATTTTGTAAAAGCTCTATTTCTCCGTTCGGAAAAAGTACATCAATACCAGATCTCTGATCAGTTAGTACACTCAATAATTCAGAGCCACAACGATCAATCAGCATTAATTCCGCGAGATATTCCGAAAATTCCGCTTTCTGGCGAAAGTGCCCTATGGTGTCAGTTGGGGAAGGTAGTGAGGTGTCGTTCAATCGGAACGTTTCAGGTTTCGTACGGATATCCTGTTGCCCGAATTCCGCATACCCACAATCGCACATCAAATTGAGCAGAGAGTAAAGCAGTGGAATTTGATCTTCTGTGATGTTACACACCGAAATTGCTTCACTGACTGATTGTTCTTCCGCAATCTTTAAAAATCCAGCCTGCTCAAGCGCCTCGACGATGTATGCAACGGTGATGTTCGTCAGTGCAGGGTTCGCAATCGAATAGTGACGCCATCTTTGTCGATTATTGGTGAGAATGGAAGAATAAGTCTCCAAAATATTCCGAAGCGTAGAAAAATCGCAGTCAAAGCGCGATTCACTTGCACGCTCCGATTGGTGAATTTTCCAAACACGTTTGAATGCAAACAAGTTACTAGCTGAAATCAAATCTGTTCTTTTTGGACCCGACAACCGGCACAGTCGTAGTTTTGAAATACTTGCAATGACTTGATTATTCAAATCTGTAATCGTCAAGTTCAGATCAATTGAATCGACTGATGACTGAATTTTTTGAACATGGCAGTTGACTTCGTCTGGACTATTCTGCCAGTACTTGAATGACTCAATTTCGTAAGGTACTAAAGCCTCATTTGAATGGACGATGCCCACCACACAGCGAAAACAAAGGTCCAGCAATGACGGGTCTAACTGCCATCGTGTTTGTACATGTTCTGCGGCGTGGTTCCTTTTGAGTGTTGCAAGAAGTTCGACTTCGCCAAAAGTGCAGAGTTTAATAATCTGCCAGCTATCAGAGTCACCTTCGAAGTTCCATTCGCTAAACCGTTTAAAAATCGAGTCTGACGACATTTCAGTCGATTGGTTCTTGGGCAAATCATAACCTGCAATTACGGGCTGCGAATCTTCGCTCGCGCAAAAATTTCCTTGACAGTGAATCATTTCATCCGCGTCCGCATCTGCGTTGCGACTGGCAAACTCAAACGCTCCCAAATGCGTGTCAATTTCACTTCGAAGCGTGACTGCAACATTTTTTTCTGACAGAATGCGCAGCATCTTTCGAAACTTTACTGAACGCAGTTCAATTGCAGGTGATTCCAAACAGATGCTTGCTGCTTCCAAAACTGATTCAATGTAACCAGCAGCTGGGAAAATGACCTCACCGTGCAAGCGATGCCTGCCTAACCAAGGCCATTCATCCGTTTTGAGTGGAATGCTCCAACTTTTTTGCTGGTCTTGAGAAGACGCTTCAAGAAGGGGAAATGTATTTTTAGTCAGCGGTTGTGATTGAGTTTGTGTAATTGAGTTTGGTTTCCAGTACCTCTGACCTTCAAATTCCATCTTTGGAAGATCGCACACATTCGCTGTGGGATTTATTCGATCAAATCTGAGGTCCGCACCGTAGCAGAAAAGAGCCGCACTGGCCGATCGCAGGGTGAGTTCCTCTGGGCGATCCCTATGAATGGAGTAAAGCACCTTTCCTTCGGGATTGATACCCTCAGATCTGAGGGCATCATGCATATTGAAGTTAAGGCTTGCATGTGGACCAATTTCAATAAAGTGATCAATATCTGAGCGGACTGCCGCGTTGAATGCACTGTCAAATTGGACAGGTGCGAGAAAGTTTTGCCACCAGAAATTTGAATCAATATGTTCGTCATTTACTATTGCTCCAGTAACGGAAGAATACCAGGCGGTTTCATTTTGCTCTGAGTTTGATGCATCTGAAGAAATCGAAAGATCCGTTCTCGCCCCTTCAATGATTGAGCTGTGAAACGGTACTGGAACATCCAAAATTCGGTTGAAACATCCCTTTCTGTCAAGAGATTCAGCTAGCAATTGGATTTCTTTCACTGGCCCCGAAAAAGTCACTGAATCGGGACTGTTCATCGCACCGATGCAGATCTTGCCGTTACTAGTTTCAACAATCTTTTCTACATCGGTTCTGTCAAGCGATGCTGCCAGCATCAACCCTTCATTGCAGTAGCGTTGGATTCGCGATGATCGTTCACTGACAAGTGCAACAGCATCTGGAAGTTTGATATAGCCTGCCACACATGCCGCAGCAATTTCTCCCATACTGTGTCCGATTACTGCATGAGGGAAGACTGCCCAGGACTGCCACAGCTCTGCCAGAGCAAGCTGCATCGTAAAGTGGATTGCATGCGCTTTATCCAACTCATCTGCATCAATTCGTTTGCCGCTTTCAAATACCCCACGGATGTTTAATGAACGATCAAAGAGAGAGTTGCAGACATCAACAGTTGCTTTGAAAACTGCTTGTGTTTTGTAGAGTGTCGAGCCTTCACCGTTCCATCGTGCTCCAATTCCGTTAAAAACAAATGCGATACGTTGGTTGCGATCAATGTCATTGGCAACCGATGACCGAGTCCCGTACTGGTGTTCAATTGTTGGTCCCTTTTCAGAGACATCGTTAGTAGCCACATTGATCACAGTGCGGAACTTTTGCTGTGACGCACGAGCCGCGGTGTAACTGATATCTGCAGCCAAAGTTGGATGCCGTTGAAATGAGTCTTCAAGTTTTTGCACCTTCAACCTGAGAGAGTCAGAAGAGCGAGCGCTCACTGGAACCATCATTACGGGAAGAGATGTGTTACGACGATGAGATGCCCGGGCAGGCGCTTCCTTGATAATCGCATGTGCGTTGGCTCCGCCAAATCCAAATGAATTGACTGCGGCGACTCTAGGTTTTCCACCAGGCGTGTCCCAACTAACAGAGTCAATTGGTATTCGAATACCCATCGCATCAAAATCAATTTTTGAATTGGGATTCGAAAAGTGCAGGTTCGGGGGAATTTCAGCGTGCCAGATGGACAAAACAGCCTTGATAAAGCCGGCAATGCCCGCAGCAGCTTCGGTATGACCAATATTCGTTTTCACCGATCCAACAAAGAGATCAGGATGGCCATAAATTGTTCCCAGTGAGTCAGCTTCAATGGTATCGCCGGCTTGGGTACCCGTACCGTGAGCTTCGACATACCCAATATCATTACGATCAATTCCTACACTGGAAATTGCGGTGCGCATCATGTCCTGTTGCGCATGAGGATTTGGCGCCATGATTCCAACAGTCTTGCCGTCCTGATTAACTGAGGTGGCGATGATCGTCGCATAAATTCGGTCATTGTCGATCAGCGCATCGCTGAGCCGTTTTAACAGAACCATTCCACCTCCTTCGGCTCGGACAAATCCGTCTGCTGATTCATCAAACGCACTGCAACGACCGGTATTGGATAGCATTGCGGCTTGCGAGAATTCGATGTAGCTCTCAGGTGCAAGAATTGCGTTTGCACCACCAGCGAATGCGACATCAGCGGTACCGTTGGCAAGTGCACTGCAGGCCGCATCCACTGCAGTCAGAGACGATGAGCAAGCGGTATCGATGGTAATGCTGGGGCCGGAAAAGTTGTAGCAGTATGAAATTCGGTTTGCAGCGATGCTAGTTGACCGTCCCAGACCAGAGTATGCGCTGATTTCAGATCTCTCTGCTAGAATCAACCTTTCGTAGTCGTGATTGATGATCCCGACAAAGACGCCGGTTTGCAGTTTTTCAAGTACCTTGGGAGCAATCGCAGCATCTTCCATGCACTGCCATGAAAGTTCAAGCAGCATCCGCTGTTGCGGGTCGATATCAATCGCTTCACGCGGCGAAATTCCAAAGAAAGTCGCATCAAATCTGTCAATGTTGTCGATAAAGCCGCCAACTTGAGCAAACTGCGTGTCGGCTGTCTGACTCAGACCCTGAAGTGTTCGACTTTCCCAGCGGTTGGTTGGAATTGGTGTGATGCAGTCGATTTTGTTTTTAATGACATCCCAGTACGTCTGCAGGCAATTGGCGGAACCAGGAAATCGACAGGCCATTCCGACAACTGCAATCGGAACAGCGCAATTGTTCCTCATATTGATGGGTCAGGTTGATAATCGACAGCTAATCCGAAACTTGCGCTACGGAATCAGCGTTCTCTACAGTCGTTAACTTTTGAATATTCGGTTCACAGTACATAGTGTGCAGAAGTTCAATAACCTGTTGCACCTTTTCGTCATTTATCGAGTAGTACTTCAGGCGAGAATTCCGACGCGATGTGATAATGCCTTGTTTACGAAGTTTTGCCAGGTGTTGGGATATGGATGACTGCTCAATTCTTATTCTGTCCTGCAATTGACTGACGGACATTTCGCCATCTAGCAGGTGACAGAGGATCATCAGACGCTGCTTGTTGGCTAGCTGCTTCAGAAAATCACTGGCTTCTGCAGCGATCGTCTTGAGTTCGTCAGGCGTCAGATTCATTAGGTACAAAGTGAAGGAAAATAACGGAATATGTGCAAAAAATTATTAGGAAACTGAACTCGCGAAACACTAATTTGAAATAACTACAATTAATTTGCAAATTTTATTCTGTTTTGTAAAATACTGTGACTCCAACTTAAACTTTGACGCATTAACCATAAGATTTAGAGTAAGTTTACAAGAAAAATCATATACCAAATTGGTTGCATTCAGCCACCTCATATTAATATTCTGCCGCTCCTGATCAAGCGTATCCACATTGAATGAGTTTGATTTCATTAGCGGCGAACATATTTTGAACAATTCGGTCAAATTATTACTGAACATGGTGGAGTATTTTGCTTCATCCAGATTTGTCAGCGAACCGTTTCAATTTGTTGGTGTGGCATTCAAAGTTTGAAAGAATTGCCCTGAATGAGGGCAAGTTTCGGTTTTAATTCAACCATTGCATACATTGTTTAAGTTCAGGTTTTTGATCTCAAAATGCTGGGTCATTTGATAGTCAACTTTAATTTGTCAGAGGAGTGATTGAAATACGATGATGAAAACAGCACTAGGAATTATTTCGTTCATTGCAGTGATTTCTGTATCGGCTGTAACCACTGAAGTAAGTTTTGCTGATGCGGAAATAATTGCAGAAGGAAAGAAGCTCGCTGTCGACCGAAAAAAGGGGAATTGTCTCTCCTGCCACATTATGGGAGATGGTGAAATGCCAGGTACGCACGGTCCGCCGCTCATCTTTATGAAGCAGCGATTTCCCGACAAGGCAACACTATATGGCCGAATTTGGGACGCAACGGCAGCGAATCCCAACACGATGATGCCACCTTTCGGTCGACATGGTATTCTCACCGACGACGAAATCGATAAAATAACTGAATATGTCCATACACTGTAAGAGGTGATGTATATGAAAACTAAAGAGCTACAACGGCGTGCAGTTCTCAAAGGCGCAGCAGCAACAGGCTTGGTTGCACTAGCGGCATCTTGGGGACTGATCGGCAACTTAGCCCACGCAGCCAATCGACCACAGATGGCTTTTGATGCTGATGATGTCGATGGTACACTTAAAGCCTTGTTTGGCGAAAACGGGATTCAGGACAGCGATGCGATCGTTGTAAAAGGTCCAGAAATCGCCGAAAATGGCGCTGTCGTACCAATCAAGGTGACAGCCAATTTGGACAATGTCGAGTCCATTGCTATTCTTGTTCCCAAGAATCCTGCACCGATGGTTGCCGCATTTGATCTGCAGCCTGGAGTGGTGCCAGAAGTTTCCGTTCGAATCAAAATGGGAAAAACCTCTGATGTGGTTGCCTTGGTGAAGTCCAATGGCCAGATTTTCAGAGGTGCTAGTGAAGTTAAAGTGACCATCGGCGGTTGCGGTGGTTAATGCGCATTTGATGAGGTGAAAAATTATGTCTATTAAAGCAAAAGCAAAAATGACCAGTAACAATGACGTTCAGGTCAAGATGCTCATCAAACATCCGATGGAAACCGGTCAGCGTAAAGATTCCAAGACTGGTGAGTTGATTCCAGCGCACTTCGTCGATGTTGTAACCTGCCACTGGCAGGGAAAGGAAATGCTCCGGGCGCATTGGGGTCCTGCAATTTCAAAAAATCCGTATCTTTCATTTTCGATTAGCGGTCCACAGGCTGGTGATACATTGCTGCTGGCCTGGCATGACAATACAGGAAAATCGGGCGAAAGAGAATACACAATCGGATAGGTGCTCAAGAGTACGTTTCCAGAATTACGGAGAATAATATTTATGAAAAAACTGATTGCATGCTTTGCGCTTGGTTGCTTCTTTGCCGGCGTATCGACAGTTGCATTTTCGACACCCGAAGAGGATCGAGTTGCATTTCAGAATTACTACCTGACTAAATTCGCGGATGTTCCAAAGGATGATTTTATCAATGGCGTTTATTCCATCGATATGCCTTCCCGTGAACAGTGGCAAACGCTTGAAGAGTTTCCGCCGTATGAGTTGGCGTTGGAACAGGGAGAGAATCTTTTCAACACCCCGTTCGCCAATGGTAAGACTTACGCTGACTGTTTTGAAAATGGTGGCATTGGAATTCGGCAGAACTATCCCTATTTCGATGTGGAACAGGGACAGGTTATCACGCTGGAATTGGCGATAAACCAATGTCGGGAAGCGAATGGTGAAAAGCCATTCAAATACAAGAGAGGCAAAATTGCTGAGCTGACAGCGTATATGGCATACACTTCGCGCGGCGAGACGATCAATGTGGTGATTCCTGATGATCCGCGCGCATTGGCAGCCTATGAAATGGGTAAACAGTTCTACTACACCAAGCGTGGTCAGTTGAATTTTGCCTGTGCTGATTGCCACGTCGGCGGTTCTGGCGGCAAAATTCGTACAGAACTTCTCAGTCCGGCTTTAGGGCATATAAGTCATTTTCCGGTTTATCGGTTGAAGTGGGGTGCCATTGGCACGTTGCACCGTCGATTCAGCGGTTGTAACCAGCAGGTTCGAGCCAAAGCGTTCAAGGCGCAGGGCGAAGAGTACCGCAATCTTGAATATTTTCTTACCTATATGAGCAATGGGCTGGAATACAACGGCCCCGGCGTTCGCAAGTAATTGAACTAGGGAGAACAACATGAAATCAATTTTGCGTACTATAGTTGCGTGTGCATTATTTTTTACTGCCTGTGTTGTCGGCGCATCAGAGCCAACCGCTGAGGACTTCAACAAGGCGTTTACTGAAGCGAATGACGCTCGGAAAATGGCTGGCGAATTAGGTCATGAGTGGCGCGACACTGCCAAAATTCTGAAAAAAGCGCAGGAAACTGCTGCTGCTGGAGATCTAAAAAAGGCAATGGAACTCGTAGCAGAGGCCAAGCTTCAGGGTGAGGCTGGAATTGTACAGGCCAAACGTGAAGGCGCTCTGTGGGAGGGTCGAGTAATTCGGTAGTTCTACCGAGTGACAATTAATCGAGAATGTCGTAATAATCGGCAACCTGGAAACTTTCGACTGTATGCAGCAGTATGACCAACTTGTGTTGAACAGTCCTTTCATTCATTCAGTTTTCAGTTAAGGTACTGTGCACCTTAGTCGCCGAGAATTTATGCAGGCAGTTGCAGCTGCATCTGTCTCAGGAATGTTGCCGGCGGGTCTTTCCGCCGGCACTAATTTATATGATGTCCCGTCATTCGGTCAGGTTCGGTTGCTTCACATTACCGACACCCATGCTCAGCTAAATCCGGTTTACTTTCGGGAACCACATATCAATATTGGAATAGGTGATAGCTGGGGTCGCCCACCCCACATTGTTGGTTCTCAGTTTCTAAAGACCTTTGGAATCGAGCCAGATTCTGCAGAAGCCTACGCATTCACCTATAAAGATTTTCCGAGACTCGCCGAGAAGTTCGGCAAGGTCGGGGGATATGCTTACATGAAAACTCTGGTCAACCAGTTGCGACAGGACTTCGGTTCAGATCGTACGCTCTTGTTGGACGGGGGAGACAGCTGGCAGGGCACCGCAACAGCACTTTGGACGAATGGCATGGAAATGGTCCAAGCGAATAACCTTTTGGGGGTTGATATTGCAACCGGCCATTGGGAATTCACCTATACACCTGAAGTGTTTCAGCAGAACCTGGAATCGTTTGGTGGGGAGTTCGTCGCACAGAACATCTTTCTGACTGAAGAGGCACTGTTCGACGAAAAGCCGGCTTATGACGACTTTACCGGACACGCATTTCCGCCTTATGCCATGCGCTCCTTAGGTGGTTTTGATGTTGCCATAATTGGACAGGCATTTCCATACACACCCATTGCCAACCCATCCAGAAATATACCAGACTGGACATTTGGAATTCGTGCAGATGAACTGCAGGAGTTGGTTGATAACATCCGAGACAGTGAAAGTCCAGATGCAGTGGTTTTACTGTCACACAATGGCATGGATGTTGATATGAAATTGGCCGGCATTGTGTCAGGCATTGATGCAATCTTGGGTGGTCATACTCACGACGCAGTACCTGTGCCGGTTAAAGTTCAAAATGAGCGGGGTACGACACTGGTAACCAATGCTGGTTCAAACGGAAAGTTTGTCGGTGTTTTAGACCTGCAGTTCGGCAACAAGGGTGTGGTGGATACCAATTATCGTTTGTTGCCGATTTTTGGAAACTACCTGACTGCCGACCCCGAAATGGACGCCTTTATCCGTCAAAGTCGAGCACCGTACGCTGACCAGCTTTCTGAAGAACTCGCGGTTTCCGAATCGCTGTTATTCAGGCGTGGAAATTTTAATGGAACATTTGATGAAGTCATTTGCAACGCATTGCGCTCTCACTACAATGCCCAAATTGCACTATCTCCGGGCTTTCGATGGGGAACGTCAATCATACCGGGTCAGACGATCACATTTGAAGATGTGATGACGCAAACCGCCATGACTTATCCGGAAACTTATGTGCAGGAAATGACTGGTGAAACTTTGAAACTGATTCTAGAAGACGTGGCTGACAATGCCTTTAATCCAGATCCGTTTTATCAGCAGGGCGGTGACATGGTGCGAATTTCGGGTATGTCGTATACCCTGGAAGTTGACCAGACAATGGGCTCGCGAATTTCGGATATGCGGTTGGAGAGTGGGGAACTCATCGAGGCTGGAAAAAGTTATTCCGTAACGGGTTGGGCAACTGTGGGACAGGTTTCACCAGGCCCACCAGTATGGGACCTCGTCGCGGACCATCTCAGGTCCGAACAGACAATTTCAGTGACATCACTACATCAGCCACAGGTACTGATTAAATCTGGCAATCCCGGGATTGGTGATTGGAAAATGAATACCTGACTGCAGGTGAAGAATTCCAAGTGTTAGAATAGAGCACAAACATTTTCAATTTGAGTGAGGGTATGGATGATGAAGCGATTCAGTAGTTTATTTTTTGCCTCACTGCTGATTATTCTGAGCGGATTTGGAGCAGCCCTAGCTGAAATTCGGGATCCAGAGGAACACTTCTTCCATCAGACGTTTGGCGATCTTCAGGAAGAAGTAGAGTTAGCCCTTGAAGAAGGTCAAAAGGGAATCATGGTCATGTTTGAACTCAATGATTGTCCTTGGTGTGACCGCATGAAAGAAACTGTTCTGAACCAATCAGCAGTTCAGGATTATTTTCGACAGAACTTCCGCTGTCTGATGATGAATGTCGAAGGGGACAATTTGGTTGTTGATTTCGACGGGGAGGAAATTGCCGAGAAAGATTGGGCGCTCAAACACAACCGAATACGGGCGACACCGGTTTTTCTGTTTCTTGATCTGGAAGGTAATCGCATCATGCGATATACCGGGGCTGCTAAGGATGTAGAAGAATTCATGCTGCTGGGAGAGTTCGTTGCTGACGGACACCATCAAGACAGTAATTTCATAAAATTCAAACGGGCGAGAAGATAATTCTTTTGTCGTTAGTTCGACAAACGCCATTCAATTCCTGCTGCGAGTCATTCTCCAATTACCATGGAGTTGGTTGGTGTAGTTGGATTTAAGACTTGGATTATTGACCATAGCCGATTGCACCCTTTCAACGCAGATTACATTGATGAGTGAGGATTGACAGTGAAGAGGATAAGTCAATTCCTATTGCTCATTTGTGTGAGCATTGCATCGGTACCAGTCACTGCAGCCGAAATACCGGATGAACCTCTGAATCTATCGGCTGTCCTGATGTTTGCAGACAGTCCCCACCCATTGCTTAGTGAAGCCGAATCCTATCTTGAATCCGCAAAAGTCATTTCAGACTTTCACAACTCAGCCCACCAATTTAATCTGGAGGCGATTTTGTATCCACAGCGCGTTGATCGTGCGATACCTGGCGGAGCAAATTCACTGAGCGATGGCTCAGCAACTTTACGGTTGAGTCATCCCGTATACGACTTTGGTCGTAGAAGTGCAGACCGGTCCGTGGCAAATTTCGAAGTTCAGCGTTCTCAGCATCATCTCGATTACGTTCTCGCACAAAGAAGAATCGAAATCATGCGTCGATTTTTCGATGTTCTCATTGCCGATCTGACCTACAGTGTACAAGATGAAAAAATGACATTGTCATTTTTGCGTTTCGACCGGTTTCTGGAAGAAATGGAAATGTTTGAAGCGCATGCCGAAGTCGATGTTCTGAAACTGGAAACCATTTACCGTGAAGAATTTGCAAAAAGGCAGGAATACAGCTTTAATCGAATCGAATCGCGCCGTAATCTTGCCTTGGCGATGGGATTTACCGATTACGTACCACGAGATGTTCGAATGCCCGATCTTTCAGGGTATGTTGAACGAGAAGTGCCGGAATTCGAAAACCTGCTCGAACAGATTCTGGCAACAAACTACGATTTGAAACAAGCGGAACTCGATCTTGAAAAAGCGTTAATGGCAGTGAAGGTGTCCGATGCCAAGTTCATGCCGCAACTGGATATCGTGCTTGAAGCAACCGAGTGGGAAGAAAAAGTCGGAAGTCGAAATTCTGCTTCAATTGGTCTGCGATTTCATGTGCCATTGGCGGCGAGATCCCAAAAGAATCGTGATAGTAGATTGAGTCAAATTGCAGTTGATCGAGCGCGCGCCAAGTTAGCGGAAACCGAGCATGCAGTCCGGAAACGTTCATTCGAGTTATGGAAAGCACTGACAGTCTATCATTTGGATATCAGTACTGCAGAGGTCAGGTTGAATTATAGAGATCAGTATATGGACCGCGCTCGCACGCTTTACGAACTTGAAGAAATTTCTGACTTAGGAGATGCCCAGGCCGAACTGCTTCGTGCTTCACTTGAAGATTATCGAACAAAATTTAACCTGGCTTTGACCTGGTCCGAAATTGACGCTTTAACCGGAAATCAAGTGCATCCCTACTAACATCGTCAGATTGAGTAATTTGCTAACTGTCTGAATTTGTCCTTAGTCCGCCTGATCTCGCAGGCACCTTTTCCAGCTGAAAACCCGTTCGGGTAAGATGCCAACCGAATATACAACTCTAATGCGGTTTAGGTCATGTCTAATGTTGGAAATCGGTTCAAATACCCGCAAAAACAATCAATTGTCAAAATTGTTCTGTGACGAAATGAAATACTGAACGTATTCTTTGCTGTATAGATATGTTATGCCTTTCGGTGTTCGGCATGAATCACCCCGAGGCCGCACGCGATGATGATTGCGACGCCAAACAACATTACTACAGTCGGAATTTCAGCAAAAATGACCCAGCCGAGAAAAAGCGCCCAAGGAATCGTCACATATTCAAATGGTGCGAGAATGTAGACTGGTGCAAATCGATAAGCATGGACAATGGACAACTGGGCAAAAAGGCTGATGATACCGACACCAAATAACAGAAACCAATCTTGTCCAACTGGCGTAACCCATAAGACTGGCATCAACACACCGCTTAGACACAAAATGGTCAACGCCGCAAATATCACCATCAGTTCAGTTGATTCGGTTTGAGTCATTTTGCGAGTTTGAATGACGAGCAAGGAGAACATTAGTGCACCGATTATGACTGCTACGATTCCTACCGGATCAAACGAGCCCGTGAATGGCTGAATGACTAACAGGACACCAATAAACCCCACCGTAACAATTGATTTTTGCCGCCCAGTAGCGCGTTCGCCGAGTAGGGGGCCTGAAAGTACTGTCGTAATAAGGGGCGCTGACATAGCAATTGCTGTTGCCTGTCCTAAATCAATGCGAGTCAGTGAGAAATAGAAACTCAAAAATGCGAAAAGGTTGAAACTAACGCGCTTGAAGTGGTCAAGCACCCGACGTGTACGAAATCCTTGTGTTCCGAACCGGTAAAACAGAATGCAGGAAAGTGGTATCACAATGACAAAGCTTCGCATGAAGAGAATCTGAAAGACAGAATAGTTTGCCAGAAGGTGCTTTATTAGCGCATCCTGACAGGAAAACAAACTCATTGCTATGAGAGTCAGCAAAATTCCAGTAAGTGGGTGGTGCTGCTGACCTGGAACTGCGGATACCATTAAATTTCTTACGAATGGTGAATTGAATTAAAGTGTGCGAAGCAGTTTTTCAATCTTGGGTGTAGGACGTTTTGCACCCGGTTGGGTGGTATTCGTCAATTTGGCAGGAACCTTGCAGATCATTCTTTAGACTGCTGTAAGCATTTGATTGAAAGGCGTGATTTTACGCTGAAACTAATTGTTACGACACACTATTCGAGGGCTGCCACTTGAGCGATTTCGTCTGAATTCCAAACGCCAGCCGTATTGAGTTCCATTTAAATATTCGGAAACAATGGGTGTATAGCAGTTTGTTTTACGTCGAAAAAATTGCTTCTGCAAAGTGCTGCTTGCAAGACACAAAGAACTAGTTGTATTTCAATTTCAGCCTCTTTACGAGATTCGAGTTATATCTCCGCTCCGGATTTGCTCAATATGCCGTATCAAGTCTATATAATCCGTTGATTCATTGAGTTGGAATGAACTGCATAGGTATTCAAAATTTAGGGGAAAAATAATGGATTCAACTGATCTTGAACGTCACGTGAATCGGCCAGGCCGCGCGGATTTGGTAAAACAGGTTCGGGAAAAAATAAACGAACTGAAAATCGATTACATTTACTATCAATTTATTTCGGTTACTGGAAGAATTGTCGGAAAAGGTGTTCCTGCAGACCACTGGGAAACGGTTGCTGAGCGCGGATTTCAACTCGTCTACGGGTCAACCGCGAACCTGTTTATCGATCGTTATGGGGAATATATCGGCTACGGACCGGAAGCAATGGAGTTGGTCGGAATTCCCGATCCGGAAACTTTCTGCCAGCTGCCGTGGGACAAGCGAGTTGCGAGAGTCTATTGCACTTGCTTTAGAAATCGTGAAGAACGCGTTGATCCGGGTGCTCATTTGACATCGGACTGCCGAGGTAACCTGCGTATTATTCACGACGAATTTTCGGAAAAACACAATGGCTTGCATTTGCGTCACGGAATGGAGCCTGAAATGATGTGGCTGAAACGTGGTGAAGACGGAATGCCTGATGGAGGATTTTCCAATCCCTATTGCTACCATATCGACCAGTTTGAAAGCCTTCGACCGGTGTTCATGAAAGTCATTGAGTACTCCAGATTCATGGGACTTGACATGATTCAGGGTGACCACGAAGATGCACCTGGTCAGTTGGAATTGAACTTCACCTATGATGACGCGATGAGAACCTGTGATCGCCTGTCAACCTACCGACAGATTTGTGCCCAGGTTGCCAGAGAGAATAATTTGATCGCTTGTTTTATGACCAAACCATTTATGGGTGTGTCGGCTAGTGGATGCCACACCAACATGTCCCTCTGGACTGGCGGAGAAGAGACACAAAATCATTTGGGTAACGACCCTTTGAATGGTATGGAAGGCTGTTACACGTATCGCAAGGGTGGTGAAAACAAGTTCATGCCGGATACAGATGACCAACAACTGCCCGGTCAGATTGGTCTTTATTCAGTCGCTGGTGTGATGAAGCACCTAGATGCGTTGACAGCGCTCGGTTGTTCAACGGTGAACTCCTATCGGCGTCTGTGGGATACTGGCTTCTGGGCTCCGGTTTACAAGGATTGGGGTTATCAGAACCGAACGACCGCACTTCGAATTTCAGCTCCTGGACGATTTGAATTTCGGGCGGTTGACTCAATGGTTAATCCTTATCTGCTGTGCGGAGGATTGTTGAAAGCCTTTGACGATGGTATCTCAAACGAATTGGACCCTGGTGAACCTGAAAATCGCAACATCTATGAGGCAATGGAAGAGGGTAAGGAAGTTACTAAATTGCCGATGTCACTTGGTGAAGCGGTTGAAGCGCTCAAGAATGATGAAACGATCATGAGTGCGTTGCCGAATGAAATGGGCAAGGTCTTCCTCCATTACAAGGAAGATGAATGGGCCAAGTTCATGGCAACCGTTACGAATTGGGATATGGAAACATATCTTGACTGTCTGCCATAAGGAGTATCGGTAATGTGTGGAATAGCTGGTCTCATTCACCGGGGCAATACGGCAAATATTGGTAGCGAGTTGCTATCAATGCTGCAATCGCTGAAGCACCGCGGTCCCGATTCGACAGGTCTCGCCATGTACGGTTCTGTCAGCGACGGCAGTGAAAATGAATACGTCATGCGATACAAAGTCGCAGAAGGTGCAGACCTTGCGACTGGCTTTAAAATCCATGATGAAATAGCCGAGCGTTTCAATCTGGTCAGGAATCGATTGGCTGAATATGACGCAGTAGTCGTTTCTGTAGAAGACGCTACGCCTTATGCGCGCCGCTGTCGTTTCAGATACAGTGGCGATCTCAAAAGACTGGCTGATTATCTGGAAGATATCGAAGGCGTTGAGATTCTCTCCATTGGCAAGGCGTTGGAATTGATAAAAGATCTCGGTGATGCAAATACCGTTGGTGATCAATATCGTTTGAATCATTTCGAAGGCACGCATGCCATTGGTCATACCCGAATGGCAACTGAATCAGATGTAGACATTCGCTCTGCCCATCCCTACTGGGCCTATCCGTTTCTGGACGTCGCTGTGGTGCACAACGGCCAGTTGACCAATTACTGGAACTCTCGGCGAGCACTTGAGCGAAAAGGACATCGATTTATGTCAAATTGCGATTCAGAGTTGATAGCTGTTTACCTGGCGGATTCCATAGACCGTGGTGATGATCTTGAAGAGTCCATGAATCGCTCTCTTAGCGAACTTGATGGTGTTTTCACTTATGTTGTCGCCACCGATGACAAGCTCGGAATGGCCAAAGACTATATGGCGGCCAAACCGATGGTACTTTATGAGTCTGACGATTTTGTCGCACTTGCATCGGAAGAGGTTGCGATTCGTAGCGTATTTCCGCATGAAATTGAGACAATCGATCCATATGAAGGAGAGGTGAGAGTATGGCAGAGTTGACATCAACGGGTTCAATGCATGCCGAAAAGCTTACCGGCAGAACTCAGCAGATTTTCTTTTCGGCGGTAGAATCCGACCGACTCGCTTCTCCGCATGCGATCGATGTTGATTTTGACAAGCTAGTTGACATTGATGCAGAAGGTCGCAGTGCTCGCGAAGTCAATCAGGAGATTGCCGCGAGGATGCGTGAGGGTTATGGCACCATTACTGTGATGAATCCAGGCGCCAAGCACTCGCTAGGAGTCGGTATTCTGAATCGATTGAGACTCATCTTCAAAGGCAGTCTGGGATATTTTGGCTGTGGTCTCAGCGATGGACCAAATATTCAGATTTCGGGTCGAGTTGGCTGGTCTTGCGCCGAAAACATGATGTCTGGCACGATTGTTATCCAAAAAAATGCAGGTTCGACTTTTGGTGCCGCCATCCGTGGAGGCGATCTAGTCTGTAAGGGCGATGTCGGTTCCAGAACCGGAATTGATATGAAAGGTGGGACGATTATTGTTGGTGGTCGAACCGGTGCGTTCAGTGGCTTTATGATGCAGCGTGGTCGCATGATCGTTTTGGGAGATGCCGGTCCAAACCTAGGTGACTCAATGTACGACGGCATCATCTATGTCGGCGGCAAAATAGCGGGTTTGGGTGTCGATGCCGTTGATGCGGAGATGACCGAACTCGAATGCAGTTGGATTAAGCGCAAGCTCGATCAGTACGGACTTGAAGCACCGAATGGTGTTGAAAATCTTCGAAAAATTGAATCGGGCAAACAGCTGTGGAACTACGACAGTCTAGAACCGACTGAAAAGAAATTAGTTTTGTAAGAGATAGGCATGGAAACGAAATCGAAAACGACTCCACCAATGACGCCAGGAGTTTCCAGAAACACGAGTACTCTTGGTCGAAGTTCTATATTTCCACCCGAGGTCATTGATGATATTCATATCAAATCGGAACTTGGACGCTACCGTATGCGTGGCTTTTCACTGTTTAAGCCGATACCGACATTTGATGACCTTACGTTTTTACCGGGAACGCTCACTCGCTTCGTGATTGAAGGATACCGGGAACGCTGTATAACCAAGACCGTCCTCGGTCCTCGTGCAAAAAAACCACTTGTACTGGATATTCCGGTCTATATCACCGGCATGAGCTTTGGTGCGTTGTCATATGAAGCAAAAACCGCGCTTGCGCGTGGTGCGACAATGGCAGGTACTGCGACGTGTTCTGGCGAAGGTGGAATGATTCCCGATGAAAGACGCTACTCTAGCAAATGGTTCTATCAGTGCATTCAGTCTCGATACGGATTCAATCCACACCATCTGAGGTTGGCTGATGCATGCGAATTCTTTATCGGTCAGGGCTGTAAAGTAGGTCTTGGAGGCCACTTGATGGGGCAGAAAGTTACCGATCAGGTTGCTGAGATGCGCTCACTTCCCGCTGGTATTGACCAGCGCTCACCGGCACGGCATCCTGACTGGCTGGGACCGGACGATCTGGCGTTGAAAATTGAGGAAATACGCGAGGCTACTGACTGGCAGATCCCCATTCAGCTGAAATTGGGTGCAGCCCGAGTTTATGACGATGTAAGGATGGCTGCCAAAACTGATCCTGACATGATTTACATTGATGGAATGGAAGGCTCAACTGGCGCAGGTCCACATCTTGCGACAGAAGAAACAGGCGTACCTGGCATTGCGGCAATCAGACAAGCCCGTAAAGCGCTGGATGATGTCGGCAAGACCGGTGAGATTTCACTAATTTATGCTGGCGGAATCCGAAATGGCGGTGATGTTGCCAAAGCGCTGGCATTAGGTGCAGACGCCATCGCAATCGGACATTCAGCATTGATGGCGCTTAACTGCAACAAAGCAATTCCTGAGGCAGACTATGAAACTGAAATCGGTGTTGAAGCTGGGTTCTGTTATCACTGCCATACTGGACGCTGTCCGGTCGGTGTTGCCACGCAGGATCCGGAACTCAGAAAGAGACTCAACCCAGATGATGCGGCGGAACGTGTCTACAATTTTCTGCACACACTCGCCATTGAATGTCAGATGATGGCTCGCGCTTGTGGAAAGACCGATGTTCACTCTCTGGAGCCGGAAGATTTAGCTGCCTTGACGATGGAGGCTTCTGCAATGGCGATGGTTCCACTGGCAGGCACTCAGCATACTGTCGGACGACCTGATATGACCCGCTATTGAGGTGAAAGAAATGGGAAACGTAACGGATATCACCACACAGGCAAAAGGTTCCTCAACGGAAGAGCGGGAGCAGGAAATTGGTCAACATATCGGCTACCGGTATGATGTGAATCTGGTTCCGGACTATGATAAGTTGACACCTTTTTTGAGGAAGTACATCGAATTCATGGGTTGGAAGGACCTCAACTGGCTTGAAGACGTACACTTGGGGTACGAGGAAGGAAAGCCAGCTGTATTTGATCGGAATATAAACGGTTGGGTGCAGGTACCCGATGATCTTGAGTTGCCTGAGAGTCAGCAGGAGCGGGATATGATTGCCCGCGAACTGTTGATCAAGTTCCAGTCTTCAGAGACTCACCCAATGGTAGAACTCAATGAGGAGTACGGTAAGGTTCGACTGCCATCCTCCGAGTAGTTGACTGGTCCAGGCAATTCGTATTGCCTGGCTAATGGGATTCCAGAAATAATGCCCTGTATGTTCGAAACATACAGGGCATTTGAATTAAAGCTGGTTGTTACCGATGAGCTGTTGGGATCAGGCTGCCTTATCTGACAGATAACTTTCCATAGAATCGTCCATCGCTTCAATCCACTTGGTGTGATGAACCGGCTGTTCGTTTCCGGTCATCAGGGACTGATGCCCATGATCGCGGTAGCCCATAATGTCATCGTGCTTGTGGTGTTCCCAATCCATAAATGCGTTGTTGATTCCCTCAACGTTGAATTTAGGATAATCACTTTGATCTAGCAGTGCCTGAACGTAGTCGCCCTGAAACCAGATTTCGTGCTCATAGTTTTCGAGACCTGCTTCGCGCTCCAGCCATTTGGCACTGTCCGCTTCCATTTCTTCCTTTGATGGAAGTTGAATGCGTCCCAAAATGACATCCCTAACGTACCAGGCCTGTACATCGAACATATTGAATGTGTAGTACTGGTCCTGCATACCGAGATACATGACCCTGGGATTGTTTTCAAGCACAACACCCTGATAAAGACCTGGCGACCACATACGGTTGGTTGTATGAAGCTTCAACTCTTCTGCCATAAATGGAAAGTGATGCAGATAACCAGTACATAGAATAATTGCATCAACATCCTTGCTGCTACCGTCTTTAAAGTGTGCGGTTTTCCCGTCAATCCGCGTAAGTAAAGGAACTTCTGCAAACGCTTCTGGCCAGTGAAAACCAGTCGGTGCAGTACGATGGCTGATGGTGACAGATTTGGCTCCGTATTTGTAACACTGTGAACCGATGTCTTCAGCGGAATAACTGGTGCCAATGATGAGCAGGTCCATTCCCTCAAATTCTCTCGCATCGCGAAAATCGTGTGCATGAAGTACGCGGGCACTGGTGGTGTCGAAGCCATCGAAATGCGGTACGTTGGGAACAGAAAAGTGACCGGTTGCTACAACAACATAGTCAAACGTTTCAGCGGACCTGGTGTTGCTCTCCAGGTCTCGCGTGGCAACGGTAAAGTTTTCGCTTTCATCCCAATAACGCACCCAGTGTGCTGCACGCTTAAATTGGCAAAATTTTCGTGCGCCGGAGGCCTCAACACGTCCTTTGATGTAGTCTGTCAAAACTTCTCTTGGTGGAAACGACGGGATGGGCTTCCCAAAATGTTCTTCAAAAGTGTAATCGGCAAATTCCAGGCACTCTTTCGGTCCGTTTGACCAAAGGTATCGATACATGCTGCCATGCACCGGTTCACCGTACTGATCGGTTCCAGTGCGCCAGGTATAGTTCCACAAACCGCCCAAATCGCTTTGCTTTTCATAGCAGACAACTTCTGGAATGTCGTCCCCATTCTTTTCAGCGGTTCTGAAAGCCTGAAGCAGAGACATGCCGCAGGGTCCTGCCCCAATAATTGCTACTCGAGTCATTAAATTCTCCTTCTGTAATGCATCAATTCTGACTGATTCAGTGTTGCGAAAAGACACGGAGTGCTTTCACACTACTTGCAAATTTAATTTTGTCAGTGTCATCAAGTTAGTTAGATTGGATTATAGCAATCCAAATTAATATGTTAACTCCACCGTTTTGCTGAATTCAAATTCTATCAACAGGGGGTAGTGGGTCTCATGGTGGAATTTCTTTGGATGAATTGAGTGCTGCAGCTCAGAAGGACATCTGGGTGCGTACGATGTGGTGCGTGACCGCAGCTAGGAATTTCCATATATTCTGAATTTGGCACTTTCTGGGTAATCCTGCTGACCTGATCAACGGTACCATATTCGTCCATCGTACCTTGAACGATCAGCAAAGGAGATTGAATCTTGTGCAATTCAGATTCAATGGACCAGCTGCGAAACTCCTGATCAAGCCACACTTGAGACCAGCCGTTGAACGTAGCATCTACGTCAATATGGTAGGCTGAAAACTTGTCAATCATATTACTGGTGCCGTAAGTTTCTTTTAGTCTTTTGATACTCTTGACGGTATCTGCTTCAACTATAACGTGTGGTGCAACGACAATCAGTCCATCGACAAAGTCAGCATACCTGCCTGCATAAAGCAGGGCTATAGAGGCTCCATCGCTGTGACCGAAAAGGAAAATCTGGTCCCGCTTACCGTCAATTCCCAGTTTAGTGAGTAATGCTGGCAAAACTTCATAGGCTTGCCGATGCATGAAGTCGATGCCCCAAAATGCGTTTGCAGGATTGGGTGTTGATTGGCCATAGCCGGGCCGAGAATATACAAGACCACGGCATCTGGTGGCTGCACACAAGCGTCTTGGAAAATCTTTCCAAAGACGCAGCGACCCGAGACCTTCGTGCAAGAAGATAATTAATGGTGCGACTGGGTTTTCGTCTTCTAGGAAAGTGTATTCCAGATTTACGCTGCGTTGATCCCAGTGAAGTTCAGTAAACGCAGGCTCACAAGCCGTCGTCATGTTGATCGATCTTGTTCCCGCAGTTTAAAGCGTTGAATTTTTCCCGTTGCTGTTTTGGGTAAGACATCAACGAATTCGATGAACCTGGGATATTTGTAGGGTGCAATTTTGTCTTTGACAAAATCTTTGAGTTCCTTGGCATCCGCGTTAGCGCCTTCCTTCAATACTATAAATGCCTTGGTTTTTGTAAGCCCATCGGAGTCTACATGGCCAATTACAGCGGTTTCGAGTACCGCTGAATGTTGAACCAGAGTCGATTCAACTTCAAACGGTGAGACATAAACCCCGCTAACCTTCAGCATGTCATCCGTACGACCTGAATAAGTGTAAGTACCGTTGCTGTTACGGATATATTTGTCCCCACTCTTTGTCCAGGCGCCTTGAAATGTTGAGCGGGTCTTCTCCCGATTGTTCCAATACATCAATGCTGCACTGGGACCTTTGACATAGAGTTCACCGATTTCACCATCTTCTGTTTGACTTCCATCCTCATTTCGAAGTTCGATGTCGTAGCCAGGTACCGGAATTCCTGTCGTTCCGTAATGTACATTGCCAGGCTGATTAGAAAGATAGATGTGAAGCATTTCTGTAGAACCGATGCCATCAATGACTTCAGCACCAAAAGTTTCGGTGAACTTTCGTCCGATTTCCGCTGGCAGCGGTTCACCTGCGGATGATGCCAGTCTCAATGAAACATCGTTTCTTGATGGTAGATCAGCCGATGCGAGCATACCTGCATAACCCGTTGGAGCGCCGAAAAATACAGTCGGTTGGTCCTTTCTCCAGCGGGTGAATACAGCACCTGGCGTGGGGCGCTCTGGCATCAGTACAACAGAGGCTCCAACACTCAGTGGAAAACTTAATGCGTTGCCGAGCCCGTAGGCGAAAAACAGCTTTGCTGCTGAAAAACAGATATCTGATTCGGTTAATCTGAGCACACCTTTACCGTAAAGCTCAGCAGTCCAGTAAAGATTCGCGTGACTATGTACCGTCCCTTTGGGCTGACCTGTAGAACCCGATGAGTAGAGCCAAAATCCAGGTTCATCCGGATGGGTTTCAGCAGCACTTTCCATTGGATCAGAACCCATCAGGAAGGCGTCAAATTCCACCGCTTTGTCAGGCAGACTATCCGCAGCACCACTGACAATAATCGTGGTTACATCGAGATTCTCATTATCAATGGCAGTAGTCAGTACAGGCAGCAATGGCGCCGACACAATGATCACTTTCGCCCGGCAGTCTTTCAGTATGAACTGATAGTCGCTTGCGGTCAGCAAAGTATTGACAGCAACCGGAACGACACCAGCATACAGAGCGCCGAGAAAAGCAACTGGCCAATCACAGTTGTCGTGCATCAGGATCAACACCCGCTCCTCTCTGCGCATTCCACTTGACACCAAACCGGCAGCCATCCGCTTTGTCGCATCAGCAAGGTCACCGTATGACAAATCTGTTTCATCATCTCGATAAGCGAGTTTATCGAGTCGCCCGCTGTTGACTAAAAAAAGATGTGCTGCGAAGTTAAAGGGTATGTCAGGTGCTAGAGTGTTGTCAGTGTCCATTACTGTTTCTCGGAAACTGGATTTGCTCACAGAGATTCACACCACCCATCAGAACAAGTCAATTTATCCAAAACGAGTGTGGAATTGATTTCAATTCAAATAATTTTATATCGGATATGCGACATCAGATTTATACGCTACCGACAGATTTTCCTTCAATGCCTATACGATACATGGGCGCCTATGAAGGCTGTAAATTGCGCAGTGATGAAATTGGAATGTACGAATGAGATAATAATACGAAGATTGATCGAATCAGAAATTTAAGGAACCGCACCGGTGCAAGAATTCAACCAAGTTAACTACCAAACCGATCCGTCGAAATATCAACATTGGAGAATCGCTATTGAAGCGCCAATCGCATACCTGTCGGCGGATGTGGATGAAAATGCCGGATTGCGCCCAGGTTATAAGCTTAAGCTGAATAGTTACGATTTAGGTGTCGATATTGAGCTTAACGATGCCTTGAACCGAATTCGATTTGAACATCCGGAAGTTCGAACAGTCATTGTTACCAGTGCCAAGGACCGGGTTTTTTGTTCAGGTGCAAATATTTTCATGCTCGGTTCAAGCAGTCATGCCTGGAAAGTCAACTTCTGTAAATTCACCAACGAAACCCGAAACGGCATAGAAGATTCATCTGCCAATAGCGGGCTTAAGTTCATCGCAGCGATTAATGGTGTTTGTGCAGGGGGCGGTTATGAGCTTGCGCTTGCGTGTGATGAAATCATACTGATCGATGATCGCTCCAGTGCGGTCAGCCTGCCTGAAGTTCCACTGTTGGGGGTTTTGCCGGGTACAGGTGGATTGACGCGTCTAACCGACAAACGACGGGTTCGACACGATTTGGCTGACGTATTCTGTACAACAGCAGAAGGTATTCGAGGCCAAAAAGCCAAGGACTGGCGACTGGTTGATGATATAGCCAAACCCGCGGTGTTCGACACAAGAGTTAGAGAACGCGCGCTGCAACTGGGCGAGTTGAGTGATCGACCAGCCAACGCCCGCCCGGTCATACTGCAACCGGTTGAGCGCGAAGAAACTGGAAATGAAATTTGCTATCAGCATGTCAGCATTGAGATTGACCGAAAGGCGCGTACAGCATCATTCACAATTTCAATACCGACGGAATCAACTACTGCAATTGTGGAAGATTTCGAGGAGGCTGGCGCTGACTGGTACCCGCTACGGCTTGCTCAGGAATTGGATGATGCCATTCTATGGATGCGCACCAATGAACTCGAAACGGGAGTCTGGCTGATAAACACGAGAGGAGTGATTGAATCGGTACTATGGATGGACCGAATCCTGCTTGAAAACCAGGATCACTGGTTCGTTCGGGAGACAATTGGTTATCTGCGTCGCGTCTTCAGTCGACTTGACGTCAGTTCAAGAAGTCTGTTCGCGATTATCGACGAAGGATCATGCTTTGCCGGCAGTTTCTTCGAGTTGGCACTCGCCTGTGACCGAAGCTATCACTTGTCCCTGCCGGGTGAAGACAGTGCACCGAACATAGCTTTGAGCGAAATTAATTTTGGCGCGCTGTCTATGCTTACTGGAGAAAGCAGACTGGTGCGAAGATTTTATGGAAACTCCAAAAAACTGGACTTACTCAAAGCAAAGGTGGGGAAGGCAATTGATGCTGATTTGGCTTATGAATTGGGTTTGGTAACCATTAATCCAGATGAACTTGACTGGGAGGATGAAATTAGAATTGCAATTGAGGAGCGTGTTTCCATGTCGCCGGACGCACTGACTGGTATGGAATCCAATCTTCGGTTTAATGGCCAGGAAACAATGTTGACTCGAATATTCGGTCGACTCACAGCATGGCAGAACTGGATATTTCAACGTCCGAATGCAACCGGAGAATCCGGTTCACTCAAGGTGTATGGTTCGGGCGAGAAAGCAAAGTTTGACTGGGACCGCATTTAGGTTGAATTACTTCATTGATTATTGATTATGACAACTTCTATCAACTACAACGAAAAAATTCCAAACAACGTTAATTTAAGCGAAGATCGGGCGTTGCGACGCGCATTGGAGCACTGGCAGCCGAATTATCTGAATTGGTGGAAGGAGATGGGCCCGGACGGAACGGGCAATTATGACGTCTATCTTCGAACAGCAATCAGCGTCGACCCCAAGGGCTGGGCAAACTACGATTACGTGAAGATGCCGAGCTATCGCTGGGGTATATTTTTAAGCCTGCCAGAACATGACAGAAAGATCCATTTTGGTGATCATAAAGGTGAAGATGCCTGGCAGACTGTACCCGGTGAACACCGAGCCAATTTGCGTAGAATTATTGTTACCCAGGGTGATACTGAACCGGCATCTGTTGAGCAGCAGCGCCACCTTGGACATACCGCACCGAGTCTTTACGATCTTCGAAACATTTTTCAGATCAATGTCGAGGAAGGGCGACATCTATGGGCGATGGTATATCTGCTGCATAAGTACTTCGGACGCGACGGTCGAGAAGAAGGTGAAGCTTTGTTGGAACGCCGAAGCGGAGAGGAAGACAATCCGAGAATTCTGCAGGCATTCAATGAGAAAACACCCGATTGGCTGGCTTTTTTCATGTTTACCTACTTCACCGACCGCGATGGTAAGTTTCAGCTTTGTGCGTTGGCAGAATCGGGATTTGATCCATTGTCGCGAACAACCCGATTCATGTTGACTGAGGAAGCACATCATATGTTTATTGGTGAGTCGGGAATATCCCGTATTCTTCAGAGAACCTGTCAGGTCATGAATGAATTGAAGACCGATGACCCACACACTTTGCGTGAAAATGGCGTTATTGATCTGGATACTGTGCAGCGCTATCTCAATTTCCATTACAGTGTGACAATTGACTTGTTTGGCGCGGATGAATCCAGCAATGCTGCAATTTTTTACTCCAGCGGTTTGAAGGGAAGATTCGAAGAAAGCAAACACGATGACGATCACCGGTTGAGAGAGGACTGGTATGGCGTATTGGAAGTTCGCACCGGAAAGCTTGTCGAGCGTCAAGTACCGAAACTGAACGCGCTGAATGAGGTTCTTCGAGACAATTTCATCGCAGACAGCATCCGAGGAGTTAAGCGTTGGAATCGGGTAATGGAAAAATCAAATATTCCTTTTCGACTGGTATTGCCGCACAAGGCCTTCAATCGAAAAATTGGCTCATTGGCTGGTGTCCGAATTTCTCCGACAGGTAAGGTAATCACTGAAGCGACCTGGAATGCTGAGATTGACAATTGGCTGCCATCCGAATCAGATCGCGCATTTGTTGCAAACTTGATGGGTAGAGTTGCAGAACCAGGACAGTTCGCCAATTGGATTGCACCTCCAGCTTTCGGAGTTAATGGACAGCCAGCGAATTTTCAATACGTTCGATTCGATTGATCGAATTCTGTGTCACTTCAAGAGCCTTGGCTCATTTGACTTCCGGTTGGATTTGAGTGGTAAGGTGACTTCTGCATTGCGATGGATATTCAAGTGAACCTTGACTCTCAAAACGCGAAGGTGTTTGTTGCAGGTGCCGGTCAAATGGGTATGGGTATCGCCCAACTGGTAGCGCAGTCGGGACACTCGGTATTGCTGTACGATGTCTGCCAAGCGCGGTCTAAATCGGCGAAAGAAATTCTTGGTAAAACATTCGAGCATTTGGTGGGTAGGGAAAAGTTAAGCTCAGAGGAGGCAAACCGGGCTTTCTCCCGCATCGAACTCGCATCAGACCTGGCTGACGCGAGTCAAGCCGGAATTGTCATTGAAGCAATTGTTGAAGACCGGGTGGAAAAAAGGGCGTTATTTCAATCCTTGGAAGAGTTCGTGTCCTCGAAGTGTATTCTAGCTTCCAACACCTCGTCATTGTCGATAACTGAACTCGGTAGCGGACTGAATCATCCAAACCGGCTGGTAGGTATGCATTTTTTCAATCCAGCACCTGTAATGAAACTGGTTGAGGTGATTTCGGGTATGAAAACTTCATCTGCCATCGCTGATCAGGTGGTCGATCTAGCCAAGACCTGGGGCAAGATTCCTGTTCGAGCGAATTCAACGCCTGGTTTTATCGTCAATCGAATTGCACGGCCATTCTATGCGGAAGCACTGGCTTTGCTACAGGAACGAACAATTGAACCTGTTGGTTTGGACCGCTGTTTCAGGGGTGCGGGTTTTCGTATGGGACCTTGTGAACTCATGGACTTGATTGGACACGATACAAACTATCAGGTCACAACGTCGATCTTTGAAGCAAACTATTTTGATCGTCGATTTACGCCATCCCTGATACAAAAATCTCTCATTGATGCCGGATTCCTTGGTAGGAAGAGTGGTAGGGGATTCTACGACTACAGTAAAACTCACGATAAGTGTGAACCTGAGACTGTTCCATCAGAACCTGACAAGGTTCCGGATTGGCCAAACCTGTTCTTACGCGGTTCAAATTCTGTTGCGGATCACATTGATTCAGTACTCAGAAAATTCGGCATTTCCTTTCAGAGAGAGAATAGTTCAATCGGGTGTGAACTAGAGTCCAATGGCGCAAAATTGCGACTGACAGACGGTCGAATGGCTTCTCAGATGGGAAAGGAAGTCGCTGTGTTTGATTTGGTATTTGAGCTTAATCAAAGTCCCACTATTGCTTACGCCGTTTCAGACCATTCATCAAAATACTTTGTCTCAGACGTTGAAAATTGGCTTCGTCTGTTTGGAGTTCGACCACTTTTGGTTCAAGACTCGGCAGGACTTGTAGTTGCGAGAACGGTTGCCATGCTGATCAACGAAGCGTCAGATGCGGTTTTGCAGGGTGTTTGTAGTGAATCGGATGCCGATATTGCAGTCAGGGCAGGTCTCAACTATCCGGCTGGTCCATTTGAGTGGTTGAATTTGGTCGGGATTGATTACGTTGTAGATTTCATTGAAAATCTTGCTAGGGTATATCAGGGTGAGCGTTACCGGGTTAGTCCTTTCTTGCTTCGACGACGATCCAACTGATACGACATCTCTGAAAAAGGCAGACTTTGAATGTGCATTGAACACTAGGAATTGATGAGAATGGAATGATGAGTGAAGCATACATCTGTGATGCGATCCGTACGCCTTTTGGACGTTATGCTGGTGCTTTGGCGTCTATTCGTACCGATGACCTCGCTGCCATTCCTTTGCGTTCGATCATGGTTCGTAATCCGACAGTGGACTGGGAGGCAACTGACGAAGTCGTTCTAGGCTGCGCCAATCAGGCAGGCGAGGACAATCGAAATGTCGCCAGAATGGGTGTGTTACTCGCTGGGTTGCCCGAATCTGTTCCAGCTACCACCATCAATCGCTTGTGTGGCTCAGGTATGGATGCGGTTGGTTCGGCCGCTAGAGCGATCAAGTGCGGCGAAGCGGACTTGATCATTGCGGGCGGCGTCGAAAGTATGAGCCGCGCGCCCTTTGTGATGCCGAAAGCAGATCGGGGTTTCAGTCGAAGCAACACCATATATGACACCACACTGGGTTGGAGATTTGTCAATGACAGAATCAAAGCGCAATATGGTGTCGACTCTATGATTGCCACAGCCGAAAATGTTGCGCTCGAATGCGGAATCAGCCGAGAAGATCAGGATCAATTTGCATTTAACTCCCAGTTGAAAGTTGCTCGCGCAAAAGAAATCGGATTCTTTCAGAAGGAAATCGTTTCCGTTAGTCTTCCCACAAAAAAGAGTGCTCTAACTGAGATCAGCGAGGACGAACACCCTCGATTGTCTCCACTGCAAGACTTGGCGAAATTAAAACCGATTGATCGTTCCGATGGGACCGTTACCGCAGGGAATGCATCGGGTATTAACGATGGCGCGTGTGCACTACTAGTAGCGAGTGAAGCTGCGGTGGATCGATTTGGTTTAACGCCTCAAGTGCGAGTGCTGGGTATGGCTACTGCGGGTTTGGCACCAAGAGTGATGGGATTGGGACCAGTTCCAGCAACACAGAGATTAATTGAAAGAATTGGTGTAAGTCTTTCTCAGTTTGGAATCATTGAAATCAATGAAGCATTTGCTGCTCAGGTAGTCGCTGTGATACGCGGTCTTGGACTCGCTGATGATGACGAAAGGATCAATCCGAATGGCGGTGCAATCGCATTGGGACATCCTTTAGGTGCGAGTGGAGCCCGTGTGGCTACGACAGCGATCAACCAGATGCATTTAATCGACAGTCGCTACGCATTGTGCACAATGTGTGTTGGTGTGGGGCAAGGTATTTCAATCGCCCTTGAACGGATAAGTTAGTCTGCTCTCAAAAAACGACTGCCGAAGTGAAACAAATCAGGTTTTTGAGTCAAACAGTTTTTTGCTACGCTCAGTACCGATAGTTTGTTGTCCCTGAATAATTCTTTTATCAGCGATATGTCATTATTGCTATTGAATTATGCTGTGGTTTTTCTGATTCGAAATCGCCGGAAACGGCATAATTTAATTTAATGAATTGAGGATTAACTGGTAGCCTTCATCAAATTGAGTGACCAAATCGCAATTCAAATTACGAAGGTGCGCCAAAACATCAACATCTCCAAAATCCCTGGAATTTCGATTCAAAAACAAGCTCCGCTGGTAATGTGCGGACTCCAAATGCACTAAAACGGAAGAAAATACTATCGCATCTTGCTTGGAGAATTTATAGTTTTCCTGATACCGTGATGCGTTCTCAACTACCTTTGTATCTAGCGGGATTAAATCGGCGGAATTGAGCAAACGAAACTGTACATGTTCAAAATTTGTCACATCTTCGTTAACCGAATGTGTCAGAAGTTTGGATAGTCGACTTAGATCTCCTGATTCGCTTTTGAAGAATTCTGAGCGGGCAATTTGTTTAAGTTCCTTATCTAGAACTTCTTTGATTTTTATACGGTCCGTTTTTCGCCTGTGAAGCGTTTCGTATGGCTCGACTAAAGAATATGCAGGCAAAATCAAATTAACATCGTTCTCTTCACACAAAGCTAGTGTAGTGTCCTAAATATAACATTAATTATAAGCATCATCTGTAGTACAATTAGCATACACCAACTTGGAGGCGGATGTATGCGTGTCGCGTCAGTCATCGAACTATCGGAACAAGAGTGCAGGGAATTAAAGCGTCTTTGCTCGTCGCGCAGTATTTCAGTCGGATTTCATCAGCGCGTTCGTATTGTGCTTTTGTCATCGGAGGGGAAAACCAACAAACAGATTGCTGCTGAGCTGGGACTATCCCAACCCACCGTCAGTCAGTGGCGCAATCGATTTGCCGAGGAAAGGATGGAGGGCATCAGGAAAGAACGTCCTCGGGGCGGCAATCATGGCGGAAAAAACACCCAGGCGCAGGATGAATTGCGCACCAGGATCATTGCTGCGACCACCCAGAGCACTCCTTCTGATGCGACGCACTGGTCCTGCCGCTCCATGGCAAGAGCCATGGGGACCACTCACAGTTTTGTCAACCGGGTGTGGCTTGCCAATGGCTTGAAGCCGCATTTGATCAAGACGTTCAAGCTCAGCAACGATCCACAGTTTGAACACAAGCTGGTGGATGTGGTGGGTTTGTATCTGGATCCGCCGGACAATGCGGTGGTGTTCAGTTTTGACGGGAAAAGCTCGATTCAGGCGCTGGATAGGACGCAGCCGGGACTGCCACTGAAAAAGGGGCGTTGCGGCACCGTGACCCATGATTACAAGCGTCATGGAACGACGTCGTTGTTTGCGGCACTGAACATCGCATCGGGGGAAGTGATCGGGCAATGCTATCGCCGGCATCGCCATCAGGAGGTGTTGAAGTTTTTCAAGGCGGTGGAAAAGACAGTCGACAAGGGGCTTGAGATTCATATCATCCTGGACAATTACAGCACTCATAAGCACAAAGATGTGTTGCAATGGATTGACAGGAAAAAGCGGGTTTATCTGCACTTCATACCGACGGGTTCTTCTTGGTTGAATTTGGTTGAGCGGTTTTTTTCGAAGCTGACGGAAAAGCAGATCCGTCGCGGGGTGTTCACCTCAGTTGCGCATTTGGAAGAGTGCCTGAAAAACTACTTGGACACCTACAATGAGAATCCCAGACCGTTGGTCTGGACGAAGTCTGTAAAGCAGATCACCGATAAAGTAGCGAGAGGCCGAAACGCTCTTGCTACCAATATTAATTAAAAGATTATTTAGGACACCACACTAGTATTTGCTCGCAACTTGAATGTTGTTCTTGACGAAAAGCAAGCTCAAGCACGAAATTTGATTCCACATAGACGTTCACACTGCTGCTTCGAATTCTATACGGCCATTTTCCACAGCATTCAATAGGCCAGAATCACTAATCCAATTGGGAGCGCTTTGATGCTTGTACGTCAATAGGTCAGGCCAGATAATGTCTCTCAGCCAAGTTTGAATTAGCATTTCCAATGCATATCCACTTATTTTGTTTACATCCAGATGCGTATCTTCGTAATAAGGCGCTAATTCGGAGCGCATATCAGCCTCGTAGGTCGGTGGAATGAGATCCGGTTCAGTTCCGGATTCTTTCCACATAAATAAACGGTCTGGAGTTGCAATGATGAAGTAGTCAACATCAGTCACATTACCATGAGCAGCCATATTGCGCCGCGTATGAGTCGCCCATTCGCTAGTCTTTCCGAATCGCCCTTTAATATCGATGACGGCTTTTAACTCACCTCTACTGTTGTACACAGCGAGGTCTGCTCTTGAACTCATGCTAATTCCAATTTCAATAGCGGGGATTGCTCGATTTGAATCTGAACTGATATCATTTGCAATGCAAACTCAATTTTACTAGAGTGTGTAATAGGTCTCAGTAAAAGGTTTATGAGAGTTTTGCGTGAAAACATTTTGGGGAACTGAAAATATTGTCACCAATCAATTTCCGACAAATTCCCCGGCAAAGAGCAATTGAGTGAGATTTATGCGCCTGAAATGACTAGCCTGAACATGATCACGCTCAAGAATCCGCGGCGCTTCTTTCAATTCCCGTTCGTGATAAGAACTGTCTGCACAAAATGCCAGCGCGGGAGAAACGCAAGGTGAATTTTTTCTTTCAATATTAGGCAGACAACCGCAAATTCAGTGGGAATTTCCCACATTGTCTCAAGAATCGGCTTCGATTTGTGACTGGCGGCAAGCAACTGCACGCTTCAGCAGTGTCGTTTGACGTCTGGCCAGGTGGATTCGTACTGATTCAGCATATGTGGCTGAACAGGCAGTGCGGATTGAAATCAAGCCGCCAGTTTGACGGGCGGCAGTGCAGGCGCGGTGGGTTTTGTTCGTTTTCTCGTGTTGCCGGTGAGCCTGAGATACTAGAACACTCGTCTGGGCTGGCACTTAAGGCGCGTCATCTGCTCGGAAATTGACTGACCGTTTTATTTCCGAAGTTGGCTTGTAGTATTAAATGTTAATATTAATGGTAGATTTGTCTTTGGATTGAAATTTTTGACAAATTGGTCAAAGGTTGAATTCGAGAATCAGACCTTTCAACTGGAATTTCACTTCATTTGAATCAGATGATTAGGAAGTGGTTGCTGACTTCGTTTCAAGTGCTGATTTTCTACTTCGCAATGCAATAATTATTCCCGCGACCACGATGCCAAAGATACCAAGAAAGCCAAGTGGATCAGGCAACTCACGCCACAGAATCCAGGCCCAGAAGCCAGCAAATATCAGAAAGCTGTATTCAAACACGGCAATGTATGTGGGATCTGCGACCTGATAGCCTCGAACCAAACCGGATACGGCAAATAGTGAACCAATCGCTTGAATTAACGTCCAGAAAAGAAATCTTTCCGTCGGACTTACCCAGCCAGTAAAGAAGAATGGGGCAGTTGTTACCCAGCCTTCAGGAATGCTGACGAACGTGAACAGGATTGTTCCAAGCAAGCCGAAAATACCAAGTGCGACAAAAAATCCAAGCAGCAAGAGAAAAGTGCTTTCATCCGCGCACAAGTGACGGGTGGTCAATTGTCCAAGTGCATAGAGTAAACCAGCCAGAAATGGGAGTAGTGTGAAAACGTTAAGATTAGCCGGATCTGGTTTCAGTATCAGAAGCATTCCGATGAAGCCGATAGCTACAGCGAGAATTCGCCAAAATCCAACGCGAATACCCAACAGCAAAACAGAAAATATAAGCACAAAAATTGGAGAACTGAACAACGTGGCACCCGCTTCCGCGATAGGCATTAGGGTGATGGAACCAAAGTAAATCAGAAGCGCCATTGACATCAATACAGACCTTAATGCGACCGCCCATAGTCTTTTCGGAAACAGATTCTTTCGTCTGATAAGGCAAAAGCAGACAATGATAGGGCAGGCAATAATGGAGCGGGTCAAGTGAAATTGCCATAGACCTCCTTCTTCGGCAACGTATCGCACAAAGTTATCGATCAGCCCAATCAGTGACATTGCAGCAACGATTAATAATGCACCCTGCATTACATTTGAAGGTCGATCACTAGACATTAGTTCAATTCAATGCTAATAATGTTAGTCTTGGAAAGAAGTTATTGATTGAATGTGACAACTCGTAAAAACGGTGTTCGATTCTACTTCATTGGTGCAGAAATATTGGATTTCATTGATTAATACTGAGAAAACTGATCATCTACTGTCAACCGTTCCGCAGTCGTTGCAGTTGATTATTGAATGAAGCTAATAGCACAATTAAATTGGATTTGTGTATGTGTTCGTTTTGATTTATAAACGGTTGAAATTAACTAACCAGTGAGGGTGTTATGAGCAAAATAGAAACCAACGCCTCAAGACGTAAATTCTTGAAACAAGTGGCGGCCGGTGCAACGACTGCGACGGCGGCCAGCATAATTCCAAGTCGCGCCTTTTCGGCGAATAAGCAACTCACCGTCGGAATGAATATTCCAATGACCGGTGACCTTGCTCCCTGGGGACTTCCTGGATATTACGGATGCGAAATTATTGCAAGAAACATCAATGCAGCCGGTGGTGTAACCATTGGAGGTGAGACGTATGACATAAACATCGCCACCTATGATCATGGATACGAAACTGACAAAGCAGTTCAGGGCATGAAGAAATTGGTGCTCGAAGATGATGCAAAGATGGTGATGATGCTTGGCGGAGCGACAGTTGCTGCCGTATTGCCATGGGCAACTCGAAAAAAGGTACTGACGACTACCTTGTTGCCGAGTGATATCACACCCGATTCAAATTATCTTGTAGCGACATGTGAATCACATCCACTATACAACGTGACGGGAGTCCAGTGGCTTGCCAGAAATTACCCTGAAGCCAAGACTGCCGTGATCGTTACAAACAACGACGTAGAGTATGGGTTGCAATCGACTGCAACTTACCAGGCAGCGTTTGAAGTTGAAGGTATCGAAGTTGTTGACACCAACCTGCACGGATTTGATGTTACGGACTTCGCTCCAATCGTCAGTTCCGTACTGGATAAAGACCCGGATATCTTCTGTATGGCTACAAGTTTCTACGTTACGCCAATCATGGAGCAGTTGTATCACCAGGGCTTTGATGGAAAAATCGTCTCGTGTACATTGGATTTTTATCACGAAATCATTGCAAAAACGAGCGTTGATTTTGTCAATGGTACGATTTTCCAATTTCCGGATTTTGATGATCCTGCATTAGCAGATGTGAATTTTCCGGATCCAGGAGGATTTGATGCGGCGTTTCGAGCCGACCATCCCAATGACTGGTCTGCTGTTGCTTGGGAATATCCGGTCATTTTGTTGAACTGGATAGAGAACGCTCAGGCTGCTGGCAGCGTGGAATCGGAAGCTGTTACCGCGCAAATGACCGGTAACGAACAGAATTTCGTCTTCGGTGGAGGTTCCTGGTGGGGCAGCCAACTTTGGGGACTGGATAATGTTCTGGTTGGTCGTTGGCCAGTTGTTGTGGTCGAGGATGGAAGAGCCAGAATTCAGGAGTATGGCGACCTGGCAGCGTGGCTGGATGCGAACAATGATGTTCTCATCAAGCATATGAAAGCGCTGGGTTTGAGAACAGTATAAATTCCGAAAAGCAGACGACAAGGGGGGAGTCATTCGTACTCTCCCCTGTTTCTTTTGGTAGCAAAAAGATTTGTAGGTGTAGCAATTGGAATTGCTAATCCAAACGATCGTTAACGGGGTCATTCAAAGCGGATTTTACGCGTTGGCTGCGATCGGCTTGGTTTTAGTGTTCGGTGTGATGCGAGTGGTGAACTTCGCGCATGGCGAACTGGTCATGATCGGTGCCTATACGATCTGGTTTGTGCATGCGCAAAACGGCGTACCGTATCTCATCACAGTTATGCTGGCAATATTGCTCGTTACTGCAATTGGACTGTTGATGGAGCGATTTCTGTTTCGACCCATGACCGGCGATCCACTCGGTGGGCTCATCTGTTCGATCGGCATGCTGTTCATTCTGCAAGTCATTGCGACTTACGTTGGTGGTGAAGGGCCGTCAAAGCAGGTTCCACCACCGTTTGAGGGGACCCTCATTCTTCTGGATTCAGTTCGTATTCCCTACCAGCGCCTTTTCAGCATTGGAGTCGCAATTTGCGCTTTGGGAATTCTATGGTATTTTCTCACCCGTACTAAATTTGGTTGGGCGGTAAGAGCAGTTTCGATGGATCGAGAAGCCGCTGAATTGCAGGGAATCAGTACGATTCGGGTATCCATGATTGCTATCGGAGTCGGTGCGGCGATGGCGGGACTGGCCGGCGCACTGATGGCTCCGCTTACAAACATCAACCCTCATATGGGACATAACGTCATCATTGCCGCCTTTATCGTTACCATCGTCGGGGGTGTTGGCAGCCTTCCGGGAGCCGTAATTGCCTCTGTACTTTATGCGTTGTTTCACACATTTGTAACAACCTACTTCAGTGGTACCATTGCTACGATATCTGGGTTGGTCATAATGGTACTGGTGCTAATTATTCGTCCGACAGGCATTATGGGGCATCGAGTCAGTGAATAGCTTCATTCCAGCCAAATTTAGACCGGTTTTGTTGATGTTGCTTCTATACGCGGTACTAATCGTTCTGCCGCATTTTCTAAAGTACCATCAACAGGATTTTCTGATCTTTCTCACCATCAATATTCTGGTCGTGGTGAGTTATCGCTTAGTCACACTGACCGGAGAGTGGTCTCTGATTCATGCAGTCATGATGGGTGTTGGTGCGTACACCAGCGCATTGATCAGCAAAAATTTTGATATTTCGTTTTGGATTACATTGCCGCTTGCTGGTGTGATGGCTGGTCTGGTGGCATTGCTCCTGAGTTACCCGCTGTTTCGAATGACCCAGTTTTATTTTCTAATTGGATCATTCGCTGCTGGTGAAGCAATTCGCCTAACCTGGATACAGTTTATCAAACCATTTGGTGGCACGGGTGGAACCAGCGCAATACCATCTCCAGAACTGATGAACATCGATTTTCTTGAGCCCATTCCATATTTTTACCTGGTTTTGATTGTGGTAAGCATATGTGTCTACCTACTGTATCGAATCGAAAATTCCAGAATTGGTTTGACGCTTCACGCAGTTCACTGGAAAGGGGTGCTGGCCGAATCGGTTGGTGTGAATACCTGGAACTATCGAACTTTAGCATTTGTCATAGGTTCTCTTTTCGTGGGAATTGCAGGAGCGCTTAAAGTTCACTACATCGGAACAGTCGCTCCGAAACAGTTTGATATCGGATTTATGGTATTTATTCTGATCTGGGTGATTGTTGGTGGATACAGAACGTTTTACGGAGCAATTATCGGAGCTGTTGTGCTGTCTATTCTGGATGAGATTTTGCGCGGTGTTGAGCAGCTTCGACCAGCAATTTATGGTGCAACTTTAATCTTTTTCATTCTTTACCTGCCTGGCGGACTTGAAAGCTTACCGCAGAAGATCAAGCAAATATTCCGAGCAAATCGAGAGAGTGCGACGTGACGCCGATTCTCGAGGTCAAACACCTTACGATGCGATTTGGCGGACTACTGGCTGTCGATGATGTGAGTTTTTCTGTCAATGAGGGTGAGATTCGCGGCCTCATTGGACCAAATGGCGCTGGGAAAAGTACCACGTTCAAGATGATTGCCGGATTTCTGTCACCAACCAGTGGAGAAGTCCTGTTTCGTAGTAACAACATTACAAACCAGAAGCCCTCGCGAATCGCGTCGACCGGGGTGGTGCGAACATTTCAGGAAACCACACTGTTTCAAGAACTGACGGTGTTCGAAAATGTTCTGATTGGTACACATAAGCAGGCTCACACGAACATCATTTCCGCCGTACTGGGTCTTGATCACCAAAAGCAAAATGAAGCGATTGAAGCCACGACTGAAGTTCTCGAGTTTATGGGTTTGGCTGAAAGGAAGAATCAACTGGCAGCGGAGCTTCCACTTGGATTGCAGCGTGCACTGGCTGTCGCCATTTCTCTTGCTGCGAAGCCGAATTTGCTTCTTATGGATGAGCCGTTTGCAGGAATGAACCCGGAAGAAACTCGACACATGATGGAACTGACTGAGCGCGTTCGCGAGTCAGGGATCTCGATAGTGCTGGTCGAGCACAACATGAAAGCTGTGATGGGACTATGTGACCGACTGGTTGTCCTGAATTTTGGTACGGTGCTTGATGACGGTACGCCAGATCAGGTGCGAAATAATCCCAATGTGATTCAAGCTTACTTGGGTGGAGGTTGAAGAATGGAACCTTTCATATGCCCACAGTTGACAACGGAGGATAAATATTAGAAAATATCGGCATGCAAATTGGAATGCGCCAATTCAGTGCCGGCACTATCGAAGCGTTGATCAAGGAGTCGGAACGTCCATCGGTCAGCCTCGGAGATCTTGCGCGGTTATTATGCCGGTTAGACGACTGGCATGACAGCCAAAACCGGCCGATGATCAGTTCGGCTCGCAAAACTGTGGTGAAGCTGGCTGACAAAGTGGGATTTGCATTGCCCGAGAAGCGGGCGGGGGTTCCGGAAACCCGGGTTTCCGCCTCTGCGCCTGAGGGGCTGGATTCATTGCAGCGGTCTCGTCTTCAGTTCAAGGACTTGGGCGACATTCGCGTTGCGGTGATTGACGATTGCGAACAGCGCCGCAGCTGGGATGCGATGATGGAGAAGCATCATCCCAACGGATTCGGTCGTGCACCGGGTGCGCAGCTTCGCTACTGGATTGTTTCATCCGAATATGGGATTGTTGGCGGGATAGGGTTTGCTGCCGCGAGCTGGCATCAAAAGGCGAGAGACGAATGGATTGGCTGGAGTCAGGATGCGCGGGTGTCGAATTTGCAAAAAGTGATCTGCAACCAGCGGTTTTTGCTGATTCCGCGGGTTTATGGGCTGGCATCGGTGGCGCTGGAGCGGGTATCGAAGTGCGTTGCCAGTGACTGGGAGCGTTGCCATAAGGTTCGTCCGTTATTGATGTATACGTATGTTGATGGGTGTTACCGGGGCAGCTGTTATGGGGCTGCCGGGTGGCACAAGTGTGATCGGTTCACCAGCGGTCATGCCCAGCGTCGTGCGCAGCCTGGGACGCCGAAAGCGATTTGGTTCAAGCCGCTGTCCGATGACTGGAAAGATCAGTTATGCAGGGAGCAATACCGTGCGATCACAAAGCCGAAGGCGGTATATTTGGATGACAAGGCGCACTGGGCAGAGCGGGAGTATGCGCGCACGAGTCACAGTGACGGTCGGGTGCGCGGGCGGATTATTGCGATGGGCAGGGCCTGGGTGGACCATCAGGGCAAGTCGATTGCTTCGATGTTTCCGAATCGTGCGGACCGCAAAGGTGCGTATCGGCTGTTGTCGAATGAGCAGGTGAGGATGGAACATATATTAGAGCCGCACCAGGCGTCGCTGGCAGAGCGTTGTGAGGCAGAGTCAGTGGTGCTGGCGGTGCAGGACACGACGACGCTGAACTATCACGGACTTTCTGAGACGGAAGGTCTGGTCGGGATAGGCGGCCGCGGCAAGGGCGCCAGCGGGATACTGGCGCATTTTGGGATTGCGGTCACTGAGACGGGACGCACGCTGGGTGTGTATGCGCTCAATGCTGGATTTCGCAGGACCGACAAAAAAGTTCTTGAATCGGAAAAGGCAGACACCGATGAGAAAGAAAGCCGGCGCTGGATGGATGGGTTGCTGCGTGCGCGTGAGTTGTCTGATGCGTGCAGCAGCACCCGTGTGGTGACGGTGTGTGATCGGGAAGCGGATTTGTGGCCGTTATTGCGTGATGCGCAGGATCACGGCGATGGGCTGCTGGTTCGCTCGAATGCGGCGCGCAAGCGCAAGGTGATATTAGAAGACGGCAGCGCTGAGAAGCTGGATGCGCATATGAAAGGCCAGCCGGTGACGGCGCACAAGACGATTCGGATTGCGGCGTGCGGCGGCAGGCGCGCCCGCAAGGGGCGCAAGGCAAGGCTTGAGATCCGCGCCTGCGAGGTGACGCTGAGGGCGCCTGCGGCAGTGAAAGACAAAACCCCGGTGAAGATGCTTGCGCTAAGCGTGGATGAGATGGGTGTTTCACCGGATCAAAAGCCGCTGCACTGGCTGCTGCTGACGACCGAGGGTCAGGCCAGTGTCGACAATGTTCACAAGATTGTCCGCTGGTATGAGAAGCGCTGGCATATTGAGACGTGGTTCAGTGTATTGAAAAACGGCTCAAAAATCGCCACGCGTCAGTTTGACCATGCGGATGATCTGCGCAAGTGTCTGGTGTTTGATGCGGTGACTGCCTGTTACATTCATGATTTGAACTACATGGCGAGAAACAATCCGGATGTCAAGGCGCGCAATGCGGTTGGAAACGATCAGGTTGCGTGTCTCTATGAGTATCGTTATTACCGCGGCATCACGCGTGTGCGCTCGCCGCCGGGACACGACCCAACCATCCGCCAGTTCGTCATCGATCTGGCGGGTGTTGCAGGGTTTGATTCAAGAAAAAGTCAGCCGCTGCCGGGAACTCGAAAATTATGGGAAGCCTACGAGATCTTTACACCGGCACTGGTTTATCACAGAGGAGTAAATGCAGAAAACAATTCAAAATGATTCGATCTTTATATGCGAGTCAACTGTGGGTAGATGAAAGGAATGGAACTGATAGTTAACGATCTTGTGGTTAACTACCACAACGTCGCAGCTCTGAGGGGCATCAGCTTTACCGCTTCATCCGGTTCATTAATCACATTGATCGGCTCAAATGGAGCAGGCAAGAGCACCACCCTACGTAGCATTTCGGGACTGGTCAAACCCAGTTCCGGTGAAATATTGCTGGACGGAGAAAGGATTGATCACATCGAAGCTGACAAGCTGCTAGCCCGAGGAATCGCACATGTGCCTGAGGGACGGCGCGTGTTCAAAGATCTTACAGTCTTGGAAAATCTGATGCTGGGTGCGTACATTTATAAAGACAAGCAGCGGATCAGTCAGGACTTGGAGTCGGTTTTTTCCCATTTTGGAAAACTGAAAGAGCGAATTGGTCAACAGGCTCGAACATTGAGTGGCGGTGAACAGCAGATGCTGTCAATTGGTCGGGCGTTAATGTCGAGGCCCAAGATTCTGTTACTTGACGAGCCATCGCTGGGATTGGCTCCGCTAATTGTGCAGGAAATTAGTCTGATCCTGCAGGAGATTCATCGAAGTGGTGTAACGGTCATACTTGTTGAGCAAAATGCCGACTTGGCGCTGAAAATCGTCGACCACGGCTACGTTCTGGAAAATGGCAAGATTACCCTTGATGGAACCGCTCAAAGTCTCGCCAATAATGAGCATGTAAAAAAGGCTTATCTTGGGATATGACTTTGTGGTTGGCTTCTTAGAACCCTCTACTCAAATTTTCGGATCGATCCAATTCTACTAGGAAGCAGTGGTGGCAACCTGATTGATTCCACTACTTCAGAAGCACCAAATTAAATTCAGTCGTACAGGCCGCGTACGCGTTTCTTTTCTGGATCAAAGTGTGGAAAAGGAACAACGACTGCCGGAATACGCTTTTGATGGTGATCGAGTTTGCCAATTTCGATTTCAGTTCCAATATCCGCATATTCGATATTCATCCTGCATAGAGCAATTGATTTGCCAAGGACCGGTGAAATACAGGCACTGGTGATTTCTCCAACTTTCTGGCGGCCGGTAAATACGCCATCACCGCCTCCGACTGCTTCACGGCCTTCAATGTCCAGTCCAACCAGTTTGCGTTGCGCATTTCCCTTTCGTTTGATCAACGCATCTCGCCCAATGAAGTCATCCGTCTTTGACTTAATCGGAACTGTAAAGGCAATGCCAGCTTCAAATGGATCAGTTTGTTCGCAAAATTCAGACCCGGCAAATATTAGTCCGGCTTCGATTCGAAGAAGATCCAGTGCGCCAAGGCCCATTGGCTTTAAGTTTTTCGCACCTTCAGCATTCATTAAAATTCGCCATACTTCAGCCGCGTCCCTTGGATGGCAGAATATCTCGTAACCTAACTCGCCCGTATATCCAGTGCGAGAAAGAACAATAGGAATTCCATTGGCATCGTTCATTCTGGCGATAGAAAATCGAAACCACTTCAGTTCCTCAACATTTGCCTGATCGGGACGTGTCCACACCGTTTCCTGCAGAATTTTGCGGCTGTCGGGTCCCTGGATCTGAAGATTGACAAGTTGGCTGGTGGAGTCTCGCACCCAGACCTTTAAACCGCGTTCCTCTGCCTGCTTACGGAGCCATAGACCGGAATCATCGCAGCCGCCCACCCAGCGGAAATTGTCCTGTCCCAAACGAAACACGGTACCATCGTCAATCATGCCACCTGAAACATTACACATGGCTGTATAGGTGACTTGTCCGACAGAGAGTTTTTTGATATCCCGGGTTACGCAAGTCTGAAGCAACTTTTCTGAATCAGGGCCTAACACTTCGTATTTACGAAGGGGTGAAAGATCAATCAATGCCGCACTTTCGCGGCATGCCCAGTATTCCGCGACTTCACCCAGGTTGGTATAAGTATTGGCCAGCCAAAATCCCGCATAATCAACGAAGTCTCTCGTTAGTTTCGAAGTTTCTGGATGAAATCCGGTTTCCTGGGTCATGATCATTTCCTCATCAACGGTTTTACGCGTCGCAATGGTTCGCTTGAAAAGTTCTTTATCCCTGTAAACACGCACCTGAATATCCGTGGGGTTCCACGCATTCGCCGCGTCGATATCATCACTGCAGGATGATGAAATGCAAATTAAATCCCTGGTCGCACGCATTAGTACATAGTCTCCTGGTCTGGACCAGGGTTCATCCATGTAGAGTTGGTAGTGGTCGTCAAAAAATGAGTTGAAAAACAGATTAATTGCCATCCAGCCCTTTCTTGGAACGATGGGATATTCCTGAATTGCAAAATTAAAATTATCAGAGCAGTTAGCGTGACCTGGATACCCCATTTCGTCGTAATATTTGCTGGCGCAGGCCAAACCGAAACTGTCGTGACGCCCACAAGTGTCCTGGATCACTTCGATTACTGGTTCTAGACCGACATCAAAGAACTTCGAAAACAAACCCGGCTTGGGGTAGGCAGAGCCTACCATTGTACGGGTCGCAGTCGCATCCAGATTTCGCTCTAATCCGCGATCCAGTGCTTTCACATCAAAGCACTGAAAGTCTGAACATTGACGGCCGCTAATGTCGAGAATTTGGATGTATTCTCCCTCTTTGACTTCATAACTCTTTGCGGTCGCTGCCTTGATGGTAAAGTCTTGAATGGCATCCGCCAGGGGGTCTGTCGGAATTTCGATTTCATCTTCCGATGCAGTACATCGAGTGACCCACAGTATCAGGTCTGTCGGCGGATTTTGCTCTGCTGCATTCATTGGACCACCGGGTGCACCGAAAATTCCAATACATTCTGTTTCTACGACCCGGCTAAACCGTGAACCGGGGCTGCTCTGCCCGCCCAGTAATTCAGCAGTTGGTGCAGATGCAAGGTCGATATCAAAGAGTTTCAGTTTTTGCTTAATCTTTGTCGCTCCAGGTGATACCTGTTCCAACATTAATGCGAGCTCCACACCGTTCGTCATCCGATCAGGTGTGAATTGCCCAGAACTGAAATTACCGCTGGCATCGAATGCGACGATGTGTACACACTGAAGACCTTCGGGGTCTACAATTTCAAACTGGTCGCCAGCGTTCAGTGCAATGACTACCATTGCACCACCCCGAATATAGTAGCGTTCTCGGCCTTCCAGTATGTTTTGAATGCCGGGAGCGAAAGATTTAGGGGACGAATTCAGGGTAGAGATTCTGATGGCTTCATTCATTGACAGATACCGCAGTTTATCGAACTGTACAGAAATCTAGTTGTTTAGGTGAATATTTTCGCAGCACGAAATTTTGATGAGGCGCTGGTATTTATATAAAGTATAGCGAAACGATGTCTGCGGCAATTCAGGAATTCATCAGGTATATTAACCGTTGGTAATTCGATTAGAGTTGACGGAGGCAGGGTTCCAACTGCAGAAATTTGAGCAATTCAACCAAACGGTGAGGTAGGGTGAACTGATGTCTAAGCGAATGTTATCTACTCAAGGCTTTCTGGCAGTTCTTGCATTGGTGTTTCTGTTTTCCCAGGCGACTGCTGCAGAGACTTTGGATGGCAGAGTCTCTTTTCAATCAGTAATTGAAATTAATTCAATTGTAAGAGGCACGGTAGCCCAGGTTAATTCAAGTGTGGGCAACCGGGTGACGTCTGGCGAAATTCTGATTGAACTTGATTCCACTCGGCAGAAAGCAATGCTAAGAATTGCTAGGAATCAAGTAGCAAGAATGCAAATTGAGGTTAATGACGCGGATGCTAAATTCACAAGACAGCAGGATATGTATGATCGCGGTTCTCTGTCTCTATTATTGTATGAAGAGTCAGAAAACGCGCTCAAGAAGGCTCAGTTTGATCTTGCCATCGCCCAGGCAAGCCTAAGTTTAGCTGAGTATGAATTGTCGCTCACTCAACTGACTGCTCCCTTCGATGCGCTGGTTGTCAATAGCAATGTTCACCCTGGACTGAATGTTGATCCAGAATTATCGCAAGCGCCGTTGATGACTTTGGCGAGTGTGGATCAGTACATTGTGCAGGTTAACGTATCGCCCGAAGTCTGGCAGCGACTGAATGCAAGCCAATCTGTTGACGCTGTTGTGGATGGACAAAGCTACACTGCATCAGTTCAAATTCCGACACTATTTCCTCAAGTGTACGTTGATGAACCCGAATACACTGTGAATTTGAGGTTTACAGAAAACGACAAACTGCTTTTACCGGGAACCTCAGCGGTTGTAATTTTCGAGTAGTCCAATAGGGTGACTGATGTCTGCAACTTTGCAGCGAGCAATTCAGAACCGCTAACCCGCATCAAGCCACAGTACCCTGATTAAGATCTCCAATCGGGCAGGTGTCGCATATGCCTGGATGACGGGCACACTTGTCTGCTACACCACAGTTGCCATTGCGATTCGTGAAACCACATTCGAACTCGACGCTGCAACAATCGTTTTCTTCAGATCGGTGGTTTCAGTATTTTTTATCACTATTCTGGTGGGGTTGTCCAGGGAAGGATTTCAGCAAATAAGAACACAAAAAATTGGTGTTCACCTCATTCGAAATTGTGTGCACTTTGTTGGACAATTCGGTTGGGTTTTTGCGATAGGGACAATTCCCCTTGCTCACGTATTTGCACTCGAATTCACAGTCCCTATCTGGATTGCATTACTTGCACCAATATTTCTGAAGGAAAAACTGACACTTGAACGTTTTCTATATGTTCTGATCGGATTTACTGGAGTCGTGATTATTGTTCGGCCCTTTGGTTTTGAGGTGGAACTCGGTGCGCTCGTCATGCTGATAGGTGCACTCGGATTTGCTGGTGGTATGCTGGGTACACGGAAACTGACGCAAACTGAAACCCCGCTTTGCATACTGTTTTATATGTCTGTGCTCCAGTTACCTTTGTCAACAGGGCTCATGTTCGCCATCGGCACTTACAAGACACCCGACCTGTTTACATTTGGTTTGATCATTTTTGTAACGGCTGGAGTAATGGCCGCACATTATTGCATGGCGCGGGCGTTCAAGCTGATGGATTTGATTTCAATTGTGCCGGTAGAGTACTTTCGTTTACCAATGATTGCAATTGCCGGCCTTTTACTCTACGCAGAGCCAATCGATTTGCCAACGATAATTGGAAGTGCTGCAATTCTGGCTGGAAATTACTTGAATATTCGACTGTCGGCCAAGCAGAATCCGAATTAACCTGTATAGAGATTGGTGGGCGATACTGGGATTGAACCAGTGACCTCTGCCGTGTGAAGGCAGCGCTCTCCCGCTGAGCTAATCGCCCGGAGCAAAAAATTATAAAATACAGATTCTCTTTGATATTGGTGGCTTCGCCAGAAAGCAATTTCAATTCAGAGGCTAGTCGACGGCTCACCAGTTTCCTTCAATTTATGCCAAAAAATCTGAAAGCAATATTATTTGACGTGTTCGGTACTGTCGTTGATTGGCGAAGCAGTATCGCAAGGGAGGTTGAGGCAGTGCCGCAACTCAATCAAGTCGATGGCGAATTGTTTGCTGACTTGTGGCGTAGCAAGTACCAGCCTGCTATGGAACGCATTCGCAGCGGTAATCGACCATGGGTCAAGTTGGATGATCTTCACTACGAAAACCTGAATGAAGTACTCGTCGATTTTGGAGTAGACGCGCTCGATGAAACCATCAAACAGCATTTGAACCGAGCCTGGCATCGCCTCAGTCCATGGGCAGATTCAGTGGAAGGCTTACGACGGCTGAAGACAATCTACATCATCGCAACGCTGTCGAATGGCAACGTTGCCTTGATTGTAAACATGGCGCGCAACGCCGGATTGCCGTGGGATATGGTTCTTGGCGCTGAAGTTGTCGGGCATTACAAACCTCAGCCGGAAAGCTATTTGAAATCTGCGGCCATGCTTGGTTTGGACCCCGGCCAATGCATGCTGGTTGCAGCTCACAACTCTGACTTGATTGCAGCAGCGAAGTGTGGCTACAAGACCGCATTTGTACCAAGGCCAACCGAATATGGACCGAAACAAACTGCAGATTTGGAGCCAACTGCTCAGTACACGGTTGTAGCCAGAGACTTCATAGATCTTGCTGCACAACTTGATTGCTGATCAACTAACCGATTGTCAGAATAGTTGATCAGTTGGATCTGATAACAAGACATTCCTGATGCAATTGTTCCCCGCTGGCTTGGGCGTTACCTTGGCCATGATGTTCACCATGGCTGTGGGAAGTTCTTCTATTCTCGCAGTTGCCGTGAGCGCGCCGGATTCCTTTCCAGATATTGGGATCAGCGATTCGTATGTCGGACTCTTTACTGGGTTCGTTTACTTTGTATCTATGTTTTTCGGGAGTTTTTGCACCCGCTTCATCGCCCGCTATGGTCCAATTCGAATTTTGCAGATTTCTGCTATTGCTTCAACGCTTGGGCTCTCATTTTTCACACTGGCGACTCCAACTGCGACAATATTGTGTGCAATTTTTTTGGGCATTGCTTACGGTCCACTTAATCCAGCACATGCGCCTGTTTTGCTCAGGGTCTCACATTCAGGCAATCGAGGTGTCTTCTTTTCAATTAAGCAGTCAGGAGTGACTGTCGGAGGTGCGGCGGCGGCAGTCATTGTGCCGTACATTGCTGTACTCTGGCACTGGCAGGCAGGTGTTTTCGCCATAGCGATAATGGGAATCATCTCAATCCTGATGCTGCAGCCGATGCGAGCCGAGTATGATCGTGATCGCAACAAAACAAAGTTGACCTGGTCGTTTTCGCAATTGGTCCAACCAGTCATTGATGTTTTTAAGAATCCATTGCTTCGAGGATTCGCATTAGTGGGATTTACCTATGCGGGTGTACAGGTCAGCGTCGGCAGCTACTTCGTTGTATATCTGGTTACCCGGGATTTCAGTCTGGTAGACGCAGGAATCTGTTTCCTTTTTGTTAACATAGGTGGAGTGATTGGTCGCGTAGCATGGGGTGGGTTATCGGACAAATGGCTGACTCCCAAATACACTTTGACGCTGATTGGAGTTGTCTCAGCGGTTTCTCTTTGTGGAATGTATCTGGTATCCGACAGTTGGAATGTATTTTTACTCTTCGTCTTTTCTTTCGTGATTGGTGCAAGCACTCACGGGTGGAACGGAATATTCCTGGCTGAAATTGCTGATCAGGCACCGGCGAATGAATCACACAATTGGACAGCCGGTGTACAGTTTGTCATATATGCCGGTGTTGCAGTCATGCCACCACTTTTCGGCGGGATTGTTGTTGCAACGGGTAATTACAACATCGCCTTCTTTATGATAGCCGCCTTTGCTCTTATTGCCAGTGGAGTATTGATTTGGCTTTACCGCGTATATTCTGGATTCCACTGATTTCAGTTGCATCTGGCTTGATTTTTCTCGCAGATTACGATCCGTAGTTGTTGGTATAGGGCAATTGATCGTATAGCTGTCTAACCTGGTCTACGTTTTCAAGCAGTAGCGAGGTACTATCCCACAACCCCTTCCTCAATGTATTCTTGTGGTGTTCGGGCATATATAACTCTGCTGATGCTTTAGCACTGGAGACAGTGGAGTTCTCAAGATCGACTGTCCAGATCAAACTTACATCCTTCAGAGTCGCCGCTTGAAAGGCACGAATACTGTCGCTGGATACTGTAACCGCTGGAATGCCAAGGGTAATGCAGTTCGATGCAAAGATTTCAGCAAATGATTCCCCAACAACAGCGTCAATTCCCCATCGTTTCAGAGACTGTGGCGCGTGCTCGCGGCTGGAACCACAGCCAAAATTCTTGTTGACTAACAGGATCTTGGCATCTCGACAGTTCGGGTCGTTAAAGGGATGTTGCTTCTCTTTTAATTCAACATCAAAACGTTCATCAAAAAATGGGTATTTGCCAAGGTTGGTGAATGTAATTTCTTTCAGAAAACGTGCTGGAATGATTCGGTCGGTATCAATATCATCGCCGGGTATGACGATCGCTTTACCAGTAATCTGCACAATTTTGTTATCTGACATACTTTATCTCCTAGTGCGCAAGTGTGCGAACGTCGGTTACCTGACCATTGACTGCAGCCGCGGCGGCCATTTGCGGTGACATCAGTAGCGTTCTCCCATTTGGACTACCTTGGCGACCAATGAAATTTCGATTGCTGGTACTGGCAGAAATTTCATTGCCTTCCAACCGGTCTGGATTCATCGCAAGGCACATGGAGCAGCCAGGTTCTCGCCATTCAAATCCAGCATCAATGAAAACTTCGTGTAACCCTTCACTTTCGGATTGTGTCGCAACTTGGCGGGAGCCCGGTACCACGATCGCCCGCACATTCCCCGAAACTTTCTGTCCTTTAGCGATAGTGGCTGCCGCACGCAAGTCCTCAATCCGTGAGTTTGTGCAGCTACCGATAAATACGACATCAATTTTTACACCGTTCATTGACTGACCAGGTTTCAGGTTCATGTGTCGATAAGCAAGTTCTGCTGTCTGTCGCTCGCCATCTGGCAGTAATGTCGGATCTGGAAGCGATTCGTCAATACCTACGCTTTGTCCAGGATTGATTCCCCAGGTTACATGAGGGGCGATTTGTTCTGCGTTAATCTGTATTTCGTCGTCATAACGGGCTTCCTGATCTGATTTGATAGTTTCCCAGTACTGGACAGCTCGTTCCCAAGCTTCCCCGTTTGGTGCATACGGACGTCCTTCCAGGTATGCATAGGTTATCGAGTCAGGGTTAACGTAACCAATTCTTGCACCACCTTCAATTGACATATTGCAGACTGTCATACGCTCTTCCATCGTCATTGCCTTAATGGTGGAACCACAATACTCATAAGCGTAGCCAATTCCGCCTTTCACGCCAAGCTTCCGAATTACGTGCAGGATGACATCCTTAGCAAAAACGCCAGTTGGAAGCTTACCATCGATTTGTACTTTTCTCACTTTGAGTGGGTCCATACTCAAGCATTGAGTGGCTAACACGTCGCCGACTTGAGTGGTGCCAATGCCAAATGCCAGTGTCCCAAATGCACCATGTGTGGATGTGTGAGAGTCGCCGCAAGCCACGGTCATACCTGGATGAACCATACCCTGTTCCGGGCCCATCACATGTACAATTCCCTGCTCAGCAGAGCCTACGCCGAAATACCGAATTTTGAACTCTGAGGTGTTGTCGTGCAGTGCTTGTGCCATGGCTTCTGCCTGCGCGTCGCGGTAGGGACGGGACTGATCAGTCGTCGGTATGATATGGTCGACAGTAGCTATCGTTCGGTCAGGAAACAGCACGGGCAGTCCTCTTTCACGAAGCATGTCGCAAGCCTGCGGGCTGGTAACTTCGTGAATCAGGTGCAGTCCGATGAACAGCTGGTGCTGACCGGTTTGCAATTCACACACTGTGTGCTTGTTCCAGATTTTGTTATATAGCGTACCGACAGCCATGGGTTACTCCTCAAATCGCCATTACATAAAGACAATACTGTTGCATAGCTTAATTTCGTAAGACGCACATTTTACCCGACCACAGTGAATAATTTGTTCAGGCTGTTTGAAGTGTTTCAGTCTAGAGTATGCGCGCTGTTGCATGATTGATTTATGGTACTTCTTTATGTGTGAGTAATGTTGGCAAAAGAAATCGACAGAAAATTTGAAATAATTATTGCTAATGCTTAATAAACAAACAAATAAAGATGAAATATGGGAATTCAATATATGAATAAATACTCATGTTAATAGGAAAAAATATCTCTTGAAATATTGCAAAGTGACATTATTCTATACACAAGTCAAAAGACGAGTCACGAGCGATTCAGTTTATCGAAATCAACTCGGAAATAGACGAGTAACTTACGAAACATATACGGAGGGAAAACTTAGATGTTTCAGAAAATTCATGATAGAGTTGGAATTGCCTTTATCGGTGCGGTGGCGGTAATTTTTATTATCGTGAACCTGGTCGGATAAACGGCTGGAAGCAAAATTAAATTTAACTGATGACTTTTATTGTTTATTTTGGGTGAACAAAGTGACTAACCTTAATCAAAATACAATTGATATCCGTCCATATCAACGGGCGAAAAAGTACATAATAATCGGGAATTCAATTGGCCGAATCCTAACGAAAATTAATGATGCAAGAATTCGACGCCAAACCATTCGCGAACTCCAGGGATTGACTGATGCTCAACTTGAAGACATCGGTATCCCGAGATACGAAATTCGACGTGCGGTGAATGCTAAACTAATCCGCAGTGCGAATACTGAACAGGGAAGGGATACTCGACCGCAAAGCCAGTCGAATTCCACCCAGATTAGGTCTGCAAACTATGCGAGGAAGTTAGCAGCCTGACGAAAGATTTGATCTAGTAGCTTTATCCTCCTACGATTTGGCCGTCAGCAATGGCGGCCTATTTTTTTGAACGGAAAATTCGATCAAATCCTCACAAAAAATCGTTCAGAAATTTCTTTTGTTCCAAACTAAAAAATCTCCACTATCTTTCAACTCTGACCTCTCTGCAATTGGGTACTTTTCATTGACTTGCGCGTCTTTGACCCGTGCAGACCATCAAAGCCTTTCACTTCAACAATCGTTTTTTTTTGTTGAAAAAATATCCTGAATTAATTTCGGAATTTTTCCAAATCTCTGTCTATCCTGTCTCCCTGGGTATGTTGGACTATCGCTGAAACTGATGGCAGAGGTCTGGGAATCGAATCTACTCGAAATGTTTGCCTTAGAGTATAGGTTTCGACCACAAGTACGACAGAAATAGTGTCGTTCATATATGCTATATTTCACATTTTTAAGAGATGCTAAGTCAACTTTTGCAGTTTGGGTTTTGAATCCTGCGGTGAACTAGGCAGATTTCATTTTTCTATAGGTATAAGGCGTATGTTACGAACGGGACAGGAGTATAGGGAGTCCTTACGAGATGGACGAGAAGTCTGGATGGAAGGACAGCGCGTGGATGATGTAGCAAATCATCCAGCGTTTAAACCACTTGTCGATGTTCGCGCCACCATATTTGATATGACACATCGCGAAAAGTATCGAGACCTGCTGAGCTACACCAACGACCACGGAGAAAAGTTTGCCGAACTCCTGAAGATGCCTTACGCGCGCGAAGATTGGTACAAACGTCGACGCGGCGTTGATGTGGTACTAAACGAAATTGGTGGTGTGGTGACTCGAGTCGGTGACGAAACGGTCGGTGAAATGTGGTCGCTTTATGATGGCAGCGATGTTCTGGCTGAAATCGACCCTCAGTTTGCCGAAAACATCAAGAATCACATCGACCGCGTAATTCGAGAAGATGTGTTTCACGTTTCTGCCAACACGGATCCCAAAGGCGACCGTTCCAAGCGTCCGCAGGACCAAGACCCGGATATGCTGCTTCACGTGGTGAAGGAAACTGATGCGGGGATTGTGGTTCGCGGTGCGAAGTATGAGACCGCATCGGCATATGCAGAGCAGGCCTTCGTTAAACCCACAATTGCGAACTGGGGCGATCAGAAACTGTCAGACTATGCGCTCGGCGCGATCGTGCCGATGAATGCGGAAGGACTTGTTCATATTTGTCGCACCGGTTTTGTCGGCAGAGGGGCGAGCGAAGACTATCCCCTTGCAAACCGATTTGATGAAATTGACAGCATGATGATTTTTAACAACGTGCTGATTCCCTGGGAAGATGTTCTGTTCTATCAGCATACTCGAGCGGCGACTTTCATTCGCGCAACGTTGCATCGATACAGTGCGTTTGCTTTTGTCCAAAGAATCCAAAAAACTGCAGACATGATGATCGGTACTGCACTGTTGAATGTCCGTCAAACTGGACTTGACAAGCAGCAGGCGGTTCGAGAGAAAATTGCACAATTGGTCTGCTATCGCGAAGGCATTAATGCACACCTCACTGCGGCGATTGCTGAGGCTCAAGTCAGCCCCAAAGGACTGCTGATGCCAAACCAGTCTCTACTCTATACAGGGCGCGTTTTAGCTTGTAGCCAGTTACCCCACATGATGCACCTCGCACGAGAGTTGTGCGGTGGTCAGATTTGTCTCACACCGGACCTCTCCAGTTTTAATTCTGAAGAAATTAAGTTCTGGCTGGAAAAATACTATTCCATTAACGATGAGTGGCAATTCGAAGACCGTCGTAAGTTGCTGGCATTGGCCCGTGATTTGCTAAATTCAGACTATGCCGGGCACAAACTGACATTTCAACTGTTTGCGCAGTCACCTCCATTTGCTCACCTCAATGCTGTTTATGTGAATCACGATTTTTCCGAAAGTTTGGAGTTCGTAAAAAAGGCTGCTGGACTTTCAGACAATATCAAGCTTGATTAGCAGACCGAATTAAAGTTATGGCTGAACATACCAGATTACGAAAATTTAACACCAAAGACACCTATCCTGATCAGAATCTTGACAACGATTTTTGTCAGGTAGTACGAGCTGGCAATATGATTTTTGTCAGAGGTCAGGTGGGTAGTGATTTTGAAGGAAACATAGTTGGCATTGGTGACCCCGCGGCTCAGACTGATCAGGCCATGCGTAATGTCGATCAATTACTCCAAGAGGCAGGGTCGAAGCTGGGAGACATCTGTAAGATTACAGTATTTATTACCGACCGGGCTTATCGTGAGCCCGTTTACAGGCAGATTGGCAAATGGCTCAAAGGGGTTTATCCGGTATCGACCGGCTTGATTGTCCAGGGTTTAGCCAAACCCGAATGGCTGATGGAAATTGAGGTTATCGCCGTCACTACTGATGATTGAGGCGATTCAGGTAGTACATATCATTTAGAAGGAGATGTTCAAAAATGGCACTCAAACAAAAATATGACACACAGGACCTATGGCAAAAGGATGTTGATCACTACATTCACCCCTGGACCGATTTTAGCGTGTTCCACGAAGAGGGTTCGCTGGTTGTGGCAGAAGCTGATGGCGCTTATGTATTCGACAGCGATGGTGGGCGCTATATAGACGGAATTGGTGGATTGTGGTGCGTCAATATTGGCTACGGCCGCGATGAGATGGCCGACGCGATTGCTGACCAGGTCCGTGCGATTCCTTACTATTCTTCTTTCAATCATTTGACTACACCGCCATCTGCAGAACTCGCGTCCAAGCTTGCAGAGATATCACCCGACAATCTCAACCATGTTTTCTATGGAACAGGCGGTTCGCAGGCGAACGATTCTGCGATCAGAATCATTCACTACTATTTCAACAGACTTGGAAAAACGTCAAAGAAAAAAATCATTTCTCGGGTAGATGCCTATCACGGTAGTACCTACCTTGCAATGACTTTGACAGGTGTCAAGGCTGATCATACCGGCTTTGACCTCGCTCCGGACTTGGTTTCCTATGTCTCTTGTCCAAACGTATATCGCAAACCTGACAATTGTTCAGATTCTGAGTTTTGCGACTCTCTGGTCGAAGAATTGGAGAATGAAATTCTGAGGTTGGGTGAAGACAATGTGGCGGCGTTTATCGCTGAACCCATCATGGGGGCCGGTGGGGTGATTGTGCCACCCGAAGGCTATCATCGTCGTACGCTGGAAGTCTGTCAAAAGTATGGCGTTTTATATATTTCGGATGAAGTGGTTACCGGATTTGGTCGGATTGGCCATATGCTGAGTTCTGAACCGGTGTTCGGAATCAAACCTGACATCATTACAGCAGCAAAAGGTATATCGTCAGGTTATCTGCCGCTCTCGGCAACCATGCTATCAGATGAAATTTATGAGGTGATCAGTCAGCCTGCAGAAGATGGTTCGCTGTTTACTCATGGATTTACCTATTCCGGACATCCAGTTTGCTGCCGAGCCGCACTAAAGAATATTGAGATTATTGAGCGAGAAGGCATTTGTGAACACGTTCGCGAGGTTGGCCCGTATTTTGAAGCGCAATTGAATACGCTACGTGATCTTCCAATTGTGGGTGACGTGCGCGGCAAGTGCTTCATGATGTGCGTCGAAAACGTGAAAGATGCAAGCACCAAAGAACTGTTCGATGATGAGGTTGTAATCGGCGATCGAATTGCTGCTCACTGCCAGAGGCTTGGTTTGATAGTTCGTCCAATTGCCCACCTCAACGTTTTATCGCCCCCACTCATTTTGAGTCGTGATGATGTAGACGAAGTCGTTAGTATTCTGCGCAAGGGCATTGAAGCAACCATGGACGATCTTGTTCGAGAGGGTATTTGGAACGGTTAAGCATGATGCTGACCTGCCAGTGAAGAACTTCCAGAGCAGAGGAATTCTCTGAAGGCAATGCGCGACCCTCGCTACGACATTCTCTTTGAACCGGTTCAAATCGGACCGGTTGTTGCTCGAAATCGTTTCTATCAGGTACCGCATTGCTGCGGTATGGGCTATGCGCGACCCAAGACTGCGGCTGCGATGCGCGGGATGAAGGCTGAGGGTGGCTGGGCTGTCGTGTCAACCGAGGAATGTGATATTCATCATACCTCTGATATTTCTCCATATATTGAACAGCGTCTGTGGGATGATAACGACATCGAACAGCACTCCCTGATGGTGGAAGCCGTACATGCTCAGAATTCACTGGCTGCAATTGAACTCGCACACAGTGGTCGCATGGCGCCGAATCACTTTTCTCGCACCATTCCGATTGGCGCCTCAGGTGGACCGAATCCAGGCTATGATCCGGTGTCTGCGCGGGAAATGACACTACGTGATATCCGTGAATTGCGAGCGATTTACCGCAGGGCTGCACTGAGAGCCAAGGCCATCGGTTTTGACATCGTTTATGTTTATGCAGCACATATGCTCACTGTGCCATCTCAATTCCTGTCAAAGCGATTTAATCAGCGAACTGATGAATACGGCGGCTCACTTGAAAATCGTGCCAGATTTCTCAAAGAACTGATCATTGATGCAAAGGAAGCGGTGGGTGACCGCTGTGCGATCGCAGTCCGCTGGATGATGGACGAAATGATGGGTGAAGATGGGTTGCAGTGCGATGAAGAAGGGATTGAAGTGGTCAGCATGCTGGCTGAATTGCCGGACTTATGGGATGTTAATGTCAGTGACTGGGACAACGATTCCGCAACTTCCCGATTTCAACCGGAAGGATTTCAGGAACCATATATTCAACGGGTCAAGCAAGTCACTAGCAAACCGGTAGTGGGCGTCGGTCGCTTTACATCACCGGACACGATGGTTTCACAGATTAAGCGAGGCGTACTCGATATGATTGGCGCTGCGCGTCCTTCCATTGCTGATCCTTTTTTACCTAAAAAAATAGAGGAAGGACGGCTGGACGATATTCGGGAGTGTATCGGATGCAATATATGCATAACCGGAGACTACACGATGACACCTGTTCGCTGTACCCAAAACCCGACAATGGGTGAGGAATGGCGGCGCGGTTGGCACCCGGAAATCATTCCAGCGGCGAAGTCAGTGGAGTCTGTTCTGATTGTAGGGGCAGGTCCGGCTGGACTTGAGTGTGCAGTTGCTTTGGGCAAGCGCGGTTATCGGGTAACTTTAACCGATGCCAATGATGAATTTGGCGGCCGAGTCCTGTTTGAGAGTGCGCTGCCTGGATTATCAGCATGGCGCAGGGTGCGAGACTATCGAATGCAGCAGTTGCATAAACTGTCGAACGTCGAGACTTATCTTTCAAGCGAAATGAATCTTGACAACATTATTGAATTTGGGGCTGACAGAGTTGTTATAGCTACGGGTGCAAAATGGCGAACAGACGGATTCGGACGCGAACGCTATATCCCAGTGCCAGGGTCAGATCAGTCCTGGGTTTATTCACCAGATGACGTGATGAATGGACTCACTTTGCAAGGACAGGTGGTGGTCTATGATGACGATCACTTTTATATGGGAAGTGTCATGGCAGAAGTGGCGAGCAAAATGGGAGCCGAAGTTACGATCGTTACACCGGCACCTGACGTATCCCACTGGACTCATTACACACTGGAGCAGCAGGCAATCCAGCAGCTACTGGCGAAATTGGGAGTTGCTATTCGCGTGCAATGGGAAATAAAAGAAATTGGCGATCATTCGGTCAGCTTTGATTGTTGTTATTCGGAACGGCGTATGCTGCTTTCCTGTGATCAAATCATTATGGTAACATCAAGGCAGCCAAATGATGAGTTGTACCAGTCATGTATTGATAACATGGACCGGCTACTTAGTGCGGGTGTTTCAACAGTTGACAGAATAGGTGACTGTGTTGCGCCGGGTACCATTGCTGCAGCCGTTTACTCCGGTCACCTGTGGGCGAGGCAGCTCGGTGACAATGATTCAGACTCAGAACTGCCTTTCAACCGCGAACTGATCAAAGTGAGTGCATGATAACTGGAAATAGCTGTTCTCACTCAGCCATAACTAATCTCAGCCTTGTGTGCATTGACCATATCCGCTAGTGACAAAAATCGCCAGTCAACATCTACTTTTTGATTGACAGGCGGTGTTGCACCACTATCTTTTTTGCCTGCCCGGCGATCTATCCAGCAGGTGCTGAATCCAAGTTCAGTAGCAGGTACCATGTCGTGATAGAGGCTTTGAGCGGTATGCAGGATGTTCTCTTTCTCTATACCCAGTTCCGCCAGTTTTGACAACATGTAGTGAAAATTGTCCCGGTTTGGTTTGTAGGAACCAATGTCTTCGGCAGTGTAGACGGCATCGAATTTAACCTGAAGATGACGATTGCTGTATGCGAAGCCTAAATTGTCAACATTGGAAAGTATGACGAGTTTATAGTGTTGCTTTAGGTACTGAAGCGCGTCAACTGAATCCGGAAACGCCGGCCAGTGTTCGATCGAGCGGGCAAATTTCTGATGCATTTCCTCGCTTGCATCAATGCTCATCTGGTTTGCAATTTCCCGGTGAACTGCGGCGAGAAGATCTCCATAGAGCATATTCGGGTCTTTTTCCTGAGCGGGGCCCTCAGCTTTTCGAAATGCAGTCATCGCGTCAGACTTTTCGAACGAACCGCCAACCATCTCAAATAGCGGTTGCAACGCATTGTACAACCCGGTCTCCCAATCAATCAGCGTACCGTAGCAGTCAAAAGTTAAAGTGGAAAATTGGTTAAGTTTCATGTCAACCTTCTCGAAAAATGTGGGCGGTTCATGGAACCATACGGGAATATAATTTTATTCTTTTGAAATTATTGAAAAAGTTCTATTGATTATTTCACTCGAATCAGGCATATCGGGAGTGCCTGACTCTGAAGTTAACACAATTCGCTGATGCGAAAGTGGCGGAATTGGCAGACGCGCTGGTTTTAGGTGCCAGTGGGGCAACCCGTGGGAGTTCGAGTCTCCCCTTTCGCACCAAAATCATAAAATCAACCGTGAAGTCGACCGAAAATAGTGCATTCCTGAGTTCGATGATTCAAGCGGTGATTATTGTCCCACTACAAACATTAGTTGAGCATTTGATTGAATTCACAAACTCAAATTTATGCTCCGTTCTAATCGCCCATTAATCGGGAATATGCACAACACGGCTTCAAAATTAGCTACATTTGCTGATCCTAATGAAGAATAGTGGATTGCTGAGAATTGAGCGAGTTGGAGCGATTTCTTGCTGAAATGGCAGGAATAATTTTTCTGTGATTCAGTCAGAATTCTGTTGAATTTGTAATTTCACCTTCGTAGAAGGGGGTGAGTGTGTTTAATATCAAATAAATTTGAACATTGGTAATTCCATATGGGAAGATGTAAATGGAAGTGGAGATAGAAGAAGTTAATTCAGCAAGTCGTCGGATGAAGTTTGTTCTGCCGGGTACCGAGGTAGGACAGGAAGTCAACCAGATCGCGAAAAATATGACAAGGACTGTGTCGGTTCCCGGATTTCGGAAGGGGAAAGTGCCGCTTACAGTTGTCAAACGAAAGTTTCACGACCAGATCAAAAACGACGCAATTTTGGCACTGGTCGGCGGACGCGTAGAGGATGAGTTGAAGGAACGAGAGATCGAACCGTTTAGTCAGCCCTATATAGAAGATTACACAGTCGATGATGATACCGAAGACTATCAAATCACAGTCTTTTATGAAGTGTTGCCAGAGTTTGATGACCCAACTCTGGCTGGTGAAGACATAGTGAATCCGGTCGTGAAACTAACGGAAAACGATGTTGACACGGTTATCGAGCGCTGGCAAAAAACTCACCAGGCATTTGAAACCATTGATGAACCAGCGACCCAAAACGATCGAGTACTTTTACAGATTGAACAGTTTAGAGATGGCAAATCTGCCTGGGGAGAAGCGCAGGCTTTTGTTCTTGATCTAGACGAAGAAAAATCTGAGATTCCGGAAGTAGTAGAGGCATGTATTGGAAAGTCAAAAGGAGACAAATTCAGTGTAGATTTGAAATTGACTGATACCGCACAGGGCGATGACTCCACTGAGCTGGAGAAAACGGATTTTGGTCAGAATTCAACGGAATACAAAATTGAAATATTTTTCGTCCAGCGTCTGATACCTGGAGAGTTTACTGATGAGTTTTTAGAAACACTCGGCGTTTCAGGTCGGGATGACGAGAACTTTCGTACACGAGCCCGGGAAAAAATTGAATCAATGTGCGATAAAGAGCGCTTGGAGTGTTTAAGAAATTTGTCGTCAGCCTTGTTGCTGATGCGAAATTCGTTTACGCTGCCGGAGTCAATGGTTATAACCCGAAGTAACCAACTACTGAAGTTGTCTGGCTTAACGAAAGAAGTCATTGAGGAGGAGTTCAAGAAAGGCGTCGAATCTGAGATTGTACGAACCAGTTATTTCAGGGCTCTAGTTGATTTGAAGCTGGAACTGATGATTGACCGATTGGTTGCGACACGAAAAATTCCGATTGAAGGTGACGATATTGAATCTTATATTGATGAGAAAATAAATAATTCCGATCTGTTGTCTGAGGATGATTCAGAAGACGCACGAATGAAAAAAATTGAGCGCCTGCGACCATCGTATACCTTTGAGTATCTGCGAAATAGGGCGCTTGACACGGTACTGCTCGATGCTGAACCGGTTGAGAAGGAGATGGAGTTGGAAGAGTTTGAAAATTGGGCTCAAGAAACCCGTCGATTTTTAGATCAGGGTCCAGACCAGGGTTCTGAATCCGATGAATCGGTGGCAGCGGAAGCTGATAATGATTCGGCTGAAGAAGAATCGATCAGTCTGATCGTAGACGCATCGGGTAATCCGATTGACAAGTCAAGTTCAGTTTAACGGGAAAATAATTCTGATGACAGAAACGTACAATAACGATCAAAGAATCGAATCATTGGGCTTGGTACCAATGGTTATCGAAACCACTGGCCGGGGTGAGCGCGCCTATGACATTTATTCCCGCCTGCTGAAGGAAAGAGTGATTTTTCTGGTTGGTCCAATTGAGGATCATATGGCGAATCTGGTGGTTGCGCAATTACTGTTTCTCGAATCAGAAAGTGCTGACAAAGATATCCATTTGTATATAAATAGTCCCGGAGGTACAGTCAATTCAGGTTTGGCGATTTATGACACCATGCAGTTTGTAAAACCGGATGTTAACACGGTGTGTGTAGGTCAGGCAGCCAGTATGGGGGCATTAATACTCGCCGGCGGTGCGAAAGACAAACGAATGGCGCTTCCTCACGCCCGTATGATGATTCACCAGCCAATGGGTGGTGCCCAGGGACAGGCTAGCGATATCGACATTCAGGCCCGAGAAATACTGAGGTTGCGAGAACGACTCAATGAAATTATGGTGAAACATACTGGCAAGAGCATGAAAACAATTAATCGTGATACGGATCGCGATTATTTCATGGACACCAAGGAAGCACTGCAATATGGCCTCATTGACAAGATAATCGCCAATAGACAGTAATCCAGCATTAAGCAAATGTTTGCAACCACTTCATTCGCATTGAGAGATGACAGATATGAGTAGCAGAAAGGGAGGCAAGGGCAATCGCGGACTGCATTGCTCTTTTTGTGGAAAAAGTCAACACGAGGTCAGGAAACTGATTGCGGGCCCTTCGGTATTTGTCTGCGATGAATGTGTTGAGTTGTGCAACGACATTATTCGAAGCGAATCTGCTGCTGAACAGACAGATGATGTTGTCAAATCGAAATTTCCCAAACCTTCCGAGATTCGCAAGATACTCGATGAATATGTGATCGGCCAGGCGGATGCCAAGAAGATCCTTTCAGTTGCAGTTTACAATCATTACAAGCGCATTGATGACAACGATATCGTCGACGACATCGAAATTGCGAAAAGCAATATCCTTCTTCTGGGGCCAACGGGGTCCGGGAAGACATTACTCGCAGAGACACTGGCCCGTGAACTGAATGTACCGTTCACCATGGCTGATGCCACTACCCTCACAGAAGCAGGATATGTAGGGGAAGATGTTGAGAACATCATTCAGAAACTGCTGCAAAAGTGTGATTACGACATTGAAAAAGCACAAGTCGGGATAGTCTACATTGATGAAATTGACAAGATTTCTCGCACATCTGAGAACCTGTCAATTACCAGAGATGTATCAGGCGAAGGTGTGCAATCGGCGCTTCTCAAGCTCATTGAAGGAACGGTTGCTTCAGTACCGCCTCAGGGTGGGCGCAAGCACCCGCAACAGGAATTTCTTCAGGTTGATACTCGTAATGTACTCTTTATCTGTGGCGGTGCGTTCTCCGGGCTTGAAAAAGTCATTCGTGCGAGAACAGAGAAAAACAGTATCGGATTTGGTGCAGATATCACTGCCTCAGCCAGTGAAGAATTGGCAGAAACCTTGCGGCAGATGGAACCGGAGGATTTGATAAAGTTTGGATTGATTCCTGAATTCGTAGGACGTTTACCGGTTGTCGCGACACTTGATGAGCTTGACATTGAGGCATTGGTGAAGATTCTGGTAGAACCCAAAAATGCGCTAGTGAAGCAATACAAGAAACTGTTTGCACTTGAGAATACCGAACTTGAGATTCGTCCCGAAGCGCTTGAAGCGGTTGCCAAGCTGGCAATGGAACGCAAAACAGGTGCGCGAGGGCTGCGCTCCATTTTGGAACATGCCTTACTTGAGACCATGTATGAGCTACCGTCCATTCCGGGCATCGCAAAAGTAGTGGTGGATGCAGAAGTTATCACAGAAGGCAAACGTCCATACTATATTTATTCTGAGGACGAAACTCGACGTGCTTCCTGAATGGTCGGCAAACGTAAAATGGTCGAAATTTCTTGAATGCATATCAATTTGCCCTCATATTAGGACAGTCTGATGAAAATTTTTACTCTAAAAGTTTGACGAGATCATGGAAGAAGTGACTGAATATTACGTGCCCGAACCTCTAGATTTACCATTGCTGCCGCTTCGGGATGTGGTTGTTTTCCCACAGTTTGTAATTCCACTGTTTGTCGGCCGCAAGAGTTCGGTCAAGGCACTAAATCAAATTGATATTGATCGCCAACCCCTGGTCATGCTGGTGGCTCAGAAAGATGCAGCTGTCGAAGAGCCGGGAGTCGATGACATGTACCAGATCGGAACAGTAGCAACGATCAAACAGACGGTCGAACTGGCAGATAAGACAAAGAAAGTTGTAGCCGAGGGTCTGTGGCGAGCAAAGGTGCACCATGTTTCGAGTGTCGATGGATATTTTATGGCGCACACTGAACCGCTTCATTGCAAGGAACTAAGTCCGTCGATGGCCAAGTCAATGATGAAATCATTGATGACGCAATTTGAGCAGTTTGTCAAATCCGCCCAGAAAATATCACCAGAAATAGTCGAAAAACTTGCTGACATTGAAAAACCCGGACATCTGATTGACATCATTGCTGCGCACCTCATCAGTCAAAGTGTCGCAGAACGACAGGCAATTCTGGAGCTAACTGACGAACAGGAGCGGCTAGAACAGGTTATGTCGGTGTTGGTCTCCGATGTGGAAATGTTTCAGGTCGAGAGAAAAATACGCGGGCGCGTCAAAAAACAGATGGAAAAAAGCCAGCGCGAATATTACCTGAACGAACAGTTGAAAGCCATCCACAAGGAACTGGGAAGCTCTGAAGACTCAAAAAGCGAGATTGATGAACTGGCAGAGAAAATTGCTAAGTCAGGAATGACTTCAGAGGCACAGGACAAGGCCACTAGCGAGTTAAAGAAGCTAAAAATGATGTCCCCGATGTCGGCTGAAGCGACTGTGGTGAGAAACTACATAGACTGGCTGCTTTCAGTGCCGTGGAAAAAACGCAGCAGGATCAACAGAAAATTGAATGCTGCACAGGAAATATTGGATGCTGATCACTATGGCCTCGAAAAAGTTAAAGAGCGCATTCTTGAGTTTTTAGCTGTTCAGCAGCGGGTCAAGAAACACAAGGGACCGATACTATGCCTGGTTGGTCCTCCAGGAGTTGGTAAGACCTCACTGGGCCGATCGATTGCCAGAGCAACCAACCGGAAGTTTATGCGGATGTCTCTCGGTGGTGTACGCGATGAGGCAGAAATTCGCGGACACAGGAGAACTTACATTGGTTCTTTGCCGGGAAAAATAATTCAGAATCTCGCTAAGGTGAAATCCAAGAATCCACTGTTTATGTTGGATGAGGTTGACAAAATGTCTATGGATTTTCGCGGAGACCCTTCATCAGCGCTTCTGGAAGTGTTGGACCCTGAACAGAATCATACTTTTACTGATCACTACCTGGAAGTTGAATATGACCTTTCCGAAGTGATGTTTATTGCCACCGCCAATACGCTGAATATTCCACCGCCCCTGTTGGACCGAATGGAAGTAATTCGAATTTCCGGTTATACCGAAGACGAAAAGATAAATATTGCAAAAGAATATCTGATTCCAAAGCAGTTAAAGTCCAACGGGCTTAAAGCCAATGATGTTTCAATTTCTGTCAAGGTATTGAACGACATCATTCGCTATTACACCCGTGAAGCGGGTGTGCGCGGTTTGGAACGGGAGTTGTCGAAAGTTTTTCGAAAGATTACTCGACAGTTTGTACAGAAGAATGTCAAGTCTACGCGAGTTCGGCTGATGCCTAAGAACTTGGAAAAGTATCTAGGCGTTCGACAATTCAGGTATGGGCGTGCTGATAAGGTAAATCAGGTTGGACAGGTTACCGGTCTGGCATGGACGCAAACCGGCGGAGATCTGTTGAGTATTGAAGCGATCGTTATTCCGGGGAAGGGACGACACATATACACCGGGAAACTGGGTGATGTGATGCAGGAATCGATTCAGGCGGCCGTGAGCGTCGTTCGTGCACGGGCACAGAACTATGGAATCAAGCCGAATTTTTACCAACGTAAAGATATCCATGTCCACGTTCCTGAGGGTGCGACACCGAAGGATGGCCCTAGTGCCGGTGTCGCCATGTCAGTTGCAATCATCTCATCGTTGACTAAGATTCCGGTTCGGGCTGATGTAGCAATGACCGGTGAAATTACCTTGCGGGGAGAGATATTACCGATCGGTGGACTGAAGGAAAAATTGCTCGCTGCTCTAAGAGGAGGAGTTGGCACCGTCTTGATTCCCGAAGAAAACACAAAAGACTTGGTTGAAATTCCAAGCAAAATTAGGGATGAGATAAATATCATTCCAGTTCGCTGGATTGATGATGTCGTCAGCCACGCTTTGGAGTCACACCCTGAGACTTTCGCTCTGTCAACAGGACTAGGTCTAAGTTTAGACGAAGAAAGAAGTGGTGATGAAGGAGTTCAGGTCACCAAACATTAGTCTTGCCGAACAATCGTGAATTTTGTGTTTGAGTGCGCTTGCCAATACAGTCAGTTCATAGCCACCAACCAAGAGAAAATAATCAGCCGCTTTCATTTTTTTGCGGAAAGCCAGATTTACGCTTTAGCGATAATCTGGCTGAAAACTGCCTGAAATATTTGGTTTATGTTGTATAAATTTACTTTCATTTAGCATGTATCAACCCAGACTACTTTAGACTGATTTCAGTGAGTTGATCTGGGGTAAAAACAATCAATTATTACTGGAGGGGAAGGTTTGAAAAAAGCAGAATTTATCGGAAACATTGCAGATAGTGCATCCTTGACGAAAGCAGACGCCGATCGCGCTGTTTCCGCAGTAATTGGTGAAATAACTAAGTGTCTGGCAAATAATGATTCGCTGACTATTTTTGGCTTTGGCACTTTCTCAACCTATGCTCGTGCAGAGAAAAAGGGCAGAAATCCACAGGATGGTTCAGAAATAACGATTCCTGCATCTACTGGCATCCGGTTTAAACCTGCCAAAGCTCTAAAGGATGCCGTGAATTGATTTGAGGATTCAGGGGTGCTTAGCTCAGATGGGAGAGCATCGCCCTTACAAGGCGAAGGTCGCAGGTTCGAGCCCCGCAGCACCCACCAAGCTACCATTTTGGGGCGGTAGTTCAGTTGGTTTAGAATTCCGGCCTGTCAAGCCGGGGGTCGCGGGTTCAAGTCCCGTCCGTCCCGCCATAAATTTGCATTATGTATTCATGCAGTCGCGATGTTCGTGACTGCTTGGATACGCATGTTTATCTGCAAATTGTTTGCTGACGAAATAATTTTGAGAGTCTCTTTCAATGCTGACTAGTATCCGTGAGCGCGCTACAGGCTGGATTGCCTGGGCTATTGTCATTCTGATAACGATCCCTTTCGCCCTTTGGGGAATAAATTCATACTTCGAAGGTGGCATTAATGTCAATGTTGCGGAATTTGATGGCGAGCAAATTGATTACCAGACTTATCAGCGAGCGATTTATTCAGAAAGAGATCGGATGCGACAGGTTTATGGCAATAATGCCACCGCAGAACTGTTGTCAGGCGAAGTGTTGGGCCGCCAGGTCATAAACCGTTTAGTCAATGATGTTCTTTTACAAAGGGATGCGCAGGACCGGGGTTATCGCATCAGCGATGCTCAGCTTGCCGAAGCCATCCGAAATGAACCAAGCTTTCAAAGCGAGCAGGGATTCAGCCGAGAACTGTATGAACGTATTTTGCAGTTTTCAGGTTACTCACCATCCGAATTTGAATCTGTGCAGCGTAATAACGCTGCAACTCAGCAAGTGCAAACTGGATTTATTGAATCTGTACTACCGATCAACTCGACAGTAGAGGATCTCATTCAACTCTTGCGTCAGCGTCGTATTGGCGAATATGCGATTGTTGAACCATCGACCTTTATTTCCGAGATAGAAATTACAGACGAAGAAATTCGAGCGGACTACGAAGAAAACCAAGCAAATTACGTTGATGAAGAGAAAATCAGGATCGAATTCATTGAACTTGCGTCATCTGATTTTGCAGTGAACTTTACACCTACCGAAGAAACCCTTCGACAGATTTATGATGCTGAAGCTCAGCAGTTTCGAGAAGAAGAGCAGCGATTGGTGCGCCACATTCTGCTGGAAGGTGCCGCGGGTGACAACGCCGCTGCTATCAATCAAGCTAATGATTTGATCTATCGACTGAATTCCGGCGAAGATTTTGCTCAATTGGCTGGTGAATTTTCCACTGATATTGGATCGGCTTCCCAAGGCGGCGATCTTGGATGGATCAGTCGGGGAGCTACGGTGCCAGCTTTTGAATCAGTCGCATTTGCTCTCTCTGAAGGCGAGGTCAGCGAACCGGTCGAATCTGAATTTGGTGTTCATATCATTCGTGTCGACGAAATTCAAGCGGAGAAGGCCAAGCCGTTTGAGGAAGTTCGAGAAGAATTAGCCGAGCAGGCTATTCGTAATCAGGCTGAGATTGAGATGTTTGAGATTGCTGAAGAGATGCGCAACGTTGCGTTTGAACAACCTGACAGCCTTGATGCAGCGAGCGACCTGTCTGGACTCAAGATTAAGGTGTCTGATTGGTTCAGTCGGACTCAGGGATCTGGAATTTCGTCTCACAGCACTGTGCGAGATGCGGCGTTCAGCGCCACAGTACTGGAAGATGGATTCAATAGTGACCTCGTTGCTTTGGATGATGGAAGACAGGTGCTGTTGCGAAAGCGTGAACATCGTCCATCCGAGCCTCTCAGTTTTGATTTCGTCAAAACTGAAATTTCCGAAAAATTGCTGTCTGAAAAAAGCGCGGCAAAGGCTCAGGAGTTTGCCGAAAGCCTCTTGACTCAACTGGCAGATGGTGCTGACTGGAACTCAACTGTTGATGACAACGGGCTTGAAACACGAGCCATTCCGGGTCGAACTGGAAACGAAGGTGATCAGGACTCAGCCGAAGTAGCGAGCTACGTTTATGCCTGGGAGAAACCGGGTGCGGATGGCGTTTCTTATGGTGGCGGACCGATCAGCCAGGGACGATTTGCAATGTTCAGAATTACAGGTGTGGTTGAAGGTGATGTTGTTTCTGCATCAGTTGACGAACAGAACAATCTTAGAAATATCATGCAGTTGAGATTTGGAGCAGGCTTGTTCGAGAGTTATCTCAATCAACTGCGCGACGGTATCGATGTATCGATTAATGACGAACTACTTTAGACTGATCAAAGCATCGCTTCACTGAATCCGACAGAGTGAAATCCACCGTCTACATACAGGACTTCAGCAGTAATTCCGGAAGCCAGGTCTGAGCACAAAAAGGCAGCAGCGTTTCCGACCTCTTCAATGGTCACGCTTCGTCCAAGCGGAGCTGCTTTTTCGTAGTGATCGATCATTGACTTCATGCCTTTAATTCCTGCAGCCGCTAGAGTGCGTATGGGTCCTGCTGAAATGGCATTAACGCGAATTCCGTTTGCTCCCAGAGATTGAGCGCAGTATCGCACGTTTGCTTCAAGACTCGCCTTTGCCAGTCCCATGACGTTGTATCCGGGCATTGATCGCATCGAGCCAATGTAGGTGAGCGACAGAAGCGCTGCGTTTCGTCCGTTCATCATTGGTGCAAACGTTTTGGCCATTGCTGAAAAGCTGTAGGAACTGATCTCGTGTGCAATCTGAAAACCATCGCGGTCAACCGAATCCAGAAACAGTCCTTCAAGCTGTTCACGCGGCGCGTAAGCAATTGAGTGGACAGCAATGTCCAGGTAATCCCAGTGATTTTCGACAGCGATACGAAGATTTTCAATTTCTTCATCGGTCGATACATCGCAAGGTGCAATGAAACTGGCACCTAGCTTTTCCGCAAATTTTTCGACTCGAGGTTTCAACCTGTCATTCTGATAAGTCAGCGCCAACTCCGCGCCCTGTTCCGCCATTGCCTTGGCGATTCCCCATGCAATTGAACGGTCGCTTGCAATTCCAGTGATAAGTGCTCGTTTGTCCTTCAGAAAAGCCATAAGAATGTTCGTTTTAAGTCAGTGGTTGTTGTTGGTCTGTCCAATGAAAGTCCGCGTATTATATTGAGATGGATCGTACCTGTATTTTGAGAATGATTGAATTGAACCACACCAGTGGTGGATTGATGTGAAAGTTCCAGTTTCTTTGCTTCAGCGCTCCGGATACGAGTCTCAGATCGAACAGATTTCTTCAAAATATCAAATACCGATCGTCGCAAATCAACAAAATTCTTCCATTCGTTTTTTGTTGGACATTGAAGATGGTATCCTCAAGCTAATTGAACCTGGAGTTGTAAGATTTCGTCCGATTTTTTGTCATTCTGGTTCTCTGCAGCGAATAAGCCGGCGAACATTACTAGGAAGGGCGATTGGGAGAAAGGCACAAACTGTTGTCGACGCTACTGCCGGTTTAGGTGGTGATGCATTTTTACTCTCCAGAATGGGATACAGCGTTTTGGCAATTGAGCGTCAGCCGGTCATTGCAGCATTATTGGAAGACGGAATTATGCGCATTCCCGAAAGGTCTGATCGAATCAAACTTGAATTCTGCTTTGCAGATAGTAGAAAGGAACTGTTCAATTTGAATGAATCGCCCGATGTGATCTATCTCGATCCAATGTATCCAGCCGGGCGGAAGTCTTCGGTTGCAGTTGCGCGACCAATCAGGATTCTCAGAGAACTGGCAGGTGATGATTCAGATGCAGATTCGTTGCTGAATGCGAGTTTGAAATCGGCATCAAGACGAGTTGTGATAAAACGGCCTCACTTTGCTGAACCACTTCGCGAAGATAAGCTTTCGGACAGCGTAATGGGAAAGCTGGTTCGCTACGATCTCTATCAGGTTGCCTGACTGCTAACGAGCTTATTCCTACGTTCAAGTAATACAGATTGAGATTTTTGTGACTCTGAAAGCTTGTTGCGTTCCTTTTCAATAATTGCAGCAGGCGCTTTTTCGAGAAACTGTTCGTTGTTCAGCTTTTTCCTAGAGCGGGCTATTTGATTATCCAGGTCTTTCATCTGCTTATCTAGTCGTTTCAGCTGCTCTTCCAAGTTCTCAAGTTCGCCAGTGGGAACAAATAATTTGAAATCACCGATTTGAGTTGAAACAAACTTTTTTGTATCGTCTGAGACATCTGAGTCCGAAAAAGGCGCGAATGATTTCAATCGTGCAATTTCAATGACAAGTGATTCATTGTCCGTTAGCCACTTGATATTTTGCTCAGAGCCATGCTGATGCATGGCAACAATTCTTTCGCCTGGTTTAATGCTGTTCTCACTTCTTAAATTTCGAATGCTGGATATCACTGTTTTAATCCAGTTGATTTCAGAAACGGCATCGTCGGATGGTGGATCGAAATCATCTGAAAAATTCTCAAACATAATTGACTGATCGGATCTGTCTTCCGCTATTTTGCGCCAGATTTCCTCGGTGATGAATGGCATGAACGGATGAAGCATTCGTATTGAAGCATCGAGAACGGACAGCAATGTTTGCCGGACTGACTGCTGATAATCTTCTTCGATCGTTGAGTCTCTCATCACAATTTTTGTGAACTCGATAAACCACGCACAAAATTCATTCCAAATGAATTCATAAAGAAATTTTGAAGCAATATCAAAACGATAAACTTCAAAAGCTCGCTGAATTTCATCCGCCGTAAGCTGTAGCTCTGAAACAATCCATTTTTCAATTGCAGTTTGACAATTTAGCTGATTAATTGGCAGAACTTCCACATCTTTGGTATTCATCAGCACGAATCTGGCAGCGTTCCATAGTTTGTTGCAAAAGTTACGGTAACCTTCAATTCGGCCCAGATCAAAACGAATATCACGCCCCTGAGTTGCCAGTCTTGCAAATGTGAAACGAAGTGCGTCGGTACCATAAGCAGGGATTCCTTGCGGAAATTCTTTTCGCGTTGCCGCTTCGATGAGCGGGGCGAGGTCTGGTTGCATAAGCCCGGTCGTTCTCTTGCGAATCAATGGTTCCAGATCAATCCCATCAATCAAGTCGAGTGGGTCCAGGATGTTGCCTTTGGATTTAGACATTTTCTGACCTTCTGAATCTCTCACCAGGCCATGAATATAGACTTCATGAAATGGAATATCGTCGGCGAATTTCAGGCCAAACATAATCATACGAGCTACCCAGAAGAAAATAATATCGAAGCCGGTAACCAGCACATTTGTGGGGTAGAAAGTCTGATAGGTATCCGATTCCTGGGGCCAACCCAACGTTGAAAAGGGCCAAAGTGCTGACGAGAACCAAGTGTCGAGCACATCACTATCCTGGCGGAGTTCAAATTCATCGTCTCCGTGAAATTCAACAGCCTGTTTAATGGCATCGTCGACTGAACGCGCCACAAAAATGTTGCCATCCTCGTCATACCAGGCTGGAACTCGATGTCCCCACCAGATTTGCCGTGAAATACACCAGTCTTCGATGTTCTCCATCCACTCAAAGTAGGTCCGCTCCCAGTTTTTAGGCACAAAGCGAATGGTTCCATCTTTCACCGCTTCAATCGATGGTTCAGCCAAGGGCTTTGCTTTAACAAACCACTGATCCGTGAGGTATGGTTCGATAATTTGACCCGTTCGATCGCCGCGTGGCACTTTGTATATATGAGGTTCGACTTTTTCAACCAATTCCACTTCTTCCAAATCTGCAACTACTGCATCTCTTGCCGCTTCCCGCGTCATTTCGTGGTATCGTGTGCCCGGAAGATCAATCGATGCCTGAGGTGTCATTACATTGATGATTTCAAGATCATGGCGTTGACCCACTTCATAGTCGTTGAAATCGTGAGCCGGAGTGATTTTGACGCAGCCACTCCCAAACTCAGGATCAACATAGTTGTCAGCAATAACGGGAATCACCCGATTGACCAAAGGCAGGGTTACCGTCATTCCAACCAGGTGGCTATAGCGTTGATCGTCCGGATGGACTGCAACGGCTGTATCGCCAAGCATGGTTTCGGGTCGGGTTGTGGCAATTACCACAAATTCGTTGCTGTCGGTGATGGGGTAGCGAAAGTGCCACAGATGGCCATCTTCTTCTTCTGAGTTAACCTCGAGATCAGAGATTGCTGTCAGTAGTACGGGATCCCAATTGACCAACCTTTTCCCACGATAAATCAGACCGTCTTCATAAAGTGACACGAAAACTTCTCGGACAGCGTTTGATAAGTCCTCGTCCATTGTGAAACGCTCACGCGACCAGTCAACGGAAGCGCCAAGACGCCGCAGCTGATTAGTAATTGTGCCACCAGAATTTGCTTTCCATTGCCACACTTTGTCGATAAACGCATCACGTCCAAGGTCAACGCGGGAAACGCCATCAGAATTCAGCAGGCGCTCGACAACCATCTGTGTTGCGATGCCCGCGTGGTCGGTGCCAACCTGCCAAAGCGTGTTGCGTCCCTTCATTCGGTGGTACCGAATTAGTGCATCCATCAGCGTGTTCTGAAAAGCATGTCCCATATGCAGGCTTCCAGTAACGTTTGGTGGTGGGATCATAATGCAATACGGTATACCTGTATTGCTCGGCGAAAAATTACCAGACTTTTCCCACTGCTGATAAATGATCTGTTCGATTAAGTGGGGGTCGTATACGCTATCTAACTGTTTATCCATAGATATTGGTGTAATTCAGATGATTTGAAACTCGCGTCAGAACGAACTTCAAATGTAATGGGTTTTGGGTTCGGATTCGAACAGTGTCTGATACTGCGTGAACCGGGCTTTCGCTTTCGCTTCATCCTGAGGGTGCGAATCGACCGGTTCAACGACCCGCTGAAACTGGTTGACGAATGACGGAACTTCATCGTGAAGCGAAATCAATACGTCATTGAATTTATCTGGTGGATCCGACACTCCGATCACCACTGGGAATTTTTCCAAATCTGGATCTTGGTCATCTGTCAGTGAAGTATGTGGAATATAGCTGTTTGGCGAGAATGTCCACAACATCTGGTTCAACATTTCACACTGGGCTTCATTCTGTACACTGACATAGACTTTGTGACCGTTCCGATACGCTGTAGATGCCAACTGGCAAACCAATCGAGCTTTACCCAGATGTTGTGAAGTCTTACGGTGATAGAAGGTGACAGTTGTCATGCAAATAGACAGATCTCAACCGCCCATGTTCAAATGATTCAGAACGTACTGAACAAAGAGTCCGACCGGTCGCCCCGTTGAACCTTTATTTCCGCCCGAGTGCCATGCGACTCCGGCAATATCGAGATGAGCCCAGCGATATTCTTCGGTAAATCTGGCTAGGAAGCATGCTGCGGTCACCGCCCCTGCATCACTGCCTCCAATATTGGCCATGTCTGCGAAGTTGCTTTTTAGTTGCGCTTGGTATTCTTCCCAAAGCGGCATGTGCCAGGCCCGGTCGTCGCTCATTTCACCGGCGTTAATGATCTCTGCTGCAAGATCGTCATTATTGCTGAAAAGACCAGCGCAGTGCTTTCCAAGCGCAACCACGCAAGCACCTGTGAGCGTTGCAGCGTCTATCACTGTTTGGGGTTTATAGCGCCCGATATAAGTGAGGGCATCGCATAGAATTAATCGGCCTTCGGCATCGGTGTTGAGAATTTCGATTGTCAGACCAGCCATGCTTTTGACAATGTCTCCGGGTTTATTTGCCGCGCCATCGGGGAGATTCTCACTGCTGGCGACCGCACCGATTACGTTGACTGGAAGTTGCAATTGTGCGATAGCCTGCATTGCTCCGATTACTCCAGCTGCGCCGCACATGTCGAACTTCATTTCATCCATCGATTTGGCTGGTTTTATCGAGATGCCACCCGCATCAAATGTCAAACCTTTGCCAACCAGGGCTATTGGCGCACTTCCCGAAGCGTCGCCGACATAGTTCATGATGATCAGCTTTGCGGGTTCTCTGCTTCCTCTGGAAACAGACAGAAGTGAATTCATTCCAAGTTCGGCCATCTCCTCTTCTTCAAGCACTTCCACACTTAACTGGTCATAAGACTCCAGTTCTTTTGCACTGTCGGCCAGGTAAGTCGGCGTGCAAATGTTGCCGGGTAAATTGCCTAAATCCCTCGAAAGATTTACACCTTCTGCTATTGCTTGACCCATGTTTGCACCACCACGCGCTTCAGCGAGGTCCGACCTTGAATCCACAGCAATCTGAATCTGCCACTGTTTCTTTACTTTATCGGCATCTTTTTTCAATTGGTCAAACGTATAGAGATGAAGACTGAAAATTTCGACTACGCGTCGCGCCACCCAACTCAGGCTGCGTTCAGGCACCTTAATGTCGCTGATAAATACCGTCGCTGTAGCGGGATTACCTGAAGTCAATTGGCTGGCAGCTCCGCTCATTGCCTTGTTGAACTGGGCCTGATTGAATTCCGTGCGCGGACCCAACTGAACAACAATTACCCGTTTTGCTTTAATCCCGTCAACCAGCGGCAACGTGACACAACTGCCGACTTTACTCTTTAGATCATTGTTTGTAATTAGAGATTCGATAGCACCTGAGGTTTTGTCGTTTAATTCCTTGGCTGAAGGAGTAAAATCTTTTTTACCATAAACACCAGCAACGACATAGCCGCTGGCGCAAGTGGAGGCTCGTGTGCTTCGAGTCGAAATTTTGATGGGCATCGGTATCTCCGCGCTTAATTTTGCTGAATTGGACAGTCGATTCAAGACTCAAATTTTAACAGATGAACGGAGTGTTTCGTTCCGCTCCGCTGCCTTTCAGCAATCAGGTCGCTTTATTTTCTTTACCTGATCACATCATATAGATTCGTGCAAATATTTAACAGAAGATTGCTTTCTGAAACCGCAGTTAGCTGTGGTATTGTCATGCTGATGACAGTCGGAATCTTTTCTGTCGTGAAACTTCTGGCTTTGCTTCGAAGGGCAGTGCAGGGTCACCTTCCTTTCGAAGGATTGGGAATGATACTCACATTCAAGCTCACGACCTTTCTGGATGTGATTCTAACGCCCACTATTTTCATTGCAGTTTTTCTGGTATTGATGCGCTGGAACAGGGATAACGAGATCACAATTTTCGCTACTGGCGGAATTGGACCATTTGATTACCTTAGACCAGCGGCAACAGTCGCCACTGTTGCAGCATTTGTTGTTGCGTTGCTTGCTTTTTTTGTTACGCCAGCGGCCGAATTGGGATACCAGCACGAGTTGGAAAAATATCAACTTTCAACGAAAAAAGCACCATTTGAAAAGGGTGAGTTTCGCTCGCTGAATGAAGGAAGAGACACACTCTATTACAGCCCGTACCTGGATCAAGTAAAGGACCCCTTAAGGTTGTTCTATTTACGAGACCGAGAGAGTGAAGAATCAATCATTGTGGCTGAGAAGGGAATTTATGAATTCAATTTTTCCGATGGCGTCGAGAATATTGAGGTGAACACAGGGACACAGTACTGGCTGGACTTTGATTCGCTTGTTTTTCAGGAGACAAAATTTGATTCATTTGTTGATCAAATTCCCAATTTTTCATTTTCGGAAAGCAATCTTGATGTCAGGGCCAAAGCCACTGCTGAAATTATCGGATCTGATGACCCGCAAGACAAAGCAGAATTGAACTGGAGGATTTCAAAAGTATTGGCAATGGGGCTTGTGGTGATGCTTGCGTTCGCTTGGGGAACTGCAGCATCACGGTCGAAAACTGCTGTCAACTTTATTGGTGCGATTTTGGTCTATTTCGTCTATAGCAGTCTGCTCGGATTTGTAGCGGATCTGAATCGAGAGGGAGAAATCAATTCAAACTGGCTCGTGGCTTTACCACATCTCGCCATGCTTGCGCTTATTTTTGTGATACTTTTGCGCAGCAGATATAACCGGTCATTTACTTCTGTTGTCACCCCTAGACGCGCTTGATATGCCCTTTCCGATGATATTAGACCGACATCTGGCCCGCGAAATTAGTGGCAAGGTACTGCTGGTGGGACTTTGGCTGTTGCTTGTGTATCTGTTTCTTTCGATGCTAGACGAACTTGAAGGTGGAGAGCACGGAGCGGTTTCACTCACATTGACACTGAGTTACGCAATTCCGCGAATGATTTATGAATTATCGCCGATGATCCTGTTGATCGGTACAATCTTGGCCCTTACAATTTTGTCCCGTCAAAATGAGTTGATGGCATTTCAAGCCGGTGGAGTTTCGAAATCTCGAATTATTGCTTCTATTGTGGGGTATTCCTCTGTCTTTGCATTGTTGATATTTTTCTGGGGTGAGTTGGTTGTGCCGTACACTGAAACGAAAGGGGCGGAATTCAGCTTGTCCGAAAAGACCAATTCCGTCGATTATGACAGTGGAAATTGGTATCGGTTTCAGAATAACTTTTTGCTGATTGATCATATTGATCGATTTCAGAATACTGGTGAAATAAAGGTTTACGAGTTTGATCAGCAGGGTGAATTTACAGGATTGGTTAATGCCAAGTCGGGAAGAATTGCAGAGGATTTCAACTCGTTGATGTTGAAGTCCGTCGAGGAAATTCAGTTGAAGGATCAACAGTTAGAAAAGACATTCGCTGATTCAAAAATGATTCCGGTAAATTTGGATAGTCTTGCGGTCGCAAAGCAACGTGTGAACTATTCGGAATTGAACATAATCGAGTTATATGAGCGGTATCAGGTGCGTAAGTCGGCAGGTTTGAAAACTGAATTTGACGAACTTGAATTTTGGAATCGGTTAATCATTCCCCTCTCAATGCTCGTCATGGGAATTTTTGCGATATTGTTTACCTTTCGAATGAAGTTGCGGTTTAGTACGGGGCATTTTGTGCTCTTTGGTCTATTGTTTGGTCTGTTTTATTTTGCTGTACAGCAGTCTGTCGGTTACATCGCTATTCTCTATGGATTGGCTCCAATACTAGGGATGGCATTGGTGTTCATGCTGTTCTTGAGCTATGCATTGATGGCACTCTATCGCTTATAAAACTGATACAAATTCAATTACTTAAACACTCCAGTAGCGGCTGGTGAATCTTCAGCCAAGACGACAAAATGACAGTTTTTCTGTTGAGATATTCACAACATCGCAATTTGTGTTTTTGGCATATAGTGAAGCGTCCTATAGCAGGGCGTCAGAATAGTAATGTAAACCATTGATAATTAATGCATAAAAATAATCATAATTCGGGATAAAAATTAATTCAAATAAAAATTGAAAAATAAATCTTTTACGACTTTTTTCACAGACTTATTAACAGCCGCAATTGTCGCCATTTGTTTCAATAATTTAAGCGCACCCACTACACCTGGCAGAATGAAATACTGTCCAAAAATTATTCTGCCCTGAATCAAGTGCTCAATAATTTTCGACCAGCTGACTCGCAAGTGCCTTTGTACAAATATTGGGGGAAATTTGTGTCATTCGGGGGAATAATTTGCAGTAAATCTCTATTGATTCAGTTTTATGAAATCCATTGATTGAATACTGGAACCAAAGACAATTTGAAACCTTCAGTAGATCAAAACAAAATAAGAATCGGTGCGGACATCGGTGGTACATTCACAGACATCGCCCTAAGTGTTGGCGAAACCATCTATTCGGCGAAAGTACTAACAGATCAGCAGGCTCCTGAGAACGCGGTTTTGGATGGGGTCTTCAAAGTTACCCAACAAGCTGGAGTCACTCTCTCTGACCTCGATTCGATTGTTCACGGTACCACCCTAGCGACCAACGCATTAATTGAAAGGCGCGGGGCAAAAACAGCATTCATTACAACTGAAGGTTTTCGAGACGTTATAGAAATGCGTACCGAGAATCGATTTGATCAGTATGATTTGAATCTCAAGATTAGCCCCCCTTTGATTCCTCGTCAACATCGCTATCCAGTCAGAGGTCGAATCGATTCGGAAGGACAGGAACTTCAAGCCTTGGATGAGTATGAAGTCGAGAATCTAGTCGAAAAAATTTCAGCGTCCAATTTCGAATCTGTAGCAATCGGCTTCATCCATTCGTATCTGAATTCATCGCATGAATTGCGTGCAATGGAGATTATTCAATCTGCGCTGCCCGATTTGCCAATATCGATCAGTGCTGAAGTCGCACCACAGATGCGGGAGTACCCACGATTCAGTACTGTCTGCGCAAACGCATATGTGCGTCCGAGAATTGAACGGTATCTGACGCGTCTGGAAAAACTGCTGAAAGAAGAAGGAGCGGTCTGTCCGGCTTATGTCATTCATTCTGCTGGTGGTTTGATTTCCTTTGAAACGGCAAAAGAGTTTCCGGTTCGATTGATTGAGTCGGGCCCAGCTGGGGGTGTTAATTTTGCGGCTGAACTATCCAAGAAATTTGGCATAAGCAAGGTCGTTTCTTTTGACATGGGCGGAACCACTGCAAAAATTTGCATGATTGACGATAACGTTCCGGAAACAAGTCGGGAGTTTGAGGTGGCACGTAGTCACCGTTTCAAAAAGGGCTCAGGAATGCCAATTCTGATTCCGGTTATTGAGATGATTGAAATCGGAGCGGGTGGTGGTTCCATTGCCACAGTAGACGACATGGGCAGGCTTCAAATTGGGCCAGAATCAGCGGGTTCGTGTCCTGGACCCGCCTGTTATCAGCAGGGTGGTCAAAATGCAACAGTCACCGATGCAGACGTTGTGCTCGGCAAGATTGATGCGGGTAATTTCGCGGGAGGGACAATTCAATTGTCAAAGTCTGCATCCGTTGCAGCAATAGAGTGTGATGTTGCTGGTCCTCTGGGGCTTGACGTAATCACTGGAGCCTTTGGCATTAGTGAAATGGTTGAAGAAAATATGACCAATGCCACTCGAGTTCATGCTGTTGAAAGCGGCAAGAACATCGCCGAGTACGCGATGATTGCGTTTGGAGGTGCCGCTCCACTGCACGCTGCCAGAATTTGTGAAAAACTCAACATAAAGCAATGCCTCATACCACTCGGCGCTGGGGTTGGATCTGCAATCGGATTTTTGCAAACTCCATTCAGTTATGAATCTGTGGTCTCCAATGTTATGAGCCTTGAACAATTCGATGCAGATGTTGTCAACAGTTTGCTGACTGAAATGATCGAACAGGCGGAGAGATTTGTCCGTATGGGGACTCAGGCAGCGACTACAACTGAAATAACGGCATTCATGCGTTATCAGGGACAGGGTTGGGAAATTCCGGTACTATTGCCTCGTCGAGATTTCAAATTAAACGATTTTTCAGAAATGACGCGTCTTTTTGAAGGGAGTTACAAAAGCTTTTTTGGCCGCACCATTGATGCGCTTGATGATCTGGAAGTTGAAGTGGTTTCGTGGTCGGTCAGGGTTGTGGCAGAGCAGCGGGCACCTGAAAAACTGAACATGAAAGCGGGGAAAGAACGATTGTTGCGGGCTGAGCATCGGTCCGTTTTTGAATCTTCATCTGGCAAAATGATGGAGTGTAAAGTTTATGAGCGTGAGAGTCTGTTGGCGGGTGATAGAATTACGGGTCCAGCCATCATCGTTGAGCGGGAAACCTCAACCTTTGTCCCGAGATCATTTGAAGCGGTCATTCAAGACGATGGCTCTATTTTGTTAATCAACAGGTTAGAGTAGGCAATGACAGCTGTTAGCGACATTCAAATGCAGGTCATGTGGAATCGGCTCATTTCGGTTGTCGAGGAGCAGGCTATGACGCTGTTACGGACAGCATTTTCGACTTCTGTTCGCGAAGCCGGTGATCTGTCAGCGGGGGTTTACACAACGGATGGTCGAATGTTGGCACAAGCAGTGACGGGTACACCTGGACATGTGAATACGATGGCAGAGTCTGTACGGTATTTTCTGAACGAAATTCAACGGGATGAAATGTATGAAGGTGATTGTTATGTTACAAATGATCCGTGGAAGGGTACCGGACACTTGCACGACATCACTATGGTCTCTCCCACATTTCTCAATGGAGAGATTATTGCATTTTTCGCCTGTACCGCCCATGTCGTTGACATTGGAGGCCGGGGATTTGGTGCTGATGCACGCTCTGTCTATGAAGAAGGACTATTGATTCCAATTCTAAAATTTGTTGAGCGTGGTCAAGTGAATCGGGATTTGATCAAAATGATTCGCTACGGTGTGCGGGAACCAGATAAGGTAGTCGGTGATTTTTATTCGCTAGCTGCCTGTAACGAAGTGGGACATCAACGTCTGTTGGAAATGCTAAATGAAACTGGCTACGAAAGCTTGGAAGAGCTGGGTGAATTCATTTTCTCGCGTTCGCGAAATGCCACCGTGGAGCGTATCGAGTCGTTAATTCCAGAAGGCGTGTGGGCTAACAGCACCATCGTAGATGGATACGATGAGCCAATTAAACTGGTAGTCGAAATTAAACGGGTCAATCAGGAAATCGAGGTCGATTTTTCAGGAACTGATTCTGTCAGTAAATGGGGTATCAATTGTCCGATTAACTACGCTAAGGCTTATGCCAGTTATGCGCTGAAATGCATTATCGCACCCGAAGTTCCGAACAATTTCGCATCGCTTGAACCGTTCAAGATTACATCGCCTGTCAACATTCTCAATGCACAAAGACCTGCACCCGTCGCATTACGGCATGTTCTAGGTCACCTCATTCCAGACTTGGTGTTTGGAGCGTTAGCGAAGGCTTTGCCGGACTTGGTTCCTGCCGAAGGTGCGGCATCGTTGTGGAATTTGCACATATCTGTTCGCCCGACTTCGAATTGCCAAAACAGGCAGCATGAGATTCTGATGTTCAATTCAGGGGGAACCGGTGCCCGGCCCAGTCTGGATGGGCTTTCAGCGACGGCATTTCCATCAGGTGTTCATACAATGCCAGTCGAGGCCACCGAACATACTGGCCCGATTGTGGTTTGGAAAAAAGAACTGCGTCCAGACAGTGGTGGAGATGGTCGCATGCGCGGTGGGCTTGGTCAAGTAATTGAGATTGCACCTAAAGATGGTTTTGAATTCGACTTTTCGGCGATGTTTGACCGGGTTCATCACCCGGCTGCGGGTCGAAATGGCGGATCTCCAGGTGCAGCAGGAGTCGTACAACTTGATGACGGCACTCTTTTAAGGCAAAAAGGCTGGCAGCATGTTCCGGAAGGGAGGAGGCTGATACTAAAAGCGCCCGGTGGTGGAGGTTTTGGTCCATCTGCCGAGAGAAGTGAGGAAGCCAGGCAGTTGGACCAGGCATCAGGTTATGTGACGGTGCCAGAAGATTAAGGCGATTCTCCTTATGTACCCCTTCTTTGAAGTTTCCATCTGAATCATGCAGAAAAATCGCTACGATGTTGTGATTGTTGGCGGAGCCGTTACCGGTAGTTCAGTCGCATACTTTCTAGCCGCAAATCCAGACTTTAACGGCTCTGTTGCATTAGTTGAAATGGACCCGACTTTCAGCAAATCAGCCACCGCACTCAGTTCGAGTTCCATACGCCATCAATTTTCGACTGCTATCAATGTGCAGATCAGTCAATTCGGAACTCAGTTCATTCGCGAATTTGCCGAAACAATGCGAGTCAATGAAACGAAGCCAGATCTTTTCTTTCGCGAAAACGGATATTTATTTTTAGCTGAGACTGAAGAACAGGAACAAATTTTGCGCGCCAACCATGTAGTTCAAGTTAGCTGTGGTGCTGATGTAGTCTTATTTGATACGAATGAACTTGCAAGTGCGTTTCCTCATCTCAATGCTGATGACATTCGATTGGCAAGTTATGGTCGCTCTGGCGAAGGTTGGTTTTCAAATACAGGCCTGATGGACGGATTTAGGCGAAAGGCAAGGCAATTGGGAGTCACTTATATTGTGGACGAGGTTTGCGCAATCTCACGTCAATCTGACCGGATAACGGGAGTCAGTTTAAAAAGTGGTGATGTGATTGATTGCGATTTCTTGGTAAATGCGTCGGGCACAAGGGGTTCCAGAGTTGCTGCCATGGCTGGTTTGAAATTGCCAGTTGAGCCGCGAAAACGAACAATTTTCATTTTCGATTGCGCAAAATCTCCTCAAGGTTCAGCCAAAGTGAACAATGGTCAACTACCGTTGATGATTGATAAATCGGGTACATTTTGTCGGCCTGAAGGGGAAAATTTTATGTCTGGAATGGCGCCTGAGCACGACCCGGCTGTCGACCAAGATGACTTTGGGCCACATTTTGACGAATTTGAAACCATCTGGGCTAATCTCGCAGCGCGATCAGAGAATTTTGAAGCAATCAAATTGCTGAACAGTTGGGCCGGACATTACGATTACTGCACCCTGGATCAGAACGCAGTTGTCGGTCCGCACAGCGAGGTCAAAAACTTTTTGTTTGCTAATGGTTTTTCAGGCCACGGGTTACAGCAATCCCCCGCTATTGGGCGTGCTATTTCTGAAATTATTACATTCGGCGAGTATAGGACTCTGGATTTAACCCCGCTTAGCTATCTGCGAGTTGCAGAAAATAGGCCATTCATTGAAAATGTGATAATTTGATGAAATTCTTTAAGAATTGACTTCTTTACAGTAAATGACTGCTAGTACAACACCCGATCTTACAGCACTGATTCCAAATAGCAAACACTTGCGAATCCAATTCAATCCATGCTGGATTCAATCGGAGTTATGCCCAAAAGTAGTGCGTGACGGGGGTTGAAAAAAAAGCGGCGTATCTGGTTAAATGTAGAAAGCATTTTTACAACCAACCAGAGAGGTACGCCACTATGAGTAACGATAACGTAATTGGATTTGAAAGTCGAGACATTTCACCCGATGTTGTGACCGAATTGGTGCGCACCGGTGCCAGACGGATTCTCGCCCAGGCCCTGCAGCTTGAGGTGGAGGAATTTCTCGCTCAGTATGACGGACAGTATGCTGGCAACGGGCTTCGGGCGGTGGTTCGAAGCGGCAGCCAGCCTGAGCGTGACATTCAGACCGGTATCGGGCCGGTTTCGGTTCGGATTCCGAAGGTCCGCTCGAATACCGGCGAGCCGGTGTCGTTCCGCTCGGCACTGATCCCGCCGTATGTGAGAAAGACGGCGACGGTTGAGGCGTTTGTGCCGTGGCTTTATCTGAAGGGGGTGTCAAGCGGTGAGATGGCTGATACCCTGAAGGTTCTGCTGGGCAGTAAGGCGCAGGGTTTTTCTGCCTCATCGGTCTCCCGCCTGGCGCAGCAGTGGAATGAGGAGATGAGGCGGTGGCAGACGCGCGGCATCACCGGGAAGATCGTTTATGTATGGGCCGATGGGGTGTACTGCGGGCTTCGGGCCGAGGATGCAAAGCTGTGTGCGCTGGTGCTGATCGGGGTTGATGAGTGTGGCCGCAAGCAGTTGCTGGCGATTGAGGACGGGGTGCGCGAATCGACCGAGAGCTGGAAGGGGATGCTGCTGGATCTGAAGTCCAGGGGCATGGATGCACCGAAGCTGGCGGTTGGAGACGGGGCGATGGGGTTCTGGTCGGCATTGGACCAGGTTTACCCTGAAACCCAGGATCAGCGCTGCTGGGTGCATAAGACGGCGAATGTGCTCAACCGGCTGCCGAAGATGCTGCACGGACAGGCGAAAAAGGCGCTTCACCAGATCTGGATGGCAGACACGCGCGAGGCGGCGCATGAGGCGTTTGATCGGTTTGTGGAAACCTATCAGGACAAGTATCCGAAAGTGGTTGAATGCCTGATCGGGGATCGTGAGGAGCTGCTGGCGTTTTACGATTTTCCGGCATCGCACTGGCAATCTCTGCGTACCACTAATCCAATCGAGTCGACCTTCGCGACGATCCGTCACCGCACCAAGCGCTCGAAGGGCTGTCTGAGCAGAACGACGATGCTGGGCATGATGTACAGGCTGGGGATGTGTGCGGAGAAAAAATGGCGACGGCTGCGCGGGTTCAGGCAGCTGGGCAAAGTGATCGAGGGAGTGAAATTCAAGAATGGAGTCGAACTGAATTACAATGACACCGACCAGGTAGCCGCTTAGTGATGAATCCCGTCACGCACTACTTTTGGGCATAACTCTTCAATCGTTCAGCAGAAACTTAATTTAAGGTTCTTGTAGTGAGATCATCACTGGCGCCCCGAAGACGACTCGAACGTCTGACCTGCCGCTTAGGAGGCGGCTGCTCTATCCAACTGAGCTACCGGGGCGCAGAGACAGCTTTCAACTGCAAATAAAAATAATTATGTATGAAAGATTGAATTTAACGGAATCAGTAGAGTGCTTAAAAACTATTGAAGGGAAGCATGTTATTCATCCAGGTTCCGTTTAGAGTAGGCTATCTGCTATCCATATAGAGTACAACGACCCCAACGACCACCAATATCGTACCAATAATTTTTTGCCAGGATAATGGTTCCTTAAGTGTTAACCAAGCAATTAGAACTGTTAAAACGATGGTGCCACTCACAATGAATGGTATTGCAATGTTTGCTGCAAATGGAGGATAACCAGCGATTCCTCGAAAAAGGTAAAAATAGCCAATTTCAGCACCGCCGATGCAAAGACCCGCAAGAATTGCCCACGCGTAAGCGGGAGGAGGTAGGGCTAGTGAGCTTCCACCTCGAATGAGTAAGCCCGCAGCAAAAATACAGGATACCGAAAGGGCTGCGATTTGAAGTGCGATCGTTGCAAGAATTGTTGATGTTGATTCTAGAGGAACGTGACTGGTAGACACTTTGATTAGAAGATTGTAACCAGCGTACAAGAATGTGATAACCAGTAAAAGAACAAGTGGAGTAGACATATGCGAATTCCGAAACTAACAAAAAAATGAGATCAGTGGTAGTAGTTGAACAGCAACAGATGGACCTCAAAATGGCGGTCCAACTCGCCAGCTAAGCTCGAATGGATTAACCATTTGACAATCAATACCTGCTATCGTGATATTATGCAGAGAACAAAAGTGAAGCAGTGTAATCTTGTGTAGGTTACAGTCTGTAACAATCACGACAATCAGAATTCATTACCGCGGAAAGAAATATGGGACTTTTAAGTCGATTGATGGGAAAAAGTGATACCGCTCAAGCTGAGCCTGATGTCGAACAGGTAGATTACGAAGGATTCGTCATCAAACCGGCTCCGCTAAAACAAAAGGGCAATTTTGTCACTGCTGGCTACGTTCGAAAGTTGGATGAAAATGGAAACATGCGTGAACACTACTTTATACGTGCTGATACGCATACAGATTTTGATGCAGCATGTAAACATGCTGTTTTCAAGGGCCAGCAGATCATCCGTGAATCTGGTGAGAGAATTTTCGAAAAACGTTGACGGATAACGGACTAATTCTGTTCGTTTTCTGGAAAGTTACTGGGTTCTCTCAGAGTCGAAATCAATTGTTGGATTACAGATTCAGCTATTGTGTCGGGACTTAATTCTCCGGCCTGCACTAACTCAGCGAAAGCGTCAGCTTCCTTTGAGTTCAATTTTCTAAATTGACGCGTGACACTTTCACCCATTACACGTGCGACAATTTTTCTAGATCGCTCCGATACGCATTTGGCTCGGTTAGTTTGCATCGCTTTCACACCGTGCCTGACAATCTCTGCAACTAGTTCTTGAACTCCCTGTCTTTCCGTTGCACAAGTTTTTGAAACTTGAACAGATTTCGAGGAGTGTCGCATGGATAGTGCATGCATCAATTCACTTACAGTAATATCCGCGTGAGGAAGATCTGATTTATTGACCGCGATGATGTCAGCAATTTCTAGTAACCCGGCCTTAATTGCCTGAATTTCGTCACCCAATCCAGGTGATTCAACAACGACCGTTGTGTCGGCCAGTTCCGTAATTTCAATTTCAGACTGACCGGCACCAACCGTTTCAACAATAATGACATCCCAGTTTGCAGCGTCAAACAGGTGAATGATGTTGAGCGCTGTAGCAGACAGGCCTCCAAGATGGCCGCGGGCGGCAACCGACCGAATGAATACACCATCATCGTCCGAGTGTTCGGCCATTCTGACTCGATCGCCTAGAATAGCACCACCACTGAAATGACTGCTTGGATCAATTGCAAGTATCGCCACCGATTTTCCAAGCTTTCGAAATTCTACGATGCAGGCATCAATGAGTGTAGATTTCCCAACGCCAGGTGGGCCAGTTACTCCAACAACGTGTGCGCGGCCAAGATTACATTGAATTGCACTCAGTACCGCACTAGTGCCTTCAAGATTGTTTTCGACAATTGTGATTGCCTTTGCTAGCGCATTTCGGTCCGAGCGAATCAGTTGGGCTAGCTTTTCCTGAGCATCGTCGGACCGTTCAGCGTTACTCAAAGTCATTACAAAATCGTTTGCGGCTGTCCGAATCCCAACTCCTGTCGAACATATCGAACAACCTCACCATGAGTGAGTCCGCCAACGACTGCATTGACAATCGCCTCGTAGATGTTCTTTTGTGGATTTTGGGCAGCACTTTGAAGTTGCGAAAGCGCTGAATTGAATTCTGCCTGATTTCGGTTGGCCTTGAAGTTCGCCAGACTTTCAAGTTGAGATTGAATTACAGTCTCCGCTGGGCGTTTGAGAGGTTCGGCAACTGAGTCTTCTTCTTCCAACAGATATTTGTTTACGCCGACGATCGTTTGTTCACCACGGTCTACCTGGCTTTGAAATCGCATGGCAGATTCACCAATCCACCGCTGAATGAGGCCCGATTCTACCGCTTTGAACATTCCGCCAGCGGCATCTATCTGATCCATGGTTTCAACGATTTTCTCTTCCATCTGATCGGTCAGCGATTCTACATAGTAGGAACCCGCTAACGGGTCAATTACATCTGCACAACCTGCTTCTTCACGAATGATATTCTGAGTCGCAACTGCAATTCGAGCGGCTTCTTCAGTTGGGACACTCAGAACTTCATCGTAAGCATCAGTGTGCAGAGATTGCAGACCTGAGAAGATACCAGCGAGTGCTTGAATTGAGACTCGTGAAATGTTGTTGAGTGGTTGTTGACGCGTTAAATCAACTCCTGATGTTTGTCCATGAAACTTGAACCGCCAGGTTTTAGGATTTTTTGCACCTAACCTTTCTCTTACGATGCGCTGCCAGATTCTCCGGCCGGCTCTACATTTTGCGATTTCTTCGAAAAAACTGATTGAGATATCGAAAAAGAACGTGAATCGCTCTAGGAAAATGTTTGGATCCATACCGCGGTTTGCACAGTCTTCAGCATATTGAATTGCGGTTGCGAGCGTGAATGCCATTGCCTGGGCTGGAGTAGCACCTGCCTGCTGGGTGTGCTGACCCACAACGGATAGCGGATTCCAATTTGGAACGCGTTCTTGACAGAATGCAATGTGATCGACCAGGACTCGTCTGGAACCTTCCAGAGAAAGTCTGAAGAACATGTGGTTCGCTACGTAATGTGAAATATAGTCGCTTTGGTTTGACGTCCCCGAAACCTGAGTCCAGTCTATACCACGCCTGGTGGCAACGCCCAGCAGCAGCGCCAACAGTGTAAATGGTAATGGATCATTCATGGCTGTTGACAGTGAAGCAATGTCGACGTCTTGGAAACATTGGTCCATGTCGTCAATTGTGTTGACAATCACGCCACAGGTACCGAGCAGTTTAGGATCGACTTCGTCAGCGTCGAAACCGCGATAAATTGAATTGCACGGTATCAGACTGATGGCATTGTTGCCAGCGTCTAGCAACCTATGTAGCCTTTCATTGTAATCTGAAGGAATGCCGTATCCGATGAGCTGTCTTTGACTCCAGGTACGCCCGCGGTGCATCGTGGGGTAAATACCGCGAGTCATGGGAATCTGTCCGGGGTAGCCGAGCCTGTCCGCATAGTTCTCGTCGCTCCAGTCCTCTGGCGTGTACAACGGCTTGATTGGAATTCCAGACCGGTTTGAGAATTCTCGATCTTCCGGGAGTAACTGGTTGTACTGCTGTTCCCAAAGATTTCTGGAATTCTGTGCACCTGAATCTGACAGATTTACAACTTTAGCTTTCTTCATTGCTGACTACCTGAAATTTCTGCAAAGAACGGGTCCGTGATTTAATTGCCAGATCGCGTACGAAATCGGATATTTCGACCAGCGAACTACCCGGATGAAAGACACGATGTACACCACACTCAATTAATGCTCGTTCATCATCGTCTGGAATTATGCCACCAACGACAATTCCGATATGATCGAGTCCCGCATTGTGCAGTGCACTGACTAAGTCCGGAATAAGCAGGTGGTCAGTTGCAAGTGAGCTAATGCCGATCACATCTGCATCTTCCTCAGTGGCCAGACGTACAACCGTTGATACTGACTGCCAGGGTGGTGTATAGACTACTTCCATTCCGCTGTCTCGTAGTTTGGTGGCTACCAAGCGGCTTCCTCGATCGTGGCCATCCAGTCCGATCTTTGTGACGATCACTTTCGGCCGATAACTGTCTATTAACACGATTAACCGAAGATTTGATGGTGTTGGACTAGAAATTCACAGCCCACAATATATTCGTATGTCTTATTCGTCTATCAATTCTTGAATAATTGTTCGGATATTGGCCGAAGCAAAGTTTCTTCCGCCAAGTGCCTGGTAACGAATTTTACCGGTTCGATCAACCAAGAATGTAGTTGGCAGCGGACTAACTTGCCAGTCTGCATAGACTGATAATTTTTCATCCACAACGATTGGGAATGTGAGTGTTACTGATAACTTTTCCAAAAAGGCTTTGATATCGGCAACTTTTTCGCCGACGTTAACGGAGACTACTTCAAAGTGATCCTGATCAAAAGTATCACGAGCATTTTGAATGGATGGAAGTTCTTCTACGCAGGGTGGACACCAGGTTGCCCAAAAATTCACCAGCAACACCTTGCCTTTCAACGAGTCTGGAAGATCGCCAGTCTGATGTAGCCACTGAACGTTGTCAAAAGAAGGTGCGGCTGACCCGGATACCTCCTGCAAATCATCCCTAAGCGCAGCATTCGTAGTAAGAGGAACGAGCAACAGCAAACAGAATAGAACGAAACTGCGGTGGGCAAAATTCAACTTTCCAACCTCTTTATCGGCGTTAATTATTCGAATAATTCTGAAAATTTGGGCGTGCGCGTATTATGACCTTCAAAATACTACGCTAGTTACGTGATTTCTCCAGCACCTGTGAGCAGGTTCTCGAGATTGCCGATTTGCTGTTCTCTGGTTCTGATAACCTCTGCCAGTAAGTCATTGGCTGATACAACGCCGATCAATACACCGTCGTCGACGACTGGCAGATGACGAAAGCCGCGTTCAACGACAATTTTCATGCAGTCCTCGATTTCATCTTCCGGACCAACCGTGTACACATTTTCAGTCATGACTTCTGATATCTGAGTGTCCTTGGAGGTTCTGCCCAGCAAAATCACCCTTCTTGCATAATCTCTTTCGCTAAATATTCCTACCAGGTTTTCGTCGGCATCAACTACCGGTAGGACTCCTATATTACGTTCAGCCAATAGATGCAGGGCGTCAAGAACCGTATTGTCTGGCGAAATTGTCCAGACCAATCCCCTCGAGCGAATTAAGGAAGATATCGTATACATGGTTCGCCTCCTGACCTATTGTGGGCCTAGTACTTTAGCCGTTGAGGAATCTGAACTAACCTGGCAGTTGAAAGTCCGTGAAATGATGACTACGGATGGAGTGTGAACTTTTTATTTTTACAACTCCTAAGTTCGAGATAGACAATTCAGAGAATCCCGGACATTCTATTTTGCAATAGAAAGCATAAATTAGCAAATCGCAATTTTGAAAGACCTCCAGTGGTTTGAAAACAATAGGTATCAAATTGAGAATCTACAAAATACACAGTGAAATTATCAAGAAACCATTAGTAAATATATACATGAGAATTTGTATCTTCAGCGATTGCGAGATGTCGTTTTTTATTCACGGCACATATAATGTGCGTCTTTCGATGGGTGAATATTCTTGTCGAAATCCGCATATTAAGTGCTTGAATTCAGATGTAATTCATTTCGGTACGTAAGTAAGTTTTTAGTAACTAAACGAGTAAAAAATCATCAAAGGGAATTTTTGAAGCCAAATGTACAAAGGTGTGAATTGACGCATAGGTCATTTGGGGTTATATGACACAATTACGACAAAAGCTGATTGTTGCAAACTGGAAAATGAATGGCTCCTTCGATATGGCGCATTCGCTTCTAGAAGAAGTTTTAGATGGTATCCGGCAGTTCAAATCTCCATCGATCGTTATTTGCCCACCATTTGTTTATCTTCAACATGTTGCACAACTGATTGCATCGAATTCTTCAGTGTCACTTGGAGCGCAAAACTGTAGCGAACACTCAGCAGGCGCCTATACAGGTGAAGTATCATCTAATATGCTGAAAGATGTCGGTTGCAAGTACGTAATTTGTGGTCACTCAGAAAGGCGTCAATACAACGATGAAACAGATGAGAACGTTGCCCAGAAGGCAATTTCCATCATTGACAGGCAGTTAACTCCAATTGTCTGCGTTGGTGAAACATTGAATGAACGTCAGTCTGGAAAGACAGATTTGGTCATTGAACGTCAGATTGATTCTATATTGGAGCATTGCGGAAAGCAGTTAGTTGACCGAATTACAATTGCTTATGAACCTATTTGGGCAATTGGCACGGGTCGTTCAGCAACACCCGAGCAAGCTCAGGAAGTTCATCATTTGATCCGCAATCGTATTGCGACATTGAGTCAAAGTGCCGCGGACGGATGCAGAATCCTTTATGGCGGAAGTGTAACTGGGGAGAACGCTGCTCAGGTGCTTGATCAAAATGAAATTGATGGTTGCCTGGTAGGTGGCGCATCACTAAAAGCAGCACAATTTATTGAAATTTGCAGGGCGGCACAAATTTAGGTTTGGAAAATGGAACTCGTTGTCAGAATTTTGTTAGGATTGTTTTTTGTTGTTTCAGTTGCCCTTGTGGTGCTGATTTTGCTACAAAGAGGCAAAGGATCAGATATGGGGGCTGTATTTGGTGGCGGCTCAAGTTCAGTATTTGGCAGTCGAGGGTCTGCCAACTTTTTGACTCGAATAACTGCAGTGCTGGCAACCATTTTTTTTGGAATTGCTTTGGGCCTCGCTTACATCTACACCGGTGCTGGTACACCGCAAAGTGTAACTGAATCTGTAATCGAATCCGTCGCAGAATCGGAGATGCCGCAGGCACCCGGGGAGATCACACAGGATGAGGTGCCAAAGGTTCCCGAGTAAGGTCACTTGTTTATGTTAGCCGAAGTGGTGGAATTTGGTAGACACGCCGTCTTGAGGGGGCGGTGGCGCAAGCCGTGCCGGTTCAAGTCCGGCCTTCGGCACCAGACCTTTTTTCAAAGATTGTCCGGGATTGAATGAGTTCAATCGGAACAATGCTGAGTAACTACATTCCTGTCCTGATATTTCTAGTGGTGGCAATTGTAATGGGGCTTGCCATGTTGTCTGCTGGAAGACTTCTGGGACCAAACCGACCCGACAAGGAAAAACTTTCTCCATATGAGTGCGGCTTTGAAGCATTTGAAGACAGCCGCATGAAGTTTGATGTTCGTTATTACCTTGTTGCTATTCTGTTCATTATTTTTGACCTGGAAATTGCATTCCTGTTTCCCTGGGCGGTTGCACTCGACGAGATTGGCATGTTCGGTTTCGTTGCAATGATGATCTTCCTGGCTGTATTAGTGGTCGGATTCATTTATGAATGGATGAAAGGTGCACTAGAGTGGGAGTAAACCATGTCGATTGAAGGCATTATGTCACAAGGTGTTGTTACAACATCGATGGACAAATTAGTGAACTGGGCGCGTACGGGAGCAATGTGGCCGATGACTTTCGGTCTCGCTTGCTGTGCTGTAGAAATGATGCATGCCGGAGCAGCGCGGTATGACCTTGACAGGTTCGGGATTATCTTTCGCCCCAGTCCCCGGCAGTCAGATGTGATGATTGTCGCAGGAACTCTGGTCAACAAAATGGCACCCGCATTGCGTAAAGTTTATGATCAGATGCCAGAGCCTCGCTGGGTGATTTCGATGGGGTCGTGCGCGAATGGTGGCGGTTACTACCATTATTCCTACTCGGTTGTTCGAGGCTGCGACCGAATCGTTCCAGTCGATGTCTATGTTCCAGGCTGTCCACCTACTGCCGAAGCGCTGGTTTATGGCATTCTTCAGCTACAGCGAAAAATTCAACGCACAAATACTATAGCCAAATAACTGGCACCAATGGCGTCCCTGACCGAACTCTCCCGCGCTGTCGAACACCTGCTGGGTGATACGGTTTTTGACTCTGTTCAATCCAGTGGTGAACTGACCATTGTTGTGGACGCAGGTTTGATCGTTGATGTGTGTACCGCACTTCGCGATAACACCGACACACGCTTTGAGCAACTCATTGATCTTTGTGGTGTCGATTATTCAACTTACGGAGAGCAGGATCCGCCGAGAGCTTGGCAGGGTGCTCGCTACGCTGTTGTGTATCACCTGTTGTCGGTTCAGCATAACCATCGCCTTCGTGTTAAAGCCTTTCTCAATGACGATATGCCAATGGTCGCTTCGGTGATTGAAGTTTGGCCCTGTGCCGATTGGTTTGAGCGCGAAGCATTTGATCTTTTTGGGATTGTGTTTGAAGGCCATCCAGACCTTCGAAGACTGTTAACAGACTACGGCTTTATCGGACATCCGTTCAGAAAAGATTTTCCTTTGTCCGGCTATGTTGAAATGCGTTATGACGTCGAAAAAGGACGTGTTGTCTACGAGCCGGTATCAATTGAGCCGCGGACACTCGTTCCGCGTGTCATTCGAGAGGATAGTTTTGGTCACCGAGATTCGTAATTACACCATGAATTTTGGGCCGCAGCACCCGGCTGCCCATGGTGTGTTGCGTCTCGTCATGGAATTGGATGGCGAGGTGATTGAACGCATCGACCCGCACATCGGTTTGCTCCACCGGGCGACCGAAAAGCTTGCCGAATCCAAGCCATTCAACCAGAGTATCGGCTATATGGACCGTTTGGATTACGTGTCTATGATGTGCAATGAACACGCTTATGTGATGGCAATCGAAAAACTGCTCGGTATAAGCCCGCCCATTCGAGCGCAGTACATTCGGGTGATGTTCGACGAGATTACACGCATCCTCAATCATTTGCTGTGGCTTGGTGCGCATGGTCTTGATATCGGCGCAATGACGGTATTCCTATACTGTTTTCGAGAGCGTGAAGACTTGATGGACTGCTACGAGGCCGCGTCAGGCGCACGTATGCACGCAACCTATTACAGACCCGGCGGTGTTTATCGAGACCTGCCCGACACGATGCCGCAGTATGAACCATCGAAATTTCGAAGCAAAGGCAAACTGGCAGATCTCAATGCGACTCGCCAAGGCTCGCTATTGGATTTCATCTGGGCTTTTACAGAAAGGTTTCCTGGGTGTGTAGATGATTACGAAACGCTATTGACTGAAAACCGAATTTGGAAACAGCGTACTGTCGATATTGCCATCGTACCACCTGAAACGGCACTCGCACGAGGTTTCACAGGTGCAATGCTTCGGGGTTCTGGAATTGAGTGGGACTTACGAAGGAAACAGCCTTACGAAGTCTATGACAAATTAGATTTTGATATTCCAGTTGGTACAAATGGAGATTGTTACGATCGATATCTGTGCCGGGTTGAAGAGATGCGACAGTCGAATCGAATTGTTCGCCAGTGCGTCGAATGGTTGCGTAGTAATCCGGGACCGGTTATGGTTGATGACGCAAAGCTCATCGCACCTCGTCGCGAAACAATGAAACGCGATATGGAATCGCTGATTCATCACTTCAAACTCTTTACTGAAGGCTATTGCGTTAAAGAGGGTGAAGTTTACGCTGCAGTAGAAGCGCCGAAAGGTGAGTTTGGCATCTATCTCATTTCAGATGGAGCTAACAAACCCTATCGCCTCAAGATTAGAGCACCCGGATTTGCCCACCTGTCAGCTTTGGACGCGATGTGCCGCGGCCATATGCTTGCCGATGTGGTTGCGGTTATTGGGACACAGGACATAGTATTTGGGGAGGTAGACCGATAATGCTGTCGCAGGAAGCATTGGTTGAAATCGATAGCGAAGTTGCCAAGTATCCTAACGGTCAAGAGAGAGCCGCATTGCTCGCTGCGCTGCGTATTGCACAAAATGAATGTGGTTGGATTGGTGTCGATATGATGACCTATATTGCGGGAATTCTTAGCGTTGAGCCTGCCAAGGTGGCTGAGGTTGCGACGTTTTACACCATGTACGATTTGAAACCGATTGGTCGTTACAAAATTTCGCTCTGCACCAATATTTCATGTGCCTTGAGAGGTTCAGCAACAGTCGCCAATTATCTGCAGGAACGACTTGGAATTGGATTTGGTGAAACGACTGAAGACGGGCGATTTACGCTCATGGAAGTAGAGTGTCTGGCTGCGTGTGGTGGTGCACCTGCCGCGCTGATTGGCACGGATTACTATGAAAATCTCACGCCACAGCGAATTGACGAAATTCTGGAGACGTTGGACTGATGAGTTCTGAAGTACGAGTTACTCTGCCACCGCATGATCTAAAGAAGCCATGGACGATTGATGCTTATAGAAGCATTGGCGGATATGAGGCGCTCACTCAAATTCTCAAAGATAAGATTTCCCAGGAAGATGTAATTAACGAAGTCAAGGCTTCCGGTTTGAGAGGGCGGGGAGGCGCTGGATTTCCCACAGGTCTTAAGTGGAGTTTTATGCCCCGGAACGCACCCAGTCAAAAATATCTGGTGTGCAACTCCGATGAAGGCGAACCCGGCACATTCAAGGATCGGGACATTATCCGCTATAACCCACATGCGCTAATTGAAGGGATGATCATCGCCGGTTACGCAATGGGTGCAACAGTCGGTTACAACTATATGCGGGGTGAATTTGTAGAGCCCTATCTGCGAATTGAGCAAGCGATGAAGGAAGCCCGTGATGCGAATTTTTTGGGTTCGAACATTCTTGGCAGCGGGGTGGATTTTGAGTTGTATTCTCACCTGGGTGCTGGCGCATATATATGCGGTGAGGAAACAGGTTTACTCGAATCTCTCGAAGGCAAGAGTGGTCAACCTAGATTTAAGCCGCCATTTCCAGCCCAGTATGGAGTTTTTGGCAAGCCGACGACCATTAATAACACCGAAACCCTGGCATCAGTTCCACGAATCATACAAGAAGGTGCTGAATGGTTTGTCAGCCTCGGACCGGAAAATAATGCGGGAACCAAGGTATTTTCAGTATCCGGGCATGTCAATCGTCCGGGAAATTATGAGGTGCCTTTAGGCATGCCATTTCGAGAATTACTTGAAATGGCGGGCGGTATGTTAAACGGCAGCAAACTCAAGGCAGTGATTCCAGGTGGTTCGTCTGTTCCGGTTCTGCCTGCAGAATTGATCATGGACTGCAATATGGACTACGATTCACTTCAGAAGGCCGGGTCTTTGCTGGGAGCCGGCTCGGTCATTGTGATGGATGAGTCCACTTGTATGGTCCAAATTCTGGAACGGATTGCATATTTTTACTGGGAGGAATCTTGCGGTCAGTGTACTCCCTGTCGCGAGGGAACCGGGTGGCTGTACCGAATGTTGAACCGGATTCGACGCGGTGCTGCTCGAGTGGACGAGATTGATCAGCTGGTGGATGTCGCCAATCGCATTGAAGGGCGAACAATTTGTGCGCTAGGTGATGCGGCTGCCTGGCCTGTGCAGAGTTTCATCAAGCATTTTCGACATGAATTCGAAGCGAAAATCAAACCGGTGAGCAAAGCTGCCTGAGTGAATAGCCATGCCAGATAGCCAAATGTTCAAAATTGAGATTGACGGACGCGAGTATGAAGCTGCGCCGGGCTCAATGCTGATCGAAATCGCTGATAAAGCTGGCATTTATATTCCTAGATTCTGCTATCACGAAAAGCTCTCTGTAGCAGCCAACTGCCGAATGTGCCTGGTCGAAGTGGAGCGGGCACCTAAACCTTTGCCGGCTTGTGCAACTCCGGTCATGGATGGAATGAAGGTTAAGACGAATTCTAAAGCGGCTGTCGGTGCTCAAAAGGATACGCTGGAATTTTTGTTGATCAATCATCCGCTGGACTGTCCGATTTGTGATCAGGGTGGTGAATGTCCGCTGCAGGATCAGGCAGTAGGATACGGTGGCCATTTGTCTCGGTATGAAGAGAAGAAACGTGTCGTAGCGGATCACGATATTGGACCTTTAATCGAAACTGAAATGACTCGGTGCATTCACTGCACCCGGTGTGTTCGGTTCGGAGACGAAGTCGCAGGGGTTATGGAATTCGGTATCACTGGCCGAAGCGAGCACCTGAAGATTGACACGTTTTTTGGCAGTTCTGTGGATTCAGAAGTATCCGGAAATGTGATTGATCTTTGTCCTGTGGGCGCACTGACTTCCAAACCTTACCGGTTCACAGCCCGGTCTTGGGAACTGATCGATCACGATTCCATTAGTCCGCACGACTGTGTAGGTGCCAATATCAGCATCCAGACATTACGAGGGGAGGTAAAACGAGTCCTTCCCCGAATTAATGAAGCCGTCAATGAATGCTGGATATCAGATAGAGACCGTTATAGTTATGAAGCCACAGGTGTCGAAAATCGACTCTTACAGCCGATGGTCCGAAGTGAATCTGGACTGGCTCCTGCCAGCTGGGAAGATGCTCTTAGCGCCGCTGCTAATGGAATTTGGTCAGTTATTGATGAACACGATGCAAGTGAATTAGGTGCACTAGTCTCGCCGACTGCAAGTTTTGAGGAGTTTTATCTGGTTCAAAAACTGATGCGGGCACTTGGTTCAGACAACGTTGATCATCGATTGCGACAAATTGATTTTTCAGGAGATGACGACGCAGGACTTTTCCCCGGGACAAGTTTACCGATCGAGCGCTTTTCCGATTGCAGCAAAATATTACTAGTCGGCTCAAATATTCGAAAGGAACAGCCATTGCTGGGTTTGCGTGTTCGAAAGGCATGGCGAAATGGTGCCAAAGTGGCGGCGATCAATTCGATGGACTGGTCACTGAATTTTGGTCTTGAGGCCAAAACAATTGTTGCTCCAGGCCTGGTTCCCTATGCGTTGGCCCAAGTTCTGCTGCTACTTTGCGAAATGAAAAACGCTGAGGTCCCAGAAGATATCTCGGGTGACTTTCTCGATGGAGCAGAAGAGTTTTCCGGGCACGAAGAGTGCAGAAAAATCGCTGCAATGCTGTGTGAGAATACGGGTGATGGTGTTATTGTTTTGGGACAGTCGGCCATTTCGCATCCGATGTTCAGTTGTATTGAACATTTAGCGCAGTTCATTGCCGAGATTTCAGGTGTTGCTCTGGCTATTTTGCCACCTGCGAACAGTGCAGCCGGATGGATGGCAGGCTGTCTTCCACATCGCGGTGCCAATGGTGTCCCTGTCGAAGCACCTGGAATGAATGCCCGCCAAATGATACATAACCCGCGTGCCGCATATCTCCTTTTTAATATTGAACCTTCGAGAGACATATCAGATGGCATGCATACTAATCAGGCAATGGAAAATGCCAGTTTTGTGGTCAGTCTGCAGTCGTTTGACGATGTGCCAGATTACGTTGATGTCGTTTTGCCAATTGCCTCTTTTACCGAAAACGCGGGGACATTCATCAATTGCGAAAGTCGTGTGCAGCACACTGTTGCAGCTGTCGAACCCATGGGAGAGTCACGCCCAGGGTGGAAAGTTCTTCGGGTGTTGGGTAATTTCTTCAATGTATACGGTTTTGACTACGTTCAAGTCGGCGATGTATTTGAAGAAGCTTTTGCCGACGCAGAAGGCGTTAGTGAGCCCAATGGATCGAGCAGCCGTCCAGTACCTTGCATACAAAAGGAGTCAAGAGTTTCCCCTGGATACTTTGAGTTGATATCTGACCCGAAAATTTACTCTGTAGATGCGACGGTCCGTCGTGCCTCTGCTTTGCAGTCGACGGCTGATGCAAGTCCGGTCAGTGTAGGCGTTCACCCGGATGACTTGGAAGCGCTAGCCCTAGAAAATGGTACGGCAATTATTCTCCGTCACGATTTGTATTCCGTGCACACACAGGTTTTTTCCGATTTGCGCGTAGCCCGTGGTTGCGTCTACTTTCCAGCCGGCAGCGACGCCGGACCATCTGCATCAATTGGAGCTGAAGTTCGCATTGAGCAAGAGTCGGGGGCTGTGTGATGAATTGGCTTTGGTCAACCTATGCCAGTTTGCCTTTTGAACTGCAGGTTACGATAGAGAGCCTCATCAAGATCATTGCGATTTTGGTGCCGCTCCTTTTGTGCGTAGCGTTTATGACTTATGCCGAGCGAAAAATTATTGGCTACATTCAGGTAAGAGTTGGCCCTAACCGCGTGGGCCCGAAAGGCTGGTTTCAACCTTTTGCAGATGTTTTAAAACTGCTCTTCAAGGAAATTGTCATTCCAAGCAATGCGAATCGATTTCTTTTTCTGTCTGCTCCTATTCTTTCACTGGCTCCTGCTCTTGCAGCCTGGGCGGTTGTGCCGTTCACAGATACGTTGGTATTAGCCAATCTGGATGCGGGGCTGCTTTACATTCTCGCACTGACTTCACTTGGAGTCTATGGTGTAATCATAGCCGGTTGGGCGTCCAATTCAAAGTACGCATTCCTTGGTGCCATGAGATCAGCGGCACAAATTGTGGCGTATGAAATTGCAATGGGATTTGCACTGGTGGGACTACTGATGGCTGCCGGGAGTCTCAATCTTGTTCAGATTGTGACTGCACAGACAGGAGGACTTCACCAGTGGTATGTTTGGCCGCTTTTTCCATTATTCCTGGTCTATTTCATCTCAGGTGTTGCGGAGACAAACCGGGCACCCTTCGATGTGGCGGAAGGTGAATCTGAAATTGTTGCTGGCTTTCACGTTGAGTACTCTGGTGTAACATTCGCAATATTTTTTATGGCAGAGTATGCCAATATGGTGCTCATCGCAACTTTGGCTGTCATTCTGTTTCTGGGTGGTTGGCACGCCCCATTCGATTTCGCGCCATTTACCTGGATTCCGCCGATTTTCTGGCTGCTGGGGAAAGTCGCACTGATGCTGTTTGTATTCTTATGGCTACGCGCTACATTTCCCCGCTATCGTTATGATCAAATTATGCGGCTTGGCTGGAAAGTGTTTATCCCTGTAACACTGGTCTGGATTACCGTAATCGGCGTTTTTCGATTTCTCACTCCCTTTGGATTCATATTTCAGTAGCGCGCAAGGATTGAGTGATGGACTGGATAAAACGACACTTCAAAACCTTTTTGCTGCTTGAATTGTTACGCGGTTTAAGACTGACTGGCAAGCACCTGTTCAAGCGCAAGATAACCGTTCAGTATCCTGATGAAAAAACTCCAAAGTCGCCGCGATTTCGAGGCCTACACGCACTTCGACGTTACCCGAATGGTGAAGAGCGCTGCATTGCCTGTAAATTGTGCGAAGCAGTCTGTCCTGCACTCGCAATCACGATTGAATCGGAAGAGCGAAGCGACGGCACTCGACGAACGACTCGTTATGACATTGACATGTTCAAATGCATTTACTGCGGATTTTGCGAGGAAGCGTGTCCAGTTGATTCGATTGTTGAAACCGATATTCACGAATTCCATTTCGAGACGCGTGGTGACAACATCATGACCAAAGAAATGCTGCTCGCCATTGGCGATCAGTACGAAGAACGAATCGCGGCTGCTCGAAGAGCTGATTCTGCTTTTCGGTAGGGTTGACGTCAATGACTTTCAGTTTTCTCGATTTTGCCTTCTACGCATTTGCAGCAATATTGATATTTGCGGCACTAATGGTGGTCACGGTTCGAAATCCAGTTAAAGCGGCTTTGTTTCTTGTGCTTGCATTTTTTAGCGCAGCCTGTATCTGGATTACGTTAGAGGCTGAATTTCTGGCAATTGTGCTGGTTCTGGTTTACGTCGGCGCGGTGATGGTGCTGTTTCTGTTTGTCGTCATGATGCTGGATATCAATCTGATTCAGATGCGCGAAGGGTTTGGCAAGTACCTGCCAGTCGGAGGTTTCGTTGCTTTGTTGCTGGTTGCTGAGTTGATTATTATTCTCAACGCCAAAGTGTTCAGTCCGGAGTCGATGCCGCGACCCGTCGGACAGCCAGCAGACTACAGCAATACACAGAAATTGGGCGAGGTACTTTATACGCAGTATGCCTATCCGTTTGAAATTGCTGCAATCATTCTGCTGGTAGCGATTGTCGCCGCTATATCACTGACGTTGCGTCGTCGTCCGCAAACGCGTTACCAGAAGCCTGCGAAGCAGATATCTGCCAGAAAAGAAGACCGGCTGCGCGTGGTTTCCATGAAATCAGAAAAGCCGCACCCTGATGCCGCAGAAGCGAGTACAGAATGATCTCCCTGACTCATTACCTGGTACTGGCGGCAGTGCTATTTTCAATCGCTGTTGTCGGAATATTTTTAAATCGAAAAAATGTTGTCATTCTGCTGATGGCAATCGAGTTGCTGCTCTTAGCAGTTAACATCAATTTTGTTGCGTTTTCCCATTACCTGCAGGATATTGCAGGACAGGTGTTTGTATTTTTCATCCTGACAGTTGCCGCAGCAGAAGCGGCGATCGGACTTGCAATTCTGATTGTGCTGTTTCGAAATCGACACACGATCAACGTTGAAGATCTGAACCGTCTAAGCGGTTGAGGACTTTCTAGGGTTTTCTGGTAACGTGCTTACGATTTATACGCTGATTCCCGTCAGTTGCCTGGTCGCAGCTGCTATTGCGGGACTGGGTGGACACATCATCGGTCGCACCGCAACACACCGCGTTGCGATTTCTGGTGTTGCAATCAGTTTTGTATTGTCGGTCTATGTGTTGTTTGACGTGCTTCAGGGTAATTACTTTGATGGCATGCTCTACACTTGGGGAACCAGTGGATTTCTAACCTTTCAAATCGGGTTTCTGATTGACGAACTATCGGCGGGTATGGCTGTTGTTGTCACTTTTGTTTCACTGATGGTACACATCTACACTATCGGGTACATGCACGATGATCCCGGCTACCAGCGTTTCTTCAGCTACATTGCGCTTTTCACATTTGCCATGCTGATGCTGGTTATGTCAAATAACTTCCTGCAATTATTTTTTGGCTGGGAAGGAGTCGGCGTGGTTTCCTATCTACTGATCGGATTCTGGTTTGATCGGGATTCTGCGATTCATGCCAATATGAAAGCTTTCCTAGTTAACCGTATCGGTGATTTCGGATTTATTTTGGCGATCGCAGCAATTGTTTATGTGTTCAGTTCACTGAATTACGCGGATGTCTTCTCTCAGGCTGCTTCCGTTGAAAATATGACGGTTGAGGCATTCGAAGGTGTCAACTGGAAATGGCTGACAATTATTTCGTTGTTACTGTTTGTCGGTGCGATGGGGAAATCTGCTCAGGTACCGCTTCACGTGTGGCTGCCTGATTCAATGGAGGGTCCGACGCCTATTTCCGCACTTATCCATGCGGCAACCATGGTGACCGCTGGAATATTCATGGTCGCACGAATGTCACCACTGTTTGAATTTTCAGAAGTTGCACTGACAGTGGTAGTGACAATTGGTGCGATAACAGCACTGTTCATGGCATTGATTGGGCTGGTGCAAAATGACATCAAGCGGATCGTTGCCTACTCAACTCTGTCGCAGCTCGGTTACATGACAGTCGCACTTGGTGTATCGGCCTATGCGGCAGGTATCTTCCATTTGACCACCCATGCATTCTTCAAAGCTTTGCTCTTTCTGGCCGCCGGCTCGGTGATCGTCGCGCTACATCACCAGCAGGACATTCGGCATATGGGCGGATTGAAAAAGATCATGCCAATTACTTATTGGACAGCACTGGTTGGTTCACTAGCACTAGCGGGATTACCGCCCTTTGCGGGATTCTTTTCCAAAGACACCATTATTGAGGCGGTACAAGCCAGTCAATTGCCGGGAAGCGGCTTTGCACTATTCGCAGTCACCATTGGCGTTTTTATCACTGCGCTTTACTCATTCAGGATGCTGTTCATTGTTTTTCATGGCAAGCCACGAATGTCTGAAGATGAACTGGCACATGCCAAGGAGTCGCCTTGGGTGATTACGTTGCCGCTGATCGTGCTGGCTGTACCGTCGGTTATTTTTGGAGCGATATTCGCTGTACCAATGCTGTACGGGGAGTTTTACGATCAGTCGATATTTGTATTGTCTCAACACGACACACTGGCACATGTAGGGGCAGGACTCGCAGGGCAAGGTGGCGAAATTTCTGCTTGGAAAATAGTTTTGCATGGATTTATCACTCTGCCATTCTGGTTGGCGGTTGCAGGAATCTTTGTAGCTTGGCTTCTGTACGTCCATCGACCTGAGTGGCCTTCGCTAATTCAATCTCGATTCAGGTTATTGTGGCAGATTCTAGATCGGAAGTATGGCTTCGATGAATTCAATGAAGTAGTGGTCGCTAGCGGTACCCGCGGACTTGGAAACATGCTCTGGAAGTTCATGGATATGTATGTAATTGACGGTTTAGTCGTCAACGGTTTGGCTAATTCGGTCAGACGCATCTCTTCAAGAATTCGCGTGATCCAGAGCGGGTTTGTTTATCACTACGCCTTTACGATGATTATCGGAATGCTGCTGCTGATCAGCTGGTTTTTGATCAGATAACCTATTGCTGCTAATTCCATGTTCCCTTGGTTGAGTTCACTGATCTGGCTGCCAATTGTCGGTGGTGTTGCAGTAATTGCAATTGGCAGAATTGGAAGTTCAGATTCTGTCCGTTGGGTTGCTCTAATCATTTCAGTGCTCACTTTTGTTTTGAGCATGATGGTTTACGGAATTTTTGACACTACCACCGCGGAATTTCAACTCAAAGAGCATTCTGTATGGGTTGACGCATTCAACGTCAATTATTCGGTCGGCATAGACGGAATTTCATTACCTTTGATTTTACTGACCACATTTCTGACAGTTCTTGTAGTGGTTGCTGGCTGGCGAGTCATTCAATATCGAATTTCGCACTACCTCGCCGCGTTTTTGCTGCTGGAAGGATTGATGATCGGTGTGTTTTCAGCATTAGACGCGGTGCTTTTCTACATTTTCTGGGAAGGCATGCTGATACCGATGTTTCTGATCATTGGAATTTGGGGCGGCGAAAATCGGGTTTATGCGACTATCAAGTTTTTCTTGTATACGTTGCTAGGTTCGCTCCTGATGCTGGTGGCATTTCTTTATCTTTACAACGCCAGTGAATCCTCATTCAGTATCATCGACTGGCACGCGTTACCAATTGCGCATACCGCCCAAATTTTGCTTTTCATCGCATTTTTCTCAGCTTTCGCTGTTAAGGTTCCAATGGTGCCGGTGCACACCTGGCTGCCTGATGCACACGTTGAAGCACCCACTGGTGGATCGGTCATTTTGGCAGCTGTGATGCTGAAGATGGGTGCCTATGGATTTTTACGATTTACTTTGCCAATTTTGCCAGACGCATCTCGGTCTTTAGCCGGGGTGATCATCGCACTGTCACTGATTGCGATCGTCTACATTGCATTGGTAGCACTGGCACAAACTGACATGAAGAAGTTGATTGCGTATTCATCAATTTCTCACATGGGATTTGTTACCCTTGGATTTTTCGTCTTCAATACACACGGCATTGAAGGTGGTATCGTGCAGATGATCTCGCATGGTTTCGTTTCGGGTGCTCTCTTCCTATGCGTTGGTGTGCTTTATGACAGGCTCCACTCCAGGAAACTGGAAACCTATGGTGGTGTTGCACATCGTATGCCGGTGTTTGCCGCTCTGATGATGATTTTCACATTAGCGAATGTTGGATTACCAGGCACTTCAGGATTTGTTGGAGAAGTTTTGGTGATCATAGGCGCCTTTCAGGAAAGTGCAATTTATGCAGGAATTGCAGCATTAACGTTGATATTAGGTGCAGCCTATACACTGCGGATGTATAAACGCGTTATCTATGGAAAGATTGTAAATGAGGCAGTTTCTACCTTAACCGACCTCAACATGCAGGAGAAAATCACGCTGGGTTTGCTAGCCATTCTGGTGCTGCTGCTAGGGGTATGGCCCTTTCCGCTGTTGGAAATGATGCATCCTTCTGTGGAACATCTGATTTCGCAGATTTCAATCTCGAAGCTGTAGCATTTCACTCAATTGCCTGTTTCATTTCGAACTAGGGCAGAATTTGACCGAAGAAACAATCTAAGTGGGATTGGTGCAACTTAGATTAATAGCTTGAATTTGGTTCATATGAATTGTTTGTATTATTCTGGAAGGAGTCCTGGTAGCCAGTGTGCTGCTAGCTTTGAAGGGAAAGCGAGCGTAAGTGGAGCCCGCGACGATTTTGCAGTCAGTGCGCCGGAACGAATCAATGCAGATGTAATTCTACGGGCCTGACGATCGCTTACCCCCAACAGGCTTCCAGCTTCGCTGCGTGGCAGCGCTCCTTTCAACATCACGGCCTCCAATACAATGTCAGACTTTGGTGGTAGATCTCCTGTACGAATTTCCGATTCTGCCCAAATCGCGATACGAGCACGCAATCTCTCCGGTTGAATTAGCAGTAGCATGAACTCGATCTGATCAATGCAAGTCGGCTTCAGATACTCCAACGCTTGTGTGATCTTCTCGATTATTGGCTACTATTGCTTTACAGGTAATGCATCGGTGTCGTCCGATGCAGAAAAGCGCATGCAGGCTGATCTGCCAGACTACGAATTGTTGGCGTAGTCGTAGAGACGGAGACGATTTGCACTCACCAAACCGATTGCACCAATTCAAGCGTGTCCGGTATCAAGTACTCCCAAATGTTACGAACTTCGTCTTTTTCGAAGATTGACGGTTAGATTTTCCGGCATCATCGTGAATGCCAAACGTTCGTTTACCTCGCCTGTTCCATGGATAGTATCGAGGTCAAAATTGCGACACAGCATGGACAGCACCATTCGAATTTCAAACAGGGCGAGATTGCGTCCCGGGCATAGGCGCGGCCCTGAGCCGAATGGAATGAACGCCTGGCGTTCGTGCGGGTGGTATCGCTGAGCTTCAGTGTTAAGCCAACGCTCGGGTTGGAAAAGGTCTGCATTGATAAAATTCGAGTCTTTCATCGCTGTTTTGCGCGTAAGCATATGGATTGTCGTTCCCTTTGGAATTTGGCACCCCAAAATTTCCGTGTCAGTATTTGATTCAGCTGCTATAAAGGGGGCGACAGGCTTAAGTCTCATCACTTCGTTGACAAACGCGTCCAGAAAGGGAAGCCTGTTGGTCTGCTCCAGTTCTAGTATCGCAGCGCTGTTCGATGCCGCAATCTCATCAACTTCGCTTCGTATCCTGTGAAAGTGCTTCGGATATCTCATCAAATAGTGGATACACCAGGCAATGGTGTTTGCTGTCGTGTCCTCACCCGCGAGCAACAGTGTACCTGCATTGGCAAATACATCGTCATCCGAAAAATCGGAAGCCCCCTGATCAATCTCCGATAGAATGGATTCGAGAAAATTGGTTGGTGAGTCTTTCAAGCGCGGATTTGCCTCCATTCGCTGCCGTACAGCCCGTACCATTCCATCCACCTCTTCCCGCAAAGCCTTGAGGGCAGATTTAAGAGCGTAGTCAGAAGGGAGGCGAATATAGCGCCAAACCGGAAAGGGAAGATAAACCCGTCGATGTACTATGGGAAATACCTTGTCGAGGTGACGTTGAATGACGGGACCTTCGGTTTCCTGGGTGTTTGGATCGATACCGAAGGCGACCTGCATAGTCACATCGACTGTAAATCGCATCAGGTCACTGCACACATTCACTGACTGTGCTTGATCCGATGAATGCTCCCAGCGTCGCTTCAATCGCTCTACCATCATCTGTAGTTTGGGAAAGAGGGGCTTCAATTTGGTACGATTCAAAGATTTCGTTACGATCGCGCGGTGACGTCGCCACAGCTCGCCTTCGCGTGAGAACACTCCATTGAGGTGCAGGTCGGTCGCTGCTTTCTCAAGAATTGAGGTGCGCCTGAAGCCATCCGGACGATCACGCAAAATGCGTTGGGTGGTCTCGCGCTCAGCTATGACCACATGAGGACGGGGTCCGAAATAAACTCGAAAAATATCACCGTACTGGTCCGCCCAATCTTCCAGTGTCAGGTGTAGCGTGCTAGGAGAAATTTGGTGCAGATTGCCAATGAGCGGCAGGCGCAAAGGCCCAGGTAGCTCATGAATTTTTCTCAAACTCGTGGATACGGATGTGTCTAATTCGGCATTCTGTGTGGACATTTGGAATGACAACGAGGGAAGTGAATATTCAATTGAGTTAAATCGCGTCTGTCAGGAAGCCCGCATATCAGATGAAAAACCCTACGAAAATCGATTGGCAACGAATCTGATGACAACAAGCATGTGTATTCTACTGAACTTGAAAGCGCAACGAAGTTTATTGAACAGTAAGTGACTATTGTCTGAAAATGTGCCGATGATCAGCATCCGGACTGGTCTTTCTCAGTGTCTGATTCAGTTCACAGTGCAACAATCTGTTTCAAAGTTTCTTCTTGGAAAATAATCGGGTGCAATGTGATACGTTTTGTCTCTGTGACTCCAGTTAATTGTGATGAGGGGTTTAAAACTATTCAAAAAGTGACGGTTCGACTCTGAAATGTCCCATGAGATATTCAAGAATCGATTCATTTGACATAGAATTAAATGCAAAAAGATTAACTTTACGCGCTTGGTCCATTCAGATATACGTATCATTCCCCGCTTCAGTTGAAGAGACCGTTTAATCAAACGAAAAGAAGTTAACCATTTGAACCAAGACAAAATTTCGACACTCGATTAAAATTCAGTGGATAGTGGAGACCTGTAAAACAGGCTGCCATTTGGTAACAATTGTTTCGATTGTGAAGTGACCCACCAATGTAACAGGTGAAATTGCACCATGAAGAAAGAAATATTACATGCTGAAGCGGATCTATCCGTTCCAAAAACCGACCTTTTGAGAGCAAGACGAGAAGGTGGTTCAACCCCCGAACTCAGGGATTGGGGTGTGAATTCAGAATATGGCGTTCTCCGTGATGTTCTTTTGGGTTCACCAGAGTGCTTTCGCTGGATGGGCGAAGAGAACCTCGAATACAGTTCGATCTGCCGCGCCTCGGACCGTGATGGTCTGGCATTTGATCGAGATGTTGCGATTCGCCAGCATGCAGAATTAGTTGATGCTTATCAAACTGCCGGAGTCACCGTACACAAGCTGCAGCCTGATGAAGACACGCCGTATCAAATTTACTCGCGTGATTCAAACTTCATGACTCCGTTTGGAGCGGTAGTCTGTCAGTTGGCGAATCCCAGACGGCGGGGCGAGTACGCCGCAGTACTTCGTTTTTATCTTTCAAACGGAATTCCAATTTACGATTTGGTGAGTGCAGGTAATTTTGAAGGGGGCGATTTCAACATCATTGAGCCAGGCGCAGTAATGATCGGTTACACAGATCACCGCTCCGAAGAGCGTCCAGCCAAACAGGTTGGCGGTTGGATGGAGAAAGAAGGCTGGGAAGTGAAATATGCACCCATTGATGAATTCTACGTGCATATTGACTTGATGGTCTGTATGCTGGCCGAAAAGTGTGCTGCTGTGTGTCTGGACACAACACCCGATGATGTACTTAAGTGGCTTAAGTCGAAAAAAATCGAAATGATTCCGGTCAACTTTCGCGATACGATGAATCTGGCTTGTAATGTAGTTGCGTTGGGGAATGATCGCGTGGTCTCAACAGCAGCGGCCCAAAATCTAAATGGAAAACTGCGAGCGATGGGATTTGAAGTCTTCGACCCCGATATGACAATGTTTACAAACGCGGGTGGTGGCGTCCACTGTATGGCACAGCCACTCAAACGGGATCGGGTTTAATCAGATTTGCTAATACTGGAGAATATTTTCGAATCCTGCTTAGTGTACCTGCAGCGACTTATTCCTACCACTACTGCGATTGATTCAGCGCGACTCTTGCGATTGGCTAAATTCAATTCAGCTAGACAATTTTCAGCATCAAATCGACTTTTTTGCAGGTAGTGCAATCGACCGCCCTGCGTTTGCGGGTCTAGGAAGGGTCTTCTGACCTTCGTAGATTTCTGCCAGCTTCTTCTGGACTTGGCTGGCAAAAGGCTGAATGCCCCGAGCATTGAGATTGAAACCCAACCCCATCACTTCATTGGTTGCGGAGACGAAATCCTGCTGCGCGTGTCGTAGAATGTGGAACAGATGAAAACGTTTCTCGTCAAATCCGAGCAGTTGTGACTCAACGATTAGTTCATCATCCAGTCGTACTTCACGAATATAGTTCACATGGGTTTCAACGATGGCATACTCCATACCATCTCTTTCTTCCAGTTTGCGACCGTCATTTGCTAGTTCCCAGAACTTGTACGAACCCCAGTCGCATACCGCCACGTAAAACGCGAGATTCATATGATCAAATTCATCGACCCACTCCGCGCGCACCCTATCTTCATGCAGTAATAATGGCTCACTAAAATTCACAGATTACTCCTGTATCCATCAAAATGGCATTCGCTGTTGATCACGGACAATTCTTTCGGTTCGAAGTCCGAGTGCCAACAAAAACAATTCACTCCCAGCACGAGTCATGAACTGTAATCCTACCGGCATTCCAAAGCAATCCAATCCGACAGGAATGGTTATGGCACAAAGATCAAGAAAACTTCCCACTGTGGTATTTTGCAAAGTAAGCAGGTTTTTCTTCATGTAATTTTCTGGTGACGAAACTTCACTCATCAGGGGTGGGGAGATTGGAACTGTTGGACTCGCGATGATGTCTATGGCATGAAAGATATCCTTCACTTCCTGTCTGGCACTTTTGATTTCACGTATTCGGCGCAGATATTCGGTCGCTGAAATGTCTCCACCCATTTTTATCCGTTGCCGGATTACAGGGTCAAGCGCATCAAACCACTCTGGTAGTTCTGAATTTAGAAATTCAATGAGCTCTACCGAGACTGGACCACCTAGATTTCGCATATCGACAGCGCGTTGAGCCTGCGGGAACTCAAAGGGTACGAGTTGACAGTTATCGTTCTCGAGTTCTCGTAGCGCATTCAAGCAGATTTCTGAAATCTCTGGTTCCGACTCGCTCCACATCAGACCATCATCAACTCCAATGCGAAATCTGATGTGTTGGTCCCGTTCATTTTGTTCTGCTATCTGGGCACACACACTTTCGTATGCTTCTAAATGTGAAATGGCGTGGAAGACTAATTGTGCATCTGCAACGGTTCGCGTTGAAAATCCGGCAGTATCCAGAGTAGGGCTCAACGGCACGATGCCCTCTGTTGACCAGTGTCCGAGCGATGTCTTCAGTCCAACATTCCCAGTAAAACTTGCAGGCACTCGGACTGAGCCTGCCGTATCTGTACCAAGTGCAACCCACGCCGACCCTTCCCAAAGACTGAGGCCAGATCCAGAGCTAGAGCCACCAGGTACGCGATGATTTTCTGAGTCCCAGGGATTTTTTGGGGTGCCCCAGTGATTATTGACACCAAGTCCTCCATAAGCAAACTCAACAGTGTGCGTTTTGCCGATGAACACAGCATTCTGTGCAGCGAAGCTTCTTACAAATGGACCGCTGCGCTGCCATTTAGCTGGCAGTTCTTTGCTGCTGCCCACGAAAATTGGATAACCCTCCAGGCCATATATGTCTTTCACTGAAACAGGGATGCCATGCAATGCTCGATAGGGCACACCACTAGCAAGCAGGTGGTCCGAATAATGAGCCATTTCGAGTGCTTTTTCCGGTAGTAAACACTTGTATGCCTTGAGTGTGGTTCCGTAGGTCTCGTGGTTGTCGATCGCGCGGCGCGCTAATTCTTCACTGCTCAGTTGACCACTTGAGAGCTGCTCAGAAAGAAACGCAATATCACATTCAAATCGATTTCTTAAATCCATAAATCATCCCGAACGGTTGCAGGGGGTTTGTAACTGCCGATCAAACAGAATTGACCGATCAATCGATAATTCTATCCCCACAGATTGGGGTCAGGTGGCTGCAAAATACCACCCTCAAAGCAGATAGAGTTCTGACGGTCCTTAGCCAGCCATACCGACGAGTCCAGGTCGACATAAGCAGCACGGTGAGTGAGCAGCATAGCTGGAGCCAAGCCCAACGATGTCGCCATCATACTCCCTACCATAACCTTTTTACCTTCGGCCAATACTCTATTAGCGAGTAAAAGGGCTTCAGTCAGCCCACCAGTCTTGTCCAACTTGATATTGAAAATTTCATAGCGGCTGGTCAGTCTTTGCAAATCATTCACATTGTGAAACGACTCATCTGCGCAAAGTGGTATTTCACTTTCGATACCATCTAACGCTGCGTCAATTTCAGATGGAAGTGGTTGTTCAATCATTTCAACTTCTAATTTTTTGAGGGCCGGTACAATGCGTTCAAACACGTTTGTGTCCCATGCTTCGTTTGCATCCACGATGATTCTGGCATCCGGGCGGGCATCTCGGACTGCTGCAACTGATTCCACGACTCGGTCTTTTCCTAGTTTGACTTTGAGCAATGGAAAATTGACGGCATTTCGTGCGTTTTTTGCCAACTGTTCAGGAGGTTCAAGGCTCAATGAATAAGCCCCAGTCACTGGAACCGGCTTCGACAAACCAGCGATTTTCCAGGCTGATGTGGCGTTTCTCTTTGCTTCAAAATCCCATAGTGCACAGTCAAGTGCATTGCGTGCCGCATTTGGAGGGTACTGCTGTCGCAGGAGATCGCGCGTTAATTTATTGCCGTGTCTGGATGCAATGTCCTGAATTATCTCCAGTGTTTCTTCAACTCCCTGGTTATATCTGGGATAGGGTACTGCTTCGCCGATCCCTCGAGTTGAACCATCGCTAATTTCCACTACGACAACATTAACGCTGGTTTTTGACCCTCTAGATATCGAAAATGATCCCTTTAAAGGCCAGGATTCTGAATGTGCAGAAATGATCAATGAAGTGCCAGCCAGAATGTGTGTGAAAAATCAGAAACGATTCGGCTAGTTCAACTGATCAATAATAGACTTGCCACCTGTAAGGAACGGGTCTTCACACGGCAGTTGGAATCTGTCTTCCATCGATTTCAATAATGATTTCCGTTCGGAATTCTGAACGTACTTGGTGTTGACAGACATGCCTACAAATTTGACATTCGGCTGTACGATACTGGCGGCCTCAAGATTCATCTCCATTGCTTCGGCTATGTCTGGTATCGGGCGGTCAGGTAGTCCGCGCATATTGGTACGGGTTGGTTCATGACACAGAACAAGTGCATCTGGCTGTGCACCATGTAGAAGTCCGAGACTGACGCCAGCAAAAGACGGATGATGCAGCGAACCCTGTCCCTCAATGACATCCCAATGTTTGCTGTCCGCGGCCGGACAAAGCCTTTCGACCGAGCCAGAAATGAAGTCAGCAATTACAGCATCAACTGGTACACCAGCACCTTCAATAAAGATACCGGTTTGTCCCGTGGCTCGAAAATCAGCATCCATTCCGCGTTGTCGCATTTCTTTTGTCAGGGCAAGCGCTGTATACATCTTCCCGACTGAACAGTCGGTGCCAACGGTGAGCAGTCTGTGCCCCCCGCGAGGTTCGCCGGTTGCAATGTGATCAATTCCTACTGGTTTTCTTATTTCTATCAATTGTCCAGAGCTTGCTTTCGCAGCTTCCTCAATCTCAGGAATAGAGTCGAGTGGTGTATGCAGACCATTGGCTATCGACAGTCCTTTCCGCAAAGCTTCTACCAGGGGCTTTATCCAGGATTCAGGTATCACACCACCCCGGTTAGCCACGCCAATCACGACGGTGCGCACGCCGCGCTGCTGGGCTTCTTCCATATTGAGGTCCAGGAGCTTCATATCTGCTGCGCATCCAGGCAGCCTGAACTGTCCGACGCAATCATCGGGACACCAGTCAACGACCCCAAATGAAGTTTTGGCCGCGAGTTCATCGTGAGCATCGCCAACAAATATCAAGTACGGTTTTTCAAGTTTCATTAAAGGGCTTCAAATTTATGACAGTAAACTTAGGCTTGCGACTTTATGATTTGGTTTGTGTACATGCTCTTTACAGTTTGAATTGCTGTGCACCAATTGATTTATGAGAATTTTTAATTGAGCCAAAACAACGCTAAATTTCTCAAAGATCAAATGTATCTTCGACCCATTTTACCTTTTTCATTATGAGACTAGCAGTCCGCAAAGCAACTTAGAAATTTAACGAGTTCGCTAAAGCTATTGACTATTCGCTAGCTGGTGGATTTTTCGGCTAAACGAAGAGCGTTGCAAGTCAATCGCATTTTGCGATTTATAATTATTTATGAAGCAAATTTTTAATATTTGACCCACGATGACCGGTTGAGATGATGTCATGAATTGATTGCCTTATCTTATTGAAAATGAAAATATTTATCTCGACCGAATCAACAGTTAATTTGCCGGAATATGATGCTGGGTTCCACGTCATTCCTCAGATAGCAGCTCAAATGAATCTATCCCCTAGAATCGTCACCTGTTCGAGATTTAGGAGGGAGAGGAATATTTAGCGCTTAAGCGAAGTTTGATTCAACTTGACATCTCGCCGCATCAACTTTCTTATTGTCCTGTTTTTCTAACATTCAATCACCTGATCCGAGTAGTTCTATGTCTGAAACCACTCTACCAACGATGACCAATATCGACGGCAAAATCTTGCCGACCAGCGAAGCCTCAATTCCGGTTTTGGATAGAGGGTTTTTGTATGGTGATTCGATTTATGAAGTATTTCGAACCTATCGCGGAATTCCATTGTTTATGGAAGCGCATTTTGACCGGTTGGAAAACTCTGCACAGCTCGTACATATGACAATATCCCAGTCTCGCGAAGAACTGACTCGGGAAATCAAGCGGACCGTACGAGCAACCGGTGCGTCTGCCGATGACAACGTATACGTACGCTACCAGATTACGCGTGGAGAAGGACCGATTGACCTTCATCCACCAAAGGAGTTACAGACTCGATACGTCATTATTGTCAAATCAGTTCCCATATGGAATCCGAAACATTACTCCATTGGAATGACGATGGCCATTCCGCAAGTTAATCGAAATCCTGTCGATGCGCTTGACCCAAACATCAAGGGCGGAAATTACCTCAATAATGTAATCGCGATCATGCAAGCTCGACAGAGAGGAGCAGATGAGAGCCTGATACTGAATTCCGAAGGATATGTGACAGAAGCATCGAACAGCAACGTGTGGTTTGTTATCAATGATGAAATCGTGACACCGGGAATCGGAAACTTACGTGGCTTGACCAAAGCAGCAGTTTTGGATGGTTGTGCCGAACAGGGAGTCAATGCATACGAACGTTCAATTCATGTTGACGAACTCGAGAGTGCCACTGAGTGCTTTGTAACCAGTGCAACCCGTGAAGTGATGCCGGTTTATTGTTTAGAACTGGACGATGGAAAAATTGTTGATTTTCCGAGAGGTGGAGGAGATCAAACCCGAAAAATTCAACGGATTTATCGAGATGCAATAGAGAATTATCTTGATACCCATGCATCAAATAGTTTCTTCATTGATTGAAGAAAGGCAACACTCATTAATCGCATTAAAAATGAACATCGAAAACAAAATTCATATTGGGTTACTCTATGGCGGTAAGTCCTGTGAGCATGAAGTTTCTATTACTTCTGCCCGTTGCATCTGTGAAGCCCTTGATTCCGGGAAGTACGAAATCAGCATGATCGGAATTGCTAAAACGGGAGAGTGGCTGCTGACCAACGAAAGTTCACCTGCGCTAAACGCCAAAGAAGTAAGTCCGGCAGGAAAAACAGGGGTCAGTCTCGACTACACCGCCACCGGCCAAATCGTAATGCGCGACTCTGCTGAGAACGTTTCTCCGTCGCTGTCAAAAATTGATGTCATCTTCCCAGTGTTACATGGACCGTTTGGAGAAGACGGTACCGTGCAGGGATTGATGGAAATAGCCGGAATTGCGTATGTCGGGTCTGGTGTGACAGGGTCTGCAGTTGGTATGGATAAAGCAGTCGCAAAAGCCGTTTTTGCATCAACAAATATTCCTCAAACTGATTATCGGGTTTATCGGAAGTCTAGATGGGAATCGAGCAGAATGGCTGTTGTTGACGAAATAGAAGCAATTCTGAATTATCCAATGTTTGTCAAACCGGCAAATCTGGGGTCCAGTGTCGGAATTTCGAAAGTTAAGACTCGGGATGAGCTTAAGTGGGCGATGGACCACGCTGCTGAGTTCGATGTCAAATTGCTTATTGAGCAGGGTCTGGAAAATTGTCATGAAGTCGAAGTGTCAATTCTTGGAAATGATAATCCTCAGGCATCTGTTGTCGGCGAAATTATCCCAGGTGGTGAATTTTATGACTACGAGGACAAATACATTAATGGCGTTTCTACTTCCATAATTCCCGCAGAACTGCCAGAAGAGGTGACCAGAAAAATTCAGGCCTATGCCATAGAGGCATTTTTGGCAATTGATGCTGCCGGGTTGGCGCGTGTGGATTTTTTCGTTGATCGAGAAAGCTTTAATATCTATATCAGCGAAATCAATACAATGCCCGGGTTTACTCCGATCAGCATGTATCCAAAACTGTGGGAAGCAAGTGGAGTTGGATACGCCGAGTTGCTTGATCGGTTGATTGAGCTGGCATTGGAGCGACGGGGTAAACTGGATCAAGTTAAGTTTGTCTTGTAAGTCTTATAGAAGATGTGTCGTAGACCGGGCATGAAGTGAGATCTAGGTATGAGTGAGCGATTTGACTACGTGATTGTAGGGGCTGGGTCGGCAGGTTGTGTACTGGCGAATCGGCTGACTGAAGACCCGGAGATCACAGTCTTACTGATCGAAACAGGCCCGAAGGACAACAGTTGGGAATTGCAGATGCCCGCTGCATTTTCCCGACCCCTCAATAGTGAAAGGTTCAATTGGGCATACAAAACGCTGCACGAACCTTACGCCGATAACCGTAGATTGGATTGTCCTCGGGGCAAAGTATTAGGAGGGTCGTCTTCGATCAATGGCATGTGTTATGTTCGAGGAAATGCATTGGACTATGATCGATGGGCCGAGGAAACAGGCGATCCCGAGTGGTCATACGCCCACTGCCTTCCTTATTTCATCAAATCTGAAACCAGAAAAGTAGGTGGTGATGCTTATCATGGTGACAGTGGACCGCTGGTGGTAACCACGCCTGCAGCTGACAATCCCCTGTTTAAAGCATTTATTGAAGCCGGTGTACAAGCAGGTTATGGAGCTACAACTGACCAGAATGGCTATCGTCAGGAAGGTTTTGGAACCATGGATATGACTGTCAATGAAGGGGTTCGATGGAGCACGGCAAATGCATATCTGAAGCCGGTGATGTCGCGAAATAATCTACATGTCCAGCATCGTACATTCGCAACGCGCATAGTATTTGACAAAAACCGAGCAGTCGGTGTTGAAATATTTCAACAAAATAAAGTCAGAACTGTCCGTTGTGAACGGGAATTGATTTTGTGTGGCGGTGTAGTTAACTCAGTGCAACTGCTCCATTTGTCGGGTGTGGGGCCCGCTAAGGATCTGGAAGAAATCAATGTGCCAATCGTTGTTAATCTGCCAGGAGTCGGTCAGAATCTTCAGGATCATCTCGAAGTCTATGTTCAGCACGCCTGTAAGGAGCCGATCTCACTGTATCCAGCCCTCAAAATTCACAAACAGGCGATGGTGCTTTTACAGTGGATGTTTACAAAGAAAGGCTGGGGTACTTCTAATCACTTCGAAGCCGGCGGCTTTATTCGTACGCAAACGGGTGTTGATCACCCAGACATACAGTTTCACTTTTTGCCAGTTGCTGCAAACTACGATGGACGGGCTCCGGCAAAAGGACACGGATTTCAGGCTCACATGGGCCCCATGCGGCCAACCAGTCGGGGATATGTGAAGACAGTTTCCACTGACCCGAAAGCGAAACCTGAAATTCTATTCAACTATCTTCAAACGGATCAGGACCAGCGAGAGTTTCGTGATGGACTAAAGCTGACCCGGGAAATTTTTGCGCAAAAGGCACTCGATCCCTACCGTGGGGAAGAACTTGCACCAGGCCCTTCAGTCCAGTCAGATAGCGAAATTGACGCATTTATCCGTGCGAAGTGTGAAAGTGCTTATCACCCTTCCTGCACCTGCAAAATGGGTGTTGACAATATGGCTGTCGTTGATTCTTCCGGTCGCGTTCATGGCACCGAACAATTGCGCGTGGTTGACGCATCAATCATGCCTAGCATAATTAGCGGTAACCTTAACGCTACAGTCATTATGATGGCGGAAAAACTGGCTGACCAAATTCGTGGTAACAAACCTTTGCCACCGTCGGATGCGCCGGTTTATCGTGCCGTCGAATGGCGTACCAATCAGCGTGAATCAGTGCCCGAGCGAGCTCTTGCGTGATCGATAAAACCGTTCGCGAACTGAACTGTTTGATTGAAGCGCGTGAAATCAACATTGCAGAACTTGCGGAACAGTACATCGCTGAGATTCATCAGCACAATGGTCACTATCGAGCGCTAGCCACTTTTTCCGAGACTAGTTTCAGACTGCTGGCTGATACTGCTGATCAGATGCATCAGTCTGGTGAAGCACGGGGCCCATTGCATGGGATTCCCATTCTGGTCGACGACCTGATAGATGTCGCAAATATGAGAACCAGTTATGGGTGTGAAGCTTATTTTGATCACGTGCCGGATTTCGAATCGATTGTCGTTCGACGATTGAGAGATGCTGGAGCTCTATTTCCAGGTAAGGCCAGCACATCCGAGTTGGGCCTGATACTGGAAGAAGAGACGGATCGGTTTATATGCCGATCTCCGTGGGGTGATGACTTTGTCAGTGGTGGCGGTACATCTGGCGCGATGGTTGGCACTTTCAAAAATTTCGCCGCTGCTGCAATTGCGATGGATGTGGGCGGTAATGTCTTGTTACCTGCAGCATTTAACGGTATGTTCGCGCTGGTACCAAGCTATGGTCGAATTGCCCATACGCCCATCTATTCGCGTGGGTTGATGTTCGCGAGTGTTTCACTGATAACACGAGATGTTGCTGACTCAGCATTCTTGATGAATATTGTCGCAGGGCATTCTGAGGTGGATCCCTTAAGTGTCAGAATGCCTGGAGTAGACTACCTGGCTGCAATTGAACGTCCGAGTCGAGGTTTGTCGGTTGCGCTTACGAATGCCTTGTGGAATGCCTCATGTGACGATGATCATCGAAGTGCAATTTCCAGAATCGAAAAATCATTGAAATCGGCTGATTGCAAAGTGGTGTACAAACGACCACCAATCAGGGAGTCGATTGATGCGTGGAAAACAATTCAGTGCGCCAATCTGCATGCGAGTCATTGCTATCAGCAGCAGCAGAATCCCAACCGATTTGGAACGATCGCATCGGAATGGATTAGTCAAGGTGCGCGCACATCAGCTCAGGAGTACATCGAGGCTCAGAAGCGGATTTACGGACTTAGGTTGCTTCTACGGGAATTTTTCATATCCTACGATGTACTGATAGTATCAGCTGCCGGTTGTGTGCCATTCAAGTACGGTGCAGTTCCATCAAATTTGCAGGAGGGAGACAGTTCGGCCGGTTGGCAAGATTATGCTTCAATGTGCAACATTGCTGCAGTCAGTGGATTTCCGATCGCGAACTTACCAGTCGGCTCATCAAAGGACGGGCTGCCGATTTGTGTCTTTGCAATTGCAAAACCAGGTGATGAGGATCTGCTGCTTTCGCTTTGCAAAATGCTGCAAGAATCAGCTGTCGAGCACAAATGATATGTCAATCCAGCCGGTTCGCTGATCTGGTGGTTGAATACCGGTCAGATACGTCGATGATTGCAGCGCTTAGAATTAATATGATGCCGATCATCTCTTTCAAACCAAAAGGCTCGCCTGACAACAACGCTGCTGATGTTACGCCAAAAACAATTTCAGTCATCATGAGTATTCCTACTCGCGCTGGTGGGAGTCGCTGAGCACCCCAAAACATCAGATACATTGATGGTAGATATGCAGCGATGAAGATTATCAGCCAAAACAGCGCTTCATGGAGTGTTGGCAGGCTAGGAGTTGCAGCATTGGGTTCTACAGGAAACAAAATGAATACAGCAGCAAAGATCGTACCGCCAATATAGAAAGCGCCGACTTGTTCCCATACCGCCGCTTTGTTGTTATTTCGGACGCGTATCATGGCAAAAGCCCAGATGATGCCGGACAATAACGCCAGAAGGTCACCAAGGTTCGAAATTTTTGGAATGCCTTCGGCGACACCGAGGATGACGGCGAGTCCGGATATGCCCGAAATGACTGCGACGATCCGATAGGGTGAAATTTGTTCCTTGAATACCACCCGATCCAGAATCGTGCTCCAAACCGGAGTTAGATAAAAGAGCAGAACAGTTTTGATAACCTCGGTCAGCACCAGCGAAACCGCATAAAAGATTATGCACATTCCGGTCAATAATCCTGTAATGAGTACGTGCCAGGGTATACGGCCGGTTTTGATAAACTGTCGAGCAAACAGAAATACGAAGAATATCGCAGTCAACCCGATTGTAATCAGAGAGGCCCATGAGGGAGTTACACCGATATCGTTGAGCTGGCGAATAGGAATCCAGTAAACTCCCCAAATTGCGCCACTCATGGCAATTGCAATACTAGGGGCTAAAGTGGAATTTGAATGCATGGATTGATGATCCAATCTACCGTTGACTGAAGATCGCTAAGCGACATACAAGTAAATCGCCAATTTTAAGAAAACCAGTCTAACAGAGTGTCTTGAATGAAATTGGATCGAAGCAATTAATCTTACCAGCTAAGAATACGGAACTTATGACCCATTTCGAAGTAGAAGCCTGTAGATAATTTAGGTAACTCCGTACGATCATGATTTCAGGAGAATCAGGAATTTCACCCGGGAAGGTGAATTGTACCGCGTCAACGGAAGGTACGAGACTACTTGAATTAGAGAATTTGCACCAATTGAATTTCCTCTCAAAAAATGCCGATGAGAGGGAATTTTTAGATCGGTAACCCCTTGAATAGACGCGCGATTCAGCGGGTCTGAATTTTCGTTTACCCCACAAAAACCGCCAATCAGGCGCCATTTGCGGCCTGTCAGGGCAAAATCCCGAATTTCCACCCCAACCGTTCAGCGCGCCGCTGAGCCCTCTGCGGGCACCTGGCCGAATCCAACGAAAATCATCTAATGATTTGTTTTAATTGACAAATAATGCCATGAGCGAATCCCAATCGTGTATAATTGACTCCATAAAAGAAACAAAAACCAACCCACGGGAGATTCACGCATGGCACTCATCAATTATGACCTTTTCGCGTCTGACTCTGCAGACAATTGTGAGCTGAAAAACCTGACCGCACTGCTCGAACAGCTCGACTTCTCAGAGCTCATCAATGAGATTCTCATCCGCCGCAAAGGCAGAGGCCGGCGGGACTGGCCCATCGAAGCGATGCTCAATGCCGTGTTCGCGATCGACATTCTGCAGCACCGCAGCGTGTCCGGATTCGTCCGGGAGCTGAAACGCAACCCCGCGCTGATGCATGTGCTGGGCTTTCCGATGCGGCGTGGGTTTCACACCGACCCGGCCTTTGACGGTTATGCGGTGCCGAGTGATTCGGCCTTTTGCCGGTTCATCCGACTGCTGACCGAGATTGAACGCGGTACCGGTGCGCTGATGCGGGTGTTTGAGGCGCAGGTCGATGAGATCGCGGCACTGCTGCCGGACTTTGGAAAAAGTGTCGGCTACGACGGCAAAGCCGTCGAATCGCATTCGACCGGCCGGCCGCTCAAGCATAAGGCAATCGACAAAACCACCGGCCGGCATCCCACCTCGGATCCGGATGCCAGCTGGGGCGTGCATGAGCAGTACGGGACTGATCAGAACGGCCGGGAAGTCAGGAAAACCAAGAAATGGTTTGGTTACACGCTGCACACGCACGGGGACGTGACTTACGAGCTGCCGATTCGGTTTCGGCTGGAAACGGCCCGCGAGTCCGAATACCGTCACTGTGAGGGGTTGATTGAAGAGCATGAGAAGCTGTGGTTCTTTGACCGGTGCAGGAGTTTCGTGGCCGACCGGGGCTTGACAGCAACCAGATCAGAAAGCGCCTGTTTAAGAACGATATCCTGCCGGTGATTGACACCCGCCGGATGTGGCAGGACGTCAATCTGCATCCGCAGCAGCTGAAGGTGCCGACCCGGCCGCTGGATGAGTCGAAGGTGGATACGATTCTTCGCACGGAGAACGGCAGTCTGTACTGTCAGTGTCCTCAGAGCCGGGAACTTCGACGGATGCACTATCAGGGACGGGAGCAGAAGCGCGGTACGCTCAAGTGGGCCTGTCCGGCGGCCAGTTATGATTTCACCTGTAAAGGCCAGGCGGCCTGTTACCGCATGGGTCAGGTGAAACCGGGGTCGAAGAGCCGGGTGGTGCGGGTGAAGATGGACCCGGATCATCTTCGCAATTACGGCCCTTTGCCGCCGAATTCATACAAGTGGCGGCGGCATTACGATCAGAGGTCGGCGATGGAGCGGATTTATTCAAGAGTCGATCAGGCGCATCTGGCGCACGATCATTTCCTGCGCGGCAAAGCGCGCCTGACGCTGAAGTTCACCGTTGGCTATGCGGTGATGCTGGCGCGGGCGTGTGTGGCGGTCAAGGCCGGACAGCCGGAAAAGATGCGCAGCTGGGCGTCCTCGCTGGCGGCCTGACTGGCGCCCCGGTTCCCGGGGCTCGGAAAATCCAAACCGAACACGATGCTGCGGGTGCGGCAGATTCGGCGCGGCTGCAATTCGCCCGCGTCGCCGGCAATGGCGGTTTTCGCGGCACTGGGCGCCTTGATGACTCGGAAATCAGCGGCGGGCGGGATTTTGTTTCGCGAAATTGACCGAATTTTTCTCCGTGACAGAATTTTCTGACCCTAAAATTGTTGCTAACGCAAAACCCTCGATGATACTCTCTCTCTGATATGTGTATAATTTTCATATAGTGGTAATAGTTCTGTTGTTATCCCGTAGCGGTTAACAACGGTCCAATGGAGAAATAGTCTCCGAATTGGAGAATTGGGAAACCTCGCTTGCTGCGGGGTTTTTGTTTAGTGGAATTTACAACGCAACGTAGATGTTGTGACTGGAGCCATGATTAACGAAGCAAGTGATTTCAGGCACAAACTCTACGAGTTGCTCGAAGAAAGTATAGACAGTTACGGGTATGAACTGGTTCATCTCGAACTGATGGGCCGGGAGAAGTCGCGCGTGTTGCGATTGTACATCGATGCCCCTGGTGGGGTGACCCTGGATGATTGTGTTTTCATCAGTCAGCAGATGAGTAGCCTTCTTGATGTTGAAGATCCGATTGAGGGAAATTATTCTCTTGAAGTTTCGTCACCAGGAATTGAACGACCCTTGGCCAAAAAGGAGCACTTTGAGCAAGCCATTGGCAGACGAATTGAAGTCGCAACTTTGGTGAAGTGCGATGGCCGAAAAAAGATACTAGGTCAGTTATTGACTGTGGCGGACCATTCCCTAGAGGTGGACGTAGAGGGAGCCACAATCAAAATTGAAATGAACAACATACGTCGAGCCCGGTTGAAACCGAATCTCGATGAAGTGATTTAAAGAGGTGCATGAGCATGGTAAGTTCGAATTACATACCTCAAATTGTTCAGGCTTTGTCGGACGAACGTAATTTGGCGCCAGAAGTGATTTTTGAGGCACTGGAAGCTGCGCTGGCCCTGGCCGCGCGAAGAAAACTCGGGCAAGAAAGTGATGCGCGGGTCTCAATCGATCAGGAAACCGGCGACTATGAGACTTATCGCCGGTGGGAAGTCATTGAAGATGAGGAGGAAATTGAATTTCCTGAGCGCCAGATTTCGCTTGCCGAAGCGAGAGAGAAAAATTCCGGAATACAAGCGGGTGAGTTTGTCGAAATCATCATCCCATCGCGAGCAACGGATAGGATTTCTGCAGCCGCAACGCGACAGGTGGTGATGCAGAAAGTTCGTGAAGCAGAACGAGATCGCGTATTTAAAGAATTCGCTCCCCGCAAAGGAACGATGCTCTCAGGCGTTGTTCGACGGGTTGATCGCGGCGATATCATCGTTGAAACAGAAGGCGTTGAAGCATTGTTGCCGAGAATGTCTTGCATCAACAAAGATGGATTTCGTCAGGGTGATCGTGTCAGAGCAATACTTAAGGATGTCAGGTCAGACCCGCGTGGCCCACAACTGATACTAGATCGTACGAGCCCAGAGCTTTTGATCGAACTTTTCAAACTGGAAGTGCCCGAGACGCGCGAGGGTTTGATTGAAATTCGAAGCGCCGCACGAGACCCAGGATTACGGGCGAAAATTGCTGTTCGTGCGGTCACTGCGCAGTTTGATCCGATTGGTGCTTGCGTCGGTGTTCGAGGCACGAGAGTGCAAAGCGTTTCAAAAGAAATCGCAGGTGAACGGGTGGATATCGTCGAATGGAGTCCAAACGCTGCACAGTTTGTCATCAACGCACTGGCGCCGGCTGTCGTTGAAAAAGTTGTTGCAAACCAGCCAGATGTCAAAGCTGTCGATGTGGTTGTTTCTGAGTCTCAACTATCGAAAGCCATTGGTAGGGCTGGGCAAAATGTCAGACTCGCCTCTCAGTTGACCGGCTGGGAAATTAACATCATGACTCGCGACGAGCAGGAACAGAAATTAAATGAGGAAGCTCAGAAAGTTGCGAGCGAATTTATGGATTTGTTGGACGTTGACGAAGATGTTGCAACGGTCTTGATTCAGAATGACTATACCACGCTTCTGGATATTGTCTGTGTCGAACCGGATGTTTTAGAGCAGATTGAACAGTTTGATGCACATCTTGTCAGCAACATTCAGAGCCGGGCGGCCGATGCAATGCTGCAACGCGAGTTTCAAGCGATTAAGCAATCTGAAGAAAATATTCCAGACGATACGTTATACGAGGTCGAGGCCATGGATGATACAACAGCTCAAGTTCTGGCGGCGAACGGGATTCGAACGATGGAAGAACTTCAGGAAGCGGATACGTTTACGTTGGTTGAAATTCCCGGAATTAGCGAAGACCGGGCGAAAGAACTCATTATGAGTGCACGAGCCCCCTGGTTTGAGCAATTGGAACAATAACTCAAATGTACAGATGGCATAAATTTGGGTCGAGAATATGGCATTGAAAGTAAAAGATTTAGCTACACAGTTGGATGTAACGACCGAGCGCCTTGTCGCGATGCTAGAGGAAGCTGATTTCGTCGACAAGACCGAAGATAGTGAGCTGACAGATCAAGACAAGCGCAAGTTCTTGATGAAACTTTATCAAGGACGTGTACGTCAGGTTCCCAAGCATACTGGGCAGTCGGTGATTCAACCGCAAAGACGGACAGGTTCTGCGCATGAAATTGTCGTTGAAATTAAAGGCGGGCACACGCTTGCACCGAGGACCATCCCTACACCTCAGTCAACTGAGGAACCTGAGGAATCTGCCACTCAAGAAACAATACCAGAGGAGCAACCAGCACAGGAAACAGAACAGATCGTTGCGGATAGCGTTGAATCGGTCGAGAAGGTAGTTGAAGATCCAACACAAACTGATGTACAGCTGCAAGAAGTGGCAGAACCAGCGACTGCAGAATCTCAGGAAAATCCCGAGCAGGAATCTGCACAAACCGAAGTAGAACCCGAAGCCGAGTCTGAGCAGAGCAAAGATGAGAAACCCACTGAAATCCAGCCTGAATTTATAGCAGAGAGAGAGTCAGAAACACCGAAGCGAACGAAGCAGAAGCGCAAATCTGTAAAGAAACAGGAGCGTGAACAGCTTCATGTTGCAAAAGGCCGGGAACAACTTCGTAGGGAGCGGGAACGAAAAAAGAGGACGCGCGGATTGGACGGTCGTATCACCCAACACACCTTTCAGACACCCAGCCAGAAAATTGTTCATTCAGTTTCCATTGCCGATACCAATGCAATTCGGGAGTTAGCCCAGGCGATGTCGGTCAAAGCAATCGATGTCATGAAGTATTTAATTGAAGAGTTCAATTTACAGGTTACGATCAACGGGTCAATTGACCGCGATACAGCCACTCTATTGGTTGAAGGGCTTGGACACATTCCAGTTGAAGAAGAAAGTCAGGACATTGAAGAACAATTGATGGGGCGCGACAGTGATGCTCGCGAGTATCTGCCTCGCCCGCCAGTCGTAGCAGTTATGGGACATGTCGATCACGGCAAGACAACACTTTTGGATAGCATTCGATCGACCAAGGTAGCCTCATCAGAGAAGGGCGGAATAACGCAGCATATCGGTGCCTATATGGTAGAGACGCCCCGCGGCAAGATTACATTTCTTGATACGCCGGGTCACGAGGCATTTACTGCGATGCGTGTTCGCGGTGCTAAAGCGACCGATATCGTCATATTGGTTGTAGCTGCGGACGATGGTGTAATGCCACAGACGGTGGAAGCCATTAATCATGCCAGAATTGCAGGAGTCCCGATCATTGTGGCAATCAACAAGATCGACAAGAACAGTGCTAATCCAAGCAAGATTTTGCGCGAATTGACTGAACATGATGTGATTGCTGAATCTTTAGGAGGAGACGTCCAGGTGGTTGAGATATCGGCACTCAAGAACACTGGCATTGACGATTTGTTAGAGCGCATCCAGTTGCTGGCGGAACTGATGGATGAACCTTTAACAGCTCCAGTTGAAGGATTAGCCAGCGGTGTCGTTATTGAGGCTCGGGTTGACAAGGGGCGTGGGGCGGTTGTTACGGTTCTTGTGCAGAAAGGCAAACTGACTCCGAAGCAGATTATCGTTGCTGGTGTGCAGAAGGGTAAGATTCGACAACTCACTGATTATCGTGGAAAGGTCGTCAAAGAAGCCACACCTTCAACTCCAATTGAAATTTCTGGATTTTCAAAAGTACCCGAAGTGGGTGATGAGTTTATCTGCCCACCCGATGAACGTTCGGCCAATCAGTTAATTGAATTCAGGCTGTCAGGCAGATCAACTGGAAGTGCAACGCCCGTTGAATTTTCGTTCGGAGATTCCGACGATCCCAAAGTAGTTAACGTTCTCGTTAAAGCGGATGTCAGTGGTTCCGCTGAAGCAGTGGCAAATGCTGTGACCAAACTGTCAAATGATCGAATTGAAGTGAAGGTGATTCATGCCATGGTTGGCGGTATCAGCCAGTCGGATGTAAATCTGGCGATTGCTGCGAATGCAATGATTGTGGCGTTTAACGTAAGGGCAGAGGCAACCGCCAAACAGCTAATCAGCACCAATAACATTCAGGTTATTTACAGTTCGATTATTTATGAAGCATTGGATTCCATATTGGCTGCAATCAGGGATAAAGTCGGTCCCACTTTCATTGAGGAAGTGGTTGCAACTGCTAACGTGCTGGAAGTTTTCAAGTTTACCAAGATCGGCACGGTTGCTGGCTGTTATGTGGAAGACGGCACAGTGCGGAACAAACTGCCGGTACGAGTTGTTCGTGACAATGTCATAATTCACAACGGCCAAATTGACTCCTTGCGACGGTTTCAAAATGATGTCAACGAAGTAAAAGCGGGCTTGGAGTGTGGAATACAACTGAAGAACTATCACGATATTCATATTGACGATATGCTTGAAGTGTATGAAGCCCGAGAAGCTGTCTGACTTCTGTTTCAACCGGCAAATTCCTTTCTCAAATCAACTGGCGTTTCATTCAAGACATGTCCTCAATTCACTTGAATCGAATTCGATCTGATTCCAGTTCCAATCGTACCAGGAAGGTAGGGTCAGTAGTGCATCAGGCACTCAGTCAAATTCTTCAAACTAGCATTTCCGACCCGCGAATTTCTCGAACCACAATTACTGAAGTGGAATTGTCAAAGGATATGAAACATGCCAGGGTATTTTTGACGAGTACCGAATCAAGGGATGTGCTTCAGGCGAGCGTGGATCGCCTCAATCGTGCAAAATCGTACATACGCCACTGCTTGAGCGACCACCTGGAATTAAAGTACACCCCTGCACTTCGATTCTTTGTCGACGATTTGCCATTGCGCAGTTCCCGAGTGCTGCAACTGATTGATGAGACAACAAAGTAGAGCAAAAAGCACAGTGAGCACTAAGCATACAAAAGTTAAATCTCAGGTGAGTGGGGTTTTGTTGTTGGATAAACCAGGTGGAATGTCATCCAACGCAGCACTGCATCGTGTCAAGTCCTTGCTGCGGATTCGCAAAGCGGGGCACACCGGCAGTTTAGATCCTCTTGCAACTGGATTGTTGCCCATTTGTTTAGGTTCAGCAACCAAAGTTGCAGGTTTTTTTCTGGATGCGGACAAATGTTATCGAACTCGAATTAGACTGGGTGAATCAACAGACACCGGGGATCGTGATGGGCAGGTGATTGCTGAACGCCCGGTCTCAGTGACCGAATGTCAGTTGAAACGTGTTCTGAAGAGTTTTGTTGGTGAATCTGATCAGGTACCGCCAATGTATTCAGCGGTTAAACTGAATGGCGAACCCTTGTACAAACTGGCTCGCCAGGGTATTGAGGTTGAACGGTCTGCGCGCAAGGTCAAAATCTACAGGATCGAGTTGCTGGAATTTTCGCCCCCCGAGTTTGAAATCATTCTCAACAGTTCACGAGGATTCTATGTGAGAGTTTTGGCTGAAGAAATTGGTGAACAATTGGGCTGCGGTGGACACGTTGTATCCCTCCGCAGACTCGGAGTGGGTCAATTGAGTATTGAAGACAGCAGCACCTTGGAACAGATTGAGCAGATTGAGCATTTGGAGGAGCGACGCAGACTGATCGTACCGGGAGATGAAACACTTTCCCATCTGCCAAAAATTGATCTGAGTTTCGACGCTGCTTATTACTTGTGCAGAGGTCAAACCGTTCGAGCTGGCAATCTGCCACCCGACGGTTTGGTGCGTCTGTATGAAAACACTGTGGGGTTCTTGGGTATTGGAACTTCACTCGGTGACGGAAGAGTCGCACCAAAGCGTCTATTTCACGCATCAGGTGTTTGAACTGAAGTATGATATGCGGGTTCAGCTTGCCCACCTTGCGTTTTTGCATTCACATTCCCTTTTCGTATTTGTTTTATTGAGTACATTCACATGGCATTATCTGTTGCAGAAAAATCGAATATAGTCAACGAGTTCCAACGCAGTGACAGTGATACTGGATCGCCCGAGGTTCAGGTTGCTCTACTGACAGAAAGAATTCGGGGATTGACTGAACATTTCAAGGAACACAAACACGATCATCACTCAAGGCAAGGGTTGCTTCGAATGGTGAATCGTCGTCGAAAACTTTTAGATTATCTGAAATCTACGGATCCGGAAAGATACCGAGAGTTGATCTCCAGACTGGGATTAAGGAAGTGATAAATTGAGCAATATTTTGGAGAAACATTAATGAGCGACTTTGCGGAAACCAAGTTTCAATATGGAACGCACGAAGTACATCTTGAAACTGGACGAATCGCGCGTCAGGCGACCGGAGCCGTTGTAGCCAGTATGGGAGACACATCAGTACTGGTTACACTGGTAGCAGAATCTGAACCAAAAGATTTTAATTTTCTGCCACTGACAATTGAATACGAAGAACGTACTTATGCCGCCGGAAGAATTCCCGGCGGTTTCTTTAAGCGTGAAGGAAGGCCTTCAGAAAAAGCGGTTTTAACCTGTAGGTTAATTGACCGACCTCTGCGACCGTTGTTTCCGAAAGGTTTTTACCATGAAATACAAATCATCGCAACCATCATGTCAGTTGATCCAAATATTGATCCTGACATCATTGCAATGCTTGGTGCCTCGGCTGCAGTAAAGATTTCTGGCATTCCATTTAACGGTACTTTAGCCGGTGCCCGGGTCGGTTTCATTGATGGCGAATATGTTCTGAACCCATCATCTGATATTTTGCAGAACGAATCGAAACTTGATCTTGTAGTGGCAGGTACCCGGGATGCGGTATTGATGGTCGAATCCGAAGCGAAGTGTCTTTCGGAAGAACAAATGCTAGGTGCGGTGATGTTTGGACATCAGCAGATGCAGGTTGCCATCGAAGCAATTTCCGATCTTGCTGAACGTGCGGGTAAACCCAAATGGGACTTTCAGCCGCCGGAACCTAACTCTCAACTAGTTGACAGGATAAACGAGTTGGCGCGTACGGAAATCGAAAATGCCTACAAAATTGCAGAGAAGCAGGAACGGCGGGACCAACTCTCGGCAATCAAGTTAAAAACCCGTGAGTCTATCACAGAAGAGTTTGATGAAGAGGTTGCTGAACAGGCACAGGATGAACTGAAGCAACTCGAGTCAGATATTGTACGAGGTCGAATACTGGCTGGTGAGTCGAGAATTGATGGACGTGACACGAAAACTGTACGGCCGATTGATATTCGAACACAGGTTTTCCCCAGAACTCACGGTTCTGCAGCTTTTACTCGGGGTGAGACGCAAGCGTTGGTAATGACAACACTAGGCACCGAACGAGATGCACAAATTATTGATGCACTGGAAGGCGAACACCGCGATCCATTTCTGCTGCACTATAACTTTCCACCATTCTGCGTCGGTGAAACCGGCCGTGTCGGATCGCCCAAACGCAGAGAAATTGGGCATGGCAGACTGGCCAAGCGCGCGATTGCTGCGGTGCTACCAGAAAGGGAAAGTTGTCCTTATGTCATTCGGGTTGTTTCAGAAATAACCGAATCGAATGGATCAAGTTCCATGGCAACTGTGTGTGGTACAAGCTTGTCACTCATGGATGCAGGTGTCAAAATATCGGCACCCGTTTCTGGAGTAGCAATGGGTCTGATTAAGGATGGTGACAACTTCAAAATTCTAACAGACATATTGGGTGACGAAGACCATTTAGGCGACATGGATTTTAAGGTTGCAGGAACCGAAGAAGGGATCACCGCGCTTCAGATGGATATCAAAATCGATGGTATCACAGAAACAATCATGGATGCCGCCTTGGAACAGGCCAAGGAAGCTCGTCTTCATGTGCTTAATGAAATGAGTAAAGTGCTGGCAGAACCGCGTGAAGAAATCTCTGAATTTGCGCCGCGTATTATCACGATGAAAATCAGTCCAAACAAAATTCGGGACGTGATCGGAAAAGGCGGAGCCACAATTCGAGCATTGTCTGAAGAGACGGGTGCAACGATCGATGTATCTGATGAAGGAATCATCAACATTGCTTCAATTGACAAATCTGGCGGTGAAGCGGCCAAGGAGCGGATTAAGCAGATCACCTCCGATGTCGAGGTCGGTAAGATCTACGAAGGGGCGGTCGTGAAATTAATGGATTTTGGTGCTTTTGTAAACGTCCTTCCTGGCAGAGATGGACTGGTACACATCTCTCAAATTTCCAAACGTCGGGTTAATCAGGTGTCCGACGTGCTTAAAGAAGGCGATGTGGTTAAAGTTAAGGTTCTGGAGATTGATAAACAGGGTCGCATCCGTCTTAGCATGAAAGCTATTGACCAAGCTGCCTGACAGGTCAAGTCTCTGGCCCGACAATTGGCATGAGAGTGCTGATTCAACGGGTGCTGAGCGCTTCGGTTTCTGTATCGGGTGAGCGTATTGGATCAATTGGAAATGGCGCGTTGCTGTTCGTTGGTTTCACTCACCGCGACAACGAGAAGTCCGTTATTGAGCTGGCGTCAAAAACTGTAAATCTTCGCATATTTCCGGATGAGCAGGGGCGTTTGCAGCACTCGCTGCTCGATGTTGGCGGAGAGATTCTCGCTATTCCTCAATTTACCCTCTATGCGTCGACTGCCCGTGGTCGACGCCCGGATTTTACAAAGGCACTAGCTCCAGAACAAGCAAGAGATTTTTTTGACAAATTCGTACTTGCTCTGGATCGTGTCTCCAAAAGACCGATTGCTACAGGAAGATTTGGCGCTGATATGAAAGTGAGGTTGGAAAACGATGGACCTTTCACCGTTATGTTGGCTAGGGAACCGGCTGATTGATAGAAACTATTTGTTGTAGAATCTCAACGCTTCGCCTCTGACATTCTCACAGATTTGCCCATCAGCAAATGCAATTTTCCCGTTCACGATGGTCCAGACGGGCCAGCCTGTCAGTTCTCTACCCGAGAATGGATTCCAGCGCACTTTGGTGAACATTTCAGCATCGAGAACTGGCCGATAGTCATCGACATTGACGATTGTCACGTCTGCGTGACAGCCTTCACTCAGATTTCCCTTGTCCGTGATTCCGTAAGCCTCGACTGGGCCCCAGCACATCCATTTCAAGACCTCAGCCAGTGTACATCGGCCGGACTTCCACGCGGTCAGCATCAAAGGCAAAGAGGTTTCTACGCCCGGCATTCCTGAAGGTGATTGAGGGTAGGGCTGGGATTTTTCTTCCAGGGTATGAGGCGCATGATCCGTTGCGATAAAGTCGATGGTTCCATCCTTTAGCCCTGCCCACAACTCGTCCTGATCTTCCTGAGTTCTGACCGGTGGATTCATTTGCACCCGACTCCCGTTGATTTGGTAGTCTTCCTCAGTTAGGAATAGATGATTTGGCGTACACTCAACCGTGATCTTTTCTGTTTTTTCTTGTCTTAAGTATTTCACTTCTTTTGCCGAGGTCAAGTGAAGAATGTGAAGTCGACGGTTAAAACTTTGTGACAACTCCGTTGCTTGCCGGGTAGCAATCAAAGCACATTCATCGTCGCGAATTCGTGTGTGGATTCGAAGATCAGAAAGATCCGCGTCACCGTCAAGTAATAACTCTTTTCGCTCGCGCAGGCGAACTTCGTCCTCTGCATGAACTGCAATCAACCGCTCACCGTTTTTAAATATTCTTTCGAGGTCGGAGAATTTATGAACTAACAGATCACCAGTACTCGACCCCATGAAAATTTTGATTCCGCAGACGGGAGTGGTTGTGTTGATTGCGTCAAGATTATTGGGTGTGGCACCGATAAAGAATCCATAGTTGGCCACACAGTTTTGAGCCGCTTGAGCCAATTTGCGATCAAGCGCTTTCTGATCAGTCGTCGGTGGTTGAGTATTGGGCATTTCGAGAAAACTCGTAACCCCGCCTTTAACCGCAGCACGCGATCCCGAACCAAGGTCTTCCTTATGGGTATTCCCGGGGTCGCGGAAATGAACCTGAGCGTCAACGGCACCAGGCAGAACCAGGTGTCCGGAGGCGTCTATTTGATCGATAGCGTTCTCGTCGATCGTTGGACTGATTTGATAAATTAGACCGTTTTTGCACGCGATATCAGAATCGAATGTGGAGCCGTCTCTTCGAGAAACCCGCCCATTGCGTATGATCAGATCGAATTTTTGCACTGCTTTGACTTCCGATGATTAGTTGTAATGGAAAGAGTGTTGATTCTTTCAGTCTTGGGGCCCTGAATGGTAGACTGACAACTTCAAGCCACCCGACAGTAAAGAATTACAATTTCATTTTGTTGGACTATTGACAGTGAACGCAGTCTGACTGCATGAAGAATTTCCCTGTATTTCAGATACCAAGTCAAGAAATGGCGAAATTAAATACAGCTTGAAACCCTTGATAATCACAATGTTATGCCTACTGCAGTCCGTTTAATATAATTGATGAATACGCTTTAAACGAAGCTGAATGGAGTGTTTTGAACGACGAAGTGAGCTTTGAACCACTAGTTCTCAGGCAGTCCCAGAGTTTTTCCGACCGATATATCAACACGATGGATCCCACTCCTAGCTTCCTTGCTCCGGAATCAATTGAAGGCAATCGCTCAACACAAATTAAGGTTTGTGGAATAACGCGTATTGAGGATGCATTATTTGCAGCGCAGTGTGGGGTGGAGGCAATTGGCCTGATTTTCTATCCACCTAGTGGCAGGAACCTTAGCAGCAGCAAAGCGAAAAAGATTCGTGAAAGTTTGCCACCCGATATTACGTCAATTGCAGTAGTTGTTAATCCGGACGATGATCTACTTGATGCCATCGTGCAGGATGTTCGACCGACATTTATTCAATTTCACGGAGAAGAGCCTCAAAGTCGTTGCCGCGAACCGGGTATTCCATTCATTAAAGCTCTTCGAGTCAGGAGTGTTGAGCAGGTTAGGCAAGCGGTGGATTCCTACCCGGAGGCGAGTGGCCTGCTGCTAGATGCCTACATCAAAGATAAAGTGGGAGGAACTGGAAAAACATTTTCTTGGAACTACGTACCACAGATTGAGAAACCTATCATATTAGCTGGCGGACTCCACAGCAAAAACATTGCAAGAGCTATTAAAAAAATTCAACCGACTGCGGTTGATGTCAGCACTGGAGTTGAGTTTAGTGAAGGGATAAAGAATCAAGCAGCAATTCGCGAATTCGTTGATGCAGTTCAGGTAGCTGATCGAGCGACATATGCAAATTAGTTCAATTGTCCAATTTGATTTATGAACTGGTTCACTGACTTATTGCCCCCAAAAATCAAATCAGGGGGGCGCTTGTCAAAAAAAGGGGTGCCCGAAGGTATTTGGGTCAAATGTCCGGAATGTACTGCAGTTCTGTACCAGGTTGAACTGGAACAGAATCTAAACGTCTGTCCTAAATGCGATCACCACATGCGAATCAATGCAATCAAGCGGATCGAATCCTTTCTCGATGAAGGAACTGCCAAACCATTGGACGGTGAAGTCAAGCCTGTGGATAAATTGAAGTTTCGCGACCGGAAAAAATATAAGGACAGGCTTTCTGAGGCGCAGAAAAAGACGGGGCACTATGATGCGCTAGCTGTTTATTCGGGGGAACTGAAAAAAATGCCGATCATTGTTTCCGCATTTGATTTTGAATTTCTGGGCGGTTCCATGGGGTCTGTTGTCGGTGAAAGGTTTGTACATGGCGTTGACGCGAGTGTTGAAACCCGCTCACCATTTGTATGTTTTTCGGCGAGTGGTGGCGCAAGAATGCAGGAATCAATGTTTTCACTGATGCAGATGGCCAAAACCACAGCGGCTGTGGACCGTTTGAATTCAGAGAAATTGCCGTATATTTCCGTATTGACTGATCCGACTATGGGTGGCGTGTCCGCCAGCTTCGCAATGTTGGGCGACATCATAATTGCAGAACCAAAAGCACTGATTGGATTTGCCGGCCGACGGGTTGTCGAACAAACGGTACGCGAATCCCTGCCGGATGACTTTCAGCGAGCGGAGTTCCATCTTGAACACGGTGCGCTTGATATGGTTGTTGACAGAAGGGGACTTCGAGACCACATCCACTCACTACTTGCGATTCTAGCGCCGTATCGCGGTAATTCAAGAAGTCATGCGAACTAAGCAGCGCATACCTCGACCTGAATCGAGCGTCATCAATCTGCAGCTGGGTGCAGAGCACGAATCGCGGGATCTGGACAATTGGATTGGCTATATCCAAAGGTTGCATTATCGGACAATGGACCTCACTCTCGACCGTGTGCGAACTGTGATTGACCGCATTACCGGACAAGAGATTCCTTTTCGGGTGATCAGCGTTGCCGGAACCAACGGAAAGGGGTCGGTCGCACATATGGTTGAATCAATATTCAGACATGCTGGTTATTCAACTGGACTTTATACCTCACCCCATCTGGTTGATTTTAACGAGAGATTTGTTGTCGACGGCAAGCAGATTCCAAATGCCGATGCATTGAGGGCGTTTCAGCGAGTCGAAGCCTTTCGCGGTGAGGTACCGTTAACATTTTTTGAGTATGGCACTGCAATTGCGGTCGATTATTTCATTCAAAGAGATGTCGATGTGGCAGTTTTCGAAGTTGGGCTTGGTGGACGTAAGGATGCAGTGAACATCATGGATGCCGATATTGCCTGCATTACTTCAATTGGTACGGACCACGAAAAGTGGTTGGGGAGTACGCGTGAGCAGATTGGCTACGAAAAAGCCGGTATATTGCGCACTGATCAGTTAGCCGTTTGTACCGACTCGGATTTACCGCAATCAGTTCGAATAGCAGCCGAAGAGCTTTCGCTAAAACTACATGTGATTGGCGAAGACTTTACTTCTGAATTCGAATCAGACCGATGGTCCATACAATTGAAGTCGCAAGACGTGCAGGTTGAACTTTCCGAAATTCCAAAACCGCCAATATCTGGAAGATGTCAGAAGGACAATGCCACAGGCGCTGCGGCTATCGCTCTACTTGCCCGAAAAATGTTCGAATTGCCAGATGACGCCATTCGAAATGGAATTGAAGCGACTCGAATTCATGGTCGCTTGCAAGTTGTTCAGGAATTTCCGCAGGTATTGCTTGACGTCGCGCACAATATTGAATCAATACGTGAAATGGCAGACTACCTGGTCAAGCATCCGGTAATCGGGAAAAACATAGCGTTAATGTCGGTGCTGTCTGAGAAACCAATTGAACTGATGAGCGAGGCTATTGCACATGTTTTCGACGAGTGGCATTTGTGTGGAATTCATGATGAACGGGGTATCACCGCAAGACAGCTCCATCGGCGCGTACAACCGGTGCTATCCGAAAACTGTGCAATCGAACTCCATTTCGATGTGAGATCAGGATTTGATTCGATTCTATCCAGAGTTTCTGCAAGTGATCGAATCGTGGTATTCGGCTCCTTTCTCACCGTCGGTGAAGTGATGAAGCGGTATCGGGACCAGGTATCAGAGAAGTTATGAACAAACGCCTCAGTCGATTACGTGAGCCAAAATCGAACCCATGGCATTTGCTAACAGGCATGTTGATCTGGGGTGTTTTCGGATATCTAGTTATTTTTAAAGTTATGAATTTCTCTGAAGTCGACAGTCAACATCCGTTGTCTCAAATGACTGCAAATTTAGAGGCTTCAACCGCACAATCCGAAAAACCAGAAGCCAGGGCCGTTGGATTCAATTCATCATCGATTGATAGTGTGTCATTGGCTCCGGGTTGGTATATCCATGTGGGTTCTTACCAGAGTAAGATAGAAACTGAAGTTGAACGCCTTAAGTTCTTGCGTTTGCAAGAACCCGTTCAGATTGAAGTTAGCGCTGATCAGTTGTTGCATATGTTTATCGGTCCTTACAATTCTCAGGCGGAAACTAATCGTGCCAAAGACAAGATTGAAGCTGAGTTGGGTGTGAAGCAGGTGACGATCAGACAGATCGGCGAATCAAACAACGTTGCTACAGTCGACACGAATCGGCCAGATTCAGCAAAGTCCTTGAAGCCTACTGTTCCGGTGGGAACCTGGTATATTCAGGTCGGTGCATTTGAAAATGCTGAAAATGCACATAAACTCGGTAACGAGATACAGACTAGGAATCTGCCATACAAAATGGAACCTGCAAATGGATTGATCAGAGTTCTGGTGGGTCCATATTCTTCTAAAGAAAAGGCATCTGAAGCATTGCCGGACCTAACGAAAGCTCTTTCCTTGGGTGCCGTCATCGTTCGTCAACTCGAAGGTTAGCTAAAATTCAACAAGCAGGCAATTTGGATGAGCGAACGGTCGAATATTTATCTAAAACGCTCTGGTCCATTTCGATTATTATGAGGCGGGTAACGCAGTTTGGTTTGCGGTGCGCGTATCTGTATCTACACAAACTGAAATAGTTTAAATCTGTTGTCTCCACTCGTCATTGACATCGGCTGCGTTGTTGTCATTTTTGTTTCGCTGTTGATTGGCTATTTCAGGGGCTTTATCCAGTCCTTTCTGTCTGTGTTGTCTTGGGTATTTGCCGCGTGGGGTACTTGGACGTATGCCGATTTGGTCATCCCTTATCTTTCAGACTACAATCTCGACCCTGCCTTGCAGGTTATCGCTGCAAATTTAATTCTGTTTTTCGCACTATTGTTAATTGCTACCATTGTAAGTGTCGTACTGTCGCGTCTGATTGTTGTTCAAAACATTGTTGGAATTGATCGTACTTTAGGCGCTGCATTCGGCATCGTTCGGGGTCTTGTCATTGTGCTCGTACTTGCTTTAGTCAGTACAATCGTATTTATTCCAGATGCATCCTGGTGGCAGAATTCGGTTGCATTGGCACTGCTTGAACCCTATGTTGTGCAGATGAGAGAACTTGTGTCTCCATATCTGACACCAGAATTATTGACCAGTTAAGCCCATTACAATTTCTTTACGATTCTGAAACCATGATCCGAAACTATCAATGTTTAGCATTGAAGGCAGGTTAGAGTATGTGTGGCGTTGTTGCAATTCGATCCGCTGAGCGCTGTAGCTTTGAACTTTTTGAAGCGCTGACTGTTTTACAGCACCGTGGGCAGGACGCTGCCGGTATTGTCACGAGTGATGGTCAGAGAGTCTATTCTAGGTCTTCGAAGGGATTGGTACGGGATGTCTTTACAGCAGATTCTCTGTTGGATTTCAAGGGTAACATGGGAATCGGACATGTGCGTTATCCAACTGCCGGTGGAAATTCTGAAGCTGAATGTCAGCCTTTCTACGTTAATTCTCCGTTTGGAATTGCTCTGGCGCACAACGGCAATCTGACGAATGCAAATGAATTGGGTGTGAAGGTCTTTCAAGGTGATCGTAGACAGATCAATACCAGTTCAGATTCCGAGCTTATGTTGAACGTACTGGCCTATGAGCTTTCCACGACAATGAGAGAAAGTAGCGGGAATCTCAAGCCAGAGCATGTGTTCAAGGCAGTTGAAAAGGTGTATGAAAGATGTAAAGGCGCTTTCGCGGTAACCGTATTAATCGTGGGCGGCGGGATACTTGCCTTTCGCGATAGCAATGGAATTCGTCCGCTCATATACGGTACGCGTGATGCGGACAACGGTGGTCAGGATGTCGCATTTACCTCAGAGAGTGTTGCACTTGATGTGCTCGGATTTGACGTGGCACGGGATGTTGCACCGGGTGAAGCGATATTTGTTGATGACGAAGGCAAAGTTCATACGAAGCAATGCGATTCAAAGGCACATTCTTCGCCATGCATATTTGAATACGTTTATTTAGCGCGTCCAGATTCCATGATTGACAGGATTTCTGTTTACAAAACTCGGTTGAGGATGGGTGAATGGCTTGGTAAGCGATTTTTGGAGAAATTTCCGAATCACGATGTTGATGTTGTCATGCCTATTCCGGATACCAGTCGGGCTGCGGCAATTCAGCTTGCTCACACGATTGGCGTAAAGTATCGTGAAGGCTTTATCAAGAACCGATATTTCACCCGTACTTTCATCATGCCTAGGCAATCACAGCGAAAATACTCGGTGCGTCACAAATTGAACGCGATTGATCTTGAGTTTGAAAATAAAAATGTTTTGCTTGTCGATGACTCAATTGTGCGTGGCACGACTGCGAGGCAAATTGTCAAGCGAGCACGGAAAGCTGGTGCTAAATCGGTGTACCTGGCGTCTGCCGCACCACCGATTCGTTATCCAAATGTTTATGGCATTGATATTCCAAGCCCTGAAGAATTGATTGCAACGAATCGTACCTATGAACAAATTTGCGAACAGATTGGTGCTGACTATGTCCTCTATCAGCGTTTGGATGATCTGATTGCCTCTGTGCTGACCAATAATTCCGATGTGGTGGAATTTGAAACATCAGTGTTCAACGGTGAGTATGTGACGGGCGATGTATCGAAGAACTTTTTGTTGGAACTCAATGAAAGGAGGAACGACCAGGCACGCGGGGCAGATCAGAACTCACTGTTGTACGAGACGGCAGGATTGGCCGAATCCGGTTAAGGAGAAAGTCTTAAATCTCTGCGTGATGCAGGTTTATGGCTCCCGCTGAGTTAACCACAATCACCGCATCATTATTTCGTCCCCAGTCGCCCAACACATACCGTGTTGCTTCGTAGCCGTCAATCTCAAAATGGTGGATCTGTGGTCGGTGAGTGTGGCCGTGAATTAGAGTTCTCACGCCAAACTGCTTCATGGTTTGCAGCACCGATTGCTGGTTTACATCCATCAGGCTTTGACTTTTGACCTGTTTATTCTTCTCACTTGCAGCACGCATGTCAAGTGCCCGATTGAGACGTTCTGAAACGGGCAATTCAAGAATTGATTCTTGCCATTGGGGAGACAGAACGACTTCTCGATAACGCTGATGCTCAACATCATCGGTGCAAAGGCTGTCTCCATGCATCAGCAACACTGATTGACCGTTCAGTTCGATGGTGGTGGGATCTGGAATCAATGTCCCTCCAATTTCTGCGATAAATTCATGTCCAATTAAAAAATCCCGATTGCCATGCATCACTGAAACTTGCACACCGGCATCAGACATCTCAGCTAGTGCCTCGATTGTGGGGTCATGTCCAAGCAATGTACTGCCGTCGTCCCCAATCCAATAGTCAAAGAGATCGCCCAGAATATAGAGTTGGTCTGCGTTTTTACGAATTGAACGCAGATAGCGAAGGAACTTATCGTAAACAGCGGGCTGATCTGGAGATAGATGTGTATCGGAAAGAAAGTAAATGCCCATTCAATTCAAAATCGAAAAATGTGTGACATCATAACGGATTGGTGAATCTGTTCAGTTGTCAACGATTGAAGCAAAAGCACCCAATCAATTGGAAGGTGGCTGTGAATAGGATTGCACCTGCAGATTCAAGCCATATAGCCCATATCGACGGAAAATGAACGAACCCAGACTCTTATAATGTGCAGGTTTTATGGGTGATTGAACGCTCATTATACAACCTGCCAATTTCAGCAGTTTGATGTTGCAAATCTACAACAGTCTGACTGGACAAAAAGAAGAATTTAAGCCGATTGATGGTAACCGCGTACGGATTTACGTATGCGGAATGACCGTTTACGACTACTGTCATTTAGGTCATGCAAGAGTGATGGTCGGTTTTGATGCGATCGTGCGTTACTTGCGATACCGAGGGTATGAAGTTACCTATGTGCGCAACATTACCGATATTGATGACAAGATCATAAATCGTGCAAACGAGTTGGGTGTATCAACCGAATCGCTGACAGATCGATACATCCAGTACATGAACGAAGACCTCGATGCACTTTTCGTAGTCAAGCCGGATTATGAGCCTCGTGCAACCGAATATATTCCGAATATTGTTGAGATGATTTCGGAGTTGATCGAACGCGGCTATGCATATCCAGCTGAAAACGGTGACGTTTACTACCGTACTCGTCAATTCAAGGAGTATGGCAAATTATCCGGAATGTGTCTCGATGACCTAGTAGTAGGAGCGCGAATTGCACCCGACGAAATGAAGAAAGATCCGGTGGACTTTGTGCTGTGGAAGGGTTCCAAACCAGGTGAACCAAGCTGGAATTCACCTTGGGGACAGGGCAGGCCCGGATGGCACATTGAATGTTCGGCCATGTCAACCAGTCTGCTGGGTAGCCATTTCGATATTCATGGAGGTGGTAGAGATCTGCTATTTCCGCATCACGAAAACGAAATTGCACAATCTGAAGCAGCGACTGATCAAACCTTTGTCAATGTCTGGATGCACAACGGATATCTGGAAGTCAATTCGGAAAAGATGTCCAAGTCTTTGCACAATTTCCTGACCATTCGTGAAATTCTGGCTCAAGATACGGATCCGGTGAGAATGGGTGAAGTTTTGCGCTTCACCTTCCTCATGTGTCATTATCGAAGTCCGCTCAACTACAGTGATGGTTCACTAAAAAATGCGACTGTTGCATTACGGCGCATATACCTGGCAATTCGCAAGTTCGAGCAATCGGGAATTTCACCCTCCAGTCAATTGAATGATGAATATCTTTTAAGATTTCAGGCGGTTATGGATGACGACTTCAATACACCGGACGCGTTGGCCGTAATTTTCGACTGCGTCAGAGACCTTAATCGTGCGATAGACACTGAATCAGGAGCCAAAGCTGGGAGTTTGTACCAAACGCTTTCGATTCTAAACGGTGCTTTGGGAATTGGGTGTATGAATGCATCCAGGTTTTTGGGTGTTGAACTCTCTGTGGATTCCGCAGGCATTAGGGAGTTGGTAGTTCAGCGCGAAGAAGCGCGCCGCAACAAACAGTGGCAGACCGCAGATGAGTTGAGGCGGCAACTGACTGCTCTAGGTGTGGAACTTGAGGACCGTCCAGACGGTACCAGTACGTGGCGAAAACTGTGAATCGGATCGACAGACATACAGGTAACCAGATCAACTGGTATTGAACGGACATGAGACATAAAGCATTACAACAATTTACAATGTTGCATTGCACACTCACTATAATCGTTTGTTTAATTAAAATTAATTCAATCAACTAGCCGGAAATATGGTAGCCGGTCAATCAAGAGGAATCAGGCCATGGAGTTAACAGGCGCAGATATTCTGGTGCGTTGCCTGCGAGATGAAGGTGTCAAGTACATTTTTGGTTACCCAGGTGGTGCAGCACTGCACATTTACGATGCCCTGTATAGACAAGATGAGGTTCGTCACATTCTTGTGCGACACGAACAGGGCGCTTCCCACGCAGCTGACGGTTACGCTCGTGTAACCGGCGAACCTGGCGTTGTACTTGTAACTTCCGGTCCTGGTGTAACCAATACTATCACAGGTATTGCAACGGCATACATGGACTCGATTCCGATGGTGGTCATTTCTGGCCAGGTTCCTTCTCACCTGATCGGTGATGATGCCTTTCAGGAAGTCGATGCACTTGGTGTATCACGACCTTGCGTAAAACACAATTTTCTGGTGCGAGATGTCAATGATCTTGCATTGACGATCAAGAAAGCGTTTTACATTGCCAACTCTGGCAAACCAGGCCCGGTGATGGTCGACATTCCCAAGGATGTGACTGCGGCATTAGCTGAGTACCACTATCCCGAGACGGTTTCAATGCGTTCCTACAACCCCACATTGCGGGGGCACTCGGGACAGATAAAGAAAGCTGCCAAGCTGCTTTTGTCCGCAAAGCGGCCGATTATTTATACCGGTGGCGGCGTTACAACTGCGGGAGGTGAACAGGAACTTCGTAGTTTGGTTCGTCGGCTTGATTACCCGTGTACGAATACGCTGATGGGTCTTGGGTGTTTTCCGGCCAATGATCCGCTGTTCATTGGCATGTTGGGTATGCATGGTACCTATGAAGCGAACATGGCGATGCATGACTGTGATGTGATGTTGGCAGTGGGTGCTCGATTTGATGATCGAATTACGGGTGATCTAAATAAGTTTGCACCTTATGCGAAGATCATTCATATTGACATTGATCCGGCCTCAATTGGAAAGAATGTCAAGGTTGAAGTCCCAATCGTCGGTGACGCAAAACTTGTGTTGGCGGACCTGGTGGCAACCATTGAAAAGTTGAAACTGGAGCCAGACTACGACGCACTCAAAGCGTGGTGGAATCAGATCAATTCCTGGCGCTCGGTCGACAGTTTGTCATACGATCGTAATAGCAGCAAAATCAAGCCACAGTATGTGCTTGAAAAGCTTTATGAAGTGACCAATGGTGAAGCTTTTGTGACATCTGACGTTGGACAGCATCAGATGTGGGCAGCCCAGTTTTATCGTTTCGATGCTCCGCGTAGATGGGTGAACTCTGGTGGGCTGGGAACGATGGGATTTGGCCTGCCTGCGGCGATGGGCGTGCATTTGGCTTATCCGGATTCGGATGTTGTATGTGTCACGGGTGAAGCAAGCATCATTATGTGCATTCAAGAACTGTCAACCTGTAAGCAGTACGATATTCCAATCAAAATCATCAACCTGAATAATCGTTATATGGGAATGGTGAGGCAATGGCAGGAGTTCTTTTACGATCGCCGATATTCGCATTCCTACATGGATGCCTTACCGGATTTCGTTGCACTAGCGAAAAGTTTTGGTCATGATGGCGTTCTTATTGAAGATCCAGCGGATGTTGAGGGTGCATTGCGAGAGACGATGAAGAGGAAAAATGACCTCGTGTTCATGGACTTTATCACGGATCAGGAGGAAAATGTTTACCCCATGATCGCTGCTGGAAGCGGCCATAACGAGATGCACTTAAGTCCGAAGGTTGAATCAGAAGAACCCGTACCACAGGAACGGGAGCTGGCTTAAGTGGAGGAGAATCGCCATATTATTTCCGTGCTCTTGGAGAATGAGTCAGGTGCTTTATCCAGAGTAGCCGGGCTGTTTTCTGCACGGGGTTACAACATTGAGACATTGACAGTTGCACCAACTGACGATCCTTCACTTTCTCGTATGACGATCGTCACGACAGGTTCTGAAAGTGTCATCGAACAGATTACCAAGCAGCTCAACAAACTGATTGAAGTCGTCAAGGTTCTCAAACTGGCTGAACGAAATCACATTGAACGTGAGTTGATGATGGTTAAAGTGAGAGCGACCGGTGATTTGCGAGATGAGGTGAAACGTCTGGTTGAAATATTTCGTGGTCGGATCATCGACGTAACTGAGTCAATCTATATCATCGAACTTACTGGTGAGTGTTCCAAATTGGATGCCTTTATTGAAACTTTGAAGGTTACTGAGATTCTGGAATTGGTTCGCTCTGGTGTATCAGGCATCGCCAGAGGCGAGAGTTCCCTGAGTCTCAATGATCATAAATCAAAAAAAAGCAATTGAAATAAGGACTTAAGAATATGCAAGTTTATTATGACAATGATGCAGACCTCTCGATTATTCAGAGTAAGCGAGTTGCAATTATTGGCTTCGGGTCACAAGGCCATGCACATGCTGGCAATCTACAAGACAGTGGTGTGGATGTTGTAGTCGGACTGCGTGCAGGCTCAGCCTCACGCGAGAAAGCGGCGAAGGCCGGCATAGCTGTTGCTGATGTCAGCGAAGCAGTTGCGAGCGCCGATGTAGTCATGATGCTGGTTCCCGATGAACTTCAGGCATCCCTCTACGAATCCGAAGTTGCTCCTAATTTGAAATCAGGCGCTGCAATTACGTTCGCACATGGATTCAATATTCATTTCGGATTCATTAATCCTGCGGAAGATATTGACACCTTTATGGTGGCGCCCAAGGGTCCGGGGCATCTGGTACGTTCAACCTATGCATCTGGTGGTGGTGTTCCGTGTCTGATTGCAATTCATCAGGACCCTTCAGGTGGAACACGTGAATTGGCGCTGTCGTATGCTTCTGCGATCGGTGGCGGACGGGCAGGCATCATCGAGACAACTTTCCGCGAGGAGACTGAAACCGACTTGTTTGGCGAACAGACAGTATTGTGTGGAGGCGCCACGGCTCTGATTGAAGCGGGCTTTGATACTTTGGTCGAGGCGGGCTACGCTCCTGAAATGGCATATTTTGAATGTCTGCACGAATTAAAGCTCATTGTTGATCTGATCTATGAAGGTGGCATCCAGAATATGCGCTACTCGGTGTCCAATACTGCCGAGTACGGAGACCTTACACGCGGTCCGAGAATCGTGAACGATGAAACTCGGGCTGAAATGCGTAGAGTTCTTTCAGAAATTCAGAGCGGAAAGTTTGCCCGTGAATGGATGGATGAAAACGCGAATGGGAACAAAAACTTTAATGCCCTGCGTAAAGCGTCGGCTGGCAGAGGAATTGAGGATGTCGGATCATCTTTACGAGCCATGATGCCATGGATCGCAGCCGGCCGACTGGTTGACCGCGACGTCAACTGACCTTCATGCGCCTCGACCGCGAAGGGTATCCATTTACTGCTGTGGCTGTAATTGCAGCGCTGGCAGTGTATTTCTTTGCAGGTGGATACTGGTCAATTCCATTTTGGCTGTTTGCTGTATTCGTACTGCAGTTTTTTCGAGATCCAACACGAGACGTTCCAGCAGACGATAACCTTGTGGTTTCTCCCGCGGACGGCAAAGTTGTCGCTGTCGGTGAGGCCATTGATCCAATCAGTGGTAATTCTGCGACTCGAATTGCTATTTTTCTGAATGTATTTTCGGTTCATTCGAATCGAATCCCTGTTGCCGGGACGATCATCAAGAAAGAGTATCGTACAGGTAAATTTTTAAATGCAGCAGTCGATAAATCTGCTGAGGAAAACGAACGTAATTCGATCGTCATTTGCGGCTCTGATTCGCATGAGATCACCTGTATTCAAATTGCTGGACTCATTGCCCGGCGAATTCTCTGCTATGTTGACACCGGTGATCAAGTTCAAAAGGGACAGAAGTACGGATTTATTCGCTTCGGTTCCCGCGTAGAGTTATTCCTTCCACCTGAATATCAGGTAAATGTCAGCATCGGCGATTCAGTGCGGGGTGGCGCTGATGTCATCGGGTCAAGGCCCTGATTCTGAATTAACATCAATCTCACGGTTGCATTTCACAATTTTCGGCAAATTTCAGATTCGTTTCGGAATTGCGGTTACAATTTCTAACTAGCGGTCTAGGAACCTACTCATGCAGTTGGAAACCAAAAAATCTACAACCGGAAGAAAGAACCCAAGAAGGCGCCGCGGAATCTACGTGCTGCCGAACCTTTTGACAACAGGTGCACTGTTCTTTGGATTCTTTGCAATCATTCAGGCTACTCAGGAAAAGTTTGAATTTGCTGCTATTGCCATTCTAATTGCCACAGTGCTGGATGGACTTGATGGCAGGGTTGCCCGGCTGACCAATACGACCAGTGATTTTGGAAAAGAGTATGACAGTCTGGCTGATGTAGTCAGCTTTGGACTTGCACCGGCACTAGTTGTTTTTGAGTGGGCAGTATCAGATCTAGGAAAAATTGGCTGGCTTTGTGCGTTTCTTTACACATCTGCCACTGCATTGCGTTTGGCTCGTTTTAATACGCAGTCCGCAAAGAACCCAAACTATTTTCAAGGGCTGCCTTGTCCCATGGCAGCGGCATTTTTGGTTAGTTGGTTGTGGGTCATAGAAACCGGATGGGGAAGGAACCTTGAATTCGTCGCTGAAATGACGACAGCCATTTTGTTTGTTCTGGCAATTAGCATGGTGAGTGCGGTACCATATCTCAGTTTCAAGAACTTTGGTGTCAGGGGACGGGTTCCTTTTGTTACCAGTATTCTGATGGTGTTTGGTATCGCTTTAATATCATTCGATCCACCCAGAGTGCTGTTTGTTTTGTTTTTGGTCTATCTGCTGAGCGGTCCCGTGATTTGGGTTTTTGGTTCAACTGGTAGAAAAAATCAGCGCGTTCTCGCTCGGGCAAGACGTGAGAAGCCAGGTGATGGCCAATAAGCACAATTTTTCAGCAGCAATGAAGTTTCAAAGTTCAAAATATTTGCATTGCATTGCCCGATGATGTATAAATCTCGTGCAAATGTCGAACGTAATCTCTAATATCTCCGCCATTCAAGCCTCAAGCAGGCTGCTTCTGCTGCGCCTATAGGCGCGGTATCTCTTTTTTCAAAAATTCCCCCTAATGATGATTTCACCAGCCAGCGTGTTTGGTGGACAGTTTTTGGTTTGATTTTCACATTTAGTCAGGATTAGCAATGTCGGATCGATTGATCATATTTGATACTACGTTACGCGACGGGGAACAGAGTCCCGGTGCGTCAATGAATGCAGAAGAAAAACTCGCGATTGCCAAGTTGTTGGAAAAGATGCGGGTTGATGTTATTGAAGCAGGATTTCCGGCAGCAAGTTCCGGAGATTTTCAGGCTGTAAAGCAGGTTTCCCGCGAAATTACCGAGAGTACCGTTTGTGCGCTAGCGAGGGCAGTTGAAAGTGATTTGGACCGGGCGGCGGAAGCGGTTAAACCTGCAAAATCGAAGCGCATACATACGTTTATTGCGACTTCTCCGATCCATATGAAAGAAAAGCTCAGAATGAACGAGGATCAGGTACTGGAGCGCGCAGTCTGGTCAGTCAAACGGGCACGAAATTACACCGACGATGTGGAATTTTCCCCTGAAGATGCCGGTCGTTCAGAGTTGGATTTTCTTTGCAGAATTATTGAGGCAACGATTGACGCAGGTGCGCGTACGATCAATATTCCAGATACTGTCGGATACAACATGCCTACACAGTTTGCCCGAACGATTGAATTGCTGATGGAAAAAATTCCCAATTCAGATAAAGCAATTTTTTCAGTTCACTGCCACAATGATTTGGGTGTGGCTGTGGCCAACTCACTCGCTGCTGTTCAGAAAGGTGTCCGTCAGGTTGAATGCACGATTAACGGCCTTGGCGAACGTGCGGGTAACGCATCACTTGAGGAAATAGTGATGGCAGTCAGAACTCGCCAGGATCTCTTTGAATGTGATACTAACATTGATACCACTCAAATTGTTCCTGCAAGTCGTCTTGTTTCAACAGTTACGGGATTTCCGGTACAGCCCAACAAAGCGATTGTAGGGGCAAATGCATTTGCACACGAGTCGGGCATTCACCAGGATGGTGTGATAAAAAAACGGGAAACGTATGAAATCATGCGTGCTGAGGATGTTGGCTGGTCAACTAACCGAATGGTGCTCGGCAAACACTCCGGTCGCCACGCATTTCAACAGCGAATGAATGAACTCGGATTTGAGTTTCATTCTGATCAGGAGTTGCAGATTGCATTTGGCCGTTTTAAGGATCTGGCTGATCGTAAGCATGAAATTTTTGATGATGATCTGATCGGATTACAGGTCGGTTCGGGTGGACAGCAAGTCGGTGACAGACTGGAGCTTGAGAGTTTGCAGGTCAGTTCAAGTACTAGGGAAAATTCCACAGCACTCTTGGCTGTGAAGTGGGATGGTGAACTAGTCAATGCTACAGCAGATGGCAACGGACCGGTTGATGCCTCGTTCAGAGCAGTTGCTTCAGTGATCGATCGCGCTCCTGAACTTGAACTTTATTCTGTAAACAGCATAACCGGCGGTACCGACGCACAAGGTGAAGTGAGCGTACGACTCAGGGAGAATGGTCGCGTCGTTAACGGCCATGGTGCCGACACCGATATTGTTATTGCATCCGTAAAAGCATACATCAATGCATTGAATCGCCTTGAAACTTCTGAGCGCCCACATCCGCAAACGGGTTCCATGATTTGAGTTGCAATTGATGTCAAAAGATGCTTTTCTGAGTGCGATGGGAATTGAGGTTTACAGACTTCGACCACAACGCGGAGAATTGCAACAAAGTGATGCAGACTCTGAGTTACAGGAGTCTGCAGAACAGCCATCAATAACTTTTGATCACGCAACTACGGAAGCTTCGCAAGTCGCGGCAACTCCATCAATTCCTGCATTAGACTCATTAGCTGAATTGAGTTTGGGTGAGGTTGCAAACATTGCATCAACATGTATACTCTGTGCGCTGAGCAAAGAACGTACCAACGTTGTTTTTGGTTCTGGTTCTGAATCGGCGGATCTGATGTTTATCGGTGAAGGACCGGGGGCGGAAGAAGACAAGCAGGGTTTGCCATTTGTGGGGAAGGCTGGTCAGCTTCTTACTTCCATGATTGCAGCGCTTGGCTTGAATCGGGATGCGGTGTACATCTGCAACATCGTAAAGTGCAGACCACCCCGAAATCGCGATCCTCTGCCCATCGAAGCCAAAACCTGTACTCCTTACTTACGCAGACAAATTGAACTGATTCAGCCAAAAGTCATTGTCGCTCTTGGCAGAGTCAGTGCTCAGCTGTTGCTCGATTCAGAAATGCCACTCGGCGGCTTGAGAAGGCAAACCTATAAATTCAAAGATACAGACATTGATCTGGTGGTAACTTACCATCCTGCTTATCTATTGAGAAAGCCAACAGAAAAAGCGAAATCCTGGGAAGATCTATGGAGAGTTCGCCAGATTCTGAACAGGTAATCGCAGCACTGATCGAATCAGTGAATAAAAATAACGAGTTTCTGACCGGGGTAAATGTGTGCGGATCGACTGATCTTGTTCCAATTGACAATGTCGATCACCCGAACACCGTATCTTCGAGCGATGGTCCAGAGTGATTCGCCCCTTCTAACTGAGTGCTGTACTCTAGATCTCAAATCATTAGAACTGGCAGCTACAGTAGGATTGTTGCTGGTTGAGCGGGATGAATCCGGGATACGAAGCTGCTGTCCAATTCGAATCAGATCTGACTTTGCACTCAACCCATTGATTGCACGCAATTCAGATAACTTAACGTTGTAAGCTTGGGCAATCTCGCTCAAACTGTCGTTAGCAACAACTTGATGCACGATTTCGACGCCTTGAAGTCCGCTTAAACCTTCACTCGCTCCTCGATGTGAGGGAATTCTCAGAATTTCCCCGATTTTGATGAGGTTTGAACTTTTTGCGTTAATCACCTTAATTGAAGCAACGGACACGCCGTAAAATTCAGCAATTTCACTTAGAGTGTCGCCTGAACTTACACGATGTTCGCTTCTAGCAACAATTGCTTCAGATGGCCGTAAGGCGCGTTTCCAGTCGATAGTTTCCGATAGATTTTCAGATGGCACCAGAATTCTGAATGGACCGTCGGGTGGCGTTGCGTAACGTCGAAGTCCTGGATTCAGCAAAGCAAGCTTCAGTGAATCAACCTGAATTGCTTCAGACAATACTGCTAAATCGATTTGGAAATCAAATTCAACAATTTCAAATGGAGATTTAGTCGTAACTTCCGGCAGTTTGACGCCGTAGTCATTTGGATTTTGAATGATGTTTTTAACTGCGATCAGCTTTGGATAGAAATTCCTTGTCTCTGAATTCAGCTTCAGAGACTTCAGGTCAGTTGGCTTGTTCTGCCGTTTATTCGCATTGATCGCCCGGTTCATTCCGTTTTGACCGACGTTATAGGCAGCAAAGGTTAATGGCCAGTCGCCGTCGAACATTTCGTTCAGATCTCTTAAATGCTTCAGTGCAGCCTGAGTCGAGTATGTGATATCTCGCCGCCCTTCGTACCACCAATCCTGCTTAAGTCCGTAATTACGACCTGTTGCAGGCATGAACTGCCACAGTCCCGCTGCACCGCGGGTGGAATAGATTCTGGGGTTGTATCCGCTTTCGATCAGTGGTAACAGTACAACTTCGGAAGGCATGTTGTGCCGTTGGGTTTGTTCAAATATGTACGGCAGATATACCTTTGCTTGTTCAAGAATTCGCTCGAAATGTTTCGGATTTCGCGTGTATCGTTTCTCGTGTCGCTTGACAAGATCGCTTTCAAAGTTTTCGAGTTGGAAATTTTCTCTAATTTCTGACCAAATATCTACAGAGGGAGTTTCTTCAACTTTGACATGGGGTGTATCAGGCTGAAGTGCTGGATATTTGATTAAAATTCCACTACCTGCGGGTACGTATGGTTCAGGCAGACGGTTGTTCCTGTAGTCTATGTCGTCCGCGGAATAGTCAATACTATAGACTTGCTGAGCATGTGCACTAGATAGAAAACAGCTTATGGGAAGTTTGCCGTCAATTGTCAAACTAACTGACCAAACTAAAATTGCAAGACATGAACCGACTGCGAGTGGTGGTAGCTGTCCGTAGCCGTATTGACTATATTGTTTTGACATTTGAAGACAGAGAGATTGAACAACTCTCGCGAAAATCGTGCAACCATCGATTCGAATTTGCATCGTAGATGGAAGTCACTTTATCTTTCAGAACTTGTAGTGAATCACCAAATATACCACAAGCGTGACAAAGGAACAACCTGATGTATTCAATTCCGGTTACACAGGCATCGCAGAAGCAAAATTTAGCCTCTCAGTGTTTCAATTCTGCAATAGGGCAATCGATTTTTCAATGTGAGACTCAAATTGCAGAACGGCTGGTGCCAAGAATTCATTACCAAAAATGTGTTCAGGTTGAGGGTCCGTCGCATTTGCACTACTTCGATAGTTTTACATCCGATTCGAAGTACAGGGTGTCGCAAGAGTTAAACCGTCGTTCGGAAAACTCGATTGTTGGGGTGGGGGAGTGCTTGCCATTTGGTGCAGAATCCATCGATTACCTGTTTCTCCCTCATGTTCTGGATTTTTGCGACAGACCAAAAGAGCTGTTGCAAGAAACGACACAGTGTATGACTGTCAATGGTGTGTTGCTGATTACTGGTTTCAATCCAAGAAGCATGCTTGCCCTGTTAAAACGGTTCAAACGAATTGAGAATCTGATTCCCAGTACTATCAAGTTTTACTCAGTTCATCAAATTCGCCACTGGCTGTCATTGCTGGGATTCGAAATCTTTGCTGCAGAATTTGGATTTTTCAGACCGCCTTTCAGGCAGCGTTGTCGATTGAAACGACTGGAAAAGTGGGAAATAGCAGGTGCCAGATGGTGGCCAACACTGGGTTCGGTTTATGTATTGGCCGCGCGAAGACAGAACATGGCGAGTAGAATAAAGCCTCAATTTTCGAATCTCAAACTAAAGCATCGAAGCTTTAAATTTGAACATTGAATATGCAAATTTATGATCATTTGACAATGAAAATTTTAAATAACTGCCAGACATCGTAATGCCAATAGTATCAATTTATACCGACGGTGCCTGCTCTCCAAACCCTGGCCCAGGCGGATGGGGTGCTATTCTGTTTTGGAACAATCAGGTTAAAGAAATTTCTGGGAGCGAGGCGCAAACGACGAATAATCGCATGGAGCTTACGGCGGCAGTTAAGGCATTACAGCTGCTGAAGCGAAAATCTGTCGTGATTTTGTATACCGATTCAACTTACCTGCGTAATGGAATCACGCAATGGATCGTTCAATGGAAACAGAAAGGATGGAAACTTCGCAACAGGCGGCCAGTTAAAAATGTTGATTTATGGCAGGAATTGGACCGACTTAATTCGTTCCATGAAGTGACTTGGGAATGGGTCAAGGCACACAGCAGCAACGAGTGGAATAACAGAGCGGATGCGTTGGCTCGAAATGCTATTTCTGGAGAGACTTCATGAGACAGGTTGTCATCGATACCGAAACAACCGGGCTTGAAGTCAAAGATGGTCACCGAATTATTGAATTTGCCTGTGTTGAGCTTGAGTCTCGATCACGAACAGGCAGAGTCTTACATCACTACGTCAATCCTGATCGGGAGGTTGAGCGAGGCGCACTGGAGGTGCACGGAATTGACAATGAGTTTCTTAAAAACAAACCGAAATTCGCCGAGGTCGCCGGGGAGTTGTTTGAGTTTATTGAAGGTGCTGAACTGATTATCCACAATGCGGAGTTTGATTTGGGATTTCTCAATCACGAATTTAGAGAGTCCAAGTTGGATTATCCTGAAATCCAATCAGTTTGTGAAGTTTTCGATACCCTGGAAGTCGCGCGGGAAAAGCGGCCAGGTCGTCGCAACAACCTCAACGCGCTGGCAAATGAATTCGGAATTGACCTTTCAGGACGTTCACTTCATGGTGCCCGGCAGGATGCTGAAATTCTAGTCAACGTGTACCTTGCCCTGACAAGTGGACAGACGACGCTCGAATTTGGGGTTGTTTCGGAATTTGAAGATTCGATGGCAAAAACTGAAACGTCAAAAGTGCGAACGGAACCCGTCAACATTGTAGTCATTCGGGCCACTGATTCGGAACTCGAACTGCATGATAAGATTCTAGACGAACTTGATCAAATTTCCGAAAATGGGAGCATCTGGCGTTCTCTGGAAAAATCAAATAGTGGCAAATAAAGTGTTTTTGTTCCAGTCTATAGCGCGGCGAAACATGAACTAGCAAAATGAGTTGGACAATAATTCAGGTTGCAGTTGGTGGGGCGATAGGTGCAGTTGGCCGTTATTTGGTCGGTGTAGGATTAGTCAGAGTATTTGGTAGCAGTTTTCCCTATGGAACGCTTACGGTCAATGTAAGCGGTTCTTTCATTGTCGGTCTGCTGTTTGTACTATTTGGCGGCTTAAGTGGAGAAACTGGACGTCACACCGCTCTGGTTATGACAGGGTTTCTGGGTGGCTATACAACATTCTCTGCCTATTCACTGGATTGCTGGCTGCTATTTCAGCAGGGACGCAACTTGGAAGCATTGTTGTATGCGTTCGGCTCTGCAGGACTTTCTATCGCTGCCTGCATCGCTGGAATCGCGGTGGCTCGAGTGAGCCAGGGGTGAAATTTCTGAGTTGGTGTAGTTTTACGCAGCGACCAGGTAGATCACAAATATCGAAAACAGTAGTACTACAATTGTTACTGCAAGATCAACTGTCCATTCCCGGGCAATTCTGGAATTCAGTCCTGTGGTGTTAAGAATCATCCGATAGACGCGGTCAATAAACCCTAACAATATCGAATAGATTGAGGCAATAGTCACCTGGGTGGCGGCAGTTATCCAGCGACCTGCTACAACGAAACCCTTCCGGTAGACCCATTCCGCATCGATGTTGACACTTCTCAACTCCGGTGGGTAGATTCCTGACAACTTTAGCCAGACAAACGCTAGTGCCGAAAACAGAAGCAGTTGCGTCTGAGCAAGGACATGGGTCGCATCATAGGCCGAATAGCCGGTTTGAAAGGGAAGCAAACTGTAAAGGTATTGTGGAAAGCTACCAATTCCGATGCAGAGGACAGCGCCGATACCCATTGCAATCAGCATGCTGGTTGGTGCTTCCTTGACGCGGATTCCACTGTCATGTGCAAAGAAGGCAAAAAACGGTATTTTGATTCCAGCGTGATGAAACACACCTGCAGACGCAAACAGTAAAGCAATCCATACAATGTGATACCCCTCATCCAAAGCAGCAGACATTACCATGGACTTGCTTACAAAACCACTAAACAGAGGAAATGCTGAAATTGATGCAGCACCTACAATGCATAGTGTTGCAGTCTTTGGCATTGACTTATAGAGTCCGCCCAGATCGGAACCATTCATTTTGCCGGTTCGATAGAGGACTGCTCCCATCGACATCATTAGCAGGCCTTTGAATATGACGTCATTGAATGCGTGAGCAACTGCTCCATTAATGGCGAGTTCAGTCCCGATGCCGATGCCGCATACCATGAATCCAATCTGGTTGATCATGCTATAGGCCAAAACCCGACGCAGGTCGTTTTCAATGACTGCGTAGAAAATTGGAAAACAGGTCATGATCATCCCAATGTAGACTAATGACTCTGTACCTGCGAAGCCTCGTGCCAATGCATAAACCGCCACTTTGGTTGTAAACGCGCTAAGAAAGACGGTTCCTGCAGGCGTTGACTCCGGATAGGCATCGGTCAACCAGTTGTGCAGCAGTGGAAACGCACACTTGATGCCAAAAGCAATGAAGATTAAAGTAGCAGCAGTGCTGGAAAGACCGATATGTGTGAATTCAATGGATCCGGTTTGCTGATAGTGCATCACAGCTCCAGCCAGCAGTAGCAATCCAGATACGATTTGGATAATCAGGTATCGAGTGCCGGCACTGACAGAGTTTTTCGTTCCTCCGCACCAAATCAGAAAAGCAGAGGAAAACGCCATTAATTCCCAAAACACAAATAGCGTAATCAGGTCGCCGCAAAATACTGCACCCAAAGCACTGCCTGCATAAGCAAGCGTAGCGGCTTGATGAACCGGATCTTTAACCCGCCAGGCAAAGATGCCACCCAGAAACGCCGCAATATGGAAAACATAACCAAAGACGAGGCTAAGTTTATCCGGATCAAATAGGATCAACTGCAAGCCGACTACTGACGTTTCAATACGTGCCTCTGGTGAATTGGCAAATATCAGAAAGGCTGCACTGATTAGCGGAACGAGAACACAGATTATCGACAACAGAGTCTGACGCACCGTGAGCGCCAGCAATGCCCCTGCGAAGAAGATGACAAATGGTGGGATGTCAATGCCCATCGTAATAATCCTCGCTGCGCATCAGCGGTTTTCGCATCCATTTTGCAACGACCACTAAAACAACACAGGCCACAAATCCAAACACGCAATAGAAAAACAGCAGTGACTCCCAGGGATGGTATATGTGACGGTGAATAATCAGGTCGAGTACAACGACAATGACACAAGCGGCATAGAACCACTTGAGTATCCGTCGAAGTCCGGCAGCTCGCGGAAGATCTGAATTCGTCTCATTGTTCTTTTTCATATCAGTCACTTTGATGATGTAATCATGCTCATCAAGTCAAATGCAAAGTCAGGGGCAATGAACAAAATGATGCAGCCAGCAGCGCTGATAATCATTGCGATCAGTATCGAAACCGGCGCTTCTTTAATCGTCTCGTTGCCGTCATCAGGTGGGTGATAAAAAGCCCTAACAGCGATGGGCAGTAAGTATGCCGCGCTCAGCAGAGAGCCAATGATCAACGCTGCCAGTAATAGCCAGTCGGTTGTGTTGGCAGCACCAAGCAGCAGGTTCCATTTGCTCCACATGCCACCGGTCGGAGGTGCACCAACAATCGCAATGCAGCCAATCAGGAATGTAACCATGGTTACAGGCATGCTGCGTCCAATGCCGCGCATTTGGCTAATTTCGGTTTTGTGTGCTGCCACTAGTATTGCACCCGCACCAAAGAACAGGGTGATTTTACCGAATCCATGCATGAGCATATGGAGACCGCCACCAACAATCCCGGCGGCATTGGCGACGAGAGCGCCAAGAACAATGTAAGATAGTTGGCCGACTGTCGAATATGCCAAACGTGCTTTGAGATTGTCTTTTCGAAGAGCAATGATTGCAGTCGCTACAATCGTAAATGCAGCGGCATAAGCTAGGTAGCGGTGCACCTCCAGTTCCTGTAGCAAGTCGATTCCAAAGATATAGATCGAAACTTTCAATATCGAAAATACCCCCGCTTTGACCACAGCAACAGCGTGTAACAGAGCACTGACGGGTGTCGGTGCAACCATGGCGGCCGGCAACCATCGGTGAAACGGTATCAGTGCTGCTTTACCGATTCCGAATACATAGAGTACCAAGAGTATGTTGAGTGTTGTTTTACTGATATCTCCATCCAGAATTCCACCTGCCCGAAAATCAAGAGTGCCGGTTAGGATCCATGTCCAGATTAAGGCCAGCAGGAGCATGCCGACAGATGTTCCTAGCAGCAAAAACAGATAGATTCGACCTGCTCTTCTTGCTTTATCTGTCCCAGCGTGGGTAACCAGGGGAAATGTTGACAGGGTCATTACTTCATAAAACAGAAATAGCGTAAATCCATTGGCAGCAAGTGCAATTCCCATTGCACTTGAAATTGCGATCGCAAAAAAGATGTTAAAGCGGGCAAGGTTGGTTTCGCCGTGACCTCGCATATATCCAAAAGAATAAATTGACGTGACTATCCAAAGAAAGCTCGCCATCAGCGCAAACAGAATTCCAAGCGGTTCTGCCTGTAATGCAATGGACACACCGATAAAAGGTTCGAACAGAACCAAAGGTTCGACTGTTCCTTCACCCAATGCACTGTACAGGGAAAGAGTCAGCAGGAATGTCAGCACTGCAACTGAGGCATTTATGGCCTCATACAAAATTGGAAATACGCGTCCGACTGTAACAATCAATACAACTGCAACAAGAGGTGCAACCAGACAATAAAGCTGAATCGTGGATGCACTCATCATGGAGATATTCCGAGAATTGTGTTAGCGGCCTGGGTTGCAATCGAGCCAGAAAATCGTGCATCAACGCCGAAATATATATTGGCGACAACCAGTATCCAGGTTGGAATCAGAAGCGACAAGGGCGCTTCCTGTCGAACGACTTGTTCATTCGGATCCTTTCGAAAATATGCAATTTCGACAATTTTCCAGACATAAGCTGCGGTTACTAGAGATCCGAGCAGAATCAAACCGGCAAGCCACCAGAAATTTTGTTCAAGTGATGCTGATACGAGATACCATTTGCTGATAAATCCTGTAGTGAATGGAACGCCAATCAGGCTAAGACCTCCGATGAGAATTGCTGCCATTGTCCATGGCATGCGTCGACCTGCATTTTTTAGTGCTGCCGTTGTTGTCGACCCAGTTACGATAAATAGGCCTCCAATTGCCATGAATATTGCAGTCTTCATAATTGCATGATTGAAAAGATGCAGAAATGAGGCTGCTACTCCGGCAGATGACGCCAGACCCACACCAACAGCAATGTAGCCAATCTGCCCGATACTAGACCAGGCAAATAGGCGTTTGAGTTCATTCTGAAAAATTGCGACGGCTGAGGTGATCACCGCACTAATGATGCCAACAGCAAGAATGATGTGGTGCGACGAGGTGAACCCTGAGAAATAATTTTCCGGGAAAACTTCAAATATGAGTCGAATGAACACATAGACAGCGGCTTTGGTGGCGGTACCAGCAAGAAAAGCAGTAACTGCATTTGGTGCATAAGCGTAGGCGTTCGGCAACCAGGCGTGAAAAGGAAACAACGCCATTTTGATAGCCAGTCCAACAATTACAAAGCCGAATGCAACAGCAACGGTGTTTTGACTAATCAGGTCCGGAAGTCGTTGTGCCAGATCAGCCATATTCAAGGTGCCAGTCATCGAATAAAGAAAGCCAACACCAATCAGGTAAAAGGTTGCGGCGATAGTCCCCATTACTAAATAACGAAACGCTGCTGTCAGACAACGTTTGTCCTGACCGAAACTGATCAGAATGTATGTGGAAAGGGACGATACTTCCAGAAAAACAAAGACGTTAAACACATCACCGGAAATCGTAATGCCGGACAATCCAGTAAAGCAAAGAATCCAGGCAGTGTAAAGCCATCCCTGACTCCTTTCCGGAACTTCAGATTTGATGCTGGCGGGAGCGTAGATGATCCCCAACAGATAAATGAAGCTGATAATCAGCAGAATAAGGGCGTTCGCACTGTCGATTCTGTACTCAATCCCAAATGGGGCTGCCCAGCCGCCGAGCGAATAGACGATCTCTCCAAACCTGTTGATATGAAGAAGAATCGCAATTGAATTGATGCTGCTGGCGATACCAACTGCAAGGGCAATCAGCCAGGTAATACCAGGTCTTCTAACAATCGCACACAGTGGTGCGGCCAGTAGAGGAATGACGACCTGCAAGGCGCTTAAGTGTAAGCTCAGCACCTTAATATTGCTCTATGTTCTGTTGTACATCTTGATCATCGATTGTTCCAAAAGCAGAGCGAATTCTGACGATCAGGGCTAGACCTAGGGCCGTGGTTGCCACACCCACAACAATTGCAGTGAGTATGAGCACATGGGGCAGGGGATTGGAGTAGACAGCTGGTTCTTTCAGCAATATCGGTGCGGTTCCTCCACCTACCTTACCAATGCTGATGTAGAGGATGAAAACCGAACTTTGAAAGATATTCAGTCCAATAATTTTTTTGATGAGATTGTTAGCCGATATCACGATATACAACCCAATCATCATCAGTGCGATGACGATCCAATAGTTGACGATCCCGAGGCTTTCCATTTGAATTTAATCCGTGTTTGGAGAGTCTGGTTGTCGATAATCTGCAAAGCTCAGAAACAGAATGATCATCACCGATGCCACCGTCATGCCAACTCCAAATTCGATGAGTAGGATTCCGAGGTGTTGCCCGGCTACAGAGTCGGCAGAAAGTACACTGTAGTTAAGAAATTCGCCACCTAAAAACATGCCAGCAACGCCGACACCAGTGTAGAGAAGCACACCTAGTGCGGCTGTTGTGTAGACAAGTGGCGGCGGTACTATTTTCATCGTTGCTTCCTTGCCAAAAACAATGCCGTACAAAATGAATCCGGCGCCGAAAATGACACCAGCCTGAAATCCTCCTCCGGGTCCATAGTCACCGTGAAACTGAACATACAGGGCGAACACCATAATGAAAGGGATCATGATCTTGGCAATGACATGCAGAATCAAATGTTGCTTCATTGGTTCAGTCCTTGGGTTTGGAAGACCTGCCAGTCAGCAGGGCGATTACGCCGATGCCAGCAGTAAAAATCACCACGACTTCACCAAGTGTGTCATAACCCCGATAACTGGCCAGAACAGAAGTGACAACATTAGGAATGCCGATCTCCGAGTATGAATCTTGGAGGTAGTAGGGTGCTACGTGTAGATTGGCTGGAGCGTTCGGGTCTGCAAATTGCGGCATGTCCATAATACCTATCGCAAGTGCCACACCTAGGGCGATTGAAACGCAAACAGCGAATGCGGTATTTTTACGACGATAGCGAGTTTCCTTTCGCGAGCCGGTCAGAGAAAGTGCACTCAGCATCAGAATGGTGGCTATACATGTGCCGACTGCAGCTTCGGTGAATGCGACATCAACCGCATCAAGTGAAACAAAAAGGCTCGCCGTCAACAGGCTGTAGATACCAAACAACATGACTGCGCGAAACAGCCGATTTGTCTGCGAAATATGAAGTGCCGTTACAAGCAGAAATCCGAGCAATGTAAAGTTAACGACAAGTTCGATGGCAATCACCTTTTGGGCAGATCTGTAACAGGTAGTACATTACTGTGGATGGCCGACTTGGCAAGGGCGTGTGAAGACGTGGGACTTGTGAAGAACAGAAAAATAAAGATCACCAAAAGTTTGAGAGAGACCAGAGTGAATCCGGACTCGATCAACAGACCGATAATGATCAATCCTGCACCAGCCGTGTCAGTGATCCCGGCTGCGTGAATTCTGCAAAACAGTTCTGGTAATCGAAGTACGCCAATTGCTCCAATCAGCACTGCAATAGAGCCAGTGACAAGAAAAATGTCTCTGATGATCGACAGAATTAGATCCATCACTGCCTTTCGTCCTTTGGCTGCTCGACAACATGACCGAGGTCGCCGTACTCGAAATATTTCAGAATTGCGATGGTGGCAATGAAATTACACAGTGCATAGACGATTGCAATGTCAAGAAAGTCAGGTCGGTCTGTCAGAAATCCGTAGAGTGCGATAACAAGCACTGTCTTAGTGCCAAAATTATTGACTGCCAATATTCGATTGTAGATGTCCGGTCCAGCGAATGCTCTGATGAGCAAGAGGGCCATTCCCACTAAAACTGCAATTAGGGTGCCTGCAATCATACGGATAGGATTAGGATTAGTACTCGAGTTTTCGGACGCGGTCAGCCATGTCACCCTGTTCAAGCGGTTCCAGCATATCACCTCGTAAGGTATGAATTTCCAGTCTGGAATTTTCAGCTTCAATGGTCAGAGTGCCAGGAGTGAGAGTAATTGAGTTTGCATATATCACTTTTTGCAGATCACTCATTTCATCTGCCGGCAGCCAAACCACTTTGGGGTTGATTCTGGACTTTGGGGAAAGAATGATTTTGCTAACCGCCCAAGTGGATATCATGATTTCTTTAATCAGCCAAAACCAATAAGAAACTATCCTCCAGGGGATTAAATGGATGGGATAGTCTTCATGGTCGACAATTTCCATCCGGCGCGAGATTCTCTGTACCCAGATACATGAAACAGCACCAAGCACTAGCAGTAAAGTTGTGTAGTGTCCGGAAAGGGCTAACCAGAACATAGCAAGAAACCAAAATGGCAGGATCAAGAACTTCATTGGCAGTTGATCAGTTGATGAAGTTCGCGGATGTACACCATTAATCTAATCATGAAAAAATCAGAATTGATTTGATTTAACCAACAGTTGGACTGGTTCCATTTGCTCAATTTTACCAACTGCATCGTTATCTAATTGATTTGAATAAGCCACATTCAAATAATGAAAATAACAAATTACACCTGATTTTCGCTCATGTCTCACGTGTTGACAGGTAGCTAATTCAAAGATGGGTTACATTAGGTTCAATTGGTAGACGCTTTGAAATACCAGTCAACTGCTCAAGTAGAAATCCGGCTGAAAGTATCGGTCCTTCATCTCTCGGTGGTCCAATAATCTGTAGTCCTACTGGCAAGCCGTTGCGAGTGAATCCGGCTGGCACGGCCAGCACCGGACAACCTGTCAAAGTTAGAGCATAAGTAATAGCGAGCCACTCATAGTAGGTATCGAATGTGTGCTCTCCCAACGATTCGACAAACCTCATTTCAGAGTCAAAGGGTGGCACGATTGCACAGGGGCAAATGAGTAGATCAAACTTGTCAAAAAATCGAATCACCGTCTGCAAAATCTTGGCTTGCGTCAATTGTGCCTGTCCAATCGCCTCGGCCGTCAGTTTGGACCCTTTTTCAATATTCCAGACAATTTCTGGCTTTAACAGATGTTCGTGCTTTCTGTAATCGTCCATTAAATTTGTGACGAATGAGGCGGCGCGCAACACATCGAAGCTTTCAATCGCACCGCTAAAGTTGGGGCTCTTATTTTCAACCGGTATGTTGAGTGTTTCGAACTGTTGAACAGCCTCCTGGCAGATCTGAGCGACTTCCGGATCAATGACTGTAATTCCGAGATCTGGCGTGTATCCGATCCGTCTTGGTTTGACTGGATTGTCGATGTAATTCATATATGGCTTCTGTGAAGCCGGGTAGCTCAATGGGTCAGATGGATGAAAACCAGACATAACATCTAGAAAGAGCGCTGTGTCTCGACAGTTTCGAGCGATTGGACCTTGTACATGCAGACAACTAAACGGCTCCTGTGTTCGACTTCTGGGTACTCTTCCCGGGCTGGGTCGCAATCCGACCACAGAATTGAAGCTGGCAGGTGTCCTTAAACTTCCGCCAAGATCAGACCCGGTCGCGAGCCACACTTCCCCGGATGCGATTGAAGCACACGCGCCGCCCGATGAACCAGCGACAGATTTACTGGTGTTCCAGGGGTTTCGTGTCACACCGAAAACTTCATTGAATGTACTGGCACCTGCACCAAATTCCGGAGTGTTCGATTTGCCCATCATGATCGCCCCGCGGTACTCTAGCTTCTGTACCAGGATGTCTGATTTGGCAGGTATGTAGTCCTTGTAAATTGGCGAGCCAAATGTTGTTCGAACGCCCGCGGTTTCAGTTAAGTCCTTGACCGATATTGGTAGTCCCCCTAACCAGTCTCGAAACTCTGAATGACCGAATGGCTGCTGTCTTTCTAACTCCCTTGCTTTTTCCAGAGCCCGATCGATGCAGAGAGTTGGCATTGCATTAATGCTTGTTTCGACCTGTTCTATCCGATCTGCAGAAGCGGTGACGGCATCTACGGGTGAAATATCCCGTGCCCTTAACAGATCAACAACTTCACATGCAGTTTTCGAGATAAGTTCATTCATCAATTTGTTGACTACGATTTGATTTATTTTCGTGAATTGGTATTGAAATGCTTTGTTTAATTCGAACGCATACATCATTACCCACGTTCAATATTATGATGTATCTCGTTTGGACTCATGTGAATCCTAAATGAAATTTCTACAGAAGCGAATGACAATTGGACAGAAAGTTTCGGTACGAAAATAATTACATTTATCAGTCATTTGGTTTCAATCAGTTCAGACATCCGAATTATGATTACAGTTCAATTGTTCGTTAGTCGTAGAGATAAGATCTTTTCATCAACAAGTAGGTATTAGAGCATTGAAAGTACAAGAATCATTTCCAGTAATTGATGCGCTGCAATCTTCCAACTGGTCTCGGCCTCACTTCGAATCTTTGGTAAATTCCGGCGTAACTGCAGTACACGTTACCGTTGCGTATTGGCACAGTTGCAGTGAAACACTGAAACAAATTGGCAAGTGGAATCATTGGTTTGAGGAGCATAGGGATTTAATTTTGAGAGTAAATGAGGCTGATGACATCAAAAACGCCCATCAGACTGGTCGCACCGGAATTGTTCTAGGTTTCCAAAATACTTCGCCAATTGGGGATGATTTTTCACTGATCGAAATCTATCATCAGTTAGGCATACGCATCATGCAGTTGACCTACAACAACCACAATCATATTGGTGCCGGATGTTACGAGGAAGATGATGCAGGATTGACCCGATTCGGCCGTATTGCTGTTCGGGAAATGAATCGTCTGGGAATTGTTGTTGATGTTTCTCATACTTCTGAGCGAACCTGCTTTGATGCAATAGAGTGTAGTGAACGTCCTATCGCAATTACCCATGCCAATCCGATCTCGTTCCGCAAGGTCGTTCGAAATAAGTCCGATGAACTGCTTAAAGAGTTGGCAAGAACTGGTGGAATGCTGGGATTTAGTATTTATCCACTTCATCTGGCGAATGGCAGTGACTGCAAACTGGAGGACTTCTGCGACATGGCCTTAAGAACGGCGGACTTGATCGGTGTCGAGCATCTCGGACTGGGTACAGATTTGTGCCTTGATTGGGGCAGCGATTACCTTAATTACATGAGAAGCGGTAGGTGGGATGATCAAAGGAACAGTCAGTCTCAAGTTGAGTGGCCAGATTATCCATCTTGGTTTCAAAAAAATGAAGACCTGCAAAACGTCGCGGATGGTCTTGCAACCGCAGGATTTTCTGATGGAGAGGTCAGAATGATTATGGGTGGCAACTGGTACCGTTTTTTTGAAGAAGGACTATCCCGCCAGAATTAAATTTCACGACTTGTACATTCAATCGCGCCTTGGAACATATCAACCAACAGTTCGGTCAGTTGCTTCGACCGCCTGAAACAGTCATGAATTTGGAGCGTTTAGGCTCATTTCATTCAAGTCGCTTGAGCTTTTCACGAACGCTGGTACGACGGATGCATCGTGAAACGTGGCGCTTCGAAATTTTCAGTAACACACTCGATGAATCCGGTTTCGGAACTTTGATCTATCTGATTCATACTCCTTCAGGTCCCGTTAGTTTCATTTCATTTGTTTCCGAACTTGATGCTGCTGATCGCACCGATCGAGTGATTGCCGAAAAGTGGGATATGTGCTTTACACTGTTCAACGGAATCCCGAGTGAAGCTGACATAAAACGGCTAAGTCGGGAATTGCCGTACCAGGAAGCAGGGCGCCTCAGTGAATCTGAACTGGTAATGAGCAGAGCCAACAAAAGTGTTCGTCTGTTCAATTCAGTTATTGATTGCCTTGCCTCAGGTTTTCAACCGGATGTAGAGGATATTATGAAGATCGGATACCTAATTCGAACCACAGCCGTTTACGGAAACGGAAAATTCGGGGTGATGGATTTTCATCGGGTCAAGCAGTCAACGCCATTTGGATTACCATTTCAGGCAGAAATGCTCACCGTTTATATGGCGAGACAGTTGAGTATTGATTTGGTTGAACATATTGCTAAGCAGCGCGATCAAGTCCGGGCAGTTGGATTGTCGAGAGAACTAAAGCGGGCAATTGGAGTCGGTAATGCAACTGGCCTTGGAATGGCACCGTTTCTGATTGGCCATCCTCAACTGATTGGCCAGTGGATAAAGATTCGGGAGGTTGCAATTGTAGTAGCAAAATCCAGATCAAAAGTCACACGTCAGAAGTTGAACCACTTAAAGAAGTTGATTGAACGGGTCGAAGGACATTTGGAGCAATGGCAGACCGAAGATCCAAGACAGGCAGAACGTATTTTGGTACTAAAGGAGGAAATTACAAGACTCAAATTAGAGCTGAGTCAGATAAATGATGGTCAATCGGCTTGGCAACAGCTTTCAGAATGGGCACTGGAAAATTCCAGTATGGAGTGTCAGGAATTACTGAATAGTTTGATTCTTGAAATTTATCCACATGAAATCAATGAACTTGAAAACATGATGGGAGTCGATGAATTCATTCATTTTGATCCGTCTATGGGACTGGAAGAGTTAAGGAACTGTATTGAAATGCGCTACGCGTGGGCATTAGATGTGGATTTTGAACATCCAGATTCTCAACATTATTTTTGGTACGTTTCACAGGAAAAAGAAGAACCGAGATTGGGTAAACGTTATCTGGAACCTGGTTGTGAGTTAGAAATGAAGGTCGGAATTGCCAGAGATGTCAGTGCTTTGTACAAGACCATACGCGATCTCGAAACACATGATAAATGCTCATCAGTTGCTGATTTATTGCGCCTGCATCCAAATTTTCGATATATCGTTTCCCGCATACAGTCCCTTACAGATTTCGAATATGCAGAGATTCAGAATAACCTGCTAGGCAGGGAATGTCTGCCTATAGATCTGCTTCGCTGCAAGCTTGCAATTTTCGGGGCGACAAGATTCGATCCGAAATCCAATCTCTGGACTCGGATCACGCTGTTTCAGGGTGCACCTCTGCTCGATGAACTCGGTCGTGATTTTGCGGACGATTGGGCGTTCCCTGTAGTACCAGTGACAACCTCTGCGGCCGCTTCATCCTGATGTGCGAGATCAGAGCTACGGTACAGCTTTCAAACAGTGAATGTTGTACCCTGACCAGGCGCGTTCTCTCTGCACTTGGAATCCCACCAGGTGCTGATATAGAAATTGGAAGTGCACTAGTTTGGCTTGCGGCAACAGACACTGTTCCATTGCAATTGCTAGCAGATCTACTGCCCAAATTGCAACATGAATCTGACAGATTCAATATTCTGTCCTTAATTGAAACTCTTGATCGGCTTGCTGCACTTGCCAACTCCTTCGATCAAGCCTGTACTGCGAGAGTAAATAGTTCAAAGGTAATTGCTTTGCTTTTACCGCTTGCACTATCCAGGTCTAAATTAGGTCTCTGTTTTCGGCTGCAATTGCCCAAGTCCTGGATCATCATCGAAAATGGTGAATTCTGGACGAGTGAAGAAACGTTCTGGACTCGCGATTGGCAGGACTCTAAAGAGGTTTTGGTCGTGTGTGTGTCCAACCAATTGTCTTGTAATATATCTTTGTTTGATAAGACAGGACTCAATTGGCACTTCAGTCAGTCAAAGCTTCAGAGCTTAAGCTCTCGACGGATCAATATCGACTTCGAAAGCTTACAGATATTGAAGACGAAGGCGGCGGAATCATTTGTGCCAAATAGTGACCTGTCAAGACGTAGTGGTGCTGGGGCAGAAGTAGACGATAACGATTGATTGATTAGCTGATCAACCATCACCCTTTTAAAAGAATCATGTCAGCCGCTTTCTCAGCGATTGCAAACGTTGGTGCGTTGGTATTACCCGAGGTGATCATGGGCATAATCGATGCATCCACGACTCGCAAGCCATGTATACCATGAACTTTGAGCGTTGAATCGACAACCGCCATCGGGTCTGTAAGCGGCCCCATTTTGCATGTTCCAACCGGGTGATAAATGGTTTCGCCAATGTTTCTGGCGCAATCGAGCAGTTCTTCGTCAGTTTGCACCTGATCCCCTGGTAACACTTCTTCCTCCACATATTGCGACATTGCCTTGCTGTTTGCAATGGCTCTGGACACCTTCATTGCATTGACGGTGGTCACCTGGTCTTCCTCAGTGGCTAGGTAATTAGGATGGATGGCGATGTAGTCCTGGGGATTGGTTGACTTTAGTTGCAGGTTTCCGCGGCTGGTTGGCCGAAGCTGTGTAACAGAAGACGTGATGCCTGAGTAGTTATGAACGCCTTGCCCAGGACTGTCAGAACTTAGCGGTTGAAAATGAAATTGGATGTCTGGGCGTTTGATATGTGGTAAGGATCCTGTAAATATGCCAATCTGACTTGCCGCCATGCTCATTGGCCCGGTACGAAACGCAATATACTGCATACCGATCAGCATTTTGTAGATCGGATTTCGAATTTCATCATTCAGTGTCTTGACTGAACAGCGATACACCGAACGAATTTGAAGGTGATCGTGCAGGTTCTCGCCAACACCTGGCAAGTTGTGTTTGACGGGGATTTGAAATTCTCGTAAATGATCAGGATTTCCGACGCCCGACAGCATCAGAAGCTGTGGAGAATTGATCGAACCGGCACTAAGGATGACTTCTCGATTGGCATGGATAGTGAACTTTCTGCCATCTTGCTGATATTCCACACCTGATGCACGGTTTTCATCGATAACAATTCGACTTGTCAGCGCTTTGGTGACGACTTTCAGATTAGAGCGTTTGGAAACGGGTTTCAGATAACCAACAGCTGAGCTGCAACGTCTACCTTTCCATGCAGTTAACTGATAATATCCAACGCCTTCCTGTGTTGCGCCATTGAAATCGTTGTTTAGAGGAATGCCAATTTCTTCGGCACCTTTGATAAATGCATCGCCGATTGCTCGACGAATTCGCATATCAGATACTTTCAGCATTCCATTCTGACCGTGATACTTGTCAGCGCCACGCTCCTGATGCTCGCATCTGATGAAGTAGGGCAGCATGTTCTCATACGACCAACCAGGGTTGCCGGCGTTCTCCCAGTCATCGTAATCTTCCTTTTGGCCGCGAACATATAGTAGACCGTTAATCGAACTTGAGCCGCCAAGAACTTTCCCACGCGGCCATTCTATCGACCGTTTATTCAATCCTGGATCAGGTTCGGTGCTGTAGCACCAGTCAGTTGCCGGATTGTGCATCGTCTCGAAGTAGCCCACGGGAATGTGAATCCATAGATTCGTATCCCGCTTTCCGGCCTCAAGCACCAGCACAGTGTTTTTTGAGTTTTCCGAAAGACGATTTGCGAGTACACATCCGGCTGTTCCACCACCCACGATGATGTAATCAAATGTGTCGGTGTGCATTAGAGAGCAGACCTGCGGGGGAAAATTTGATTCGAAAGTTTGACGTGATTAGACATAAACAATTTCGCTCTTTAAGTTTGGTCTTTTTCTGATTTTCTACCAGTGGTTTGAATTGGCCTCGCTGTATTTTATTTTCAATGGTTGGCATTCCACACAAAATTCAAGGGAGTTTAAAGACGATTCTGCATCTTTCAGACTGTAACCGTCGCAAAACTATAATGATTGAGCAACTATTCATGTTGATCAGTGAATGTGCATTACCATCGGGAGCAAATGACATGAAATGGCAACGGCCCAAGGTGATTCCGGGAGCCGGTCTCAACTCAGCTCGGCAAAACTATCAGCACATCGAAGTCAAACCTTATGCTGGTGCGTGTGGTGCTGAAATTTTTGGTGTAGACATCTCACATCCGGTATCAGAAGAAGTGATAGAGGAAATCAAGCAGGCGTTCCACGACCACTTGGTTATCTTTTTTCGTGACCAAATTATCGAGCCTGACTCCTTCAAAGAATTTGGTAGGAATTTTGGGTCATTCCACATTCATCCATACGTTGGTTCATTGGCAGGACATCCTGAAATCATGATGGTGATCAAGAATCCAGAAGACAAGTACAACTTTTCGGGAACATGGCACAGCGATGTAACTTTCCAGGCAAAACCTCCACTGGGATCGATTTTGTGTGGGATGGAAGTTCCAAAATTCGGTGGGAATACTCTATTTGCTAACCAGTACCTGGCTTACGACATGCTTACTGATGTTTACAAAAGTATGCTGGAGGGTCTAAACGCGATTCATAGCGCCGAAAACGTTTACAGTCATGAGGGCGAGTACGCGAGCACAGACTACCAGGACAAACATGCAGGTACACCAATTCGCGCGGACAACAGTGCAAATATTCGCGTCATTCACCCAATTGTTCGTACCCATCCTGAAACCGGCCGAAAGGCACTCTATGTGAATGAGCCGTTTACAGTAGGAATCGAAGGAATGAGTGAAGAAGAGTCAGAACCAATTCTTCGCTATCTGGTCAAGCATGCAGTTCAGCCGGATATTTGCTGTAGTTTTCGCTGGGAACCGGGATCAATCGCTTTTTGGGACAATCGTTGTCTTCAGCATTACGCCTTGAACGATTACCCGGGTGAACGTCGAGCTATGTGGCGCCTCACGATTAATGGGGACCGGCCAGTCTAGTGTCCTGTATTGTGGGTAAGTGTCAGATTATTGGCAAATATTACCAATGGCATTCATTTACAAAAATCAGTTGCATCGATGAGCGGAAGAATTTCAAGCTGTTGAAATGGCTGGGCTAAAATGATTGCAAGAAAATTATCAATCAGCTAAGAGTGCAATGCAATCAACAATCTGTGAAAATAATAAGCACATGAAATCGTGCGTAAGCCGTTCAACGCATGTGTGGTCAACGGCCATCGGTCCGCCGTTGTTGACCTCGGTCTGCAGCGTGCAGCCAGGAATCATCCTGGCCAACAACCGGGCGGAAGACCGTCTGCATTTTAATCAACCTCGCGGGAACATCGATCTCCAGAGGGGATTAATGCCCTCTAACAATACAATCGGAGGAAACCATGGCAAATGCCGCATTTGACACACTGACGGTGTCAAAAGAACTGCAGGACGCAGGGATCGAAGCGAAACATGCCGAAGCGATTGCGTTGGCAGTTAAGCAGGGGCAGGGAGACCTAGCAACCAAGCAAGACATCAATCTGCTGAAGACTGAGTTGAAGTCTGAAATCAATCAATTGAAGACCGATAATGCTTGGATCAAATGGGTTGTTGGTGCGAATCTCGCACTGTCTATTGCAATCATCGGTTCGATCATCGTACTGTAGCAGTAACGGTCAGGCTTGGCCGTTGAGCACACAATTAGGGGGGCTTCAAGCCCTCCTTTTTCTTGGTGCGCCAGGCATGGCGCACAGTGCCTTGAAAGAGGATATACAAATGTTTCTTTCATGGTTCCGCCGCCTTTACGTTTGCGGTTATCGTTTTAAGCGGATTGGTTGGCGCTTAGTCAAGCAGATAATCCCCTAACTAAGTTCTGACCCCGCGCAATCGCTCGGTTCGCCGTCTCAACATCTCGATTGTAGTCAGCAACAGCATTGATACTAGCACCAGCAATGTTGCGACTGCGAGAATGGTTGGACTAATGTGTTCGCGAATTCCAGAAAACATCTGCCACGGAATGGTTCGCTGCTCAAAGCTACCAACAAATAGAATCACAACGACTTCGTCAAATGAGGTGATAAAGGCGAATAGTGCGCCTGAAATCACTCCCGGTAAGATCAGTGGAACGACGATTTTGAAGAATGTTGTTACGCCATCGGCTCCCAAGCTGTTTGCAGCCCGAATCAGACTGCGATCGAATCCGACCAGTGTAGCGGTCACTGTAATGACAACAAATGGAGTGCCTAAAGCCGCGTGGGCGAGGATAACACCGAGGTGGGTTCCCTGCAGATTGATTCGGGAGTAGAAGAAGAACATTCCACAAGCTGAAATGATCAGTGGCACAATCATCGGGGAAATCAGAATTGCCATTAACATTGTTCGATAAGGTACTTCTCGACGGCTTAATCCCAATGCAGCAACGGTGCCGAGTGATGTTGCAATCAAAGTAGAAAAGATTGCAATAATAAAGCTGTTGTTAACTGCTCCCCGCCAGTTGAGATTGGTAAAGAAGTCCTCATACCATCTGAGCGAATATCCTTCTGGATTGAATGACAGCATTTCGGGGGTAAATGTGAAAAACGGTACCGCGTTGAAAGATAGCGGTACGATAACCAGAATGGGAAAAATCAAAAACAGGAAGATCAGCCCGCAGATAATGCGGAACAGATAATGCCAAATGCGTTCGAGTGGTGTCGTGTAGGGTGGTAATTTACTTTTCATTTGGCTTAGCTTACCCGAGTTTCATGTTATCGACGCCGACAATTCGATCATACAGGAGGTAAAGTACCAGCACAAGACCTAACAGTATGATTCCGAGTGCTGCAGCCAATCCCCAGTTCAGAGAGACTGAAACGTGGTAAGCGATGAAGTTACTAATAAATGTGCCGGACGTTCCACCAACAAGGGCGGGAGTTATGTAGTAACCAATCGCAAGAATGAATACAAGAATTCCACCTGCTCCGATTCCTGGAATCGTATTTGGTGCATATACCTTGAAAAATGCATTGAACGGGTGCGCGCCAAGAGAAACGGCTGCTCGCATGTAACTCTTTGGGATCGTCTTCATTACGCTGTAAAGCGGAAGAATCATAAAAGGCAGCAGGATGTGGGTCATTGCTACGACAGTTCCGGTCGCGTTATGAATCATTGCGAGCCGGTTTTCATTTTCAATGATGTTGAGAGCAACCATGATGTCATTGAGCACACCTTCTCTTTGCAGCATTGCGATCCATGAGGTCGTTCGTACCAGCAGAGATGTCCAGAATGGCAACAGTACTAGCATCAACAAAAGATTACTGGTTTTCAAGGGCAGGGTTGCCAGAAGATAGGCGACTGGATAGCCCAAAATGAGAGTCATCAGCGTGATCAAGCCACTCAAATAAAGTGTACGCCAGAACAATTTGAGATAGATCCGGCTTTTCTCATCCTGTAATTGAAGATCTCCGGCCGGAGTGACCTGTAAATCAATTGCGGCCCAGAAGTAACCTGCTGTGAGATTTGGTGAAAATGTCTTGATTACCTGCCAGGTTTCAAGCTGCCCCCATTTCTTGTCGACCTTGATGACTGCCTCTTTGTAAGGTCCTTCGTCAAATTTTGGAATTCTTCTTTGGGATTTTCTGAACAAACTGTTCATCCCGGGTAATTCATAATTGAGGCGTTTGCCGACCCGAGTAATTAGTTTATCTGGAGCACCGGCTTTAACATCTTCAACTAGCGCTTCATAGGTACTTTCGTCTGGTAGTTCACCTGATGTCGCATCCCACTGTTTGAGTTGTTCAACTGTTTTTGGAAGGTAGGTGGACACGATTGGGTCTTCAACACCTCTCCATAACATGTCTCCTATTGGCACCAGAAAGGTTAAACCAAGAAAGATAAACAACGGAGCGACTAGGGCGAGAGACTTCATCTTGTCTCGACGAAGCGCACGAGACAAAGCCGTTTTCAGTGGGACGCCGTCCGCTGTTGTTAGAGGTTGGTCAGGATAGACAGCGGAATTAGCCATAGTTTATGTTGTCGCAGATTAGTTGAGTTGTTGATAAATTGTTGCGAAATTCAATGAGAGGCACCAGCGATACTGCCAGTGCCTCTCATTGACCATGTCTATTTGGCTTAGACCAAAGTTGACTTACTGAGCAAGCCAGGAATTGAATTGTTCGTTCAGATCATCCTGGTTGTCCGCCCACCACTCAATGTTGAAAAGCAAGGTTGTTTTTGAGTTGGCGGGGTCAGTTGGCATATGAGGTGCCATCTCGATACCCAGCGTTGCATGTGTGCTGACCAAAGCAGCAGATGATTTGCGTACCGGACCATAAGAAATGTATTTCGCCTGGTCGGCCAGTCTTTGGGTGTCTGAAGCATAACGCAGCAGCGCCAAAGCCTGTTCGCGATGAGGTGCACCTTTTGGAATCACCCAGCCATCAATATCGAACACCTGCCAGTCCCACAACATTCCAATTGGCTGTCCTTCTTCTTCAATCGCGGAAAACAATCGTCCGTTGTATGCAGAGGACATCACAACTTCACCATCGGCGAGCATTTGCGGAGGCTGTGCACCGCGTGTCCACCAAACTGTTTCGGCTTTGATGGTGTCGAGTTTCGCGAAAGCCTGTGCTACACCTTCAGGTGTGTCCAGAACATCGTAAACGTCATCCGGTGATACGCCATCTGAAATCAAAGCCCACTCAAGATTGTTAATTGGTTTCTTCTCCATTCCCCGCTTCCCAGGAAAGCTGTCCATATCAAAGACATCAGATATCTGAGTTGGAGGTGTTGGTACCATATCGGTGCGATAACCCCAAGTAGTCGAATAGACAATATTTGGAATGTGGCAATCCGAGGTCAGAAATTCACCCATATCTACGCTTGCTGGCGTTCCATCGGGCGCTGGGTTAAGAATCTCATCGATATCAACTTCTTCAACCAGTCCCTCGTCGCACATTGTAATAGTATCAGCTGCGATGGCATCCAGGAGAGACCACGTGACGTTTCCGACTTCTGCCTGGGCTCTTAACTTGGCGACTCCTTCAGATGCAGAGTCATCGTTAATGATTGTGATACCAGGATTCTCAGCCATAAATGGTTCATGGTAGGCAAGTTGCTGGCTCTTCGAATAAGCCCCGCCCCATGATACTACCACCAACTCCTGGGCTTGAGCAGTTACAAAACTACCTGCAAGCACCAGGGCAGAGACCGATAGGATGCCGTGTTTAAGAATTGACTTTTTCATTCATAATTCTCCGTTTTTTTAAAGCCTGATTGGCGCATAAATTAGTCAATTAAGTTCTACGAATTTAGACGTCAACCGTCGTTTCAACAACAATTTTGCCGTCATAAATATTGAGTATAGGTAATTTTTTATGCGAGTGTTAGTAAATCTTTTTCGGATACATCCTTATACAGGTAAAAAATAACGCTGGATTGAATTGTGTGATTGAATAAGCCATCAAGCTGTTCTTCTGAATTCAGTTCCCTGACTATTGAAATAAGCTCAACCTTTGAGGCGATCAATTTAAGATTTAAGTGCCTATTACAACGCAAATAATCTGGAGTTCTTGACCGCAATTTCACAAAAATTGAAATGCAGATACACGCACAAAAATCATAAAATCATACGGTCTGTAAATTAGACGAAAATCACGAATCTTTGGCAAAAGAAACAGGAGCATTGAATATGGCGGAAGTACGCAACCGGCAACATGGGGCGATGGAGTTTTCGCAGCCTCCAGTTGATTTGGACACCGTGCGAAGATATCGATTAGAGCGGGTTAAACAGCAGCTTCGCAGCCGGGATTTGGCTGGGGCTTTGCTGTTCGATCAATTGAACACTCGATATGTAACCGATGCAACCAATATGCAGATTTGGTGTTCGCACTACGAAGCTCGCTGTGCATTCGTGGCAACCGAAGGTCCCGTCATTTTGTGGGACTTCGGTAACATGCCTCATCTTGCCGAAGATCTGCCAACGATTGATGAATACCGGGTTATTACACCATTTTATTTTTTTGCTGCCGGATCGCGTTGTGAGTCAAACGCCAAAAAATTTGCTCAGGAAATCAATGATCTGGTTAACACATATGGTGGCGGCAACCGCAGACTAGCTGTCGATCGTTGCAGCTTGCTGGGTATTCATGAGCTTGAACAATGCAGAATCGAATTGATTGAGGGGCAAGATGTCATGGAAATTGCCAGGGTCATCAAGTCGCCCGAGGAACTGGAATTGATGAAATATTCGGTGCAGGTGTGTGAAACTGCTGTCTCGAACATGCGCGATGCGATGGCTCCAGGAATTACGGAAAATGCATTGTGGGCGAAGTTGCATGAAACCAATATTGCATTGGGTGGAGAATGGATTGAAACGCGCCTTCTTGCATCAGGCCCACGAACTAATCCATGGATGAGAGAGTCCTCTATGAGGGTTATGGAGAAGGGCGAAATGATGAGTTTCGACACTGATCTGATCGGCCCTTATGGTTACTGCTGTGATATGTCTCGTTCCTGGATTTGTGGCGAAGTCAAACCTACACCGGAGCAGGCGCGGATATATCAACTGGCAGCGGAACAAATTCGTTTTAACACTGAATTGATAAAACCAGGGGTGGAATTCCGGGAATTGTCCAAAAATGCATGGCCAGTGCCGGAGGAGTTTCAACCCAATCGATATGGTGTGATTATTCACGGTGTGGGGCTGGCCGACGAATATCCCAGCATCAAACACTACATGGACTTTGACAAAAAGGGCTATGACGGTGTATTCGAACCTGGGATGACGCTATGTGTTGAATCTTACATGGGTTCCATTCACGGTGGGGAAGGAGTTAAGCTGGAAGAGCAGGTATTGATCACTGAAACAGGCTGCGAAATGCTTACCAGTTATCCGCTCGAAGACTGGTAGTTCAAAGTCAGAGACTAGAATCTCACCTGTCGCATTAGAAATATCGCTGAAGAACAATATCGTGTGTGAACTCAAACAGTGAATCGAGAGCCGGTTCCAATTCGGCAATTCTGGGATCGGTGGTTGTGCCCCGGCAGAATCTCGCATAGATCTGCATGAAAATAATGCAGTGTTTGAATGCTGTCAGCACCCGATAGTAATGAAGGTTGGAGAGGTCACGTCCGCTGATCTTGGCGTAATAGTCTGCAACTGTCTCTCGATTCATCCAGCCTGGGCTTGTAGAGGTCGGCATTTGTCCAACTTTATTCAGGGCTGGTGGGTCTGTTGGTTCTGTCCAGTAGCTGAGCAGTGTGGCAAAATCAAATAGGGGGTCTCCCTGTGTACACATATCCCAGTCCAGCAGTGCGATAGGCTGGGTAAGGTCGTCTCGGTCCAGAACAATATTGTTGAGTTTAAAATCGTTGTGAAGCAAGGTGTGCCCGGCACTAGGAGCCGGTTGCTTTTCCAGCCAGTTGATGATCGTCGTGGCTGAGGCAGGGCTGGCACTGTTCCGATATACATCTTCCGCAGCGACGTAATAGCGTTTCACCCACCCGCGTACCGCACGTTCAAGAAATCCTTCCGGTCGTCCAAGGTCTTGTAATTCCACACTGGCGGATTCAACAGATTGAAATTCGACCAGCACTTCGACAATCATTTCTGACAGCCGCCAGGTCTGACTGTGAAGACTCTCAGGTACATCCATTTGAATAACCGCCCCTGGCCGATATTGCATAATCAGAAAAGGTGCTCCCAAAATTTCGGGGTCGTCGCAAAGCAACAAGCCTTTGGGTGCCAATGGAAACTCCCTCCAAAGCCGTGAAGTCACTCTGTACTCTCGTACCATATCGTTTGCACCTGGCGGTAGAGGTCCATGTGGCGGGCGGCGCAGAACACAGAGTTCACCATCCATCTGGATCAGGAAATTAAGGTTTCCAAAACCGCCAACAAACTGCTTTGGCTCTGGTTCAGCGATAAATTCGTGACCAAGGCTTTGGAGATACTGCTCTAAATTTAGCCAGTTTTCAGGTTGCTGGTGCTCTGATGAGAAAAACCGATCGGTCGTGAGTTCAATATCCATCTGCATATAAAAGTTTGTAATTTTGCACCCCGTTTCGTGTCTAGTGCAACTCAGAAATATATTTATTGGCTGTGTGAGGTGAGTTCGAAGCTGATGAATATTTTACCTTTGTGATATTTCGGACCATTCGAAATCCAAAACGCCGCTGGCAATTGGGCAGCTTTTTCAGAAACATCGCCTGAGTATAATTCGGTGTAATTTTAAGTATTGTCAATCACTAATCAGGAGGCAGCGTCATGGATCCCACTAAACCTCGTAATCCCGGAAAAGTTGAATGGTCGGGTGAAAACCCAGGCATATACTTCAAGGAAGATCCGGATGGGGACTGGACTGCACTCGGAATTTTTTTCCGCGTTGTTTTATCTCCTCATGGCGCTGGCACAACAATGATTGTGCTGGAAAAGCCGGATGAGGAGGCTGGATTGCCGGATGCCAATAACATTTGTCTCACTGACAACGAAGAATTGACGGAATATCTGATTTCTGACTACATGTCGAAATTTCCGTCATTTAGGGGACGAAAGGGCCTACAGCACATGAGCTATCGAAAGATAGACGAAGTGACTTCACGAGGAGATCTCAGGGAGTATCGGACTGAATCAGTGATTGCTGGTGATCTTGAAGTTGTAATGTCATGGCGGGATTTGCAAGAACCCTTCGCAGCTGAGGTAGCAGCGGAAATCGGAGCCACTGGCGAGCATGACATGTACAGTGTTTTCATTGAAGCAAAGGCAGCTGAAATTTCTGTTAATGGGCACTTTTTCTCGGGTCAATTAACCACCCGGAATTTCCTTGGGCGAGAAACAAGTACCGCATTCATGGCTATTTCAGAAACCTGGTTGACTCCGGCTGGTTGATCGGGATTATTTGAGTTGTACTCTATGCGGTTATTACTGTTCTGTGTTTAGATATCGTTTTGAACAGGTTACTTTTCAATGCAATTCGTGGACTGAGTCTTTCGAATTTTGCCCTTTCGTCGAGCTTTAAGTGAGAATTGATAAGTGTTTGTTAGTGTGAAATTGTCATCCAATTACCAATAAAAACAAAGTATTAAATCATTTATAATGTCCACTTGGAAATTCGCATCGCTGGAATCAGCGGCTCATTTTGGCGAATGCTTGAATCACTAGCGACTCGACGCTAGCCACTGTGTGGAAGCAAAATGGACCAATTACTCGACTGGGGTACTCAGCTTGCGCAACTAGCGCTTGATTCTGTTTCGAAATTCATCGATTTTCTGCCACAGATTCTGGGTGTTCTGGTAACACTTCTGATTGGCTGGATTCTCGCCCGAGTCAGCAAAGTACTGGTCCTTCGACTCATAGGCGTACTCAACCGAATTCGCCTGCGTATCAAATTCGCAGGCACACCGGTCCTGCCAAATATCACCGAACCGGTTGCGGTAGTTGTATCTAGGATAGTCTACTGGGCCATCATTCTGGTATTTATCGCACTGTCAACTCAGTTGCTCGGACTTGGGATGTTCGCCGACTGGCTTGGTCGGCTGGTGAGCCACCTGCCGAACATACTATCGGGCGTTCTCATCATCTGGGCGGGTGTTGTCTTTAGTGGACTGATCGCTCAGGCAATCAGTTCTGCAGCAGTCAATTTACCTGAGTCACAGCGCGCTGCCTTGTCTCGGGTAGCACAATTATTCGTGCTTATTTTGCTCATTTTGATTGGTGTCGATCAGATTGGCGTAAATGTTCGGGTAGTGCTTACGATAATGGCGGTTACCATTGGCGCAGCACTCGGTGGGCTTGCCATTGCTTTCAGTCTTGGTGCTCGACAGCTGGTGAGCAATTTAATTGGAGTTCGATATCTGAACTCCGACTATCGTATCGGGCAGAGCATCCGAATTGGTCAGCATGAAGGTACCATTCTTCAAATTACATCAGTTTCCGTCATATTGGAAACAGAAGAAGGTCGTGTGACAATACCAGCACAAATGTTTTCCGATCAGCCCAGCGTATTGGTCTCGAGGGAGCCGGGAAATGTCTGAGGGGCTGAAGCTTGCTGAATATTTTGTCCGACAGTACAACACAGCGGCAGTCAGCGCCATGCAGGAGATGCAGGCAGATGCAGCTGGCGAGTTAATTGATGCAATCGATGATTCATTGAGCGTTTTGGCATTACGCTCCATGCTACCTCGTACGGCCGCTAAGTGTATAGAAACCATCTCAAAAGCTTCTGCGACGAGGTACATCAGTAGCCTGAAACCCAAAGAGACAGCAGCAATTCTGCGATATACGACCGACGAGGTGCGGGATGCGCTGCTGGCAAAGTTGCCTCGTCGTCAGGCGATTCGAGTCTCAATGCTGCTCCGCTACCAAAGTTCTCTGGTTGGTGCTTGGATGGAAACTGCTTCTGTCACTTTTCGCGGCGATACTCGAATTGCCGATGCAAAAGGACAGGTGATTGATGAAGCTTATGTGAATAGTCAAATCTATGTTGTAGATGATCTAAATGAAGTGATTGGTGCGGTTTCAATGGTCGAATTGTTGCAACAAAAAGGTGAAGAGCAGTCCGTTTCATCAATTATGACTACATCGGTTGAGCCAATTTTTGCTTCGTCGACTCTAAGACAGGCCGTGGAATCACCGGTATGGAAAAAAAGTGATGTTGTGCCAGTTATTGATCGTGACCGAAAGCTGATTGGAATCGTTCGTTTCATCGACTTGTGGGGTGCGCTGGAGGAACCGTCATCAGCTACAGAACGTGCTGTTCAATCACATTTTGAGGTGTTGGGTGTGGCAGAAATTTACTGTCTTCGACTTGCGGATGTAATGGTGGCAGCGCTCTCTGCGAATCGTAGAGTAACTTAACGTTTGGGAAAAATCGGGAGGATCGGCGATGACCGAGCAAATTGAACTTCAGAGGGCAGAATCGATCCTAATCACCCGATTTTGCCAGGAGGCACCGCAAAGTGCCGCAAGCCGCCTTGAAACGCTTTCGGTCGACGATGCCATCGATATCCTAAAACAAGTACCCCAAGAGATTGCGCTTGAAGTTTGGTCTTCATTGAGTCCAAATATGTCGGCAGATATGGTTGAACTGCTGGACGATTCTGATGCTCTAGCGATATTGAAGGGTATTGATCCAGGCAGGTCTGCATCGATTCTCACCATTATTGAGCCTGAGCGGAGTGAGGATTTGTTGGCTGGCATGGAGCCATCTACCTCTCGGGAAATCCGAGAGTTGATGGTTTATCCAATTGACACAGCCGGTGCATTAATGGACACTCGCATATTGCTGTTTAAGGGCAATATGACAGCGGATGAAGCACTGCAGATATTGCGTGCCCGCAGGTTGAAGCGTAAAGTAGCTGAATTGCGAATTGTGGATGATGAGCAGCGATTTCGGTCGATTGTAAAGCTTGATGCCCTTGCGCTAGCCGACCCTAGTCAGACTCTAGATGAACTCTCTGATCGAATTGTCGTTGTTGTAGATCCGAACGCATCACGGGAAGAAATTATCGAAAAACTGGAAAGCTATGGTTTGGATGAATTAACCGTAGTTGACCATGATGGACGGGTGTTAGGTGCGATTCGACACTCCACATTAATCGATGTCCTGAAAGAAGATGTGTCAATTGACATTCAGACTATGGTTGGAGTGAGTAAAGATGAGCGTGCATCATCTGGAAGTAAGTTCGCCGTCCGCAAACGATTACCCTGGATGCAGGTCAATTTGCTGACTGCATTCGCGGCGGCTGCAGTGGTCGGAATTTTTGAAAGCACGATCGCGAAATTTACCGCGCTGGCTGTACTGTTGCCAGTTGTGGCAGGTCAATCCGGAAATGCTGGCGCACAGGCGTTGGCAGTCGCAATGCGTGGTTTGGCGCTGAGAGAAGTTCAGGTTCGAGACTGGCCAAAGATGGTTCGCAAGGAATCGATTGTTGGGCTGGCAAATGGTGTTGCCGTCGCGATCGTATGCGGAATCGCAGTATATATTTGGAGCGGTCAGCCAGGTTTGGTACTTGTAATCAGTTCGTCAATGATCCTAGCGATGGTAATCGCTGGAATTGCTGGTGTGCTTGTGCCTGTAGGGTTGAAGAAAATTGGCCAAGATCCCGCAGTTGCTTCATCGATTGTGCTCACTACGATCACAGACATTACTGGCTTTTTTGCATTCTTGGGAATTGCGACGCTGTTTGCCGGATTCTTGGCCTGATTTCTGAACCAGTGCTGATTCAGAGCTCCTCTGGTTGCCGGTTCGGTATAAATTCAAATTCAGTCAGAATCTCCTGTATGTAATGCGCAGCCTGGATCAGCGCATCGTCCTGATTGAAGGCGCGCCTATCAATTGGACACCAAGCGGCAGACCGTTAGGTCCCAACGCCACTGGCAGATGAATGCAGGGTAATTTCAGCAAAGTCCAGACACGGTTAAAAATTGGGTCTCCCGTGCTGTCTAATCCCCTTGGTGCTTCGCCAGGTGCACTCGGTGTGATGAGTACGTCATAATCCTTAAACACTGACCGCATTTTCCTCTGCCAGACATCCGCCAATTCGGTCGCTTCAAGGTAGGCTGCATGAGTGGTTTTCTGTCCTTGTTCAATGAGAGCCTTGATCTGATCGCTCATTAAGTGTGGAAAATTCTCAAATTCAGCACTGAGTGACCGGCAGCCTTCATAGCTCATGATTGTAATTTGTGCCTGTGTTAATGCTCCGTTTGAAGGTCCAACATCAATTTGAGAAACATCTATTTGATGGCCTTCCAAATAGCCGCAAACATCTTCAACAAGCTGCCGCTGGCTGGCATCTGCCATTTCCCAGTGTGGGGTTTTGGCTAGTGCCACGCTTATCCTGCCAGGTAAAGGTGGTATTTCTGCACAAGCACCAGATAGTGTGTGTCGGTAAATGTTCAGTATGGCTTGATTTGCAGACATGGTCTGCAAAAACTACGGTTCAGAATTTGGGATATGATGGCTTGAACGGTTTCAGGCGTTGAGGATATTCTGTCAGTCTCGCTACAACGAATATGCACTGCCGAAAAAAGATATCTGGCTCAAGCCTGTGCACCGAAACTGGAAAATGCTGCTGAACACACATCCTGATGTTTCAAGAGGGTGACACTCCCGTCTGAATTCTCAGTGAAGCATAGTCGCATGCCGGAGCATTGAGTCATTTCAATCAACGCATCGCGGCTTGAGGAAAGGCTTGCCAAAAATGTCAATAATTTCACACCTGTTGTCCAAGCGTGGCGAAGTCTCGGCAAGGGTGAACAAAAACTTCTGAAATTTCATGCGAGAGTTACGTTTCATCAACTGTTAATAGACTGCCGGCATAATTGCATTGCATCAGACGGGCCTGCATGTTTTTACTGCGCTGTCACGGTAATCCGCGCAGGCACATGATGAAGTCCTGTTCCATCCGCCGTACAGATGCCGCCTGACTCACACGGCATGTCTGGGAGCATGTCGATTACTGCCGGTTGGCCCTGTTCAGGAACAACCGTCAGCATCCAGGCATAAGGACTTCGTCCGAAAGCCGCTTCAGGGGCAATGGCAGTGAGGGCGCCACCACTCACCCGGATCGAAGGTGTATGGATATCAAAAGGTGCGACCGCCTGGTTGAAAGCTAAAACCAGCGTCAGCGGTGTTTCCGGTCCCTGATGGCTTTGTGGCGGCGGGTCTGCCCAGAGCGCATGGAGCGGTTCAGGCGGTTCAGTGAAGATCAGCGGATCCAGCGGCAGGGCGCGGAACGCTCCGGTGGCATTGATGCGTTCCACCCAGAAACGCTCCTCACCGGTGTCGGTGTCGACAATCGTCACTGCGCTGCGAAGTTCAGGCGGGGCTTGTGTACTGATCTTTGTCAGCGGGTTGAAATCGCTATCCAGCACCTGCCAGACAAAGCCATGTGCATCGTCGGCCAGCGCATGGGCGTAGTGTTCGTTTTCAAAGCGGCGAAGGAAAACCCCGGCCGCTGACTGGCGCCTTGATGCCAGCGCACCACGCCATTGGCGTCAAAGACAAATGCGCGCCGCGATGCGACGACAGAGAAAAGCGCTTTGGGCGGCAGTTCACCGGCTGCGGTGAACGTTCTCAATCCGGCAAGCTCTTCGGGCGTACAGTGCATGGTATAGACCGTTTCGGCTCCGGCGGCGTCAATGAGGTTGATTTTGACATCACTTGACGGGTTGACCGCAACCGCGGCTGCGGCTGAATGCCGTTGATGCCGAGACGGGTGTTTTCAGGAATGGATAGACGTTTATCCAATTCAGGCCTGTTCGACCTTCATTGCCGCAAGATTGCGTTCATCGCCGCCAAATACCGCACCGATCAAGTGAATTGTCTTCACGCCATCGCGATACCGGTCCGCATACCCTTTGTCCCGTATCTGCATGATTGCTTGTGCTGCCATATCGTCTGCATCGCAATCATCCGAAAGCATCTTGCACTCGAAGATAAACACCTGATCACCGACCAACAACACCAGGTCTGAGCGACCCCGGCTGTGTGACTGCTCACAACGAACTGATGTGTCAGCCACATCCCAAAGACAGCCATGCAGTATGGAACAATACCACCCTTCGCGCCTCGCCATATCGGTTTTGTTATGCCACTCGTAGGGAATCGCCGACAGCAGTCTTCCAAACGCTGAAGCAAATCCCTCGAAATCATTCGCTTCCAACAATCCAGCAAGCTGACCCGATTCACGAGGAGTCGCTTTACCTGGACCGAAAAGGCTGTTCAGATATCCTCTGGCCAAACTACCACGCACCTCGTAGTTCGGATAGTCCAAATCGTAAACAGCCTCAAAACCATCTCTATGCTCACCAGTAATCGTCAGATACCCGGACTGAAACATCAGCGCCTCAGCGCCAATGTCGTCTACATCAAATGTCGTAACAAAACTCTCACTGACTTTCACATCATTGCCATCCAGCGGCGCAAACTCTCTTTCGATCATCAACTTGTACAGAAATGACGGCATGCCGGTGTATGACCAGTGTGCCCTGAACTCGCGCTTCTCAAGCAGATTCAGTATCGCCCAGGGGTTGTAGACTTTCTCTTCACCACGCCAGCTGTAGCCGTTATACCAGCGGCGAATCTCATTACGGTCCAACCCTTCCATCTCAGCAGCAAATACTTCGTCCAGGTCAGATTCGGTATAACCGCATATCGTGCTATACGGTCGATCAAGACTGATATCGTTGAGGTTGTTGAGCGCTGAAAACAAACTCAGCTTGCTGAACATGGTGATGCCGGTGAGAAATGCAAAACGAATATGCTCCTCGGACCCCTTGATCATGCCATACAGTCCACGAAGGTAGTCGCGATTGCTGATCGCGAGTTCTGTGTCGTTTATTGCATCCAATATCGGCTTGTCATACTCGTCGATTAGAATAACTGCCTGTGTTCCAGTCTTTGCATGGAGATTGTGCAACAGTCTTCCGAATCGGCTTGATCCGTGCAGATTCGACGAATCGTAGCCATCGCATAAGCCATGCTTGATTTCAAGGTTCTCTAATTGGACACTCACATTTTCTTCCAATACCCCCGGCTTGCTGTAGTCATCATTAAAACTCAATCTTACGACCGGGTACTGCTTCTCCCAGTCCCAGCGATCGTGTATGTGAAGGTCTCGAAACAGCTCTTCTCTGCCTTCAAACAACTCCAGCATCGTATCCAGCAGCAGGCTTTTGCCAAATCGGCGCGGGCGCGACAGGAAGTAATATCTACCCCGGTTAATCAGATTTTCGATATGGGGAGTCTTGTCGACGTAGTAATAGCCGTCAGTGCGAATTGAGTAAAAATCCGCAATGCCGATTGGAAACTTTTTGTCACGCATGGTTGAATTCTAAATCAAGGTGCTAACTGAATTTACTATACCGATGCGCCACTGCTTCCGCCATTGGCACGAATTGATCCGATTCAGTCCTGCTCAACCTTTATCGCCACAAGATTTCGCTCAGCAGCGCCAAATGCCACACCGATCAGGTGAATAGCCCTCGCGCCATCGAGATACTTGTCCGCATAGCCTTTGTCGCGAATCTGCGATATTGCACCCGACGCTGTCGCATCCGCATCCACTCCTTCCGAAAGCATCTTGAACTCAAATACAAACACCTGATCGCCGATGACCAATACCAGGTCTGATCGACCATGACTGGAAGACTCTTCAGAACGAAGCGTCGTGTCAGCAACATCCCAGAGACATGAATACAGTATCGAACAATACCACCCCTCGCGCTGTGCCATATCACTGTTGTTATGCCACTGGTAGGCAATGCCTGACAGCAATCTGCGAAACGCTGATGCAAATCCCTCGAAATCATTCGCTTCCAGCAAACCAGCAAGCTGAGCGGATTCACGGGGAGTTGTTTTACCTGGTCCGAACAGATACTCAAGATACCCTTCGTTGATATGGGCGCACACCTCCATATTCGGATAGTCCAATTGGTAAATGATCTTCGTGCCTACCCGATGCTCACCGGCAATCGTCAGATAACCGGTCTGAAACAGCAGTGCCTCAGCACCGATGCTGTCAACATCAAATGTCGTAACAAAATTCTCATTAACTTTCAAATCATCAACATCCAACGGTGTCAACTCCCGTTCCATCATCACCTTGTAGAGAAACGACGGCATGCCGGTCATTGACCAGTGTGCTTTGAATTTTCGCTTTTCGAATAGATTCAATATCGCCCAAGGGTTGTAGATTTTTTCTTCTCCGCACCAGCTGTAGCCGTTATACCAGCGGCGGATCTCGTTGCGGTCGAATCCCTCTAGTTCGGAAGCGAATACTTCATCCAGATCAGATTCGGTATATCCGCATATTGAACTGTAGCGCGGACTAAGACTGATATCGTTGAGATTGTTCAATGCCGAAAACAGACTCACCTTGCTGAACATGGTGATTCCGGTCAGAAACGCAAAGCGTATCTGCGTGCCGAATCCCTTGATCATGCCATACAGGCCACGAAGGTAGTCGCGATTGCTGATCGCGAGTTCTTTGTCGTTTATTGCATCCAATATCGGCTTGTCATATTCGTCTATCAGAACGACTACCTGATTTCCAGTCGTTGCGTGCAAGTGGCGCATCAATCTTCGAAATCGACTGAATTCATTCAGGTTTGTCGAACTGACCGTGTCGGGCAATCCATGTTTGAATTCCATATCCTCAAACTGGTTCCTGACATCTTCTTCCAATATCCCTGGCTTGCTGTAGTCAGCGTTAAAGCTAAGGCGCACCACTGGGTACTGTGTTGACCAGTCCCATCGATCGTGTATGTGAAGGTTTCGAAACAACGGTTCGTTGCCTTCAAACAACTCCCGCATCGTATCCAGCAGAAGACTTTTGCCAAATCGGCGAGGGCGCGACAGGAAATAATATCTGCCCTGGTCAATCAGTTTTTCGATGTAGGGCGTTTTATCGACGTAATAGCACTCATCGGTGCGAATCGAGTGGAAATCCGCGATTCCAATTGGGAATTTCTTTTTGTTCATGGCTGGAAAAGACGCGTTCAATTCAATTTTACTTGATTTGCGCCGTTTGGACGGATTACAGAACTGACTTCGAAACCTGAAGCCAGTTCATCTATTTGAGATTCTCAAGTAAGATTTCATAGCGCTGTCTTGCCGTCATGATTTGACCCCATTGACGCCAACGCAACCTCCTGCCGGATGTTTGTATGTGGCTGCAAATACGTCTTCGCATTTACAAATCCAGACACTCAGCCGAATCAATCCTGCTCGACTTTAAAAGTTGCAAGATTTCGCTCTTCAGCACTAAATACAGCCCCAATCAGGTGAATTGTCCTGACGCCGTCACGATACCTGCCTGCATACCCTTTGTCTCGTATCTGCCTGATCGCTTTCGCTGCAGCCTCGTCTGCATCGGAATCATCCAAAAGCATTTTGCATTCAAAGACAAACACCTGATTACCCATCACCAGCACCAAGTCTGAACGGCCACGGCTGTGCGACTGTTCAGAACATACTGACGTGTCAGTCACATCCCAAAGACATGCATACAGTATGGAACAATACCACCCCTCACGATTTGCCATATCAGTTTTGGTGTGCCACTGATAGGAAATCCCCGACAGCAATCTACTCAACGCTGCAGCAAACCCCTCGAAGTCATGCGCTTCCAATAATCCTGCAAGCTGACCGGATTCACGAGGAGCCTTCTTTCCAGGGCCAAATAGGCTGTCCAAATATCCTCTGACTAAACTACCACGCACCTCGTAGTTCGGAAAGTCCAAATCGTAAACAGCCTCAAAACCATCACTATCCTCTCCGGTAATCGTCAGATACCCTGACTGAAACATCAGTGCCTCAGCGCCAATGTCGTCCACATCAAATGTCGATACGAAACCTTTCTCCACTTTCAAGTTGTTTGCATCCAGCGGAGAAAATCCACCTTCCATCATCACCTTGTATAAAAATGATGGCATGCCGGTGTAAGACCAGTGCATATCAAACTCACGCTTCTTGAGCAGATTCAATATCGCCCAGGGGTTATAGACTTTCTCTTCTCCACGCCAACTGTAACCGTTATACCAACGGCGAATCTCATTGCGGTCAAACCCTTCCATCTCAGCAGCGAATACTTCGTCCAGGTCAGATTCGGTATAACCGCATATCGTGCTATAAAGCGGGTCAAGACTGATATCATCCAGATTATTCAGTGCCGAAAACAAACTCAACTTGCTGAACATGGTGATGCCTGTGAGAAATACAAAACGTATATGCTCCTCGGATCCCTTGATCATGCCGTAAAGCCCGCGAAGATAGTTTCGATTGCTTGTCGCAAGTTCTGTATCTTCTATCGCATCCAGAATCGGCTTGTCATACTCGTCGATTAGAATAACTGCCTGCTTCTCGGTGCTTGCATGAAGGTGATACAGCAGATTTCCAAACCGATCGTATTCGTTCAGATTCTTCGAATCACAAATATCCGTCAATCCATGTTTGTTTTCCAGCCGCTGCAACTGATTCCTGACGTTTTGTTCCAATATCCCTGGCTTGCTGTAGTCAGCGTTAAAGCTCAGGCGCACGACTGGATACTGCGTGGACCAGTTCCAGCGATCGTGAATGTGCAAGCCTTCAAACAGCGACTCATTGCCCTCGAACAGGTGTAGCATCGTATCCAGCAAAAGGCTTTTGCCAAACCTGCGAGGGCGCGACAGGAAGTAATACTGACCTTGGTCGATTAGTCTTTCGATAAGGGGAGTCTTGTCGACGTAGTAATAGCCGCGAGTGCGAATTGAGTAAAAATTCGCAATGCCGATTGGAAATTTTCGTTCATTCATGTGTGGTTCGACGCGTTAGAACATTTTTATTTTACCTGATATGCACTATGTGGGCAGATCGCAGCACACCATAACTTCTGTGTTGATTGCGCTTTCAACAACTTCGAAGTCAACATTGTTTGAAAAATCTCGTGCGCTTGGCACATGATGCACATTGATGATGCGAACGCCGCTGACCGTTGAAGTCCCAGACACCCCGTACTGACTGTTAGACTGTTATTGTCTTTCCTTATTAATCATATGCATTGCCAAATAATTCAAACGTCGGAACACCAGCGGTTCCATTTCAGAACATGCATTATGCGGGCCAGTATGTTTTTACTGCGATGTCACAGTAATCCGTGCAGGCACATGCTGAAGTCCTGTTCCATCCGCCGTACAGATGCCGCCTGACTCACACGGAATGTCGGGGATCATGTCGATTACTGCCGGTTGGCCTTGTTCAGGAACAACTGTCAGCATCCAGGCATAAGGACTTCGTCCGAAAGCCGCTTCAGGGGCAATGGCAGTGAGGGCGCCACCACTCACCCGGATCGAAGGCGTACTGATATTGAATGGCGCGACCGGCCGGGAAAATGCAATCACCAAATTCAGCGGTGTTTCCGGTCCCTGATGGCTTTGCGGCGCAGGGTCTGCCCAAAGCGCATGGAGCGGTTCACGCGGTTCAATGAACACCAGCGGATCAAGCGGCAATGCGCGGAACGCTCCGGTGGTGTTCATGCGTTCCACCCAGAAACGCTCTTCACCGGTATCGGGGTCGACAATCGTCACTGCGCTGCGAAGTTCAGGCGGGGCGCTGGCGTGTTCATTTTTATCGGTATTTCTGCTATACCCCCAGCTGATCGCCCAGTCCCCGTTTTCCATTGGTTCTACGTGACCGCCGATGCGTCCAAGCCGGGTTTTCTCACCGCCTTGAGAATGCGCTCGAAGAAAGACGGCTTCTCCGGCATCGTAATCAATGGCATATTCCACTGCGCGGCTGTAGTCACCGCCTCTGCGGGCAAGCGGTTCGCCAGTTTCAGGGCTGACCGTACAGGCGACGCCGTTATCGAACATCAGCAGCCGGCTGTCATCGACAAGCTGCGCTGCATGCTGGCCGCAGAAAGTGTTTTCAGGATCACCGATGACTGGCATCGGCGGCGGGCCGAGTTTTCGTTCGCGGTACTGTTCATCAGAAAGATTGGTCTCGCCGATGCGCCAGACGATTTCATCACCGTCTGGTCTTGCCGGATCAATCATCATGACCGAAGAGCAGCCGCGGAACGAAGCGAGGATGCCGTCTTCGGTCCACTGCGTTGCGTTGATGTGGGCGTAGTCATCCGGAAAGCGATGCTGCGCGCAGTCTTCAAGCGGCATCCGTCCCCAGGAGTTCCATGCATAACGCACTTCACCTGTCGGTTCAACGATCTGGATGGCCGAGTCCCGGGTGGGAGTTTCAGTCAGCGCCGCCTGACGTTTTTCAAGTCCCTCATGGGGATGTGGAAAACCTGAAAAGTCGCGTACCGCTCTTTCGTAAGCCATCAGCATGAAGGCGCCGTCATCAATAATGCGAAAGTCATGGCGGCCGGTGGACTGAAGCGGGGGCAGCGTGCTGACCTTTGCAACCGGATTGAAATCGGCATCGAGCACCTGCCAGGCAAAGCCATGCGTTTCGTCGCTTAGCGCATGGGCGTAGTGTCCGCTGTCAAAGCGCCGCAGGAAAAACCCGGCCGCTGGCCTGCTGCCCTGATGCCGGCGCACCACGCCATTGGCGTCAAAGATGAAAGCGCGGCGTGATGCCACGACAGAGAACAGCTCTTTCGGCGGCGTGCTGCCGGCCGCGGTGAACGTCCTCAATCCGGCAAGCTCTTCGGGCGCACAGTGGATGGCATAGGCCGTTTCAGCTCCGGCGGCGTCAATGAGATTGATTCTGACATCACTTGATTGATTGACCGCGACTGCGGCTGCGGTTTCAGGCCCGGGCTGCGGCTGAATGCCGTTGATGCCGAGACGGGTGTTTTCAGGAATGGAGACAGACACTGTCAGCACGTCTTCCTCTTCACAGGCAATTCCGTAGTGCAGGATGCCTGGATCAAACTGCGGATGAAGGGATGCCTGCAGATTCGATTGAACTGCCGCTGAAAGAAACGCAAGCTTTGGCCCGATGACAGGATTCGGCGCATGCTGCGCAGCGCTTTGGTTTTTGCCGAATCCGTCCTGATACAGGGCCGTCACGCGCAGCAGGCGTCCGGCATCTGCCGCTGCGGGCCGATACGTCTGACTGACCGCTTCGCTGATGTCCATCCACTGACCGCCGTCAGTGCGGCGCTGCCATTGCCAGTGAACGTCGAAGCGGATGCCGTCGGGGTCCATGACCGATGCGGAGATGACCTCACCGACGGCCGGCGAGTGGGTTGACAGCGAAACTTTTCCGGGTTCGTTCCGGTTGACGATGTGAATGTCGAAATCGATGATCTTTGCGGCTTCCGCTGAAAGTGCGGTGACGCGGTAGATGCCATCCTGATCAGCATCTTCAGGGTGTTCATAGTCGGGTTTTGCGATGGTGTTCCGGTCGGCATCATAAAACCGCAGGACGCCGTCATGGATGATGAAGGCCTGTGTATCTTCTCCGGCGAGCACCCACTGTGCCGTGTGAGGTTCCAGCGCAGTGATCCTGAAGACCCGGTTTTCCGTGTATTCGATGATGCGCTGTTCCACGGCGGATGCCGCCGGCGGCGCCACGAGCTGTGCGGCGCCGATCAGAAAAGCGAAAGCGAGTGCTGGGATCCTTGCCGTCACCAGCGGGTTCTGAATTCAAGGCCAACGCCGCTCTGCGGCGCGCGGTCATCGGTTTCCCGCCGGCGGGCCTGCAGGCGGATCTCATAATCGAACAGCCTGGATCGTTCAGGCGCCAGCCGCCAGCCCAGGGTGTAGTCGCGCCGGTCGGACTGAACGCCAATGCGCATCTCGGGGATCGAGACCCCATAGCGCGTGCCGAATCCGTAGCCAAAGCGCAGCTGCCAGTGACGCTGAAGCGCCTGCTGCGGCTGCGAGGCGCCGTCAGCCGCGCCGCCACCCATCAGTTCATCGAATTCGGCTGCGCCATCCAGCCCTGTTTCCAAAGCCATCGACGCACCGCGTTCGGTGCCGGGCTTCGGGTCCCAGGACAAAGAGCCTGACAGGCCGAACTGACGCAGATCATGATTCTCATGCGTGATCAGGCCCGATGCGCGCATCCCGCCCTCCAGATGACGGTCGGGGTGGCGCCAGACAAATCCGGCTTCAATGCCTGCGCCGAAACCGGTTTCCGCATCGCCGCTGTCGCGGCGAAGCGACAGCTGCACGCCCGGAACCAGCGTGCCGCCGCCAACGCTCAGCCCCGGCCACTCGCCCTCAATGCCGGCGCGATAACGGGAAACGGTTGCCGATGCATCCCCGTCTTCCCCTTCGCTTTTGGTTTTTACCCACAGGAGATCGCCTGTCACATGCAGGTCAACCGCGTTCAATCCAATCTCCGGCAGCGGCGCACGGATGCCGCCCGCCGCCATCTGCATGGCAATGTCTGACTTCCACACGGAATCGCCCTGTCTTCTTTCGTAGTCCCCGATGCCGTATCCGCCAACACCCCACAGCGTGATCCCGCCTTCGGCTTCCTGCCGGCCATACACATAGAGTCCTGTCAGATCACTTCGAAACCTGCCTTCGCCGCTGTCGTCCCGATACTTCCCTTTGCCGAGGCTGTGCGAGAACGCAAGACCGATGGCGGCGGATTCGGCCGTGTCGTCGGCACCCATCAGCACGCTGGATGCTGTGCCCTCAATATCAGCAGCGCCGCTTCTGCCATCAAAATCACTGATCGCTCCGCGGCCCCACACGGACTGGCGCGAACCGGCTGCGGTATTCTGACTGAAGTCGAATGAGGTACCGCTCAAGAATATCTGACCCGTCAGTTTCTCAAGTCCTGACTCATGCCGTTCTGAGTGTCTTCGATCAGGCGCAGGCGATCGGTCCGGGTGCGGATGATCAAACAGCGCATCGCGGGTCTGGCCGGCATCAAAAGACTGCCCGGCAATGCGAAGGCTGGTCGACTGCGCATCGTTCTTCGCACGGACCAGTCTGGATGTGACCGCGTCAACAACCTGTTCGCCGACGGTGCGGCCAAAGCGGGCAAACCAGGCACTGGCATGCTCTGGTGACTGGTCTTGCACTGAAACCCTGACCGCCGCAGGTGCAGTCAATTGACTGTAATTCGAATCCGTAGTGATGATCTCATGCTCAAGCGTTGCTGTGCCAAGCCCCTGTGCAGTAATTTCCACCTGCTGCGCAGTGTTCCAGTTATCTGCATCAAAATGAAGTGTCTGCGGCGAGACCGTCACCACAGAGCCTGACTCATCGCGCTGTTCTACAACGCGGATGCGCACCGTCACTGAAGCGGAAGGCTCGCTTCGAAGACGCACGCTGTAATGGGTGACCCCCTCAGGGTTGATGCGCACGTTTGACGGCGACAGCGCAAGGCCTGCGGTGTCGTTGTCGGTGATCGTCAGTGTGTGCGAAGCGGCTGCGCCGACCTGGTAGCCGCTCGCGCTTTGCAGCTCCAGTATCACCTGTCGGTCCGGCTCATCGCGAAAGTTGTCGATAATCGTTACCGGGACCGATACACCCGATGTTCCTGCACTGACTGCAAGCGTGCCTGAGTTCGAAATGGTAAAGTCATCTCCAGATACCGCACTGCCTCCAACCGTATAGGTCAGCGAAATCGCAGCTGACGGAGCGGGAGAAAGACTGATTTTTACATTGTGCGTGCCGGCATTTTCATTGACCCGTGATGAGGCCTCAGCAAAAGAAACGCTCACCCCCTGTGCTGTGTCATCATTGTCAATCGTCACCGCCTTGGGCGAGCCGGAAAGGGTGAGTGAACCGGCTGGGGCAATGGTGGGTCTTCGGGTGCCTGTGCCGTAGGCGATGTTCACAGTACGGGTGGCTGTATCGGTGTTGTCAGCCGCTTCAAGCTCTAACACTGCGGTTCTGGCTCCTGCCCCTGAAAGCACAACAGCCAGGTTCTGCGCACTGTGGGGGTTTGAGGTTACAAGACTCACTCCGGTATTGGACGCACCGGATTTAAGCCCCAAGGCATAGTGCGTGGTGACGGTTGCGCCGGTAACCGTTAACGGTACGGTTACGGTCTCTGAGGCTGCAAGTGCCCGGCCCAAAGTGAGGGTTACATCGGTTCTGTTGCCTGAGCCGGATTCATCAATCCTTGCAGCGCCTGCTGCAAGTGAAAGCGTTACTGCGCTGATCGGTGCGTCAACAATGCGGAACTGCCCGAAATTGTCTGTTTTGGCGGTGCCGCCGTCAAGACCCTGTGCGGTGATGGCGCCCATGCCGATGTTAACGGTCTCACCGCTGGATTCGGATGTGCTGTCAGCGGCAGCGCTTAAGGTGATGGTGGCCTGCGCTGCGCTCCCACTGCCGCCTGCGAATGTAACCCGTGCGCTGCCGCTGTTCAGATTCGCATAAGTCACCCTGAAGGCTGCTGTTTCTGTCAGCGTGTAGTCGGCGCCGCGGGTGGCGGTGCCGGCAAAGGTGAGTGGCACCGCCAGCGTCTCGCCGCTGGCAAGCGCGCGGCCAAGTGTGATGGTGAAGGTTTTGCTGTCGCCTTCGGTGACATTGCCTGATGGTCCCGCAAGCGTTACCTGTGTCGCATCGTTGTCTGTAATCGTAATGGTGACGCTGGTGCCTGAACCTGCGGGCACGCCGTTGGGCAAAGGACTGCCCAGTTCGATTATGACCGTTTCGTCAGGTTCATCTGTGGCGTCATTGGTTACGCTGAAGCTCGTCGTCCCCGATGCTGCGTTGTTCGCGATCGTAATCGAAGTTGCAACGGTATAGTCGCCGGCTTGTGCCGTGGTGCCCGAGGCTCTCACCTGAATCGGAATGGTGAGTGCTGAACCGGTCGCATTGGCGCTTTGCAGCGTTGCGGTAACCGTCAGCGCCGAACCGCCTTCGGTGATCGCCCCTGAACCCGATACGCTTAAATTGACCGGGTTTTGCGGGGTGTCGTTGTCGACGATGGTGTACGCCACCTGGCCTGTCACGCCATTGTAACCGCCGCCTGAAGCGGTATGCACCAGCGTTACCGTGTCATTGGTGAAATCGCCGTTGTCTTCTGCCGCCGCAACGTTTACCGTCTGCGCCTGGTTCCAGTTCGTGTCGGTAAAGGTCAGGGTATTCTGGTCGCCGATTGTGCCTGTATTGGTGTCGACCGAAAGGTCGGTTCCCGACTGACCGGTGATGGTAACCGTGACACTGGCGCTGGGCCGGGTGGCAAGCCGTACGGTGTAAGAACCCGTCGCCCCTTCGCTGATGTTCTGTGTGGCGCCGACAGAGATCACAATCCCCGCGGTGTCATCGTCGGTGATGGTGATCTGGCCGCTGCCGGTGCGCGAGCCTGATGCGCCGCCGTCAAGATTGGTGGCGGTGAGAATCGGTGCATTGCCCGTTGAGCTTGAAGGAATCGAGACCGTCACCGTATCGTTGAAACTGTCATCATCGTTCGCTGCGGTCAGCGTCAGCGTCACAGCAGTTGCTGTCATGCCGCTGCTCGGTCCGGTAAAGGTGACCTGCGCGCTGGCGGCGCTTAAGTTCTGGCAGGTGACGCCGGTCGCGCTTGGACAGGCCAATGTAAAATCGGTTCCAGGCGTGCCGCCGGAAAAAATCAGTGGCACCACCAGCGCCTCGCCGTCAACCAGGCCACGGCCAAGCGTTAAAGTAATCTGTGCGGTATCCGAGCTGGCGCCTTCATCAGCCGTCGCATCCGGCGTGGTCAGCGTCACCTGCGTGGCATCATCGTCGGTGATGGTAATGGTGACGCTGGTGTTTGAACCTGCGGGCACGCCGTTGGGCAGGGGACTGCCAAACTCAACGATCACAGTCTCGTCTGGTTCGTCCGTCGTGTCTTGGTCTGCAGTGAAGGTGGTCGTCCCGGATGATGCATTGTTTGCAATCGAGATCGAAGTTGCAACGGTATAGTCACCCGCTTGAGCCGTGGTGCCGGAAGCTCTCACCTGAATCGGAATGGTGAGTGCTGAACCGGTCGCATTGGCGCTTTGCAGCGTTGCGGTAACCGTCAGCGCCGAACCGCCTTCGGTGATCGCCCCTGAACCCGATACGCTTAAATTGACCGGGTTTTGCGGGGTGTCGTTGTCGACGATGGTGTACGCCACCTGGCCTGTCACGCCATTGTAACCGCCGCCTGAAGCGGTATGCACCAGCGTTACCGTGTCATTGGTGAAATCGCCGTTGTCTTCTGCCGCCGCAACGTTTACCGTCTGCGCCTGGTTCCAGTTCGTGTCGGTAAAGGTCAGGGTATTCTGGTCGCCGATTGTGCCTGTATTGGTGTCGACCGAAAGGTCGGTTCCCGACTGACCGGTGATGGTAACCGTGACACTGGCGCTGGGCCGGGTGGCAAGCCGTACGGTGTAAGAACCCGTCGCCCCTTCGCTGATGTTCTGTGTGGCGCCGACAGAGATCACAATCCCCGCGGTGTCATCGTCGGTGATGGTGATCTGGCCGCTGCCGGTGCGCGAGCCTGATGCGCCGCCGTCAAGATTGGTGGCGGTGAGAATCGGTGCATTGCCCGTTGAGCTTGAAGGAATCGAGACCGTCACCGTATCGTTGAAACTGTCATCATCGTTCGCTGCGGTCAGCGTCAGCGTCACAGCAGTTGCTGTCATGCCGCTGCTCGGTCCGGTAAAGGTGACCTGCGCGCTGGCGGCGCTTAAGTTCTGGCAGGTGACGCCGGTCGCGCTTGGACAGGCCAATGTAAAATCGGTTCCAGGCGTGCCGCCGGAAAAAATCAGTGGCACCACCAGCGCCTCGCCGTCAACCAGGCCACGGCCAAGCGTTAAAGTAATCTGTGCGGTATCCGAGCTGGCGCCTTCATCAGCCGTCGCATCCGGCGTGGTCAGCGTCACCTGCGTGGCATCATCGTCGGTGATGGTAATGGTGACGCTGGTGTTTGAACCTGCGGGCACGCCGTTGGGCAGGGGACTGCCAAACTCAACGATCACAGTCTCGTCTGGTTCGTCCGTCGTGTCTTGGTCTGCAGTGAAGGTGGTCGTCCCGGATGATGCATTGTTTGCAATCGAGATCGAAGTTGCAACGGTATAGTCACCCGCTTGAGCCGTGGTGCCGGAAGCTCTCACCTGAATCGGAATGGTGAGTGCTGAACCGGTCGCATTGGCGCTTTGCAGCGTTGCGGTAACCGTCAGCGCCGAACCGCCTTCGGTGATCGCCCCTGAACCCGATACGCTTAAATTGACCGGGTTTTGCGGGGTGTCGTTGTCGACGATGGTGTACGCCACCTGGCCTGTCACGCCATTGTAACCGCCGCCTGAAGCGGTATGCACCAGCGTTACCGTGTCATTGGTGAAATCGCCGTTGTCTTCTGCCGCCGCAACGTTTACCGTCTGCGCCTGATTCCAGTTCGTGTCGGTAAAGGTCAGGGTATTCTGGTCGCCGATTGTGCCTGTATTGGTGTCGACCGAAAGGTCGGTTCCCGACTGACCGGTGATGGTAACCGTGACACTGGCGCTGGGCCGGGTGGCAAGCCGTACGGTGTAAGAACCCGTCGCCCCTTCGCTGATGTTCTGTGTGGCGCCGACAGAGATCACAATCCCCGCGGTGTCATCGTCGGTGATGGTGATCTGGCCGCTGCCGGTGCGCGAGCCTGATGCGCCGCCGTCAAGATTGGTGGCGGTGAGAATCGGTGCATTGCCCGTTGAGCTTGAAGGAATCGAGACCGTCACCGTATCGTTGAAACTGTCATCATCGTTCGCTGCGGTCAGCGTCAGCGTCACAGCAGTTGCTGTCATGCCGCTGCTCGGTCCGGTAAAGGTGACCTGCGCGCTGGCGGCGCTTAAGTTCTGGCAGGTGACGCCGGTCGCGCTTGGACAGGCCAATGTAAAATCGGTTCCAGGCGTGCCGCCGGAAAAAATCAGTGGCACCACCAGCGCCTCGCCGTCAACCAGGCCACGGCCAAGCGTTAAAGTAATCTGTGCGGTATCCGAGCTGGCGCCTTCATCAGCCGTCGCATCCGGCGTGGTCAGCGTCACCTGCGTGGCATCATCGTCGGTGATGGTAATGGTGACGCTGGTGTTTGAACCTGCGGGCACGCCGTTGGGCAGGGGACTGCCAAACTCAACGATCACAGTCTCGTCTGGTTCGTCCGTCGTGTCTTGGTCTGCAGTGAAGGTGGTCGTCCCGGATGATGCATTGTTTGCAATCGAGATCGAAGTTGCAACGGTATAGTCACCCGCTTGAGCCGTGGTGCCGGAAGCTCTCACCTGAATCGGAATGGTGAGTGCTGAACCGGTCGCATTGGCGCTTTGCAGCGTTGCGGTAACCGTCAGCGCCGAACCGCCTTCGGTGATCGCCCCTGAACCCGATACGCTTAAATTGACCGGGTTTTGCGGGGTGTCGTTGTCGACGATGGTGTACGCCACCTGGCCTGTCACGCCATTGTAACCGCCGCCTGAAGCGGTATGCACCAGCGTTACCGTGTCATTGGTGAAATCGCCGTTGTCTTCTGCCGCCGCAACGTTTACCGTCTGCGCCTGATTCCAGTTCGTGTCGGTAAAGGTCAGGGTATTCTGGTCGCCGATTGTGCCTGTATTGGTGTCGACCGAAAGGTCGGTTCCCGACTGACCGGTGATGGTAACCGTGACACTGGCGCTGGGCCGGGTGGCAAGCCGTACGGTGTAAGAACCCGTCGCCCCTTCGCTGATGTTCTGTGTGGCGCCGACAGAGATCACAATCCCCGCGGTGTCATCGTCGGTGATGGTGATCTGGCCGCTGCCGGTGCGCGAGCCTGATGCGCCGCCGTCAAGATTGGTGGCGGTGAGAATCGGTGCATTGCCCGTTGAGCTTGAAGGAATCGAGACCGTCACCGTATCGTTGAAACTGTCATCATCGTTCGCTGCGGTCAGCGTCAGCGTCACAGCAGTTGCTGTCATGCCGCTGCTCGGTCCGGTAAAGGTGACCTGCGCGCTGGCGGCGCTTAAGTTCTGGCAGGTGACCCCGGTCGGCAGCGGGTTCGGACAGGCGAGCGTGAAATCAGTTCCCGGAACACCGCCGCTGAACTGCAAAGGCACCACCAGCGCTTCGCCGTCGACCAGGCCGCGGCCAAGCGTTACGGTGATCTCAGCTGTTGCGGAACTGTCCCCCTCTGTGGCCGTTGCATCCGGCGTGGTCAGCGTTACTGTCGTGGCGTCATCGTCGGTAATGGTAATGGTGACAGCGGTGCCTGAACCTGGAATCACATTGCTTGGCAATGACGCGCCGAGTTCCACCACGACCGTTTCGTCTGGTTCATCCGCGCTGTCGTTGGTAACGGCAAAGCTCGCTGTGCCCGCTGTCTGACCGTTCGCGATGGAGATCGAAGAGGCAACTGAATAGTCGCCGGCCTGCGCCGTGGTGCCTGAGGCTCTGACCTGAATCGGAATGCTGAGCGCAGAACCTGTGCTGTTGGCGCTCTGCAGCGTCGCGGTAACCGTCAGCGCCGAATCAGCTTCGGTGATTGCCCCTGAATCCGACACGCTCAGAGACACCGGCACATCATTGTCCAAAATGGTGTAAACCACCTGACTGCTTACCCCATTGTAGCCGCCGCCTGAGGCGCTATGCACCAGCGTTACGTCATCGTTTGCGGCATCGGCATCGTCCTCAGCCGCTTCGATGCTCACCGTCTGCGCCTGGTTCCAGTCGGTTGTGGTAAAGGTCAGCGTGTCCTGGTTGTTTTGCGTGCCTGCATCGGTGTCAACTGACAGATCAGTGCCCGACTGACCGGTGATGGTGACTGTGACGCTGGCGCTGGGCTGGGTGGCAAGCCTTACGGTGTAGGTGCCGCTTGCGCCTTCATTGATGTTCTGTGCAGCGCCGACTGATATGACAATCCCCGCGGTGTCATCGTCGGTGATGGTGATCTGGCCGCTGCCGGTGCGCGAGCCTGATGCGCCGCCGTCAAGATTGGTGGCGGTGAGAATCGGTGCATTGCCCGTTGAGCTTGAAGGAATCGCTACGTCGAGCGTCTCGCTGGCATGGTTGGCATCGTCCGATGCGGTCAGCGTCAGGGTGATAGCGGCTGCGCTTGTACCGCTGCTTGGACCGGTAAAGGTGACCTGCGGGCTGGCGGCGCTTAAGTTCTGGCAGGTGACCCCGGTCGGCAGCGGGTTCGGACAGGCGAGCGTGAAATCAGTTCCCGGAACACCGCCGCTGAACTGCAAAGGCACCACCAGCGCTTCGCCGTCGACCAGGCCGCGGCCAAGCGTTACGGTGATCTGTGCCGTATCCGAGCTGTCGCCCTCATCAGCCGTCGCATCCGGCGTGGTCAGCGTCACCTGCGTGGCATCATCGTCGGTGATGGTAATGGTGACGCTGGTGTTTGAACCTGCGGGCACGCCGTTGGGCAGGGGACTGCCAAACTCAACGATCACAGTCTCGTCTGGTTCGTCCGTCGTGTCTTGGTCTGCAGTGAAGGTGGTCGTCCCGGATGATGCATTGTTTGCAATCGAGATCGAAGTTGCAACGGTATAGTCACCCGCTTGAGCCGTGGTGCCGGAAGTTCTCACCCGAATCGGAATGGTGAGCGCTGAACCGGTCGTGTTGGCGCTTTGCAGCGCTGCGGTAACCGTCAGCGCGGATCCGCCCTCGGTGACCGCCCCTGAACTCGATACGCTTAAATTGACCGGGTTTGCAGCGGTTTCATCGTCGGTCAGCGTCACCTCTACACTGTCAATGTTCAATCCGGCCGTATACTTTCCGCCATCAGCAGTGGTCACCGCATGCGATATCGCTGCCGTGCGCGCGCTCTGGTTATGCACATTATCGTCCTGACCCTGAACCGTTACAGTCTGCGGACTGTTCCAGCTGCTGTCGGTAAAGGTCAGGGTTTCGGTATTGGTAAATGCTGTCGCATTGTCAGGACCATCAACTTTGACAATGCCGCCATCTCCTGATGTTACTGTAATCACCACATTCGACAGCGGCTGTGAGTCAAGCACCACCGTATAGGTGTCGGTACCGCCGTTTTCACCTGCCGTTGTGTCGTCTCCGGTTTCAGCAATGGTAACTCCTGCATCGTCATCGTCGGTGACCGTTACGCTCACAGTGCCAGCGTTCGTGATGTTGTAATTGGCGTCGGTAGAACTTGTCGAATGGCCAATCATTGCAGTACGTGCATCGCCAGCGTTGTCAATGTCGTCATTGACCCCGGTGACCGTTACAGTCTGTGCAGTGTTCCAGCTGCCCGATGTAAAAGTAAAACTGGCGGTATTGACCCGTGCACCGGCGCCGGGTGAGACGCTGACCGTCACGTCATGGCTTGGCATCGTCTTCAGTGCGATGGTGTAGGTGTCGGTGACAGTGGTGCCGTCCTCGCTGACCGTGGTACCGCCGGTTTCAGTGATAAGCAGACCCGGAGCCGCGGTAACCGTCACCGATACCGCAGGGATCGATGTGTTGGTCGGGTAGTTGGTGGTGTCGGCAGAAGATGAGACAGCGTGGCTGATTGAGGCTGAACCTGCGCCCCTGCCGGTGACTGTCACCGTCTGCGGCGTGTTCCAGTTCGATGAGGTAAAAGGCAGGCTGCCCGGAGATGCCGTGGCAATCGCCGTCATCGACGATGTTGTTGAAATCGTCACGTTGCCGGAAGGCTGGCTTTTGAGCACGACCTGGTAGGTGGCAGTGTCATCGTCTTCTCTGACCGATACGGTGCTCGCCGACACGTCTGCGCCGTGTCCGGCGTCGGTTACAATCACCGCGACCGGGTCGATGCTGATGTTGTTGTAAGGTCCGCTTGCAGCTGTTGCGCCATGCGTGATGTTGAACGACTCGTTTGCGGCATCGCCGTCGTTGAGCGCACGTACCGTGACAGTCTGCGCCACCGCCCAGTTGCCGTTGCCTGCGCCTGAACCTGAACCGTCACCGCCTGCGGTGAACGTCATTGTCGCCGTGTTGGCGAATGAACCGCTGCCCGCTTTAACCTGCGCGGCTGAAGTGTCGCCTGAGGTTGCCGTGATGGTGACGTCCGCAGCGGGGTTGGTGACGAGGACTACGGTGTAGGTATTTTCGATCGTGCTGGAAGTCCCCAGTTCGGTTAAGGCGAGGGAAGATTCGGAGACGGTGACGCCTCCGGAGGGACGGGGACCGTCTTTCAGGGTGATGGTGATGGTTTGAATGTCACCAAGACCATAAAAATAACCGTCATAATCATAACCTTCGGTGGTTTTCAAGACAATTGTTTCGTCTCCCTCTGAACTGCTGTCAGTATTTGCGGTAATGCGAAAATCCAGATAAAAATTATTGCCGGTTATCACATTAGGGGCAGGGTTAGTTGTTAGGTTGAGTTTTCCTATCCGGCTTCCATCAGACTTTGTCAAGTACCAATCGTTCGCATGGCCTTCTGTAGCCGTAGAATCTTCGTTTGGATATATCTCTGTAGTACCCGATCCATATTGATCCCAAAAAGTACGGGAATAACTCAGCCTAAATTCAAGCGTTTCACCTTCGTAGATGACCGTAGGCGAGATGGAATAGACATGGTTGCCGCTAACCTGTGCATGCACCGCAGAAGACAATCCAGCCAGCAATATGAAAGCAACCAACACCCTGGATGCATTGCCCAGCCAGGTTGAGAAAATGCCAGAGGGGACTGAGCGAAAGCCAAGCCTCATGCGGCTTCGTTTCGTTCGATTTGCGTTGAAGACGCGTCCGGCAGACCGGACGAATTCAGTCGGTGAAGGTAATAACCTTGGGCGGTGCCGTGAGAAAGGCGCAGAGAGGCTCGGCTCGGCTCGGCTCGGCTCGGCTCGGCTCGGCTCGGCTCGGCTCGGCTCGGCTCGGCTCGGCTCGGCTCATTATATCATCAGCGCAATGCATCGTCTGCAGATGGAATCGTTGAAACTCTGCGATCAGTCGAACTGAAATGGGTGATTCATCAATCTGTTTTCTGTTTTAAACGCACTGCAGCTGATTCATGCCTGATCAATCCTGCAGAAACTGCCGCTCATGATTCCAGGAATATTCGCTGCAATAAACGTTCATTATTCACGCTTTTGAATCACCCTGCCCACGATGAAATATACTGCGGTATTCAATCTCTACCCGCCGTCGCGTATCGTTTTCACCACACGTTCGTTGACAGCGTAAATGCAGGTAAATTTGTAGGGCACCTGAACAGCTGGAACGACAGAATCGGTAAGAATTCTCACCGCGGTCGGAAGACCAGAATCACCCCTTTTTTGGGGAAGGGGGGGGGTATTTTGTATTTTTTCATATCGATCAAGTTTATATTTCAAGGCAAAAGTCCGCGCAGATTATATTTCCACCTGCCCTGTATTCAGAACGATTTTTCTCTGTGGTTTTATGAGAATAATTTTGCATGGCGCGTTGAAACATGGACCGTTCAACTCAATTTTACTTCTCTGCATCCATGTTCGTGACATTCAAGCCATCGACGATGCATCTGCTGCACGGTGCGTCTGGATGCGCTGCAGGGTACGGCGCTGTCTCGCTGCAAACAAAGAAAAGCGGATCAATCTGCAAGCCACTCACCGCTGACGCCATAGCGCTCAGGATCAACGATCACCTGCCCGAGCCGTTTCCGGCGCCGCCGCCCGTCCCAGCCGATCCACGAATCGCGGCACGGCAGTGCCGTGGTGGCGCGCTGAAACAGCACGCAGCCCAGACGCCGGCCATACCGGTCAACGATGAAATAACGAACACTGCAGCCCAGCGGATGGCGGTAGCCCAGATAATGATAGCGGTCAATCAGCTCCTTGAACTGCGCGCGCTCGGCATCGGTTTCGGCCGCCAGCAGCGATACCGGGCCCAGCTCGTGCAGGGCACATTCAACCGCATCGCCCGGCTCGCACGCCTCGGTGCGCGCAATCGGACGCTGCGCACCGCGTATCATTGAGCTGTCTTTCTCCGGCAGCTCCACCACCCCGGCCGCCGCCAGCGCCTCCAGCACCCTGAGGCTGGCATAAACGCTGTTCTCGCCCGAATCGGTGCGCCAGCCAAGATGCTCGCACACCGTCTGCGCCAGCTCCCGGCGGCTCAGCGACGGAAACCACGCCACCGTCTGGCGGATGTCCTCCAGCTGACGGCGCGTGAAGCGCCGGCCGCAGAATGTCGTCGATTTCAGTTTCCGGATCCGCTCGTCCACGCTCAGCCCCCTGCAGTCGTAATGATCAGACAATATTGTCTCAGATCGGTGAACGATTGTCAAGCGCGGATCTCAGACCCTTTCTCCGCCGTTCTTATCTTTGCAATATCATCGGCTTATCGCACACGTGAATCCGGCTTCAATGCGATTCTTCAAACCGAATGACATTGCCAGCGCACCGTCGCCAGTTTGGTATGGGGGCGGATGATGCGGGCGGCCACCATGGCCAGGACCAGGTCGCTTTCGCGTCGGTTCTGGCTGTTGACCAGTTGGGCAAAGCCCAGTTGGTTAAAGGCGGCAAGCACCGCTTCGACGGCGCCGTGCTGACGGGTGTCTGCAATCTCAAAGGCGTCGTCGGTGACGGTCAGCGCTCGGCCCGCGAGGTAGTTCTGGACCAGGGTGATGAGGGGTTGTGGCAGGTGGGAGAGATTGGCGAGGGTTTTCTTCTGCGATTTGCCGTTGTGATCGCGGTAGCTGGTTCGCACGAGTGTGGAGCGGTAGGTTTTTCCGCCTTTTTTCGAGACGACGGTTGCCAGGTGCATGGCGTTGGGCTGCCGGGCCATATTCTGCCTACGAGAAGAAAAGCAATAATCATATTATACAGCAGGTGCAAGGGTTTGAATGATTTTTATCTTCATATATTCTGCCTACAATATAAAAAATATCAGACCCGACATGCAGGCAAAAGATGCAGATAATGAAAGAGTTAGCCTGCCTGGACAGGAAAAAAGTGGTCAGAACTTCAGTTTAATTCTTCCTCGCACATTTCGATTCTTGCAATGCAATCAGAAACAAGTTCCCGAGGCTGCACTGCGCCAGATTGAATCAGGTGAGAAACTTCTTTCAGAGATAGTTCATTCAGATCGGTCATTACGATTTACCGGTCAATTGAATCAAGTGCTGTCTGAAACAGGGACAGAGGGTAGCGAAAAATACCACCACCCAGCCTTCCCGCTGTTCCTTTTCGATCGATGACACCCAAGCTGACAATTGGCGCGGATTTTTGTGTGACGACAGTACGCACGCTCAGTCCTGTCTTGAATTCCAACGCGCCAAATGCATCATGGACTGACAACAGGAGTTTGTAGGGTAATTCATCTGCATCCGCTGGCAGATAATTTCCGAACATTTCTCGCTGTGTGGTTGAATAGGCAACCGCCATTGCACCGAATCCAATCATGTCAACTACTGCACTGTCGCCAATTGCTCCCAGTGCCCGCGACTTGGGAAACTCGCCTAAATCCCCTTCAGGGGCAGCAGCAATTTCTGTGATCCAATTGCCTGGTTGATCGCTTACCTGTATACCGGTACGGACTCCATTTCCGCCAGCGGCGGTAACCATGCCGCTGGCTGATTGAGCATCAGCGGCCAGCATCAAGCATTTTGATGCTGCCATCAAGTGATTGAGTGCAAAACTCGGACTATCATCCAGAAATCTTTTCTGTTCAGCATAGCCATCAATTGCGGGCTTGAGTCTGCTGATCAGTTCACGAGTGGCGGCTATTGTTCTGCCATGACAATCATCGTCATTTTCCAGCGCAATTTTTGCAATATCGAGCAGATCGATGTGGCTGTCCTGACAACTGTCTACTGCTTCAATCAATTCATGATTGATCCAGCGCAGGTGCGACAGTGCTGACTCACTGCACAATCCGAGTCGCATAGCGGGTCCATTTCCTCCGTTGAGAGGAGAGTAGCCTACATTTCCCGGATTATTGGCATCGATTATTTTGTGCAGCCACATTGAAGCTGAAACCACGCCTGCCAACGGTACCACGGTTGCGTAATTCTGGGCTGGTTGCAGCTGAATCTCACCTGACTGAATCATTGTGCGTGCCTGATCAAAATCATCCGCCTTTTTTTCGAAAACCAGTGCCACCGCAGCGGAATTCATCACGGGTGCGGGAATTTCGCTGGTGGTCTCAAAGGGCGGCCCGGCGTGAAGTATCACTGAGTCCTGCAAGCCAATTGAGCTGGCTGCTTTTTCATTGCTCACCCACACGGGCCGGGCTTGAAGCATTTTTTCGAGTGCCCCGCGATCTCTTGGGTCAATATCTGTCATGTCTGTTTCATCAGTTGATTCTTCCAGTTTTGTGCGCATTGGTCCAAGTGGCGTGAAATGCGTTCACAAGCGGCTTCATAATTTTCTTTGCACCCAACCTACGAATTGCTTGACTGCATCGACTGCTGCTTTTTGTTCGTCAAGCAAAAGGCCGACAATACTATCCGGTGTATCCTTGCGGAATCCTTCTCCGAGAAGAAATTCTGAGGCGCTCTCCGGGGATTCCGGCTTCGGTGCGTCGCACAGAATAGCCAATGCTTCCACAGCAATCTGGACTGATTCTCTTGCAGGAACGCCAGCTTCATCAGAGAATCCGCCACCTTCAAGCAATGTTGCAGCTTTCAGTTTGTGTTTGGCGAGTTCAAGCAGTTCAGTTGCGCGCTCCACCCGAAAATCTGGATTTTTAATCTCCGAGTCCGCAGTCGGGAATATCTCCTGCATGTTGGCCGAAGGAAGAGAGATCATTCCAGACTGAGCCAGGCGATGCATGGATTGATGAGTCCCAAGGTCAATCACGCTGACTTGCATCTCGGTTTGTTCGGCAATGAATGACTCTGCATCCGCAGACTCTTCCGCTGGGTGATCAATGACGATCAGTGCTACTTCATCATTCTTCACAAAAATATGCTTCAACGCTGTGCCGTACCGTGTGGCAATAGAGTTGCGGAACTGATCGAGAGCCGAAATTTGACTTTCCTGCTTTTCATCTTCTGGCTGGCTGCTGCCCAACACTTCTTTCAATTGCTCCAAAAATGCGGTGCGTCCGCTTGGAATCTTAATTTCATCCAGATCTCCGATTCCGTCAATCACTCCTTCTGCGACAGTTCGTTTCAGAGCGAGCAATCCTAGCATGCGGTGCTCGATGGTGTTTTCGCTGACCAGATTGATTGCAGTGACCGAGCGCGCCTGGTGCTTGCGCCAGGCGCGGGAAATTCGCTGCTCGAGGCGAGCCGGATTCCATGGCAGGTCCATGTTGATTACCGTATCAGCGACCTGAAGATTGAGTCCAACTCCACCAGACTCAGACGATAAAAACAACCGACACTCTGCATCCTCACGAAATCGCAGAATCTCAGCGCGACGTCGGTGTTGAGGAACGCTCCCCGTGTGCCAGGCGAACTCGATTTCGTCTTCAATGGCATATTCCCGTATCAATTCCAGCATGCGCACCCATTCGGAAAAAATGATGATTTTTCGATTTGGGTCCTCCAGCAGTTCGGATATTACGCTTTTGAGTTCATCCAGCTTGGGACATTCATATGCGGTGCCAGGGTCAAGTATCTGCGGTGTGTCGCAGACCATTCGCATGCACGCCAGGCTTCTCTGCAATCTGTCCATTTCATCCGGAGTCAATGGGCGCCTGCTCGAGATATTTATGAGTCGGGCCACGATTATGCTGTAGTCAGCATGAATGTTCCGTTGTTCCTCAGTCATCGGAACAAAGTACGTCTTAGTTGTTCGGTCAGGCAAGTCCTGTTCGACGTTTTCCTTCCGTCGCCTGATCATGACTGAAGAGATCCGCTGAACCAGTCTGTCAAGGTTCTTGTATCCAACTGCAATGCCTCTTTCATCCAGTTCGTAGAATTCCCGATTGAATCGAAACAAAGGTCCCATCAAATCAGGGTCCAAAAACTGAACAATGGAGTAGACTTCGTCGATTCGGTTTTCCAAGGGCGTGCCGGTAAGGACGAATGCGTAGCGACTTTGCAGCTTTTTCACGGCGGCAGCGGTTTTGGTGCGCCAGTTCTTGATTCGCTGAGCCTCGTCAAGAATGATTATTTCCGGCTTTAGAACATCCTGAATTTCAGGACCATCAGCCAATATCTGCTCATAGTTGCAGAGGGTGAAAAATGTATGTTTTGCATATTCTTTCCGACGTGCAATGCGATTGCCAAATACCGGGTTGACCGACAAATCTGAGAATTTCTTGATTTGATCTTCCCATTCAGTTTTCAACGATGCCGGCGAGACAACAAGTACCCGATTGATTCCGCGGACCTTGTGTAATAACGCACATGCGGCTATCGCCTGATAAGTTTTTCCGAGCCCCATGTCGTCGGCAAGCAACGCCCGCTCAGAGAATGCCAGATGAAGCACACCGTCTCTCTGATAGGGCAGGAGCGGGTACTTGAGAATATCAAGAGATTCTTTGCCAGTCTCGAGATCTGCCTCGAAACGTTTGCGTGCCTGCTGTTTTCGTCTCACAGCCAGTTTGGCTTCCACCCGAGCTTCCAATTGATGCGAAACCCGCAACCGGTCGCTGTTGGACTTTGCCAGTTTATGCAGTTCGATTAAAGCGGTCCTGGTTCCACGGCGAAGGTTTTGAAACAGTTCGTGAACTCTTGTTGCTAGCGGAGATGTTGAAACGGCCACATCATTTGGAAACGTTACAACGATTTTCCGATGATCGCGCTCATCGACATAAATCTCGATCCGATCACTAGACGGCAGACTGCGTCTGCTGCCTTGCTTTTCTTTCAAGAAATGAAGTACGCCTTCAATATGTTTGCAGGTGCCAAGCTGGTTAATCATGTAATCATTGCAGCTGCAGGTGTTGATCCGCTCAGTCAGCGAGCGCAACTCTACCGTATAACTGCTCCCGCTGGAAGACACTACACGGTAATCACAGAACGGTTTGCCGGTATTGTCCACGACATGGACTTGATCAATTTCAGTTCGGCCTCGCCACTGGCGCCGTTTGATTTCATCTTCATCACTCGAAATCCACCCTGTGAATTTCGGAGCGTGATTGAACTTTGACTTACGGTTGGTTGGGGCCTTTAGGTTCATCTCGCTTACTCTTCGGTTTTCAATTGGTTGTAAATTTGCATTGTTAATCAAGTCAGATTGTGAGGTTGTTTTTTGAATTTGGATGGCTCAATCCTTGCATTTTGCAGGCAGCGAGGCAATTTGCAAAAATTTCCTGCGGCATTTTCCAATTCAGCGAATTTAACCTTGTGAGGCATTGCAAAAATATCCCATAAATTTTTTCTGAAAAAGCATCCAATCAAGATACAGGCTCAGATACCTTCACGCAAGTCAAACAATTTAGCATCGATTCTCTGCATGGCAAGGCTGAATTGCATGATGCGGCCATTCGATCCAAGTCGAATCATAGCTGGGAGCAATAGGTCTGAGCGTTCTGATAAAGATCATTTAACAGCAGACTAATCAATGTCGGAAAAGGCATCGCATGGGAGGACAAAATACAGAGTCGCAATTCATTTGCAGTGTGTTTTCAAGAGTACATGATGGAAAATCCTTTTCTATCGTTGATTTTCCAATGCTCACTTCACTTTGAATGCCAGATTCACGCAGCGTTTTGAATATTCGGCATTGGTCGAAAAGTATAATCCGAAATCATGCGATTCTTCAACACTGCGGGACCGATTGTTGCGGCAGACAATTATTTTATTCCACCGCTGAAGCGAATCGACCAATGCGCGGTCATTAAACTGATTGAGCAGAAGCAGTACTTCGTTTTGCACGCGCCGCGGCAAACCGGCAAGACTTCGATACTTCTTGATTTGCGTGAAGAATTGAGTGCGACGAAACAGTACCGACCGGTGTATTTGAATGTTGAATCAGCTCAAGTTGCACGCGAAGATGTCGCAGCATCAATGCAGGCGATTTTAAGTGAACTTGCCACTGTCGCGGAAGATGAACTCAACGACTTGTTCGTTCGCGAAATCTGGCGGGATATTCTTGTTTCACATGGCCCGTACGTTGCCTTTCGTGAAGTGCTGAGGCGATGGTCTGCATCTAACCAGAAGCCGCTCATTTTGATGATTGATGAGATAGATTCGCTGGTGGGTGACAGTTTAATCGCAGTATTGCGTCAGTTGAGAACAGGGTTTCCCAATCGTCCCGCCCGCTTTCCGCACAGTGTCATATTGTGCGGGATACGGGATGTGCGAGACTATCGCATTCACTCAGGTTCGACAAAGGAAATAATTACCGGCGGGAGCGCATTCAACATCAAGGTCAAGTCGTTGCGTTTAGGTGATTTTGACGAGGCCGAAGTGCGTTCGCTTCTTCTGCAGCACACTGAAGAGACCGGTCAGCGATGGAGCGAGGCGGCACTGGAGGTGGTATGGCATTCGACTCAAGGGCAGCCGTGGCTGGTGAACGCTCTGGCATCGGAATCCGTCGATAGGGTTTCAGACTTGCGTAAGGAGATTGGCGCTGGCAACATTGAGGAGGCAAGAGAAGAATTGATTATTCGACGCGACACGCATTTGGATCAGCTGGCAGACAAACTGCGAGAAAGCAGGGTGAAACGTGTGATCGAGCCTTTAGTGAGCGGCAGTGATGAACCGGACACTTTCCGTGCCGACGATTTGCAGTATGTGCGCGATCTGGGACTCATCGGCAGCAACTCAGTTGATATTGCCAATCCAATCTACCGCGAGATAATTCCGCGCGAGCTGATCACCTCGACAGACGAGTTCATGCCATTCAAAACTGCTTGGTTTGTGGAGGATGGTCGGTTGGTTACGGGACATCTGATGGAATCGTTTCAGGAGTTTTTTCGCGAACATTCCGAACACTGGGTTAAGCGTTTCGATTACCAGGAAGCGGGACCTCAACTATTGTTGCAGGCGTTTCTTCAACGGATTGTCAATGCCGGCGGGCGGATAGAAAGGGAATACGGATTGGGCCGCTATCGAACCGATCTGCTAATCGTGTGGGGTGCAGGCCAGAGCCGGCAGAGGGTGGTAATTGAGTGCAAACTTCGACGCAATGGTCTAGAGCGCACGGTGCGGGAAGGCTTGGAGCAAACTGGCGCGTACATGGAGCGTTGCGGTTCGAATGAGGGGCATCTGGTGATTTTCGATCGCTCGGAGAAGCGAACCTGGGATGACAAGATTTTCAAGAGAGAAGAGTCAGCAGGCGAAAGGCACGTAACAGTCTGGGGAATGTAGATGCCATTTCAGCTGGACTGCAAGCAGGCATGCGTGATGAAACCCGGTCGCGATTAGACGGGGTTGTCAAACGCTCATTTTGTTCGCTTCAGCCCAGTTGATTGCTTCACCGCTGCAGGCTAGCATTCTGTCTCATTAAATCGTTTACAGTAAACCCAAAAGGTGGAATAATTGCTGTAGTGAAATATCTTCAACGAGGGTTTTCGTTATGGCAAATCATCATACGCGTGAAAATCCTGCGCCAACCGCTGAGGAGAAGGCGCAGCTGGAACGTTGGTCGAGACGGCCCAGGCCTTGGCAAAATACACGCGGTATCGGTTTGATGGCTGGCTTTGATGTAATTCCTAAACTCTTCGGCTCTGAAATTCATGAAGGGAACCTGCTGATGGATATTGCCGAATGCAACCGACTATTTATTCGGGCCGTTGGCAATACAATCATACCGTCACCGCCATATATCATCAGAACAGATGAATTCAATGAACTGATCAAATGTCTCAAGTTGTCGATTGACGAGATGCAACGCACAATAGCTTGACTGAAGCTTGTAAGTGGAAGATTCAAGAATTTGTGTTGCGGATACGGGTCAAAGCATCATGAAACATGAAAGACTATGTCAGCAATTTCTGTCTGGTTCGCAGTACAGATTTCAAGGCCATCTACAGAGAGCGACGATATCCAAGATATGCCGCGTGAATCACAAGTTCTCAGTATAGACAAGGCATAAAATAGTCGTCAAAGGGTGAAACCAAGTCTTTAATTTTATGGTGATGCAGCAGATGAAGGAAGTTCGTTGGGCGACGCAACCCTATGATGGATATGCTATTCGAGAGAATTTACAGCCCGATGTAGATTTTCTTGAAGTTGGCCCAGCTACATTAACTGGCGAATATCTTCGACGATTCTGGCAGCCTGTGGCCATGTCCGCCCAGCTTGATCCTGGTAAACCAGTTGCAATAAAAATACTTTGTGAAGAACTGGTTGTTTTCAGAGACTTAAGCGGAAGAGTTGGCGTATTGCACAAACACTGTGCGCATCGACGCGCTTCGCTTGAATTTGGTCGAATCGAAAATCAAGGGATTCGCTGCTGCTACCATGGCTGGCATTTTGATATTGACGGCACAATTCTTGAAACGCCAGGAGAACCCGAAAACAGTCAGATTCGTCACCGCATCTGTCAAGGCGCATACCCTGCGAAAGAATTCAAGGGTCTCATTTTCTGCTATATGGGGCCGCCAGGAGAAATGCCGGATTTTCCACATCTCGACTCAATGGAAATTGAAGGCCATGAGCTGGTTCCCTACTCGATTCACTCTCCAAATAACTGGCTGCAGGAAACGGAAAATGCGATTGATCCGTTCCACAGCGTATTTTTACACGGGCGCATCAGCGGGCCCCAGTTCCCCGGGCTGGAGCACTTTTTGGATTTACCGGTCGTGAAATATCGAGAACGCGATGGTGGGATTGTTTATGCTCATGCAAGGCGCGGTGGCAGTGATGATCTGGTGCGCTTACGATTTCACGATTATCTGTTTCCGAACCTTGCGCAGAATGGCGGTATGTTCCAGGTAATGGACAGTCCAAAGGCTTTTGGACGCACCAGTCTGACCAAGTGGGTTACGCCAATAGATGACATCAATAGCCGAAAATTCGGCTGGCGGCATTTTAACGATGCTGATGAAGTACTTCGTCAAGGGAGTCGCGAAAACGTCGGCTGGGAAAAAGTCGATTTTTATGGACAGACCGCACATCGGAGTTATGAAGAAAAGCAGAGTAATCCAGGTGATTGGGAAGCCTGGTCGAGCCAGGGTGCAATGAACGTTCACAAGCGCGAGTATCTGGGAACCACCGATGAGGGCGTTGCTCTATTGCGTTCAAGGCTTCGACGCGACATTCGCCGTGTCAGCCAAGGCAAGCCAATCAACCGATTAAAACCATCGGACAGTGGATTGGTTTCAACTTACGGCGGCGATACCGTTCTGAGATTGGCCAAGGACTCTGAGAACGACTCAGCGTTTCTCGGCTTGGTTATTGGTGCAGTCACTGATGTCCATATTAAGGCAGGAGCGCTGGAGGCGGGGGAAAGAGAAGAATTCATTCAGCGTGAGATCAACGCGAAGTTTCCGGGCGCGATTTAGTCATTGCTGGTGCTGGACATGGTTTCAGGGTCCTTTGAATTTGCTGAAAACGAGCATCCAGCATTCTGAGTTTCCTCTGAAATGCCTGATGCAGGTGAACGACATTTCCCATCAACTGTCCTCGCCGTTTGAATTCAACAATTTTTACATTCGCAGTCTGAGAGGTATTCATTTTGAGACGACATGAGTCAATGGTCGAGGGCCTTTATTGGTGGGGGATTCCAACGTTATTTAGATGTCCAATTGCCAATGACCCGAGTGAATGTGATATAGGCCTCGTTGGAGTACCGCATTCGACAGGAAATGGTACAACCGAACGAGACCAGCACATGGGACCGAGGGCTGTGCGAAATATATCAGCATTGGGCAGACGCTGTCACAAGCAGTTTCATCTTGACCCGTGGAAAGAGTTCAACATTGCTGATTTAGGCGACGTGCCACTTCCCGAAGGAAACAATAACGAACGGAGTATTGAGAACATCCGGGAGTTTTTCTCCAGAATCGACGCTGCAGGCACGAGGCCTGTTTCGATCGGTGGCGACCACGCCATTACAGGTGGCATATTGCAGGCGATTGCCGGCGGGAATTCAAAACTCACCCATGGTGAGAAAGCAGTGCTGCTGCATTTTGATGCGCACACGGATGCATATCACATGCTGGATCATTTTCTGGGAGCAGTCAAATCAGCAGCCCACTGGGCCAGCTATCTCGTACGAGACGGACATGTAGACCCTCACCATTCTGTTCAGGTTGGCATACGCGGTAATGTGCGTACCCTAGACTGGCTTGAACCCAGTTATGATTTGGGTTATGAGGTCATTACCATTGAACGCTACGAGGAAATTGGTGCAGAAGCCTGCAAAGAAATCATCAATGAAAGGATTGGTGATCGTCCTGTCTACGTTACGTTCGATCTTGACTGCCTTGATCCGACTGTCGCACCGGGTGTTGCCAACATCGAAGCTGGAATAGAGGGGTTTAAAATCAATCAGGTGATGGATCTTATCCGCTGTATTCGCGGGAAAAACGTGATTGGTGGCGACGTGGTTTGTCTGATGCCAACCAAAGACCACCCCAACCAAATGACTTCATTAGTGGCAAATTCAATCATGTTTGAGATACTTTGCCTGATTGGAGACAGTTTACGAAACCGTTAGGCGCGGTGCGTTCGCAGATCGTTATTCCTCTTTCAAGCTTCAAAATTAGTCATTGCAGGAGATTCATTTGAAAAAATCTTCTGTCGATTTGATATCAGCCGCCGTAGATAGACCCATTGCGGTTCTATCCATGGTGATGATGATTGTCTTGTTTGGCATTGTCGCATTGCAGAACATTCCGATTCAGTTGGCGCCTGATGTCAATCGGCCAGTCATCACTATCACAACATACTGGCCAGGGGCGGCTCCTGCTGAAGTTGAACGAGAAATCATGAACCGGCAGGAGCAGGAATTTGCCGGTCTCAAGGGGCTGCGCTCGATCACAGGAAATGCGCAGTTGGGACGATCCCGCATTACTTTGGAATTTGATGTCGGCACCAATATGCACAATGCCATGCTGCTGGTATCCAATCGACTTGATCGGGTTTCAGGCTATCCTGACGAAGCCGATTCCCCACAGCTGAAAGTCGCTGGAAGTGAAGACAGGGCGATTGCCTGGTTTTATGTGCATCGCGTAGCGGGGAACACGACACCAATTCATCACTATGGCCGTTTTGTTGAGGACGTGATCAAGGAGCGGATTGAGCGGGTTCCCGGAATTGGTGAAGTGAGCGTGTTCGGTGGCAGTGATCCGGAAATACAAGTCATTGTCCATCCCGACGAGTTGGCTCGATTGCAACTGACGGTTGGCGAATTGCTGGCAGTACTTCGTAGTTCCAATGTGTCTTTGTCTGTCGGCGATGTCGATGAAGGCAAGCGACGCTACCTGGTTCGATCAGAAGGTGAATTGAACTCAGTCGAATCAGTTCGAAACATTATTGTTCGATCCACTGCCGATGGCAACTCAACCCGTTCAGGTAGAATCAGGCTGGGTGACATTGCAACAGTTGAGTTGGCATACAAGGATCCCACCGCCATTATTCGGGCACAGGGTGAACCTGCAATTCCTTTCAACGCGACTCGAGAGGTTGGGGCAAATGTTATTGAAACAATCGCGGGCATTCGGGCCGTTGTAGAAGATCTTCAGAAAAACGCGATGCCAGGCAGCGGGCTTGAGCTCAAAATGGTCTACGACGAGACGGTCTACATCAATTCCTCAATCCAGCTCGTACAGCAGAACATTTGGGTGGGTGGCCTGCTTGCGGCTTTGATCATGTTATTGTTTTTGAGATCGATTCGTGCAACCTTGATGATTTCCATTGCAATTCCCGTTTCGATCGTTGGCGCATTCGTCGCAATGGCAGCATTGGGTCGCTCAATCAATGTCATTTCTCTGGCAGGGCTCGCATTTGCGGTTGGCTTGGTGGTCGACTCAGCAATTGTGATTCTGGAGAACATATTCCGGATGCGTGAGACGGGACAACCACGTCGAGAAGCGGCCATCAAGGGTGCCCAACAGGTGTGGAGTGCGGTTCTGGTTTCCGCTTTGACGACCGTCATGGTGTTCATTCCAGTGCTTATAACGAAGTTGGAAGTAGGGCAGTTGTTTCGTGACATCGCTGTTGCAATTTCTGTCGCTGTCATGCTTTCGCTACTGGTATCAATTACGGTTATTCCGGCACTGTCAAACAAACTGCTCGGTTCCAGCGATCGTCAATCCGGCAGCCTTATTCGAATGCGAATACCGGTCGTTGACGATTTGGCGGCCAAATTTACGCAGTTCACCCTTTGGCTGACAGAAAAGCTTGTCCGTCGTCGAATGCTCGCATTTTTGTGGGTGGCAGTGATTACTGCATCTGCTTTGACTCTGGCATTGAAATATCTGCCATCACTGGAGTATCTGCCGGAAGGGAACAACAATCTGGTCTTCGGCTTGATTGTGCCACCACCTGGCTATAACCTAGACACGATGACTGAAATCGCTGGGAATATTGAAACGGCGACTCGACCAGAATGGGCGACGGATCCAGATGAAGAAGCTGACCCTGACGCACCACCAAAAATCGCCCGTTTTTTCTTTGTTTCAACCCGATCGATGATGTTTGTCGGAGCGGTTTCAAACAATTCCAGCCGAGTTTCAGAATTGATACCGGTGTTGCAAAAGCCAGTGTTTAGCGAGCCAGGCACTTTCGGATTCATTAGCCAGCCGTCGATATTCGGACGCGGAATTGGCGCAGGACGCAAAATTGACCTTGATATTTCCGGGGCAGAGTTGGAAGAGATTCTATTCGTTGCAGGTCGTACTGCTCATAAAATACTGACATTGCTGCCACGGTCCGAAGGACACCAGTTCCGCCCCAACCCGGGATTGGAACTCGGTGCACCGGAAGTTAGAATCATCCCAGACCGTTTGCGCCTGGCGGACAATGGACTTTCTACATTGGAGCTGAGTCTGGCTGTCGATGTGTTCAATGATGGTTTACGCGTCGATGAGACAATGTTTGAGGGGCATGCCACCGATATAACGTTGATTGGTACAAGAGACATCATAAAGGAAACGCAGAAAATTGAAAATCTTCCTGTGGTTACACCAAACGGCGGCATTGTCCCCGTCAATTCAGTTGCAGATGTTCAAATTACTGCGGGCCCAACTGCAATACGACATCGGGAACGCTCCCGAACCATCACGCTTGAAGTGCGGCCATCGCCCAACTTAACCATGGAAGAAGCGATCGAACTGATTGAATCTGAAGTGATTGCACCGATTAAAGCTGAAGGGGTTCCACAGGACGTTCGTTTTAGTCTTTCCGGCACGGCAGATTCGCTGAAGACGACATGGAATTCAATGGTTTTGCAACTGCTGGTTGCACTGATTATTGTTTACCTCGTCATTGCAATTCTGTTTGAGAGTTTTGTTTACCCACTCATCATCCTGCTAGCTGTTCCGGTGGCCGCGGCCGGCGGTGTGGCCGGACTCGCTGTGTTGAATCTGTGGGTGCTGCAGCCTTTGGATATGCTCACTCTATTGGGCTTCGTAATATTGATTGGGATTGTGGTGAATAGCGCCATTTTGCTTGTCCATCAGAGTCTTCACCATCTGCGCGATGACAACATGGACAACGTTACTGCAATACTGACCGCAACAAGAAATCGGGTTCGCCCGATTTTCATGTCGACGCTAACCAGTGTTTGTGGCATGATGCCGCTGGTATTGTTCCCTGGTCCAGGATCAGAACTTTATCGAGGCTTGGGGTCGGTAGTCGTTGGCGGGCTGTCGATGTCTGCTATTCTGACACTGTTTATTGTGCCGCCATTGACTGCTATATTGGTTATTCCGCTGGAGAATCGGCGAAAATCAGCACGTCAAACTGCTTCAGAAGCTGTGTAAGTGACGAGTACGCGTCACGTGCCGGCAGAGAAGCAGAATCAATCTCAATTCGATTGCAGAAACCGGCTAGTTTGACAGCGGTTGAAAGTTCTGTGGATCAGCGCTTTCTTCGACTTGGCTAATTTTTCCAGAAATCACCAGTTCCGTAAACCACGTGCTGATGTCGTCTCTGTATATCCAGCCCAGAACCAGAGCAGTAACCAGAATGAGAGCGAAGATAGCTTTTGACAGTGAGTTGAATACTCTCAATCGATCACGAATGGAACGCTCTGCAGCTGGGGGAGAAGTAATTTCCTGGCTTGAACTGACATCACTAGTGATTGCTGAAAGTCCGAGATCAGGGTCGGCTTTAATTAGTTCATCTGCATCAAGTTGAACCAATTCTGCATAGGCCCTTACGTAGCCTGTTGCGTACGCGATGCTTGGTATTTTCGAGTATTCTCGATTTTCAATCGCCTCAATGACTCTTTCAGGCAGGATCAACGCCTGGGCAACATCAGAGACTGACATATCCAGTTGCAGTCTTGCCTCCAAAAGCATTCGGCCTGTCCCAAGATCAAATGCAATTTTTGGGTCCAACTCTGCTTTGTTCTGTGAGGCACTTCCTTCAAACAGGTGGAATAACCGCTCTTCGTGTTCTTGTGCTTCCAAATTAACCTCTAATTGTGGACCGGTAACTGATTGGTTAAGTTCAGCTTATCACGTAAGCACCAGTGCCAACAGCGATCAGCAAATCATCACAATTGTGCAATTCCATTCTTGTCACAGCAACCTTCTTACCGGTGCGCAATACATAGGCACTTGCAATAAACTTTTCACCGAAGCCAGGACGCAGGTAATCAATGCGAATGTCGATCGTACCCGTACGTGAAAAGAGTTCAAGTATTTCTTTTGTCGTCTGAACATTGTTCCGCTTTACCACTTCCGTAAGAGCAACAATGCCACCGATAATATCAAGGACCGAGGAAATGACACCGCCGTGCAGGTTGCCGCGAAGAAAGTTTCCGACATAAAACTCTTTGCTGTTGAGAATGAGCTTTGGGTTCCCAGTTTCAAGGCCTTCAACTTTGACATCCAGATATTTATTGAACGGAATTGAGTCTTCGAATATCTCCCTGAGTGCATCCCAAGTTGATGCGTTTAACGTTAGATGCCCCATCAATTCATCGAGTATGATAAATTTGGATTTTGGGAAGAATTCTTGTGTTGGAGAATGGGAATGAAAAATCTATTATTGATGGCAAATTATAACACTTGGGTAAATGCTCAAATTTTCCAAGTGTGCAGGAAAATCAGCGACGATCTGTACCGGAAAGACCTGGGTGCATTTTTTGGATCAATTCACAATACGCTGAATCATATTTTGCTGGTGGACCTTTTGTATTTGGGTCGATTAAAAGGAGAAGTCAACGATCACATTCACTCTCTAAATCAGGTTCTTTACGATGAACTTGATTCATTGACCAATGCCCGGGTAGAAATCGATGGAAAACTGACTGAATACGTTCAGGAATTAAGTCAGAACGACCTCAATCGATCGGTAAGGTATACCCGAATGTCTGGAGAAGTCTGTGAGGATAACTTGGAAGACATACTGTTGACGCTGTTCAACCATCAAACGCATCATCGCGGACAAGTGCATGCAATGCTCACCCAGTCTGGAATTGGAAACAGTGAGATGCCGAACATAGATCTGGTTGACTATCTTGCGAGTGTCAAGGCCTGAATTTTCTCAACCGGACTTGACCGAGTGGTAAATTTGAATGTGCTTAAGCTGCCTGATCTGCAGCCAGCAGTCCCGAGCAGTTGCTGAATGCGCTTCGATTCGATGGCATCAACACAAGTGCTGAGCAATATAATCGGACTCAGTGCTCTGCAAGTTATTGAATGTTCAAGTCACCTTTAAACGCTCAACACCTCCCGTGAACTGGGTCAGCCATCACATGCGGTCATTATTTTTCTCATTCAGTGTCCAAAATTAACGATGTTGAGATTGACCATCGATCAACTCAGGAATATGGGTGACAAAGTGTTGGTTTTGGGTTGGTGACGAGATGAACGCTTCTTTGCAGGACCGCTATATCGAATTACTCTTCAGGCATCGCTGGTTGATTCTGGCACTTGTTATGGTAGTGATGCTGTGTGCCGCCGCAGGCGGGCGCAACATTACCACGACGAACGATCAACGTTCTTTGTTCGGAGAGCACAATCCATATCTTCAGGCTTTTGAAGCGCTTGAAGACATTTATACTGAATCGAATATAGCGCTAATCGCAGTCGCGCCGCGCACAGGGACAGTCTTCACTCGAGAAACGCTTGGTGCAATCGAGGAACTTACAGAGGCCGGCTGGCGCTCACCTTTTTCTTCCAGAGTCAATTCTCTGACAAATTACACGCACAGCGAAGCCTACGAAGATGATTTGGTTGTCGCCCCGCTGGTGGAAGATGCTCAGTCGCTTAGTGATGACGATTTAGTCAGAGTTGAAGATATTGCACTCAATTCAATTGAAACCGTCGGCCGCCTGGTTTCTCATGATGGAAAAGTCAGTGCACTTTCGATAACGTTCATTCTGCCAGATGATTCCGACCCGGCTGTCATTGAGATCGTCGATCATGTCAATCAGCTGGTGAATGAGTTTTCCGCGACCTATCCAAATTTGAATTTCTATCTGACTGGTGACATTGTCATGAGTCACGCATTCAACCAGGTCAGCGAAGATGACGTGACACAGCTGGTGCCGATAATGATCTTGATCATTGGCATATTCACCACTGTGCTTTTGCGATCATTTCTAGCAACCGTCGCTGTATTGGTGACGCTGTTTTTTGTTGTAAGTACAACGATGGGAGTTGCTGGTTGGCTTGGCGTCATTCTGACGCCGGCAAACATAGTCGCTCCAGTCATACTTTTGACTGTCGCCGTTGCTCAAACAATTCACATTGGCTCAACAGTGTTTTTGGGCATGCGCAAAGGACTGGATAGAAGGTCAGCGATTGTGGATTCTCTAAAGATCAATTCATGGCCTATATTCCTGTCCTCTATCACGACGGCCATTGGTTTTCTGAGTCTCAACACATCAGATTCTCCACCATTTCGGGTCTTGGGCAATTTAGTCGCATTCGGTATGTTGTGCACTTGGTTCTACACCATGACACTGTTTCCATTACTCCTTTATTACTTGAAGTTGAAAGCGCCGCCTGTTCGAGAAAATCAGCACGTCCTGATTGATCGATTCAGTCAGTTTGTTGTTTCAAAGAGTAGGTTTTTACTGATTGGAGGCTCAGTGGTAGCCGTTGTATTGAGTGCTGGAATATTCAAAATTGAATTCAGTGATAACTGGACCCTTTTCTTTGACGACAGATATGAGTTCAGACGAGATACGGATTTTGTCATCGAACATTTGACCGGCCTTGAATCTATGGAGTACTCACTACCCGCTAGTCGCGAAGGTGGAATTACCGAAATTGAGTACTTGCGCGCGGTTGATAAATTTGCCGAATGGTATCGTTCACAACCGGAAACAGCGCATGTTCAAGCGTTTTCAGACATCATGAAGCGTCTGAACATGAACCTTCATAGAGATGATCCAGAATATTATCGCTTACCTGAAGACCCGGAGCTTGCGGGCCAGTATCTATTGCTGTATGAATTGTCGCTGCCGTTCGGAAGTGATCTCAATGACCGTATCAGCGCCGATAAATCAGCGACGCGTTTGACCGTTTTACCTCGAGATCGATTGGCATCAAAACACCAGCGCGAACTTGATGCCAGGGCAAATGCCTGGCTTAGCGAGAATGCACCGCAACTGATAACTGAAGCAACCGGTCTCAGCATCATTACGGCGTACCTCACTCAGCGAAACATCCACAGTCTATTTGTCGGTATGGCTATTGCCATGGGAATTATTTCGCTGATTTTACTTTTCGTTCTGAAAAGCGCCAGACTTGGGATCATTAGCTTGGTGCCGAACTTCTTGCCGTTGCTGATTACCTTTGGCATATGGGGGTATCTCGTCGGCCAGGTAGGACTTGGTGGCACGATGACCAGTGTTATCGCGTTCGGAATTATTGTTGACGACACCATTCATTTTTTGAGCAAGTATCAAAAAGCGCGAAGCGACGGATTTGCGGCTGTTGAAGCCGTGCGCATTACCTTTCGTACAGTTGGCCATGCTTTGTCTACAACGACTGCGGCTTTAACCGCCGGTTTTCTTGTACTGACTCTTTCCGGATTTGACACCTCGGCAACGTTAGGTGCCATCGTAGCAATCACGATTGCAATTGCGTTGATTGCCGACTTCCTGCTGCTGCCATCTTTGCTCGTCACATTGGACAAAAAGAAAAATTCTCAACCGTTGCCTGGTTGATCGCGTCATGATTCGCCTTCATTTCGCCCGAATGGCATCAGACTCCGAATTGAGTTTCAATTGACCAACGACGCAGTGCATCTGGTTGAGATGTTCAATGAGGTCAGAGGATCGAGATTGGGGAAACGCGTCGTTTCAAGTGAATGGAAGTTGGTTTTGAAAGTTGTACGGACTTTCCCTGTCAACGAAATTTTAATCTGTTGCTAGTGGTGGTGGGTGATTCTACCATTCGGATGATTGTTCATCATAGTAATGGTCAGGAAGGCGATAGCTGATGCCTTGTGTACCATAATGTGACAGTTCGAGAATCTTTGCGATGTCGTAGCGCTTTTCCAGATTCACCCGATTGAAAAGGCTTGAAGTCTTCTCAATTAAATTGAACAATCTAAACTGCATCATGGTGATTCTCTGGTTGGCTTTCGGGAATGACAAATCGTCTGCAAGCTCCTCACCGATCAGCACTCGGGAGACTCGAGAAATTAATTCTGATAGTTTTTTCCTTTCTTCACTATCGACAGTACCAGACAACAATGGAGCGGAATTGATTAACGACCAAGCCATTGCAATCGATTCCATTGAGACTGGCGGTTCGCAAATGCGACCAATAGTAAACAATTCAAGCGCATCCTCTTCATCCTGATACAGAATGGTCTCTGGTATCCCCATTAGGTATCCTGAATAGCGCCATACCTGCATAAACGCTCGTCGCTCGTCGTCGTCAAAGGAAGCGCCTAGAGCCTTCATGTGCCTTAGCAATCTAGCTGAAAACGCACAGATGGCGAAGCCGATGTGTGCGGAACAAAGCGGAACTCCCAACACATCCGGGTCCCATTCTCTGGCGCCATATAGTAGCTGTCGAGATTTCGCGTGTATAAGCCGAACTCTGATTGAAAGAGCCCAACCATCTCCATATCTTTCAAGGCCACCTGGAAGAAAAATATCAAGCATATGACGATTGTTCTGCTGCAGGCGTTTTATACCTTGATAGCGCAGTCTTCCTTTGATGAAAAATGACTGGCTGATATTGGTGGTAAATCCTTCTACGAGAGTGCCAGCTACCATCCCGGCTAATACAAATCGAGTGTTTCTGTGGAACATTGCGAAACCCGGTGTCATTGAATCAAAATCCACCCACTCAGGGACATCATCATAAAATTCAATAAACTTTTTCAAGGATGCTGGCGCTTTCTTATCTATACGTGTACTGTCCTCCACACTCAAAGCCGTCTTTAGCATTTGTGCGGACTGACGCTGATCTAGATGGCTCATATCGTCAACCAATTCGTCAGCTAACGGATCACCGATAGTGGTATGAGCAATGTAGTTGTCTGCTCTTTCTCTGTCGATCTGGAGCGCTTTCCTGTGACCTTCCTGATAGTCTGCTGGTATTTTCATTTTTTATTTCCTAAGAAATTCGGGATTGATTCTGTATTCAGGAGTTTAGATAGACTGGTCTTTTGGAAAGGCGTGCCACCCGTTTAATCATATCAGCCATGTTGATACAAATCGTTGTCTTTCCAAGCATCTAATACTCAGGTTAATGTGCTCTATCTGTAGCAGGTCAAACGTGTTTGAAGAAAGATCAGTATTGATGAAAGACGCTTCAAATGGAAACTGAATTGCAAAATCCTTTGTGTTATCAAAGAAAAATACAACACATTCAATTATATGGTTTCATAATGTGATGATTCACTACAAAGGGAAATTGTATTCATCAAAAACTATAGTTTAACTTCAGCGCTACAAAACTGTCATTTTCTATCGGTTTTAGAACATCAGTTGCTTTTGCTTTAAGCACAAATAAACTGTCTATCTCCAGCGACCATTGATCGGATAAACGTCGAGAAAATTCTAACGCCAGTGTTTGGCTTTTACGATCTCTCGATACAAGTGTGCCAACCAGAAATTCCGAACTGTTGACATCGTTAAATGTGAAAAGAGAGGTCAGGAAAATATCGTCTTCAAATGCATTGGTTGCACGCGATTTTCGGGTGTCATAAGTGCGCTCCAAAAACAACGTCATATCGGTCTGGGAATCGAAGATCGAATAGAAACTGTATTCGGCGCCCAGAACATAGGCTTTGTAGTTTTCTTTTTGCAACATGTTATTGCTTGCACCTCTGCGGTCGATTGCTTCTAGCTTGAACAAAAAGGGACCCGTGGTAAATTGTCCATACAGCCCGTACTGCCGAATGGTTTCGTAGTGCGGGACTAACACCACCCCATCTGTCGGCAATTGACCTAACATTAATGGCTCTAACTTTGGTTCACGGCTTGTTCCATAAAATGTGCTGATTCCAAAATCCAGCAGCCCGATGCTGTGGGAGTATTGTGCTGCCCAATCTAAGTTTCGTTCTTCGTGCTGACTTTCATAGGTTGCACGGCTGTTGTCGACTGGAAACTGTGTTCGAAATCTGCCTTTGGTACCAGGGTAGGTACGCAAGCGATGAAAGGGCATTGCAAACAGTTCCAACGTACCCATGTCTCCGGTCACAGTCAGATGCGCCATCAACTGTCCAAGTTTGCTTTTTTCATCCGGATGGTCTGCGACATCAGTTTGATTGACGATGTCTACGATATTTCTAGCTTCAACTACCCCCCAAAATACCTGGTCAAATCCTAATCTCAGTTCCCATTCGCTCTGCCCGATATCTCCAAACGTTAAAAAATAAGCTTCCTTGAGGTCGGCTAGATTACGCTCTGAATCAACGGCGTCATAACGTAAGTTGGGAGTCAGAGTAAAACTACGATAGTCAGCGTCTTCAAAATAGAATGTGACATTTGCTGAAAGGCTAGTCAAACTTGAGCGTTGACCGTTGTATCTGGGATCGTCTAGGTATCCTCGTTGCTCAAAACTGACAGTCCCGGAGATTTCGGTGAATAGATCATCGTTTTCAGCATAGGTGTGAACGGAAAAAAACGTAAAAAATGTTACAGTGATGAAAATCCGTACACAGAACGAGTTCCCTCTACGAAAAATCATCGAACCCGCTTCAATCCTGTCGATGTGAAGTCTTTATCGTCAAGGCCTGTTCCAAATTCATACTCCGACCAGACTAAATCTGTGCTTTTACCGCTCTGATGATTGACCATAGACATGAAATCAGCATACCAGTATTTGTCCTCATGAAGCTTGTAATCGGAAAAAGTCAAGGTTTTCAAATGTGATTCTTTACGGTCGAAATAATGAATTTTCCATATACGAAGTTCATCTTTATCGCGCCAGACCACTTGACGGGTATAGCCAGATCCTTTTTCTGTTGGATATCGCTCCACGACTGTACATTGCAACTCGCCGCAGTCTTCATCCCGCAGGTATTGGTAGTCATATTTATTTACTTCAGCACTTTTCATGTCCTCAAATGAAAATTCACTACCCATGAAAGAACCGGCAATATTCGACGAAGAAATGCGCTTCACTCGTTTTAATGCTGGCAAATAAAGCCATTGTTCATCACTGTCGTTCAGGTTAACATGGGTTAAAAGCGCTGTACCACGGACATCCCGAGGACGATCAAAAACAACAATAGACCGATTCCCATTGCTCTCAACTTCGAGAGTTTTCATCCGCAATTCCCGTTCACTTTCCTGTCCACTCTTTTGGCGCAAAATCATTTTTAACTTGGCTGTGGAATCTCCAAATCCTCGCTCCTTTTCTCGTGCTTCAGTTGCAATTTTCAGTCCTACCTCTTCCGGGGTTTGGCCAAATGCCGATTGAGTCAGCTGAATTGAAAACAGGCAGCAAATCAATATGTAAATAAGAAATTTTGGTTGTATATAAGACAATGAAATCTTGATCATTTTCATTTAACAGAAGAATTGATTAATGCAATGAATATATTGAGAAATTTTAACGACAAGGGGGCAATGACAACTCAATTTTATTCCAGCCTCCTTCGCGACTGGTTCAGATTCAATGGTAAAGATAATTGATTCAAAAAGTTAGAAAATGATTATAGAGATTTTTAGCTAAGCGAGCAGTATCTGTTGGGAAACAGCGGTTACATCCTCTGAGCGGGTACTGCTGGTGTCACCTGAGAATCGGCAATCACCAATTCTCAGTAAAGATATCTGTAGCTTAACAGGGTTGAGCTTTTTTCTTCGAGGCACTCGACGATTGACAGCAACAATTTTCACACATGAAAAAGAAATGATCCTTTTGAATATTGACTTGCATCCGCTAGTAGTCCTTCAATATCGAGTACGAGTTCCAATTCATCAGCCAACTCATTGAGCGCATTGTCGACCGCGTCGCGATAAAAAAGATCGGATGCCGTACCGTTTCTAAGGCTGTCCAGCCACGCGGCTCGAAACGAATCACTCCAAAACAGTCCGTGTACATAACAGCCTGACACATTGCCATCCAAACTGACTGCGCCGTCTTCGCCGTTTTCCAATCGAATATAGCGGCGGCAGGTGTCGCGACCTGTTGTTTCTCCCATGTGAATCTCATAACCGACTATTGGGTGCCCCCCGGGAATGCTGACCCCAGTCAAGGGACGGACAGTCTTCTCGGTTAACATTTCGGTTTCAACATCCAGCAATCCCAAGCCATCTGCCTCTTCTGGCGGTCCTTCTACACCGTGCAAGTCACGTATTTTGTGACCGAGCAGCTGATATCCGCCACAGAGGCCAATAACCGCACCTCCTGCTCTGGCATGCGCAATGATGTCGTGGTCCCATCCTTGCTCGCGCAAGAACTTAAGGTCTCCTAATGTTGATTTCGTACCAGGCAAAATGATGACATCTGCATCGCGGGGTATCGGCATTCCTGGGGTAACAAAACCAAATTCAACATTCTGCTCCAGTCGCAAGGGATCAAAATCATCAGAATTGGCGATTCGGGACAGCATGGGTACAGCAATTTTCACAGTTCGATGTTCCGCTGCCCGGCCATGATCCGAGATTTGATCAAGAATGACCGAATCTTCTTGCGGCAATTTGCGAGCGGCGCGTGACCACGGAATTACACCCCGACAGGGCCATGATGTTCGTTCCTCAATGTCCCGCTTTCCAGCATCAAACAATGAAACGTCACCGCGAAATTTATTGATGATGAAACTGCGAATCATTGCTGCATCGGACGCATCCAAAACCACCTTGGTACCAACCACAGATGCAATTACACCCCCACGGTCAATGTCTGCAAGCAAACAGACTGGGACACCGGCTTGCCGGGCAAACCCCATATTTGCAATATCTCCTTTACGCAGGTTGGTTTCAGATGAACTTCCCGCTCCCTCGACCAGCAGGAAGTCAAACTTTTCTGTTAATTTGCGGAAGCTCTGCATCACCGGTTTCATCAGGTGACTTCTGTTTGAAATGAAGTCTTTGGCTTGAAGATTGGAAACTACGTTACCGTGAACGATAACTTGTGCGACTTGGTCGGTTTGCGGTTTGAGGAGAACCGGATTTAAATCTACCGTTGGTTCAATTTCGGCAGCTTGAGCCTGGAGCGCTTGTGCTCGCCCGATTTCGCCACCGTCGGGACAGGCAGCCGCATTGTTCGACATATTTTGTGGTTTGAAAGGCGCGACGCTGATTCCCCGTCGTTTCATTGCTCGACATAGCCCGGCAACAACAACTGATTTGCCGACATCGGAGCCAGTTCCTTGAATCATCAGTGCCGCTTGTTTGTTTGCCATGTGCCGGGGAGTATCCAGGAATTGGAATTACAAAACAACTTCAAACCTAATCTAGTGCTATCTGATAACCCTCTTTAATGTAGTTCAGATTTATAGGTTTGTATCTTTTGAACAACTCGATCAACGAACCGTACTGGAACGCAAACGGTTGACAGAAGAGGGTGCCTCACAAATCGAATCAATATACGCTATCTTCGCTATAATGCAAATCAGTAATGGTTCCCTCATGGGAAGCAATATGGAACAGGGTTAGGTATATTAGATAGCCGAAGCCTTGGCTGCCCCCGCAACTGTATGCGGAGAGCGACCGTTCGCTAAAGCCACTGGGAAACTGGGAAGGCAGAACGTTAGCAGAGACTCGCAAGCCAGGAAACCTGCCATTACCAGCGTTACCTCACCACCGAACGGGGTGTTCTGGTGGGACGGATACCCCGTTATCGGTGGCGCGCTAATTTGTGTAACCACAAAGAGCACCACAGCGTGATGGGGTTTTCTTCTACAAACACCGAAAAAAATATTGTCAGCTTCCTGAACATACAGGTTAGCTGTTTCCGGTCCTGTCGCCTAAAGCAAGCTGTGCTGTGCTTGTGTGAAAAATTCATTTCATTCACGAAGAGGCGTTGCAATGCTAAATTTTTACAGGTCGATCCCCAAGTCAATTACTAAAAGAACACTAATCTTGTTAACTGTGTTTGGTTTTGCCATAAATTCGGTCAGTACGCTAGCCCAGGACGAAACCGAATCAACTGATAACGCACAGGAAACATCACCAGCTTCGTCTTCGAAAACCAGTACACCAGAACTGATTGTTTCCGCCAGTAGGGTGCCGGTTCCGGCGAAACACATCGGTAGTAGCGTATACGTCTTGACTGCTGAAGAAATCGAAAAGCGTAAAACTGACTACGTACACGAATTGCTTCGTGAAATTCCGAGTGTCGCCGTCAGTCAGACCGGCGCACATGGTGGTAACGCACAAATTCGCATACGCGGAGCGGAGGCAAACCATACACTAGTGATCATAGATGGACTGGAGATGGGCAATCCGTTCAGCGGCGATGAGTTTCAACTTCAACACCTTCCCTCTGCTTCCTTCAAATCCATAGAAGTATTGCGTGGACCGCAAAGTTCAATCCACGGCAGTGAGTCGATCGGAGGCGTCATTAACTTCACGACAGCAATTCCTGAACAAGGCACCGAATCGTCGGTCAGCGCTGAACTAGGAACACTTAGATCGAGGAAAGTCAGTGCGTACATTGGTACTGCGAACGACGATTACTTCGCAACAATATCCGCGAGTCACAACGAAACCGAGGGAGTTAGCTCCAGAACTCACAACGAAGAACTTGATGGATACAAAAATCAGTTCCTTCACCTCAAAACCGGTTTTCAAGCCGGAGAAAACATCGACTTGTCTGCGACTCTCATTGGCATCAAGTCTGCTGGTGAATATGACAGTTTCGATTCCAACGATTATCTTGGCAAAGACAAGAAAATTCTGTTCGGTACGACACTTACAATCAATCAAGAGGATGACGCGGTTTTTCACAAATTTTCATTGTCCAAGTCCCAACATGATCGAAAAGATTTCAGGGCTGGCAGTCAGACTTCTTTCAGTCGTGGAGAACAGGCAAAATTTGTTTATCAAAGCACACTAAATTACGAAACAGAAAGAGCGATTCATTCGACAACATTTGCTGCAGAACAAGAAAACAAAAAGGTTAGATCCGCATCACTGAGCCATCCCGCCGGTGGCACTCTCAAATTGCGAAGCTATATTCTAGAACAGCGCCTGAATCTTGATGAAACAAAGTTTCTATCTGCCAGTGCTCGTTATGACGATGACCGAAGCAATCAATTCGGCAGCAAAAGCACATATCGATTATCGGGAGCATGGATTCTTGACGATCGCATTCGAATCCACAGCAGTTATGGTACCGGAGTAAAAAATCCGACAGTACAGGATATTTTCGGATGGACTGATAGTTGGCTACCCAATCCAGCCATCGAACCGGAAAAAGGCAAAGGCTGGGATTTGGGAGTCGAAACTCAATTGGGCGATGGAAGTATCACTGTTGACGCGACATTTTTCTATAACAAAATTGAAAACTTGATAAATATCTATGCATGCGTCGAGAACTGTGATGATAACGACTTTAACACGAACATCTATCGTTCGCAAAACGTTCCAGGCGAATCCAGAATACGAGGTCTGGAGTTGTCGGCGCGTGGTGAGTTAGGAGCAGGGTATGAAGTTTCTGCACACTGGACACACAGCGATGGCATCGATGCAAACAAAAGAAATCTAGTCAGACGTCCGACACGAACCGCAAGTTTGAACGTGAACAAAAACCTGTCGCTGTTCGGCAGGCCAGCCAACGTGAATCTCAACATTCAGCACACAGGTTTGCAGTTTGACTGGGATTATTCCAGGTTGCCAGGTTTCACAATAGCTAATCTCGCCGCTTCCGTCGAGATTTCACCCAACAGCCAGATTACCGCAAGAATCAAGAACCTGTTCAACAAGACTGATTACGCGGAGGTGGGAGGCTATGGCGTGGCAAAACGATCGTTTCACGTCGGAATCAAGCATTCATTTTGAACCTCACAATGAGCGATTGTCTGACGTTAAACGAGTCCAAGAGTAGCAGATGCTGATTAACATAAAAACTCCGCTTAGAGTGACAGGCTTGGCAATTTTCTCGATCGCGTGCATGTTAAGCACCTTGGGATACGCCGATCAAAGGCCTGAACGCATTGCATCGACGCACTTGTGTACTGACCAATTGTTGCTGTTGCTCGCACAACCGCAACGAATCGTTTCTCTCAGTCACTTCGCAAGCAATCAGGATATGTCGATGATGGCACAAGTTGCGGAATCGTATCCGGTCAACCATGGATTGGCGGAAGAGTTGATTCTGTATGAACCGGATTTGATTCTGACAAGTCAGTTTGGCAGTCCAGGCATTCTGTTGCTCAGGAGTCTTGGATATCAGGTGTTGAGCATACCCGTTGCACAGACAATTGAAGATATCCGCACAAACATCAAAACAATCGCAGAAGCAATTGGTGAGCAAGCCCGTGGCGTGGCACTGATTGAAGAGTTTGATTCGGAAATTGATGCACTAAGAGTCTCCGACCAGGAAACCCGTCCAACAATTGTTGTTTATGATGCAAATGGATTTACTACGGGTACACAAACGCTACGGTCTGAAGTTCTCGAGCTAGCTGGATTTTCCAACCTCGCAACACAACTGGGTTTATCCGACAACCGCTATCTGCCACTCGAATTGCTGGTCATGCACTCCCCCTTGGAGGCACTGATGATAAACTTAAATTCTGAATTCGATGCGCTCGCCTACGAGCTTCCAAATCACCCGGCTCTTCGCACTGCGTTCACAAGTGTCCCCACAGTGAACAATCCAGGAAAAATTTGGATTTGTGGTACACCTTTTGTTACGCAGGCACTTCGCCAGCTGACCGAATTCCGACAAACGTTAGTGGGTTCTAACCAATGAACTCGAGCCGCGGCTTTCCAACTCTACGGTATCGCTCGCTGATGTTAGTGTTGACTGCATTGACGATATTTGCGTTTCTTTGTTCTCTGTCAGTTGGGCCAGCTGGAATCAGAGCTACTGAGATACTCTATGCGTTGATGTCTGTCGAACCTGGTACCGCGGCAATCATCGTGCAAGAAATTCGGCTGCCACGCGCTTTGTTGGGGTTACTCATCGGTGCGACTCTTGGTATTTGCGGGGCTGCAATGCAGGGCTATGTACGCAACCCTCTAGCTGAGCCTGGCTTGATTGGTGTATCTGCCTCAGCAGCACTCGGAGCGGTGCTCACAATTTACTTTGGCGTAGCAGCACTGTATGTGTGGGCATTGCCACTCGGTGGAATGATGGGCGCCAGTATCGGAGTTGCAATTATGATGGTGATCGCTGGACGGGAAAGTTCAGCGTTGACTTTGATACTCGCCGGTGTGGCAGTTTCGACCATGGCCGGTGCTTTAACTTCGTTAGCGCTCAACTTAGCTCCTAATCCATTTTCTTCACTTGAAATAGTATTTTGGCTACTCGGATCGCTGGCAAATCGAAGTTTTGAGCATGTCTGGTTGGCCGCCCCATTCATGCTGGCAGGTATAGTTCTGATTCTTACACTCGGTCGGGCATTGGATGCTTTGTCGTTGGGGGAAGACACCGCGCAGACACTTGGAATCAATTTACGGTCCATAAGATTGAAAATTATTTTCGGTGTAACCGCTTCAGTCGGTGCAGCCACCGCAGTAGCTGGGGCCATCGGCTTTGTCGGGTTAGTTGTTCCCCATCTGATAAGACCATTCGTCGGACACCGTCCCGGTCACCTGCTCCCCGCAAGTGCTCTAGGAGGCGCTAGTCTTTTATTATTTTCGGATGTTGCAGTCCGCGTAATTTCTTTGGGTGTCGAGCTCAAACTCGGTGTGTTTACTGCCCTCGTCGGAACACCCATATTTCTATGGCTGGTACTGCGCATGAGGCATCAATACATATGAGTTCACTTATTGCCAACAAGATAAGTGTTTCCAGACGAGGGAGCAAGATTCTGTCAGATACGTCATTCAGGATTGACACGGGTGAACTTGTCGGGCTAATTGGCCCAAATGGTGCTGGCAAAACGACCCTGCTTAGGGCATTGACAGGAATTCAGCAGATTGAACATGGATCCATCGAACTCAATGGAGAGAACGTAAATCAAATCGACCGCATTGAAGTTGCGAGAAATGTCGCATACCTGGAACAGAGTAGTAAAAGTCATTGGCCACTTGCAGTGGAAAATCTCGTCATGCTCGGCCGTATTCCACATCTGGAGCAATGGCAACGACCGTCAGAATCAGATTGGGAGATTGTGTGGCAAACAATGGAAGCCTGCGATGTGTTTCAGTTTGCGAATCGACCAATTACGACCCTTTCGGGGGGAGAGCAAGCGCGCGCAATGATGGCGCGGGCTTTAGCAACTGAACCAAGAATCCTGCTGGCGGATGAACCTATTGCAGGACTAGATCCAGCGCACCAACTCGATATGATGGACAAATTGCAGGATTTGGTTGCGCAAGGCGCGGGGGCTGTAGTGGTCATGCACGACTTGAGTATCGCTGCTCGCTATTGCAGTCGGCTGTCTTTGCTCTTCGAGGGTCAGAATTTTTCTGAAGGCGCGCCTGATGATGTGTTATCTGCCGATGTTCTGCAACACTGTTATGGAATTGAAGCGCACTTTGGAAAAATGGACGATGATCTACTGGTAATTCCCAAAAGAAGGATACCAAACCCATGAAGAACCGAACGATGAGGTTGGTTTCATGTGCGATTCTTTCTCTAATCGTACACACAGGGCTTGCTGCAACTTTCCTTTATGCGGTTAAGCCAAAACCAGTAAAACTGGAAATCTCCAATCCGATTCATGTTTCGTTAGTTGACGACTATTCGAGTGCAACCGGATCAAAAAATGACGATTCTATCAGTTCGGGGTTATTGGATAACTCTACTGACGAGGTCACTAACGAAACAGATTTCACTCAAGAGGGCAATTTTGACCTGAACAATGTTGAAATTCAAATGGTTGCAGCGATTGACCCGGAAGACAAAATTACCACCCCAGAGCCAAAATCCGCAATCATCGAAGATTTGGAAGACTTTCAGGATTGGGATTCAAATGGAGAGTCTCTGTTCGATGCTAATCTAGGAACGAATTCTGAAACAGAGGATGGGTTGGCCAAAAATAAATCGGAATTGATTGATTCAACATTTGAGGAGAGGTTATCTGACGGAAAAATCCGGGAAACGGAACATGCTGTTCCTGCCAGATTCGATGACCGTTCTAACGAAAGTGAAAATGAAATTCTTAAATCTTCCAATAACACCAATCCGCCTGTGTCGATCAAACCCAGAATCAACGTTCAGACAGCGGGCATCTATTCTCACCTCAAACAAGAAATTACGATGAGGGATGCGAGTGTCAATGAGAAGTCATTGGCCGGTTCAGACTCCATTGAACCAGAGTTTTTGTCGCACTTAGTCGGTGAGTATCAAGTAACCACAATTGGTGACGAGCATGCTGAAGACACTGACAATGCCAATGAAGCCGACTACAATCCGGTTTCCCCGGACTTCGATAGCGAGTTTATACGTCTGGCATGGTTAGACTTCGAAATAAACTCACACACGGAATTAGACAACATTCCTGATGCCGAGAATACTACAGTTGATCAACCACTAAATCTAGAAGTGTTCCGAAGCATCGGCAAATTTGAAGAGAGTTTGACAGCTGAAATCAAGAACTCAATTCCGGATAAAGTACTGCAGGCAGAAAAATCTCAACGCCTTTCCCAACTCGCTTCAAAGACAGATAACAGTGAGAGATCAGATACCGATCAATTGATTGAAAATTCTGTTGCGTTGTCGACGACGCAGAAATCGACTGAACAATCAAATCAACAGCAACCCTCACATAACGATTTCGAACCCAACAGAGAACCTTCGACTAATTCGCCTCCGCCAGTTCATTCACAAATGGTGGCATCTATTGGGAGTGCGTCTGCTAATTCAAGTCCCAAATATGGAGTAAAAGGCCTCCCAAATCCGGCACCGCGTTATCCCTACCTGTCCCGAGCAAATGGAGAGGAGGGAAAGGTAATACTTCAGGTTGTGGTTGATAGATACGGTTTAGCCTCTGAAATTACGATTGTTCAATCCAGCGGTTACAGAAGACTGGACAAAGCAGCTAGAAAAGCAGTGAAAAAGTGGAAATTTCATCCGGCGCTGAAAGGTGGAATTGAAGTACAAGGAGTGGTTCAGGTACCAATCTCTTTTGTCCTTAGAAATTCTTAGTGGCTTGCAACTCACCTGCTGAATTATCGCTTGAAAAACAGGCGAATAGACCAAATCACAATTATTGTGTTACAACCGAAGTGGTTTACCTGTCTTCAACCTGGTAAATTCTCGCTGAACCTTCCTTTGGGATTGAGCATTTACCTGATTTGTTCATTCCTTCACCAACTCGGTATAGGTGCAGCCGTTTGAGATCGTGATTGTCGATGACGGTGAGGTCATGGCTAGTCATCCACTCGCCTTCAGTCGGCGAAATAGGGATGAGTAGATTGGATATACTAGCGCGTTTGCAAGTGGGGCGGTAGCTCAGTTGGGAGAGCGTAGCGTTCGCAACGCTAAGGTCGGGAGTTCAATCCTCCTCCGCTCCACCAGACAGTCAGATTTCTGCTGCGAAATTCAGGTTCAAAACTCACAAAATGACAAATTCCGAAGAGCAATTTGGCGAGGTTAACGCAGGCCTGACACTTAGACGGGAGATCACGGTAGGTGAAGACCGCGTGATCACGTTTATGGGCAAAGACCTACAGGTCTATGAGACACCGTCAATGATTGCAGATATTGAGTATGCCTGCCGCGATCTGCTATTTGAAAATCTACCGAAAGGCTGGGATTCAGTGGGTATCCTGGTGGATATTAAACATCTGGCCGCCACACCTCAGGACGAAGTGGTGACAGTTGACGTGAGAATTGAGGAAATTCAGAACCGTAGAGTTCGCTTTATCTGTAAAGTGAGCGATTCAGAGGAACTGGTTGGCGAAGGCATCCACGACCGCTACATTATTAGTATCGATCGACACCGAAAGCGGGTTCTAGAGAAGCGCTCTCTGATGCGTACTTAAGGTGGGTAAATACTAAAGATTTTTTAATTGATAATCTTCACTTTCTGATTTGGAACAAGGCGTTCATTACCCCGAATTACAGTTCTGTCACCTTCTGACAATCCTGAAAGAACTTCGTAACGACTGCCAATCGCTTCACCAATTTGTACGGCATGTGGCGACGCCGTGTCATCTTGAACAACATATACGACATAGCCGCCTTGCTGTGCGAGTACCGCATCTTTATGGACTGTCAGCGCCTGCTTCTCGGAAGAGACTGGGATGTGTAGAATCACATTCTGATTAACCGCTAGCTGATCATTTATGCTAGATTGATCGAATTCAAATCGGACTGCACGGGTTCGGGTGCTGACATGCTCTTCAGGAATAAATGCTCGTAAGTTAGTTTCAAATTTGGTGCCGTTGTCAAATTCAGCAGTAACTGAATCTCCCGCACTCAAAACATCGATATATCGATAAGGAATATACGCTTCAATTTCCAGATCATGGTCTCCGACGATACGGACGATGTGATCACCCGTACGCTTGTATTGACCAACTTCAATGGACCGTTCGACGATTACACCACTGTAGGGAGCGGCGATCACTGTCAGCGCAATGTTATGTTCTGATATTTCCAGTTCGCGGCGAATTTGGTCAATGTTTGCTTTCGATTCACCGAGAGCGTGCTCGGAAATTTTCAGAGCTAGTTCTGCATCTTCCAGTTGAGCTTCAGTTGTGGCAGCTGAGTGTCGTAATTGTCGAAATCGTTCCTCTTGCTGCTTAGACAGCGCAAGTTGAGTTTCCGCTCGTCGCGAAGCCCATTCCGCCATCGCAATGCGGGCGCTGACCGTGTTCTTTTGCAGCTCAAGCATGGTAGAATCAAGTGTTGCAATTAAGTCTCCCTGTTCGACTCGGTCACCAACGCGAACATGGACATCAGCGACGGGTGCGCTAATCGCGACTTGAACAGCACCTGACTTTCGTGAAACAATTTCACCAAACACTGCGACTGTTTCGCTAACGACTTCAGGTCGAATTGTATCGACTGCGACTAGCGTTTCATTTTGAGCAACCACAGGGGTTGAAATATGCAGTGCGACAACGACCACACCGAGTATAGCAAAGATTTTTTTCATGGGAAGTAAGCCTGTAATGGTCATAACACGAATCACGTTGATCTGACTAGTGTGGTCAATTTAATGGTTCTAAGGTACGGTTTTGCTAGCACATTGACAATCAAAAATGATACTCCGAATTATTGTTATTCTATTGATCCGTTCTACGAATTCATATTGGGCAATTTGGTCAATCCGCAAGTCCTTCAACAATAATCAATTTAGAATCTGCGGTCTTTTGCCTCAGATCTCGGGCTGGAGCGTATTCTTCTGAAGTCAGCCATGCAGTCGCTCGCTCTACACTATCGAATTCAATGATCACCAGACGTTTCGGGTCCCACTCGCCTTCGAAACACTCGTGATCACCACCTCGCACCAGATACCGACCACCATAAATTTTCAGTGTCGGTGGGACCATGTCACGATAGACTGCAAATCCATCCGGATCATGGATATCGACTTGAACTACAACATATGCTGCCATCGGCTTTCCTCACATTTCTAATTGTTCGAGTGAGTTCCTTTCGCTCGAATGACTGTGGATTTAATTTACTCTTGAGTTGAGTCGGTTTGATTCCGCGAGCAAAATTTATTTTACTGCTATCTGCGCACCTTTGAAAGGATCAGTGTTGTCCAACGAGAAATGAGTCTGAAGCAGGATTCCGTTTCCAACGAGAAATGAGTCTGAAAAACCGAGGTGATCGGGTTCATCATAGGCGGATGAAGACGATCATGAAACTGGAAGAAATCAGGACTCTGGAAGACGTGCAGGCGTTTTTGGAAGGTACTCAGGCAGTGGTGTTTGAGGTGATCGACAGCAAAGCGGCTCGCTATCGATGGATTGAGCGTGTTTTGATTCGTTTCAATTATTCGAAGCTGTCGAAGAAGCAGCGCGGTCTGGTGATTCGTTTGCTGATGAAGGTCAGCGGCTATTCGCGCCAGCAGGTTGCCCGATTGGTCAAGTGCTATCGAACCAAGGGTCGGGTCAGTTGTGGCCGTGTCGGCGGCGTTCGATTTGCCCGCCGGTACACGGAGCAGGACATTGCGCTGTTGGTGGAAACGGACCGGCTGCATGATGTGCCCAATGGTCTGGCGGTGAAGAAAATATTTGAACGGGCCTGGGTCGAGTACGGCGATGAGCGCTTTCGGCGCCTGGCCACCATTTCGGTGTCGCACATTTACAATCTGAGAAAGTCTGCCAGCTACCAGCGTCAGCGCACCTGGCGTGCGAAGACGCAGTCTCGGCAGATTGACATTGGCACCCGGAAACGGCCGCAGCCGGATGGCAAGCCCGGCTATCTGCGCGTTGACACGGTCCACCAGGGCGATCAGGATGGTCGCAAGGGGCTTTATCACATCAACGCAGTTGATCAGGTCACGCAGTTCGAATGTGTTGTTTCAGTTGAGAAAATCACTGAACGGCATCTGATACCGGCACTGCAGATGCTGATTGACGGCTTTCCGTTTGAGATCCTTGGATTCCATACCGACAATGGCAGTGAATACATCAACTACAAAGTGGCAGAGCTTTTGAACAAACTGCACATTGAGTTCACCAAGTCGCGCACCCGGCACAGCAATGACAATGCGCTGGTCGAGTGCAAGAATGGGCACGTGATTCGAAAACTGCTCGGTCATGCGCATATCCCACAGGATTGTGCCGGTGCGGTGAACGAATTCAATCGCAGCTGTCTGTTTGTCTATGTCAACTATCATCGGCCGTGTCTGTTTGCCAAACGAGAGGTTGACGAACGCGGCCGGCAGAAGAAACTTTATCCGTATGAACGGGTGCAGACGCCGTATGAGAAACTCAAGTCGTTGCCGGAGGCATGGCAGTATCTGAAACCGGGGGTGAGTTTCGAACAACTTGATGCGCTGGCTGCGAGGATGAGTGATAATGAAGCGGCACAGTGGCTGCAGGATGAGCGGACGAAATTATTCAGTGAGGTTGCCCGGCAGCAACGCCTGCAGGGTTGAGATGGGATGGCAGAGAAAAACTCAATTTTGGCAAGATTTATTCGATCACCGCAGAATAAACCTGTGAATAAATCCATAAAAAACACCAGGAATTGCGCGCTTTTGGGAGGCGCATATCCTTGTTGCTACGCAACTGTTTTTTTACGGATTTTTTAACAGGTTTATTTCCGCTCCGTGGTTAATTTCAGACTCATTTTGCAATTGGAAAACACTGGATCTCGAATTTAATTATTCAGATAAATCGAAATGATTGCTACGTTCGGTGATTAACGCGGTTTAGAAACTTTTGAGGGTTCAATTGCTGGTTAGAGAAAACATCTTGCAGCAGATAATTGTCCTTTGAAGTATCTAAGTTAAACCATTGATCTATCAATTGAATATCTGACTCAAAAAATTTTACTGCGGAATTTTAGTGCAATACAGCTGATTGTAGATCTCTTGAGAACTAAACGATGGGAGTCATAAATAGACTGTACAATCAGTGCGCGCATTATCCGTTCCAACCTGAATGCACATCAACTGATTGAGTCAAACTTGAAAACTTTGGACGCTCTACGTGCTTGAAACAATAGAGATCAATCCTCCAGGCCAGCCTCAGCTTTCGGTGATCTGGCTACATGGTCTAGGCGCTGACGGTCACGATTTTGAAGGTGTAGTGCCGTTTCTGGGAATTCCTTCTCGGTGTAAGATTCGATTTATTTTTCCGCATGCACCGCACCGGCCTGTAACCATTAACATGGGCATGCATATGCGTGCCTGGTATGACATTTTGAATCCGGTTCTGGGTCGTCCTGTTAAAGATAAGGATGGATTTGAGGATTCCTGCAGCTTGATATCTGAACTCATTGACAATGAAAATAGCCGAGGAGTGAGCACAGATCGTATCGTGCTAGCCGGATTTTCTCAGGGCGGTGCAATTGCACTTTATATGGGAATTCGATATCCCGAGCGTTTTGCTGGAATCATGGCACTTTCCACTTATTTACCGCGAATGGATGACGCTCATGATGAAGACTGCGCCATCAATCGCGACACACCGATTCTTTACTTGCACGGTTCAATGGACCCCTTGATAACAATATCGATGGCAGAGCGCTCACGAGAGATATTGACCGAACTTGGCTATAACGTTCAGGCCAAAGACTATCACATAGCACATTCTGTATCGCAAGAAGAAATCGCTGATATTGGAAATTGGCTGATTGAACGTTATGATGAGAATGAAGGTTAGTCTGAACTAACCGCGACTGAAAGACGATGTTTCAGGCTGGGTCTTTCAGCAATAGATTTTGGATGCGTTCTATCTGATATTTTGGCCCAGTCAGGTGTGGATTGATATCCAAAGCTCGTTCAAACGCTTCAAGGGCATTTTCGTAATATTCAATTTCAAGGAAGATTAGTCCCAATCCCGCAGTTGCTCCAAAATGGCGTGGCTCAAGTTGCAGCGTCTCTCTCACATCTGCAGCTGACCTTTCGAATTCCTGTAGAAAATAGTAGACTGTCGCGCGCTTGTTCCAGCCCTCTGCGAATTCAGGTGCCAACTCGATGATACGATCGAAGATTCGTAAGGCTCGTTGCAGACGACCGGATTGCATGGAGATCACGCCCTCTCGCATCAGACGGTTGATTTCATCATTACCAGAGTCCCGCCATATTTCCCAAATTTCGTCAGTTATTCTATCGCCGGTCTGCTGGTCCTCAACAACATGCAACTGCTCAAATAATGCATCAAGTCTTGGATCGTTCTGGTCAGATAGGGCAGGGGTGGATGCTACGAGAAATAGCAGCCCGACCGCGTAAGTCTGCAAACTGAATGTAGTCTTGATTGAAAAATAGGGGAGCACTGAATTGATCAAATTTAGGATTAGAATCGGAATCTGCCTAGGATTGAATTCTATTTCAAATAGCGCAATTAGTCCACTGCAAAGGCAAGCCTGATGGATGCAGAGTGCGTACCGCCTGCTCGGTGTCCGATAGCTCACCGTTGCGGTGCTGCAACGATTTGAATTCCAATTCCATAATCGCGCTGATCGAATTTTAGGCACTTACAAAGCGCTGCCTACCTAGGAATGTCGTTTCATGACGATTCGGTAGACAAATTTTCGGGAGGGGGGTTGAAAATAGACTGGATAGTCTGCTAATTCAACCTCTCAGATAGATGAATATCTGGATTGATTCTGTTAAAAATCAGTTCTGTCAGGATTATAGACAGACGTATCTGTCAAAGGTCCAGTACCAATTCTGGAGACTTTGAGCGGGCGCAGCAGATGAGTACATATTCCTCTTGGTCTTCATCGTCAAGCACCTCATCTCTGTGGTCCGGTTGTCCTTCCAGGTATCGGGTGAGGCAGGTGCCGCAAAACCCGTCTTCGCATGAAGTTTCAATGAATATTCCGTTTTCCCTTAGAACATCGACAATGGATTTGTGCGCTGGAACTGTGAAGACACGGTCGTCACTAGCCAGCTTGATTTGAAATTCAGAATCCTCTGTAATCTCATCAGATTCTTTCGACGGAAGCGCATCCTGCGTGAAATATTCAAAGTGTACGGTGCCAACCGGCCAGTGACTGGAAAAATCTCTGACGGCATTCATCATGCCTTGCGGTCCACAACAATATAAATGCGTACCAGTTACATAGTTGCGCAATTCAGTCTTGATGTCCAATCCGTTCTCTGGATTGCCGCCATCAAAGTGAAAACACAATTGACCATGTCGGACAACATCAACAAGTTCTTCCCGAAATGCGGTTTTTTCTGGTGATCTGCTGCAGTAATGGAGTATGTATTCAGCCTTTTGCTGTTCAAGCACATAGCTCATGGACAATATAGGCGTAATTCCAATACCGCCGCCAATGAGCAAGTGCCGCTCGGCACGTGAACTTAGTTTAAACAAGTTTTTGGGTTCCGAAATTTCAAGCAAATCGCCTACTTGAATATTTTCGTGAATAAACTTTGAGCCACCCGTCCCGGGGTCTTCTTTCAAGATTCCAAAAAGATAGCTGTGCTTGTTTGTGGGAGTACCACAAAGCGAAAATTGACGGATTAAACCGTTAGGCAGATGAACGTCAATATGGGCGCCGGCCGCATAATCGGGCAATTCAGCGCCGCATGGATCAACAAGCAATAGACTGATTACGTCAACTGCTTCGTATCGAACTTGCTGAACGCGAACTTGAAGTTTGTTCAACGGCAAAATCTTGCCTCCAAACTGAAGTTTGGTGAGTCGACTTGGAAAGCTTGCCTAATAGTCGTCAGTGTTGGTCGGCAGACACCATCAAACGAATGGCTTCGTCTTCAGTCTCAATCTGGAGTGCGTCGTTGAAACGATTAAAGAATCCACAAAGCGCGATGCGTAGTGTCAGTTCCACAACCTGGCTTTCAGAGAAGTGCTTTCGCAGTGATTCAAACATTTTATTTGGTATGCGTCCGGCATTTTCCGTTACTTGAATCGAATAATCTCTCACAAGTTGGTCAATTTCATTCAATCCGGGACAGTCATCCTGCAAAATCTTGTCCGCTGTTTCAGACGAGAGTCCTGTACTAACCAGTCGAGGTGTGTGATGACTCACGCAGTATTGGCATTCATTCAGTTTTGAGACAACTACTAGGGCGATTTCCAGATATCGTACCGGTAACAGGCTCTCTTCCTTGAGTTCGAGCAGCATACCCATGATATGACGCAACGCCGGCGGTCTATGTGCAAAAACCTTAACCTGGTTGAGGAATGGCCCGTATTCGGCGCCAAATCTCGCGTAAATTCCCTTTAGGTCGTCTGCAACTTCTTCAATTTCAATATTTCTTACTCTGGCCATAATTCTGCTGAGGGTTGGTACACGTTGAACTGAAATTTCACTCGAAATTCCTTGGCTAATTCCATGATTGTTCTTGCTCCAACATATTTATGAGAAAGAGTTTGGGCGACAACATGCGGATTATGTAAAAAATATATTGTATAAATATATTTGAAGTTGCGATTAGCGCAGTTCTTGCGCTTCAAACCCGAACGGGAGCATTATTATGATTCCTTATCACTACATCTCGAATTCCTGGTATGTGGCTGGTTTCTCCGATGAGTTCGAAACGAATCAGCTGAAAGGGCATAAAATTTGCGAAAAACCGATCGTTACCTGGCGAACCAGCGAAGGCGATGTCGTTGCATTTGATAACCGATGTATGCACAAACGCATGCCTTTGTCAGAAGGTCGAATTATGCCCGATGGTACGCTCGAGTGTCCTTATCACGGGCTCTGTTACAATTCCACCGGTCAATGTGTGGCGGTTCCATCTCACCCTGATGGAAACATTCCTTCGAAACTGCAACTAAAACCGTTCCCAATTATCGAAAAACAAGGTTTGGTCTGGATCTGGCCAGGTGATCCGGAAAAAGCCGAAGAAGTCAGCCCGCCTGAGACACCTGAAATTTCATCTGACACTTGGGAGTCCATCCATTCAGAACCTATGGAAGTCAGGGCTAACTATTTGCTGTTGATCGAAAATTTAATGGATATTTCACACTTTTATCCATTGCACGACGGAAACATTGGAGATATCGACAACAGCAGAATTCCGATAAAGCTCATTGAAGGTGAAGACAACGGCAATAAATTCGTTAAAACCATTCGGATCGCAGAGAGTTACACACAGCCTCCATTTTTACAAGACTGGTTCGTGTACGACATCGTGGACAGAGATCACTCCCACTGCATGGTTAGTCCTGGTCTGACACGGGTCGAAATGCGCGTGGCCCCTCCAGGTCAATTGGACAAGGATGACATCATACGCGGGTATACGCTGTTTCATACACACACACCAATCGACGACAAGCACCACATATGGCGCTGGTGCGTGAATTGCAAAGCTGATCACATGTCAAAGGGAGACCCGAATAAATCCGCTGCAAGTCGGGTCGCGCAAATGTTTCCACAGGTGGTTGCAGAGGATTTGTGGGCACTGGAAAAGCAACAGGAAATGTTTGATTTTGATGATGATGAGTATATGGAAGTATTCCTGAAGCCTGACAAAGCTCTGCGCAGGATTCGGCAGTTGTTTTCACGCGCACAGCAAGCGGAGTTACAAGCCATTGAGCAGCGACACGAGATAAAGTTGCCGCTCAAGGCGGTCAACTAATTGAAATCAATTTTTTATTGATTGGTCGATAGTTTTCCGCCGATCAGTTTAGACTCCAAGCCAGTATCGATGTCTTCTGCAATGCATTACTTTGTTCGTATCGCCGATTTCATCGATACCATCAACAAAAAAGTCGGACATGCGGTTGCCTGGCTAGCATTTTCAATGGCAATTATTACTTTTACGGTTGCCACTTTGAGATATGGATTCAGTTTAGGCTGGGTCTGGTTCCAGGAAACATACGTGTGGATGCACGGCGCCATTATCATGCTGGCCATGGCTTACACTCTGATGGCGGGTGGGCATGTACGAGTTGACATCATTTACCGCAGCGCTAGCGTTCGATATAGGGCTCTGGTTGACTTGTTTGGAACAATTTTTTTGTTGATGCCCTCCCTGTATGTAATTGCCAAGTATACGATTCCGTACGTCTTGCTGTCCTGGTCACGGTTGGAAGTTTCTCAGGAGGCCGGCGGATTGCCAGGACTGTACCTGTTTAAGACAACCATGCTTGCATTTTTCATTCTGTTGTTTCTGCAGGCTATAGCAATCATTATTCGAAGTAGCACAGCATTAGTGACTGGTGAATACGCAGAGGATTCTGGAGAAGATTTCGAAGGAGGACAGGGTGGATAGCGGTCAACTACTTGCCATGGCGATGCTCGTAACAATCTGCGGAGCCATGCTGGTTGGGTATCAGGTTGCATTCACTCTTGCGGGTGTTGGTGTGGTGTTTGCCATAATCGGGCAGTCCATGGGTGTCTTCGACATGCTGTTTTTCAACGCCCTTCCTTCGCGATTTTTTGGAGTGATGACCAACGAGCTACTGGTTGCAGTCCCGTTATTTGTCTTCATGGGGGTGATGCTTGAGAAATCCAAAATCGCAGAAGATCTTCTGACAACAATGGGACAGTGTTTTGGAGCATTGCGCGGTGGGCTCGGCATCTCGGTAACATTCGTTGGCATGCTGCTTGCCGCCACGACCGGCATCGTCGGCGCGACAGTGGTAACGATGGGGTTGCTTAGCCTGCCAACAATGCTGCGTGCAAATTATGACCCTAAACTTGCGTGTGGGACAATTTGTGCGGCCGGAACGCTTGGTCAAATTATTCCGCCTTCGGTGGTGTTGGTGTTGCTCGGCGACGTACTGGCGGGTATGTACAGCGAAGCGCAACTTTCGATCGGAAATTTCCTGTTCGAACCGTTCTCCGTCATTGACCTTTTTGCCGGTGCTGTGCTACCGGGATTGCTTCTTGTGGCGTTGTACTTCGGCTGGCAAGTCACGGTTGCCATGTTTCGTCCTGCAGCGTCCCCTGCATACTATGACTCGAGTATGGATCGAAGTCACCTTACTACCCAAATCATCAAAGTCCTTATTCCACCACTGTTTCTCATTCTAGCCGTACTCGGCTCCATTCTCGGCGGGCTGGCGACGCCTACTGAAGCAGCTTCATTCGGCGCGGTTGGCGCTATGTTGCTGGCGGCTGTGCGCAAGATGTTAAACTGGAAAATATTGGGAGAGGTGGTTCGCTCTACAACCCGCATTTCGTGCATGGTTTTTGGCATATTGATCGGTGCATCATTGTTTTCGCTGACATTTCGCGGCTTAGGTGGTGACGAAGTAGTAGAACATTTTCTTCTTTCGTTGCCGGGCGGTACGATAACGGCTTTGGTTTTCGTGATGATCCTGATTTTTCTTTTGGGATTCATTCTTGAGTTTATCGAAATTGTTTTCATCGTCGTGCCGATTTTTGCGCCGGCACTGCTCAAGACCGACATCAATCCGATTTGGCTTGGTGTGATGATCGGCTTGAATCTTCAGACCAGCTTTATGACGCCACCATTTGGCTGGGCGCTGTTTTATTTACGGGGTGTGGCGCCTAAACGAATTAAAACTGGCGACATTTATCGCGGTGTTATTCCTTTCGTCGTACTGCAACTTATCGCTCTTTGTATTCTGGCCTATTTTCCACAGCTGGCGACCTGGCTGCCAAAACAACTTTTCGGTTAAATTGCGCAGGCAATTGCGTTCTGATTGAGCAATTTCAAGGGATTGAACTCCAGCCTCTCTCGTATGTCCAACGACTCGGTGAGCGATTGTCATCAATCGCTACACGCTCCAAAGGTATGATGAAATTCCCGACTTCGCAAATGACTGTGTCTAGATCAGGTTCGTCGATTAGCAGCGGGTCTCGGGCAAGAATCGATCGCCACTGTCTGAGTTTTTGAGAATCCTCTGATAATACCCGTGTCAATGACGGAGGACGTTCGAGTGGAATGGTGGTATCTCGACTCGTAAAGGTGGTTCGAATGGCAGTAGCAAGGGTCACACCATTGATCTCGAAAAGTCTTGACATAGCAAGAAGATCGTAAAAATTTTCCATGCGTCTGTTCGCAAGGTCGAGCGATACAATGCTGGAAATTAACCTGTTGCTCCTTAGGGTTGGCGCAAAAATAACTTGATGGATTTAGTCGGCGACGGGTGAAATCGGGTCGTTAATAAGATGTGGGCTTGATGGTGTAATTCCACTGCGGAATATGTTTGTCATTGACACAATTGAGTGCTTTCATCTGCTGATCGGTGATTTTAATGCCTTTGTCGTAAACGGTTTCCACCAAATGCGCGGTGACGCTCAGGCCCGTTTGGGTTGTCGTCGTCCTCAGGTATTGAAGGATGACATCAACGTGCTCCAGCACCACGCCCGCCCAATGTTTGGACACCTCAGAGAAAAGGCGGTGTTCAATGGGATTCCATTTTGATGCGCCGGAAGGATAGTGAGCCACCGTGACCTGAATGTTGAACGGATCGGCAACGAGGTGCTGCAGATTGAATTTCCAGGCGCGGGGCCGACAGCCGTTGCTGCCCCCGGCATCTGCGAGAATCACGATCTCAGTGGCATCGGGATATCGCTCGAGACCTTCAGACTGCCACCATTGGGCAATGCAATCGACCGCAAACTGCGGCGTGTCGTGCGAACAGCCCACATAGAAACTTCCAGCATTGGCCTGCAGATCGTAAATGCCATAAGGCACGACAATTCCGTCGGCGAGTGAACGGAAATCATGATCGTTGACAGGCTCTGGCGTCCGTCCCCACTTGGCGCCAGGATTTTTAAACCGCCCGACCAGTTCTTTCTTCTTGCTGTCAACACTAATCAGCGGGATACCCTGATGCTGGCATTCACTGCGGATGCCGGCAATCTTCTGAAACTGTTCATCCCGCTGCAGAGGTGAACATGAAGCGATGCGCTTATGGTTCACGCGGAGCGCATAACCGATCGACTTCAGCAGCCGTGAAACCGTGCGCGCACCAATGACAATCCCATAATGAGCCAGTTGCCGTGCAACGGTTTCTGTGGTTCGCCGGGTCCATAACTGCCCGCTGACCGGACAGCCAGCCGTGTCGTCTTCCATCAGTTGAGTGAGCAGCCCGATCAGGCCAGCGTTTTTTTTTCAACGGCCCTGCGTCCGCCGCCAGGCTGCCGGATGCGATTCGGATCCAACCCGCCTGTCAACAGCTGTCGGCGACCGGTTGCAACCGTCGCTGCGGAGATTCCCAAAGCGCTGGCCACCCTTCGGTCCCCGCCATGACCGTAACGCAGCGACTCCAGTCCGGCAAACAGCCGCCGCTGACGCTCATCCAGCAGACCGAACAGCGCCGCTGCCGCGGTGTCCACACGGTTGTCCCGATAGACATCCGACGGCAACTCAGGCAATCCGTCCGCACTGAGGATCTGCCGGGCATGCAGCTGCTTTTTGCGCTGCACCGGATCCACACTGCAATACACAATATGACCGTCCGCCTCGGCCCGGACCACGCGTCCGTCCCGGGTGAGTTTATACAGCGTGCCGTATGCCTCAACGCCGACCAGCCCGCTCAGCTCGCGGGCCCGATACCCGGCACTTGAGTTGTGGGTCAGATACGCGGCTGTTGACATCAGCGAGCCGCGGCTCGAGAAACGGATGCCGTCATGATTCCAAAGGCCGTATTCGTCGTAGCCGGCCAGTTCATCCAGCGTGTAGTAGCGTCCGCAGTGCGAATAACTGGAACGGCAGCCGGCCTGTACGAGTTTGCGGCACACCGTGCGGTGGCTGGGCGAGCCGAGTGCGGCTGCAATTTCCGGCAAAGAGGCCACGATGTGATGATGCAGCAGCTCGATGACGGGCTGTGTGGTGAAAGTATGGGTTCTCATGGCGGTTCCTATATGACATAATGGTACATTCGTATATCTCATTATGTCATAATAAAGTCATCCGCATCGGTCGGTAATGCGAATATTGTATAAAATCGACGATCGGATACACACCAGATGGAGTAAATCGGTGGCGTGTATATGGCAGATCGGGGTGATCTGCCCAAAATACGGCTAAATGAGAGCCAATATTTGCAAGTTATTTATTCGCCAGCCCTTAGCTAGGTTTTGCAGCCGCGCACGTACAGAACCGCGGTGTTACTCGGTTCACGTACCATCGGCAACCACGGCTTCTAGATATGGTCGAAGAACAGACCAGATTCGGAGCTCGCGGGCATAATCAACGATTTGCGCTGGTTTGGTTTTGCCGGATCTCACCACATAGTGGAGACTTTTGAGCGCGATATCGAGACCGACGTGCTGTCTGAATCGAAAGCAATCGACGACTGTTTTGGCCGGATCAAATATGGGAACCGACACACCGTCAATAGTGTGGAATTGAACACCCAGCGAAAGGGCTCGCGGCCCGAACCGTACGATTCGAATAGGGGGATAGTCGATCTTAGGCTTACGTGCTTTTGAACCTATGGCGAGCCAAATTCGACCAGGCATTAGAAGCGTAAGGTCATGGAACTGAAGGGCGGAGACGAGACAAATGACCCCTTTGGGTACAAGTTTCGCAACTTCAGCAAGATCGTGCGATACGGTCAATTCGGCATCGGCGAGCTGGTAGAGCCCGCGGGTGACTCGGGTAAGAGTTTGTTCTTTCAGCATACGAGCGAGTGTCTCCTGGTGAATTCCAGCATTGCTGAGCTCGACACCACGCATGGGGCCACAGGCTTTGAGAAGGGTAACAGCCCGATCTTTCTGTGATGTCATAAGTACAGTCGATGTGTGATGAATTGTCATATGATAATAGCTATTATCCGACATTATGTCACATCGAACATTACGAAAGTTGAATTCTTCAGACTCATTTCCGATTGGATAACACTCTAAGACGGTGGTGTTTGAAGTAGTGGACGACAAGATGGGTTGCTACAGCTCAATTGAGGTGCTTCGACTATCTGTGTTGTTCAAGAAAGATTCGGTGGCTGATGATGATCGGTCTGCTGATCAAAGCGAGCGACTGTTCCAGTCAGCAAATCACCCGGCTAGTTAAGCATTATTAGATGGCGGGCCCGTTTGCCGGGTATGGCACAAACTGAAAGGGCTGTATTCACGGTGCTTGTGATGGAATTCATACCGGAGGTGTTCGGCCTAGTGGTGTAGCGGTTCAAGATTGGGAAGTAAGCGATGGAAGAACCGCAGCTGCCAACTGGAATTTTTGGTGACTGGTTTTTGGATGTGGATGAGCAATGCTCCACACGGGGCATTTACAAATACCAGGCGATTGCTACCTATTTGGGCAAACTTATGTGTAAATGTATTTGATAACACCAGACAGCAGTAATTGAATATTGATTTCGGTCTAGTCTGCCGAGAGGATGTAAATAATTTAGAAAAAGAGAGTTGAAGTTATCGACATTTTTATGCGCGTAAAAATGGTGTATATTGACACTTTTATGCGCATAAAAGTGTAATAACACTTAATATCATGCGAAAACAAAACAAACAGATTTGACTTTATCCGCTTTACGCGATGTTGCAGCGCCTGCGAACCAAGGATCTTCTGAAGTGGAAAAACAATCATCGTCGCAAACCTCTATTATTGGATGGTGCACGACAGGTTGGTAAGACCATTTTAATTACCAAAATTTTTGGGGAGAATAATTTTCGGAAAGTGCACCGATTGGATTTTCGGTTGGACTCGAGTCTTTCCAAGCTTTTTACTGATTCTCTAGACCCCAAAACAATTCTGTCGAAGATTGAATTGCATCTTAATACCAGTATCAATCTTCACCATGATTTGATTTTCTTCGATGAGATTGGCGAGTGCCAGAGTGCTGTTGATTCGCTGAAATATTTCGCAGAAGATCTTTCCCATGCCTATGTATGTGCCTCTGGTTCAAACATTGGATTATTAGACTCGTTTCCTGTTGGGTCTATTCACCACTTGGAGCTGTTTCCTCTCTGCTATGAAGAGTTTCTAATGGCGAAAGGCAATCCAAAACTGCTTGAATCATTCCGTGAACGTAGTGATTCACAGTTTGTATTCGATCATCTCTGGTCAACACTTCTTGACTACTATTTTGTTGGTGGCATGCCGGAAGCTGTAATGCACTGGCATAACAGTCAAGGCCGTTTATATGACAAAGTGAAAGATATCAGGCAAATTCAGAATGATTTAGTTGTAGGATATCGTCAAGATTTTGGAAAGTATGCTGGCAGAATTAATGCTCTTCATATTGATGCAGTATTTTCAGCAGTTCCAAGGCAGTTGGCCTCCAATCAGGACAACTCTGTTCAGCGATTCAAATTCAAGGGTGTTGTCGAACGTAAACATAGATACCGCGATCTGAACGGTCCGATTGATTGGCTGGAAAAAGCAAAATTAGTTCGAAAATGCTACCCCATATCTAGCAAGCCGAATGCACCTCTTCAAGCTCTGGTTCAAGACAACATCTTCAAGTTGTATTTATTTGATGTCGGTCTCTTAGGCCAAATGCTTAATCTACCTTATGATGTTCAAAAGCTGCAAAATTTCCAATTCAAGGGGTTCATTGCCGAAAATTTTGTACAAACCGAACTCGCTGTACATTCAGTCTACCCTACTTTCTCTTGGCATAAAGCCCGGGCTGAAATCGAGTTAGTGCACCAGTGCAAAGATGGTGAAATCGTTCCTGTCGAAGTAAAGAGTGGATCACGTACGCGTGCTAAGAGTCTAGTTTCCTACCTGGAGCGATATCATCCGTCACGGGCGATTCTACTTGCTGGAAAGCCTGCTTATAAAAAGACGGATGTCTTGCAGCATTGGCCTTTATATGAAGCGCAATTTCTTAGTCAGTTGTGATTCTTTATTGTCGGACTACTGCTTTCCAATTTTGAAACTATGCGTTTGAAGCAACAGCCAAGACTGATGTGTCAAGTCGATCATTGGGTCAAGTTTAGTACAGAAACCATTTCCTCTGATCACCCGGTTCATCATTGAGACAGTCAGGTACCAGCAAGCTGTAATATTTTTGCTTGACGATTACCAACAAGTGCAATTCTGGGTAACTCTGCAATGCGATTTTGAACATTCAGTGCAACTGAATCTGACTGCGTAAGCGCTACAATTGGAAGTCTGGAAATCTCTGAGGGAATTTTTAGATCGGTAACCCCTTGAATAGACGCGCGATTCAGCGGGTCTGAATTTTCGTTTACCCCACAAAAACCGCCAATCAGGCGCCATTTGCGGCCTGTCAGGGCAAAATCCCGAATTTCCACCCCAACCGTTCAGCGCGCCGCTGAGCCCTCTGCGGGCACCTGGCCGAATCCAACGAAAATCATCTAATGATTTGTTTTAATTGACAAATAATGCCATGAGCGAATCCCAATCGTGTATAATTGACTCCATAAAAGAAACAAAAACCAACCCACGGGAGATTCACGCATGGCACTCATCAATTATGACCTTTTCGCGTCTGACTCTGCAGACAATTGTGAGCTGAAAAACCTGACCGCACTGCTCGAACAGCTCGACTTCTCAGAGCTCATCAATGAGATTCTCATCCGCCGCAAAGGCAGAGGCCGGCGGGACTGGCCCATCGAAGCGATGCTCAATGCCGTGTTCGCGATCGACATTCTGCAGCACCGCAGCGTGTCCGGATTCGTCCGGGAGCTGAAACGCAACCCCGCGCTGATGCATGTGCTGGGCTTTCCGATGCGGCGTGGGTTTCACACCGACCCGGCCTTTGGCGGTTATGCGGTGCCGAGTGATTCGGCCTTTTGCCGGTTCATCCGACTGCTGACCGAGATTGAACGCGGTACCGGTGCGCTGATGCGGGTGTTTGAGGCGCAGGTCGATGAGATCGCGGCACTGCTGCCGGACTTTGGAAAAAGTGTCGGCTACGACGGCAAAGCCGTCGAATCGCATTCGACCGGCCGGCCGCTCAAGCATAAGGCAATCGACAAAACCACCGGCCGGCATCCCACCTCGGATCCGGATGCCAGCTGGGGCGTGCATGAGCAGTACGGGACTGATCAGAACGGCCGGGAAGTCAGGAAAACCAAGAAATGGTTTGGTTACACGCTGCACACGCACGGGGACGTGACTTACGAGCTGCCGATTCGGTTTCGGCTGGAAACGGCCCGCGAGTCCGAATACCGTCACTGTGAGGGGTTGATTGAAGAGCATGAGAAGCTGTGGTTCTTTGACCGGTGCAGGAGTTTCGTGGCCGACCGGGGGCTTGACAGCAACCAGATCAGAAAGCGCCTGTTTAAGAACGATATCCTGCCGGTGATTGACACCCGCCGGATGTGGCAGGACGTCAATCTGCATCCGCAGCAGCTGAAGGTGCCGACCCGGCCGCTGGATGAGTCGAAGGTGGATACGATTCTTCGCACGGAGAACGGCAGTCTGTACTGTCAGTGTCCTCAGAGCCGGGAACTTCGACGGATGCACTATCAGGGACGGGAGCAGAAGCGCGGTACGCTCAAGTGGGCCTGTCCGGCGGCCAGTTATGATTTCACCTGTAAAGGCCAGGCGGCCTGTTACCGCATGGGTCAGGTGAAACCGGGGTCGAAGAGCCGGGTGGTGCGGGTGAAGATGGACCCGGATCATCTTCGCAATTACGGCCCTTTGCCGCCGAATTCATACAAGTGGCGGCGGCATTACGATCAGAGGTCGGCGATGGAGCGGATTTATTGCGTATTCTACTTAATCCGAACGCCGAATAAAGTTATCCGAACATGGAATAAACAGTTATCTGAACGCGGCACCTGTTTTCGGAACCGGCAGTGTCTTTCTCAGTGTCTTTTTCAGTCTCTTATTTAACGATGAAACACCTCCCGATGTCAAGTCAGAATCAGCGTTCAATATGCCAAGGAGCGTAAATAAGTCGGTTGGCAACCCTGTTAAAAAACCCGTAGGCAAGCGTGCCTGCACGCTTGAACTTGCCGTAGGGAATTTTTCACAGGGTTGGTAATGGACTTATTATGCGGGGCCTGGCTCATGCGTCGCCGCCGGTTCCAGTGCGTTTCGTTTTCTCATCGACTCGCCCTGCAGCGCAATGCGGTGGGCATTGTGAATCAGCCGGTCCAAGATGGCATCGGCCAGCGTCGGGTCGCCGATGGCTGAATGCCAGCTGTCGACCGGCAGCTGGCTGACCATGGCGACCGAGCGGCGTCCGTAGCGCACATCCATCAGTTCCATCAGGTCGCGCCGGTCGGCCGCCGTCAGCGGCTGCAGGCCCCAGTCGTCGATGATCACCAGCGACACCTGGCCGAGGCGCTGGATGAACTGATGATACGAACCGGTGGCTCTGGCCTGGTCGAACTGCGACAGCAGCGACGGCAGACGCAGGTAGCGCACGTCGTGATTGAGCAGGCACGCCGAGCGTCCGAGTGCGCAGGCCACATGCGATTTTCCCGAACCGCACGGTCCGGTGATCAGCAGGTTCTGGGCTTTTTCGATCCAGCCGCAATGGCCCAGCTCGGCGATCTGCTGGCGGCTGAGGCCGCGCGACGCGCGGTAGTCAATGTCGTCGAGGCTTGCGGCGAGGCGGAAACCGGCGCCTTTGATCAGCCGCTGCAGGCGGCGCTGATGTCGGCACTGCAGTTCGTGATCGACCAGCAGACCCAGCCGTTCAGTGAACCCGAGATCCTCATAAGTGCCGGGCTGCTCAAGCTGGTGTTCCAGCGCCTGCGACATCGATCCCAGCGACAGCTTCCTCAGATTGGTCAGTACCTGTCTGTTCATCATGCACCCCTCACTTGAACTGGTCTGCGCCGCGCAGGTTTTCGTGATCCTGCGGCAGCTGCAGATCCAGCTCGGCGGACTGGCATCGCAGGTCGGCGCCATTTGTCAGAATCTCCCGAATCTGTGCGAGACGGCTCAGTCCCTGCTGGTTGGCGATGCGGCAGGCCGCATTGAGGCGCACATTGTCGTATTCGCGGCTCAGCGACAGCAGCCCCAGCGCCTTGCGGCTGACCTGCTGGACATGCCGCGCCTCGCTGATTCTTGCCTGCACGAACGCGCGGCAGTCCTCGCCCACCTCGGCGGCCCAGCCCTCGATGCGCTCGGCCGTCCATTTGTGCATGAACTCATGCGCCCTGGGCATGTGCGAATCCACAGTCGAGTGCCCATGCTGCGGCTGTCTGACATGCATGCACACCTGCCGGCCCTTGAAAAACACCGTCACCACATCGGCATCGGCGCGGATCTCAACCGCTTTGCCGACCAGCTCGTGGGGCACCGAATACCAGTGCCGGGCATACTGGACGTGATAGTCGCAACCGACTTTTGCGGTTCTGATGTCAAGTGCATGAAACGGTGCCAGCGGCAGCGGCCGCAGAGCCGGCCGGTCAACCGACTCGAAGATCTCCCGGCGGCTGCCCGGACGATCCGAAAACGGCCGCTCGTTGAGCTGCTCGATCCGGCCGCGGACCGCCTGGTTCAGCTGCGAAAGTCTCTCGAAGCGCTGATTGCGAAGCGGCGCCAGAACCCACCGCTGAACCTGCTGCACCGCATTTTCCACAATCGCCTTGTCCTTTGGACGATACGGCCGCGCCGGCATCACCGCCACATCGTAGTGTGCCGCCCACTGCTGGTAGACGCCGTTGGCATCCGGATCGTAACGGCAGGCTTTGCTGACCGCACTTTTCAGGTTGTCCGGCACGATCAGGTTCGGCGCCCCGCCAAAATATTCCAGCATCTGCGTGTTGCACGCAAGCCAGTCCTCAAGACCCTGCGTCCACGCCGCACGCGCATAGGTGTAATGCGACACCCCCAGCGCACCGACGAAAATCTGCGCCCTGCGCACGCCAACCGCAGCAGTCAGGCCCGAGTAATCCACATAGGCCATGTCGCCCGGCACATGATCCATGCGCATCGAGCGCCGCCCCTCTTTCGCCCATGCATTGTAGCAGCGGCAGAACCAGGCGTAGCTGTGGGCGTAGCCCTGCCGTTCGCAAAGCTCCTGCCACAAAAGCTTCAACGTCACCGACTTCAGACCCAGCTGACCGCGCACCCAGGCATAATCCACCTCATCGGCGCGCCCGGCGCACCCGGACCTCGGATATAAAATCCGCATCAGCTCAGCCTCATCCATGCCCTCGGCCTGCGGCCAGCTCACACCGGCCCGCCGGGCCTGGGCCAGCACGTTGTGAACCGTCGCGGTACCCGCATCAAGCACCTCGGCAATGCGCCGCATCGGCCAGCCGTTTTCGTGATGCAGCCTGAGTATCTGTTTATGTTTTCTCATCGGAATTCTCCTTCTCGTCATCTGACGCCTCCCTGACTTCAATCGCCACTTAAAACTGCGATTGATACGAAAAACGCCTGCAATAGTCAAATTGCACTGACAGAAACCGCCGCCGAAAAACCGACCTCCAGCATCCTGCAGATCAGCCGTACTGCGCGTTCGGATTAGGTTTATTCCGCGTTCGGATAAGTGTTTATTCCGTGTTCGGATTAGGTTTATTCCGCGTTCGGATAAGTGTTTACTACGCGTTCGGATAAGTGTTTATTACGCATTTATTCAAGAGTCGATCAGGCGCATCTGGCGCACGATCATTTCCTGCGCGGCAAAGCGCGCCTGACGCTGAAGTTCACCGTTGGCTATGCGGTGATGCTGGCGCGGGCGTGTGTGGCGGTCAAGGCCGGACAGCCGGAAAAGATGCGCAGCTGGGCGTCCTCGCTGGCGGCCTGACTGGCGCCCCGGTTCCCGGGGCTCGGAAAATCCAAACCGAACACGATGCTGCGGGTGCGGCAGATTCGGCGCGGCTGCAATTCGCCCGCGTCGCCGGCAATGGCGGTTTTCGCGGCACTGGGCGCCTTGATGACTCGGAAATCAGCGGCGGGCGGGATTTTGTTTCGCGAAATTGACCGAATTTTTCTCCGTGACAGAATTTTCTGACCCTAAAATTGTTGCTAACGCAAAACCCTCTCTCTTTCTTAGCCAGCCAGTGTTGCATATTTGTAATGTATAAGATAAGATTGAATTTCACATAACGCCACACGAGGGTTCACAACCTCAAACGTACCTTGTTGTGGACCGACAAATCATATTTTTACTGGAAACAGGAGGGTGATATGAAAAGAAGAGATTTCATTAAAAAATCAGGAGCCGCAGCAGCGGGTTTAGCAACTGCTGCAGTTGCCGCTCCAGCAATTTCCCAAGATCGCATACAGTGGCGATTGATTACGACATGGCCGAAGAATTTGCCAGGACTCGGGACTACAGCACAGTATTTCGCGGATCAAGTAACTGCATGTTCAGATGGCCGTCTTGAAATTAAGCTATTTGCATCCGGTGAAGTCGTCCCAGCATTCGAATCGATTGATGCTGTCAGTGCAGGCACGGTTGAAATGGGGCACGGTGCCCCGTACTACTGGAAGGGGAAAGCGGTTGCCTCGCAATTGGTGAGCAACTTTCCATTTGGTCTCACTGCGCAGGAATACAACGCTTGGATTCAGTTCGGCGGTGGTGCGCAACTCTGTGACGAGTTCTATCAAGACGCGCTTGGCTGTCGGTTCCTTATCTGTGGCAATACCGGTGTGCAGCATCCCGGCTATTCGAGAAAGGAAGTCAACTCACTTGAGGATTTTAAAGGGCTGAAAATGCGTATGCCCGGAATCGGTGGTGCGTCTATGGCAGCAATTGGCGCAACAGTGATCAATCTGCCTGGATCCGAAGTTGCGCAGGCATTTGCCTCTGGAACAGTGGACTGGGTGGAATGGAACAGCCCCTATGGTGAAGCTACCATGGGATTCTGGCGTCACGGAAAGTATTACTACACTCCGGGGTTCCACGAAGCGGCGACTTCGCTCGATCTGTTCATCAATCCGGCGGCGTGGGATACTTTGCCTAACGACCTTAAGGCGATCGTGACTCAGTGCGCGAATTCTGCGAATCACTTCGCGCTTTCGGAACCAGTTGCCTACTCTGGCGCAATCCTTCAAAAGCTAATTAATGAGGAAGGCGTCATTGTTAAGGTCATACCGGATGATGCGCTTATCGCAATTGGCAATGCGGCCGGTGAAATCATCGCTGATCAAGTTGCCAATGATCCATGGAGTGCGAAAATCTTTGCCAGCATGTCAAAGTTCCGCTCCGAACAAATTCCGTATACAGATACCACGGAAGGGGAATTTATCCGCGCACGCAAGTTGCCTTATTCATTCCCATCATAGTCCAATGACTGAATTTCCCGGCACGGTTCTATTGGCCGTGCCGGGTTTTATTTTTTTTGCCAATTGAGTCTATGAAATCCCCAAATTTCAATAGGTTCGGTAACCGCGCTTTTTCCTCCCAGGGAGTCGAACTATCGCTTTCCGGGGTGCGAGTCATTGAAATCTGCCAAATTGCAGCAGGTCCATTTTGCGCTATGTTGCTAGGCGACCTTGGCGCCGATGTCATAAAAGTTGAACCTCCTGGCGGAGATGCAATGCGGCAATGGCCACCCATAGTTAACGGCTTCAGCGGGAACTTTGCATCCGTCAACAAAAACAAGCGCTCCATCGCGCTGGATTTGAAGTCCCCTGATGGTCTCAACACAGCTTGTCAGCTAATTGAAAGTGCCGATGTCTTGCTGGAGAATAATCGTCCCGGGGTAATGCGGCGATTGGGACTTGACTACGATACCGTTTCTGAGATCAATCCGTCGCTAATTTACTGTTCAATTTCCGCATTTGGGCAAACTGGCCCGCGAGCCCAACAAGGTGCTTTCGATGTTACCATGCAGGCCATGTCGGGCATCATGAGCGTAACCGGTGAAGAAGGTGAATCGCCGATCAAATGCGGCGTACCTTTGAGTGATTTTGCGACTGGATTGTACGCGGCATTCCACATCTCATCCGCATTGTTTGAACGCAAGACCACAGGCAAAGGAGTTCATATTGATGCGTCCATGCTGGGTTGCAGTCTTGGAATCGCCGCCTTGCAAGTCAGCGAATACTTCGGTACTGGTAAGAATCCTATACGTTTGGGATCGCGGCACCCCAGAAATGCTCCATATCAGGCATTCAAGGCTTCCGATGATTATTTCGTACTGGCTGCAGGCAATCAGAATCTGTTCGAAATAGTCTGTGATGTTGTTAACCGACCTGATCTGGTTGACGACCCGAGATTCACCAGTACCGAATTGCGTACAAAAAATCAAAGTGAATTGACAGAAATTCTGGAACTTGAATTTGCTGGTGATACAGCTGATTGTTGGTATCAGCGGTTTCTGGAAGCAGGTGTGCCGACTGCACCGATCAATCGGTATGGTGAAGTACTCGATGATCCACAGGTAAGCAGCCACGGTTGGGTACAACCGCTTGAACTGCCTGGAAATACCATTACAAAAACATTTTCACATCCAGTGCACCTGTCGGATCGCGATTTGCCGATTCGTCAGGCACCACCTGCTCTCAATGAACACGAACAGGAAATCTTGCAGGAGATTTCAGATAACGTTGTAAAGATCAATACTTGAATTTTGATGCGCAAGTCGACCGACGCGATCAGCTACAATTCTCCGACGAACTCAATTTTGCGCAGCTTTGTTCCTAATGCCAGACAGTCTTTTGTCAATTGATGACGCCGCCGCTCAAGGAGTACCTGAACTAGGCTCGTATGGTGGTGATTCTACGTAATTTACTCCCTGCAGCTGGTCGTTGTGCTGCACTCTATGTTTCACCCAGTGAGCGGACCTGTTGAGTGAGGAACCGGAAGCGTCAATTGGGCACATTCGGATCTGTGAGGGTTAAGCGCACATATCTCGACTGTTCGGCGAATCAAAACCAATCCCACAGTAGAAATAATATTAACTATCATTCGCTATTTGATTACCTGAATCCATTCAGTGATTCATTGATCCCGAACAGGTGGCTTGAATTTCTTGCGTGAAGTCTGGAGGAATATTGATGTACAGGGAAAAAATGGGTGACATTAAACAGTCGACGGCTTTCGCCCACGATTATTGGGGCATTGACAACGAATACACAACATTGACGGATGTCTTGCTTGGACAACCGCTTTACTATCGCTGGGTCGATGCTGGTCCCCTGATTCGACGTACCATGGATAATGCCACACGGACCGGCATCAACTTTGATTACGACCTAGCCCAGTCGCAACACAAGGCCATGGTGCAAATGTATCAGGAATATGGCGTCAAGTGCCATTTCTTAGATGCCGATGAAGCCCTGCATCGAAACTTTTTTGCACGCGACAATTCCGCGATGACACCTTGGGGGGCACTCATCTGTCATATGCAGCTCAAATGTCGCCGCGCGGACTATGCGACGGTGATCAAGTTCTATCAGGATAATCAAATACCCATTTGGAAATTTGCCACTGCTGGTCACTTTGAAGGCGGGGATTTCGTTATTTTGAAGCCGGGTTTGGTTTTGATTGGCTATTGCGGCGAGCGGTCTGAAAAAGAGGGTTCAGAGCAGGTTGCAGAATACGTCAGAGCAGAGGGTTGGGAAGCCATGACAGCACCTATATCCAGAGAGTTTGTTCACATGGATGGGCTGGTTGTTCCAATTGCAGAAAACCTTTTGATCGCGTGTTGCGATGCCATGGAACCTTGGTTGCTGGCATGGTTGAAAGATCTGGGGTTTGAAATTATCGATGTCAAATTTTCCGAAGCTCGGAATCTTGGCGTCAATCTAATGTGTCTCGGGGACGACAGAATTCTGGCGATGACTGGTTCACCTGATGCCTGCCAGCAACTTCGTGCGCACGGATTTACTGTGGAAGAACTGGACCTGTCAATGTTCACACTTGGCGGTGGTGGAATTCATTGTTTGAGTCAGGCATTGCGCCGTAACCGACTGACTTAGGGAGTGGTAAAAAAATATTTATTGATTTCAAGAATAAATCGAATAAATATTTATTTCTCAGCGAACAGCAGAAGTTAAAATACGCAAAATTTTCTGACTTGATTACCCTGAGTTCCTAGATGAACCAATACTCTTGGATTGTGCCTAATGGATAACGACGTAGAAGATATTGACTTATCAGCTTTATCTGATGAAGAACTGGTCGAGCAGATGCACGATGACCTGTATGATGGACTGAAGGAGGAAATCGAAGAAGGTACGCATATTCTGCTGAATAGAGGTTGGGAGCCTTATGATGTTCTGCAAGATGCACTCGTTGAGGGTATGCGTATAGTTGGCATCGACTTTCGAGACGGCATTCTGTTTGTACCAGAAGTGCTGATGTCAGCCAATGCAATGAAAGGCGGCATGGCGATCCTGCGGCCACTTTTGGCTGAAACAGGAGCGCCGACAATCGGCAAAATGGTTATCGGAACTGTCAAGGGTGATATTCACGACATTGGAAAAAACCTAGTGGCTATGATGCTGGAAGGCGCTGGTTTTGAAGTGATTAATCTTGGCATCAATAATCCGGTTGAGAATTACATGGCAGCGCTGGATGAGCATGAACCTGAGCTGCTGGGTATGTCAGCACTGTTGACTACAACCATGCCCTACATGAAGGTCGTAATCGACACGCTGGTCGAGCAGGGAATTCGAGATGAATACATTGTGGTTGTAGGTGGTGCACCGCTTAATGAAGAGTTTGGTTCGGCAATTGGTGCGAATGCTTACTGTCGCGATGCTGCGGTGGCGGTTGAAACCTGTAAGACACTGATTGCAGAACTTAGAGCTAAGGCATAACCGCCAGATTCTTAACTCCCCCAAAATGGAACCTGCGCTGTTTGCTGGAGTGGCACTTAAATGACCGAAACAGTCGTATCATCACAAACGAAAACGGTCGTTATCGGTTATGAGAGACCGTTCTGTGTTATTGGAGAACGGATCAATCCCACTGGTCGGAAACTACTCGCTGCAGAGATGGCGATCGGGAACTACAGTCGCGTCGAATCTGATGCCTTGGCCCAGGTACAGGCTGGTGCTCATATGCTTGATGTGAATGCTGGCATCCCTCTTGCCGATGAGCCGCGGATTCTTGCTGAATGTATTCAATTGGTGCAATCACTGACCGACGTACCCCTGTCAATTGATTCCTCCATTGTTGAAGCGCTGGAAGCTGGTTTGGAAGTTTACCAGGGAAGACCACTGGTGAACTCTGTGACGGGTGAGGAAGAACGTCTGGAAAGTGTTTTGCCGCTGGTTAAGAAGTATGACGCGGCAGTAGTCGCCATATCCAATGATGAGACTGGAATTTCCGAAGACCCCGATGTCCGGTATGAGGTTGCCAAGAAAATCGTCGAACGGGCGGAAGACTACGGAATCTCACGAAACGATGTTGTTGTTGATCCGCTGGTCATGCCGATTGGTGCAATTGGTCTGGCCGGACGGCAGGTATTTCGAATTGTTCAACGCTTGCGTGAAGAACTCAAGGTCAACACAACATGCGGAGCATCAAATATCAGTTTTGGGCTCCCAAATCGAAATGGTTTAAACTCGGCTTTCCTGACGATGGCAATTGGCGCTGGAATGACATCCGCGATCACCAGTCCGCTGCACCCAGAAATCATGAATTCAGTCATGGCAGCTGATGTAATGATGGGGACGGATCGGGAGTGTCGGCGTTGGATTTCAAAATTTCGACAACCCATCAGTGAAGACGCTAGCGGCGAGCGGGCAGGGCGCCGAAACCGGAGTCGCAGAAGACATTCTGCTAGTGCGTAAACCTTGTATTTAACGGCGATTAATATTTCTGCCGCTTTGTAGCATCAATTCTGTTCAGATCATCTATTCAACCTGAGACATTTCCTTGACTGAAGCCGCTGACGCAATGGTGGTCTTTACGCCTTCAGGGCGACGTGGTCGGTTTGCGATAGGTACACCTGTTTTGCAGGCAGCGAGGGCACTTGGCGTTGATCTAGATTCGGTATGTGGCGGTAGAGCCATGTGCGGTCGGTGTCAAATTGAGTTGAGCACCGGATCTTTTGCCAAGCACGGTGTTGAATCGCGAGCCGAACATCTTTCGTCATTCAGTCCGCTTGAAATCAACTACTCAAAAGCGCACGATCTGATTGAGGGGCGGCGTTTGGGCTGCTCTGTCAAGATTCTTGGTGATGTGATCATCGACGTGCCCCCTGAAAGTCAGGTGCATCGACAAGTTGTCAGGAAGCGTGCTGAAGTACACGACATCAATCTTGACCCTGTCATTCGCATGTACTATGTTGAAGTACAGGAACCCAACATGTACGATCCTTCTGGTGATCTGCAGCGTATCAAGGACGCACTGGAGTTCGAGTGGCGACTTGAGAATTTAACGTGCGACTTAAGACAAATTCAAAGAGTGCAAACTACTCTTCGTGAAGGTGAGTGGAGAGTAACGGTCGCGGTACATGACGCTACTCAAATTGTTGCAGCTTGGCCGGGATTCAAAGGTCACGCTTACGGTTTGGCCTTTGATGTCGGTTCAACCACAATTGCAGCACATCTATGCGATCTTTCAAGTGGTGAGGTTGTTGAATCTGCTGGCATCATGAATCCGCAGATTCGGTTTGGCGAAGATCTGATGAGCCGGGTATCTTATCTGATGATGAATCCTGGAAAGGAGGAGACCCTTACAAGGGAGGTGCGCAAAGCGATTCAGAAGCTCAGCGAAGATGTCGCAGCATCTGCTGGCATCGAAGTCACCGACATTCTGGATGTTGTTTTTGTTGGAAATCCCGTCATGCACCATCTATTGCTTGGAATCAGTCCAGTAGAACTAGGCGGGGCACCATTTGCTTTGGCGACTGATCAGGCTGTTAGTATCTGGGCGAGTGAATTGGACCTTACATTTCACTTCAATGCCCGAGCTTTCGTGCTGCCGTGTATCGCCGGGCACGTCGGTGCTGATGCTGCTGGTATGGTTCTGTCTGAACAGCCTTATTTGAGAGATGAAATGACTCTTTTGGTGGATATTGGTACCAACGCTGAAATAATTCTTGGTAATCGCCATCGTATGGTTGCTGCGTCCAGTCCAACTGGTCCGGCTTTTGAAGGTGCTCAAATTTCAAGTGGACAACGGGCTGCACCAGGCGCCATAGAGCGAGTTCGAATTGATGAGGAAACGTTATCTCCAAAGTTCAAAGTGATCGGATGCGATCTTTGGTCTACAGACGAAGGGTTTGATGAGGCAGTTTGCAGTACCGGTGTTACCGGAATCTGTGGATCAGGAATAATTGAAGTTGTAGCAGAGATGTATCTCGCTGGAGTGATCGATACAAATGGAGTGATTTTGGGAAGAAATGCGGAAAAAAGCGAGAGGATTGTTGCTGATGGCAGAACATTTGCTTATGTTCTGAACGATTCAGACCCAAAAATCATGATTACACAAAATGATGTTCGGGCAATTCAGCTAGCCAAAGCGGCACTTTATGCAGGAGTCAGACTTCTGATGGAGCGAATGGATGTGGCTGAGGTTGAAGCGATCCGATTGGCTGGTGCATTTGGCAGTCACGTTGATGTCAAGTATGCGATGATTCTGGGTCTGATTCCCGATTGTGAACTCAGTCAAGTAACCTCAGCAGGCAATGCTGCCGGTACTGGTGCAAGAATTGCTTTACTGGACAGACAGTCCAGAGTAGAAATACAGCACATTGTCCGCAATATTGAGAAAGTTGAAACTGCGGTTGAACCCAGTTTTCAAGCTCATTTTGTTGATGCGATGGCCATCCCTCACAAATCGGCCAAGTACAAACACTTAAGCACAGTTGTGGATCTGCCCGCGCAAACATCAGAATCGTCCAACGATTCTGAACGGCGCAGACGGCGTCGAAGAAGGTAGTGAATTGTCGCGGTTGAATGCTGATTTAATCATTCGCGGCGGCCAGGTTATTGACGGTAGCGGCGGAGATTCATTCTTCGCCGACGTTGCAGTCAGACAGGGGAGAATTGCTGCAATTGGCGCACTTGAAGACTGGAGTTGCGATAAATCAGTTAATGCTGATGGAAAATGCGTCGCACCTGGATTCATTGATGCTCACACGCACGATGATCGAATCCTTCTGTCCAACCCTGATATGCTGCCTAAGATCAGTCAAGGAGTTACGACGGTTGTCGCGGGCAATTGCGGTGTAAGTCTCGCTCCACTAATTGGTCGCGACCCGCCACCACCACTGAATTTACTAGGAGGTAAAGATTGGTATCGATTTCCATCAGCTCGTGCTTATGTTGAAGAACTTGAACAATCCCCGCCTGCGGTGAACAGCATTATGTTGGTTGGACATTCGACTCTCAGAGTAGCCACGATGGACCGTCTCGACCGACCCGCGACCGAAGCGGAAATTCTTGAAATGGAGCGTTTGGTTGATTCAGCAATGGAAGCCGGGTATGCCGGGTTCAGTACTGGACTAGAGTATCCGCCTGCAATTGCCTCATCAGAAAGCGAAGTGATTCGACTGGCTACACGCGCAGCAAAAGCCAAAGGTGTCTATACCACACACATGCGGAACGAAAGTGATCACATCGACATGTCGATTGACGAGACAATTCGTGTCGCAAAGGATGCAGGCATTCGAACCGTTATTTCCCATCACAAAACCTGTGGCAAGAAAAACTGGGGTAGAACACAGGCTACACTGATGCAGATTCAGGATGCTCAACAAACCGTCAAGTTAAATTTTGATGTTTATCCCTATATCGCAAGTTCAACTTCCCTGTTACCACAGTATTTACCGCATGCTGATCGAATCCTGGTGACATGGTCCGATGCTTACCCGGAATTGACGGGAACGGAACTTAGCACAATCTGTGAAGATTGGGGTGTTTCCGCAGAGCAGGCTGTCGAAATGCTTTCGCCTGCCGGTGCAATCTATTTTCAGATGGATGAAGCCGATTTGCAGCGAGTGCTAAAATTTCCCGGTGCAATGATCGGTTCCGATGGTCTGCCTAGCGATCGTTTTCCGCATCCGCGTTTATGGGGAACGTTTCCTAGGGTGATTGGTCACTATGCAAGAGATTTGGGACTATTCCCATTGGAAGAGGCTGTCGCTCGAATGACCGGAAATACTGCCACTACATTTGGAATTTCCGATCGCGGGTTCATTCGGAAGGGTATGAGTGCAGATATAGTCATATTTGACCCAGACACCATTCTGGACCGAGCGACATTTGAAAATCCAATCCAACCTGCGGACGGTATTGATTCAGTTTACGTCAATGGTGAGCTGATCTATAGCGATAGTAGCTGGACTGGAAACAGGCCAGGACAGGTACTCAAGACGATCGCATAACTTGTGATTGCTACTGACAAGTGCTGATTACCTAGCCTTAGTTTCTGTAGCGCGCCCCACATCTCCACTATGCGGGCTGCACTCTCACATCAACATCCCCTTGCACTGTTACGGTGATTCTCGATTCAATGAAAATCGAGTGGCCGCCAAGTCCCTGAACAATAATGTCTGAGCGCTGAGCTGATGTGTCTGCATTTGCAGTTTTTGATACGGCTGCGCGCTGATTTGCCAGTTCTTCCAGTTCCCGGGTAGCCGCATCTGCAGCATCATCAAGGTTGTCGTAGTCCTTAATACCGCTTGGTGTGTGCGCTCGATAAATACCTTCAGCTGGGGATGTTATCAGACTTGATACGCGTTGCATTACAGTACCGATTGCAGCCCCGACTGCATTGCCAATTTCGTGGAATTTAGCGATATCTGCTTTGGTGTTCAGGCGTTTGGCAACCTGCGGATATATTGATCGCGCGGGTGCACCAACCACCGCCAGTACACCCGCAAAGTGCAATTGGACATCAAGCAACTTGGATCGTTCAGAACCAACCGCACGATTCAACAGATATTCACTCAAGCCAGACTTTGGAACCTTGAATTCTTCGGAAACAGCAATCGCTTCGATTAGACTGGAACTTGACTTTTGAACCATTAGTTCAACTACCGCTTTTGCGAACTCGGTGGTATTGCTAAATGAGTCGCCTGTCCGATCAGACAGGTGCCTTTGCCAGATTTCTGCACCGAGATTTGCCGAATCAACTGACCAACGGTCCAAATTTCCTAACACATGTAAAGCATCAGTTGGTGTAAACGCGGCCATGTGAACAAGATCGAGTGTTCGCGTTCGTCGAAAGGCCCTTTGCATGGCCGGATCTTTGAAAAGTTCGTCGCAGCGAATGGGTGCGTGCTCGAGGAGGTCCCACAATCTGCGGTCGCTTCTGGTTAGCCCGTTTAAGTCTTCTGATTCTTTACGACGAAGTAAAAAACAGCCTTGATATTCCTGCCATTTCTCCGCCAGCTGTTCTTGTAATATTTTCAAAATATCGGGATACTGCTGTCCAAGGCATGACAAAGGCAGCGCGCGATTCGGGCCAACAATCAATGGAGAGCTTGTCGAGACAATACTGTCTCCGCCCAAACCGACGGTGTAAACATCTACCGCTTCAACGAAAGTTCGAAACCCTCCGATCATGGCACCATCTCGCGCAATTCTAGGATTGCCATTTCTCAGAACGGCAATGTCGGTTGTTGTACCTCCGATGTCGGAAACAACAGCAACTGGGGACTTTGCCAAGTGGACAGCACCAATGATGCTGGCAGCAGGACCAGAAAGTATGGTTTCGACAGGTCTCACCATCGCCAACTCAGCGCCCATCATGGAACCATCACCTTTGACAACCATTAATGGAGATTTGATATTTTTGGCAGCGAGTTCCGATCGAACAGTCTTGATCAGCTGTGAAATTGGTGCAATCAGTCTGGCATTCAGCACTGCAGTCATCGCCCGACGTGGCGCGTTTAGACTGGCAGTCAGTTCAAATGTGCAAGTGACCGGTTTGTCTGTCAGTTCAAGCACCAAATTTCGAACTGCAACTTCGTGTTCAGTGTTGCGCACTGAAAACAGGGCTGCGACGGTGAATGCGGTGACAGAAGGAGCATGACGTAGAATTGCCGCTTTTGCTGATTCCAAGTCGAGTGTCTGACACTCGTCGCCGATCGCTGTGTGTCCACCTTTGATGAACTCCACCGGGTCTGTTCCGATTGCTTTCCTAAGGTCTGCGCGATCTAATGCCTCAGGTCGGTAGCCGATCAGTAGTAGACAGACCGTACCGCCTCTTCCCTCAACGATGGCATTCGTTGCCAGTGTTGTTGAAATCGAGGTCACTTGAACTAGGTCGGACAGCGCCTTGTCAGGATCAGAATCGATCAGTTCGATTACATTTCGAATGCCAACTGCGAGATCGTAGTGTGTAGTCAGTGATTTGGCGGTTCGAAGCAGACCTTTGTGACTGTCATAAAGAACAGCATCGGTAAACGTACCTCCTGTATCAATTCCAAGTCGCATAAGCTCAATCCGAAAAAACGGGATAATATATCTGAACGGTTTCAATCGGTTTGAAGATTGTTGAAACCTAAAAAACGATTACTCCGAATTGGAACAGCTAATTATGTCAACATCCGCATGGGATTTGAGCGATTCAGAAGCACTGGCGCTTGCAGTGCAAAGTGATGAACTGTTGGACATTACTGAATCCATAAACTTAGAAGGTGTCTGGGCACCATGTTTAACCCCGATACACGCTGATTTATCGATTGACGATGCCCGCCTGTTCGAACATGTCGACTGGCTTTTATCCAATGGATGCAGTGGTATCGTTTTGTTCGGTACGACTGGTGAGGCTGCCTCCTTTTCTGCGACCGAGCGGATGCAAGCTTTGGAAACATTGATAATTCGCGGAGTTTCTACATCTAGAATTATTGTGGGCAATGGATTTACAGCGATCAGTGATACTGTGCAGGTAACCAAGCATGCGGTCGCTCAAGGTTGCAGGGCGGTGCTGATGATTCCGCCGTTCTACTTCAAAGATCCGACGGACTCTGGTCTGATATCAACCTACAGACAGGTAATTGATGAAACCAATTGCCCGGGTCTGAAGGTTTTACTCTATCACTTTCCTCGGATGAGTACTGTTCCGATTTCATATCGGTTGATTGATGCATTGATTGAATCTCACGGTGATGTGGTTGCAGGTCTTAAAGATTCGACTGGTGACTGGCAGAGTGTCGAGGGCTTTATTAATAGATATCCCGATTTGGCGATTTTTCCGGGCACTGACGCGTTGCTGCTGAAAGGACTTTGTGCTGGCGGTGCGGGCACGATTACTGCTACTGCCGACATCAACCCGCACGGTATTGGCCATGTTTTTGATTTGTGGCGCCAAGGAGAGCAAGCCAAGGATGCACAGACTCGAGTGGAAGCCATTCGTTCGATTGTCTCTGAATACCCTCTTGCGGCTGCACTGAAAGCAGTTCACGCCGTTTATCGGTCTGATTCAAACTGGAATAGACTGCGACCACCCCTCGCTACGCTCAGCGATGCTGATCAAGCTGCCCTGATGAACTCACTTGATCAGGTTGGATTTCAATTGGCTTGAGTGAGGTGGCCAACTAGCTAATTTTGACGACAACGCGACCGACTATTGAACCGCTCATGAACTGATCAAATGCTTCAGGCAATTGGTCAAACTCAATGACTTGACGGACAATCAGATCGAGGTTTTCGGGTTTTAAGTCGCTGCACATTCTTTCCCACGCATTGTCGCGAACTTCAACAGGCATCTCAAGCGAATTGATTCCAAGCAACGATACGCCGCGCAGAATAAACGGCATGACGGTTGTACCCAGCTTGATTCCTCCTGCGAGTCCGACTGAACCAATGTTGCCCCAAGGTACGACGGTACGGGTCAGCCACGCCAGTGTATCGCCACCTACGTTGTCAACTGCACCACCCCAGACGGCTTTTTCTAGCGGTCTGCTTCCCATTTCTAGCGAGTTGCGGTCAATCAGATCGGACGCACCTAATTTCTTCAAATATTCTTTATGCTCTTTCTTTCCGGTAAATGCAATCACTTCATAACCTAGTTTGGCAAACATACTGATTGCAAAACTTCCAACCCCACCAGTTGCCCCTGTTACGACTATCGGTCCACGCGATGGGACTTGACCATTGTCTTCCATACGAATCACAGCTATTGCAGCAGTAAATCCGGCTGTACCAAAAGCCATTGCTTCATACTCACTTAGCCCAGAAGGCATGGGAACGACGCAATTTCCAGGAATCCGGGCATACTCCGAGTATCCACCATCCAGAACTTCGGAAAGACCACAGCCTACGACCAGCACTGAATCGCCTTCCTTGTGTCGAGAGTCAGTGGACTGAATAACCGTACCTGCAAGATCAATTCCGCCATTGAGCGGGTATTTCCTCAGGATTCTGCCTTTACCTGTGGCCGCTAAAGCATCCTTGTAATTGATCGTTGAATGTGATACTTTAATCACGACATCGCCTTCAGTCAGGTCGTCGACACTGAGTTCGGTAAACCCGGCTGAAATGCTCTTGTCATCATTCATATGAATGCGGAAGCTGCGAAAATCTTGCATGAAATTCTCCATTTGATTTTGCTGGAAGATAGGAAATACTGGCTAGCAGTCTAAGTTACAGTACTGACTGTCAAGTTGACTAATCACCAATACATCAAGGCGCAAATGCATAGGTTGAAAGCATAACTATATCGCAAATTTAACTGGTATTCTGTTCAGTGTACCGGAAGGAATGATTCACATTGAATTTGAAAAAATTGAAAAAAGTTAGGTCGCATTGTTCTAAATTCGTTGGGGAAAAATTTTTCATCAGCCTTGTAACCTTTAAAAGAGATTTTCAGTTGCCATCCAGTGGGTGAAACTGGTTTATTTTGTTAACTCTTTAATTTTAGAGGGTATTTTTTGTGTCACAATCTCCAATAATGGATAAGGGTGAAGCATTTGGATCGAAAAGCAGTGGCTTGAAGTAACCAATGAGCACTCATTTTGTAAGAATTACTTAGTAATCGTTAGTATGTCTAAATTGATGACAGAGTTCGAATTCTTGAGGACTTTCAAAAAATACATGACTATGTGTCATCTGCAACTTGAACATTAGATTCACCTCAATCCGAATTTTAAAGACTAGCGGTACGAGTTTGAAATCATACCTTCCAGACCTATCAAATCAGAGCATAAGGAATCGTACGGCGTACTCATTCAAAGTGTCGCATTGGAGACATCCGTTGATGAAGAATCCGAATCACAGAAATTCCCTATTCGGTAAGCCGATAATAGACTACGTGATGTGCAATGGGTAAACGGCGATAGTTCTTTCGAATGTGGTCACATTTTGTGCCGAGTTGTGGGTTGTTGACAATTTGATCAAAAGCAGCGCTAGATTTGACACTGTTATTGTTGGCCAGTGCTATCCCTCAGTTGTCATAGGTGTAAACCCATATGTTTTCCAAATCTCGCTCTGCTTCAGGTGATAATCGACATTCAGCAAGATATTCAGGTATGTTTGGCGTTCATAATCATTTTGAAATGTTCGCCATCGAATGCAACAGGCTTGCCGCTTTTTTCGCCTTTTATCAACTCACTGCAAATAGTTTCAATTTCCAGTAGTTGCGCTTGATCGCGACGAACAAGGTCGCGGAAATATTCGCTGTAGTTAATAAATTTACCTGATTCAACTTGTGATTTAATCCACTCGTTTTGCTGCCTAGCCTGAGTTTACCGAGTTCAGTAAATATATCACGATGCAATCTCCAATATGAAAGCGATACGTTTGGCGTAACCCATTGACCCGATGGGTTTATAACCCGACTGTCCCGACGACAGTCAGGCTTTCAGCGGGCCTGTGACAGTGTGTGACCTAACCGGTCCGATAACGTTCGAGCTGCAGCATTTTGTACAACTGTTTCTGGATGTCAGACATGCCTGACAGCGTCATCTGTATTTTTGGCGTGCTTTGTTTTCGCCCGGACGGATAAACCACCCCGACCTCCTTAATTGCCGCGAGCTCATCAAGCATTTGCCGCGCAGAAATCGTCTGCCCGTGACTGACCAGCCGCCGGTACAGCAGAGTCTGCAGCATCAGCGCCATCACACAAATGAACACATGCACCTGGATTTTCTGATCCGTCCAGTGATACTGGGGACGGATGGCAATGTGCCGCACGTCTTTCATGTCCCGAAATGCGCGCTCGACATGGTGCTGCGCTCGATAGCCATGCACGATTTGTGCATCACTCCACTCGCTGCGGTCAGTGAAGATGAGATTTTTGCCCAGCAATGTGCGCTGCAGGCGGCGCCACGCGGAACGGTTGAAGCGGTAGTTGAGCTTGGGCATGTCTTTGTCGCCCAACTTGACCGAGACCTTGAACAGCTTTTTCATGTGCTGCGCTTTGAGACACTCGTCAATCCTGCGCCGGGTGCCGGCCGCAGTCGGCCGCCGGCCCTTGTTCACAATGCCCTTCTGCCAGCGCCGCAGCTGCCACTGAATCGTCTTTAGTTTTTGCCGGCACCTGGCAATCTCGCGCAAAAGCGTGGCAGTCTGCGCCTGAACCAGATGTTCATTTTTCGCAACCACGACCGTGTACTCAATGCCATACACCTGTTTGGTCGTGCGCCAGGTGCTCACGCCCTCGATTTCAGCGAGCGCTTTGAACCTGCGCGCCGGCACTGCGAGCAAATCCGGATGCTGCGCAGGCACCAGGGAACCAATCATGGCGTAAGGGCTGTCGTGTATTGCGGCAATATTGTCCTCACAGTTATTGCCCTTGTCGAACACCAGGGTAACGTTTGAGTCGTGCTCGGTGTCAAGTTCATGAAATCTTGCCACCAAATCATCGATCAGGCTGCGAAAGGTGGGCGAGTCGGGCTGATTGCCGGGATAGGTGTGATGCAGAATCGGCACATGATGGTCGGCCGCGGCCAGCAGGGCCAGACCGACAATGCGCTGTGCTTTTCGGCCTTCCTTGCTGTGGCCGCGCTGGGCGAGCGCTGTGCGGTCATTGAAACTGTCAATGAAGGTGAAAAAGTTGGTTGCATCAAACAGCAGCTGGCTGACATCGACGCTGAAGTGCTGCACCATGTGGCAGACCAGGTCGCGTTCGATGCTGCGCAGCGCAGCCGGGCCGATGCGGTCCATGTTGTCCCAGAAGCGCTGGCTGGTCAGCTGTGCGGATTCGACGCCGAGGACTCTGGGCAGGATGGTGGTGGCAAACCACTGGGCGGTGGCGTTTTTGGAGCAGGGTGCAATGCAGCGATTCACGGTGGCGATCAGCAGGTAAGTGCCGACTGAGACGGAATGCGAGCGTTTGGGGACGTAGTGGTCGATGATGCTGACGAGATTGAGTTGGCTGGCGACATCGACGAGTGCGGCGCTGGCGCCGAACTCGTGGATGAGGACTTCTTTGGGGACCGGCTGTGCGTCGCGGGCCGCGATGATATCCTCGGCGCGGCCGAGGTATTTTTGCCAGACGATTTTGGGTTTGCCGTTGATGCGTTGGGACTGGCGGGCGTAGTAGTAGGTATGGCCCTTGATTTTTTTGGCGGTGATGCTGGGCATGGTTAGGACACACATGTGATAAATAATGAAAGCATTATACATAAAAAAAGAATAAAACCAAATGAATAATAAGTATTAAGGCACAGTAAGCAGTGCATTTATTATTAGGTCATACAATAAATCAGGACAAAATGATCTCAATCGAGCCCTTGCCGGCTTGATTTAATTGTATGGAAACAGATGGTTAGAAGGTATGTGTGGAAACGAGGCGAGAAAAGTCAGTCTTGAATTGCCCTCGAACTCGGTAAAGTCAGGCTAGTAACAGTGATTGTCTTTCTGAGTGTTTCCAAAATGTTGATCTCTTGGTGATGACAATAACATGAATCAAATTATTGATGTAGTATAGCGCGCTGGATTTGTGCCAACTGTGTGAACTTCCTTATCTTGCCATCATAAATTGTCGGTCACGATTTCACTAATTCGTTTCTACTTAGCCGCCTTCGCTGAGCCAAGCCAACATTGATTCTCAACCGTCAAACAATCAACATAGGCATCGATGTCTAGCGTGTGTACGTTCAGTAAGTGCTTGAAACCGAACAGTTTCATCAGCACCGGTTCGCACTTGAGGTGGCGCACATCATCCAGACAGCATCCACCCTCATGCAACAGCAGCATGAACGTGTTAAACAGGGGCTAGTGGCATAGCTACGATTAATGACCGCAACCGGAATGGCTCAATTCACCGTCTCTCTCAGTTTCAGTTATCACCCACGTGGGTGACAACTGGGGTGTTTGTCAACTCTTTGATTTTACAGAGCTTCAGAACTCTGCAGTTAAAGGATTTAAAAATATGATTTAAGATTTTGTTTTCAATAGAGTTTTACTACAAATGAAATACCATGTCTCTATTCAAGTGAAATGTCCTGGGTACATTCGTTTATCGATAATTTCGCATGAAGTGGGAGATTTATAATTCTTGCCTTAAATTGGCCTTTCATCAACAATTCGGAGGCATCGTGGTAGAAGAGACAATTTTTAGTAAGATCATTCGCAAAGAAATACCGGCTGATATCGTTTATGAAGATGAGACTGTATTAGCGTTTAGAGATATTTCACCGCAGGCACCGGTACATCTGTTGATTGTTCCAAAAAAGTTGATTCCGACAGTCAATGATGTCGATTCTGAAGATGAAGTGACTTTGGGACATATGTTCGTAGTTGCTGCCCAGCTAGCAAAAAAACATGATGTCGACAAAAACGGTTACCGCTTAACTGTCAATTGCAATAGTGACGGCGGTCAGGAAGTGTTTCACTTGCATATGCACCTGATGGGTGGACGACGCATGCAAAGAATGGGGTGAGAAAGGACGGCGAGTCATCGCAGAGGGTGCTCACCGCACCTGAATAAACGTACTTAGTTGGATTTATCGCTGGCTTCGTCTTTCTTTTTTTCTCGTTTGAAAAAATTTCCAACGGAAGAAAAGCCAGATTTTATCCGGTTCATGAAGCCTTTTTTCTTCTCTGGTGTTACGTATACTGGTTCGGATTCTGGAGCCAGTTCTGTGTCTGTCTCAATACTAGCGACTGCACCGTCAGCGAAATATATGCTCACTCTCGAATGGCTTGTTTTAACACGGTCTCGATCGTATGCGAAGTAAATGTAATCCCATCGTTGATTGTTAAAGACATCATTGACCAACGGCGTACCGAGAATCTCGCGCACCTCACTCTCACTCATGCCGATGGTCACTTTATCAATATCTTCAGAATCTACTGTCTGTCCCTGTTTTAAGTCAGGACGATAAACTGAACATCCGGCGAGCAGGGCGATGCCTGCACCTACACAAATGATTCGGGTTCGAATTGATCGCGTTGACATTGGGGTTGTCGAAATAAGCTTCAAATAAAAAACTTATTGTAAATCGGCTGCAACAGCGACTTCATCGCAGTCGTTGAATTTGCAGCACTTGACGCAAACACTCCAAACCTTTTCGGGGAATAATTCTTTTCGAACTGTCTTGAACCCAAGTTTGTGGAAAAATTCCGGGACATAAGTCAGTGCCATGATGCGTTTCAATCCAAGAGAACGTGCCTTTTCCATCAAGCTTTCAACCACAATCCGCCCCAATCCGGTGTTTTTCATATGACTTGCCACCACGAGACTTCGAACCTCACAAAGTTCACTGGTAAAAATTTCCAGTGCACCGCAAGCAATTGTCTCGTTGTTGTAGTCGATCACAGTGAATTTCAGCAGATTGTCGCAAATGTCTGATTTGGACCGGGGAAGAAGAATTCCGCGGTCCGAATACGACTTCATCATCGAATAGATGCTGTCGATATCTTCCATGACTGCATCTCGAACCACGAGATCAGGTAGTAGTTGCGTTAAGGGAAAATTCATATTGAGTTCTGTGCCAGCAATTCTTTGGCGTGTTCGGTCGTACGATCCGTTATTTTAGCACCCGAAAGCATTCTAGCGATCTCCATCACCCGTTGCTGCTCGTCAAGTTGCTGAATATGAATGCTGGACTCAGCGTGTTCAGTTTTCGTGACATTCAGCTGCTGATCACCCTTGGCGGCAACCTGCGGTAGATGTGTGATGCAGAAAATTTGCACCGATTTCCCAAGCATACGAAGCAGGTGTCCAACACGTTCGGCCACTTTCCCACCAATTCCGACATCAATCTCATCGAATACGATAGCAGGTACCTGCGTCAGATTGGCTGCGACAACCTGAATTGACAGACTCAATCTTGAAAGTTCACCACCTGAGGCCACCGTTGACAATGGCCCCGCTTCCTGACCAGGGGCTGTGGAAACGACAAATCGGGCATTCTCATTCCCGAATCCAGCGAATGAATCTGAATTCTGTTGAACAAACTCCACACTGAACTGACCTCCGACCATGCCTAAATTCTGCATGTTTCGGGTCACAGCTTCGCTCAGCTGAACTGCGGCTTTTCTTCGAATCTCGGTTACATTCAGGGCAATTGATCTGTATTCGGATTTAAGTTCTTCCAGACGTTTATCAGAATCCACAATTTCGCTTAGCTCTGCTTGAACGGCATTGATTTGCTGTTCAAGCTTTGCGCAGACACTTAGAAGTCCATCAGCATTGACGTTATGAATCCTTGCTTGACGCTGTAGAGCAGCCATGCGTTCTTCAAGTACGGTAATTCGACCCGGGTCGTACTCGGTTCGTTCAGCAATCGCGAATATTTCTCTGGCGGCATCGTCAATTCTAACCTGTGCCTCTGCTAGCAGTTCTGAATGCTGAGCGAGGGAGTGATCCACATCTGCCAGGTTGTCAATGCGACGAATGCAATCGGCCAAAGCAGCGCTCAGAGTGGTTTCATCACCATAGAAAAGTTCATGTGAAACCTGACCCAGGGTAGCCGCCAGTTCACTGGCGTGCGTCATTCTGATCAGTTCCTGCTTGAGCTCTGAGAATTCACCTTCCTGCGGTTGCAATTGGGTGAGTTCACTGTACTGATGCTCCAGCAGTTTCAACTCTTCGTTGTACCTTTGCAGTCTTTCACTGCGGCTCAGACGCTCGGATTCAGTAACCCGTATTTGGGCAGCCAGATCAGCAAGACGCTGAGTAGTCGGCAAAATGCCAGCAAATCCGTCAAGAAGGTAGCGTTGTGTTGCGGTCTTTTGCAAGGACTGATGTTCGCTCTGTCCGTGCACTGCGATGACCCTCGATGCGAGGTCTTTCATCATATTTAAAGATACGGGCCTACCGTTGATGTAGGCTCGAGATGGCCGTTCTTTGAATATAGTGCGTTGCAGAATGACTTCCGAACCATCGTTCAGTTCGTATTCTTGCAGCCAATCCCTGATTTGTTGGAACTCAGCATCAAATGTTACAAAAATTTCTGCCTTTTCGTTGCCGCCGCGCACAAGACCTGGATCTGCGCGCGCTCCAAGCGCCAGTTCCAGAGAGTCGATGATGAGTGACTTTCCCGCGCCAGTTTCACCCGTGATGACCGTTAGGCCTGATTCAAAGTCGAGTTCAACCTCTTCTATCAGCAGGTAATTTTTGATGTAAAGGGTCTTGATCATGCAAGAAGATTCGGACCGGCTAAACGCCCCAACTCAGCTTATGCCGAAGTGCATTGAAGAACGTGTGCCCCTGTATCCGCACAAAGTCTATGGTCAGTTCTGACCGTCGTACGGTTATCTTCTCACCACCGGCTAGCGTTTTTCGAATATGCCCGTCAACAATCAGGCTGGCATTGCCTGGCTCATCACTTGTCAGTTTTATGTCGATTACACTGGAATCGCTGATTACGACAGGACGCTGGGTCAACGTGTGAGGAGCAATTGGCACCAGTTCAATTGCCGGAAGACTGGGGTAGAGCACAGGTCCGCCTGTTGACAGGGCGTATGCGGTTGCACCAGTTGGTGTTGCCACAATGACGCCATCGGAGCGAAGTGCTGTGACAAACTCATTGTCAATAGTGATGTTGAAATCCAACAGCCGTCCAAAATTTGTTTTATGTACAACGATGTCGTTTAACGCTGTGGAGATGACAGGTTTAGACCCAGGTTCATTTGAGTTCATCACTGACTCGATCAGAATTCGGGTTTCAGTTCTAAATCTGCCGTCAAGCAGGAGTTCCATCGATTCACGAATTTCTCGCACTGCGACATCTGTCAGAAATCCCCGTCTCCCCAAGTTGACGCCGAGCAGTGGTGCATCATACCCGGCGCGAAGCCGCGCGATGTTCATGAAAGTTCCATCGCCTCCAATGACAAGGACCAGGTCGATGTCCGGGTCATCAATTCCAGCCGGTTTCACGCCATCAGCAATTGGTGCCTGGTATTGCTGATAGGCAACACTGCGATCAGAAAATATCGCGGTAATTGTGTTGGTTACCGACACAACCGGTTCAGAATCAAAATTTCCGAATATTCCGACGTTTTTGAATTTGTTCACGATGTAGAGTAATTAGGAAAAGTGTTGCAGATTCGAACTTTAGTGTCGAATGCAGTAATTGTTATTTTGTCTGCTTTGTGCGATTCTTCAAAAATCATATGCTTTCCGAACCACAAACCTGAACCACTTGATTCAGAATCAAGCTACACAAAAAATTTTATATGTTTGTCCAATTTTGATTGGGTAATTGAGTTTGATTTCGTGTCAAATCTAGATTATTTTCGACCGAAATCGTAAATTTTGATTTAAACCTGTAAAATTCCAGCCAATGAGCTATCTCATTTTCGGTAAGGAGCCTCGATTCAAACAATTTGTTTATACTTAAATTGCATTTGAAATAAATGTGTCCAACCTGAATGCGGTGATCTAATCTGTAAACATACGGCCATTCTGCGATGACAAACAAAAGCAGTAACTTATCAAGTTTCAAGTTAGACGATCGGTCTGAAACTCTGTTACGACTGCTGATTGCGCGTTTCATTGAACAAGGACAGCCGGTAGGGTCTCGGACGCTCTCCCATGAGCCCAGTCTGACTTTGAGTGCAGCAACAATCAGAAATGTGATGGCGGATCTTGAAGATATGGGTCTCATTCAAGCGCCACATACTTCGGCTGGACGGGTCCCCACCGCATTGGGATATCGCCTGTTTATTGACTATCTTCTCACAGTTCAGCCGCTCAGATCCTCGAAAGAACAGGAGATCCAGTATCGGCTGAACGAAGAAACTGATGCCAAGGAACTGATGATGGCCACATCCAATCTGCTTTCGGAGGTGACACAGTTTGCAGGCATCGTATTTTTGCCAGATTCATCTGCGTCTAAATTTCGACAGATTGAGTTTGTCAGCCTTTCCAGTAATCGAATACTGGTGATTCTCGTTACGGAAGATGGGACTGTTCAGAACAGGGTGATTCAAAACAATCAGGACTACTCCTCATCCGAGCTGACCGAAGCAGCAAATTACTTTAATGAAGTGTTTCGCGGTAGACCACTAGCTACTGTAAAGGAAATTCTTGTTCGAGATATGAAACGTGACCGCGAGGAAATTGATGCGCTAATGCAGACGGCGATTGATCTCGCAGGACAGGTTTTTGATCGAAATGATCGTTCTGATGAGGATCTGGTGCTGAGTGGCGAGGCCAACCTGCTGAATGTTCCGGATTTCGCCGCAGTCGACAAGATCAAGAAAATTTTCGATACCTTTAGGAAACGGCAATCGCTGTTGAATCTACTTGATTTGAGCGTTCGCGCGCAAGGTGTATCCATTTTCATAGGCAGTGAATCAGGATATGACGGTTTGGATGACTGCAGTGTTGTAACTGCACCGTACGAAGTCGAAGGGCGCAGTCTTGGTGCCATCGGTGTGATCGGGCCGAAGCGGATGCCTTACGACCGTGTTATTCCGGTTGTTGATGTAACTGCCAAAATGTTAGGTAATGCATTGACGCAGTTGAGCCACAATTAACAAAAACTCACCTTGTTCTTCTTGAATTCCTGAATTTGAGACTTATCTTGTCTCGCAAAATGTTGCGCGATCCAAACATCAAACTCTACAGGAATTCTGATGGCAAAAAAGAAAACCGAAACAGAACCAATTGATCCTGAATCAATTGAGGTTATCGTCGACCCCGACGAAGGCCAGTCTGCTGATTCTGAGGAGGAGGCAAACTCGGCAGTTGAACAGAAAAGCAGCTTGGAAGACGTACTGCGTACAGAGATCGAACATCTCAATAAAGAACTGACTGAGGCAGTAGAGTCACACTTGCGGGCGGTAGCAGAAATACAAAATGTTCGCAAGCGACATCAAGTAGAACTCGATAAAGCTCGCAAATATGCCATTGACAATTTTGCGAAATCGCTGTTGGAAGTAATGGAAAGCCTCGATCAGGCTTGCGAAATTGATGATGATAGCGATATTGGTGCGATGCGCGAAGGCGTTGAGTTAACTCGCAAACAATTATTGAGCGTCTTTGAGAAAGCATCAATCCGCAAGATTGTTCCCAATCGCGGAGATTCCTTCGATGTCAATGAACAGCAGGCGATGACACTGGTTCCAACAGAAGAATTTCCACCCAACCATGTGGTGGAGGTGTTTCGCCCGGGTTATATGATTCATGATCGCCTGCTACGTCCGGCGATGGTTATCGTTTCGGCTGAGTTGCCTGAACCAGATGAGGCGCAAAAAACTGAGCCAACTGACAGCGAAGCATCGGAAAATGCTTGACTTTCAGTTGTCAAACCTTATCTATCCTTACATAACTATTTTTAAAACTATTTGTTTTTGCATTTAAATTGGGGTGCGAAATATGAGCAAGATTATTGGTATTGACTTGGGAACCACCAACTCGTGTGTGGCGGTTTTTGAGGGAGGTGATGTCGCGAAGATCATCGAAAACCAGGAAGGTGATCGCACGACGCCGTCCATTGTGGCTTATACCAGTGATGAAGTGTTGGTCGGACAGTCTGCCAAACGTCAGGCTGTAACCAATCCGCATAACACCCTTTTTGCTGTCAAGCGTCTGATAGGTCGTAAATTCAGTGAAAAAGTCGTGCAGCAGGATTTGGACCTGATGCCCTACAAAATCATCAAGGCGGCCAATGGCGATGCCTGGGTGAAAGTTGGTGACAAGGAGTTGGCTCCACCTGAAGTTGCTGCTCGAATTCTTATGAAACTTAAACAGGCCGCTGAAGACTATCTTGGTGGGTCGGTAACGGGGGCAGTCATTACTGTGCCGGCTTATTTCAACGATTCGCAGCGGCAGGCAACCAAGGATGCCGGAAAAATTGCCGGTCTCGATGTCAAACGCATCATTAACGAACCGACAGCAGCCGCGCTGGCATACGGACTCGATAAACAGCAGGGCGACCGAAAGATTGCAGTCTATGACCTTGGTGGTGGTACCTTTGACATTTCCATCATTGAGATTGCCGAGGTGGATGGTGAGCACCAGTTCGAAGTGCTGTCGACAAATGGCGATACTTTCTTGGGTGGAGAGGACTTTGACAGACGGTTGATTGACTATCTGGCAGATGAATTCAAGAAGGACCAGGGTATGGACCTTCGCGGTGATCCACTCGCTATGCAGCGACTTAAGGAAGCCGCAGAGAAAGCAAAAATCGAACTGTCTTCAAGCTCTCAGACTGAAGTGAATCTGCCTTACATCACAGCCGACAGCAGTGGTCCCAAGCATTTGAATTACAAGGTGACACGTGCCAAATTGGAATCGCTTGTCGACGAGTTGATCGCGCGAACGGAAAACCCGTGTAAGACCGCACTTAAGGATGCCGGATTTTCGGCAGCCGAAATTGATGATGTCATATTGGTTGGCGGACAGACTCGCATGCCAAAGGTTCAGCAGACGGTTGCCAGAATCTTCGGTCAGGAAGCCCGCAAAGATGTGAATCCAGACGAGGCGGTTGCTGCAGGTGCGGCGATCCAAGGCGGAGTACTCGGCGGTGATGTCAGAGACGTGCTGCTACTTGACGTTACGCCTCTGTCGCTCGGAATTGAAACTCTTGGTGGTGTGATGACCAAATTGATCAAGAAAAACACGACGATACCAACCAAGGAGTCACAGACGTTTTCGACCGCAGAAGACAATCAAAATGCAGTTACAGTTCATGTCCTGCAAGGCGAGCGTGATATGGCACAGTTCAATAAGTCTCTTGGCAAATTTGACTTAACGGAAATTCCAGCTGCTCCACGCGGGGTGCCACAGATCGAAGTAACATTCGACATTGATGCCAATGGAATTATGCACGTCTCTGCAAAAGACAAGGCAACTGGTAAGGAAAATCGAATTGAGATCAAGTCGAGTTCAGGATTGGATGAGGCAGAGATTGATCGCATGGTTCGAGAAGCCGAAGAGCATGCAGATGAAGATCGTGAAATGCGGGAAAAAGTTGATGCCAGAAACGCTGCGGAAAGCCTCATTCATTCGGTTCGTACGACTCTGAAAGATTTGGGCGATCAGGCGGAAGAATCAGACAAAACCGCGATTGAATCTGCAATTAAAGAACTTGAGTCTGCTCTTGAATCTGATGCTGAGGCTGATGAGATCAAAGCGAAAACTGAGGCATTGGCCGAAGCCAGCCACGGTCTTGCGATGAAAGCATACAATCAGTCGCAGTCTGGTCCGCAGGAACCGACTTCAGCTCCAGATTCCGGTGTGGAAGATGCTGATGTTGTCGATGCCGATTTTGAGGAAGTAAAAGACGATCACGACAATCGATAAACTATTCGGTAGTTTATCAACTCAGCGCTAAGGATATCCATGGCCAAACGCGACTACTACCAGGTTTTAGGTGTTCAGAAGGACTCTTCTGAAGCGGACATTAAACGCGCCTATCGTCGTTTGGCTATGAAATTTCATCCGGACCGCAACCAGGAAAATCTTGAAGAAGCTGAAACGAAATTCAAAGAAGCAAAAGAAGCCTATGAAGTTTTGATGGACTCGGATGCCCGATCTCGTTATGATCGTTTTGGGCACGACGGTCTTGAAGGCTTTGCAAGCAGCGGATTCTCAGGAGGGGCTGGTTTTGGCGATATCTTCGGCGATATTTTCAGTGACATATTTGGAGCTGGACGTCAAAGCAGCCGCCAAGCGCAGGGGGCAAACCTCAAGTACACGCTGGAAATCGATCTGGAAGAAGCAGCGCATGGCACAGAGACTGAGATTGATGTTCCAACGCTGGTACCCTGTGATTCTTGTGATGGTTCCGGGGCTCGTAGAGGCACAGAGCCGCGCACTTGCGGTACTTGTGGCGGTCATGGACAGGTGCGAATTCAGCAGATGGGATTTTCGCTGCAGCAAACCTGTCCAAAATGTCATGGGCAGGGCACCATCATCACCGACCCTTGTCACAGTTGTGATGGACAAGGTCGGGTTCACAAGAGGACTCGGCTTGCGGTACAAATACCCGCTGGCATTGATTCAGGAAACCAGATTCGCATTCCAGGCAAAGGGGAGGCGGGTCGAGCTGGTACTGCGCCAGGTGATCTGTTTGTTCAGATTCACATTCGCCCGCATTCGATTTTTGAGCGCGAAGGCAACAACATCTACTGTGAAGTTCCTATCAGCATATGTACCGCCGCAATTGGTGGTAACGTTGAAGTCCCGACTCTGGAAGGTCGAGCCAACCTGAAGATTCGCCCGGAAACGCAATCTGGCAAGATTATGCGATTGCGTGGAAAGGGCATTCAAAATGTCCGGTCGTCTAGCGATGTCGGAGACCTGTATTGCAAACTCATTGTCGAGACTCCAGTAAACTTAACAGGTAAACAAAAAGCGCTGTTGAAAGAGTTCGATGATCTTGTCCAGCAGGGAGCCGCCCGGCATTCTCCCAATCAAAACAACTGGGCTCAGCGAATCAGGTCCTTCTGGGATCGACTTGCCGCATAAGGCTGCGCAACTCGACTTGACTGCGCTTAGCCGGTCCACTTAGTGCCAATCGGCGCGGCCATGTCGGATAGTCTGAAAGTGTTGGGACCGCAAGGTCCATTCGCCAGACACCTTGACTGGTTTACAGTTCGCGACTGCCAGGGGCAAATGGCCGAAGTGGTCGAATCTGCGATTCTCACGAGTCAAGTGGCTCTGGTGGAATCAGGAACCGGAACCGGTAAAACCTTTGCCTATCTGGTTCCACCTCTGCTGAACGGAAAGAAGACCCTCGTATCCACTCGTACTAAACACCTGCAGGAACAGCTGTTCCAAAAAGACATTCCGGTGGTGTGTGAGGTTCTTAACCTGAATCCCACCATAAGAATCCTAAAGGGCCGGTCAAATTACCTGTGTCTGCTCAAATACGAGCATGCACAAAAAAATCCTGATCTACTGGGGTTTAGCCGAAAATTCAGAGCTGTGTACAACTGGGTAGTGGAGCGCGATGATGGTGACATTTCAGAATATGAGTTACATGCTGATGAACGACGGCAGATGACTACAACCGCTCGAACGTGTGTTGGTTCAAACTGCAAGCATTGGAATCCCTGTTATGCCAATCGCGCACGAAACGCAGCACGACAGGCTGATGTACTGGTGGTGAATCATAATCTTTTGAGTTTGGAGATGACACACGGTGAAGCCGAGGGCGAGCGGTCAGATGCCTATGGCTTCGAAGTGGTCGTTGTTGACGAGGCTCACCGGTTTCCGGATATTGCATGCGAATCACTTAGCTTGACAGTTTCAAAGCAACGTCTCGATGAATTTTGTGAAAATTTGGAATATGCAGAAAAGACCGCTGATCTGGATTTCGATGTCGCACATTCAATCACAAAGTCAGTATCCGGAGCAACTGATCAGTTAGATCAGAAGATGGGTGTCGAATTGGCGCAGTGGTCACTGGATCAGTTTCAGAATAGACAGGATCTTGTCGCTGGGTATTGGAACATCGTCAGTGCTTTGGATCAGGCTGTTCAAATTCTTGAACCCTACACTGATTCATCTCCGGAAATCGAAAAATGTCGCGATCTCGCTTTGGGAATCTCTGAAGATGCAAAAACAATTCTGGAGCGGGATAATGTTGAAGTCGCCAGCTGGGTAGAAAAATCCAGGCACGGATTTTCATTCCACCGGTTGCCCTTGGAACCTCGCAGTGCATTTGGTCCGGCAATCTCAAATTTTGATGGCAGCTGGATTTTTACTTCAGCATCGATGGCAGTTGGGGACGACTTTTCACATTTTGATCATAGTATGGGGCTCAGTGAATCCATTCACCAGCGCTGGGACAGTCCATTTGATTTCGAAAATCAGGCACTCGTCTACTTTCCACCTAATATGCCTCTACCGAATTATGCAAGTCGTGAAGAATTCGATAGACGGGTTGTTGAAGTTGTTGAACAGTTGGTGCCTATATCAAAGGGTAGGATGCTTGTACTATTTACCACAATTGCATCAATGAAAGCCGCGAAGGAATATCTTGCAGAACGCATTGGCTACAAATTACTCTGTCAATATGACCGACCCAATACCCGCCTGTTGGAGGAGTTCAAACGGGATGGCAACGCGGTATTGTTGGGCACCATGGGATTCTGGGAGGGGATTGACATAAAAGGAGACGAATTGTCCTGCGTGATAATTGACAAATTACCGTTCGCTCCATTTGACAATCCAAAGGCAAACGCCAGGCGTAACCTGATGGAGGAAAGCGGCAGGAATTTTTTCAATGACTGGCAGGTGCCAAGTGCGGTGTTGACACTGAAGCAAGGTTCGGGTCGATTGATTCGGGATGTTTCAGATCGTGGAGTACTTGTACTGTGCGATCCACGCATTAATCAGAAATCATACGGTAAGGCATTTTTGGACAGCCTGCCTCCAATGCCTCGATCTGACTCACTGGCAAGAGTTGAACAATTTTTTTCGGCATGAAAATTCTTGCCATCAACACATCTGATGATTTGCTTTCTGTTGCTCTGAAGCTGAATGATGAGATACTGAGTAAACAGCTGCGGGCTGAGCGAAATCACAATCAATCGGTTTTAATCTTGATTGACCAGATTTTCGCTAATGCTGGGGTAAATCTCAAAGACATTGATGCGGTAGCGTTTGGTGTCGGTCCAGGTTCGTTCACCGGACTTAGAATTGCTGCTGGGGTCGCGCAAGGTATGGCATTTGGCATCGACGTGCCAGTTGTACCAGTTTCCTGTATGGCTGCAATCGCCCAAAAGCAAACGTGCAACAAAGTTATTGTTGCAATTGATGCCAAGCGTTCAAATCTCTATTGGGGCAAATATGTTCGTAATGCCAATGGTTTGATGGAATTGTCTGGGGAGGAGCGATTGTCTTCGGTGATGGATCTTGACGTTTCGGGCGAGGGCTGGTGCGGTGCCGGCAATGGTTGGGATATGCATGCTGAAAAACTAGTCCAGATGCGTCAGCAGCAGTTGGAGTGGGTCAGAAATCAAACGCCTCACGCCTCAGAGATAGCTTTGCTGGGTGAAGGGGGTATAAATCAAGGGGGCGGACAGGATGCCTGTCTAGCAGTCCCGAATTATCATTCCCCTTACTTCATGTAGAGTGATTTCAAACTGAAAATGACGGCTGAAATTTAATTTCAAAAATCGTCAAAGTGATTTCCCAGAACTAGACCTATTGGTTCTGAAGCTGCCTTAAGCATGAATTGGAGATGTTGAATCATCCGAATCGATTTCATCGTTATCGACCGGGAAAACTCGTGCCACATCGACTGCAGTACCTCGGACGCGGACTGTCTCAACCTTGTGACCGTTCATTTCAAACAACATCCCAGGCTTCGGAATGTCTTCATACTGTTCGATAATCAAACCGTTCAAGGTATGCGGGCCTTCGGTTGGCAGATTCCACTTCATCAGGCGATTGAGATCTCTAACGCTCATATTAGCACTGACCAGATAACTGCCCAGTTCTTCCGGTACGATGCCAGGTATCTTGTCTTGAATGGGACCGCCAATTACAACCGCAAATTGAGCAAGCAACTCGTGTAGGGTAAATATCCCCATCACTTCACCGTATTCATCAATAACAATTCCCATATTGCGATTTGCGTTTTGCATTCGATGAATCTGTTCAACCAGTCTCGCATCTTCGGGGAGATAAATTGGCTCTTTCAGGGATTCCAGAATCTTATCTTTTGTGATATTTTCAACAGCAATATTTTGCAGCAATTCGCGGATATCAAGTTCGCCTTTGATAAATTCGAATGACTTGTCATACACTGGCACTCGTGAATACGGTTCATTGCGGATCTGTTCAATGATGTCGCTGATTTCATCATCCAAATCAATGGCATGAATTTCGGAGCGCGGTACCATGGCACTCTGAACCGTCTGCGAGCCGAGCTCTAGAATGTTGAGTAGCAATTCGAGGTGGTCCTGCTCAAAATGCTGCTCAGACGCTTTCACTGCATGTTTCAGTTCGTCAGTATCCAGCGATTGCGAGCTTACATCCTTATTGAATGCCGGGACCTTTCTGATCAGAGTAACGACTGAACTCATCAGCCAGACAACTGGGTACAAGACTCTTTGCAGCAGATTCAGTAAAAAGGCCGCAAAAAATGCCATGCGTTCAGGATAAATCGCTGCCAGTGTTTTGGGCGGTATCTCGGCTAATACAAGGATGACAATCGTGATTAGTGCTGTAGCGACTGCAACTCCCGATTCACCATAGAACTTCCATGCCAGCATGGTGGTAATCGCTACTGCAGCATTATTTACCAGATTATTGCCAAGTAAAATGGTTCCAAGTAACCGGTCTGGTTCCTGAATCATCTTCTGGAGCATGATGGCTCTGCGATTTTTCTTACTCGCCTGGTCGGCAAGACGATATCGGTTCAGAGCCATAGTGGCTGTCTCGGATGCAGAGAAAAATGCTGACAGGCAGATCAGCACTGCAAGCGAGGCAAATAGTATGCCAACTGGAATGTCGTCCAATTGAGTATTCGGTTGGTCTGTCTAGTTCTGTTAAGTGTATTGGAATTTGTTCAATATTTCCAATATGATTTACTGCAAATTTTAAGCGTGAAGGAATAAATCTTATGCTGGATACTCTTCGAGACCGAATAACCAGTGCACTTGGTTCACTTCGAGGAAACAAAAAACTCACTGAATCTGTCGTAAACGATTCGCTGCGGCAGGTTCGACGGGCTCTTTTGGAAGCGGATGTTGCACTGCCGGTTGCACGAGAGTTTATCGAGCAGGTCAAGGTGCGCACCGTCAACGCCGAGACACTGGCGAGTCTGACGCCAGCACAGTCAATCATCAGTATTGTGCATGAAGAACTGACTGTACTTCTCGGCGACTCCAATGTTCCAATCAATCAAAGTGACGGCGGTCCAACGGTGATTTTGATCGCTGGTCTTCAGGGTTCTGGAAAAACCACAACCGCTGCAAAACTGGCGCGTGTACTCAAAGAAAAAGACAACAAAAGTGTTTTATTGACTAGCGTGGACATTTACCGCCCTGCGGCAATTGATCAGCTAAAGACACTTTCTGAAACAGTCGGTGTTGAGTTTTGGAATACTGATTCCAGTCAGTCACCTCAAGATATCGCCAATGCAGCAGTATCACACGCCCGCAGTTCAGCCATAGACTACGTGATTGTCGACTCGGCCGGTCGGTTGCACGTCGATCAGGAGATGATGGATGAAATTCAACGCATTCATCGTGCAATATCACCACACGAAACGCTATTTGTTCTCGATGCAATGATCGGACAGGATGCTGTCAACAGTGCTTCGGCGTTTAACGAAAAGCTGGACCTGACCGGTGTGGTAGTGACCAAGTTGGACAGTGACGCACGCGGTGGCGCACTGATGTCGGTAAGACAGATTACTGGAAAACCAGTCAAGTTTATTGGTGTTGGCGAGGGCATTGAAGCGTTGGAGCACTTTCATCCAGATCGAATGGCCTCAAGAATCATCGGTATGGGTGATGTACTAACACTCATTGAATCGGTGCAGCAAAAAACCGATCAGGACAAGGCCAAACAACTGGAACAGAAAGTACGTAAAGGTCGTCGACTGGACCTCGCAGATTACCGTGACCAGATGCTAATGACGTTGGAAATGGGTGGCATCAGCAGTCTTGCGAAGATGATTCCCGGGCTGTCCTCAAGCAAACTTCCGGAATTGGGTGGTGCCGATGAAGTTGTGCGCCGCGAAATTGCCATCATCAACTCGATGACGCCGCATGAACGAGAACGGCCGGCGATTATTCGGGCCAGTCGAAGAGCGAGAATAGCCACCGGTTCGGGTGTTGAAGTTCGCCATGTCAGTCAACTTCTTCGAAAATATGAAAAAATGCAAAAGACGATGAGAAAAATGGCACGCCAACAAGGCAAAGGCAAGATGCAGATCCCCGGCATGGAGCAGCTCAAAGATCAATTTCCCATGTAGATGCCATTTTGTCTGATCCTAAATCCCAGCGTCAAATCGCCGTCGAGATTGACTCGGCGACTAAAATTTTTGAGAGTGAAACGAGTTCTGTTACAGCGCTCGACAATGTTAGCCTGAAAATTCGTGAGAATGAGTTCTTTACACTGCTTGGTCCATCTGGATGCGGTAAAACAACACTACTGCGTCTGATTGCCGGATTTGAGCATCCTACTGACGGTCGCATTCGACTTTATCAGGAAGACATCACGTTTTTACCGCCGTACACTCGACCGGTGAACACAGTCTTTCAAAACTACGCCCTGTTCCCACACATGACAGTTCGCCAGAACGTAAGTTTTGGACTGGAGATGCTTAAACGTCCCAAGGACGAAATCGCGAAAACAGTGGACGAAGTGCTCAATCTGGTCCGAATGGAAGAATTGGGCGACCGTCAAACCAGCGATATTTCAGGCGGTCAGCAGCAGCGGGTTGCATTAGCACGTGCACTAGCGCCCAAACCCAAAGTACTCCTTCTAGATGAATCACTTTCTGCGTTGGACTACAAGCTGCGCCAGGATATGCAGATTGAATTGAAGCGACTGCAGCATGAAACGGGAATCACTTTTGTGTTTGTAACGCATGACCAGGAAGAGGCACTTACGATGTCGGACCGAATGGCGGTAATCAACGAAGGTCGTGTTCTACAGGTTGGCACACCAAGTGAGATTTACAATTTTCCGACTGAACGATTTGTTGCGGAGTTCATCGGAGATTCAAATTTTTTGGAAGGTCAAATTACAGAACAGAATGAAACACATGTACGAGTGCAGTTTTCTCCGGCCAGTGCAGTTGACCTCCCATCAGGTCAGACATTTTTGTCGACCAATAAAGTAACCATAGCAGTCCGTCCAGAACAGGCTACCTTAACTTCCGCGACTGAACAGGGAACATTGCAGGGCGTCGTCAAAAGCATGGTCTATTTTGGTACTCACACACACTACGTGATTGAACTGGATAGCGGAGATGAATTCACGGTTCACTTGCAAAACTTACGCGGTCATGAGCTTCACTACGAAAATGGCAGTCGTATTGGGGTGAAACTAGACCCCGCAGCCATGCAAATTCTAAAGGACTGACGTGCCGAATTCAGCTGCTGAAGTTAGGAGCTCAAACAAAGGGCTTCATGAGCAGTCTGAGGCTGCAAGTCGCAAGAAGGAGGTTCGCAACAATCTGCTGCTTTGCACTCCAGCGCTGATCGTTCTCATACTCGCGGCAGCCGGACCCTTATTGATTGTTCTGATTTATACCTTTCTCAAGGCTGGACCTTATGGTGGCGTGATATGGGAATGGTCATGGGATGGCTGGTTTCAAGTCTTTCTGAAAAAGGACATTTTCGATGGCACCGTATCCATCGCGGATGCACACATCTCAATCTTTTGGCGCTCAGTCAAGCTTTCTGTCCAGTCCACATTAGCAGCTTTGATCTTAGGGTTCCCAACTGCATACTTCATAGCCACACGTTCTCCCAAAACGCGAAATCTTTGGTTGTTTTTGATCACCATTCCATTTTGGACGAATTTGTTGATCCGAACATTTGCGATCATGCAGGTGATTCGCGACCAGGGCATCATCAATACTTTGCTGATTAATTTCGGAATTATCGACTCGCCAATTGAGATGTTGTACACCGAATTTTCCATCATGCTCGGCATGGCCTACGTTTATTTGCCACTCATGGTTTTGCCGCTCTATGCGAGTATTGAGAAGCTTGATTTCCGACTAATCGAAGCTGCCTACGATCTATACGCGACGCGAATTTTTGTTCTGTGGCGAATCATTATTCCACTGGTAAAGCCCGGAATAATTGCAGGCTCTATCTTGGTGTTTATCCCATCGCTCGGTGCATACGTTACACCGCGGGTGTTGGGTGGGGGTAAGAACCTGATGCTCGGCAACCTTATCGAACTGCAATTCGGACAGGGTAGAAACTGGCCTCTGGGAGCAGCACTATCGATCACTTTACTAGTGATTGTTATGGTCTCGCTACTGGTGTATGTGCAAAACCTGCAGCGAAAACCGGATTGATTATGCTTGCAGCAAAAAATCGAAACCGCGAATTTTCCGTGCGCTATCTGCCTGGATTTTCTTCTATGGCGGTCTTGTGCTTTGTCCTGCTATATGCACCGATCGTTGCTTTGGTTGTCTATTCGTTCAACTCGGGAACCAATATTGCTCTTTGGGAGGGTTTTTCTCTGCAATGGTATGTTATCGCTTGGGAAAATGAACTGGTACAGGAAGTAACGTTCCGATCTCTGATTGTGGCGAGTATCGCATCAGCTACAGCAACAGTCTTGGCCACCATGGCTGCGCTGGGAACGACTCGAACCCGAAATTACCGAGGACAAATGGTGATTTATGCAGTCATCAACCAACCATTGATGGTACCTGAAATCGTTACCGGTGTCGCACTATTGATCTTCTTTGCAATTATCAAGGCAGCGACCGGTTATCACGGATTAACCTACCTTGTCGCTGCTCATACTGCATTTTGCATCCCATTTGCCTATATGCCGATTCGGGCGCGACTCGAAGGTATGGACGACATACTCGAAACGGCTGCACAGGATTTGTATGCGACACCCGTTCAGACCCTTCGAAGAATAACATTACCACTCTTATGGCCGGGAATTCTGGCAGGGCTGATGCTTGCGTTTGTCATTTCACTTGACGATGTGGTGATTACTGAACTTGTCAAGTCTGCTGGTCAGGATACACTGCCAACTTATATGCTCGGACAACTGCGGCGTGGTATCACACCGGAAGTCAACGCAATCTCCAGCGCTTTGTTGGGTGTTTCAGTTCTGTTGGTTTCAATTTTTTTCATACTTCGAACACGTTAATGGTATAGTCTCAGACATCCTGACCCCCAGCCAATTTCGAAGTGTACATGATTGCTGATTTGCGGGGTTGAAATCAGTCTGCCGCCAGTTCGTAAACGAGTTTCAGATTCGTTCCGGGATACACAGTTTCAGTCGCTGTCAATTCATCAAGCAGGGGTATCAGAGCCCGGTCTACGCAATTGCTGCCCAAGCCAAGAATCTGTACTTTCAGCAGCCCTTTGTCGTGATCTGGAATAATGTTCGCATCGGCATCAAACAACCGCTGCAGGGCCTTTCTCGGATTGGTTTTTTTACCCTGTGCACCGGCGACAGCCGGAATCATGCGGGTTTCCGCCCGATAGGCGATCATGCGAATGATGTCGATAAACAGCCGCTGTGATTTCGGCAGCACCTCAAGGCGCTCAGATGCTTCAAGCTGTCCAGCAAGGATGTGCTTGTCGGTCGCGTTTTTCTCAATGCGCACCTTCTCATGCTCGGCTTCAAGCTGCTCAATGTGCTCAGCGAGTTGCGCACACTGGTGTGCTTTGGCATCATCTTTGGCGAGTTTCGCGATTCGATTGCGCATCGTCGTGATGCGCCCCCACAGCTTGTTGACCTGCTTTTCAAGATTGCGCCTGCGTGGATTGACCACAACCGTGTCATCGTCCATCGGTGCCAATGCATGCGAGGTCAATGCGTCAACACTGAACTGATCGCGCATGTACTTGAAGAAATTCTCCTGCGACCAGCGCGAAAACATCAACGATGCCACCTGTTCAGTTGACAGCGTCGGATGGGTCGTGACAATCGCAACCTCGCGTCCACTGTCGAGCCGGCGCCGGATCTGGCGCACCGACAGGTCTTTGTCCAGCACGATGGATTTCTCAGCGAGCATCACCGTCTGTTGGTGACTCTGAGCCGGGCCATAGACCGTCACAACACTTTCGCAGTAATCCGCACCGTCCCACGCAGGTGCCTTGAAGTTCTTGTGCCAGTTCACACACGCAATGCCCTTGCGCGCCAGTCTGCGCATCATCTTCGGACTCCATCCCTCGCGATCAAACACCAAGGTCACCCAGGGCGCTTCGGTGCTGGCAGTGTCGGTCAAATCCGGCGCCTCGTCAGTCACTGCACCGATCGCCTGCAGTTCTTTGACCACAACGTGTTCCAGCGCCTTGACCATCCCGGGATCGTAATCCTGATGCAGACAAAGCAGTGGCTGGCCACCAAGCGTATTGACCCAGTAACTCGCAGCCGCAGGCAGACACAGTTTCTGGCGCGAAATGAACTTCTTCGCCAATCTGCCTTGACCACTGTAGACTTTCGTATGCCCGTCAACCAGCAACACCGCATCGTATTGACAGTCTTGCAGCAGCCATCGCTTCGACAGCGTCTGCTGCCACAGCAAAACCCGCTCAAAGTCTTTGCTGAACAAACGGATTTTGCTGCGCAGCGTTTTCACCTCAGGACAGCGGTCAAGTCCAAGAATCTGCCCCCATTCGCCCGGTGCGTCATAGCGCAGCTGTTCCGGATTCGATACCCGTGCCATCGCGATCAATGCCAGAAACGTTAACAACGACTGCGCACTGTAATAGCCGTTGGGCAATTGTATCGGTGCGGTATCGATGCCCTGTTCAATCAACATCGGCAAAGCACTGAGCACGCCGCCTCTTTGAACACTGTGAGCCGATTGATCAAAACTCGGCGCCGCCGCGTGTGGCGACCCGCTTGTCATCGCCAGCGTGCGACCGACAACATCGGTTGTCGCCCGCCCCATCGAAGCGTTGCGGTCGCGCACATTGCGCGCGCTGCGCTGGAGCGCTTTCGACTCGTCTGCACACGCGGTTGCAGATGCCGCAGATTCGATCTCAGCAACCGCAGGCTGTTTCGGCTGCCGCTTGTGCTTCGCAATCCGCCCGGCGCGGATGTGATAGGTCAGCGTGGCCACCGCAATGCCGATCTTCTGTGCCGTCTTGCTGGCACTGAAACCCTGGGCCAGCAGCGCTTCGGCTTCGTACTTGGTCTGGGCATCAATTGCAGTGCATCGTTTTTCCTTGCGCGGCATGAAAAATCCCGCACTGCCATGTTTGCGGTAGGTTTTGCAGTGTCCCATCAGCATGGCTCTTGAGATGCCCATCGCTTCGGTGATTCTGTTTGCCGGCAGACGACAGTCGACCCGCAATTCTGCAACGGTCAGGGCGCGCGTCTGTGCGTCGTTTGCATCGTGGCTTTTGAACGGCATCAGGTTGGAGAAGTAGGTCACCTTGTCATCTTCGAAGCTGACAGAGAAGCCGTTTGCGATCGGGGTGGTTTCCGGGGGGGTGATTGGGATGTTCAGTTGCATTCTGGATTCCTGGAGTGTTGCTCAAAACCTTATTTATGTACATATTAATGTTAGCAGAAGACAAATCCAAATGCAAGCCAAATTTGGAGATAAATGACAAAATTATGACGATTATTCAACACCTTAATAAGATCGACTGATACAATCATCGGGCTAAGGGGTCAGGATGTCTGAGTCTTGCCTTCGGGTGAGTGAGTGCCACCTGAAGTACCGGATCGGGGTTTGACGGTTAACCAGTCATTAGTTTCAATCAACACGACTGTGAGTCGAACTCGGACAAGTGATTAGAAATCTCTTTCTACCTAATTTATTTTGATTTTCGTAAGGAGACAGTACGATGAGAAATTATTTGGTTAAATGTCTGATTGCAATCGTCGCTCTGATGTTTTCTGCATCTGTTTTCGCGGCCGGCGAACTGCACATTTACAACTGGGGTGACTACACTTCGCCAGAGTTAGTCGAAAAATTCGAACAGGAGTATGACGTTAAAGTTACACTCACCGACTACGACTCCAATGAAACTGCGTTGGCAAAAATTCGTCCCGGTGGTCACGGTTTTGACATCGTGGTGCCAACTTCAACACACGTTCCCATTTGGATTGAGGAAGGTCTCTTGCTGGAGACGCGTCCCGACCAGATGGATAACTTCCAGCATGTGATGGAATCCGCCAGAAATCCTGATTTTGATCCTGGACGACGCTATACCGTTCCCTGGGTTTGGGGAAGCACTGGAATTTCTGTCAACACCGCCGAATACGATGGTGACATCAACACTTCGAAGATATTGTTTGACCCACCGGAATCACTGATGGGCAAGATAAATGTTGTCCCCGAAATGGGTGATGTCGTTCACATGGCAATCTTTTATGAAGGCGGCGATGTGTGTACCGATGATAAGGAAGTTCTAAAGCGCGTTCGAGACTTATTGGTAGCTGCCAAGGCGAGTTGGAAGTCTCTGGACTATGGGACCAAGGAAAAGCTTGTAAGTGGTGACGTTGCTGTTTCAATGAACTGGAATGGATACAGCATGCGTGCCCGAAGTGAGAAACCCGAAGTTCACTATGGATATCCGATAGAAGGCTACCCACTTTGGATGGACAATGTTGCAGTCCTCAAAGATGCCAACAATGTTGAAAATGCAAAAATGTTCCAAAACTTTCTGATGGCTCCAGAAAATGCCGCACTAGTGTCGAATTTCGCCAACTATGCAAATGCTATTATGGGGTCTGATGCGTACATGAACGAAGAGCTGCGTGAAGCGCCAGAAGTCATGATTCCTGAGCAGTTTCAGGCTAGCGGTCGATTTATTCCACCGTGTTCGCCCGAAGTTCAGAGCTTGTATACTGCTATTTGGACAGAACTGCAGAAATAGAAGAAATTTGGGAAAGCCGTATTGAGTTGCAGATTTGCAGTTCGATACGGCTTTTTTTCATACTAACATCCGAAAAACATTCGTGTAACTACTTGGAAGTGAAGAGATGAAAACAGTATCCAGTGAACAGCACCGACTGCATTTTCCGAAGAGTGAGCTTTATGGCGGTGAGCTCGTTCGACCATTTGAGTGCCCGGAGCGATGGGACTACATTGTCGAGCAGTTGCGCAGTCGTGGGTATACCGAGTTTCTGGAGCCTGAGGAGTTTGACATCGAACTGGTTCAGCGCGTACATACACCAGATTTTCTTGAGTTTCTTGCAACCGCTTGGGACGAGTGGAAAAATGAGGGTATGAACGGTGAAGCCATTCCAACCTGTTTTCCAGCACGGCGCATGCACAATGATCGGGTGCCAAATCATATCGATGGCAAACTTGGTTACTATTCAATGGCTATTGAGACTGCGATTATGTCAGGCACGTGGATTGCGGCACAGTCGGCTGCTGCTTGCGCGACAACTGCGCAGAAATTGGTGTCAAACGACAGGGTGGCGTTCGCTTTATGCCGTCCACCTGGCCATCATGCCGGAATCAACATGTACGGTGGGTATTGTTTCATGAATAACGCCGCAATTGCCGCACAGGGGTTCTTGAATGATGGTGCTCGTCGCGTTGCACTTCTAGATGTCGATTTTCATCATGGAAATGGTTCTCAGGATATTTTCTATCAGCGCGAGGATGTACTTTACCTGTCTTTGCATGGCCAGCCCGAAGACGCGTTCCCACATTTTTTGGGGTACACAGATGAAACAGGTGAAGGCGTAGGAGAAGGATTCAATGTGAACTATCCAATGCCACCTGGTACGGAATTTGATGTCTGGTTCGCTGCGATGAATGATGCCTGCAGGCGTATTCAGGAGTATTCACCTGACGTACTGGTCGTATCACTGGGTGTTGATACATTCAAGGATGATCCGATCAGTTTTTTTAAACTCGCAAGTGAAGACTTCACACGTTATGGTGATACATTGGGCCGACTGAATATTCCGACCTTGTTCGTTATGGAGGGAGGATATGCGGTATCCGAAATTGGCGTGAATACCGTGAACGTACTGGACGGCTTTTTCTCATCATTCAATTAACGGCTCTTTGACGCAACGGAGTTTCTGAAAGTGAATGTGTCTCATAGCATTGATCTTGAAAAGTATCCGTTACATCAACTAAACAGCACCACAGGCTTTGAGCTAGTTGATCGTTTTCGGTCTGAACTAGAGACGTATGGTGTTCTCACTTTGGCGGGCTTTCTCAGACAGTCAGTTGTTGAGGATTGCGTGGCGCAGCTCTCACCCATTATTGAGAAAGAATCCTTTGTTCACAATCGAGAACACAACATTTATTTTGACGATCGCATGGAAAAAGTTGCAGCGGATGCCTCTGTACTGGCCCAAATGCATACGACCAGTTTGACAGTTTGCGGTGATCAAATTGCGTCGTCAGTGCTTTGGGACCTTTACCAGTGGCAGCCAATGATTGACTTTATTGCGGCAATTGTCGGAAAGGATCGACTGTATCCGATGGACGACCCACTGGCAGGGCTCAATATCAAATCATTCCGCAACGATGATGTGACAAACTGGCACTTCGACCGGTCTGAATTCACGATTACTCTGCTTTTACAGCAACCGATCTCCGGCGGAGTGTTCCAGATCCGACAAAATTTGAGAAGCGATGGAAATCCGAATTATTCAGGCGTAGAGAAGCTTCTTGAGGGCAAAGACCGAAAGGTTCGTTCCGTCCATCTGGAACCTGGAACTCTCACGGTATTTAAAGGCAAACACTCAGCCCACAGAGTATCACCAGTCTCGGGTAGCAGGAAGCGAATAGTAGCGGTATTCTCCTACTTCGATTCACCGGGCGTTCGATTTTCTGACGAAGATCGTATTCAGTTTTATGGGCGAAGTCAGGAAATTAACTGACGGGTGGGGAGAACAGATTTTCGCCGTCTTTTGGAAAAGGCAGATAGCCGATCTCATCGATGATCAAAAGCACCGGGCAGCCAGAGTCAGCCAACCCGCACAAGTCACCGAGACGTCAATTCGGAGGTTTTGTAATTTCCGACTCTGGTGAACATACTATGGTTTCGGAACGTAAAATCGCAAGTCCAATCTGCTTGGCTGAGTGCGGACAAAATCTCACTCTGGTGTAATGGTCAATCGACGATTTGTATCGGTGTTCGATCTGATAAACTAGACACAACTTATGACCAGTTAGTAATTCTGACTGATAAATCCTGAAATGAGCAGAAAATCAATCGGCGCCGCCAAGTTCAAAGAACAATGTCTGGCCCTGCTAGATCAATTGGATTCCAACGGACTGATTATTACCAAACATAACAAACCGGTCGCGCGCTTGATTCCCTATCGAGAAGTTGATGCGGATCTCATCGGCTGCGCAAAAGGTAAAATTGAAATTCAAGGTGATATCCTCTCCACCGACGTGAATTGGAAGATCAGTGTCAAGCCACAACGAAGCGATGCTGAATCTTGATACGCACATGCTGATATACGCCGTCAGCGATAGTCTTGTTCCTTGGGAAAGATCTCTATTGGAAGATAGTCGATGGTCGATTTCAGCGATCGTCTGGTGGGAAATTGCGAAACTCGCTCAGCTCGAACGCATCAATATAAACTGGGACAGTAACTCGATAAAACGATTGATTCGGCGGTTGCATGTTTGGCCGATCGACATTGAAATCGCGATAACTTCAACACAACTCGATTTTCAAAGCGATCCAGTTGACGAATTGATAGCGGCAACCAGTGTTGTGCACAAAATTCCCCTGCTTACACGGGATGAAAGAATTCTAAGTTCAAAGATTGTGCCATTTGCCATGTAGACTCGCAGATTACGCACTTTGCACTGACTGGATCGGGTGAAAATTTCAAGATTGGTAGTGACCACACAAGCGTTGCTACTTGTTCTAGGTTGAAAGGACACCTGTCATTATCAGTTTAGTTGGTAGATTTGAGTTGTGTTGTTGCTTCAAGCCGGTGACAGCGGTATATCGAACGCTTCTTGACCATTGAGATCGAAATGACGCTGTGCCTGTAGCGCCGAAACGAAGTGGTCCTCAGGAATGATCAACGCCAGTGCAATATTGCTGCATATCGCTCGATTGCCCGAACCTTTGCCAGTGTGTGACAAACCGGTGTTAAACGAGTAAAAAATATCGCTCTAGTGACTCTAGTGGAAGGTTTTTTTATCCATCTAACAATAAGTGCGAATTCACCTGGCACCTCAACACCACCAACAAATAATATTTGGTTTCATCATCATTGGAAGCTACGGTTAAATGTTGAATACCGTGGATTGGGCGTGTCTTTGCAGTGCATCCAAACCCAACCCTATAAATTATCGGTAATAGAATATTTGGCTGGCTCGATTATGAGAGGGACAAAATGAAAACCATTGATTTTTTGTCCAATTTATTCATCGGACAATCGTTGTCAAATATAATGCTATCTTTTTACCAACATTCTACGGAGTCATTTGGCCAATGGTCGTAATTCGTTTAGCGCGTGGTGGGGCAAAGAAAAGACCCTTCTACTCCATTGTGGTAGCTGACAGTCGGCGTGCATCAACCGGAAAGTTCATTGAACGGCTTGGATTCTTTAATCCCATTGCCCGAGAGCATGAAGAAAGTTTGAAAGTTGATCTTGACCGGGTGGATTACTGGGTGTCCAATGGTGCCCAAATGTCTGATAGAGTCGGCACACTGATTAAAACTGCAAGAGCCGAAGCCAGTCTGAATCCTGCCTAAATATTATTCAGTGAGTGAACCACTCATTCGCTGAAATGACACCAGAATCTGTTTGAACGTTTTAATCTTCCGTAGTTTGCTGGAGTCGGCATTCCAATAGATTGGTACACAAAAATCTCAACGACAGTGTAATTGTTGGCCGTGTTGCAGATGCCTTTGGTGTCAGGGGTCATGTTAAAGTTCGATCCTTTACCGACCAGCCCGAGAATCTTCTTGAATTTCAACGTTGGGAGTTGAGCAAAAAGTCTGGAGACTGCCAGTTATATTCGGTATTCTCAAGCCAGATTCACGGGAAGTTCGTTACTGCCAAACTCGACGGGGTTGACACACGCGACCACGCACTTGAACTCAAGGGTTCAGACATACAGATTCCGATTGGCGACTTTCCGAAGTTACCAGAAGGTGATTACTATCACTTTCAACTGTTAGATTTGAAGGTGATTGATATTAATGGAACTGTCTATGGTCGGGTCGACAGCGTGATGCAGACCGGAGCAAATGATGTCCTGGTTGTCGAGGGAGAAAACAGTTGCCTGATTCCATATATTCCAGATGTGATCAAAACAGTCGACTTGGAGACAGATGTCATTCGGGTTGAATGGCAGATTGAAATGTAACTTACTAGATATGCAAGTTCGCGCAATCACGATTTTTCCTTCCATGTTCGATGCCTTAACCGGATTCGGCATCACGCGGCGTGCGATAGAAAATGACCTGTTGGAGTTTGGCGCAGTTGATCTTAGGAAGTACGGGCAGGGGACGCATCGACAGTTGGATGACCGTCCTTTTGGAGGCGGACCTGGAATGGTCATGCTTGCAGAACCGGTAATCGACTGTGTTGCCGAATTGCGTCAGAAAATGCGGCAGGACACACCAGTGATTTACATGAGCCCTCAAGGGCGACGAATGACTCAAGATGATGTCTGTCGATTCGCCGAACTGCCAGATATGATTATTCTATGTGGACGTTACGAAGGCATTGACCAACGCGCATTGGATATAATTCGCGCTGAGGAATGGTCAATAGGTGACTATGTTCTGACAGGTGGAGAGTTGGCTGCAATGGTGTTGATTGATACAATTGTGCGTCAGTTTCCAGGTGCATTGGGAAACGATCAGTCCATTGAATGCGATTCCTTTTCGAACGGATTGCTTGACTGTGTTCACTACACCCGACCGCGTACTGTTCAAGGACTGTCAGTTCCTTCAGTTTTAATTTCAGGTGATCACGAAGCAATCAACTTTTGGCGCATGAAGCAATCTATCGGCCGAACCTGGCTGAGACGGCCAGATTTACTGGATAGACTGGATCTTAACGACGAGCAACGCCGAGCTTTATCAGATTTTCAAACCGAGCATCAACATCAGAGGAAAACATGAGCGGGAAGTTAATACAGGAAATTGAATCCGAACAGATGAGAGATGATCTCCCGGATTTTTCACCGGGTGATACCGTTCGTGTTGTGATACTGGTACGTGAAGGGGAGCGAGTGCGGCAGCAGGCTTTTGAAGGCGTGGTGATTGCAAAGCGTAATCGCGGTCTGAACTCGTCGTTCACGGTGCGCAAAATATCGTACGGTGAAGGAGTGGAACGAGTCTTTCAAACTCACAGTCCGCTCATTCGAAGCGTAGAAGTCAAACGGCGGGGTGCTGTTCGGCGTGCAAAACTGTACTACCTGCGCGACCGAACCGGTAAGTCTGCAAGAATTAAAGAAAAAATCAAATAGGTTCATTCAATAACGTTTTTAATCTGCAGCACCTGTTGACAGGGTGCTGTGTTGACGCCCATACGCCTGTGATGCAGGTGTCTAAACGGAATCTATCGACATTCAATGCTACCGATTATGCGTAGCTTAAGTCAAATTTCCCTTCTCAAACAAACCCATCGACGGTGGTGGGTCGTAGCGATTTTTCTCTTCCTGTTTTCAATCGGAAGTTCGGTCGCGCCACATTTACTTCATGCCCAAACCACCGATGATTCCAACGAAGCTGTAAATGAAGAGCATGTAGAAACTGCTGAGTCAACGGATATAGACAGTCAGGCTGAGTCTTCCGCGGCGTCAGGGTATGAAGTCGGAATTTCACTTGACCGTGTTCGTGAATTAGTTGATCTAGGCACATTGGAACTCGCTTACCGTCTGATTGTTGAAGCACGTCCCGAATATGACCAGACATCTGACTGGATGGAGTGGGAAACACTTTATCTGGAACTCGCTTGGCAGCTTGAAGCCTGGAATGATTTGATTGACCGGGCAACACAGCTTAGGGAAACTGAAATCTCACACTTGGCGCAAACGTATGCCATTCGGGCTGAGATTCATCTGAAGCAGTATTCCAATGCTTTACGGAACATTCGAGCACTGATATTGGATCAGTCAGGAGATCAGAATACTCTCATCCAACTTCGCAGACTGATTGCACAGCTCTATGTTGAAGAAGACAATCTCGAAGATGCAGAAATAGCGCTTGCGCTCTATGATCGCGATTACCGCCCTAGCGCTCCGGAATGGGAGCATCGCTACACCCGAGTTTTATTCCGAAACAACAAGTTGGACGAAGCCCAAACTCGATTATCACCGCTTCAGACACTTGAGGCACAGCTTCTAGACCTATATGCCAAATTTCAAACGCGAGTATCGAGCCCAGCTGAGACGGTACTCAAAGGACTCGAGATCGAACCGCAGTTTGAGAGTGACCCTGCGTTACATGTGGAACTTTGGGCACTCATTGAAGTTGCAGCGCGTGCGTACAACGACTTTGAAATGCAGACCGAGGCAATTGAATCGGGACTTTCCATTAATTACCCACAACTTTCGAAGTGGGAACACTTACCAGTTGTACCGCTGAACACCGAGATTCAGTTACTTGAGACTTACGACAATTTCGCTTTTTTTGTTGGAAACGACATCGGCTTGGTCATTGGAGATGATGAAAGCTGGTTTCAGTTGGCACAGGAATTTGAAATTACCTCCCCAATCACTGCACGAGCGGTTCATGCCTATCTGGCCAGAAACGCTTATGACAGCGAATACAAGGTACAAAGCACAAGGGCGTTGGCCGATTTGTTGTATGAAGCAGGTTTACAGAACCTACTTGACAGGCTGTTTGTTAGAAATGGTCTGTTGGATGTTTCAATGGTGTCACATGAACAGCAGACTCGACTTGCCAATGCCCTATTGAAGCAAAAGGATTATGAGAAAGCGTTGAGCATCATTAATGTGATGGCAGAGCCAGGGGAACCGGCTCAGTTGGAATCGTGGTATCTGACGCAGGCGCGGATTGCCATATCAATTGGAGAGTATGACAGAAGTGGACTTCTGCTTGACGAAGCGATAGGCAATATACCACTACAGGCGGAACAGTCAGCGATCGACCGAATAAAGCAGGTTGTTTATGATTTGCAGGACAGTAACCAACACGATCTCGCAATTCAGTTTTTTGTAAAGCTCTACGACAGAGCGACAGAAACCCAAGACAGAAGAGAATTGCTGCGCTGGATTAGCGAATCGTATTCAGCGATGGAAGATTACGTCAATGCTTCCGAACATTTGTTAAGGTCAGCGCAGTTAGGAAATGACTGGAACGATGAATGGGGATTAGCAGCACGGCTCAAAGCTGGCGATGAGATGGTCAATGCGGGGTTCATTGATGATGCCAGAGTCATTTACACGCAGTTGCACGATGACGCCCTTGATCCCCGGACTCGGGCGTTGATTTCCAATCGATTGCATGGCTTGCCAGTGTCTGATTTGGCCAGTTCACAATGATGAAGCAGCCATCGCCTGAAATTTCAAACGAAGATCTCCAACTGATTAATCAGTTTACGGATTCAATATGGTCCGAATCGGGATTGGCACAAAATACCTTGGAATCTTATCGACTGGATCTCATCTCCTTGTCGTTATGGCTTAATCAACAGAAAAAGAATCTGCTCGAAGTCGATCGTGCAGACATAATGCGCTACCTGGCCAGCAAGTCTGCATATGGTGCTCGAACGATTGCTCGTCAATTGAGTACATATCGTCGTTTCTATCGTTATTGCGTCGCTGAATCGGTGTTGAAATCCTGTCCAACCGATGAAATTACTTCTCCCTTCATCGGCAGAAGTCTTCCAAAGGCACTATCGGAGTCCGAAATTGAAGCGCTGCTGCACGCACCCGATATTAGCAAGGACATTGGTTTACGCGACCGGTCGATGCTGGAAACGCTCTATGGAGCAGGTTTAAGAGTATCGGAACTGGTCAGTCTACCCCTCGGTGCGGTTAACCGCGCTGAAGGTTGGGTGAGACTGACAGGTAAAGGAGCCCGTGAAAGATTGGTTCCATTGGGTGAGCACGCCGTTCATTGGTTGAATGAATACATGGAACGAGCGCGCCCAAATCTGTCAAAAAAAGGACTTAGCAACGACCTTTATATTACGTCCCGCGGCAGACAAATGACGCGGCAGACATTTTGGACTAATATTCGAAAATACGCAACTGCGGCTGGGATTTCAAGCGAGAAGATCACCCCACATGCTTTGCGACATTCATTTGCAACACATCTCTTGGATCATGGTTCAGATTTGCGAACAATTCAGCAGCTTTTGGGACACAGCGATTTATCAACAACCCAGATATACACACATGTCTCCAGGCAGCGACTGTCGAAACTACTGAAAGATCATCACCCGCGGGGCTAATGCAGGGTGCGAGCCAGCGAACTGCGATACTGTGACACCAGCGGGTGGTCATCACCAACCATGTCAAAAGCCTTAATCAAACCTTTTCGTCCAGCATCTTCGTTAAAGCTGCGGTCGTTTCTGACAATCTGCAGCAGGAGTTCCATCGCCTCAGCAATGTCACCTTTAACCATGCAGATTGCAGCGAGTTGGTAGTGTGCTTCCCAGTTTGCCTTGTCTTGCGCGATGATTTCTCGCAATTCAGTTTCTGATTTGCCCGAGTAGGAGATTTCTGCAAAGTGCATTGCAGCTTCAACAAATCGATAATTCGGGCTTGTAGATTTGTCTTTCAGTTTGCTCAGTGTGTCTCGGACTTCATCAAATTTGTTGAGGTTCAGATACAAGCGAGCAAGACGAAACATACTTTCTTCGGATCCGTCTTCTTTCAGTGCTTCAATTGCCTCAGATTCTCGGCCGAGGCTAATCATGTCCTGAATCGGATCCGATATGTTAGGTTCTACCGGCGGCTTTTCAGTTAGAGAGATATGTTTGGAAAGGAATTCCTTAACGACATTTTCTGGTTGAGCGCCCATAAATCCATCAACGACTGCAGCGTCTTTGACGAGATACACGGTCGGTACGCTACGCACCTGAAACTGCATCGCAAGCTCCTGCTGTTCGTCGATGTTCACCTTGACGAGTCGAAACGCATCGGCGTATTTATGGGCAAGATTTTCAAGAATTGGAGTCAGGTTCTTGCACGGCCCACACCATGGCGCCCAAAAATCGACCAGAACGGGTACAGCTTTGGATTTTTCTATTACTTCTTCAAGAAAGTTTTCAACATCAACATCTTTTATTTCCGCATCTTCTTCATTGGTGTCGGGAGTAGGATTAATCAAATGAACCACAAAGCAACCTCATCAAACAAACAAAAAAATTTGGCGCTCCCAAGAGGAATTGATTCGCACTTTAGGGAGCATACCTCTTTCAATTACCATTATTCATCCTCAAACGATACCAATGTATCAGAAAATTGCCGCCAATGTGTTGTACCTTAAGAATTTCGGATACAGTCGGAATAGAATAGCTCGAATAATGGGGGTTAGTCCTCAAGTTGTTTCCCAGGCCATTAAATATCAATTATCAAAGACGAGCAGTTATGAGTAAGAATGAGTGGACTCTAACCCAGATTTCGAATCTGCTAGACCAGCCGCAGTACAGATTAATTTACCTATGCGAGAAAGGTGTAATCATTCCTGACGGAAGTGATGCAAAAGGTCGAGGGAGCAGTCGTCGATTCTCAGCACGAAATTTGTTTGAATTTGTTGTGGCTCTTAAGTTGGGCGAGTTTCATATGCCAACAAAATTAACTACAAACGTCCTTAGAGCACTTCGATCATTTGACCAGCATCTTGGAAAAAGCTATCCGATGCTGAAACTCCCTTATTCACTCAGAATTCCAAACTCACCTGAAGTGAAATTAATTTTGATCAATGGATCACGTCTGTACTTTTCGATTGGAACTAGGGGAGGAAAAACTACCTATATTGGAGATTTAGATCTGCTGAACTTCGACAAATATACAGATTCAACAAATACTATGGATGATTTTGCTAAATCTGAAGGTCCGATTAAACGTACAAAAACTCTTCCGATGGAATCAGAAATCGCGTTATTTGAATTAAATCTGTCTCAGATCGCAAAAAATATTCCGCTGGATTGAATGTAGAAAACCACCTTCAACGAAAATGATAATCCCCCTACTACTGAAACAATTCGAATGAACCCTTTGTTCCTTAATAACTGCCAACTCGCACATTGGCGAGGACACCATCATCGAAGAAACAAATTGCGTGATTGGTGAATCGAGAAAATCGGGTTGTTGATAATATTGTTTCTACAAAGCCCGCAACACGGTCGGAACCCGTATTAATTTCACAGTAAAAACTAAATGAGATTGATGCCTGACGCAGAGGTAGTTATAACTGTAGTGGTATTGATCCTCGATACAAAGTTTTTGTCCGTTCTGTCAGTCGGTAAATTCACTGGTGGTATTCTCAGAATGCCCCCATTTAGAAGATAAAAACACAGCAAAAAGAATGTATAGAGCGTCAAACTCATTTTGTTTCTTAGAAGAAAGATTCCAAATCACCACGCGTGGCGATATTAACAAACACTAGGAGGGGAATAGATGCCTACTGTTAGGAACCCGCGTGCGTTCCCATCATCTTGGATAAATCCAGAAGATCCAGATGTAATCCTTGTTAATGACGGGATGTCGCTTCGACGGTGCTGACAACACCCGTCGAACCGGTCGCTTGGCACGCAAATGCTGTTTCAGGCTAATAGCGGTCGCGCCGTCTTCAGCAGTGCAGGAGCGCTTCACATCAGTGTAATCGGCCAGACGTTAGGAGATGTTAGGTCTTTATTCTTGTTGACTTACTGAGACAATATAATTGTCCAGTGAGCTTCACCGATGGCGGAGATCAAATCGACGGCCCCTGACTGTTCGCGTTCATCGAGAAGTTAAGAAGGGACTGCGGAGCAGCCGCTGAGCAGGCGAGCGTATCGCGGAGACGGGCAATGGAACCAAAGACGGGCAAGCCGGTCGAGAAGTTATCATACGGAAAAGACCATGAGCGCAAACAGCAACCAACTCGAAAACCGTCTCTGGGACGCTGCCGACGAGCTGCGGGCCAACTCCAAACTGAAGGCGTCGGAATACTCCATCCCGGTGCTGGGGATAATCTTCCTGCGTTATGCAGACGTTAAGTTCTCAGAGGCCGAGAAGCAGATTGGTGAACAGGGCGGCGGTCGCCGCCGCAGCACCGGAGACAAGGAGCGATATCAGGCTATGGGTGTGCTCTACCTGCCCGAAGCGGCGCGATTTGGCAACCTGCTCAAGCTACCCGAGGGGGAGAAAATCGGCGGAGCGATCAACGGTGCCATGCGGGCCATCGAGCAAGAGAATCCCGACCTCAAGGACGTGCTGCCCAAGACCTACAACCGGCTGGAGAACGCCACCCTGGTGGAACTGCTCAAGCTGATGGGTTCAATCCCCATGGACATCGAGGGCGACGCTTTCGGCAAGATCTACGAGTACTTCCTCGGCAAGTTCGCCATGACTGAGGGGCAGAAGGGCGGCGAGTTCTACACACCCACCAGCATCGTCAAGCTGATCGTCGAGATCATCGAACCTTTCCACGGGCGCATCTTCGACCCGGCCTGCGGATCCGGTGGTATGTTCGTGCAATCCGCCCGCTTCGTGCAGGAGCACAAGAAGAATACTGCTGCCAAGATCAGCGTTTACGGGCAGGAGCGGGTTGCCGAGACGGTGCGTCTGGGCAAAATGAACCTCGCGGTGCATGGCCTCGCCGGGGACATTCGCCAAGGCAATACTTATTACGAAGACCTGCACAATTGCCTTGGCAAGTTCGATTTCGTTATGGCCAATCCGCCTTTCAACGTGGACCGGGTGGACAAGGAGCGCCTCAAAGATGACTCGCGCTTCCCCTTCGGTATGCCCCGTACGGACAACGCCAACTACCTGTGGATTCAGAACTTCTACAGCGCCCTGGGCGCTAACGGTCGGGCCGGGTTCGTCATGGCCAACTCAGCCTCCGATGCCCGCGCATCGGAGCTGGAGATCCGAAAACGACTCATCAAATCCAAGGCGGTCGATGTAATTGTAGCTGTTGGCTCCAACTTTTTCTACACCGTCACGCTGCCCTGTACTCTCTGGTTCCTAAACCGGGGCAAGCGCGATACCGGGCGTGAGGATACCGTGCTGTTCATCGATGCTCGTCGCATCTACCGACAGATTAATCGTGCCCACCGTGACTTTGAGCACTGGCAGATCGAGTTTCTTGCCAACATTGTGCGGCTCTACCGGGGCGAGGACACGGAGAATCGCCATGACAGCGCCGGGATGCTGGGTGAGAAGTTTCCGGTGCGTGGCTATCAGGACGTGCCCGGCTTGTGCAAGGTGGCAAGAATTGAGGAGATCGAGACTCAGGGCTGGAGTCTCAATCCGGGGCGTTATGTGGGAGTGGCGGCGCGAGAGGAGCAGGACTTTGATTTCTTCGAGCGTTTGGAAGAGTTGAACGAGGAACTGGAGGTGCTAAATAGCGAGGCGCGGGAGTTGGAGAATCGGATTGCTGAGAATGTTGTTGTACTTTTGAAAGGCGGAAAATGAGGCTAGGTGACGTAATCCAAGTTAATCCAGAATCTATCCGTGCAGGTTATCCTCATGAGGAAATCGAATATATCGACATTTCTTCTGTTGGTAATGGAACACGAGAAGGGACAAAAAGTATAGCATTGGATGGGGCGCCCAGTAGGGCGAAGCGGATTGTAAGAAACGCTGATACTCTGCTGGCCACTGTTCGACCAAATTTGCGTTCCTTCCTGTACGTCAAACAACCAAGTGCGAATACTGTTGCGTCGACTGGATTTGCCGTCTTGCGTGCTACCGAAGCCATTGATGCAAGATTTCTTTACTACACTGTAACCAATCAGCCATTTACGGATTATCTCACTGCTAATGCGAAGGGTGCCGCGTATCCAGCGGTTGATACTGACACTATTGAACGAGTGGAAATCTATCTTCCGGATTTATCTGCCCAAAAAAGAATCTCTACCATCCTCTCGGCCTACGACGACCTTATCGAGAACAACCTGCAGCGCATCAAGATACTGGAGGAGATCGCCCAGAACCTCTACCGCGAGTGGTTCGTCAAGTTCCGCTTCCCTGGCCATGAGCACGTGCGCATGGTCGATTCCCCGCTGGGGAAGATTCCGGAGGGGTGGGAAGCAACCATACTAGGCCAGCATCTTGCAAATTTGGAAAGCGGAAAAAGACCGAGAGGTGGTGTAGGAGATTTAGCTAGTGGCGTCGCTAGTGTGGGTGCTGAAAATGTTGTCAGCATTGGTGTTCACAACTACCAAAATGAAAAGTTCGTATCGAGTGAATTTTTTATAAGTCTAAGAAGGGGTATCGTGAAGGATAAAGATGTGGCGCTCTATAAGGACGGAGCTTACATCGGGCGTGCCACATATTTCCGGGATGGATTTCCGCATACCGATTTTTGTGTGAATGAGCATGTATTTCTATTGCGTTCTACAGGTGATCAACTTAGTCAGAATGCTCTTTATCTTTGGCTGAAGGAGAGATCCACAATTTCAGCGATACGAGCAACGAATGCGAATGCCGCTCAACCAGGCATAAATCAGAAAGGGGTGAAAGGATTGGAGATTGTCACGCCTTCCAGGGAGATTGTTTCACAGTTTGATGAGATAATTGACCCATACCTCGCCCTGATTATCAGTCTGGCGAAACGAAACAACGTACTCCGCCAAACCCGCGACCTCCTCCTCCCCAAACTCATCTCCGGCGAGTTGGATGTCTCGGGACTGAACATCGACATCAGAGAGGCGGTATGAGTACTCGGGTTCCGGTCAATCCCGATCTGCTCCACTGGGCACTGGAACGCGCCGGTGTAAGCGCTGATGCGCTCGCGGAAAAGTTTCCGAAACTGAACGACTGGCTAGGGGGCACACTTGCGCCCACCCTGAAGCAACTGGAAGCCTTTGCCAACACTACCCATACCGCTATCGGACTGCTGTTTCTGCCGCAGCCACCCGAAGAGACGTTGCCGATTCCAGACTTTCGCACGCTGCCCGAGGCGCGGTTATCCCGCCTGAGCGCCGATCTTTTGGATATCATCTACCTCTGCCAGCAGCGCCAAGCCTGGTACCGGGACTACCAACGCCTGCATGGCGTGGAGGCGGTTACTTTTTTTCGTTCCGCCTCGGTGGCGGACAAGGTGCCTAGGATAGCAGCCGAGATCGCCCAAACCATTGGTTTCGATCTTGCTGAGCGGCGGCGGTCGCCGACTTGGCGCGACGCTTTGCGTCGCTTCATCTCTCAAGTCGAACAGGCCGGGATATTGGTTATGGTGAGCGGCGTGGTGGGCAGTAATACCCATCGCTCCTTGAATGTGGAGGAGTTTCGAGGTTTTGCTTTGGCTGATCCACTTGCACCGCTGATCTTTATCAACGGCAAGGATTCCAAGGCGGCGCAGATGTTTACCCTAGCTCATGAGCTGGCCCATTTGTGGCTGGGAGAGAGTGGCGTATCCGACACCCAGGCTGTGACTCAGCCGGATAAGCAAATCGAGCGCTGGTGCAACGCGGTGGCGGCTGAATTGCTGGTTCCGCTTGAACAATTGCGTCCGGTTTACGATCCAGAAAATGCGCTGTATGAAGAGATGCAACGCCTTGCCAGCCGATTCAAGGTCAGCACGCTGGTCATCGTCCGCCGTTTGTTCGATTTGGGGGTGTTTGACCAAGAGACGCTTCGGGCAACCTATCGCACGGAGCTTGAGCGCGTGAAGGCGCTGTCTGTCCGGGACAGCAGTGGCGGTGATTTCTACAACACGCTATCCGCCAGAGCCGGAAAGCGGTTTGAAAAAGCACTTGTAGCCAGCACGCTGGAGGGGCAAACCCAGTTTACCGAAGCGTTCAGGATGCTGGGCATCAAGAAAACGGCCACCTTCTATGAGGAGGCTCGGCGGTTGGGACTGCACGGATGAAATATTTGCTGGATGCCAATGTCTTTATGGCGGCGAACAATCTTCACTACGGTCTGGATTTCTGTCCCGCGTTCTGGGACTGGCTGATCGTGGGCAATGCGCAGCGGAAGGTTTTCAGTATCGAAAAAGTCGGAGATGAAATCTCGGCTGGTGACGATAATTTGACCGGATGGGCTGAGGGACACGGCAAAAATCTGTTTCTCAAACCAGATTCGGAAGCCCTGAATGGAATGACTCAAGTCAGTCAGTGGGTGATGGAAAATGGCTACACCCCCGCGGCAGTGAACAACTTCTTGCAAGTGGCGGACTACTGGCTGGTATCCCATGCGCTGGCGCACGGTTTGGTGGTGGTCACCCACGAGAAACCCGCGGATACGCCCAACAAGGTAAAAATCCCCAATGTTTGTGTCGGGCTGGGCGTAAAGGTGATGACGCCATTCGAAATGCTGCGCCATGAGCGGGCGCGTTTTGTCTTGGCGTCCGCGGCGTGATAAACCGGAGATAGAAGGGGAAACAGATGTCCGACTACTCCGAAGGCGCACTGGTCGAGAAACCCGCCATTAAGTTGTTCGCGGCGATGGAATGGGAAACGGTCAACGGCTTCCATGAATTCGCTCAGGCGGGCAACAGCCCTTTGGGACGGGAAGCGAAATCCGAAGTAGTGTTGGGAGGACGGTTGCGGCCGGCACTGGAGAGGCTGAATCCCGATCTACCAGCGATAGCATACGACCAAGCCATTGAGGAGTTGATCCGTGACCGTAGCGCAATGGCCCCGGCGCAAGCCAACCGCGATGTCTATTTGTTGCTGAAGAACGGCGTGCAGGTGAAGATTCCCGCCTCTGACGGCGAGGGCGAGACTGTGGAGTCGGTCAGGCTTATCGACTGGAAGACACCCGCCAGCAACGATTTTCTACTGGTCAGCCAGTTCTGGGTAACCGGGGAGATGGGCTCCAAGCGGGCCGACTTGGTGGGCTTCGTCAACGGAATTCCGCTGGTGTTCATTGAGCTGAAGGCGACCCATGCTCGGCTGGAGACAGCCTACACCGACAACCTTGGCGACTACAAGAACACGATTCCGCAACTCTTTTGGTACAACGCTCTCATCGTGCTTTCCAATGGCAGCCGTAGCCGTATCGGCAGTATGACAGCAAGCTGGGAGCACTTCGCCGAGTGGAAGAAGATCAATAGCGAGGGCGAAGAAGGGATAGTTTCGCTGGAAACCATGATCCAAGGCACCTGCGACAAGGCACGGCTGCTGGATTTGGTGGAGAACTTCACCCTGTTCATGGAGGTACAGGGAGGGTTAATCAAAATGCTGGGTAAGAACCACCAGTACCTGGGGGTGAATAACGCAATCGAGGCGCTACGGGGTATCGAGAAGCGCGCTGGCAGGCTGGGTGTGTTCTGGCATACCCAAGGAAGCGGCAAGAGCGTGTCGATGATCTGTTTCGCGCAGAAGGTATTGCGCAAGATTCCCGGCAACTGGACCTTCGTCATCATCACCGACCGTCAGGAGCTGGATCACCAGATTTACAAGTACTTCGCGGCGAGCGGGGCAGTGACCGAGCAAGAGGCGCAAGCCACTTCAAGCCACCATCTGCGACAGCTTTTGACGGAAAATCACCGCTACGTCTTCACCCTGATTCACAAGTTTCGGACTGAACCGGGCGAGGAGCATCCAGTGTTGTCGGAGCGCTCCGACATTATCGTAATCACCGACGAAGCGCATCGCAGCCAGTACGATACCTTGGCGCTGAACATGCGTACTGCCTTGCCCAATGCTTCCTTCATCGCCTTCACCGGCACGCCACTGATCATCGGCGAAGAGAAGACGCGGGAGGTCTTCGGTGACTACGTGAGCGTGTACGACTTTCGCCAGTCGGTGGAGGACGGTGCGACCGTTCCGCTCTACTACGAAAATCGCATACCAGAGTTGCAGCTTACTAATGAGAATCTCAACGAGGATATGGAGCGCCTGCTGGAAGAGGTGGAGCTGGACGAGGGTCAGGAGAAAAAGCTGGAGCGGGAGTTCGCCCGCCAGTATCACCTGATCACGCGGGAGGAGCGGCTGGAAACCATTGCCAAGGACCTGATGCACCATTTTACCGGGCGTGGATTCCTAGGCAAGGCGATGGTGATTAGCATCGATAAGGCCACGGCGGTTCGCATGTACGACAAGGTGCAGGCGCACTGGACTGCGGAGATGTCGCGTCTAAAGGACGAGATGGCCAAGGCAATTGGCGACGAGAAGCGTCAAGTCATCAAGGAACGGCTCCAGTTCATGGAATCCACCGATATGGCGGTGGTAGTTTCCCCTTCGCAGAACGAGATCGGAGAGATAAAAGCCAAGGGACTAGATATTGTGCCTCACCGCAAACGCATGGTCAGCGAAGATCTAGAGAACAAGTTTAAAGACCCGAACGATCCCTTCCGCATTGTTTTCGTCTGCGCTATGTGGCTAACCGGTTTTGATGCGCCTTCCTGCTCCACGCTCTACATCGACAAACCAATGCGCAACCATACCTTGATGCAGTCCATCGCTAGGGCCAATCGAGTGTTCAAGCAAAAGGTCAACGGTCTCATCGTCGATTACGTCGGGGTGTTCCGCAACCTTGAAAAGGCACTGGCGATTTATGGGGCCGAGAGAGGTGCTGGTGGCGATTCTCCGGTCCAAGACAAGTCGGTGCTTGTTGCCTTGTTACGACAGTCGATTGCCGAGATGGAGAAGTTCTGCGCAGGAATGGGCGTTGATCTGGATGCCATAGAGGCAACCAGCGACTTCGAGAAGATCAAGCTGCTGGACGATGCGGTGGAGGCTCTGATTGTAAATGACGACAGCAAAAAACGGTACTTGGCGCTCACCGCGACGATCTGGAGGCTCTACAAGGCCATACTGCCAGACAGCGGGGGCATGGCGTTCGCTGCGCGGTGCCTGCTGTTTGACGTGCTGACGAAGAAGATCCGGGCACTTACTCCCCCGGCAGACATCTCCGAGGTAATGAGCCAAGTGGAGGAACTGCTGGATGTATCCATCGACGCCGAGGGATATGTTATCCGGGAAACGTCAGCAGCCTATGGAGTGATGGGTGATGCTGAGGAGCACTTGATCGATCTGGCACAGATCGATTTTGAGGCTTTGAAGGAGCGATTCACCAAAGGCAAGAAGCGCACGGAGGCGGAAAAACTCAAGGGTCAGGTGCACGGCAAATTGAAGCGGTTGCTGCGTCTCAACCACACCCGCATGGATTATCTGGAGCGGTTCCAGAAGATGATCGACGAATATAACGCCGGGAGTCTGAATATCGACGAGTTTTTTCAGCGGCTGCTGGATTTCGCTGAAAGTCTGAATGATGAGGAGAAGCGAAGTGTCGCGGAGCAACTATCGGAAGAAGAGCTGGCGTTGTTCGACATCCTGACCAAGCCTCGACTTGACCTTTCCGACAAAGAGACCAAGCAGGTAAAGAAAGCGGCAAAGCATCTGTTGGAGGTGTTGAAGCGTGAAAAGCTGGTTTTGGACTGGCGCAAGTTCCAGCAGCCCCGTGCTGCCGTGAGAATCAGCATCGAGGATGTGCTGGACGAGGCTTTGCCAGAGAGTTTCTCACAGGAGTTGTTTCAGCAAAAGGTCGAAACCGTGTATCAGCACGTTTTCGATTCCTACTATGGCGGTGGACGGGGAGTGTATGCGACTGCAGCTTGATGTTATTTCCCCTCCGTCGTAGCTGCCTACTTGGGCAGGTAATGACGATGAGTGAAATGCAAGAAGGAAAAGCATGAGGAACCTGTTCATAAACTACCGAATTATGGCGAAGGTCTTCAAGCTTTGGCAATGCTGATAAATTGAAGCATGTAACTGAAGGGAATAAACTTGACTAAACCAGTGGAATATTTTCCCCAAATTTATCCATTCTTGGAATTATTTTGTTTTGCGCGGCACTTTGCCATCGGGTCTTTCGTAGCGTCTGCCAATCTTCATCGGTGGTGTCGCCAACATCCGACTAGCCTGTCGCTTGGCACACAAATGCTGTTCTAGGCTAATTGCGGCCGCGCCGTCTTCGCTGGTGCCGGAGCGCTTCATATCAGTGCAATCGGCCATTCTCGCCTCATTCGTTGGCATATAAAAAACTGGAGCAGGAATAGTGCAATTCCGTTCTCCGTGTTCAAGGACCAAAAAGCGAAAGTTTCGAAATAAAGCGTAACTATGTCTAGATGCCCAGTCATTCAACTAATGTCGGGTAAAGACGCTTCAGCCTGATTCGCGCATCGTCCGACGTGAACTGCCAGTCGCCTTTCGACTCCAGACGATCCCGATCAGCCTGCTAGGTGGGGGTGTAATTGAATGTCTTGCGTAGAGTCTTACACAAGGCTTTCAAGCACGCTGTATGCCACTCTGTCCGATCAAATAACGCATCTACAAAAGGAACTTTGGTGAGTAGTTCAAACACATCATCGTACGCTTTTTGTTTGTTGCCACTCTCTCTTCAAGAGTAAATTCCCAAGTCTGAATATCTTGATTTTAACTTGGTCGTATGAACCATCTTCGAATTCAATTTCCAACTTCGACAAAATGCATTCATCACACATCTCACATCCATCGCATTTTTTTCACTGAGTTGTACAGGATCGTACAAGAATCGGATCGCAGCAAGCATTCCTCGATGGATTCTTTCGCTCGGATTAAGCGCTAAACTCAATCTTTCAAAATTAAATTGATTATCTTTCAGTGTATGGTTGTCTTGTTCCGATAATTTAGTTCTTGTCGGAGCATGACTTATCAAGACGCTGATGTCTTCTCGAATTTGATTGATCCATTTCTGCCTGTTTTTGGTCTTTGCTTTGAGATTTATTTGGTAGTAAACAGAAACTGCACCGATTAAGAAGGTAAGAAATGCCCCAATAGCAACATTTTCCTTAAGGAAATTATCCGCGTTCCCATTTGAGAGATTGTCAGAAGAATCACCTAAAATCAGACACAGGCTTCCATATATTATTGACAACAAACCAACAAAAACAATTAAATCAAAAAGTAGGTAATTGCGTGGACAACGAAATCTCCTAGTCCGTTTGCAACAAGTCTTGCAACTTTGATCTTTGTTCCAATTGATCGGATCTTTGTTTATTGCTTGCCTAATTTGGCACCACTCCATGTCTTCACATGGTCCCAATCCGGATTGGTCGTACCATTTCAGCCGATAAACTCGAATGAATCGATGAGTAGCGAACAAAAGAACGAAACCAACTCCTATCAGCCACAACCCAATCAATATCCAATCAACCGAAAATTCCATATCCAAAGCACAAAATCAAAATCAAATCAAAGAGAGATTCTGTAATTATTTCATTTTTTCTCAAATTCTGAACAGTTCATTCCCGCAAGTAGATAGCAAATTTCCTGCAAGCTTCGTTATTTCAATTCCTATATCGTGATCTTGAAGTACATCCTAAAGAATAATATGGATGCTATTAACCAGTGAGATTTCAAAAATTAACCACCACTTTCCTTGAAGTAATTTAAGGAAAGTGTAAACCATTGGAGGTAGAAACACGCATGGGCACTGATAGTAAAAAGACCAGATACATACGCATCAACGTTTGGTTTAATGAGGAAAGCGGCAAAATACACATTTCCGCTCCGCACGTGCCTGGATTTAAGGTCACAACGGTAAATCGAAACCCCGAGAGCATCCGCGGCCACCCTCAACTATATCGGAAACTTGCGCATTTCCTCCGAGACCAAGGTGCACCAGCTCCTGTTGATCTAGACGATATCGATACTTAGGGTGAGCCAAATGCGCATGTAATCGACGCAATAGGTCTCGTGCTGATTGTTTGATGTTTTCCAGACTAGCATACAATCCACGCTAAAATTCACATCCTGAACAAACCAAGAACACCAAGGGTTAGACCAGAATAAGACGAGATGACTACTAATTTCTTCTTGAATCAGGTTTTGTAAGTCTTGAGAAATTTGAGAAATTTGCCAAACGCAAAAAGCGCCTTGTCAACGTCGCGTGGCTTGCTTTCTTTAAAATTATCCTTAAAGAAGGGTTTGTAGTTATCTATGTAGTTTTCATACTTTTTACGGTTGTTCTTTTCATCTTCAGGAATTTTGCCTGTCTCTATATACATATACATCATTGCTCTGTAAGTATGTTGGTCGTATATAGGCCATTCCTCCGGGTAAAGACAATGTAGAAAGAATATGTTCCAAATTGCACCGCCCTCTTTACGATTCAGATATTTCTTCTCTGCTTTTTCGATAATCTGTTCTTTCTCACAATTTCTAACGCAATCACTATTCAGCCACTCTATCTTCTCATTAATGTTTATTTGTTGGCTTTCAGAGAGTTTCTTGTGACCATTCTTCCAAACAAACAATTTCTTTAGCGACTCATTTTCATTTTCTTTTGTTAAATCCTTGTCTATATGACACTTGTAAACTGTTTCGTTTCCATACCGATATTTCTCTTTCCAATAATCAACGAATTCTTTGCAATTGTTCTTGGAAAATTCAACACAAAATTTTTCAACACTAAATTGCATTCCATCACCTTTGGCAGACGCTTGACAAATTGATCATACGAACAAATGGCTCGTTAGTTCCAGAGCGAATTGTATACACATTAAGAATAAGATTAATACTGAAAAATGCACCGAGAAAATAGTAGAGAAAAGGCACAGGGTTAGAAGAATTTGGTGAATTTTGAAAAGTCTTAGCAGTTTCAGAATGAGATTTACTTAAAATTCTTACAACCCCATCAAAATTCGCACTAGTTAAGTCAACATCGCCAAATATAACACTCGTCATAATGGCGATATTGGGATTGGTGTAACCTAAATCGCTCCTAGTGCATATTCTGGAGATATGTGAACACGATTCCGGTGAAAGTGAACAGATGTGTTGACCGTTAGGATACATCTAGGCTCGGTCCATGTATTATCGGCATGAAAACGTGCGAATTGGTTTATGAATTCGCACCGTTGAGCGTTTGGCGGCTGGGCTAAGAGGTTTGGATGATATCGGCAGCAGTATGTCAAGCCCTATGTGAAGACCACCAAGAATGACGCTGACGGTACCCAGGCGGGTCTATGTGTCACTGTGCTGTCCGAGGATGCATTTGTTGTTGTACCTCAATTCATGATCGTTTACTGACTCTAAACATTTTTATTAAGTTTTCCGCACGAAATATGTCATTTATTGACGTATACGATGATGCTGAGCAACAGTTTATGGGAATATCGCATGTATTTCCGATAAAATAATAGATACATTATATGTTTTATTTTGAATTATGAATCCACAACAATTATTCAATAACGAGCACTCTTTCGATGCCAATTCGAACGATGTTTTCGATGAGTTAATCGATCACATCGGAAGTTTACTTGCCGACGAGTATTTTCAGATTATGGAAGGCGAAAGACAAGCCCAAAGTGATGACGAAAAAAAGATCATCGGAGAATTATCATGAAAGCCGCTATCTACGCCCGCTACAGTTCGGAACATCAACGCCCACAGAGCATCGAAGATCAAATTTCAACCTGTCGAAAATTTGCAGTTGTTAATGAATTTTCCATCGATGAAAATCATATTTACTCGGATGAAGCAAAGTCAGGGGCGAGTAGTGATCGCGATGGTCTTAATTCGTTAAGTACGGCTGCACGTAACCATCACTTTCAAATTGTCCTGGTAGATGATCTATCGCGCCTGGCACGAAATAATTTCCTAATGCTTACAGTGTTGGCTGATTTGAACTTCGAAGGAATAAGAGTAATATCAGTGGCCGATGGTTTGGACAGTGACGATCAAGAGTCAACTCTTGGAATCCAAATTAGAGGAATTTTTAATGAGCTTCAATTGCAGGACCTCAAGAAGAAGACGATGAGAGGCATGATCGGACAAAAAGAACGTGGGTTTTCAGCGGGTGAACGCACGTTTGGCTATAAATCGGTTCCGGTAGGAGAATATCGTTTAGATTCAAAAGGGCAGGAAAGACCTGACGGATACAAGAAGGTAATTGACCCTAGCGCATCTGCGATCGTATTGAGAATCTTTGAACTCTATCGCAACGGATCTTCAATCAACGGGATAGTAAAAATATTGAACCAAGAAAATGTGCCGACTCCAAATAACAACACAAAAGCATGGTCAGCTGGAACGGTTAGCCGTATTGTCAAAAATGAAAAATATATAGGGAAGTGGATTTGGAACAAAACCGGAACTCGTCGTGATCCTCGAACTGGACGTCAAAAGAAATTCACTAAGCCGGAATTGGAATGGGTCATTAAATTCGACGAAAGTTTACGTATTGTTCCACAAGATATTTGGGATGAAGTTCAGACCCGACGAGATGAGCGCAAAAGGTCTTGGCCCGGAGGAAAAGGCAAGCGTGGATTTGTAAGCAAAAAAGGAAGTGTAGAGAAGCACTTTCCCAAGGATCTGTTCTCAGGTGCCATGACCTGCAAAAAGTGCGGATCTGCAATAGGAAAAGTTAGCGGGAAAAGTGGAGGATATTATGGCTGTCTTGGAACAAAGACCGGCAAATGCAATAACAAAGTCAACGTGAGACGAACTGTTTTGGAGAATTTAATCCTTGACGAAGTCAAATATTTACTTTCTGATCCTGTAAATATTCAACGTGTTCTCACAAGCGTTGCAAAGAAAATGCAGAAACTATACTCGGATTTTCCAAACCAAATTTCTCGGAAAGAGAAAGAACTAGCATCTGAAGAGAGAAAGCTTAACAACTTCATAGAATTTATCGGTGAAGGGAAAGGCACCCGGTCGATCAACCACGCGTTGATAGAATGTGAGAACAAAATAGACGAATTAAAAAATAAAATTCATGTTCTCCAAACATCTTATGCAAAAACGATTCAGGTACCACCAATCGCGTGGATTGAAGATCGACTCATTCATATTCAAAAGCTACTCGAACAGAACGTTTCTCAATCTGCAATGGTGTTAAGAAAATTGCTCGGACCAATTGAACTCGAACCCGTAAATCCAGCAACTGGTAGGTCATACTACGTAGCACATACGAACTTTGAGTCAATTTACATAGTGGATAGAAAATCCGCACCTAAACCAATGGATAAAGGTGCGAATCAATATTGCTGGCGCTCCCTAGGGGAATCGAACCCCTGTTGCCGGCTTGAGAGGCCGATGTCCTGACCGCTAGACGAAGGGAGCGGTTAATCTACTTCATTACACCAATTAAATAGTATCACACATTCACCTATTCAATAGCCTGGTCAATGAAGCGCGCAGACTTAACCCCAAGAATCATCTTGAGTTCAGAGAACGGAATTGATCGCGGCCTGATCAGTCCGAAAGCCATTGAGGTGGTTGATAACCTTAAATCCGCCGGGTATTCGAGCGAGCTCGTTGGTGGTTGTGTAAGAGACTTGCTACTAGGTAGGAAGCCGAAAGATTTCGATGTCACAACTAATGCCCGACCAGAAGAGGTTCGCACCTTGTTTCGTCGTTGTGAAGTTTTTGGACGAAGATTTCAGATTGCGCAGGTGCGTATCAAAAATGAAGTGATTCAGGTTGCGACGTATCGAAGATCTCCAACAAAAAAGTCACGGCGTCGGGGTTCCAAATTTGTTTCACTCAATGGAAAGATCATCAAAGACAATCTCTTCGGCAATATCCAGCAAGACGCGTTTCGCAGAGATCTCACAATAAACTCCCTCTACTTACACCCCTCTGATATGCGCATTGTCGATTACACAGGAGGGTATGAGGATGCCAGGAATGGTATCGTACGTATTATTGGTAGTCCTGCAGAACGCTATAGGGAAGATCCCGTACGGATGCTCCGTGCAATTCGTTTCGCATCGCTTCCAGGATTCTCATTTGACAGTGCGACAGAGAAAGAGCTCTCAGTTTATGCGCATTTGCTCTCTGGCATATCAAACTATCGATTGAGCGATGAACTGAGCAAGCTGCTGTTTAACGGCCGCGCCCGTGCGACACTTGAATTGTTGCATCAGCACGAAATTCTGCGAATTCTGTTTCCATCTTACAAGTGGCTGAAAGCGGGAATGAACGGCAATCATGGTGTGATTGACTGGATGCGCCTTATATTGGACGCAACGGATGAGCGAATACTAAGTGGTGAGCACACTAGCCTCGCATTTACAATGTCAGCGATACTCTGGCCAAATTTTAACAATTCACTGACAAAGCGATCACGACGAAGGCGCAATTATCCCTTCCATGTCGCAAGGGATATACTCCATCATCAGAACATACGCACCTACATTGCTGGAAACGTTGTGCAACGAATTGAAGCAATCTGGCTGTTTCAAAAGATTCTCGAAACTGAAGTTGCAACAGAAGGCACCAGGCTTGTTCAAAGTGAGAATTTTCGACCAGCATTGAGATTATTCGAGTTACGAAGCAAAGTAGGGGAGGTGGAACGTCGAAAGTGTCGGGCGTGGGTTAAACTTCGAGACCAGCTGGTAGATGAACCGCAACCCCGAATGAAAAGGTACAGAAATCGGCCAAGGTGGCGCTGATGACAGCGAACTGGAAATATGCTTATGTTGGCATAGGCAGCAATCTTGGAAATTCTGAGCAACAGGTCCTCAACGCAATGGAAGTCTTAAATCAGCAGGATAAGTGTCGAGTCTGTGATCGTTCCTCTCTTTACTTCACCGCTCCAATTGGATTTGAAGATCAGCCAGACTTTGTCAATGCAGTCTGTAAGCTTAGAACTGAAATGGGTCACTGGGAACTTTTAGAACTTTTGCTGAAAATCGAAACTGAATTTGGTAGAGTCAGAACTGGACAAATCAATGGCCCGCGTTCGATCGACCTAGACTTGCTGCTTTATGAAGGACAGACCTGCAACACCGAGAGACTCGAACTGCCGCATCCACGAATGCACGAACGCCGGTTTGTTCTGGAGCCATTACTCGAAATTGATTCAGATATTTTCATTCCAGGCCGGGGCAGGGGAATTGACCTTCTCGCCTCCTGTGCTCATCAGCAAGTTGCGAAACAGAATAAAGTAAACGAAAATTTATAACGAAATTTCAACTGAAGGAGAAGTTATCTCATGAACACACCTGGACAGCCTAGCCGCGTACTGTCAGGAATGCGGCCGACTGGACCTTTACATTTGGGACACTATCACGGTGTGATAAAGCCGTGGGTGGAATTGCAGCATGTGTATGATTGCTATTACTTTGTTGCAGATTGGCATGCCCTGACTACAAACTTCGATGTGGTATCGGAGCATGCCATGAGAGACAATGTTCTGGATATGGTTGTTGACTGGTTGGCCAGTGGGGTTGATCCGGAACTTGCAACGATATTTATCCAGTCGAAAGTGCCGGAACACGCTGAACTTTATCTGCTGCTTTCAATGATCAGTCCACTCGGCTGGCTTGAACGGGTACCCAGTTTCAAGGATCAACAGGAAAAACTAAAGAACAAGGACTTGTCGACACATGGTTTTCTGGGTTATCCGGTACTGCAAAGTGCCGATATTTTGATGTATCGCGCATCACTTGTTCCGGTGGGTCAGGATCAGATTCCTCACGTTGAACTGACTCGTGAATTAGCCCGACGATTTAACTCAATATTTGGAAAAGAGGAAGGATTTGAAGAGAAGGCCGAAAAGGCTATTGCAAAGCTTGGAAAACGAAATGGCGCCAAATACCGTCGACTAAGAATTGCCTATACCGAGCGCGGAGACCCAGAAGCGCTTCAAAGCGCTAAAGAGTTTCTTGCAGTAATGCCAAATCTTTCCCGGGGCGATAGAGAACGGCTTACAGGATACCTTGAAGGAAGTGGACGCCAGATTTTAGTCGAACCTGATCATTATGTGACGGAAGCATCGAAAGTTCCAGGTACTGACGGACAGAAAATGTCAAAGTCTTATGATAATGCGATTTTTCTGCGTGATGATCCGGACCGAATCACTAAATTGATCAGATCAATGCCTACTGATCCAGCGCGCATTCGTCGAAATGATCCAGGGAATCCAGAAAAATGCCCAGTTTGGGATTTGCACAAAATTTATTCTGATGAAGAACAGAAAAAATGGGTTTGTAATGGCTGCACAACGGCAGAAATTGGCTGTTTGGACTGCAAGGAACCACTGATTGGACATATTCTGGATGAACAGGCACAGCATATTGAACGTGCTCGGCCGTACATTGAGGATAAGAACTACCTGACAAAGGTCGTTGCAGACGGATGCGAACGAGCAGGTGCAGTAGCAGAGGAGACCATGAAAGATGTTCGCCACTATGTGGGAACCGGGAGTTATCGTTAAAATTGGACAGCGACATCCCTAAAATACGGCAGATTCACGAAGGGAACATCGAATCCATCCCAATTCCCGGCGAGGTTTACATTCCGGCTAACGCGCTGGAAGTGATTACGCAGGCATTTGAAGGTCCGCTTGATCTTCTTTTGTATCTGATTCGAAAAAACAAGTTCAATGTACTGGATATTCCAGTTGCAGAAGTCGCTGAACAGTATGCAAGATACATCGATCTCATGCAGATCATACACTTGGAACTTGCGGGTGAATATTTGGCGATGGCAGCAACACTCGCACATATTAAATCGAGATTGTTATTGCCACCGAGACAGGAGGATGGTGATGACGAGGAGGAAGAAGACCCGCGTGCTGAACTGGCGAAACGATTGGAAGAATATGATCGAATCCGACAAGTCGCCATGCTGCTTGAAGCCCGTCCTAGAGTTGGCAGGGATGTTTTTGTTGCCAACGCGATTGGTCCGCCTAAACCGAAGCAAGTGATATTTGAATCAATTGCGATAGTCGATTTAATCGAGGCCTTCAAGAATGTACTTCGTATTGTTGAATTTAGTGCGCCAGTCCAAGTCAATAAAGCAACGTATTCAGTGAAAGATCGAGTCAATGACATCAGAAAGAAATTGGAAGACACCGGACCGCTTCGCTTCGATCAATTGTTTGACCGAACTGAGGGAAGGGCGGGTCTCGTGGTCACGTTCCTGGCTTTACTGGAACTCATTAACTCTAACATAGTCTATGCTGTGCAAGCTACTTCGAAGTCTCCCATTCACATTCAGATGAATCAATGATGTCTATCAGTTTTCAAGAACTCAAAAATGTGGTTGAAGCTGCAATTCTCACCTCTGAAGTTCCAGTTTCAACCAAGCAAATTCAGAGCATATTCCCAGATGATGATTGCCCGGATAATCTGACTGTTGAGCGCGTTCTTCTGGAGCTGCAAAGAGACTGCGAAGAAAGGGGGATTGAACTCAAGAAGTTAGGCGATGGATATCGCTTTCAGTCTCGCCCGGAATACGCTCAATGGCTTTGCAAGCTGTCTGAAATCCGGCCGCGCCGATACTCTCGGGCACTCATGGAAACCTTGTCGATCATTGCCTTTCGGCAGCCGGTTACCCGCGGAGATATTGAAAACATTCGAGGTGTCTCAGTTTCTACAGAAATTATGAGAACGTTGTTGAGCAATGAATGGATTGAGCAGGCCGGACATAAGGAAGTTCCGGGGCGACCAGCACTGTTTCGAACAACCCGCCAATTCCTGGAATATTTCAATCTGGAATCGCTGGACGAACTGCCGTCGCTTGATCTACTGGAGCGACAGGCCTCACAGGAATCAGAGACGGTGGAAGAGCTAGACGAAGAGGACTGATTTGATTTTCTGAAATGAATTCTGTGCAATTCTTCTGTGAATGAACGCGTACAAAAGTACCTGGCAAGAGCCGGATATGGTTCCAGACGAGAAATTGAAAAATGGCTTGAAGCAGGCCAAATTACTACAAGTCAGGGAGTCCTAAAGCCTGGAGATCGAGTTGAATCGGGTCAGGTGCTGTGTGTCCAAGGAAAGCAGATTGTCATCAGTGAACTCAATCAGCAGACTCGGATGTTGGCCTATCACAAGGCTGAGGGAGAGATATCTACTCACAAGGACCCGGGTAAACGTCGTCGGGTACTTGATTCACTGCCAAAGATCGAAGGCGGTCGCTGGCTGTCAGTTGGTAGACTTGATGTCAATACAACCGGGTTAATGCTGTTTTCAAATGATGGTGAATTGGTCAACACCCTCATGCATCCTTCCAGTGAAGTCGAAAGAGAATATCTTTGCCGCGTATTTGGACCTGTATCTGACAATAGTTTGAAGCTTTTGTGTAAGGGCGTACAATCAGGTAGAGATCTTCTTCGATTCAGGACAATTTATCCAGAAGAGCGGACTGGTAGCAATCAATGGTTTCGGATAGTTCTTACCGGCGGTAAAAATCGAGAAATCAGGCGTGCCTGGCAAGCTCTGGGCTGTGAGGTCAGTCGGTTGAAGAGAGTTCGATTTGGACACTTTCACCTGCCGCGCAATCTGAAAGTAGGCCAGTGGATCGAATTGAGTGAAGTGCAGATTGAAAAATTCAGGAGTCTGGCAGTAAAAAATTCGAGTAATACTGCTTGAATTTAGCTGCCAAATCTACCACAACATTGGCAACAGGTTGTTTTTAGCCATGTCGATTAATTTTCGGCTTTTGATGATTGAATAGGCAGCTTCAAGGTCTGGAGAGAAATTCCTGTCTTCTCCCAGTGCGGGAATATTGTCTCGGACCAACTGGATTACATTTTCCAGTGTTTTGCTGGATTTGAGTGGGCGTCTAAATTCAACGCCTTGGACTGCGGCTAGCAATTCAATGGCAAGTATCCAGGTCAAATTTTCATTCATATCGAGAAGACGCAGCGCCCCATGACAAGACATGGAGACATGGTCTTCCTGATTGGCACTGGTTGGAGTGGAATCCACTGAACACGGCATGGCCTTTTGCTTGTTCTCAGCCATCAGCGCAGCTGCAGTTACCTCGGCAGCCATAAATCCGGAATTGTGACCGGGATCAGGAGACAGGAATCCAGGAAGCCCATAGTTTAATGCTGGATCTACCAGTGTTGCGATACGCCGCTCTGCAATGGAACCTGATTCAGCGACTGCCAAAGCGCACTGATCAGCAGCGAATGCAACCGGTTCTGCATGAAAGTTTCCTCCAGACACCAGTTCATTTCCGTTAACCACCAGCGGGTTGTCGGTAACCGCATTGGCCTCAATTTCCAAAGTTTTCGCAGCCTGACGCAACTGGTCCAGACAGGCACCCATAACCTGCGGCTGGCATCTCAGACAATATGGGTCCTGCACTCGCTCATCATCTTCAAGGTGTGATTCACGAATGGTTGACCCTACCAGCAAGGAGTGTAGCGCACGGGCAACTTCGATTTGCCCAAGCTGTCCCCGCAAATCATGAATCTCCTTTCGGAATGGACTGGTTGACGCCATCAATGCATCGCAGGACAAGGCACCTGTAATCATGGCGGTTTGGCACAAATCCCAGGTGTCAAATAATGCCGTCAGACAGATTGCCGTTGATACCTGGGTGCCGTTGATCATTGCCAAACCTTCCTTTGGACCGAGCCGGACCGGATTTAGGCCTTCATCTTGCAGGGCTTGCTCAGTTGATGTTCTTTTTCCATGACGCAGAACCTCATCCTCACCAATCATGGCGAGAGTCATATGTGCAAGCGGTGCCAGGTCCCCGGAAGCTCCAACTGAGCCTTTGGTTGGAATGATTGGCAAAATGTCAGCATTGAGCATTGCTTGCAGCAGCTCCAGTATCTGCCACCGTACACCCGAAGCACCTCTCCCCAGAGAACATAGTTTCAGTAGCATGGTTAATCGAACTATGGGTTCTGGTAGTGCGGGTCCCACACCACAACAGTGGGATAAGATCAGGTTTTTTTGCAATACAGATCTCTGCTCCAGTTGAATCCGGGTATTAGCCAGCTTGCCAAATCCGGTATTTACTCCATAAATCGCATCTTCACCAGCTGCAGCGGACCGAATCATTTCGGCAGCTTGTTCCACCTCTCTGCGGCAATTCTGATCTAATTCCAATTGACAGGAGTATGACTGAAACGACTGCATCTGCTCAAGCGTCAACCGTCCTGGAACTAGTCGAATGATATTGTCAGTATTCATGGTCAGTTAAACTCAAATTCGTAACAAGCGCGGCAAATACAAACGAAATCATCATAAGTTAGCAATTTTGTTTCAAATGCTCATCCAAAATACGTCAATCGAAAATTATTATTGAATTGTCAACCATTCATTTCGCCCACAAAATGCTTGAGACATCAGTAATTGAGTCAATAATGAAATCAGCATTCCATTCATTGGGATCATCGTCAGGCGGAATATAGCCATAAGACGCACCAACAGTTGTTACTCCCGATTGTCGACCCGCTTCCACATCCCGCCAGGAATCACCGACAAAAACAGCATTTCGTGGTTCGATGCCAGCTAGATCACAGGCATGGATGACCGGCTCCGGACGCGGCTTTCTGTATTTCAGAGTGTCGCCACCGACGATACAGGCAACACTGTCGCTTAGTCCGAGTTGCTGAACGATCATTCGTGTCAGATGTTCTGGTTTGTTGGTGACAATGCCCCAGGAAATCCCAGTCTTTTGACACCTTTCAAGAACGGATTGCGTTCCTGGGTAAAGCACTGTTTGAACACATACGTTTTCTTCGTAAATTCGCAAAAAATTCTTTCTCAACACATCAAATTTTTCATCTTCCGGTGAACAGTCAAAACCATGCTTCAAGAGAGCCGGTGTGCCATTGGAAACATATGCGCGCAGATCTTCAAATTTTACCGTCTGCATGGTATTTTCCAGTAGCAACACATTCAACGCATTGATCATGTCGCGCGCGGTGTCGGCGATCGTCCCGTCAAAATCGAAAAGAACGAGTTGGAATTGATTCAGGTTTTCTGGCATCGAACGAAATAGTTGATGTCAACACCTGGTCCAAGGCGAAATGATTTTGAAAGAGGATTGTAATGAAGTCCAGTGATATCCTGCATGCTGAGACCCGATCGCTCGCACCAGTCAAATAGCTCAGAGGGTCGAACGAAGTTACGATATTGGTGCGTTCCTCGAGGCAGGACGTTCAATATGTGCTCGGCTGCGACTATTCCTAACAGCCAGCTTTTTGGAGTGCGATTTAGGGTGGACAGGAACAGGTGTCCACCTTGCTTCAACATGTGCGAACATGCTTGAATCAAAGAGAGTGGATTCGGAACATGTTCGACCAACTCCATACAGGTGATGATGTCAAACTGATTCGAATTTTTCTCGGCAAACTGCTCTGCAGCTTTACACAAATAGGTTATTGTCAACTCACTGATTTGCATATGACTTTTTGCTGCGTTAATCGCCTGCTCGCTCATATCGATCCCGGTTACCAGAGCGCCTTCGCGGCAAAGCGCTTCAGATAGAATGCCTCCTCCGCAGCCAACATCCAGCACTTTTTTATTAGCTACCGGTGTAATCTTTTGAATGTAGTCGAGCCGAAGCGGATTGAGCCGGTGTAGAGTTCGAAAATCTCCATTCGTATCCCACCACTCATTCGCAGTTTTGGAGAACTTATTAATCTCTGCGTGATCGACGTTCGCAGTGCTCATGGTTTCAATAGGTTGAGTTTAAATGTTGTATTCAAATTCAGTTGATGATCTTTTTGCCCCAGCGCTTCGCAATGTCCAAACACTCGGATTCATCAATGCTAGTGAGTTTTCGATTTTCCAAAACTCGCCGTCCGTCGATCCAAACGTCAGTTACCTGATTACGAGTTGCTGCATAAACAATTTGCGCGACCGGGTCATAAACTGGAGAACTGTTTAAGTCATCCAAGTTAATGGCGGTAATATCGGCAAGCTTGCCTTCCGCCAATGATCCGATTTCAGATTCTAGCCCCAGGCTTTGTGCGCCATTTATTGTAGCCATCCTGAGTGCTTCATTTACTGATACCTTAGACGCATCACCCGATGAAACTTTTGCGATGAGACCAGCAAAGCGCAATTCTTCGATCATATTGAGACTGTTATTGCTTGCAGCTCCATCGGTACCGATGGCAACGTTGACTCTTTTATCCAAAAGTTGAGCCACCGGGCAAATGCCACTTGCGAGTTTAAGGTTTGATTTTGGGCAGTGAACCACTGATACTTGAGATTCAGCGAATAATGAGGTTTCGTCGGGGGTTAGTTGAGTGGCATGAACTGCCTGTAATTTTGAGTTGACTAGACCTAGCTGTCTCAGTCGTTCGATTGGGCGCACTCCGTGCTGTTTCAGTGAGTTGTCGACTTCATCTGCAGTCTCATGAACATGCATGTGGACTGGTAGATCATATTCATCAGAAAGATCGGCAATAGTTTCGAAAGTTTCATCAGCAACCGTATAAGGTGAATGAGGTGCGAAGATCGAGTTAATCAATGGTTCATTAGAGAATTTTTCATAAAGCTCCATTCCCTTGTTTAGATATTCCGTCGCATTCTGCGCCCAGGCAGTCGGGAATTCAAGCACAATCATTCCAAGACTTGAACGCATGCCGACGGATTTAGCGACCTCGCCCACAACATCCGGAAACATGTACATATCGTTCATGCAGGTCGTACCGCTCCGAATCATCTCAGCAAAAGCGAGTTGCGTGCCATCACGGACGAATTCCTCAGTAACCCACTTGCCTTCAAGTGGCCAAATCTGTTGCTGCAGCCAGTCTTGCAACGGCAGATCTTCTGCAGCACCGCGAAAAAGAGACATCGCGGCATGGGTATGAGCATTGACTAAGCCGGGGATTACTGCATGTGTCCTTAAGTTAACCTGTTCAGCGGGTGCGAACTTCTGTTCGGCAAGTTCGGTTGGCAGGATCGAGTGAATTCGGTTTTTTGAAAGTGCGATGCTATGGTGATCAAGCACCTGGTTGGTAGCGTTAACGGTTACCACCCAGCGCGCATGAATGACTTTGTCGACATTACTCATTACGAAAACGTGACATTTTTCAGAGGTGTTGACGGAAGTTCAAAGTAGTGAAATATACTGACTGAAAGTTCTAATTGAATGTTTTGGTTGATTAAATATCAAGTTTAGAAATTAATTTGATTCATTCAAAAGGAACTTCACCTGCATTTCAGCAAGGTATTTGTTTCAAAATTAAGTGCTCTGAACCTATGAAGCGATCTTTAGTTCAGTTCTTTTTTGGTTGTCGGCTCTTCTGTCATTAATGACGGTAACGCGATGTACAACGCGCCGGTGGGGTGCGTAATCGTAAAGTGCGTTGTGCATGGTGCACCGATTGTCCCAAATTGCAATCATGTTTTCTGTCCAGCGCAGACGTACCTGAAACTCTGGTTGTGTGATGTGACTGAAAAGATAGGTTAGAAGTCTTGCTGAGTCGGTCGCTTTCATTCCCTCGATATGGACAGTAAACGCGGGGTTGCAAAAAAGAAATTGCCTTCCAGTAAATGGGTGGCGTTTTACAAGAGGATGGATGGCACTACCTAACTTGAGGTAGCCTTGATTCAACTTATCCGCGTCGCCATCCGGTTCACCGATGATGAAATTATTCCGAAAATCTCCCAAGTCGTTGACCGCGCGCAGATTAGCAATTTCAGCTTTGATACCTTCGGGCAAGGCGTCGTAAGCCGCACACAATGAAGCCCATAACGTGTCTCCACCGACTGGTGGAATGATTCGGCTGTAGAGAATGCTTGCAAATGGGCCATTTCCCTTGAATGTGACATCAGTGTGCCAAACATTGGTGTCCTGCGGGTTTTTACCATCGAAATCCAGGACCATGACTCTTGGATGTTCTGGCACATGAGGGTAAATTGGATGAGGTTGTTCAGGTTCACCGAGGCTTTCGGCAAGTTCCAGTTGGGCAGCCGGTGTGATGTGTATGTCCCGAATAAAAATAACCTGATGTTCCATCAACAGCTGATAAACCAATTCTGTAGTATCGTCAGGAATGGGTGGTGATAAATCAATGCCTGACAATTCGGCACCGATGGCAGGGGTTAACTTGGTTATTTCAGGTTGAATCATGAGACCAACTGGACTTGAAACTGGTGAATGTAAGGATTGCGAAAAACAAAGATATTGAATGAAAATCATTATATACAAGCATGCTAATTTGACCAGATCGCTACTCAATCCGAAGAGCTTTATCTGTCAGACAGCTTGCAGTGGGTAATAATACATGAGTATTGAACCTAACTAAATGATATTGTTTTGTTTTACGACCTAAGCCAAGATCATTATTCACCCCTTTTTTGTAACAAAAACCGCCATAGACCAACCTACTTTGTTGTAAAATAGGCAGTGTAAAAATATTCTCCCAAAGCGCCGGTGGATGACAAGTCATTTCAGCGCTTTTTCTATATTAAATCCGCCCTAAATATCTAAATTGTCTGTGTCTCTAATCGCTAAAAGAACGCTCGTAGCAGACTTGGAAAAGGAAATGCGTCAATCCTACCTGGATTACGCGATGAGTGTCATTCTCGGAAGGGCTTTGCCCGATGTTCGAGATGGCCTGAAACCTGTCCATCGGCGTATTTTGTATGCCATGCTGAAGCTCGGAAACTCATACGATAAGCCATACAAAAAGTCTGCCAGGGTAACCGGTGACGTGATCGGTAAGTATCACCCGCATGGTGATTCTGCCATTTACGATGCGATCGTTCGAATGGCACAGGAATTTTCGATGCGCTACCCGCTGGTTGATGGACAAGGAAATTTTGGGTCAGTAGACGGTGATAAGGCAGCGGCGATGCGCTACACCGAAGTTCGTCTGTCAAAAATAGCGCATGAACTGCTTGCGGACATTGATAAGGAAACAATTGATTTTGTTCCAAACTACGACGAGACCGAATTGCAGCCGGTGGTGCTGCCCACTCGACTCCCCAATTTGCTATTGAATGGGTCAGAAGGCATTGCGGTTGGCATGTCGACCAAAGTTCCACCGCATAACCTGTCCGAAACTTTGAGTGCTTGCCTGGCGCTGATTGAAAACGAAAATCTGACGGTCAAGGAACTGCTTGAGTATGTGCCGGGTCCAGATTTTCCAACCTACGGAATTATCAATGGTCAGACAGGCATATTGAGAGCCTATAGCACTGGCACTGGATCAATCCGTCTTCGCGGTAGAGCTTCAATTGAATCGATGCAAAGATCAAACCGTGAGGCGATTGTAGTTACCGAACTACCATACCAGGTTAACAAGGCGGACTGGATTGAGAAAATTGCGTACCTGGTAAAAGACGGCGCCATTGAAGGCATCTCAACTGTCCGGGATGAAACCGATAAATCGGGTATGCGTGTTGTCATTGAACTGAAAGGCAATGCCAACGCAGAACTGATCGAAAACACTCTCTATAGTAAAACGAACCTCGAGATCAGCTACGGCATCAATTTTGTTGTCATCGAAAACAACAAACCTCGCTTGTTTACGCTCAAGGAAATTTTGCTCTCCTTCTTGCAGCATCGCCGTGAAGTAGTAACCCGCAAACTTGAGTTTGAACTCAGAAAGGCATTGGCAAGAGCCGAGATTCTTGAAGGCCTCGCAGTAGCGCTTTCTAATATTGATCGAATAATTGCATTGATTCGTTCCGCGAGCGACCGAAAGAGTGCCAAGGCGGGGTTGCTGGAAACTGGTTGGGATTCCGAAGTTGTGTTGCAGTTGCTGAAGGAAAGTGATGCTGACAGCGTGACGGAGCAGAAGCTATCAGACGAATTAAACACGTCCGTCAATCGCTATTGGCTGTCTGAAAAGCAAGCCGATGAAATCTTGAAGATGCCGCTGCAAAATCTGGCGGGACTGGAGCAGGAAAAAGTGTTTAGTGAATTCAGGGAGATTTTGGGCGAGATATCCCGTACGAAAACCATCTTGGCATCTCCTGAACTTTTGATGAAAGAGATTTCGGATGAGTTGGAAGAACTTCGCGAACAGTACGGTAAGAAAGACGAACGACGCACTCAGATTCTTGAGAGTGAGATGAACATCACTGATGAAGATTTGATCGAGCGTGAGGATGTTGTCGTTACCATTTCTCGTGAGGGGTACGCAAAACAGCAGGTCGTCAATGAATATCGCGCACAAAATCGGGGCGGCAAAGGAAAAACCGCGACGACACACAAGACTGACGACTTTGTCAGCCAAATGTTTTCAGCAAATACACACGATACGCTTCTATGCTTCACCAATTTAGGCAAGGTCTACTGGACAAAGGTCTATTGCCTTGAGCGAGCAGGGCGAACAGCCCGCGGTAAACCGCTCGTCAATGCGATACCTTCCCTGAGTAGTGACGAAAAGGTCACGGCAGTGTTGCCAATGCAGAAAGAAGCTGGAAAATATCTGTTTATGGCGACTCGCAAAGGGTTGGTCAAAAAGTGCGACGTGGAAAAATTCTCCCGTCCACGTTCGAATGGGCTTAAGGCGATTGGACTTCGCGATGGGGATGAGCTGGTTAATGTCGGATTTACCAGTGGTCAGAGCGATATCATTTTGATCAGTAACTTTGGTCGGTTGGTTCGGTTTGATGAAACCAAGGTGCGTGCATCCGGTCGAACATCCATGGGTGTCCGCGGGATTCGGCTTGGTGAAGACCAATGTGTCATATCGATGATACGATTGGAGCCCGAAAATTATGAGAGTACCGCACTCTTGGTAAGTGCTGATGGTTTCGGAAAACGAACCGAAGTTTCGCAGTTTCCGAGAAAAGGAAGAGGCGTGAAAGGTGTTATGGTGTTGCCAGCCAACAAGCGGGGACAGACAGAAATGATCAGTGCGCTGTTGGTTGACGACGGTGATGAGGTTATGCTGATTACCGATGTCGGTACGTTAATCAGAACGGAAGTGAGCGGAATTTCAAAATATTCTAGAATAGCCGCCGGAGTCAGACTGATTAAAATGCAAGAAGATCAAACACTAGTAGGTGTCGCTACAGTTAGGGATGGCGATGCGTCCTCCTCAGATGACGAGGAAGCCAATGAAGCAGCTGAAGCGGCCGGTTCCGAAGGACCCAGATAATATGAGCCTTCAGGACCTAAGAGATCGAATCGATGCGATCGACATTCAATTGCAGGAGCTAATTGAACAGCGCGCTGAAATTGGCAGGGAAGTTGGAGATTTCAAACGTACAAAGTCTGAGCCGAAGTTTGTTCAATTGGATCGGGAAGCTCAGATACTTGAAAAGGTTCGTCAGCGCAACCGGGGTCCTATTCCCGACAGAGCCATTGAAAGAGTTTTTCGGGAAATCATTTCGATTGCCCGTTCCCTTGAGGTTGATCTTACCATTTCAATACTTGGCCCTGAAGGGACCTTTACACATGCTGCCGCAGTTCAGCAATTCGGCGGTGAGTTTGAAGCCGACTTTCGACCCACAATTGCTGAAGTTTTTTTAGCCGTCGAAAAGGACAGGGCCCAATATGGTGTCGTGCCCGTCGAGAATTCCAATCAGGGTGTGGTAGACAGCACATTGGATTGTCTGCTGGATTCAGACATTCGATTATGTGGTGAGATCGAGCTGATTGTTCATCACGCTTTAGTCAGTAGCGCGGGCGATTTGTCGCAAATTCAATCCGTGCTGGCACACGAGCAGGCACTGGCGCAATGTCGCAAGTGGTTGAACCGAAACCTGTCACACGTACATCTAGAGACTGCTTATAGCAACGCCGATGCAATCGTCAAGATAAAGGATGATCCTACCAAAGCCGCAATCGCGAGTGAAGACGCTGCAAGACTTTATGGCATCAATGTACTTCGGACAAACATCGAAGATTTTGTTGCGAATGCAACCCGATTTCTTATTATTGGTAAGGATGTTGTTGGCCCCAGTGGGCAGGATAAGACGAGTATTTTGATGTCAAAACAAAGTGTTCCCGGTTCTTTGCTGAAACTGCTTGAACCGTTTGCGCGTCATGGTATCAATATGACCAAAATCGAGTCACATCCCAGCCAGAAAGGCAATTGGGAGTACGTATTCTTTATCGATTTTGATGGGCATTGTGATGACGAGAATGTAATTGCCCTCTTTAACGAACTCAAGGAAGAAGCCCCGCTGTTCAAGTTGCTTGGATCCTATCCAAAGAACGCCGTTTGATGCCAGACAAATTTGACGCCTACCAGATTGCTGCTCCCGGCATCAGGAATTTAGCCCCTTACGACCCCGGATTGCCGATTGAGGAAATTGAGCGGCGATTCAACATCCGGGATGTTGTTAAGGTTGCTTCGAACGAAAATCCACTCGGTCCGCCAGAAAATGTCGTTCGACTGATTCAGTCCCACGTTTCTGATATCCATCGCTATCCTGACGGTTCAGGATACGAGCTCAAGGCTGCTATCGCATCGCGTCACGGCGTTGAGATGAATCAAATTTGCCTGGGTAATGGTTCTAACGACGTGTTGGATATGTTGGCTCGGGTCTTTGTGAGACCAGGTCAGAAGGGCGTCATTTCAAAACATGCGTTTATTGTCTACTATCTTTCACTGGTTTACGTTCACGCTAGGATTGAAGTGGTTGACGCTCTAGGTTTTCGGCATGACCTGGCTGCCATGTCGGATGCAGTTGATGAAGAGACTAGAATCGTGTACATCGCCAATCCCAACAATCCGACTGGTACTTGGTCAACTGATGTTGAATTGCGGACACTGCTGAATCGAGTGCCTCATTCATGCATCGTTGTTGTCGATGAAGCTTATGCTGAGTATGTTACCTGTCCTGAGTATCCAGATTGCACAACATGGCTTGACGATTACCCGAATCTCGTCGTAACGCGAACATTTTCAAAAATATTTGGTTTAGCGGGTTTGCGCGTCGGGTATTCCCTGTCGAGCCCCGAAATCTGTGAATTGATGAACCGTGCCCGGCAGCCCTTTAACTGTAGCAGTCTGGCGCTGGCGGCAGCTGCCGAGGCTTTGCGAGATGATGAACATTGTGAGCGTTCACGTAAGCTGAATGACGAGCAGATGATGGTGCTGTGCAAAGGATTTGAAGCTCTGGGGCTCGACACAATCGAATCGGTTGGTAATTTTGTTGCTGTAGACATGGGTACAATCGCAATGCCAATTCATGAAAGACTGTTGCGATTGGGTGTTATTGCGCGCCCGATCGGTGGATATGGAATGCCGAATCACCTACGTGTTTCAATCGGAACTGAGTCAGAAAATCAAAAGGTGCTGACTGAGTTTCAAAGGCTTAAAGAACAGGGAGTTTTCTAGCGGTGTCGGAAGTCTACATTGATCGCCTATTGGTTATTGGAGTTGGACTGATAGGTGGGTCGTTTGCCATGGCCTTGCGTAATGCTGGTGTAGTGGGTGAAATTGTTGGTGCGGGGAGGTCCCAGGAAAACTTGGAGCGGGGTGTGGAATTGGGTGTCATTGACCGCTTTGCACTTGATTTTTCCAGTGAAGTCGGAAAAAGTGATGTGATTTTCGTATCCACTCCAGTACTGACAACAGATTCAATATTCCAGAAGATTTCACTTGCAGACTATCACAATTCTGTCATCACCGATGCCGGAAGCGTAAAAGGCAGCATTATCCAGTCGGCAGAGCGGCATTTCGACTGGGGTTTTCAGGGTTTTGTAGCGGCACATCCGATAGCTGGGCGCGAAAATTCAGGTGTGAACGCTGCCACTGGTGATTTGTACGACGGTAAACGTACTATCATCACGCCCAGTCGGCAAAGCGGTGAAGAAGCAACCAATCTGATTCGGAAATTGTGGCTTGCAGCCGGTGCGGTAGTAACTGAAATGAATGCTGACACACATGATCAGTTGGTATCTGCAAGCAGTCACCTGCCACATCTGGTTGCCTTCGGATTGGTAAACTACATCGCTAACCACTCAAGAGGTGCAGAGTGTTTTGATCTTGCCGCCTCCGGATTCTATGACTTTACTCGAATCGCTTCTAGTGACCCCATCATGTGGCGAGATATCAGTCTTTTAAACTCGGAATCAATTGTTCGAGAGTTAATGGGATACATCGATAGACTTGAAATTCTTACATCCCAGATTGCGCAGGGAGACGGTGCCGCAATCGAGGATTTCATGAAAATTGCCAAAACATCGCGGGACCACCACCTGCGAAAGCGGTCGCAGTAGCCGCAATTCAAATCACTTAAGTTCATTTGACCCGATTCAAAATCCGCCAAAGCGGTCCGTTATCCGGACGGTTGACACTGCCGGGCGACAAGTCCGTATCGCATCGCTCTGTAATCATTGGCTCGATAGCCAATGGCACTACACGTATCCGGGGAATTTTGCAGGGTGAAGATGTCAAACGAACCATTCAGGCATTTCGAGATTGTGGTATTAGCATTGAATCTCAGGGTGAATGGCTGGTCGTCGAAGGAGTCGGATTGGATGGGCTCAAAGCACCGACTTCTGAAATTTACCTTGGCAATTCAGGTACCAGCATGCGTTTACTGACAGGGCTTTTCTCTGCACAGAAATTCGAATCTGTGTTCACAGGAGATGAGTCCCTTTCAAAACGTCCTATGGAACGGGTAGTCAAGCCGCTCAGATCGATGGGTGCGAGCATATCGCTTGCTGCAGGTGGAACACCACCCGTTCGAATTCACCCGATTGATGAAATGAAGGGGATTGAGTGGACTCTAACTGTCGCCAGTGCCCAAGTACAGTCTGCAATTTTGCTTGCCGGTTTGTATGCCAAGGGTCAGACGCGTGTTTTTGAGACAAAGCCCATTCGCAATCATACTTCAATCATGCTCGCCCAGTTTGGCTGTAAAGTTCATCGATCGGGCCTGGATGTTACGATTGAAGGCAGACCCAACCTTAAGGGACAGCAAGTGGAAATTCCTGCGGACTTTTCTTCGGCTGCCTTTTTTATTGTTGCAGGGCTGCTGGTTCCAGGGTCAGAGTTGGTGTTGCATAGAATTGGCGTTAATGAGACCCGCACAGGACTTTTATCCGCACTTGAATTGATGGGGGCTTCGATTGAGCTCGAAAATTTTGAACTTGTAGGCAATGAGCCGGTTGCAGACATACGAGTACGATCAGATGCGCAATTAAATGGAATTGAATTACCTGATGCACTGGTACCATTGATGATTGACGAGATTCCTATTCTCGCAATTGCCGCAGCTCGGTCGAAAGGGCGTACTGTCATATCTGGCTGCGAAGAGTTGCGTGTCAAGGAAAGTGATCGAATACGATCCGTGGTAAATGGTCTCAACGCATTGGGTGTCGAGGTTGAGGAACGTCCAGATGGTATGATCATTGAAGGCGGTGCCTTTCATGGTGGACAGGTTGATAGTGTCGGTGATCATCGAATTGCGATGGCATTTTCAATTGCTGGATCCATTGCCGAAGGTGATGTTGAAATACTGAATTGCGATTGCGTTAATACATCATTTCCTGAATTTACTGATGTAGCTATTCAGTGCGGAATGGAATTGATTGTCGAAAGAGAGCAGGGTGATGAGTGAGAGGGTGGTTACTATTGACGGCCCTGCCGGCTCCGGCAAAGGCACTGTTGGACAGCAGCTGGCGATCCGTTTAGGTTGGCACTTTTTGGATAGCGGTGCGCTTTATCGGGCATGTGCGTATGTAGCAGTACAGAACGGCATCACTGCAGAAAGCAATGACGTACTGCTCGACCATCTTGAACGGGTAAAGTTCGAGACAATACCCGTTTCAGAGGGAGGCGAGGCCCGAGTACTCTTAAACGGTGAAGACATCAGTGCGGCGGTTCGAACAGCGGAGTGTGGGCAGCTGGCTTCAAAGATAGCTGTTAACCAGAATCTGCGTCGCGCGTTGCTAAATGTACAGAGAAATTACTGCCGACCACCTGGTCTTGTAGCCGATGGGCGGGATATGGGCAGTGTTGTTTTTCCGAAAGCAATGCTGAAAGTTTACCTGACCGCCAGTTTGAAAGTTCGTTCACAAAGAAAATTCAAACAATTGAAAGTAAAAGATATATCTTTGAAATATGATAAGATATACGAGGAAATTGAGAATCGTGACCTGCGGGATTCGACTCGCAGCCACGCCCCTTTGACAACTCCAGAAGGTGCGCTCGTTGTTGATACATCGTCCCTTAGCGTGGACGAGGTTTTGCAATTTGTACTTGATGGAGTCTATGTAAAGATGAATACTCTTGAATCGGAGGCTCAATAATTATGGTATTTACACATTAACTGGAACTTGGGAACAAGTATTAACTAATATGACTGAAACATTCACGGAACTGTTTGAGGAAAGCATCAAAAACACGGAAATGCGTGTTGGCGAGGTCGTTCTTGGCAGAGTCATGCACGTTGACAGCGAAATCGTCATCGTGAGTGCCGGCCTGAAATCTGAAGCTGAAATTCCTATTTGGCAATTCAAGGACATGAGAGGAAACTTCGACGTCAATGTTGGTGACGAAGTTGAAGTGGAGATTGAGACTGTCGAAGATGGATATGGCAGAACTAGGTTGTCCAGAGAAAAAGCATGCCGGGCTCGGGCCTGGGAAAAAATTGAAACAGCATTTGAAGAGCAGACTGCCATTGAAGGCGTAATTACCAGCCGGGTTAAAGGCGGGTTTTCCGTATCAATCGAAAATGTTCGAGCGTTTTTACCCGGTTCGCTGTACGGTGCTCGCGTAACGCAGTCTGATGAGAATTTTGAGTTTGAAAAAGATCCACTGGAATTTAAGATCATCAAACTTGATCGCGCAAGAAATAACGTCGTTATTTCTCGCAAAGCAGTTCTGGAAAAAGAGTTGTCTGAAGAACGCGAACAGTTAATCGCCAGCCTTGAAGTTGGTCAGGTAATTGAGGGAGTGGTTAAGAACCTTACTGATTACGGTGCGTTTATCAACTTGGGTGGAATTGATGGCCTGCTTCACATCACCGATTTGGCATGGCGACGAATCAAACACCCATCGGAAATTTTGCAGATTGGTGAAAAAGTTTCAGTCAAAGTTCTGAAGTGCGACAAGGAACGCTCCAGAATTTCTCTAGGCTTGAAGCAGTTGACTGAAGATCCCTGGCAGAACGTCGAACGTCGACACAAACGGGGCAATCGACTGTTCGGCAAGGTGACGAGCATTACCGAATACGGTGCCTTTGTCGAAATCGAAGAAGGTATCAAGGGACTGGTTCACGTTTCGGAGATGGATTGGGTTTCCAGAAACATTCACCCTTCGCAGATCTGCAACGTTGGTGACGAAATTGAGGTGATGATTCTGTCAGTCGATCTCGAGCGTCATCGAATTTCACTAGGCATTAAACAGTGTATGCCTAATCCTTGGATTGAATTTGCACTTAACCACAAGAAAGGCGAGCGGATTAAGGGACAAATCAAGTCGCTCACTGACTTCGGAATCTTTGTGTCGTTGGAGAACGGCATTGACGGATTGGTGCACCTGAATGACATTACCTGGCAAGGTAATGGTGAGGAAGAGATCAAAAACTACACCAAAGGTGATGAAATTGAAGTTGAAATTCTGACGATTGATGCCGAAAGGGAACGAATATCTTTGGGGATCAAACAGATACACGGAGATCCGTTTTTTGCGTTTATCTCCAGTTCTGGAAAGGGATCAATCGTTGACGGAATCGTTGAAGAAATGGATGACAAAGGGGTGTACGTGAAGCTTGCTGACGGCGTCATAGGTGTAATTCGCAATACTGAAGTCGCTAAAAACAAACCGAAAGAAGCAAAATCTGCACTATCAACCGGTGACGAACTAAAGTCCAAGATTATCAGCATTGATAGGAAAAACAGAAAAATATCACTGTCAATTAAGGCATTGGAAGTGGATGAAGAAGGGCAGGCAATTGAAGAGTTCGGTAGCGATAATTCGACTCCTGCATTAACGCTTGGGCAAAAACTCAAGGAGAAAATCTTTTCTTCGACACAATAATCATTCAAATCAAATAATGTGAGTGACTATGACTAAGCAAGAACTGATCACAACACTGGTAGCCAAGAATCCCGAACTTTCTAAAGATGACGTACAGAAGTCTGTCGATATTATTTTAGAGACAATATCGAACGGATTAGCTGAAGGAAAACGTATTGAGTTTCGAGGATTTGGAAGCTTGAGATTACGATATCGAAAACCTCGTCAGGGTCGAAATCCCCGAACCGGTTCCTCGGTACCAGTAAAAGGCAAGTATTTTCCACACTTCAAGCCAGGTAGGCAACTCCGACAACGCGTCGATGAAGCGTAGGTCGTCTCAGATTAATTCGTTTTATAACAGCTTCTTTAACACGTTAGGAAACAGAAGAGCAGTTTGATAAAGAAAATCCTACTTGTAATTGTCTGTATCGCGGCACTATTGTTCGGGGTTACTTTTACAATCAAGAATGCGCAGGTTGTTGAACTCACATATTATTTTGGAATTAATTGGCAGGGACCATTATCCTGGCTGATTATCATTGTGCTAATCTTGGGAATGCTCGCGGGTATTTTTCTATGCTTTATGTCCTCTTTATTGAGAAAGCTCAAATCAAACAGCGAGCGAGGCAAAGGCCAGGCTGAATCGTCATGATGGATCCACTCTGGCTCTTGATTTTGCTGCCTGTCGCGGCTTTATCCGGATGGCTCGCGGCAGCTGTTTCTCGTTTTCAATGGCGTTCGCGGGATCGCGTTCCCAAGGCCTATATGCAGGGTATTAACTATTTGCTGAACGATCAACGAGAAAATGCGCTGGATAATTTTTATGAAAGCTTCGATGCCGATAACGAAAATTACGACCTGCTATTTCCTATCGGCAACCTCTATCGTCAGAAAGGTGAAATAGGAAAAGCAACAAGAATTCATCAACTCTTGGTTGAGCGAACCGACCTTACTGGTGAGCAGCGAAGTGAAGCTTTCTATGAGTTGGGTTTCGATTACTATAGCGCTGGCATTTTGGATAAAGCGGAACAAGTTTTCAAAGAATTGCTACAAAATCCGCGGTTCCGGGAAAAGTCTCACAATCTGTTGCGAGAGATCTATGAACAGGAAAGGGAGTGGGACGAGTGCATTAGCATTACCAAGAAACTCAATCGTTTTTCCTCGCAGGATTACTCACCAGTTATGGCGCAGTATTATTGTGAGTTGGCGGAAGAGGCCATTCGAACTGGAAACTACAACAAAGCGGAAGACTATGTGCAGACCGCTAAAGATACGGAAATGGATTGTGTTCGCGCCATTTTGCAAGCGGGTCGAATAAGGGCGATTCGTGGTGAACATCAATCGGCGATTGAAATTTGGAAAACAATCGAAACGATTAACCCCAAGTATATTTCTGAAACTGTCGGTCTAGTACTGGAGAGTTATAAAGCGTTAAATCAGTCTCACAAAGCTGCCGAATTTTTAAAGAAGGTTGCCGAAACTGAGCAGAACAGTCAGTTTGCAATAGATTATGTAGACATTCTTCAATCGCTGAATAAAGAACAGGAAGCAGAAAAGTTCCTATTGAATTGGATTCGCAAAAACAAATCATTCAATTGCCTGAACAGACTTGTTTTGTTAAAGTTGAAATCTTCAACTAGCATAAAACGAAGTGATATTGAACTGATTGAAGAAATGATCATCAACCAGACGAATACTACGCGCCACTACAAATGCCAGCGTTGTGGATACGATGTCAAAGCCCTACACTGGCAGTGTCCCAGTTGCCGGGCATGGGATCAGTTTGAAATTCAGCAATCTTCCCACCCCTCCTTAGTCGATTAAACTGACTGTACAATCAACTCTGGTTTCAGAGTTCAATGATCCGTAAAATGGGATGCGAGGGGCTGAACGAGGAAAATGACAAGGACTGCTTTCGGCCATGATTACGCCTCATGGGTTCATAAAAATCCGAACTAAAAGGATGTCTCTTTTTCAAACTCAGAAACATTTCTAACGAAAAGCCCTCTAAAAGAGGGAATTTTTAGATCGGTAACCCCTTGAATAGACGCGCGATTCAGCGGGTCTGAATTTTCGTTTACCCCACAAAAACCGCCAATCAGGCGCCATTTGCGGCCTGTCAGGGCAAAATCCCGAATTTCCACCCCAACCGTTCAGCGCGCCGCTGAGCCCTCTGCGGGCACCTGGCCGAATCCAACGAAAATCATCTAATGATTTGTTTTAATTGACAAATAATGCCATGAGCGAATCCCAATCGTGTATAATTGACTCCATAAAAGAAACAAAAACCAACCCACGGGAGATTCACGCATGGCACTCATCAATTATGACCTTTTCGCGTCTGACTCTGCAGACAATTGTGAGCTGAAAAACCTGACCGCACTGCTCGAACAGCTCGACTTCTCAGAGCTCATCAATGAGATTCTCATCCGCCGCAAAGGCAGAGGCCGGCGGGACTGGCCCATCGAAGCGATGCTCAATGCCGTGTTCGCGATCGACATTCTGCAGCACCGCAGCGTGTCCGGATTCGTCCGGGAGCTGAAACGCAACCCCGCGCTGATGCATGTGCTGGGCTTTCCGATGCGGCGTGGGTTTCACACCGACCCGGCCTTTGGCGGTTATGCGGTGCCGAGTGATTCGGCCTTTTGCCGGTTCATCCGACTGCTGACCGAGATTGAACGCGGTACCGGTGCGCTGATGCGGGTGTTTGAGGCGCAGGTCGATGAGATCGCGGCACTGCTGCCGGACTTTGGAAAAAGTGTCGGCTACGACGGCAAAGCCGTCGAATCGCATTCGACCGGCCGGCCGCTCAAGCATAAGGCAATCGACAAAACCACCGGCCGGCATCCCACCTCGGATCCGGATGCCAGCTGGGGCGTGCATGAGCAGTACGGGACTGATCAGAACGGCCGGGAAGTCAGGAAAACCAAGAAATGGTTTGGTTACACGCTGCACACGCACGGGGACGTGACTTACGAGCTGCCGATTCGGTTTCGGCTGGAAACGGCCCGCGAGTCCGAATACCGTCACTGTGAGGGGTTGATTGAAGAGCATGAGAAGCTGTGGTTCTTTGACCGGTGCAGGAGTTTCGTGGCCGACCGGGGGCTTGACAGCAACCAGATCAGAAAGCGCCTGTTTAAGAACGATATCCTGCCGGTGATTGACACCCGCCGGATGTGGCAGGACGTCAATCTGCATCCGCAGCAGCTGAAGGTGCCGACCCGGCCGCTGGATGAGTCGAAGGTGGATACGATTCTTCGCACGGAGAACGGCAGTCTGTACTGTCAGTGTCCTCAGAGCCGGGAACTTCGACGGATGCACTATCAGGGACGGGAGCAGAAGCGCGGTACGCTCAAGTGGGCCTGTCCGGCGGCCAGTTATGATTTCACCTGTAAAGGCCAGGCGGCCTGTTACCGCATGGGTCAGGTGAAACCGGGGTCGAAGAGCCGGGTGGTGCGGGTGAAGATGGACCCGGATCATCTTCGCAATTACGGCCCTTTGCCGCCGAATTCATACAAGTGGCGGCGGCATTACGATCAGAGGTCGGCGATGGAGCGGATTTATTCAAGAGTCGATCAGGCGCATCTGGCGCACGATCATTTCCTGCGCGGCAAAGCGCGCCTGACGCTGAAGTTCACCGTTGGCTATGCGGTGATGCTGGCGCGGGCGTGTGTGGCGGTCAAGGCCGGACAGCCGGAAAAGATGCGCAGCTGGGCGTCCTCGCTGGCGGCCTGACTGGCGCCCCGGTTCCCGGGGCTCGGAAAATCCAAACCGAACACGATGCTGCGGGTGCGGCAGATTCGGCGCGGCTGCAATTCGCCCGCGTCGCCGGCAATGGCGGTTTTCGCGGCACTGGGCGCCTTGATGACTCGGAAATCAGCGGCGGGCGGGATTTTGTTTCGCGAAATTGACCGAATTTTTCTCCGTGACAGAATTTTCTGACCCTAAAATTGTTGCTAACGCAAAACCCTCTAAAATCTTTACAATTTACTAAATGTAAAGAAATCAATATAATAATTTAACAATTCTATATTCCCAGAGGTGAGGACATGCCCAAAATCAGCGCTAAACGCCAGATTACTCTGCCGGCAAGTCAATGCAGGGAAGTCGGTCTAGAACCAGGGGACGAATACCAAAGTTTCGTCGCTGATGGATGCATCACTATTGTCGGACAAAGTCACGGCAGCGCATGGGGATGCCTCAATCATGTAAAAGGGGACAGTTCTGTCTCAGAACAGCAATCACGTCAGGACGCAATTGAGGAAAGACGTAAACGGGTTATCCCTTAACCTTGTTTGCGATCGACACAAATGTCCTGCTCCGCTATCTCTTGAGAGATGATGAGTTACAAGCAGCAAAAGCACGCCAACTCTTCGAACGCAAAGATTTAATTCTCATTACCGATGTGGTTCTGGTTGAATCAATTTGGACATTAATCCGAAGTTCCAGCGGTTTTCAGTCTGAAAAGCGACATTATCGATTGATATTCAACGGTTTTCGTTGAATTTTTTTGCGTCAAGACCTACCCATGTAATATAATGACTACAATCAATTTATTAACTTATTACTCTTATTTATGAGATATAATAATACCCATGTATGTAGAAACCGTCAAAAACAGAAACTCGCCACCCGCCATCCTCGTGCGCGAATCCTACTGGCAGGACGGCAAATGTAAGAAAAGAACCCTCGCCAACCTCTCCAAACTGCCCGCTCACGTCATCGGCGCCGTGCGCGCAGAGCTGAAAAACTCCTCAGGCGCCATGCCCGAACAGTTCGATGTCGTGCGCACCATCCCCCATGGCCATGTCGCGGCCGTGCTCGGCACCCTGAAAAACCTGGGCCTTGACCGCATCATCGATGCCAGACCCTCCCGGCAGCGCCAGCTGTGCCTGGCGATGATCGCCGCCAGAATCATCGCACCGCAATCCAAACTTGCCACCTGCCGGGGTTTCTGGGACGAAACCAGCACCGATACCCTGGGCCAGTGCCTCGATGTGACCGACGCGGACTGGAACGATCTTTATGCCGCAATGGACTGGCTCTGCACGCGCCAGAACAGGATTGAAAGGCAGCTGGCGCACAAACATCTCGCTGAAGGCGCACTGGTGATGTATGACCTGACCTCGACGTGGGTGTGCGGGGAACACTGTGACCTGGCCAGCTACGGCCATTCACGGGACAGGAAAAAAGGCACGAAGCAGATTGAGTTCGGTCTTCTGTGTGATGCCGAGGGACGGCCGGTTGCGATCGAGGCGTTTGAAGGCAACACCGCGGATCCGAAAACCGTCATCAGCCAGGTCAACCGGTTAAGGGCGCGATTCAAACTGTCGCAGGTCGTGATGGTCGGTGACCGGGGCATGCTGACGGCTGCCCGCATTGAGGAGGATCTGAAGCCGGCGCAGTATGACTGGATTACGACGCTCAGGTCCGATGCCATCCGCCGGCTGGTGGCCGATGGCGCCCTGCAGCCCACCCTGTTTGATGAGCGCGGTCTGGGCGAGATCCGCTGTGAGCGGCTGTATCCCGGCGAGCGGCTGGTGGTGTGTCGAAATCCGCTGCTGGCGGAGCGGCGGCGGCAGAACCGAATCGACCTTCTGGCAGCCGCCGAAAAGCTGCTCGATGAGATTGTGGCCGCCACCCGAAGGCCAAAGTACCGGTTGAAAAAACAAAGTGCGATTTACAAACGCGTCACCCGGGCGCTGGACAAATATAAGATGGGCAAGCATTTTCACGTTCAGATTGAAGATGAATCGTTCAGTTATCAGCGCAATGAAGACGGCATCGCTGCTGAAGCGGCGCTTGATGGGTTTTATGTCATCCGCACCAGTGTGGATGAAACGAAGCTCAGCGCCTGCGAGGTGGTCGACCGCTACAAGCGGCTGTCAAAAGTCGAGCGGGCGTTTCGGTCGATGAAGACCGTCGATCTGAAAGTGCGGCCCATTCATCATCGCCGCGAGCGGCGGGTGCGCGCACACCTGCTGCTTTGCATGCTGGCTTATTATGTTGAGTTCGAGATGCGAAGCAGACTGGCGCCGGTTCTGTTTGATGACGAAAGCGAAAAGCTGCTGCAGGTCACAGCAGCGCACAAATCACCGTCTGCACGGCGCAAGTCGCATACCAGGCGCACCGCTGCCGGCGAGCCGGTGCACAGTTTTCAGACACTGATGAAAGACCTGGCGACACTGAGCCGGGTTCGGGTGCGTCCCATGAAAATGAAAAAAGCCGAATACTGGATGATCACGACACCGACGGATTATCAGCAGAAGGCGTTGGATTTACTGGGGGTGAAAGTCAATATCATCTGATCCTGCCCAGTAATGGAAATCTGAAATCACTGATATGCTGTATATTATCAGATACATACGTTATATTCCTTTCTGGAACTTAGGATTAATGGGACGAAAGTACAAAGTAACTAAAAACGACCTAATATCCGTTGTCTATAAACTTATGCATGAACCAAATGTTTGCTTTGAAGATAGACAAGTAATTTGGCGGGCGCTAAGGGATTATCGCAAGTCAGATGCCGATTTTGCCGATGCTGTAATCGTACACAAATCTCTCAAAATAGCTTCTATGTACAATGAACTAGAAGCTGTTTACACATTCGACAGAAACGCATTGCAATTACCAAATACTGTCGAGCCATCACTTGAATAGTTCAAAACGGTAATTTGGACTCAAGAATATTGAACGATGCTACATTAATTTCGGGAATTAGGGTTGCAGGTGTGGTGAACTCAACTGATTTAACTATCACCTGTCAGAGTATTTTGATATCTGAATATAGCATGGGAAACTTTAGCAGATGGCTGAAGATTCACGACGGCTTGCTCTAATTTGTGGATCTGGCGCTTCCTTGCTGCCGGAGATGGAGCATCAGGAGAGTGTTAATGTTACTACCCCGTACGGTGAGACATCAGCTCCGATTTCCATATGTAGACTTCATGGAGTTACCGTCTGTGTATTGAATCGGCATGGAGAGGGTCATACTATCCCGCCACATCGAATTAACTACCGGTCCAATATATGGGCACTGGCTGAATTAGGATGCAAATCTGCCATTGCGCTGGCTACGGTTGGTGGAATTCGTAATAATCTGAAACCCGGAAGCCTGATGTTGCCAACGCAAATCATTGATTACACTTGGGGACGGGAATCGACATTCTTCGATGGGGGTTCTGAAACCATAGTGGGGCACTTGGAAAATGCGAACCCATACTGTAGTGCACTTCGAGACTTGATTTTGCTCGCTGCAGATGGATCCGACATTCCTTTGCATGAAGGCGGTACATACGCCGCAACCCAAGGACCACGATTTGAATCAGCTGCCGAAATCAATAGGATTGAAAGAGATGGTGGCGATGTAGTCGGAATGACAGGTATGCCAGAAACAGCACTTGCAGCTGAAAAGCAAATCTGCTATGCAAGCATCAACTTGATTGTTAATCCGGCTGCAGGTCGTGGGGATGAAGAAATTACGATGAATGAAATGCGGGAAGCTTGGGAAAATGGCTGTGAAGACCTTAGACTGCTGATCGACAAATCAATTCTTGAGTTGGCCAATTACGGAGACTGTTCTTTGCCCCTCAATTCTCACATCATGAAAATGTAGTTCGGTTACTGAGCAAAAAATTCTGCTTGTTTGGGACGGATTATTGTAAAGACGACGCCAAACTTTGGATGGTCGAAGTAGTGAATGTCATCAATTTGAATTTGTCGTCTTTCGGCCAAAAGGTAGGATGTTTCGGGAGTATAGAGTTTAACTGAGTCGGGTAGGTAAACAACTGCTTCTTCGGTGTCGGCCAGAGGTTTATAGGTGACCTGGATGTCGAACTGCAATAGTTGCGCAATTTCGTAGACCGATGTTTCGCCAGCTAGCAGCAATTCTGTAGACAGAAATGCATCGATGAATGGTGTATCCAAAGAGACGGATTTGGTTCTTGATTTTGGGACGGGCTCTTGAATCCAACTGACATAGTTCAGTAATTCGAAACCTGGATTTTCATCAATTGCGTTTGCAAAATCGGTAAGCACGTATGCTTCGACGGGTCTTGGTCCTGTCGCTTCCAGATCCATTGACTGGTTAATTTCCAAATCACTTGCTTCTTCTTCTGCGATTAAAGGTGTGATTCCTTCATCGACAGCCTCTTCAACTCTGATGATCTCGTCAGGTATTGGAAACCACTCAGATTCGGTTTCAGCAGTGTTATTCGCAAAAATTATCACTTCTACATGGACGGGCGCGCTGAAAGCTGAAACAGTAAATAATTGGAAAGTAAAGAAAACAAGAATTATTTTCAGATGTCTCATGGTATTAATGCGAAGATTAGATGTCCGGGAACAAGGTTAGAGACGCAGACGCCACCATTAATTTTCATACAAATTTGGATCAGTGGTACCAAGAGCGAGTAGCGCGATTTCACGAACACTCGAAATTAAAGTGGTGAATACTATTATAAAAGCAGCAGTTTGGGACTTCATTAGCCATCACAATGGAAATTGCGGTACGCAATAACTTTCAGTGTTGCGATTATTGAGAGTAACACTGTTTCAATCTGACACTATGTTCGAAGGAATAGAGCTGCCAAGTCAATGAATAACATCAAGATCATTTCGCCTGTAAGGAGTATTTATGCCAACGAATGAACAATTATTTGGAAGCTTTCAGTTTCTGTCGACACTGTTTATTTTTGTCATTGGGTCTGTGTTCTTGGTTGCGGTCATTATTTTCATTGTCGACATTCGCCAGACGCATGATGCAGTCAGAAGAAATTATCCAGTCATTGGCCGATTTCGTTATCTGTTCACGATGCTGGGGGAATTTTTCCGGCAGTACTTCTTTGCAATGGATCGCGAAGAGATGCCATTCAATCGGGCTGAAAGACACTGGATTGAGCGATCCTCCAATAAAATCGACAATACAGTGGCATTTGGTTCGACAAGAAGCCTGACACCTACAGGAACTCCAATTTTTGTAAACTTTCCCTTTCCGACATTGACTGAAGATGCAGTCGAAATGCTTCCAATGCTCATTGGTCCTTACAGTCGAAATCCATACAACGCACCTTCATTTTTCAATATTTCCGGAATGAGTTATGGAGCGCTTTCTACTCCTGCTGTGCGCGCTTTGTCGAATGGGGCCAGAATGGCAGGAATCTGGTACAACACGGGTGAGGGTGGATTATCCAGTTATCACCTCGAAGGTGGGTGTGACCTTGTTTTTCAGATCGGAACAGCAAAATATGGTGTGCGTGATGAAAATGGCAATTTGAGTCATGACAAGCTTCGAGAGGTCGCTAGTCACGAGCAAATCAAAATGTTTGAATTGAAGTTGAGTCAAGGAGCAAAGCCAGGAAAGGGTGGTATTTTGCCAGCAAATAAAGTCACTGCTGAAATTGCGGCAATTCGCGGAATTCCTGAAGGGGAGGCATCAATTTCACCCAATCGTCATCCAGAAATCAACAGCGTTACAGAATTACTCGACATGATTGAGGAGATTCGAGAAGTATCTGGTAAACCTGTTGGTTTTAAATCTGTTTTTGGCAGTTTTGAATGGCTTGAAGAGTTGTGTGATGAAGTGCATAACCGTGGAATTGAATCAGCACCGGACTTTATTGTTGTGGATAGTGGTGACGGTGGTACTGGTGCAGCGCCGATGCCATTGATGGATAATGTCGGTTTAACCGTAAAGGAATCACTGCCATTAGCCTCAGACGTTTTGCATAAATATGGACTACGCCATCGGGTTCGATTGATTGCATCCGGAAAATTAGTTAATCCCTCGGAAGTGGGTTGGGCGATCGCTAGTGGCGCAGATTTTGTAACTTCAGCGCGAGGTTTTATGTTCGCACTTGGATGCATCCAGTCATTGAAGTGTAACAAGAACACATGTCCGACAGGGATTACCACTCACAACTTACGGCTACAAAAGGGACTGAATCCAGAAGACAAAGCTGTCAGAGTGTGCAATTACGCCAGACAGGTGATTTATGAAGTGCAGGTGATCTCGCATTCATGTGGTGTTGTCAGACCTCGCTTAATGTCCAGAGACCATGTACGAGTCGTGCAGGATAACGGGAAGTCAATGCCAATGAGTCAACTCTATCCACATCCAATAATTTATCCCGAATATGAGCAATATGCTACGCGCGAGTACGTTGTCTAGTAGCTAAATTGTTTCCTGTTGACTCACTTTTAGCGAAATAGCTCAAATATTGAAGCATAAATTTACTTAGATTTATCAGGGGAAAAGAGTTCAATGGCTGTTAGAGAAATTCTAAAGATGGGGAACCCTCAATTACTGCAGGTTTCAGAACCTGTTGCAGAATCAGAGTTTACGCAACTTGAAGATTTGGTCACCGATCTGATTGACACAATGACTGCTGCTGAAGGCGCAGGTCTGGCCGCGCCTCAGATCGGTGTCATGAAACGAGTTGTAATCTTTGGATTTGAACACAACGAACGTTATCCAGATGCTGGCAGTGTGCCGTTCACAGTGTTGATCAATCCAGAGCTAGAGGTGTTGGACAATCAAGTTCAGTATGGATGGGAAGGATGCTTGAGTGTCCCTGGTATGAGAGGCAAGGTACCACGAGCGCAGAATTTACGCTATCGCGGCTTTACACTCGATGGTACCCCAATTGATCGCACTGTCGATGGATTTCATGCTCGAGTTGTCCAACACGAATGTGACCATCTAGACGGAGTTTTGTACCCAATGCGAATGGATGACATGAGCTACTTTGGCTTTGAGGATCAACTGCGAGACATGGCATCTAGTTGTCCCGCTCAAAGTACAACAGCTTAGGCCACTTCGAATTCTTGCGGTGTTAATTGATTTAGAACCCGGTAAGCAGCGCGAATTCTGTCATCTTTAGAATTCAGTGAATGCGAAAGCTGCAAAGATGAATCCGCTCGGTTGAGCTTTGCTCTGCCTTCATATTCATTGACTAACAAATTTAATCCTGCGAGGGAGATTGCCGTATCTTCACGGAAGAGTATTTTCCCGTATTTCGGACTGATTGTCAGTTTAGAAATTCCGATTTTTTCACATAAGTGTTTGAGTGTGTGAACGTGGAAGAGATGATCAACTTGTTCAGGTAATTTCCCGAATCGATCAAGCATTTCGGATTTGATTCGATTGAGTTCATGGTCCTTCTCTGCTGATGCTATTTGTCGATACAGCTTGAGTCTTAAATTTACATTAGGAATCCAGGACTCTGGTAGCAGCGCTGATAGGTTCAAATTGATTTCCGCGCTGAAACGTCGTTTGAATGTAGTTGAAGCATCGGTGGTTTTGCCTTGAGTTTTTTTGATGGTGTTTACGGCTTCCTTAAGTATTTCAGAATACATGGAATATCCGATTTCGTTTATTACACCACTTTGTTCATCTCCAAGCAGTGCACCAGCCCCACGAATTTCCAGATCATGTGTAGCAATTACATACCCCATGCCCAGTTGGTCGAAAGTTGCGATTGCCTCCAGTCGACGCCTGGCATCGCTGTTCAGATACTCTGTACTCGGAACGAAAAGATATGCATAAGCTTGATGATGAGAGCGACCTACTCGACCTCTAAGTTGATGCAATTGCGCCAATCCAAATTTTGACGCTTTATCGATAATGATGGTATTCGCGGTTGGAATATCGATGCCGCTTTCGATGATAGTCGTGCACACCATCAAGTCGTATTTATGCAGGTAGAAACTCTGCATAACGCTTTGAAGCTGTAATTTTGACATTTGTCCATGTGCGACAACCATTCTGGCTTCTGGAACAATTCTTTCAATTTCCTTCGCCACGCTGTTTATCGACCTTACCTCATTGTGAACGTAAAAGATCTGCCCGCCGCGTTTCAACTCTCTAAGACAAGCTTCTCGCACAATATCTGCCTGCCAGTTTCGAACGAAAGTTCTGATACTTAGTCGGTTATTGGGAGGTGTCGCAATGATTGAAATGTCGCGCATTTCATTCAGAACCATGCTCAAAGTTCGCGGTATTGGTGTTGCTGTCATTGTCAAGATGTCTACTTCAGCGCGCTGTTTCTTGAGAAATTCTTTTTGCCGCACACCAAATCGATGTTCTTCATCGATAATGACAAGGCCCAGATTTGAAAACTCAATTTCGGATTGCAGCAGTCGGTGAGTGCCAATTACGATGTCAATGATTCCAGATTTTAATTCAGCAATATTTTGTTTAGCCTGTTTGGTGTTGGCCATTCTTGTGTGTAATCTTACAGCGATACCAAATGCAATCAAGCGTTCCTGAAAGACATTGAAGTGTTGACTGGCCAGTACAGTCGTAGGAACAACAATTGCGACCTGATATCTGTTTGCAACGGCAACAAGCGCAGCCCGAATTGCCACTTCTGTTTTCCCAAATCCTACGTCGCCGCAGACCAGCCGGTCCATGGGTCGACTGGAATCTAAATCACCTAGTACAGCCTGAATAGCCTGTTTTTGATCTGGAGTTTCCTGATAAGGAAATTGAGATACAAGCTGTTGGTAGTCTGTTTCGGGTACAGGCATTGAATTACCTTGTCGGGTTTCTCGCATAACCTGAACATTAAGCAGTTCTGCCGCAAGATCATAAGCTTGTTCTTTTGCCCTAGCTTTCGACTTATTCCATCTTGTGGAACCCAAGTCGTTGAGTGCGACTTCACTCGGCTGGTTGCCAATATAGCGACTCAGAGTGTCAATAGCATAAACAGGCACATACAGAGTCTGTTCGTCTCGATATCTGATAGACAGAAACTCCTCATTTGAACCGGTAACGTCTAATGTGACCAAACCTTTATACAAACCGACACCATAGCTTTCGTGCACGACTGGATCGTCGATCTGAAGATCTTCCATTGACGAAATTAGAGCTTCGGGATTTTGGGGTTTAAGTACCTTTCTTTCAGGTGTCGATCGATTGCCAAACAATTCTGCACTGGCAAGTACTCTGAGACCTTGGTCGGGCAGGTGTAGTCCCACTGGTAGGCTAGAAACACAAAGTGCAACTCTTTCTGAACTATGTAGGAATTGATGCCACGATGCCACTTCAGAAACGGTGATGTCGATCTCGCTGAGCAGACTTTGAACAATTTGTTTTTTTCCCTCACTATCTGCGCAAATCAGGCTTCGAATTGATGATGAATTTAGAATGTCTTTCAGTTGTGACAAGCTTCTTTCCGAACGATCTTGAATGCCAAGTTCTATCGGTTCTGTTGTATTGAACTGTATTGAATTCGCTTGTTTGGCGGCCTCAATTTGAACAATGGAATAAGTGTTAAGAATGCCTAGCAAATTCTCAGGTGCGTAGTAGAGTAACTCGGGTGAGAGAGGGGGCCTTTCAGTCAGTTCATTCGCGAATTTGTACCGCTCGTTTACTTGTTGCCAGAACTGTTCTATGCCCTGGTTGATGTTTTCCGATAAGAATAGAGCGCCAGGCTTTCTTAGATAATCAAGTAGGATGCTGGTTTGTGAAAAGAATAAAGGCAGATAGAATTCAGCACCATTTGGAATCTCTTCAGAGTCAATGTCTCTGTAAATTACATTTCGTCTCGGGTCTCCATCAATGTTTTGGCGGATTCCCTTTCGAAACAGTCGGATCGAGTCGTCGGTCAGGCAAATTTCACTTCCCGGCAATATCTCAAACTGACTGACTTTTTTTGTAGTCAGTTGTGTATCAGGATCAAAGTAACGCAATGTTTCGATTTCGTTTCCAAATAACTCGATTCGAATGGGAGCGTCTGACCCCATGGCAAATAAATCGATTACACCGCCACGTACAACAAACTCACCTGGACTCTCGACCTGTTGAACATTTCTATAGGAAATTTGCGCCATCCTTTCTCGAAACACTTCAATATGCAGTTCTGCTCCTGTTTCAAACGAAAAACTGTTGGACTCTATAAAATCAGTCGGTGGCAGGCGTTGCATCAATGTATCGACTGCTACAACCAGCAGGCCGCGTGTTAGATTCGGCAGTATGCTTAGCAGGCGAATTCTCTGAGACAAGATTTCCTGGTACGGACTGAAGGTATCGTAAGGCAGACACTCCCAGCCCGAAAACAGCATAACTGTAAAATTGTCGACCCCACCTGTGTAGAATTTGAGCGACTCCGCCATCATCTCAGCTTCCCAGGCGTTTGCAGTTAATACTGTTGTGATACTGTTCTGCTCAAGTGAATATTTGGAAATTGCGAGGGCAGTAGCGCTTCCTGTGAGCCCACTCCAGTTCGATTTGTGACAGGCATCAAGATCCGCGATGGAATCTAAAGGAGAGTGAATAGTCACAGAATTGCGCTTGAAATCAGATGTAAAAGGTAGGAAGCAATCGAACTTAAGCGTTCGACAAATGAAAGATAGTTTCGTTGAGATTATATTTATCAATACTTGATTCGACATTCTTGAAGTAGCCGAAATTCAGACGGGTTCTGTATAGTTTCAATAAAATGAGCAGTGTCAAATGGTAGAAACGTGTTAATTAGTGAGTATTGAGGTTGCTTAGGGTTGTCATGCCAAAGTATTGGGGAATAATTCCAGCTGCGGGAGTAGGCCGTCGTATGGGTGGTCCAGTTCCTAAACAGTTTCTCAAGATTAAGGACAAGACAATCATTGAATGGACGATACTTGCACTCGCGCAGCATGAGCGAATTGACGGTCTGTATGTCGGTCTTGAAAAAACTGAACAATATGAAGACTGGATCACGTCAATTCATCCCAAAGTTCTGGGTGTGTTTGAAGGCGGAGATACACGCTCGGAAACTGTATTGAATGGAATTAGCAATCTGGTAGGAAACGGTTGTTCAGAGGACGATTGGCTACTCGTGCACGATGCAAATCGACCACTACTGACGCTGGAAGAAATTACTCGCTTAATTGAAACGGTGGGGGATGACGAAAATGGAGGAATTGTCAGTCTACCGGTGTTTGACACATTAAAGTCTGGTACTGACGGGAAAATAAACTCCACAGTGAATCGTGAGCACTGCTTTAGAGCACTAACACCTCAAATGTTCAAACTAGGTCTCTTACATAAAGCTCTTCTTCAATGCGTAAGTCAGGGATTTATGGCAACTGATGAATCTCAGGCAATGGAGCGTCTTGGACATTACCCAAAACTGATACCTGGATCTGTAACGAATATCAAAATAACAGCACCGTCGGACTTAAGGTTTGCTGAAGCAATTATTAGTCTGGAACAATCTGATGTCGATCAGATCAATTGAACTGGCTTGGAGGTGAAGTGTTGACTCGGGTTGGGTTTGGATTTGACGTCCATGAGTTCGAAGTTGGTCGTCGACTCATTTTGGGAGGTGCTGATGTTCCTCACTCTGCAGGTTTGAAGGGACACTCAGATGCTGATGTTGTCATTCATGCGGTTGTTGACGCTTTACTTGGAGCTGCGGGATTAGGTGATATCGGTCAACACTTTCCGGACACAGATCCTCAGTTTAAAGACATTAACAGCAGGAAACTTTTGAGACACGTTACAGGAATTCTGGAAGAGCAGGGCTGGAATATTTCAAACATCGATATAACGGTCGTTGCACAGGTGCCAAAAATTCAGCCACACTCTACTGAGATGCGAAAGAACATTGCTGAAGACTTGAAGATTTCGGAGGGATTGGTCAATGTCAAAGCCACAACGACGGAGTCGCTGGGATTTATCGGTAGGAAGGAAGGCATTGCTGCCTGGGCGATTACGGCTTTAGTTTCTAAAACCTAAAATTTCCACTTCTTCAATAGCACATATTTCGCACCTGTGCCGCCGTCGTTGGGTAGCGCCCGACAATATCCCAATACATATCTGTTCAATGCCAAGTGGTGTTGGCATTCAAGTTTGATGTGAGAAATTCCATCCGGCGAATTCATGCCTTTTCCATGAATAATTTTGACACAGCGATATCCGGATCTTGTCGACTGATGAATAAAGAGCTTTAATTTTTGAACTGCATTTTCAACCGTATAACCCCTAAGATACAGTTCATTTTCCCGGTAATATTTTCCTTGTTTCAGGCGGGTAAAGTCTCGAGTTGCAAGCCCTGATTTTTTGAGTTCTTCGCCTGATTCAGCAGCGTGCTTCGAGTGAGCCGGGTTGGTCGACATTGATTCAACTAGAACCTGACGGTCGGCTTCAATGGAATTTTTGTTGTTGGGAATGGGGCGCTCTGTCTCAGATGTAGTTTTGGGGGATTTACCTAGCGGAGTTACCCCCAACGATTCCATCTCCTTTCTGAATTGATCATCGGACGGCATTGCATTGATGTTTGTGAATTAGGACTCCAAGAATTTTTGTGCATCCAAGGCAGCCATACAGCCAGTGCCTGCTGATGTCACAGCTTGCCTGTAGACATGGTCAGAAACATCGCCAGCAGCAAATACACCAGGAATACTGGTAGCTGTAGCCCCACCGTTTAAACCGCTTGTGGTGACGATGTATCCGTCCTTCATGTTTAACTGACCGTCAAACAGTTCCGTATTCGGAATATGTCCAATGGCGATGAATACACCATGTACATTAATTTGTTGTTCTTCGCCAGATTGTACGTTGGTCAATTGGAGCCCCGTAAGTCCCATGTCATCTCCCAGCATCTCTTTGACTACGTGGTTCCACAATACTGTTATATTGCCGCCATTTTCAGTACTTCGACTAAGTAGTCTGTCAGCAAGAATGGCTTCTGCTCTGAGTTGATCTCTACGATGTACCAACGTTACAGATGCTGCAATATTTGACAAGTACAGGGCTTCTTCAACTGCTGTATTACCACCCCCGATTACAGCAACACTCTGATTCCTATAGAAAAAGCCATCGCAGGTAGCACACGCTGAAACTCCTCTGCCCTTATAGCGTTCTTCTGATTCAAGTTCCAGGTATTTTGCTGAGGCACCAGTTGAGATTATGAGAGAGTCGCAGGTGTATTCGTCCTGATCGCCCAAGAGTCTGAACGGTTGGGTATCCAATTTTGCAGTATGAATGTGATCATTGATAATTTCTGTGTTGAATCGTGCAGCGTGATGCCACATGCGATCCATTAAATCTGGGCCTTGGACGCCTTTTGTGTCTCCAGGCCAATTGTCTACGTCGGTAGTTTTGGACAATTGTCCACCCATTTCGACACCTGTAATCAGTACGGGTGAGAGGTTTGAACGAGCCGCGTATACAGCAGCTGTATAGCCGGCAGGTCCAGATCCTAGAATAAGTAATTTACAGTGTTTTGGCATATGTGGAGGTTTGAGCCAGCTAAATTCGTAATCTTTTGATGTTATATGCAATAGTCACTATCAATCCTTAAATTCGATAGTGACGGAACTATCCTGAAAATCCAAATAGACGATCAACAATACAGTTTCTCAGGAATTTTTCAAATTATAAATTTTGAGCGCCGATGAAGCATCTCAAATTGAAGCAAATCTGTAAAAAGGAACACATTAATGACAGCCAATTCAGTGATTGTAACGCGTTGGAGTCGGTTTCGGGCATTGTCCAGTTTGCGGACGTACTGTGTTCTTCCAGTCTGCCAGAATGGAGTCTGCTGGTGGCGGGATCAGGCCCGGGGTGGCAGAACCGAATAATTGGTCCAATGGTTTGGTTTTCTAATCATCAAACCGAAGTGGTCGCAACCATGATTTCATATCGGGAGTTTTTCATCTTTCACCAACTGAAAGCCGATGGGCTGAACCACTCACATATTGCCCGCCAGCTTAACGTGGACCGCAAATCGGTTCGCAGGTATCTGAGCAGCGAACCTGGCGACACGGCTAGGGTGGCGCGCAGCGGTTATACCGGTAGCTTTTCAATCCTTCGCGATCATCTGCGTCATATTCGTCCGGTTGCGCCGCGTGAGTTCGAGATTCGATTCGAGGCTCCACAAGGCGAACAGGTACAGGTCGATATTTCCTGCTGCATAATTCGCTACAACGAGGCACCCGAGCAGGTTCTAAAGGTGTGGCTGTTTTCAATGGTACTCGGACATAACCGCTGGCTGTGGGGAAAGTTATGTAAGCACCAGTAGCTGCACACCGTACTTCGCATGCACATTGAAGCGTTCGAGTCGCTTGGTGCCGTTTTCGCACATCTGCTTGATGACCGTATGAAAAACGCCGTCACCGGTACTGACGGGGACACAAGCGAGTTGATTTTCAACCGTTCGCTGCTGAGTCTTCTGCAACATCACGGCACCTATCCAAAAGCCTGCTAGTCGTAGCGGTTCAAAACCAAGGGTAAAATCGAACGCATCTTTGCTTATGTGAAACACTATTTTGTTCTCGGCAGTTCATTTGACAGCTAATCATATCTAAATGTCACTACCGATTGAAATTCCTGTATCAGTTACTAAAGTACTACCTGACCCACCATCATCTGTTATATCTTCATTGATGATTCCATGAGTTATGCCCAAAAGTAGTGCGTGACGGGGGTTGAAAAAAAAGCGGCGTATCTGGTTAAATGTAGAAAGCATTTTTACAACCAACCAGAGAGGTACGCCACTATGAGTAACGATAACGTAATTGGATTTGAAAGTCGAGACATTTCACCCGATGTTGTGACCGAATTGGTGCGCACCGGTGCCAGACGGATTCTCGCCCAGGCCCTGCAGCTTGAGGTGGAGGAATTTCTCGCTCAGTATGACGGACAGTATGCTGGCAACGGGCTTCGGGCGGTGGTTCGAAGCGGCAGCCAGCCTGAGCGTGACATTCAGACCGGTATCGGGCCGGTTTCGGTTCGGATTCCGAAGGTCCGCTCGAATACCGGCGAGCCGGTGTCGTTCCGCTCGGCACTGATCCCGCCGTATGTGAGAAAGACGGCGACGGTTGAGGCGTTTGTGCCGTGGCTTTATCTGAAGGGGGTGTCAAGCGGTGAGATGGCTGATACCCTGAAGGTTCTGCTGGGCAGTAAGGCGCAGGGTTTTTCTGCCTCATCGGTCTCCCGCCTGGCGCAGCAGTGGAATGAGGAGATGAGGCGGTGGCAGACGCGCGGCATCACCGGGAAGATCGTTTATGTATGGGCCGATGGGGTGTACTGCGGGCTTCGGGCCGAGGATGCAAAGCTGTGTGCGCTGGTGCTGATCGGGGTTGATGAGTGTGGCCGCAAGCAGTTGCTGGCGATTGAGGACGGGGTGCGCGAATCGACCGAGAGCTGGAAGGGGATGCTGCTGGATCTGAAGTCCAGGGGCATGGATGCACCGAAGCTGGCGGTTGGAGACGGGGCGATGGGGTTCTGGTCGGCATTGGACCAGGTTTACCCTGAAACCCAGGATCAGCGCTGCTGGGTGCATAAGACGGCGAATGTGCTCAACCGGCTGCCGAAGATGCTGCACGGACAGGCGAAAAAGGCGCTTCACCAGATCTGGATGGCAGACACGCGCGAGGCGGCGCATGAGGCGTTTGATCGGTTTGTGGAAACCTATCAGGACAAGTATCCGAAAGTGGTTGAATGCCTGATCGGGGATCGTGAGGAGCTGCTGGCGTTTTACGATTTTCCGGCATCGCACTGGCAATCTCTGCGTACCACTAATCCAATCGAGTCGACCTTCGCGACGATCCGTCACCGCACCAAGCGCTCGAAGGGCTGTCTGAGCAGAACGACGATGCTGGGCATGATGTACAGGCTGGGGATGTGTGCGGAGAAAAAATGGCGACGGCTGCGCGGGTTCAGGCAGCTGGGCAAAGTGATCGAGGGAGTGAAATTCAAGAATGGAGTCGAACTGAATTACAATGACACCGACCAGGTAGCCGCTTAGTGATGAATCCCGTCACGCACTACTTTTGGGCATAACTCTGATTCCATACCAATTCGCTTTGAACGAAGTGCGCAGCACGAAGAGAAAAGCGAATTGGTATGCGCTGGAATTTGCACCTAGTATTGACAGATTCATAAAATCGAAAGACCCATTGAAGCAGGGCAGACAATCGAGGGCAACCAGAAATTCCAGCGCCCTGAAGCGCTTGGTGGGGACTTGTGCCTCGATTGAGGTGCCTCACGGACCGGTGGTGGAAACCCTGATGGAGCGCGATTTCAAAGTGTATTCTATCAACCCCATGCAGTTGGACCGGTTCAGCGACTGCGTGTCGCCAGCCGGTGCTAAGGACGACCGTCTTGACGCTCAGGTGCTGGCATCCAGCCTGCGCACCGATAGCCAGCATTTCCGTCATCTCGACCCACCCCGGCAGCCCATGTTGAGCTGAGGAAACTGAGCCGGACCATAGAGCATCTGACCGCCGACCGGGTACGATTGATCAACCGGATTCGCCAACTGTTGTGGCGCTACCATCCGCAGTTTCTCTATCTGGAAAAAAGATTTGTCCAAGACCTGGGTGCGAGAGCTCTGGCGACGCGCACCCACCGCCTTCGCAAAACCAATGTGGCTAAACTGCTCAAACAGCATCGAGTACGTCGCATTGGTACGGATGAGGTCCTCAATGTACTGAGAACACCACCGATGACGCTCGCACCCGGTACCGAGAATGCCGTCTGCACCAGTCTCAGGCTGGCCTTTGATCAACTCGAGCTCAATCAGCGACAGATCCATCAAGCCAATGTCGGAATTGATTAGTTGAATGAGAAACTCACCGAATCAACGGCCGATGAAACGGGAATGGACTGGAATCGTGACGTGGCCATCCTGTCCTCGATTCCAAGGGCCGGACGCGTCGTCCTCTCCACGCTGTTGGCCGAAGCTTTACAATCCTTGCAACGCCGCGATCTAAAGGCCTTGCGTTGACTGTGCGGGGTTGCGCCGGTCACCCGAGGATCTGAAAAATCCAACCTTATCGTTAAACGAATGGCCTGCAACCTGAGACTGTGCAATGCCAACCACCACTAGGCTCGAACCGCCGCGTAACACGGTGAAATCAGCAAAGCCAAATATAACACACTGCGGGCATGCGGACATCGTCACGGTCAAGCACTGCGTACCGTCGGCAACCGACTGCTAAGCGTCACCTGTGCGAGGTTGGAAAACCAAACTGAGTTCAATCAATATCTCAGGCAGCTGAAAAAGGTAGCCTGATAGACTCAAAACGCAAGTTGATCGATTGGAAAATTTGATGGACTTAAACGATCTTCAACCGTGGGTACAAATCCACCGACTTTTTTGCTTTACAAATGGTAGGTAGTCCCCACTTGGGATGAGTGAAGGTTTGCCTGTCTAGACAAGTAAATTCAAAAATTGCCCTATGGTTTGGATTTTTTCAGGAATCCTCAAAGGGCTAGAACATGATAACTCAGATGGAATATTTCATGATTCATCGGTACAAATCCGAGGGTCTTTCCAACTGTGCCATCGCGCGCTGACTCGGGATGGGATCGACCGTAAAATAAAAAAAACACCTGTGTCAGGATGGTCAGGACCTGGTGGTGTTGCACGCACACCTCACCCAGCAGGCTTGATCGGTATCGAGCGTATCTGTGCGAACGTGTGCAGCAGTATCCGTAGCTGTCGGTCAGACGGTTGCAGCTAGAGATCCAAGGGTTCGGCTACCAGGGCGGCTACTGGATCCTGTGTGACTATCTGAGTATCATCTGTCCTCAGGCCGAGGTCGAATTTGAGGTTCGGTTTGCAATCGCACCCGGTCAGCAGGGGCAGGCTGATTTCGCCTGCATTTTGGCTCAGTTCACGGATGAGTCGGTTATCACCAGACGGCTGTGGCTTTATACCACTGTGTAGGAATACAGCCGTCGGTTGTGGGGCTGTTTTTGCCGCTCCCAAGACATGCAGACGGTATTGCGCAGCATATTCGGTGCTTTGAGGTTTTTGGCGGCGCACCCCAGCAGGTGTTTTATGATCGCATGGAGACCGCATTCATTGACGAGGATCCGCCTGGACAGGTGGTGAACTACAACTTCAGTTTGCTCAGCCTGCTGCATCACTATGGTTCGATGCCGCGGGCCTGCCGTACCCAGCGGATGAAAACCAAGGGCAAGGTGGAGCGCATGTACAGGACAAATTTTGAGCGATTTTCGAGACCTTTAGTAGTTCAGCATAGTTTGGAAAAAATTTTCTAAAATGAATACAATTTATATATACTAGTTTGAGCATATACTAGTTTCAACACAAATATACAGAGGAATTGGACCATGAGCATTAGCAAAAATTATCGTGTTCGGTTGGCGACATAATTAAGACTGACGATTCTATAGATAGCGTGGTAGTTGTAGAGGTGGTTGAAGTAATTGAGGAGGTGGAAGAGTCACTAGCTAGTTCACAGTACAACAATGCAAATGACAAATTAAGTCATCTTGAGAAAATCACAACCCCTGATATACTGTCATTGATTAACTTAGTTGACCCGCGTCCTAGAGAAGCGTGATAGTTTCCCCTTTATCCGGAATTGTAAAGACGAATTTTTGTCATAAGACTATTTTGAAGCGATTTCGAATGGATGGTTAACGACACGGTAATCAGCAGTTTGTCAGTTGGAAGCAAAATTCATTAAAGGACTAATTGAAGTTTCTAGTCGGTTTATTGCGATTTTCAGATTGGCTTTCGCATCAAGGTCGCGTTGTGAATCTAATTCAGTAACCACTTCATTTTCAGGTTGAATTATCCCAGCTAGGGTTTCGTATATTAATTTGAGGGAATTTTTAGATCGGTAACCCCTTGAATAGACGCGCGATTCAGCGGGTCTGAATTTTCGTTTACCCCACAAAAACCGCCAATCAGGCGCCATTTGCGGCCTGTCAGGGCAAAATCCCGAATTTCCACCCCAACCGTTCAGCGCGCCGCTGAGCCCTCTGCGGGCACCTGGCCGAATCCAACGAAAATCATCTAATGATTTGTTTTAATTGACAAATAATGCCATGAGCGAATCCCAATCGTGTATAATTGACTCCATAAAAGAAACAAAAACCAACCCACGGGAGATTCACGCATGGCACTCATCAATTATGACCTTTTCGCGTCTGACTCTGCAGACAATTGTGAGCTGAAAAACCTGACCGCACTGCTCGAACAGCTCGACTTCTCAGAGCTCATCAATGAGATTCTCATCCGCCGCAAAGGCAGAGGCCGGCGGGACTGGCCCATCGAAGCGATGCTCAATGCCGTGTTCGCGATCGACATTCTGCAGCACCGCAGCGTGTCCGGATTCGTCCGGGAGCTGAAACGCAACCCCGCGCTGATGCATGTGCTGGGCTTTCCGATGCGGCGTGGGTTTCACACCGACCCGGCCTTTGACGGTTATGCGGTGCCGAGTGATTCGGCCTTTTGCCGGTTCATCCGACTGCTGACCGAGATTGAACGCGGTACCGGTGCGCTGATGCGGGTGTTTGAGGCGCAGGTCGATGAGATCGCGGCACTGCTGCCGGACTTTGGAAAAAGTGTCGGCTACGACGGCAAAGCCGTCGAATCGCATTCGACCGGCCGGCCGCTCAAGCATAAGGCAATCGACAAAACCACCGGCCGGCATCCCACCTCGGATCCGGATGCCAGCTGGGGCGTGCATGAGCAGTACGGGACTGATCAGAACGGCCGGGAAGTCAGGAAAACCAAGAAATGGTTTGGTTACACGCTGCACACGCACGGGGACGTGACTTACGAGCTGCCGATTCGGTTTCGGCTGGAAACGGCCCGCGAGTCCGAATACCGTCACTGTGAGGGGTTGATTGAAGAGCATGAGAAGCTGTGGTTCTTTGACCGGTGCAGGAGTTTCGTGGCCGACCGGGGGCTTGACAGCAACCAGATCAGAAAGCGCCTGTTTAAGAACGATATCCTGCCGGTGATTGACACCCGCCGGATGTGGCAGGACGTCAATCTGCATCCGCAGCAGCTGAAGGTGCCGACCCGGCCGCTGGATGAGTCGAAGGTGGATACGATTCTTCGCACGGAGAACGGCAGTCTGTACTGTCAGTGTCCTCAGAGCCGGGAACTTCGACGGATGCACTATCAGGGACGGGAGCAGAAGCGCGGTACGCTCAAGTGGGCCTGTCCGGCGGCCAGTTATGATTTCACCTGTAAAGGCCAGGCGGCCTGTTACCGCATGGGTCAGGTGAAACCGGGGTCGAAGAGCCGGGTGGTGCGGGTGAAGATGGACCCGGATCATCTTCGCAATTACGGCCCTTTGCCGCCGAATTCATACAAGTGGCGGCGGCATTACGATCAGAGGTCGGCGATGGAGCGGATTTATTCAAGAGTCGATCAGGCGCATCTGGCGCACGATCATTTCCTGCGCGGCAAAGCGCGCCTGACGCTGAAGTTCACCGTTGGCTATGCGGTGATGCTGGCGCGGGCGTGTGTGGCGGTCAAGGCCGGACAGCCGGAAAAGATGCGCAGCTGGGCGTCCTCGCTGGCGGCCTGACTGGCGCCCCGGTTCCCGGGGCTCGGAAAATCCAAACCGAACACGATGCTGCGGGTGCGGCAGATTCGGCGCGGCTGCAATTCGCCCGCGTCGCCGGCAATGGCGGTTTTCGCGGCACTGGGCGCCTTGATGACTCGGAAATCAGCGGCGGGCGGGATTTTGTTTCGCGAAATTGACCGAATTTTTCTCCGTGACAGAATTTTCTGACCCTAAAATTGTTGCTAACGCAAAACCCTCAATTTGAAGCAAATTTATTTTGTGTCGTGGATAGACATTACAATGTTGAATTGAGGATTGATCGGGGATTCAATAGCGATGCTTGATAATATTATCAATGAGCGCTACTGTTCTATGTTTTACGACGGGACACTTAATTCGATTATGGATAAAAATCCATTCCCCCACGCACATTTCCCGAATATTTTTACTTTGGACTTTTATAGGGAAATTCAACAATACACGAAAGAATGTCCTAAACATTCCTATGCGGCACGAGGTAGTGAAACAATAATATTTTATGAGCCTTTTGAAAATGAGGCCTTTATAAGAGCGATCTATGGACAAGAATTTAGGTCATTTCTTTCTTCTTGTGTTGAGACTCAAAGTGTCACCCGCTCAAATGGGCGGGTCCCACAATTGCGGCACTTAGTTGGCGAAAACAATGGAATAAGTATTCACACAGATGCTACATCTAATGTGGATTTTATTTGCGTGTTTAATTTTAGTTCAGGGTGGCAAAATGGTATGGGAGGAGAACTATCAGTTTGGAGGAAAATTGGCCCTACAGAGTACCAAAAAATCAAAGAATTCATCCCTGAAGAGAATTCAATGTTATTAATTTATTTTGGCAAAGATACTTACCATAGCATTTCCGGATTAGTTGGTGAATGGAGAGTGTTGTCCAACGAGAAATGAGTCTGAAGCAGGATTCCGTTTCCAACGAGAAATGAGTCTGAAAAACCGAGGTGATCGGGTTCATCATAGGCGGATGAAGACGATCATGAAACTGGAAGAAATCAGGACTCTGGAAGACGTGCAGGCGTTTTTGGAAGGTACTCAGGCAGTGGTGTTTGAGGTGATCGACAGCAAAGCGGCTCGCTATCGATGGATTGAGCGTGTTTTGATTCGTTTCAATTATTCGAAGCTGTCGAAGAAGCAGCGCGGTCTGGTGATTCGTTTGCTGATGAAGGTCAGCGGCTATTCGCGCCAGCAGGTTGCCCGATTGGTCAAGTGCTATCGAACCAAGGGTCGGGTCAGTTGTGGCCGTGTCGGCGGCGTTCGATTTGCCCGCCGGTACACGGAGCAGGACATTGCGCTGTTGGTGGAAACGGACCGGCTGCATGATGTGCCCAATGGTCTGGCGGTGAAGAAAATATTTGAACGGGCCTGGGTCGAGTACGGCGATGAGCGCTTTCGGCGCCTGGCCACCATTTCGGTGTCGCACATTTACAATCTGAGAAAGTCTGCCAGCTACCAGCGTCAGCGCACCTGGCGTGCGAAGACGCAGTCTCGGCAGATTGACATTGGCACCCGGAAACGGCCGCAGCCGGATGGCAAGCCCGGCTATCTGCGCGTTGACACGGTCCACCAGGGCGATCAGGATGGTCGCAAGGGGCTTTATCACATCAACGCAGTTGATCAGGTCACGCAGTTCGAATGTGTTGTTTCAGTTGAGAAAATCACTGAACGGCATCTGATACCGGCACTGCAGATGCTGATTGACGGCTTTCCGTTTGAGATCCTTGGATTCCATACCGACAATGGCAGTGAATACATCAACTACAAAGTGGCAGAGCTTTTGAACAAACTGCACATTGAGTTCACCAAGTCGCGCACCCGGCACAGCAATGACAATGCGCTGGTCGAGTGCAAGAATGGGCACGTGATTCGAAAACTGCTCGGTCATGCGCATATCCCACAGGATTGTGCCGGTGCGGTGAACGAATTCAATCGCAGCTGTCTGTTTGTCTATGTCAACTATCATCGGCCGTGTCTGTTTGCCAAACGAGAGGTTGACGAACGCGGCCGGCAGAAGAAACTTTATCCGTATGAACGGGTGCAGACGCCGTATGAGAAACTCAAGTCGTTGCCGGAGGCATGGCAGTATCTGAAACCGGGGGTGAGTTTCGAACAACTTGATGCGCTGGCTGCGAGGATGAGTGATAATGAAGCGGCACAGTGGCTGCAGGATGAGCGGACGAAATTATTCAGTGAGGTTGCCCGGCAGCAACGCCTGCAGGGTTGAGATGGGATGGCAGAGAAAAACTCAATTTTGGCAAGATTTATTCGATCACCGCAGAATAAACCTGTGAATAAATCCATAAAAAACACCAGGAATTGCGCGCTTTTGGGAGGCGCATATCCTTGTTGCTACGCAACTGTTTTTTTACGGATTTTTTAACAGGTTTATTTCCGCTCCGTGGTTAATTTCAGACTCATTTTGCAATTGGAAAACACTTGGAGTAGGAAAGTAATTCTAACGGAATGGGACCGGATCTTCTAGCAATTCTACAGATTGAGATGTTTGCTTTGCGTTAGAGCGAATTTTTATTGTCTAGAAGAATTTTACTAGTGAAATTCTGACAGCTTGAGAGGGATAACTCCCAGTGTAGCGCGGAATTATGAGTTCCTGAAACAGAATGTCAGTACTGATATTCTGTTAACCTATGTCTTGCACGACATAGTTAATGCTATATCACTTTGCGAACCGTGTCGAGTTATCTACTTAAGATTATTTGCAGCCGGTTTTTGCCAGTGGCGGTTGCACATCGGCAGGAATCAGGCTGGCATGGACTCTGGTTGTGACCGCCGTCAAGGCCGGTAATAAGGGTGTCTACAAAACCACACTGACCGACTTGGTCGACAACCTAGCTAAGGCGCAGTACGACGGACAGCTTAACCAGAAACTGCGTCAGATGAGCCGGCCTTCACTGCTTATCGTCGATGAAAGCGGCTATTTGCCACAGCCCAAGGAAGGTACCAACCTGCTCTTCCAACCAGTCATCGCACGTTCCGACCTGCTGCTGGACACCAGTGTCGGGTTACCTCTCAGCGCCGAGCCGAAGAGAAGACGCGGGCGACCACCTAAATCAAAAAAGGTGGGCTTAGTCTATAATTCCGGCTGATCACCGACCAACCCTAAAGTGGGAATTTAATCCGTAACTTTTGGGAAATTTAATCCGTAACCTACACCGTGGTGGGGTTGGAAGCGAATCGCAATGGTTTGTTACTAGGCGCGGGAATCTGAGTTAAATCAGACGGCCGGTTTTTTGAACTGTTGCCGTTTAAACCCAATGAGCTGTTGTTTTGTAACATTACTTGGGTGCATATTACCTAGGTGCATGTACCGGGCTTTGGGTACTGATATGCGGACTTTTGTGAAATCTACGTGTACAAGACAAACGTAGCGCGAGTTCGAGAAAATAAACAGTAACGGAAAACTCGAGTAATATCACCTGTGCGAATATAAATGGAAAGTAATCTGAATAGAATCTTGGTGATTGGATCATCGCATTCCAACAAAGTGCTATTGCGAAATTTGGAAGATTTAGCGCAACAGAATTCAGCACACATTGAACACTTCGATAGTTTCGAGAGTAATGTCGACCAAATTCTCGACACTGGGAATCAGACCGCCTCGGCAGGATCAAAAAATTCACATTACGTTGATCGAAACCAGAGTGAAATGCTGAATTTTGATCGTAAAAAGCTATTTGCAGCAGTTCTAATTCAAGATACTGATTACGACAATGATTTAGAAGAGAAATTACCGTTTCACGAAAACATACACCGCAATCAAATACTTTGGAATTCATTTCAAGAATATTTGCTTCAAAATGAAATTGATTCTGTCGTGTTTTTAGCTATGCCAGAAGGATTGAACGAATTAATTTTGTACCAGGCAGCGAAAGCACAAAATGTCGATATGTTAGTCCTTTATCAATCGCCTTTTTCAAATCAGTTTTTTTCATTCCGTTCTATTCAAGACTGTGGGAACTATGACAAATATGCTGAGTCCACGACCGACAATCGGTATTCGGATGAAGATATTTCTACAAAACCAACACAACAACATTCGCAAAGCAATCGTCAAGACTCCAAATCCAGCGATATTCTGAATGTTTGCAGGTTTTTGATGAAGGTTCGGTCTCCGAAAATTCTTAATCTTGCCTATATCCTTAGACGCGCAAAGAATCTTCATGATGCACCAGTTGATATTGGTCTTTGGAAAGATCCGTATGCAAAGTTTTTCTATTGTAAATCAGTTGCTTATTTTGAGTTTTTTACAAGCAACCTCACGAGCAAAATTGATCTGAATGACAAGTTTGTGTACTTCCCATTGCAATCACCTACGGACCTCCACACTGAATTATTGATCAGTCGATTTGGAGACCAATTGTTAGCTCTAGAAAGGCTTGCGAGTATGCTTCCTAAAGAGTACAAAATTTTTGTAAAAAGCGACCAACTTGGAAACTCGGATTACCTAACGGCGATGTTTTTTCATCGTATCAGACGCATTCAAAATGTTGTTCGACTGCCGAGTTGTTTCGGAGTGGAACAGTTAATTGATCATTCTGAGTTTGTTGCCACAGTGAATAGTAAGGATGGTTGGGAAGCACTATCCAGAGACAAGAGAGTGCTTGTGTTTGGACATCCATGGTATCGAAATCTTCCAGGTGCATACCATTATCAAGACGATTTAGACTACTTAGAGATTACTGAACCGGAATTCAGTAAATATGAGTTTCAACGCCAAATAAATTGCTTAATTGGTCAATCTCACTCAGGCCAATTAGCTACCACAAATGAGAACGAACTTCGTACAGCAAAAACGATTTTCGACCTCGTATTCAACCGAATAAATATCACGTTTCAATCGCTGTCGAATTGAATCAACAGTTTGCTTGATTCAAGCTGTTTCACTTGCGAATTTCGCAAATCACTGATAACCGAGAATGACCGATTCGACACTAACTCGTAGCGAACCATTGAACATTCTGGTCTTTGGCGCAGCGGATATTTTGATGCGCCCCATCCTCAAAAAATTAGAAGATCAGTTGCCTGAATCATCAAAGTTGTTGGTTGTCGGCAACAAACACGATATAGGTCTTACAAATCTGGTGCGGATGGAGCGAAGAATCGGCAACATTAAGAATTTATTGAAATCAGATAGATATTCGGGTAATGCCTTTGAACTTTCGTCCAGTTGTAAACACAAAATTTCGTTAATGACAGGACTAGACCACCTTGAACGCAAATCCAAGAATTTTGTGTGGAGACACCACCAAATCGATAGCATTTCCGACAGCGAACACTACTACCATGTAGTCGTTGACTTACTAGCGAACTACCTTGTCGAACAGCAAATTAACTTAGTGCTGTTTTTCGAAATCCCACATCTTTTCACAGATACACTCTGTTACCAGATTGCAAAATCCAAGGGTATTGAAACCTTAATGTTTCGCCCTGCAAATTTCCCAGAACGCTTTTATTCATATCGTACGATAGAAGATTTCGGACAAATTGGCAATGTAGTTGATCATCGTTCAATTGAGCGTCATAGCATTGACTCTGACGAAGTGCCCGAATGGTATTACATGAAAGGAATCAAACAATATCGTGGCGAACTTGGGAACTTGAATTGGCAGGGAATGCTGATGTTGATTGCGCATTTATTAGCTGTCGACCCATTGAAACTGTTGCGAATTGACCTCCTGTTTCAAATCGTCAGTCGTATGCGTAAGATTTCATCCGCATTGCCCAAATGGCGATACCCATTCAACAATTATTTTGCCATTCGACATCTTGATTACTTTGAACATCTACTTAATTTTGAAAATGCTGACATTGAATTGGATAGAAGATTCGTTTATTTCCCACTGCAGTTACAGCCAGAACTAACGACATCAGCACTTGGCAAAGAGTATTCCGATCAATTACTTGCAATTGAGAAACTAAGCAGTTTACTAACTGATGACTATTTAATCTTTGTTAAGGAGAACCCAAAACAAGGTGGGCAAATGCGTGGCCCGGAGTTCTTTCGCAGGTTAAATCGCATTGGCAAAATACGTTGGTTGCCATCGTATGCGAACACCCATGAACTGATCGACAAGAGTCAATTTGTCGCAACTATAACTGGAACTGTTGGCTGGGAAGCTATTTGTAAAGGTAAAAATGCACTAGTGTTTGGATTACCTTGGTATTTAAACCTGCCTGGGGTATTTTCATTCCGTGATGGCCTTACTTTAGAAGAGATTTCAAACTACTCAATTGAACATGAAGCATTAGAATTCCAAGTCGGAAGATTGATGGCCCGGACACATGTCGGGGATATCGAACCTCTTAAGCGACGGCATACAAGTGGCGGGTACGACCTTGAATCAAACGCAGAATTGGTGGCAAACACTATAGTTCAACTGATTAAACATCAGAAAGAAACCACATTTCTGACTTAGGGGTGTAACGATTAAATTTCACAAATTCAATTCAAAATTCGCGGATGTTGTAAGAACAAGGTTGGATGAATACAGAACTATTACTCGTTGAAGCCAAATCAACGCAAACTTGAACGGCGTTACATAGCTGACGATTTACGTTTACGCGAGGAGCTAGACAAGGATTATCTTCAGTTAAAACCCTCCAGTCTCTCTTTTAATTTCGGAAGGACTTATTCAATGCGCGTACTACCGATAGCTGTTGATCATCGCTCAATCTGGAGTACATAGGTAAGCTAAGTTCATTCGAATAAAACCACTCAGAGACGGGAAAATCGCCCCATTTGAATCCCATTTTCTTGAAATAAGGTTGAGTGTGAATTGGAATGAAATGTACATTGGGTTTGACACCGTGTTCCAATAGAGAAAAGTAAACTTGCTCTCTACTTAATGAAGTTCGCTCGGAATCAATTAACACAGGATATAGATGCCAAGTAGACTCTCCTTCAGGATGAATTTTAGGAAGAATCAGCGGCAAGTCCCTTAGCTGTTCATCGTACTGCATTGCCAGTTGTCGACGACGGGCAACAAATTCGTCCAAACGTTTCAACTGAGATATACCAAGAGCCGCTTGAATTTCGGACATTCGATAATTTAAACCGAGTTCGATCTGCTCATATTCCCAAGGGTGAGGTTCATCGTTCTCCATTTCCTCAGGATTTCGGGTTACTCCGTGAGTGCGAATGCGTGCCATTCGACCAGCCAACTCAGAATTGTTTGTAAGTGCGATGCCGCCTTCGGTTGTTGTCATGATCTTTACCGGATGAAAGCTAAAAACGGTAATGTCGCTAAATTGACAACTGCCTACTGTACCTCCCAAATAACTACCTCCAGTCGAATGGGATGCGTCTTCAATAACGAAAACCTCGAATTGACTAGCCAAGGCATGAATTTCCTTCATCATTGCGCTTCGACCAGAATAGTGCACTGGAATAATTGCCTTGGGCAGCTGATTTTCACTGGCTGCTATCGATAGTTTATTTGCCAGCGCGTCTACATCCATACAGTAATTTATCGATTCAATATCAACGAAATCGATATCTGCACCACAAAGTATCCCACAGTTAGCGGAAGCAACAAACGAATTTGGTACCGTCCATAACGAGTCGCCAGGACCGAGTCCAATTGCCATACAAGCAATATGTAATGCGGAAGTGCCGGAATTAGTAGAAATCGCGTATGATGCAGAAACGCGCTTCGCGATCGCTTGCTCAAATTGTGGGACAATGGGTCCTTGAGTCAAAAAATCCGAATTCAGCGCTTCAACAACTGCATCAATATCGCATTGCGCGATATCTTGACGAGCGTACTGAATCAACTAGAAGTAACCGATGATATCGCGATTATTTTCTATCCAATCGGACAGTTCATTAATTTCCATCCAAGAATCATTCAAGTCCGATGTGTACTTGAAGCCATTCTCGACGATTTTGCCGTTTTCGTCCGAAGATGAATTTAATGCATCAATTGAGGGCAATATTTTAAAGTAATCCTTATATTCGTACGTAAATGAGGATTCATCTTCGCCGACGAGCTGTTCATTTAATTTTTCGCCTGGACGGATTCCGATAATTTTGTGTTTTGAATTTGGAACGCAAGCTCTAGCGATTTCTAAGATATTCATTGAAGGGACTTTTCGAATATAGATTTCGCCACCTGACATATCTGAAAATGCATGGAATACTAAATCTACTGCTTGTTCGAGTTTAATCATAAACCGGGTCATCCTGGTATCAGTGATAGGGAGTTCAGTACCATTTTTCAAAGAAAGAAAATATGGAATTACTGATCCCCTTGACCCCATAACGTTGCCGTATCGAACAATCGAAAATCGACACTTTGACTCACCGGAGTACGAATTTGCTGCGACAAATAACTTCTCTGCCGCGAGTTTGGTTGCACCATAAAGGTTTACCGGACTGGAAGCCTTGTCAGTGGAAAGAGCAATGCATCTTTTTACACCAACATCTAGACAGGCATCAATTACATTCATTGCGCCGTTGACATTGGTTTTTATGTATTCAAAGGGGTTGTATTCTGCAATAGGAATTATTTTCAGCGCAGCGGCATGCACAACGTAATCAATACCATCCATGGCCCTGTACAACCGTTCTTTATCTCGTACATCACCGAGAAAAAATCGAACTCGAGAATCATCTGTATAAGTTTTGGCCATTTCCCATTGTTTCATTTCATCGCGCGAATAGATTACAAGTCTATTAGGATCAAATTTGTTCAGCACCATAGGAACAAACCGAGACCCAAATGACCCAGTCCCGCCAGTTAGGAGAATTGATGAATTTTCCAGCATATTTATTCGTAGCCAATTATTTAGCTAACTAACAAAATGAACGTACCAGATGCATACATTTCGTTAATTGTTCGGAAGGGAGAATATGCCTTACTATATTAAAACTAGACAATGAATTTATGGATTTTACGTTTTGAACTGTTGGTCCCAGCGAACGGACTTTGCCACCACCAAATGGATACCCTCATAGATCGACCACACATTACAACCGTCCCGACTATTATTGAGCCTTGAACGCAGGAACAAATGATAGATTTACTGTCTGCACCCTAGTCTCAGAACGATGTGAATTTAGATCTCAGATCACTCTCATTCAAACAACTATAACACGAGTTCAGTGGGATTTTAAAGGGTATACTTCTATCATTTGCTCCAGCAATCGCGTAATTTACAATTGTTTCATTGTTAGGAGTCAAACGATATCGGATAATCCATCGATACTCTTTATTATCAACCAGTTATACGCTTTTGCAATACAATATTACCAACTACATACAGATGCCCAATTGACAATTATTTGGAGAGAAGATGACAAATGTAATTGTCCGAAGTGCCGACTTGAGTGATTGCAAGGAAGTATTCGAGTGGAGAAATGACGCCATTACTAGACAGATGGCGCGTTCGTCAGAAGTTGTTCTTTGGGAAGATCACTTGCGATGGTATGAAAGTTCTCTCGCAAACGAGGGCCGATTGCTTTTGATTTGTGAAGGTAAAGGAAAAAATGAACATTTTAAGTTGGGAATTGTTCGATTTGATTTTATTGACGGTGCAAGAAAATCAGAAGTTTCAATAAACCTTTCTCCAACTGTACGTGGTAAGGGGTACGCTAGAAATTGCTTGAAGAAAGCGATTTCCTACATGGCTAAAGAGAAGCCAAATTGCAAATTAGTAAACGCAGATATTAAAAAAATAAATGAAGTTTCCAAATTTTTATTTGAGCAAGTTGGATTCAAGTTGGTATCAGAAGATAGTTTATTTTGGCAGTATCAGTTGTCTAATCCCGAATCTCTAAAATAGCAAAGACGAAATTTATTTGCAAAGTCCTGTGGACCGGTAAGTAGAACCTTGACGTAACTTAGTCGCTACGAAATACTTGTTGATACTAGATGTGGAGCTACGTTTTTCGCTACACATCGGCAATAAACCAAATAATCTTGCGCCTGGAGTTTGTGCAGAGAAAGATTCTCTAATAACAAATCTCGAATTCAAGACTAGCGCAGAATTCGTTGCGCTATAAATCCTTCAGCAGCTACCAGTCCCACAGATGCTCCACGATAACGAGCAAGTTGTTCGACGTTTTCAAATCTTCTACTATGCGGATATGGTCGCATTTCTTCTTCATAAATTTTGAGTGCATCGAGTTTCTTATTAAGTGTCTGGCTAATTTCAACAAAATAGTTCGGTTCAAATTTCTGTCCTCCCGCCGGATACCATCCGGTACTAGAAGGTATTTCAAATGAAAATATTTCTTTGACACAAAAGTTCGGTTGTGGGCGACATGCCGTCATGACTGCACGACATACGATTGTATGGTCTATGTTGAGGTCACCAGCGAAGTGGGTGTACACAATATTTGGAGAAAAATTGTGAATTTCACTTTCAATTTTCTGAACAATATCAAGTAACGGAATGGTGTCAATTCGATTGTCTGGAAAATCAAAGAATATGGGAAATTGTGCGCCTAATATTTGACTTGCCTTGATACCGGCTTTTCGGAGTTATGCCCAAAAGTAGTGCGTGACGGGGGTTGAAAAAAAAGCGGCGTATCTGGTTAAATGTAGAAAGCATTTTTACAACCAACCAGAGAGGTACGCCACTATGAGTAACGATAACGTAATTGGATTTGAAAGTCGAGACATTTCACCCGATGTTGTGACCGAATTGGTGCGCACCGGTGCCAGACGGATTCTCGCCCAGGCCCTGCAGCTTGAGGTGGAGGAATTTCTCGCTCAGTATGACGGACAGTATGCTGGCAACGGGCTTCGGGCGGTGGTTCGAAGCGGCAGCCAGCCTGAGCGTGACATTCAGACCGGTATCGGGCCGGTTTCGGTTCGGATTCCGAAGGTCCGCTCGAATACCGGCGAGCCGGTGTCGTTCCGCTCGGCACTGATCCCGCCGTATGTGAGAAAGACGGCGACGGTTGAGGCGTTTGTGCCGTGGCTTTATCTGAAGGGGGTGTCAAGCGGTGAGATGGCTGATACCCTGAAGGTTCTGCTGGGCAGTAAGGCGCAGGGTTTTTCTGCCTCATCGGTCTCCCGCCTGGCGCAGCAGTGGAATGAGGAGATGAGGCGGTGGCAGACGCGCGGCATCACCGGGAAGATCGTTTATGTATGGGCCGATGGGGTGTACTGCGGGCTTCGGGCCGAGGATGCAAAGCTGTGTGCGCTGGTGCTGATCGGGGTTGATGAGTGTGGCCGCAAGCAGTTGCTGGCGATTGAGGACGGGGTGCGCGAATCGACCGAGAGCTGGAAGGGGATGCTGCTGGATCTGAAGTCCAGGGGCATGGATGCACCGAAGCTGGCGGTTGGAGACGGGGCGATGGGGTTCTGGTCGGCATTGGACCAGGTTTACCCTGAAACCCAGGATCAGCGCTGCTGGGTGCATAAGACGGCGAATGTGCTCAACCGGCTGCCGAAGATGCTGCACGGACAGGCGAAAAAGGCGCTTCACCAGATCTGGATGGCAGACACGCGCGAGGCGGCGCATGAGGCGTTTGATCGGTTTGTGGAAACCTATCAGGACAAGTATCCGAAAGTGGTTGAATGCCTGATCGGGGATCGTGAGGAGCTGCTGGCGTTTTACGATTTTCCGGCATCGCACTGGCAATCTCTGCGTACCACTAATCCAATCGAGTCGACCTTCGCGACGATCCGTCACCGCACCAAGCGCTCGAAGGGCTGTCTGAGCAGAACGACGATGCTGGGCATGATGTACAGGCTGGGGATGTGTGCGGAGAAAAAATGGCGACGGCTGCGCGGGTTCAGGCAGCTGGGCAAAGTGATCGAGGGAGTGAAATTCAAGAATGGAGTCGAACTGAATTACAATGACACCGACCAGGTAGCCGCTTAGTGATGAATCCCGTCACGCACTACTTTTGGGCATAACTCCCAGCTATTCCAGCTCCCACTACTGTCGTAGTACTACGGTTCATCACTTGATCTCTGCGATTTCTTTAATCACTCGGGTCAATCCTTTACCGTCAACTGACTGACTACACCACAATGCGAATTTACGATAGAGTTTATTGTCACTTACGAGTTGATTCACAAACTTGACAAGCTCGCTTTCAATTGAATGCGCAAACATGATTCCTGAAAACTCTTGTTGCTTTAGTCCAGCGCTCGCATGTCGCTGATTCTCCTGAGTCACAATATTCACCGAAGGTAATCCCAAGCAAAACCGCTCCCAAGTGCTAACTCCAAATGCGCCTATCCCTAAATCAGCATTTGCAATTCGATTTGCCATGTCATTCACGTCAATTTCTAGTGTAGTTTCCACCTGAATTGATGCTAATTGTTGTTCAATTTCTGACTGGTGCATGAATCCCTTACCTGCAATAACATCAATCCGAAAATCAGAATTCCACTCAAAGCGTTTCAATTGATTCAGAACTTTCCCTGTCAAATTTGCTTGATCTACACCGCCTAAAGAAACCAGAATATTTCGAACCGTTAGATTGGTATTTCTTCGATTTAGCGCAAAGTTTCTGCAGTCGTTAAACTCCGATCGTAACAAAGCATAATTCGTTCCTAACAATATTCGACACCCGTTAGGTACCAAATATTGATAATCCTCTGGCCGCCTTCCAAACACACTGTCCAAGACAATGTCGCATTCATGATTACGATCTGCGAGATCATCAATGACCATGATGCGCCTTGTGTAGGATCGCAGTGCTTTTTCCCAGCGCCAATCAATTCCGTAGTGATCGACAATCAACCAATCTAATTTCCTATTGTCCAGAACATTCTTTGTAGCCGTTAAGTCTTGTTGCCAATCAAATCCAAATTCTCCCGATTCGGAAGATGAGCTATCCGAATCATTCTGGCTGTCTGCATCTCCAAATTTATTTGACGGATATAACACCTTACAATCGAAATCTCTCTCGCGCACATGTTCAATCCATTTGCTATCCTGTCCTGAGCAAATAAACTGCACATTGGCGCCTGAATTTTTCAGCCCGGTTGCCAATACCAGACAGCGCATTAAATGTCCACTACCGATATCGCTTGATGCGTCGGTACGAATCGCTACTTTCACACTTACTCGATAAGTGAGGCGGACCGATGCGCGCGAAATAACCATTCAGCCCGTTGCCAGTCCTCGAGGGTGTCTATATCCATGACACGATTATTCGGAAGCACGAACGGTTGCGAGCGTTCAGAAAACACTACCGCATCAGGGTCTAAAATGGCACTGGGTCGTCCCCAACAAAATTGAGCTGCATCGTGATATGCACGCGGTAGATCTTGAGAATTGAATTTATAGTATTCCGGTTGAAACATCCTGGCACGGCCGTCAGAAAGAATTGTAAAAGCACGATGTATCGGTGATAAGAATTCTGCAGCAGAAAATACAAAATCTAAATTACTGCTTCTGAATATTTCGCAACTTTTCACTAAATCGTCCGCATCTAACATAGGTGCTGTAGCATAAATCAAGCAAATTTCAGATGGACGATAATTTTGTGAAGAAATTTGCCGTAACTCATATGCTACTACTTCAAGCACTCCCAATTTGTCATCTGAAAATTCTGCCGGGCGAAGTGTTGGAACATTTGCTCCAAACTTTGTGGAGATTTCCGCAATTTCTTCAGAATCCGTAGAAACAATTACTTCATCAAAAAGGCCGCATTCAAGTGCGACGCCAATGGAGTAAGCAATGATCGGTTTACCACAGAACAAACGAATATTCTTCATCGGAATTCTTTTGCTCCCACCGCGAGCTGGAATAATAGCTAACGTTTTCAATTCACATCCTGTAATTTAGTTTTTGATTGTTCGCATATAAATCACTGAAGAGATGAGAAATTTGAAAGGCCAATTGATTTAAAGAAATCAAATTTTGTGCAGTCACCATTAACAACTCAAGAGAAATTCTGCAAAGATTAGCGTTTCGAAAACGCATGATAAGCGAAAGATACCATCAGAAATTTATTGTTAGTATTGATAGTCGGTATTGCCAAATGTCTTTAACTGGAAATAAAAAATTAACAGGAACCTGGACTAACGGTTGAACACAGATAAATCAGAAACATCACTTAATTGGAATTCGAGGCTGTAGTAGAGTGTTTGATAAGTGAATATTGATTCCAATGTTTAGCGATTAGGAAATTGATGGAACCAAACTGCTAAATCCACACAACTTGAGATGTGTTGTTAGATAACAATAGATTATGCAACCACCTGGTGCATTTCGGCTATATTGTCCCTGTTAAATTTGATGATTGGTTGCTACGTTGTGTGCGAATATTAAAATTCACCGGAAGATTAATCGTTAGATACTGTGATGTCACAGAATCTGTCAAACCGGGTCCTCAGTTCATAAATTTCGGTGAAAATTTCAACATTCTGCTAATTGAATCTGATTATGCCAAACAGATTCACGGTATAGTGAAAATTAGCATAGACACAAGAATATTTGACTCATTCGACAATTTATCTGTTGAAAAAGCATTCAATTTCAACCAATTATTTTCAACTGTGTTTCCAAAGAATTACCTCTGATGATAGGAAGAATTGTTGCATGTTGACTTATTGCGTTCGGTGCATCATGCCCTCGACAAAACCTGATCTTTATTTTGATGAGACGGGTGTGTGTTCAGCTTGCTGCAACTTTGAGATTCGTACTGAGATCGACTGGAAGGAACGCCAACATGCACTGATAAAAATACTTGAGCGCTACCGCAGTAAAGATAGCAGCAACTACGACTGTATCATTCCTGTAAGTGGCGGAAAAGATAGTCATTTCCAGGTAATCAAAATACTTCAACTTGGCTTTAACCCACTTTGTGTGACTGCAACCACGGACAGTCTCAGTGAAATTGGTCGTCGCAATATAGAGAACCTTAAGGCACGCGGAGTCGACTATCTTGAAGTTACAACCAATCCGGTAGTACGCCGGCGAATCAACAAATTTGCATTAACTCAGATTGGCGATATTTCTTGGCCAGAGCATGTCACGATATTCACCATCCCGGTTCGGATCGCAGTGCAACTGAATGTCCCTTTAATTATTTGGGGTGAAAACCCACAGAATGAATATGGTGGACCTGCTGCGGCGGGAAAAGGACGCGTACTGAACAGAAGATGGCTGGAGGAATTCGGAGGGTTGCTAGGCCTTCGGGTCTCTGATCTTGTCGGGCAGGAGGGGATGGACGACAAGGATTTAATTCTATATCGCTATCCTAGTGAGGAGGACCTTCAGCGTGTCGGGGTGACTGGCTTGTTCCTCGGTTATTTTGTGCCTTGGGATGGTTATGGAAATGCGCTGCGTGCCCAAGGCTATGGTTTTGAGACCTATAACAAATATGTTGAGGGTTCGCTTGCCAATTACGAGAATCTCGATAATTACCAGACGGGCATTCACGACTATTTTAAGTTTCTGAAATACGGGTTTGGTCGAGCGACCGACATCGCCTGTATGCACATCCGCAGGGGACGTTTGACCCGCGACGAAGGAATGGCTCTATCTCGCCTACATGATGGTAAGTTTCCTTGGGAATATCTTGGCCGCCAACTTTCAGACATTTTGGATGATATCGACATGACCATTGACATGTTTGTTGAGGTCTGTGACCGTTTCACCAATAGGAAGTTGTTTCGCACTAATAACCGTGGGGAACTCATCAAGAGTTCTGATGGCAGCTTGCTCAAAATCAATTACGACAACAAATGAACGAAGTTGCTATCGTCGATTTCGGCTTGTGCAACCTTGATTCGATTGTCCGTTCTGTTGAACAGTGTGGAGGTCGTGCAAAGGTGACCACGGAATACTCACAATTGAGCGGAGTAAACAGCATAATTTTGCCTGGTGTTGGAACTTTCGGCGATGCCATGCGCAACCTCAGCGAGCGTGGACTAGATCAAGCACTTACTGAACAAGTTATCTCCAATAGAATCCCGTTTCTTGGCATTTGTCTTGGAATGCAGTTAATTGCTAACGAGGGTGCTGAGCAAGGTATTCACAATGGTTTAGGCTGGATCAATGCAGAAGTTGTCAAATTAGAACAAAGGAAGTCTACTGAGCGAACTCTACATATCGGATGGAACGAAGTCCATTATTCTCAGTCATCAGAACTGTTTGATGGAATCGATAATAAGACTGATTTTTACTTTATGCACGGTTACCACCTTGTGTGTGAAGACATGCAAGATGTTGTGGCAACAACTCCTTATTGTGGAGAATTTACTTCGGCGGTCCGTCTTGGACATATCTTTGGCGTACAATTTCACCCGGAGAAAAGTCAGAAAGCTGGGTTTCAGGTACTGCGCAACTTTCTCTCACTCTAGGGTCCGTATGCTGAAAACTCGCATCATGCCAACCTTGCTGCATAAGGATGTCGGCCTCGTTAAAGGAAAAAGATTTGACTCATGGCGTCAAGTTGGCTCGGCCATGCAGGCGATTAAGGTTTACAACATGCGCGAGGTAGATGAATTGGTATTTCTGGACATCTCTGCAACACCAGGGAGGCGCGAGCCAGACTATGATCTGATTGACATTCTCGCTGACGAATGCTTCATGCCACTAGCCGTGGGTGGTGGGGTACGAACTGCAGATCATATTCGTCGTCTCCTTTCTGTTGGTGCTGACAAAGTTTGCATAAATTCTGCGGCGGTTGAAAATTTGGAATTAATCGAGGAAGTTTCCCGACAATTTGGCTCCCAGTGCATTACCATCTCGATTGATGCACAGGTAGATTCGAATGGCCGTTATGAAGTAGTCACATGTTGCGGAAAGAATCCCACTAAGTTAAATCCAGTAGATCATGCTAAGAATGTCGAAGCGCGAGGAGCTGGAGAAATCCTTCTTACTTCAATTGATCGTGATGGAACCATGTCGGGATACGATCTCGAATTAACGAGTCAAGTGTCGGATGTCGTTTCTATTCCAGTCATTGCATCAGGTGGAGCTGGCCAATATAAGCACATGTTGGAGGCATTGACAGTTGGTGGCGCCTCGGCTGTCGCCGCAGCTAGTATCTTTCAATTCACTGAACAGACTCCCCTGGAAGCAAAACGGTTTCTACACGCAAACGGTATTCCGGTTCGCCCAGTCTAGGGACGAGACAACCAGACATGAATGACCAAACAACTGAGACACGTCAAAGTTCGTTTTGGCGAAGCGAATTCGGCGATGCATACACTGAACGAAATGAAGTCTCACCCGAGATCCTGAGTGCCCGAATCGCACTATGGAGACGAGTCTTCGAGACCTTGGTGGATGCACCACCAAACAGCATTCTCGAAGTTGGTGCGAATTTGGGTATTAATCTGCAGGCACTTGGACACCTAACCTCAGCAGAGCTGTTCGCAGTTGAACCTAATGCACTGGCACGAGCAAAACTCTTGGAAAACCGAGTCGTACCTGCTAACAACATAAACGACTGCCTTTCCCATGACTTGAGTTTCCCGGATGAATCTGTTGACCTAGTTTTCACGAGCGGAGTATTGATTCATATCCATCCAGACAATCTGCTGTCCTCCTGTTCGGAGATTTACAGAGTCACGCGCCGCTACATTGTTTGTATTGAGTACTTCTCTGACAAACCGGAAGAAATTTCTTACAGAGGTCATGGCGAGATGCTTTTCAAACGCGATTTCGGGAGTTTTTGGTTAGACAATTTTCCTAATCTAGAAACTAAGGATTACGGATTCGTTTGGAAGCGGGTCACCGGATTACTTGACTTGGTGGGTGTTGCGACAACTTGAAAAACTCAGCTGATCACCGACATTTCACGTAATTGATTGCGCTTAAGGGAACCTGACTAGTTGTCTAACTGGACATGGTGATATTACAAGCACCAACAACAGTTCATTCTTTACGAATAAATGTAAGTGCATTTAATAGATTTGAGGCGAATGTAGTCTCTATCTCAATTTCACAAGAGTATTGTGGATCAATCAAATTAGGGACAAGAATTCATTATCTGCTTGGAGAACAATAATTTCGTAGTGAAACTCTTTTCTCATGTTTTGCTTGAGGATTCTCTCGGAGCAGTTATTCATATTGGTCCACTAACCGAAATGAAAAGTAGGTAAAGCCAGGTGTCATCAGCACAAGGTAGCTCAATTGAGTATGAACAGTTTCGCATACTTGCTTTTAGTACAGCAAATAAAACTTTGCAAGCAATTACTGCTCAGTTGAAATTGCAACTCCCAAAATCGGCAAAGCTGATCGTAGCAGGAAAGAAAGATACAGATATTGTTATGTCTGGCTTAATCCGGGTAAAGAGAAGAGGGAAAGATGTAAAGTTCTGGTGGCGAGAAGACTTCAAAGGTATTGCTGACGGACTAATTGAGAGCAATTCATTTTGTGAAGACACGTTTGAAACAATTGATCATCTCCAGCGGAGGTCCAAAGACTTTACCTGGTCTCATCACAATCTCTTGAGTATTTACGAATGCAAGCACTACTACCATATAGTGGCGGACGCGATCGCCAATTTCTTGATGCGAGAAAGAATTAATCTGATTTTGTTTTTTGATATTCCCCACCTGTTTTATGACAATATTACCTACCAAATTGCGAAAGCAAACGGAATCGAAACTCTAGTCTTTTCCGATTCAATATTTCCGTACCATTTTGCTTCCTTTAGGTCAATTGAAGACAATGGCAGTCTACCAGAAAATTTCGAAGAAGAAAGTGTTACAAAACTCCCCATCGATCCAGATGAAATTACTGATTGGCATTTCCTGAAAGGTGTTCAACAATATCGAGGAGAACTTGGGCAACTGAATTGGCAAGGTATTCTTTTGCTTTTTGCACATATGTTGAAAAACGAACCATCAAGATTGCTGAATTTGAAGTACTGGATTCAGTCAATAAATCGAATGCGGAGAATATCTGAGAAACTTCCGAAGTGGCGATACCCTTTTTCTAGATATTTTCAAGTTAAACACCTAGATTATTTTGAAAGACTCGTGAAATTCGAAAACTCTGAGGTTGAACTAGACCGCAAGTTTGTTTACTTTCCTTTGCATTTACAACCTGAAATGAGTACATCAACATTAGGTGGAACATATTCTGACCAGTTGACGGCCATCGAAAGACTTGCCCAAATTATTCCTGATGACCATTTGATCTATATTAAAGAAAACCCTAAACAACGAGGTCAAATGAGAGGCAGACAGTTCTTCAGCCGCCTAGATCGAATACATAAAACTTGGGTTCTACCTTCTTATATCGATACTCATGAGCTAATTAAACGGTCGCAATACGTTGCTACAGTAACAGGTACAGCAGGGTGGGAGGCGATCTGCAAGGGCAAAAATGTTTTGTATTTTGGCATGCCTTGGTATCGCAATATGGAAGGTGCAATTGCATATTATGATGGCATTACGCATGAAGCCATTATTAGTAACAGAATTGACCATTCCAGTTTAGAGCGACATGCAGGCCTTTTCAAAACACGCTTGCATGATGGCTCAGTAATTGACATAAGCGAAGCGTCGGATGAACGCCACGATATCGTTTCCAATGCCAAATCAGTTACTGATTCAATATTGCGTTTGATACGAAATGAAATTGATACTACATTTATAGCTATTGAGTAGCTGCATAGCCTCAATTAACTCACTCCTTGAAAGTCGTTCAGTACCAAAGTCATTCAATTTGACCTTGGACAAAGCGCAATGAAAGAAAAAAGGTGGTTTAAGTCCCTTTAATTCGAAATTCTTTGTCATCTGCAGCAAGGATACGAAGCAAATTAAAATTATTCCTATTCACCTAATTCCAATGTTTCAACGTCTAGGAAACTTCTTACTCTGCAATTCACTATCGGCTGAGACAATTCGGCCTTTGAATACCCAAGTGATTTCGCTTGTGAGTACCTGACAAGTAGTCAGGTTTTTTAGAAAATATTTCGGACGAAAAATATGCTCGAACGTTGTACTTTGACAACTCTGGCATAGCCATTGCATTGATTCAGAAATCCGAACATCGAAATAGAGAGAAAATTTTATTCTTCCACGACAAATCAAGCGTAAACACATGCTTTGGAATCACGTTCAATAAAGTGCAGATGCGTTTCAATAAACTCTCTCCTGGAAAGTCGTTCACTGCCAACGTCATTTAACTTGACCTTGGACAAAGCACAATGAATGAAATAAGGCTGTTTAAATCCCTTTAATTCGAAATTCTTTGTCATCTGCAGCAAGGGTACGAAGCAAAACGAAATTATACCGATTCACCTGTATCCGAACGTTACAACGTCTTGGAAACCCCTTACGCCGGAATTCACTTTGACCGAGAATTAATCCAGCAACTGAAACCGAATATTTATGAGCAAAGGATTTCAGATCTAAATTCGAAAGGAACCAAATTTAGGAGTACTCAGTACAGAATCATGTAAACATTTTCCAGTGCTGTGAAGGCTCAATTAAAGTTCAGATCGCTCTGAATGATCACCAAAAGGCTCATTCTGTACCGCTCATAAAAACATTCCAGCGACTTCAAACAGATTGAAATTAATTGAGTACAGAAGCTTAAGTCATGAGGTGTAACTTTTTGTCAAACCGCATCCACAAGTTGGAATTAGGTGCCAGTTGTTGATGCCAGCCTCGTCATAATTATCTGCTTCATTTTTTTGGTCGCATTGCGAAATGAATCTCAAATACAATACCCAATCTTGCTTATAACGGACTTCAAAACCAATTTACAATTGATGGTTGCTCATGTAGTACCGTACCAGATGGTACAGGTAACAGGAATTTTCAATTGGTAATTACAAATTCACACCTGTGCCTTTTTTGTAGACCTCGATTTTTCTGGAGTTATGCCCAAAAGTAGTGCGTGACGGGGGTTGAAAAAAAAGCGGCGTATCTGGTTAAATGTAGAAAGCATTTTTACAACCAACCAGAGAGGTACGCCACTATGAGTAACGATAACGTAATTGGATTTGAAAGTCGAGACATTTCACCCGATGTTGTGACCGAATTGGTGCGCACCGGTGCCAGACGGATTCTCGCCCAGGCCCTGCAGCTTGAGGTGGAGGAATTTCTCGCTCAGTATGACGGACAGTATGCTGGCAACGGGCTTCGGGCGGTGGTTCGAAGCGGCAGCCAGCCTGAGCGTGACATTCAGACCGGTATCGGGCCGGTTTCGGTTCGGATTCCGAAGGTCCGCTCGAATACCGGCGAGCCGGTGTCGTTCCGCTCGGCACTGATCCCGCCGTATGTGAGAAAGACGGCGACGGTTGAGGCGTTTGTGCCGTGGCTTTATCTGAAGGGGGTGTCAAGCGGTGAGATGGCTGATACCCTGAAGGTTCTGCTGGGCAGTAAGGCGCAGGGTTTTTCTGCCTCATCGGTCTCCCGCCTGGCGCAGCAGTGGAATGAGGAGATGAGGCGGTGGCAGACGCGCGGCATCACCGGGAAGATCGTTTATGTATGGGCCGATGGGGTGTACTGCGGGCTTCGGGCCGAGGATGCAAAGCTGTGTGCGCTGGTGCTGATCGGGGTTGATGAGTGTGGCCGCAAGCAGTTGCTGGCGATTGAGGACGGGGTGCGCGAATCGACCGAGAGCTGGAAGGGGATGCTGCTGGATCTGAAGTCCAGGGGCATGGATGCACCGAAGCTGGCGGTTGGAGACGGGGCGATGGGGTTCTGGTCGGCATTGGACCAGGTTTACCCTGAAACCCAGGATCAGCGCTGCTGGGTGCATAAGACGGCGAATGTGCTCAACCGGCTGCCGAAGATGCTGCACGGACAGGCGAAAAAGGCGCTTCACCAGATCTGGATGGCAGACACGCGCGAGGCGGCGCATGAGGCGTTTGATCGGTTTGTGGAAACCTATCAGGACAAGTATCCGAAAGTGGTTGAATGCCTGATCGGGGATCGTGAGGAGCTGCTGGCGTTTTACGATTTTCCGGCATCGCACTGGCAATCTCTGCGTACCACTAATCCAATCGAGTCGACCTTCGCGACGATCCGTCACCGCACCAAGCGCTCGAAGGGCTGTCTGAGCAGAACGACGATGCTGGGCATGATGTACAGGCTGGGGATGTGTGCGGAGAAAAAATGGCGACGGCTGCGCGGGTTCAGGCAGCTGGGCAAAGTGATCGAGGGAGTGAAATTCAAGAATGGAGTCGAACTGAATTACAATGACACCGACCAGGTAGCCGCTTAGTGATGAATCCCGTCACGCACTACTTTTGGGCATAACTCTTTTTCTGTGCTCGTCTCTCGGAAAACCGAGAACATATTTTCGACATAATCCCATCTCAATGATCTGGAGGATATCAAGCCGCCATGAAACGCGCATTCATCAGTTTCGATTTTGACCACGACGAGGAACTGCGT